>CAVQGC010000025.1:0-16986 GCA_963711955.1 uncultured Alphaproteobacteria bacterium | reverse complement strand
ATGTCACCGACATCGTGCTCAACATCAAGGACATCGCCATCAAGATGCAGGGCGATGGCCCCAAGCGCATGGTGGTCAAGAAATCCGGACCCGGGCACCGTCACCGCGGGCGACATTTCGACAGTCGGCGATATCGTGGTGCTCAACCCGGATCTCGTGCTGTGCACCCTCGACGAGGGCGCCGAGATCCGCATGGAGTTGCCGCGGTCAACACCGGCAAGGGCTACGTGCCGTCGGAGCGCAACCGCCCCGAGGACGCGCCGATCGGGCTCATTCCGGTCGACAGCCTGTACTCGCCGGTGCGCAAGGTGTCCATGAAGGTCGAGAACACCCGCGAGGGCCAGATCCTCGACTACGACAAGCTCACCTTGCAGATCGAGACCAACGGCGCGGTGACGCCAGATTCGCTTGCCTATGCCGCGCGCATCCTGCAGGACCAGCTCAACGTGTTCGTCAACTTCGAGGAGCCGAAGAAGGACAAGCCGAGGTCACGATCCGGACCTGGCCTTCAACCCGGCCTTCCTCAAGAAGGTCGACGAGCTGACTGTCGGTGCGCTCGGCCAACTGTCTGAAGAACGACAACATCGTCTACATTGGCGATCTGGTGCAGAAGACGGAGGCGGAAATGCTCCGCACCCCGAACTTCGGCCGCAAGTCGCTCAACGAGATCAAGGAAGTGCTGGCCCAGATGGGGCTGCATCTCGGCATGGAAGTGCCGGGCTGGCCGCCGGAGAACATCGATGAGCTGGCGAAGCGCTTCGAGGATCATTACTGAGTTTGAGTTTACCGTCGTGGCGAGAACGGCGTCTAAAACGCCTATGGTCCGGCCATGACCTTTCTGGGCGAACGCAGGAAGCCCACCTGAGCACAGCGTCCGACCAACCGTCGTGACACAGTTAGTAATGAAGGACCAGTTCGATGCGTCACGGCAAAGTTCATCGCAAGCTCAACAAGAAGCCCGAGCATCGCAAGGCCATGTTCGCGAACATGTGCGCCGCGCTGATCAAGCACGAGCAGATCACCACGACGCTGCCGAAGGCGAAGGAGCTGCGTCCGGTGGTGGAGAAGCTGGTTACACTCGGCAAGCGCGGCGACCTGCACGCCCGCCGCCAGGCGATTTCGCGAATTCGCGACGTCGCGATGGTGAAGAAGCTGTTCGACGTGCTGGGCCCCCGCTACAAGGAGCGCAAGGGCGGCTACACCCGGGTGCTCAAGGCCGGCTTCCGCTACGGCGACAACGCGGCGATCGCGGTGATTGAGTTCGTCGACCGCGACGAGAGCGCCAAGGGGCTGGACTCCGGTCCGGTGCAGGAACGGAAAGTCGAAGAGGAAGCTTCCGCCGCGGCGTAAGGGTTTCTCGAGAATGGCACGACAATTCCTAAAGGCGGCTGCGGCCGCCTTTTTGCTGATCGGTTCGATGTCTAGTGCGATGGCGCAGAGCAATCCGGAGCGCGAGCGCGACCTGCTGATGGCGGCCGAGCGCGGCGAAATCGTAGTGGTGCGCGATCTGGTACGGGAGGGCGCGCGCGTCAACTGGCGCGACCACCGCGGCCGCACCCCGCTGCTCGCGGCGACGCAACGCAACCGGATCGATGTCGCGCGCTTCCTCATCCAGGAGGGCGCCGACGTCAACGCCAAGGACCTGATCCAGGACACGCCGTTTCTCTACGCTGGCGCCGAGGGCCGCACCGAAATCCTCAAGATGATTCTTGGTGCGGGACCCAATCTGAAGGACACCAACCGGTTCGGCGGTACCGCGCTCATTCCCGCCGCGCACCGCGGCCACGTCGAGGCGGTGAAGCTCCTGCTCGCCACCAAGATCGACAAGGATCACGTCAACAACCTCGGCTGGACCGCGCTGATGGAGGCGGTGGTGCTGGGCGACGGCGGCGCGGCGCACACCGAGATCGTGCGGCTGCTGGTGGCCGCCGGCGGCAACACCGTCATTCCCGACCGCGACCGCGTCACGCCGCTGGAGCACGCCAAGCAGCGCGGCTATGCCGAGATGGTGCAGATCCTCTCGGCCGCGACGCGTTGACGCGACTTGCGTCTCGGCTAAGCTTGGGGCGAGTCGAAACCAATCCAAGCGGAGGATTTTCTGTCGCGATGGGCGCTCGCCTGCATTGCCGCCATCGTTGTCGCGCCGGTTGGGAGCGCGAACGCCCAATCCCAGCTTGAGCGCGGGGATTACCTGGTTAACGGCATCCTCACCTGCGGCAATTGCCACACCCCGCGCGGGCCGGGCGGCGTGTTCGACATGGCCAGGCCGCTCGCCGGCGGACCGCAGACCTGGGACACCCCGCAATACAAGGTGAAGGGCTCCAACATCACGCCGGACAAGGAGACGGGGATCGGCAACTGGACCAGCGAGCAGATCAAGCGCTCGATCCAGGACGGCGTGCGGCCCAACGGCACGCCGCTGTCGCCGCAGATGCCGTTCGGCTACTACAAGATCTTCACGCCGGCCGACATCGACGCGGTGGTCGCCTATGTGAAATCGGTGCCCGCGACCCGAAACGCGGTCGAGCCGCCGGTCTACAAGGCGCCGATGCACGTCGAGATTCCGCCCGGCGCCGAGAAGCCGTTCACCGAGGCCGAAATGGCCGACCCGGTCAAGCGCGGCTTCTATCTCGTCACCATCGGCCACTGCATGGAGTGCCACACCAAGACGCCGGCCGGCACCGACTTCAAGAATTCGCTTGGCAAGGGCGGCGAGGAGTTCAAGGGCCCGTGGGGCGTCGCGGTCGCGCGCAATATCACCTCGCACAAGGAGAAGGGCATCGGAGGGTGGACCGACGCCGAGATCAAGGCCGCGATCACGCAAGGCAAGCGCCTCGACGGCACGCCGCTCAAGCCGCCGATGGGATATGCCCTGTACGCCACGATGACCGACGCCGATCTCAGCGCCATCGTCGCCTATCTGCGCACCGTGCCGCCGAAGGAGTGAGCTACTTCCGCTTCTTCTGCTCGCGGCCGATCGAGTCGTAAAGATTGACCGGTGCGAAATCGTCGGTCAGCAGTTCGGCCTTGTCGAGCGCCGGCTGCGCGATCCGCTTTGCCATCAGGCCCGCCAGCGCGTAGCGGAAACCGTGCTTCTGCTGGAGCGCGGCGGCGCGCTCCTTGAGCACGTCATCGGCCGGCGCGGCTTGCGCGGTCGCGACCATGATCACTTCGCCTTCGCCGGTCGGATAGAGGTGCACGTCCGGAAACACCTCGTTGAGCGTCTTAATCGTCGAGACATAGAGCTTCGTGCCGTCGTGGACGTTAAACGCGGCCGCGCCGCCGGGTGCCAGCCGCTGCTTGATCAGGGTGTAGAACTCTTTGGTGAGCAGATGAAACGGCACGTAGCCGCCGTGGAACGCATCGACCAGGATCAGGTCGTAGAGCTGCTTGTTGCGGTTGAGGAAGACGCGGCCGTCGGCCGCGAGGTACTTCACCCGCGGCGTCTCGATGATGCCGAAATAGCGCTTTGCCGCGTTGATCACGCCGGCGTCGATTTCCACGGTGTCGATCGCAACGTCCGGCATGGCGCGGCCGAGGTAGGTCGAGATCGAGCCGCCGCCGAGCCCGATCATCAGGATTTTAGCGGGCGTCTCCGGGTAGGCGAGCGCCACCGGCATGAAGCGCGTGTAGTGCACCGGCAGCTCGTCGGGGTCGCGCAGGTTGGTGACCGATTCCGTGTAGTCCCAGCCCTTGAGCTGGAACGACATGGTCAGCTCGTGCCGCCGCTTGGTGATGAAGATGTCGTTGAACTCGGTCTCGATGCGGGCGATCTGGCCGTCCGGCCGCTTGAGCAGCGCGGCGCGGGCTTGCTCGTCGACCAGCGCCTGCGCGCGCGCCTCGGCGCAGGCCAGCAGCATCGTCAGCGCGAGCGCCGCGGCGGCCGCGCGCCGCCGCGCCAGGGAGGGCAGCGCGATCAGCACCAGCGCCGATGCCACGCCGATCGCGCCCAGCGTCAGGGTCAGCGTGCGCGAGCCCATCGACGGCAGCAGGAAGAACGTGGTGCCGAGCGTGCCGGCGATGCTGCCGATGGTCGAGATGCCGTACACCGCGCCGGAGACTGTGCCGGAGCGCGCCGCCGAGCGCAGCATCAGCCGGATCGCGAATGGCGAGTACATGCCGAAAAACGTTACCGGGAAAAACAAGATCGCCGTCGCCGCCAGCAGGCTGCCCGCCTTGATGTCGTCGATGCCGGCCAGCACCCACTCCAGCATCGGCTGCGCGAAACTCGGCAGCACCAGCATGTAGAGCGACCCGATCAGCACCGTGAGGCCGAGAACCGTGACCGAGGGGCTGCGGTCGGCGAGCCAGCCGCCGATGAAATAGCCCACGGTCAGCGCGCCGAGCACGGTCGAGATCAGCGAAGCCCAGGTGTAGATGCCGCTGCCGAAATAGGGGTTGAGATAGCGCGAGCCTAGCATCTCGAAGCTCATCACGATGGCGCCCGTGACGAAGGCGATCAGGTAGATCACCGGGGCCGGCGGGCTCGCTTCGGAGGCTTGAGAGGGCACGCTGGAGGCTCCTTCGGCCCTAGGCCGGGATATCGGGGCCCCAAGGGGCGTATTCGATTTGTAACAAGCACTTAGCAGGCGGGAAAGGGCGCTGCCCGGCCTTCAATTGGGCGCTTCTTCAGCCTATATCTCAACACCGCCGACCCCGGGGATTGTCATGTCTGATTGGACTTTTGCCGCCCGCCGCCTCCTGCTGTCCGCCCTGGCGGGTGTGCTGTTTGCCCTGCCTGCCTCGGCGCAGCGCGTGCCCCCCAACTCCACCAACGAACTGCGGCTGTCCTACGCCCCGATCGTCAAGCGTGTGGCGCCGGCAGTGGTGACGGTATCCGCCGCCAAGACTGTCGAAAACCGCAATCCGCTGATGGAGGACCCGTTCTTCCGGCGATTCTTCGGGCCGAATTTCGGCGGCCCGCGTGGGCCCCAGCAGCAGCGCTCGCTCGGCTCCGGCGTCATCATCGACGCATCGGGGCTGGTGGTGACCAACAACCACGTCATCGACGGCGCCGATCAGGTGAAGATCCTGCTGGACGACAAGCGCGAATTCGACGTCGAGGTGGTTCTCAAGGATCCGCGCACCGACCTGGCCGTGATGCGCGTTAAGGAGAGCCGCGAGAAGTTTCCCTTCCTCGAGTTCAGCAATTCCGACGAACTGCAAGTCGGCGACCTGGTGCTGGCGGTCGGCAATCCATTCGGCGTCGGGCAGACCGTGACCCACGGCATTGTCTCGGCGCTGGCGCGCACCCAGGTCGGCATCACCGACTACCAGTTCTTCATCCAGACCGACGCCGCGATCAATCCCGGCAACTCCGGCGGCGCGCTGGTCGATATGACCGGCAAGGTGGTCGGCATCAACACCGCGATCTTCTCGCGCTCCGGTGGCTCGCAGGGCGTCGGCTTCGCGATTCCGGCCAATATGGTCCAGGTGGTCGTGGCGTCGGCGAGAAGCGGCGGCACCGCGGTGAAGCGGCCCTGGCTCGGCGCCAAGCTGCAGGCGGTGACGCCCGACCTCGCCGAGCGGTTCGATCTCAAGCGTCCGGCCGGCGCGGTCGTCACCAACGTCGCGGCGGCCAGCCCCGCCGCGCGGGCGGGGATCAAGACCGGCGACGTCATCGTGGCGGTCGACGGCCAGCTGGTCGACGATCCCAATGGCTTTGACTATCGCTTCGCCACGCGTCCCCTTGGCGGTCAATCCCAGCTTGGCGTGATGCGCGGCGGCAAGGAGACCAAGGTCTCGGTCGCGCTGGAAACCGCGCCGGATGCGCCGCGCGACGAGGTGCAGATTCGCGGCCGCTCGCCTTTCGTCGGCGCCAAGGTGGCCAACCTGTCGCCGTCGCTCGCTGACGAGCTGCGGCTCGACACGTCGGTTGAAGGTGTCGCGATCGTCGAGGTCGAGGACGGCTCGCCGGCGCAAAGCGTCGGGCTGCAGCGCGGCGACGTGATCGTCACCGTGAACAACGACAAAATGGAAAAGACCCGCGACCTGGACAAGGTCGCCAAGGCTGGCGCCCGCGTCTGGCGCGTCACCATCCAGCGCGGCGGGCGCCAAATCTCGGCCGTGTTCGGCGGCTAGGCGGATTGTTCTAGAGACTGATGCCCGATTGAGCCGCTTGCGGTCACGCTCCGCAGGCCCCAATTTGCTCGTCTATGGCAAAGCGACACGCCTCCGGGCCCAACCTGTTTGCCGCGTCCGGCCTCGACGCCGACGCGCCGCGGCCGTTGGCCGACAAGTTGCGCCCGCAGACGCTGGCCGAGGTGGTCGGGCAGGATCATCTGCTCGGCCCCGACGGCGCGCTGGCCCGCATGCTGGCGACGCGCTCGCTCGGCTCGCTGGTGTTCTGGGGTCCGCCCGGCACCGGCAAGACCACGGTGGCGCGGCTGCTCGCCAAGGAAACCGACCTGCATTTCGAGCAGATTTCCGCGGTGTTCTCCGGCGTGGCCGACCTCAAGAAGGTGTTCGACGCGGCCCGCGCGCGGCGCGAGACGGGCAAGGGCACGCTCTTGTTCGTCGACGAGGTGCACCGCTTCAACCGCGCGCAGCAGGACAGCTTTCTGCCGGTGATGGAGGATGGCACCATCGTGCTGGTCGGCGCCACCACCGAGAACCCCTCGTTCGAGCTCAACGCGGCGTTGTTGTCGCGCGCGCGCGTGCTCGTGTTCAAGTCGCTCGATGCCGAGGCTGTCGAGAAGCTGCTGGCGCGGGCCGAGACGATCGAAGGGAAGCGGTTGCCGCTCGATTCCGATGCGCGAGCCGCGGTGGCGCGCATGGCGGACGGCGACGGACGCGCGGCGCTGACGCTGGTCGAGGAGGTCTGGCGCGCCGCGCGGCCCGGCGAGACGTTTGATATGGCGGGGCTGCAGAACGTGGTGCAGCGGCGCGCGCCGATCTACGACAAGAGCGCGGACGGCCACTACAACCTCATCTCGGCGCTACACAAGTCGGTGCGCGGCTCCGATCCAGACGCCGCACTCTACTATCTCTGCCGCATGCTGGACGCCGGCGAGGACCCGCTTTTCATTGCGCGGCGCGTCGTGCGCATGGCGGTCGAGGACATCGGGCTGGCTGACCCGCAGGCGCTGACGATCTGCAACGCCGCCAAGGACGCCTACGATTTCCTGGGAAGCCCCGAGGGCGAACTGGCGATCGCGCAGGCGGTGATCTATGTCGCGACCGCGCCGAAATCGAACGCCGCCTATGTGGCGTACGGCCAGGCGATGCAGGCGGCGAAGCAGGGTGGCTCGCTGCTGCCGCCCCGGCACATCCTCAACGCGCCGACCAACCTGATGAAGTCGGAGGGGTACGGGCGCGGCTATTCCTACGATCACGATCAGGAGGAGGCGTTCTCCGGCCAGGATTACTTCCCGGAAGGCATGGGGCGGCGGCAGTTCTACGATCCGCCGGAGCGCGGCTTCGAGCGGGAGATCAGGAAGCGCCTGGAGTACTGGGCGAAGCTGCGGAAAGAGAAAAGCGGCAAATGATGCGGTCGGTGTTGGTTGGCGCCACCGTTGCGACTGCGGCGTGTTGTTCGGCGTCCGCGGCGGAACCCTGGGCCGGGCGCTGGGGCCATTAATCATTCGGCCTGCGGGATCGGCGGCAACGCGCCGGCGCTCGTCGTTAACGATACCGCGCTGAATTGGTATTCGGGCCGCTGCCGAATTGGGAAAATGCACAAGCTGAGGCAGACGGCCTGTATCCAGGCCCGCTGCTGGGACTCGAACGATATTCCGGTCACGCCCGATCCAAAAGCGGATCGCATGCGCGTCACCTGGAAATTGGGGCAAGGCCGAGGACTTGCAGCGATGCAAGGAGAGCGGCCGCAAGGAGATCGCGATGGCTGCTCGCTGGTTGGCATTCGGTTTGAGCGTTCTGCTCGCCTCGGCCGCTCATGGACAGGACGTGAAGGACAAGCCCGCCGCGAAACCGGCAGCGCAGGAATCTGCGGCGGAGAAACCGACTACCGAAAAAGCCGCTGAGAAGCCCGCGAAGCCTGCTGCCAAAAAGGCAGATAAGAAAGCCGACAAGAAGGCCGACAAGAAGGCCGGGAAAAAAGCCGAGACGCCGAAGCCCGCCGCCGGCGAGCCGAAGACCACGACGGTCGACAAGTTGCCGGGCGCTATCAAGACGCTCCACGTCTGCGCGATGCCGAAGGCGACGGTCGAGGTCGACACCGAGCGTTACGCGAAGTCGGTACTGTTCTTCATTTCCTGCACCGCGGCGCGCGGCGGGCTGACCCCGAGCGCGGTCTATGTGGCGCGCGACGCCAAGGGCACCGGCGCCAAGCTGGTGACCTTCGAGGCGCTGGCGTCCGACGGCAGCGCGTCGAAGCTCGAGATGCTCTATTCGGTGACGCCGGCCCGCGAGGCCTTCACCAAGGAAGGCGATCAGCAGCCGCACGCGCACGTGCGGGACGAAACGCCCTGGCTGGTCGGCGCCTGGGCGCCCGAAGACCGCCCGGGCGTCTGCGCGATCTCCGCGACATGGCGTCTGCAGGGTGATAAGGCTGAGCTCTACCTGTGGGAAGAGGCCAAGGAATGCCCCAAAGGCGAGCTGCCGAAATACGAGGCCAAGGCCGACAAGAAGCCGCCCCCGCTGGTCGGACGGTAACCGCGGCTGCGCCCTCCGGCGGCAAGCCGGGCGGCGTGCAGACCGTCACCGTCAGCGGCGACGAGAACGGCATGCGGCTCGACCGCTTCTTCGAAGCGCGGTTTCCGGGCCTGTCGTTCTCCCACATCCAGCGCATCATCCGCAAAGGCGAGGTGCGCCTGAACGGCAAGCGCGCGCAGCCGAAGGATCGGATCGAGAGCGGCCAGGCCATCCGCATTCCGCCGCTCAAGCTCGATGCGCCGAAGCCCGGCGCCGACGCGCCGCAGGACCAGAAGGATCGCGCCTTCCTCAAGTCGATCACGCTTTACGAGGACGACGACGTGATGGTGCTCAACAAGCCGATGGGGCTCGCGGTGCAGGGCGGCTCCAGCACCTTCAAGCACGTCGACGGCATGCTCGGTGCGTTCCGCGACCGCTCCGGGCAGCGCCCGCGGCTGGTGCATCGGCTCGACAAGGACACCTCGGGCTGCCTGCTGGTGGCCAAGACGCGGTTTGCGGCCTCCGCGCTCGCCAAGAATTTCCGCTCGCGCTCGGCGCGCAAGATCTACTGGGCGCTGGTGGTCGGCGCGCCGCGTCCCAAGCAGGGCCGCATCTCGACGTTCCTCGCCAAGGAGGAGCGCGACGAAGACAGCGTCATGGTGATCGCCAGGCACGGCGACGAGGGCGCCAGCCACGCCGTGACCTACTACGCGCTGGTCGAGACCGCGGGGCAGAAGATGAGCTGGCTGTCGCTCAAGCCGGTCACCGGGCGCACCCATCAGTTGCGCGCCCACATGGACCACATCGGCCATCCGATCGTCGGCGACCCGAAATACTTCAACAAGGAAAACTGGGAATTGCCCGGAGGAGTGCAGAAGAAGCTCCACCTCCATGCCAGAAGGATCGCTATTCCGCACCCTCGCGGCGGCACCATCGACGCCACGGCGCCGTTACCGCCGCATATGGTGCAGTCCTGGAACCTGCTAGGCTTCGACGCCAAACGCTATGATCCGATTGTGGAATCTCCGGAAGAGGACTAGGACTGGCGCGCCGGTGCGGGCGTCTTATGTGAGAGCCATGCTCACGATCTCCAAAGCCTTCCTGACGCTTCTTCTTGCGGGTTCCTGGACCTTCCAGCCTGCTCTGGCGCAGCCGCGCGCCTACGACATCATGGTCGACGAGGGCGGCAAGCCGTTGAAACGAAAACCGAAATCCGTCGTGCCGGACAGCGGCGAGGTGAAGAAAGTTCCCAAGAGGAGGACTTATCCGCGCGGCTCGAGCTACATTCCGCCGGCCAATCTGCCGCGCACCGAAGCGATCGTCACCGCGCCCCCGCCGGGCGTCTACAAGCCGCCGCCGATCAACACTTTCAGCGACCGGGTGCGAAACTGCATCCACTCCTACCCGCTCAATGCGGGTATCGGAAACAATCCGACCGATCAGGGCGCCTACGTTCGCCAGTGCGCGAACTGATCGCGCCTACCGCAGGCTGGCGTTGATCTTTTCCAGCGTGCCGGAGCCGGGGCATAGCTGATCGGCCTCCAGCGAATTGAGCGGCGTGTCCACCGTATTGAGGTGGGTGTGCAGATCTTCGGAGTCGGGATCGACGTAGAGCAATCCTGTCACCACTTGGCCTTTGGCGGCGTGCTTCGCCAGGAAGCTCTGCGCCGCAAGCCTGTCGTGCACGTCGTAGTCGGCGTCGAGCTTGCGAAGCGCCAGCTTTGTGCCGTCGTGCTGCTCCACCACCTGCACGCTGCCCGGTGCGTAATCCACCTTGATCGGCGTTCGCTCGCTGATGACGTCGAGCCGGTTGACCGCCTCGTTGTGCTCGCGCACGTAGTCGAAGCTCTTGGTCGAGCCGGTGTGGTTGTTGAAGGCGACGCACGGGCTGATCACATCGATGAACGACGCGCCCTGGTGCCGGATCGCCGCTTCGATCAAGGGAACAAGCTGGGTCTTGTCGCCGGAGAACGAGCGGGCGACGAAGCTCGCGCCGAGCTGCAGCGCCATCGCCACCAGATCGATGGAGCTGTCGGAATTGACCACGCCGCGCTTGCTCTTGGAGCCGCGGTCGGCGGTGGCGGAGAACTGGCCTTTGGTCAGGCCGTAAACGCCGTTATTCTCCACGATATAGGTCATGTTGACGCCGCGCCGGATCGAGTGCGCGAACTGTCCGAAACCGATCGACGCGCTATCGCCGTCGCCCGACACGCCGAGATAGATCAAGTCGCGATTGGCGAGGTTGGCGCCGGTCAACACCGACGGCATGCGGCCGTGCACGGTGTTGAAGCCGTGCGAATTGCCGAGGAAATAGTCCGGCGTCTTGGACGAGCAGCCGATGCCGGAAATCTTGGCGACGCGATGGGGCTCGATCGAAAGCTGGAAGCAGGCTTCGATGATCGCGGCGGTGATGGAGTCGTGTCCGCAGCCAGCGCACAGGGTGGAAACCTTGCCCTCGTAGTCGCGGTGCGTGAAGCCGAGCTCGTTCTTCGGCAGGGCGGGATGATGGAACTTGGGCTTGGCGATATAGGTCATGACACGGCCTTGCGAAGCGGGGTGACTTTGAGCGCGTCGAGACGGTCGCTGATGGCGCCAGCAATGAAGCGCGCGGTGATCGGGGTGCCGTCATAATGCAGGATCGGGACCAGCCGCACCGGATCGATGTTGAGCTCGTTGACGATCATGGTGCGCAGCTGCCCATCGCGGTTCTGCTCGACGATGAACACGAAGTCGTGGTCGGCGATGAAGTTCGGGACGCTGGAATGGAACGGGAAGGCGCGCACCCGCAGCCGGTCGACCTGGTGGCCGCGCGCCTCCAGCATGCCAATCGCCTCGTCCATCGCCGGCGCGGTCGAGCCGAAATAGATCACGCCGTACTTGGTCGGTTTCGCTGCGTTGGCCTGCAGAGGACGGGGCACCAGGTCCTTGGCGGTCTCGAACTTGCGCAGCAGGCGCTGCATGTTGTCGACGTAGGCTGGGCCTTCCTCGGTGTAGCGCGCGTAGCGGTCGCGCGAGGTGCCGCGGGTGAAGAACGAGCCTTTGGTCGGGTGCGTGCCCGGATAGGTGCGGTAAGGAACGCCGTCGCCATCGACGTCGAGATAGCGGCCGAATTCCTCGCCGGCATCGAGCATCTCCGCCGTCATCACCTTGCCGCGGTCGTAGGCCTTGGATTCGTCCCACTTCAGCGGCTGGCAGAGCCGGTGGTTCATGCCGATGTCGAGATCGAGCATGAGGAAGATCGTGGTCTGCAGGCGCTCGGCGAGGTCGAAGCACTGCGCCGCCATGTCGAAGGCTTCCGCAGGATCCTCGGGGAACAGCAGCACGTGCTTGGTGTCGCCGTGCGAGGCGTAGGCGCAGGAAATCAGGTCGCATTGCTGCGTGCGGGTCGGCATGCCGGTCGAAGGCCCGGCGCGCTGCACATTGAAGATCACCGCCGGGATTTCGGCGAAGTAGGAGAGGCCGATGAACTCGGTCATCAGCGAGATGCCGGGGCCGGACGTGGCGGTGAAGGCGCGCGCGCCGTTCCAGCCGGCGCCGACCACAATGCCGATGGAAGCGAGCTCATCCTCGCCCTGGACGATGGCGTACTTGGCCTTCCTGGTTTCCGGATCGTGGCGTAGCCGGCGGCAGTGGCTGGTGAAGGCGTCGGCCAGCGACGACGATGGCGTGATCGGATACCAGGCGCACACCGTGGCGCCGCCATAGACCGCGCCCAGCGCGGCGGCGCTGTTTCCCTCGATGAAAATGCGGTTGCCGACCTTGTCGGCTTTGCGCAGGCGCAGCCCGATCGGGCATTTCAGGTTCTTCAACGCCCAGTCGCGGCCGAGATTGAGCGCGTGAACGTTCGACGACAACAGCTTTTCCTTGCCTTTGTATTGCTCGCCGATGAGCTGCTCGACCGCCTTGACGTCCATATCGAGCAGCGCCGACAGCGCGCCGACATAGATGATGTTCTTAAAGAGCTGGCGCTGGCGCGGATCGCTGTAGGTCGAGTTGGTGATCGCGGTGAGTGGCACCCCGATCACGTTGATGTCTTCGCGGAATTTCGACGTCGGCATCGGCTTGGTGGAATCGTAGAGCAGGTAGCCGCCGGGCTCGATCGAAGCGACGTCCTTGTCCCAGGTCTGCGGGTTCATCGCGACCATCAGGTCGACGCCGCCGCGCGCGCCAAGATGGCTATGCTCAGTGACGCGCACCTCGTACCAGGTCGGCAGGCCCTGGATGTTGGACGGGAAGATGTTGCGCGGCGACACCGGGACGCCCATGCGCAGGATCGAGCGCGCGAACAGCTCGTTCGCGCTCGCCGAGCCGGAACCGTTGACGTTGGCGAAGCGGATAACGAAGTCGTTTACGCTGCTGATCGGGCTGGCTGGCATGGTGTGTTCGCGTGGGTCATGTCGATGAGATATTTCTGCATGTCCCACGCACCGGTGGGACAACGTTCGGCGCACAGGCCGCAGTGCAGGCAGACGTCCTCGTCCTTGATCATGACGTTGCCTGTCTTGAGGCCGTCGGCGACATAGAGGTCTTGCGTGGCATTGAGCGCGGGCGCCTTGAGGCGCGTGCGCAGGTCGGCTTCCTCACCGTTGGCTGTGAAGGTGATGCAGTCCATCGGGCAGATGTCGACGCAGGCGTCGCACTCGATGCAGAGCGATGACGTGAAGACGGTCTGAACGTCACAATTCAGGCAGCGCTGTGCCTCGGCAAAGGCGAGTTGCGGGTCGAACCCGAGCTCGACCTCGGCCCTGATGTCCTTGAGTGCGATCACCTTGTCGCGCAGCGGCACCCGGAAGCGCTTGTCGCCCGAGATGTCGTTGTCGTAGCTCCACTCGTGGATGCCCATCTTCTGGCTGCTGACCTGGACGTCCGGCAGCGGCCGCTCCTTGATGTCCTCGCCGGACAGCATCTTATGGATCGACAGCGCGGCGTCGTGGCCATGCGCCACCGCCCAGATGATGTTCTTCGGGCCGAACGCGCTGTCGCCGCCGAAGAACACCTTGGGGTTGGTCGAGGCCATGGTCGCGGGATCGACCTTGGGCATGTCCCACTTGTCGAACTCGATGCCGACGTCGCGCTCGATCCAGGGGAACGCGTTCTCCTGACCGACCGCCACCAGAACGTCGTCGCATTCGAAATGCTGATCCGGCTCGCCGGTGGGCACTAGGTTGCGGCGGCCCTTGGCGTCGTATTCGGCCTTCACCTTCTCGAACACGACGCCGGTCAGCTTGCCGTTGTCGTGGGTGAATTCCTTCGGCACCAGGAAATTCAGGATCGGGATGTCCTCGTGCTGGGCGTCTTCCTTTTCCCAGGGCGAGGCCTTCATCTCGTCGAAGCCCGAGCGCACGATCACCTTGACGTCCTCGCCGCCGAGCCGGCGCGAGGAGCGGCAGCAGTCCATCGCGGTGTTGCCGCCGCCGAGCACGATGACGCGCCTGCCGATCTTGGTGGTGTGGCCGAACGAGACCGACGATAGCCAGTCGATGCCGATGTGGATGTTCTTTGCCGCTTCCTTGCGGCCGGGGATGTCGAACTCGCGGCCGCGCGGAGCGCCGGAGCCGACGAACACTGCGTCATAGCGTTCGGCGAGCAGAGACTTGAGGCTGTCGATGCGCTTGCCGCCGACGAATTCGATGCCCATGTCGAGGATGTAGTTGCACTCCTCATCGATCACGGCGTCGGGCAAGCGGAATTTCGGAATTTGCGACCGCATCATGCCGCCGGACTTGGGGTCCTGGTCGAACACGGTGCAGTGGTAACCGAGCGGCGCGAGGTCACGCGCCACGGTAAGCGAGGCGGGGCCGCCGCCGACCAGCGCGATGCGCTTGCCGTTCTTCGCCACCGGCTTCGGCATCCGGCCGCTGACGTCGTCCTTGTAGTCGGCGGTGACGCGCTTGAGCCGGCAGATCGCGACCGGATCCTTATCCTTTTCCACGCGGCCGCGCCGGCAGGCGGGCTCGCAGGGCCGGTCGCAGGTGCGCCCGAGAATTCCCGGAAACACGTTCGACTTCCAATTGATCATGTAGGCGTCGCTGTAGCGGCCTTCGGCGATCAATCGGATGTATTCGGGGACCGGCGTGTGCGCCGGGCAGGCCCATTGGCAGTCGACGACTTTGTGGAAGTAGTCCGGTGCCGCAATATCGGTCGGTTTCATTTACTCCTGATCTACGTGCATCCCCTCGGAGCTCTGTCGAGTGGCGGTCACGTAGCCTTTGCAATTCAATCCCAGCGGCCCGGCTTATTAGACGCCGATTCCGGGGAAGATGTTAGTTTAGACGACTTCCGAATTCCACCCAGACGGCGCTCATGGCGGCGTCCTGTGAATGTGCGTCGACCCGTCGAAACCTATGATATTGCAAAGCGGCGTGAGGAAGGCGCCGGCGGCACAAGTGCCTCCAATAGGCGTCCGAAATGGTTATTCTCGCGCACGTTTGAGTGATCTCCGGCACGCCCGTTTGCTGCATCGCACAATAACCATCATGCGCGACATTTTCACCGAGGTCTTCGAAACCGAGCCCATGGACCCGGTGGAATCTGCGCGGCGCGGCGCCCGCCCCAAGTTGACTGCACGGTTTTACAACAGCGTCGCGGCCGGCGAGACGGGCGAAGGCGGCGTCCCGATCCTGCTCGACGGCAGGCCTGTGCGAACGCCGGCGAAGGCCCTGCTGGCGGCGCCTTCACGCGCGCTGGCGCAGGCGCTCGCCGCCGAATGGGACGCGCAGCGCGACATGATCGATCCGGCGCGCATGCCGCTCACCCGTCTTGCCAACGCGATCATCGACGGCGTCGCGAAAAGGCCGGCGCCAGTGGCCGCCGAAATCGAGAAATACCTTGGCTCCGATTTGCTGTTCTATCGCGCCGGCGAGCCCGACGAATTGGTTGCCAGCCAGGCACGCCACTGGGACCCGATCCTGCAATGGGCACATGAAACCTTCGGCGCGCGTTTCACGCTGGTGCAAGGCATCATGTTCATGTCGCAGCCCGCGGAGGCGGTCGCCGCCGCGGCGGGCGCGATCCCGAAGCCCCCCTGGCGGCTCGGCGCGGTGAACTCCGTGACCGCGCTCACCGGCTCGGCGCTGCTGGCGCTCGCGCTCGCGCACAACCGGCTCGACGCCGACGCGGCGTGGGCCACCGCGCATGTCGACGAGGACTGGAACATGGCAAAGTGGGGCAGGGACGAGCAGGCGCTCGAGCGGCGCACGCATCGGTTCGCGGAAATGCAGGCGGCGGCACAAGTCCTCTCAACCACACAAGCGCTACCGATCACCAAGGAGAGTTCGTGATGAGTGTTTCAGCCAAACCGCCGCGGTTTCCACAGCTCACCATGGAGCAATTGAATCCAGAGCAGCGCGCGATGGCCGAGGAGATCATGAAATTCTCCCGCGTGGGCATCGGTGGTCCCTACAACATCTTGCTGCGCAGTCCCGTGCTGCTGCGGCGCATGCTGGACCTGTGGTATTATCTGCGCTGGAACACCTCGCTGCCGCTGCACCTCAACGAATTCGCCATCCTGATCGTCGGCCGGCGCTGGCGCTCGCAGATCGAGTGGTACGCCCACGTCCCGATCGCGCTGAAGGCGGGTCTGTCGCAAAGCATCATCGACCAGCTCAAGCAGAAAAAACGGCCCGAGGGCATGAAGGACGATGAGGCGATCGTCTATGACTTCTGCACGGAGTTGGCCGCCAACCACGCGGTATCGGACGAGACGTTCGACCGCGCCAAGCGCCTGCTCGGCGAGCAGCAGGTGGTCGATCTGATCGCGGTGAGCGGAACGTATGTCACGGCCGCGATGCTGCTTTCGGTGGCGGAGGCGATGCCGCCGGACGGCGCGGAGCCGCCGTTCAAACCGGGGGAGTTGTAGGTTTCTCCACTGTCATTCCGGGGCGCCGCGCAGCGGCGAACCCGGAATCCATAACCACGGCTGCGGAGTATGGATTCCGGGTTCGCGCCTCCGGCGCGCCCCGGAATGACAAACGTGGTATGGCTTTGCCAGGGATTGGCTGAGATTCTCTGGGGCTCCGCGCCATGAAAGACATCCTCGACAGGCTCGAACAGCGGCGCGAGCAGGCCCGCCTCGGCGGTGGCCAGTCGCGCATCGAAGCGCAGCACAAGCGCGGAAAGCTCACCGCGCGCGAGCGCGTCGATCTGCTGCTCGACAAGGGCTCGTTCGAGGAGTTCGACATGTTCGTCGAACACCGCTCCGGCGATTTCGGCATGGAGAAAACGAAAATCCCCGGCGACGGCGTCGTCACCGGCTGGGGCACCGTGAACGGCCGCACCGTTTTCCTGTTTGCCAAGGACTTCACCGTGTTCGGCGGCTCGCTCTCCGAAACCCACGCCCAGAAGATCATGAAGGTGCAGGACATGGCGATGAAGGCGCGCGCGCCGATCGTCGGC
>CAVQGC010000024.1:0-259484 GCA_963711955.1 uncultured Alphaproteobacteria bacterium | reverse complement strand
CTGTCCACGCCGCAGCGGGTCGGACGACTTCTTCGGCAGGACGGTTTTCCCGGACTTGAGCTTCTCGCCCTGCTGGTGGATTGCGAGATCCTTTTCAAGGTCGATGCCGCGCACGATGGCAACCTGCGACCCGCCGAGGGCGACCGACCTCGTTCTTTGGGACTTTCACGATCTGCTGTTCCACGCGCGCAGTACGCCGGCCGGCACGCGAATCCGCTCGGCGGACTTTATCCATATGCAGGCGTCACGCCGCCGCTGCCGGCGGTGCGGCGCCGCTGGCCCGGAAAGAAGATCGATTTGCGCGAGCTTTCGCGCGCGCCTGCGGAAGCTTTCGCCGGCCGCAAGGCTGCTGCATGAACGTCATTCGGTTCGCAGCTTCGATGACCAGCGACCGATCACGCTCGCCGAGCTCGCGCGGTTTCTCGATAGCACCGCGCGCGTCATGTCGACATGGAAAAGCCGGTGGACTCGGCAACGTCCATCCGGTGGTCGATTATGCGATGAGGCCGTATCCGTCGGCGGGCGCCGCTTACGAGCTCGAGCTCTATCTGGCGGTCGAGAAATGCGAAGGGCTTGCCCGAGGATTTTATCACTACGATGCTGGCGGACACGCATTGGTGCCGATCGGCGCCCGCCTTCAGGAGTGGAAGCGCTGTTGACGGAAGCCCGACTCTCAATGGACGCGCCGGCGGCGCCCCAAATCGTGATTACCATTGCGGCACGCTTCGGCCGGTTGCATGGAAATACAGTTCGCTCGCCTATGCGCTCTCCTGAAGGACGTCGGCGTACTGATTTAAACGCTCTACCTGATGGCGACCGACATGGGCCTTGGCGGATGTGCGATCGGGAGCACCAATATCGATCTGTTCGCGAAGATGACCGGGATGGAATTCCACGTCGAAGGCCCGGTGGGTGAATTCGCACTTGGGCGCGGCATCGCGTCCGACTGACCCCGGACGTGGCGACCGGCGGACAGACGCTGCGTGCGCATTGGCTCGCACCCGTGCTCCGTCCTTACCATGACCATTTCCGACCACGCGCGGCGGAAGATTCGGGCGAGGCGACGCGTTCGAAATATCCGACAGGGCGTCCTCTCCGCTCCCCTGCAGCGCAAACATTGCACCCTGAGGGTCCGTGCATCGGATGATCCAGTGCCGCCCGGGACTTCAATCGGGCCGTCCAGGATCTGGCCGCCGCCCGCCTTGACGCGCGCGCCGTCGCGTCGATGTCGCCGATGTTGAAATAGTAGAGCCAGAAGGGAGCCGGGATTGTCGCGGGTTTGGTGAACATGCCGCCGATCATCTGCCCTCCGGCCGAGAAGGGCTGATATGTGCCCGTCTCGCCGATCTCGGCGTCCTCTTTTTGCCAGCCAAAAAGGTCGCCGTAGAAAGCCCACGCCTGCTCCCAGTCAGCGGCGAGCAGCTCGTGCCAGCCGACGCGGCCCGGTGCATCCGGCGTCGGCGGGCTGCTCCTGGCCGGGTTTCAGCCATTTGAACAATGCGAGCCTTGCGGTCTGCGGGTCGGTGAAGATTGAAAAGCGGCTGATGTCGGAAACGTCCGTCGGCGGGACATGCACGGCCCCGCCAAGGCGCGTGATCCGGTCGGCCGTCGCGTCCACGTCGTCCACCGCGACATATCCGACCCAGATTGGCTGCGCGCCCATTTGCCGCGCCTCATCCGACAGGTGCACTAGTCCGCTGATCGAGGAATTTCCGTCGCCGAACAGGATATAGGGCTTTCCAGGCACCGATGCGTCCCAGGCGCCCCAGCCCATGACCTTGGTGTAGAAGACCGTGGCAGCCGCGACGTCGGTCGTCCTCAACTCGTACCAGACGAAACGGGAGTGCGATTCGACCACGCCTGTGTCTCCCGTCCTGGCCTGCAGGTCGCGCGTTTCGAAGGGCCTGCCCCGGACTTGACCGGGGAGAGGCCGCGCTCGCGATTATCTCACACCGCCATCCACCCGCCCACTCCGCTGCCCGACCCAACGTCTAAGTCCGTGGTTGTCGTCGGTCCGCTTCTGGCACTTAGCGGACATCCGGGCTGCTCTGATCCATGTCCTCTTTCGGGGGGTAAAGCAGACGTGGGGGGCGGGGCGGCCATGTCGCCTAATGACCCAAAGCGGACATGGGCTTTAGGTCGGGAACTAACGTGGGCGTGGTCAACCACATTGCTTGTCCGAGAGCTGCCTCAAACGCGGCAACCGGGACCATGCAATGGCGCGAGTTCCTCGCGGCTCTCGGCAGCGCGGCCATGTGGCGGCTCGCCGGCGGCGACGGCAAGCGCCGCCGGCTTTTTCTTCCAAGCTTAAAACAACGTGTGTTGGTCCGCCGGCGTCTTAAAATCCCTACGGGGGCACGAACGTCCCGGGGCGACGTCTGCATGGCAAATGCCGCTGAGGCGGGCGCGCCGTAGGGCGATAGGTTCTGGCGCTTGGCTTGGTGATAGTAGCCGCGCGCGTAGTTCGCTACGGCGCCTCCCTCGCTGCCGCCTGCAACCCGATAGGCTCCTGCGAGATACTTCACCGCATAGGTCATGTTGACCTCGGGATCGAGAAGGCCCGAGGCCGTGCCGGTGTAGCCCATCGCGCGCGCGGTGCCGAGGCGGATTTGCATCATGCCGTAGTTGCCTTTACTCACCGCGCGAGGGTTGTAACGGCTCTCACGCATGATGACGCGATGTACAAGCGACGCGGGTACGCCATTCGCTGCGGCATGACGAGCGACCATCCCGGCATAGGCACCTGCCAGGCGCGGTATCACGAGCGATGCGCGGCGCTCGCGGTTGTGCATCCCAACGTTCTGGCGCCACAGCGGCCCATGCGAACGGTTGCCACGCGTGCGGATCACAACGTGCCTGTGAAGGTGTCGATCGTGCTTGGGTGATGCGCCTTTCGGGCGAGAGCGGGCGTTGAAACCACGGCGAGGACCATCGCGATGCAAATAGCCTTCATTCAAGAACTCCTGGCTGACACCCCGACAGCCAGCGGGGTTTGTCGGTGAAATCTGGCGCCAATGCGTCTGAAAGACGTCGGCGAGGAGAACTTGAGACGGTTACGCTCGGCGATGTCCGCTATTGGCACTTAACGGACATGGATTGACTCGCCGTCGATGTCTGCTATTGGGAGGGTAAAGCGGACATACCTTTTTGCACTGCAGATGTCCGCTAATGACCCATAGCGGACATCGGCCCCTGCCCCTACCAAAGTACTTGCCTGACCCGATAGGATACGGCCAACCAACCGTGGGCCGGCCTTAATGAAGCGGCGTGCCACAACTGGCGGCAAGGCGGGTAAAGCCCGGCGGCGCAGCACTCAGGGCCGCCGTCCATCACTCTACGCGGACTTGCAGAAAGCAGTCTTATCTCGAGGCGCTGGAGCAGCAGACCGCGACTTCGGAAGTGCTTAAAGTAATCAGCAGTTCGCCGGGCGAGCTGCAGCTCGTGTTCCAGGCGATGCTGAAGAACGCGCACGCTTATTTGCGAGGCAAATTACGGCGTCCTGTTCCGCTACTATGATGGCGACCGTTCCAACCGGCGGCCATGCACAATGTGCCGAATACGCATGCGGGACTTTCTGCTCCTCCAGCGCGGTGCGTTCCAGGCGCCGACTGGAACCCCACTCGATCGGCCTCCCTGAGGACCAATCGCTTGGTGCAAACCGCCGACGACGCGGCGGAGCCGATGCCCGGCTCGCCGGCCCGATTTGGTGGCGCGCGTTCGCTCGTCGCCGTGCCGATGCACAAGGAATTTGCGTTGGTAGGTGCCATCGTCATCTACCGGCAGGAAGTGCGCCCGTTCACCGACAAGCAGATCGAGCTGGTGATCAACTTCGCCGCGCAGGCGGTGATCGCCATCGAGAACGCGCGGCTGCTCATCGAATTGCGTCAGCGCACCGACGATTTAACCGAGTTGCTGGAGCAGCAGACGGCGACCTCAGAGGTGTTGCAGGTCATCTCAAGTTCGCCGACCGATGCCCAGCCCGTATTCGACATGATCGCGAATAGCGTGGCCCGCCTGTGCAAAGCCCAATTCTGTCATGTGTTTCGATTTGATGGCGAACGGATCTACTTCGCCGCCTCACATGGACTATCGCCGGAGGCGGGGAAGGCCATGCAAAGCAAGTATCCCATGCTGCCAGGGCGGGGTACTGCCGCGGCCCGCTCGATCGTCAGTGGTGCGATCGAGGAGATCCCGGACGTCCATGCGGACCGTGACTATAAGCATGGGGACATTGCAACGATTGCGAACTATCGCGGCATAGTCGCTGTCCCGATCCTCAAGGAGGGGGTGCCGATCGGCTCCATCGCCGTGGCGCGATCCCAGATTGGATATTTCCCGAAATGGCAGATCAAACTTCTGCAGAGCTTCGCCGATCAGGCGGTGATCGCGATTGAGAACGTCCGGCTGTTCGATGAGGTGCAGGCGCGCACCAACGATCTCGCGGAGTCGCTCCAACAGCAGACCGCCACCGCTGACGTGCTCAAGGTGATTAGTCGCTCGACCTTTGATTTGCAGACCGTGCTCGATACGCTGACCGAGTTGGCGGCCAAGCTATGCCAGGCCGAGATGGCCAGCATCACCCGCCAGCAAGGCACGGCGTACTACTATGCCACAGCGCACGGCTTCCCGCTGGAAATTACTGAGTTCCTCAAACGCACACCGCATGAACCCGGGCGCGGCAGCGTGATCGGTCGAACCGTCCTGGAATGCAGGCCGATCCACGTCCCCGACGTCACCGTTGATGCCGAATACACGATGACGGAAATGTTAACACGCAACGATGCTCGTCGACCGGCCCCGCAACTGCGAGCGCCGCCTGACGAACTGCCGATGTCTGACGATCACCTTCCAAGAAAGCATCGACGACGTCGCGAAATCGGGGGAACTCGGCCACGGTGAAGTATTTGATGGGCCCAAGAACCCCATCTGACAGAAGCGCGAATTGAGCGTTCGTGGCACCGATATCGCCCAGCAGCACCGCTCACGAGAGCAACCCATCAGTGACTCCACGAATGGCATGGCGCGAACCGAGTTCGCTGCAACTATCGACACTACCCTGGGGTTACGCCACACCCCAAATTGCTGCCAAACTCCAAAGGGACCCTTTCGTGTTGAAGTCCAGTTTGGCCTCTCGTGCATACATGCCGCAACAAGACCGCGATAACTAACGGTAGGAAAAACCCCGCGCAGGACGGGTTGCCGAATTTAAATTCCGGCCACCTTGGGCTGTTTTAGTTCACGTCCGCTTTCAGGGGTAAAGCCGACATAGAGCGGCTGGACAGCAATGTCCGTTAATGACCCAGAGCAGACATCAAGTGCGCTTTGAGGACCATCCCTCAAGCTCCGAGTTCAACCTCTATGAAAGCACTCATTTGAGCCCATACAATGCCGCCTCAGGGGTGGGAGCGGGCGCGAGGTCATTGAAAATGAGACGGCGTACCTTCATCACGGGGCTAGGCGCGGCGATCATCCCAACCGCAGTGCACGCGCAGCAGGCGATGCCGGCCGTCGGCCTTTTGCGCACCACGACAGCGGCGCCGTTCCAACATCTGCTGAGCTCGCTTCGACAGGGTCTTGCAGAAGCCGGATATGTGGACGGCCAGAACGTGACCATTGAGCAGCGTTGGGCTGACAACCAGCTCGACCGGCTTCCGAGCCTCGCACGCGATCTGGTTGACCGGCGCATTTCGGTCATCGTCGGCAACGCTCCCGCCATACTGGCCGCGAAAGCCATCACATCGACGTTGCCGCTCGTGTTCGTCATGGGCGACGATCCGGTCAAAAGCGGCCTGGTCAGCAGCTTCAATCGCCCCGGTGGAAATTTGACCGGCGTGACCTTTTTCGGCGGCAGCCAGCTCAGCACCAAGCGTCTCGACCTGTTGCGTGACCCGTTCCCAGGGCCTCTCTGATCGCGGTGTTGATCGATACTACCTACGCAGCGTTCATCAGAGAACTGCCGGAGGTCGAAGCTGCGGCGCGCTCGATGGGCCAGCGCATCGTGACAGTGGAGGCGACGCGCGAAATCGAACTCGATGCTGCCTTCGACAAAGTCACCCAGTCGGGTGCTCAAGCGGTGCTGGTCAGCGGTGGTCCATTCTTCACCAGCCAGCGGCAGCGGATCGTCGCACTGGCCGCCGGGCATGCGATTCCTGCGATCTATGATGTTCGCGAATTTGTCCAGGCGGGTGGACTGATCAGCTATTCGGCAAGCCTGACCGATGCCTATCGTCGGGCTGGGGGCTATGTGGGCCGTATTCTCAAGGGAGATTCGCCGGCCGATTTGCCGGTGCAGCAGGCTACGCAATTCGAACTGGCCATCAACCTCAAGACCGCCAAAGCTCTGGGCATTGCAGTCCCGATCACGCTTCAAGCCGCAGCCGACGAGGTAATCGAATAGACATCGATATCCGCTATTGGCAGTTAACGGTCGCTCCCAAGCTTTTCGGGGCAGACTTCGTGACTTACGGGCTTGAGGTCTGTTCCTGACCTGAATTGGACATTTGAATTGCTGACTGCCCTTTAGACGAAGACCTTCAACAGAGAAAGGGCGCCTAAGGACAACATGATGGCGGCTATGCCGTATCTCAGCGCACGCTCATCTGAACTGGTTCGTGCTGCGAGCGCGCATAGTGTCTTCCCTGACAGGACGCTACTGCAGGGAAGTTAAACTTTTGCATTGGGAGAGAATCTGACGGTCGCATGTTAACATTAAGGACGTGAAGGCAAATGAAAGCGGACCCGCTCTCGATGCGGATAGGCTTCATGTCCGCTTTTGACCAAAGCAGACATCGGCGGATCGCTAGTGGAAAAGTGCTTTGTTGACCCCCATAGTGTTGGATGGAATGATGGGTGGGAGCATCTGTATTCGGATTGATCGTCGCCTCATTGTTTAGGGGCGGCCCTTTCGACGTTGGACTAACGCCACTCCCAGCAGCTGAGTTTCCCGTATGGCGAAGGCGTTATGGGATAGTTGAAGGTGCTGCTGTTCGGCCAGTTCGATCTCCTCAAGTTCTCGGAGGGCATCGGCCAGAGCTTGCTTGCTTTCGTCGAGTTGCTTCACAAACTCAATTGCCGAACGCTCGACGTTTGCGCGCCGCGCAATAAGCACCTTGGCAAGCGGGGGATAAGCCACATGGGCCGGATCGGTTTTGCCTGTGCTGTGCTCAAGCCGCCTGACCTCTTGTTCCAGTTCAGCACTCGTCCGTTCGAGTTCAAGGATCATGAACCCGATCTGCATGATGTTGCGGCGCAGTTGATCGGCTCGAAATTGCGTTACGTTCTTGAGGGTTCCGCGTCGGTTCTTCACGAGCATGTTGGTCCCGCTGTCCGTGCTCTCACGGCAGCGAAGATACGTTTGAGTTTCTTTTGAATTGCTCAAACGAGCGAAGCAATTTGCAAGTATGCGGAACTTGGTTTGCTAATAAACGTGGCGCCACAGCCTCGTCGGTTGTTTCCGCTATGGCAATTGCACAATCGGCGCGCACTGGGGCACGGACCTAGCGACCCAGCAAGAAAAAACCCCAGCCAGCCTGTCCGGGGGGATTGGCTGGGGTTTCTGAGTGCCTCGTTCACGCGAGACTGGGAGAACGGGTGCGCGCCAACATTGGCAGCCACAACTTTCTCAAACCTAAAATAATTGTGGCCGCTCGGTAATGGAGTAGCGAACGCCAAAATTTTTGTATGCAGTTGTCAGCCAGACGTTTTCGTTTCTATGGCGTGGCTGGCGGCGATCTCCGCGTCGAGTTGAGCTTCTTCCTTTTCAGCCATCTTGGTCCAGTCCCGCGCGACGATTAGCCAAGCGCGCCGCGTAGGTTCGTCAATGTTTGGTCGGACAGCCTTGTTTTCCGCTTCAAAGGCCTGCTTGCGAAAGACGTACGCCCGGACTTCGCTCATGGCCGCGCACCCCGTTATGAAAACTATGCGGGAACCATGGGTCCAACGTACCACCATGGATGGCGGTTTGCAGCTATCGGTAATGCAGTAGCGAAGGTTCCATGGCAACACGGCCCGCGCCGTTCATAGGAAGGCCCCGGTCCGATGGTGAGAACCGAGGCCTCCATCTAGGGGCCCCAATAAGCGGGGGGCTTGGGTGGGGCTCTTTCGACGTTGGGCCAACGCCGTTCCCCGCATTGAGTTTCCTGTATGGCAATTGCCGTCCCCGGCGCGTCGCCGCTAGGCTGCGGCCATGGGGCAGAATAGAGGCGCTCGATCCAAGGCGATTGATCCGCTGCATATATTCATGCACGGCGACGCGCGCTCTACAAAGCCGAAAAAATTATCAAGCACAGCCTGCCCGATGACGACCCCGAGCTTGCACTGCATCTTGCTCCAACATGTCGGCCCTAAATTCAGAGATTTTCCTGAAGTGTCTCATTGTTCTCGACGCTATGGGATAGTTGAAGGTGCTTCTGTTCGGCCATTTCGATCTCCTCAAGTTCTCGGAGGGCATCGGCCAGAGCTTGCTTGCTTTCGTCGAGTTGCTTCGCAAACTCCGCCGCCGAACGCTGTATGTTTGTACGCCGCTCAATAAGCACCTTGGCAAGCCGGGGATAAGCCACATGGGACGGATCGGTTTTGCCTGTGCTGTGCTCAAGCCGCCTGACCTCTTGTTCCAGTTCAGCACTCGTCCGTTCGAGTTCAAGGATCATGAAACCGATCTGCATGATGTTGCGGCGCAGTTGATCGGCTTGAAGTTGCTTTCCGTTCTTGAGGGTTCCGCGTCGGTTCTTTACGAGCATCGTTGTTCCCGCTGTCCGTGCTCTCACGGCAGCGAAGATACGTTTGAGTTCTTTTGAATTGCTCAAACGAGCGAAGCAATTTGCACGTATGCGGAACTTGGTTTGCTAATAAGCGTGAGGCCACAGCCTCGCCGGTTGTTTCCGCTATGGCAATTGCACAATCGGCGCGCGCCTTGGGTACGGACCTGCCTGGCACAGCAAGAAACCCCAGCCTGTCCCGGAGCGGAATGGCTGGGGTTCTTGTGCCTCGTTGAACGCGAGACCGGAGAACGTATGCGCGCCGACCATGGCAGTCACAAATTACTCGAACCTAAACACTTTCTGGCCGCTCGGTAACACGGTAGCGAAACTCAAGATTTTTTGCGCAGCGAATTACCTCGATACCGTTTCAACGGCACTCACACGCCGCCGCGCTCGATCCTGCGCACCGTCGCCTCATAGCCGATCCGGTTGAGCAGCCACGCGGCGTGCTTGCGGTCGCGGGCCGAGCGTGACGGTGGTGTAGGGGCGTGCGCGAAGGACATAGCAGGACGCCGCAGACCAATCAGACCAGTGGGTCTACAGCTTTCAGGCAAGGGCAGCGGGTCTCGGAGCGGCAAAGGGCTTCTGAAATTCGACACCAAGCGTTTGGGGCCGCTTCCACGCCACTCGGCAGGGCAACCTTTTTTGATTGTCGTCTTCCATGACCAGGTCGAAGGTCTCGGGAATTCCGAAGGTGCTGATCACACGCAGAGAAAGGCCTGCACCTGCCGGGGAAATGTCAACGACCGTGCAATGGATGGGCGGCAGTTGGGCCGAAAAAAAATCTTTGCCGGAATTTGACAGGATACTGCGTGGATGCTTCCTGTCGTTGAGGCTTGGCGAATAGCTTGGTGTTTGGATGCGTCCATTGCATCATCTCCTGGCTCGCACGAACCTAGTCCGCAATGTTTAAAATTTATTCAACCATGACGTGTGAAGCTATCCCACCGATCCCGCTCGTAGGATGACGCTGCACGCCCTTTCTGAAGCCTGCTTGTCCGAAGGGACTAGACCCGCCTTCAAGTTGGGGTACGGCCTTGGGGTACACTTGCGCGAGTGCCTCAACTAGTGTAAGCATTTTCAAATGCTTACGCCGCAAAGGGGCGGAGCGCCGGGAGGCGTTCCTTCTCGGTCTTCGCCTTGCGGCGACGCGTCCTTGGTGCAAAGGACGCCCGCCTGCCGGCGCTCCACCGCGGTTTCTTCCTTACGACGCCGGGCCCCGCTTTCTCAGGAAGGCATTTGCGCCTTCAAGGTCAGCCAGCTCCTGGCAGGGGACCTTAGTGTCCCCGGGGGGAGCCCCGGCGCCGCCCCAGTGCGGGTTTACGAGACCCGTCCGGAGGGACCGCACCCTGCTCCGCCAACAGACGCCTCTAGATGACGCCCTCAGTGAGCAAGGTGCGCGCATGATACGGCAGGATTTCGGGGCGGGGATAAGTGCGTTTTGGGCCGGAAACGCACGATTTCAGTAATCACCCACCGCTGTCGTCCCCGCGAAAGCGGGGATCCAGTAGCCACCTGCGTTTACTGGGTCCCCGCTTTCGCGGGGACGACAATCACGTATGACGCAAGACGACCGCGCTTACTTCTTCCTGATAAACCAGCAGCGTCTTGAACTCGCCGGCCTTCTTCACCACACCCTTCTTCTCCCACTTGGCGATGATCGGCTTCGCCTTATCGAAGCCGATCGAGCCCTTGTAGAACACGATGTATCCGCCCTTCTTGGTCTTGGCGGTGAACAGGTCGAGCAGCTTGGCGTCGGTCAGCCCGCCGTATTCCTTGCTCGCGGTGTTCGGAAAGAAGAACTCGCAGAGGTGAAACATCGTCACCACGTCGAGCTCCGGCAGCAGCGCCGGATTGGTGAGATAGATGTCGCCGAAATAACAGACGTAATGCCGCGCCACGGCGGAGTTGCCGGTGACGAGATCGACGTAGGCCTCGTATTCCTCCTTGGAGGCGGTGATGCAGAACGTGCGGTTCTTCTGCTGCGCCTGCTTGATGCCGACGATGTGATGGGTGCCGCTGCCGAAATGGTAGATCGTCTTGTTCTTGAGCTTCTGCTTGGCGACCCAGTCGTTGAAATGGACGTCGCATGGGCACACGTCGACGATCAAAGGCCATTTGTCAGTCCAATAGTTCATCTTGAGCATTGATTCCTCCTGAACCTTCTCTCTTGTTGTCGCGTCAGGCGGGCATTGCCGCCAATCCGGCATGATGTCGCGGCGCCTGCGCCACCGGCTGCATTTCGACGGCCCGCGCATGGAAGTCGCGCAGCACGCCGCGCCGGTCGATCGACAGGATGATGGTGCGCGGCAGCCGTTCCAGCAACATGCGGTAGAGCTCGCGGCCGGACTCATCGGCGAGCGTCGAAATCGGCTCATCGAACATCAACACGCCGGGCTTGTTGACCAGCGCCCGCACGAAGCCGACCCGCTGCTGCTCGCCGCCCGAGAGCTCCACGCTCCAGTCGGCGTTCTCGTCGAGCCGCGGCGCAAGATGGCCCAGCCCGACCGCGGCAAGCGCCTGGCGCACATCCTCGTCCTCGACCTTGCCGGCGGTGAGCGGATAGATCATCGCCTGGCGCAGCGTGCCGAGCGGAAAGTACGGCCGCTGCGGCAGCACCAGCACGTCGGCGTCGCGCGGCAGCACGACCCGGCCGTCGCCGGGCGGCCAAAGCCCGATCAAGGCACGGAACAGGCTGGACTTGCCGGCACCCGAGGGACCTGTGATCAGCACGCGCTCCGCCGGCTTGACCGAAAGCGCCGGCATGCGTGCGATCGGCGCGCCGGACGGCAACCGCACGGCAAGATCGCCGATCTCAAGGTCCGGCCCCTGCCCCGCCACCACGGCGATGTCGCCCTTGCCGGACGCAAGCTGCGCGTCCACGGCTCGCATGGCACCCTCCATCTGATGCAGGCGGTCGAGAATCGCCTTCCACTCCGCGATCTTGGCGTAGGCCTGGATGCAGAACGCCAGGCCGGCTTCGACGCGCTGGAAAGCGAGCGCCGCCGACACCAGCGTGCCGAGCGGGATCGCGCCGGTCAGATAGGCGGGGCTGACGATCAACGTCGGCACCAGCGTCGAGACGTGGCCGTAGCCGGCGGTGAAGGCGGTGAGCTTGGTTTGCCGCGCCACCAGCGCGGTCCAGTTGCGCACCAGGTTGCCGAAGCGGCGGTCGAGCTCGGCGCGCTCGACCGGCTCGCCTTGCATCAGGGCGATCGGCTCGCTGTGGTCGGCGGCGCGCACGATGGCGAAGCGGAAGTCGGCTTCGTAGCGCTGCTGGTTGAACTGGAAACCGATCAGCCGCCAGCCGATCACATGCGCGATCAGCGTGCCGATCGCGGCATAGAGCAGCGCCGCGACGATCAGATAGCCCGGGAATGCGAGGTTGACGCCGAACAGCGGCAGCGGCGTGGTGAGGGAGAGCCCCCACAGGATGTAGGAGAACGACACCAGCGCGACAATGCTGCCGAGCATTCCGGTGCCGAGCTCATGGGTGCGCTGGATGAAGAGATAGACGTCGTTGGCGATGCGAAGATGGATGTTGTCGATGGTGGTATCGACGAAACGCACCCGGTAGTGGCGGCCCTGCGCCATCCAGACCGACACGTAGTTCTCGGTCATCCAGCGCCGCCAGCGGATCTGCAGCGTCTGGCCGAAATAATACTGCGACATGCCGGCAATGATGGCGCCCGCGGTGATGAAGAAGAACGCGATCAGCTCGTTCTGGAACGCCACCCAGTTCTTGGCCTCGAGCGCGTTGAAGAAGCGCGCATTCCACTGCGTCACCGCCACCGCGACCCAAACCAGGCCCAGCTCGGCGGCCACCACGGCGGCGAGCAGCAGCCGGCCGCGCACGCGATCCTCGGAGCGGAAATATGGCATCGCCACTGCCAGAAAGATGCGTATGCCGTCGACGATGCTCTTCATGGCTCAAGTCCCGGTTCGCGAATCCGGCCGCGCGGGCCGAACGGGCCATTATAGGTCAAAGCGTGCAGCGTGTCGTGGCGCGGCGAATTGCCGTAACGCCTGTCTGCGATAAGCCTCTGCCGTGACCGAGCGCCTCACCATCGCCCGCCTTGCGCATCGCGGCGACGGCATCGCCGACACGCCCTCCGGGCCGCTCTATGTCCCCTATACGCTGCCGGGCGAGACCGTCACGGTGGAGCCGGCGCCGGGCCAGCCCGACCGACGGAATTTGCTGACGGTGGAAAGCGCCAGCCCGGAGCGCATCGCGCCGATCTGCCCGCATTTCGGCGTCTGCGGCGGCTGCGCGATGCAGCACTGGCAGACGGATCGTTATCGCGAATGGAAACGGGAGCTTGTTGTCGACGGCACTGGCGCAGGCCGGCATCGACGCGCCGGTGGATGCGCTGATCGACGCCCATGGCGACGGGCGGCGGCGCGCCACGTTTCATGCCAGGCGAGACAGCAGTGGCAAGCCTGAAGTCGGCTTCAGCGCGGCGCGCACGCACGACCTCGTTCCGATCGACGCCTGCCCGGTGCTGGCGCCGTCGCTTGACGGCGCGCTCAAGGCCGCCCGGGCGATCGCGGAGGCGCTGAGCTCGCAGGGCAAGCCGCTCGACATCCAGGCGACCGCGACCGAAGGCGGCCTCGACGTCGACGTGCGCGGCTCCGGCGAGCTGAATTCGGCTCGCATGGCGGGCCTAGCGCGCGTGGCGCAGGCGCACCGCCTCGCCCGGCTCACCCGCCATGGCGAACTGATTGCGCAGAGTGCTCCTCCCGCGGTGACGATGGGCCGCGCCAGGGTGGCGCTGCCGCCCGGCGGATTCCTGCAGGCGACCGCGGCGGGTGAAGCGGCGCTGGCCGAGCTGGTGCTGGCGCATACCGGCAAGGCGAAGTCCGTCGCCGACCTGTTCTGCGGCGTCGGGCCGTTCGCGCTGCGGCTCGCCGAACGCGCCCGCGTCGCGGCGTTCGATCTCGATGCCGCCGCGGTCAACGCATTGCAGCAGGCGGCGAAGGGCGTGTCGGGATTGAAGCCGGTCGAAGCGTCGGCGCGCGACCTGTTCCGCCGGCCGCTGATGGCGAAGGAGATGACGAAGTTCGACGCGGTGGTGTTCGATCCGCCGCGCCAGGGCGCGCAGGCGCAGGCGGCGGAGCTCGCGAAGAGCAAAGTGCCGCTGGTCGTCGCGGTGTCGTGCAGCGCGGCGACCTTCGCGCGCGACGCCAAGCTGTTGCTGGATGGCGGCTACCGGCTCAAGCGCGTGACGCCGGTCGATCAGTTCCGCTATTCGCCGCATGTCGAGATCGTGGCGCGGTTTGAGCGTTAACCATAAGACCACTTGCATCAGGCCATTCGGAACAAGCCGGTTTGCGGTCCGTTAGCCGTCCATGAAACCGGCACGGCTCATTTCAATTCTTGCAATCGCTCTGTTTGCGAACCCGGCCGTCGGGGCCGTGAATCCTGAACACAACCCGGCCGCCAAGTCTCGGCAAAAGCCCGCAGCCGGCGTGGAAACCCTGCTTCAAGTCATCGTAGAGACAGACACGAACGTGCTGCCGCTGGAATGCCGCGGCTATTACCTGCGCACGAAATCGGACCACCCCTCGAGCTTGAACCGCTGCAACTGACGTCTCAATTTCCCCAGCGCTCCCGCCAGATCTGCTCGCCGAGGGTGCAGGAGACGCGCGGCGCGCGTGCCTGCACAGGGACAACGCCCGGTTCCGGCGCGATGCTGGCGATCTCCAGCACCAGCTTGGTGCGGATCGCCTCCTTGAACTGGTCGCGCGTCTTGATCGGAATGACGAAGGCGCCCGGTCCGCCGATCACGCAGTCCTCGAAGTAGACGTCGAGGTTGTCGACGTCCATCGTGGAGGACATCGGACGCTTCAGCATGATCGGCAGGCCGTTGATGGTGATGCCCTTGGCGAGCACCTCGTCGCGCGCCACCGTGACCAGCGGGCCGTTGTTGTTGACGCCGTCGCCGGACACGTCGATCACGCGGCGCAACCCGCGATAGCCGCTGCCGTCGAACAGCGAGGCGCCGAACAGCAGCGCGGTCGAGACCGAGGTGCGCGAGGCGCGGGTGTAGCGCGCGCGGGCGATGTCGGCGGCAAAACTGTCGGCTGTCTCCGGCCCGTCGATCACGCGCCACGGCACGATGATCTGGGTGTGGTGCGAGCCGGCCCACTCGAAATAGGTCATGGTGATTTTGGCGTGCATGCCCTGGCGCAGCGCCTGCATGAATTCCGGCGAGGTGATCGCGGCGATGTAGCCCTCGCGCTGCAGCTCCTGCTCTTCGGGATCCATCGAGTAGGAGACATCGACCGCCAGCACCAGCTCGACATCGACCGGGATGCCGGTGCGTTGCGCGAAGAGCTGCGGCGCATGCGGCGCCGCAAAGCCAATTCCGGCTGCAACCGCCCCCACCAGGGCCGCGGCGATGGCGATGATGCAAAGCCGTGCGCGCATGCGAATCTCCGCCCTAGAAGATTCAGCGATGGTGACACGGGCGGCAGCGCCCGGAAAGCGGGCTGCGGCTAGCCGTCCACCGCCTCGGTGTCGGTGATCTCGATGCCGAACCCGGCAAGCCCGACATAGGTCAGCTTGGCCGAGGTGAGCAGCCTGATCGAGGAAATGCCGAGGTCCTTGAGGATTTGCGCGCCGAGGCCGACCTCGCGCCATTGCTGGGTTCGCAACGCCTCGGAGCCCTGCTCGCCCGAGGGGATGGCGTGAGTCGGCACGCCCGCCGTGCCGTCACGGAGAAATACGATGACGCCGCGGCCGTCCTGCTTGATGCGCTGCAGCGCCGCGTGCACCGGATGCGCGCCGCCGAACACGTCGCGGATGATGTCGGCGCGATGCAGCCGCGCCAGCACATTTTTGCCGTCGCCGATCTTGCCGTGGACGAAGGCCATGTGCTGCACGGCGTCGAACGGCGTCACATAGGCGTAGCCGGTGAGCGTGCCGATCTCGCTCTTGACCGGAAACTCGCCGACCCGCTTGACCAGCTTCTCGCGCGCCTGGCGATAAGCGATCAGGTCGGCAATGGAAACCTGCTTGAGATTGTGCTTCTGCGCGAAGGCGGTGACCGCGGGGCCGCGCATCACCGTGCCGTCGTCGTTCATCAACTCGGAGAGCACGCCCACGGGCGGCACGCCGGCGAGATTGCACAGGTCGATGCAAGCCTCGGTGTGGCCCGAGCGCATCAGCACGCCGCCCTCCTTGGCCACCAGCGGAAAGACGTGGCCCGGCCGCACGAAGTCCGCCGCCCCGGCGTTGCCGTTGGCGAGCGCGCGCACGGTGTTGGTGCGCTCCTCAGCCGAGATGCCGGTGGTCAGCCCGTGGCGCACGTCGACCGTGACGGTGAAGGCGGTGCCCAGCGGCGCGTCGTTCGCCGCCACCATCGGATCGAGGCGCAGGCGCCGCGCATCGTCCGCCGACATCGGGGCGCAGACGATGCCGGAGGTGTGCCGGATGATGAACGCCATCTTCTCGGGCGTGCACATCGACGCCGCAATGAAAAGGTCGCCCTCGTTCTCGCGGTCGTCGTCGTCGGTGACCACGACAAGCTCGCCGCGCGCAAAGGCGGCAATCACGGCATCGACGCGTTGGTGGGTTTCAATCACGCACTGTCCTTCACACTTACTTCTTGAACGGCCAACTACTTCCTGAAAGGCCACGCCGGGCTTTCGCCGACCTGCCCGCGATGACGCAGATAGTGGTCGGCGATCACGCACGCCATCATGGCTTCGCCGATCGGCACCGCGCGAATCCCGACGCACGGATCGTGACGGCCCTTGGTGACGACGTCGGTTTCTTCGCCGTGGCGGGTCACGGTCTTGCGCGGGGTGAGGATCGACGAGGTCGGCTTGACCGCGAAGCGCGCCACCACCGGCTGACCGGTCGAGATTCCACCGAGAATGCCGCCGGCGTTGTTGGACAGGAAGCGCGGCTTGCCGTCGTTGCCCATTCGCATTTCGTCGGCGTTCGCCTCGCCGGACAGTTCCGCCGCCGCGAAGCCCGCGCCGATCTCGACGCCCTTGACCGCGTTGATGCCCATCAGCGCGGCGGCGAGATCGCCGTCGAGCTTGCCGTAGACCGGCGCGCCGAGCCCCACCGGCACGCCATCGGCGACGACCTCGATCACCGCACCGGCCGACGAGCCGTTCTTGCGCACCTCATCGAGATAGGTGGCGAACGTCTCGGCCGCCTTGGCGTCCGGACAAAAAAACGGATTCTGGCCGACCTGCGCCCAGTCCCAGCGCGCGCGGTCCACCTTGTGCGGCCCGATCTGGATCAACGCGGCGCGCACGGTCAGGCCGGGAACGATCTTGCGGGCGATGGCGCCGGCCGCGACCCGCATGGCGGTTTCGCGCGCCGAGGCGCGGCCGCCGCCGCGGTAGTCGTGCAGGCCGTATTTGGCGTCATAGGTGAAGCCGGCGTGGCCGGGCCGGTAGGTGTCCTTGATCGCGGAGTAGTCCTTGGAGCGCTGGTCGACGTTGTCGATCAGCAGAGCGATCGGCGTCCCGGTGGTGACCTGCGTACCTGTCGCCTCCTCGGCAAACACGCCGGACAGGATTTTGACCGTGTCCGGTTCCTGCCGCTGGGTGGTGAACCGCGACTGGCCGGGACGCCGCTTGTCCAGAAAAGGCTGGATGTCGGCCTCGGTCAGGGGAATGCGCGGTGGACAACCGTCCACGACACAGCCGATCGCCGACCCCGTGACTTTCGCCGAAGGTCGTGACCCGGAACATATGGCCGAAGGTATTGAATGACATGGAAGTTCTGCTCGCGTGGTGTGGTAGCCCGCGTGCGGTCGCCGGTCAAAGAAGCCGACGCTGCATTGCACACGAAGTGAACGCCCATTCAGCCGCGTGAATTTTTGTTAATGAGAAGCTGAACGTCTGTTAAGCTTCTGATATATCACAGTTTTTTCCATTTTTCCGCTTGCGACAATTCGCCCGCCATGCCATGTTGTGACACGGCAGGCGATGGGCCCAGGCGAAAGTCCGAAGCTCCGAACCCTACCGAAAATGGAAACACCAACCTCAAGGATGGATGTCATGGCGAAGAAGAAGAAGAAGAAGGCTGCGAAGAAGTAACAACGCCGGCTGCGTTCGCAGCCAGTTGTTTACTTGCAGTTCTTTGCGAGACACCCACGCGGGATCTCGCCCGAGCGGCTGGATGAAAATCCGGCCGCTCTGCGTTTTGGGACGTTCTCGTTTGTGGGGCGCTCTTACGTGTGCTGCGTCATGCCGCCGGCGGCGAACACGTAGAGGCAGCCCTGCCCGATGTCGCCGAGCGACGCGGTTTCCTTCGGCTCGATGCCGAGATGCGCGATCAGTGCGCGGCAGACGCCGCCGTGGGCGGCCACCACCGTGTCGCGCCCGATGCTCTCGTACCAGTCGCGAACCCTGACGACGAGCTGCTCGTAGCTTTCGCCCTCGGGCAGCACGAAGCCCCATTTGTCCCTCTCGCGTGCCGCCAGTCCCGCGGCCTCGCGCAGCTGCAATTCCTCGTAGGTGTAGCCCTCCCAGCGGCCGAACGACATTTCCATCAGCCGCGGATCGATGCGGTAATCGCTAGGCGGCAGGCCAAGGCCCGTCCGCATCAGCTCCATGGTCTCGCGAGCGCGCCCCAGCGGGCTCGACACGTAGTCAAGGTCCGCCGCGCGCAGGTTGTCGCGTGCGAACAGATCGCGCAGGATCTCGCCGCTTTGCGCCGCCTGAACGCGGCCAAGGCTGTTGAGCGGGATGTCGCGCTGCCCCTGCAGCCGGCGCTCCGCATTCCAATCGGTCTGACCGTGACGGGCAAAGTAGATGATGGGCCGGGGCATGATCTCGAGTTAAGCCCTACCCCTCGCCCTTGCTGACGTCGATATCGGGCGCGTCGGGATGCTTCATGCCGATGATGTTGTAGCCGGAATCGACATGATGCACTTCGCCGGTCACGCTGCGCGACATGTCGGACAGCAGATAAAGCGCCGCGTCGCTCACCTCCTCGAGGGTTACATTGCGCCGCAGCGGCGCGTTGTGCTCGCTCCACCGCATCATGTAGCGGAAGTCCGCGACGCCGGCCGCCGACAGGGTCTTCATCGGCCCGGATGACAGCGCGTTGACGCGGATTTTCTTGGTGCCCAGGTCGGCCGCCATGTAGCGCACCGAGGCTTCGAGCGCCGCCTTGGCGACACCCATCGCGTTGTAGTGCGGCACCCATTTCTCGGCGCCGTAATATGTGAGGGTGAGCAGCGAGCCGCCGTCCGGCATCAGCTTTTCGGCGCGCTGCGCCAGCGCGGTGAACGAATAGCAGGACACCAGCATGGTGCTGACGAAGTTGTCCTGCGTGGTGTCGACGTAGCGGCCGTCGAGCTGACCGCGGTCGGAAAACGCGATGGCATGGACCATGAAATCGATCGAGCCCCACGCCTTCTGCGCCGCCGCGAAAGCGGCGTCGATCGTCGCGGGCTCGGTGACGTCGCATTGGCCGAGCACCAGCGCGCCGATCTCGGCGGCGAGCGGCTCGACGCGCTTGCGCAACGCATCGCCCTGATAGGTTAGACCGACGTCGGCGCCCTGGGCGCGGCAGGCCTTGGCGATGCCCCAGGCGAGCGAGCGGCTGTTGGCGACGCCAAACACGAGACCGCGCTTGCCGCGCATCAGACCCGATGCTTCCGCCATGGCGCTCCTGACCCGGCGACCGTGGGCCGGAAGCCCCGTATGACATAGGCATTTCGGGGCTACAAGGCAGCCAAGTCCGGCGCGCACAACGCGCGCAACGGCCCGGATTGCATGCCGGAATGCGCGTGTCCGTGACGCCGGCCGCGCATGGAATACGCGGCAAATGCCGGTGTTTCTGGTGCTGAAGCACTTGCAATCGAGGTATTGTCGTGACGCCGATTGGATTCGGTACCATCGGGAGCGCACCGTGACTGCGCACACCGATGGATCAGATCGGGAGCCCGGCGTGAACTCATTTCAGCAAAGTATCGAGGCTGCGATTCCGGCGCTGCGGCGGTATGCGCGCGCGCTCACCCGCGACGCCGAGACGGCGGACGATCTGGTGCAGGACACGCTGGTGCGCGCGCTGCGCTCCGAGCATCTGTTTCATGGCGGCGCGGTGAGAAGCTGGCTCTATACGATCCTCACCAACCTGAATCGCAATCGCCTGCGCTCGATGGCGCGCCGGCCGATCGTCACGCAGCTCCAGGACGATGACGCCGCCGACGCCGCGGGCCCCGAAGCGGGCGGACGCGACATCGAGCGCGCGCTCGCCCTGCTGGTCGAAGAACAGCGCACCGCGCTGCTGCTGGTGGTTCTGGAGGGCCTCACCTACCGCGAGATCGCGGAGGTGCAGGGCGTGCCGATCGGCACGGTGATGTCGCGGCTCGCGCGAGCGCGCATCCAGATCAAGGCTTATCTCGACGGCGAGCGCCCGGCGCTCCGCCGCGTGAAGTGATGAACGAGGTGCAACGATGATCGACAACAACTCACCCGTGACGGAAGACGAGCTCCACGCCTATGTGGACGGCGAGCTTCCTGCCGAGCGGCGAGAAGCGGTCGAAGCCTGGCTCGCGAAGCATCCCGACGACGCCGTCGCTGATCGGCATCTGGCGCGCGCATGCGGACGCCGTCCGCGCGCGCTACGGCAACATCGTCAACGAGCCGGTGCCCGCGCGGCTGGCGCTCGAGCGCATCATGCGCAGCCGGCGGTCGTGGATCGCGATCGCGGCGGCGGCGACGATCGCCGCCTTCGTGATCGGCGGCGCGGCCGGCTGGCTGGCGCGCGGCGCGTCCGCCGCGGCGCCGAGCGAGATGGAGACGTTCGCCAACGAGGCGATGGGCGCACACCGGCTCTACATCGGCGAAGTGCGGCACCCGATCGAGGTCAAGGCGGAGGAGAACCACCTGCTGCCGTGGCTGTCGCGGCGCGTCGGCACCACGCTGCGTGCGCCCGATCTCGCCGCGTTCGATCTCAAGCTGCTGGGCGGCCGCCTGCTGCCGGGCGTGGTCGGCCCTGCCGCGCTGTTCATGTACGAAAGCGGCAGCGGCGAGCGCGTCACGATCTACGTATCCAAGACCAACGAGGCGCGCACCTCGTTCCGCTACAAGATCGACGACAAGTTCGGCGCGCTGCGCTGGAGCGAAGGCGGCTACGGCTGGGTGGTGAGCGGACCTGACGACAAGCCGCGGCTGAAGGGCATCGCCAGCGCGCTCTACGAGCAGCTCGACCCCCGCACGCCGCCGGCGCCTGCGCCCGGACGCAGCACCGAAAATCAGCTGATATCGCGGCGCGGATCGTAAGGCTTCTGGTCGCGCCAGCGCTTCATCAGCTCTTCGAGGTCGGCATCGCCGCCCTCGGGAAGCACGATGCGCGCGGTGACGTAGAGATCGCCGGCGCCATCCTTGCCCGGCATGCCCTTACCCTTGATGCGAAGCGTTCGCCCGCTCGACGTGCCGGCGGGGATTGCAAGCTCGATCGCGCCATCGAGCGTCGGCACCCGCACCTTGGCGCCGAGCACCGCCTCGTAGAGCGTGACCGGCAGGTCGAGCCGCAGATCGGCGCCGTCGCGCTGGAACACCGAATGCGGCGCGATCGACACGGTGATCAGCGCGTCGCCCATCGGGCCGCGCGGGCCGGGCATGCCCTGGCCTTTCAAGCGGATGGTCTGCCCGTCGGCGAGTCCCGCCGGAATCTTGACGTCGATTTCCTTGCCGGTCGGCAATAGCACGCGGCGCGACGTGCCTGTCGCCGCTTCGGGCAGCGTGATGGTCACGCTGCCGGTGACGTCGCGGCCCGGCGCCGGCCGGCTCGGCGAAATCCTCCGGCTCGAATTGCGCGCCGCGCCGGCCGCCGAACATGCCTTTGAGGATTTCGTCGATGCCGCCGCCGCCGAAGCCTCCGGGTCCGCGGCCGCCGGAGCGATGGACGCCACCGTCCGGACCCCAGGTGAAGGTTTCGAAATTGCCGTCGCGGCCGAAGCCGCCGGCGCCCGGACCGCCCTGCCCCGCGCCCTCGAAGCCGCGGAAGCGCGGCTTGCCCTCGGCATCGATCTCGCCGCGGTCGAACGCCTTGCGCTTGTCCTCGTCGCCGACGATCTCGTAGGCGGCGTTGAGCTCGGCGAACTTCGACGCCGCGTTCTTGTCCGCCTTGTTGGCGTCAGGGTGCAACTTCTTGGCGAGCTTGCGGTAGGCGCTTTTGATCGCTGCCTCGCTCGCGTTCTTGGGCACCCCCAGGACGCCGTAGGGGTCGCGCATCGAAACCACTCCGATGAAATCCGTGCAGGCCCGGCGAATGCCAAGCCGTTTCCTCAGTCAGCCATAATGTGGTGGGAGTCGCCACCAATCGCAACGCGGCCGCCGTGAAGGTGCAAGAAACGGCCCAGAAAACGGCTCAAGAAATAGCCTAGGTCCGTTTCCAGGGCCGGAGGACTTTGACCTCCCACTTGCCCTGCGGCTGCTGGCAGGCCTCGCCCCGCATCCAGGTCTCGGCGCGGCCGTTGATGTAGCTCGCCAGGAAGTCGTGGCAGCGGGCGCCGTCGAGGTCGTACGGGGCGGCGATCGGCGTCACCGTGCCGCGCGCGCCGCTCCTGGTGTTCTCCCAGGACGTGCTGAAATCCTTGCGGCCCATGCTGAGCACTTCGGTGATGGCGGACCGCGCGTGGATCAGGTCCTCTTCCGGCGGCAGCCCGGTCGACAGCTTGCCGGTCGGGATCGAGCCGGTGGTTTCGGCCTTCGCCATCGCTTCGTCCTTGCCGAAGCCGAACATGCCGGACACCGCGCAGCCGCCGCTCAGCAGCGCCAAGCGAAAGCGCGGCCGCCAAAGCAGGCAGCCGGCGAACGTTGCGCCGTAGGATTGCTGGAGACGTTCCACTATAAGTGGGCGGCCGTGACGCGAGACTGGCCGGGCCGGCCATCTGAATACCCCGGATACAATGCCCGATACGCCCCCGATAGAACACCCAACCTGGTTAACGACTGGTGATTTCACCGCGGCCGACGAGCCTTTCAGGCTTTTCGCCGCATGGATGGAGGACGCCGCCGCCCGGGAGCCCAGCGACGCCAACGCCATGGCGCTCGCCACCGTGGATGCCGACGGCCTGCCCAACGTGCGGATGGTGCTGCTCAAGGGCTTCGACGCGCACGGCGCGGTGTTCTACACCAACACCGAAAGCCCGAAGGGCCGCGAGCTCGACGCCAACCCGAAGGCGGCGCTGGTGTTTCACTGGAAGTCGAAGAACCGGCAGGTGCGGCTGCGCGGGCCGGTCGAGCGGGTGCCGGACGCCGAGGCTAACGCCTATTTCGCCAGCCGCTCGCGGCTCTCCCAGATCGGCGCCTGGGCCAGCAAGCAATCGACGCCGCTGGAAAGCCGGCTCGCGTTCGAGAAGGCGGTGGCGCTCTACACCGCCAAGTTCGCGGTCGGCAGCGTGCCGCGGCCGCCGCACTGGACCGGCTATCGAATTATTCCAATGACAATCGAGTTCTGGGAAGATCGGCCGTTCCGGCTGCACGAGCGCGTCGAGTTCAGCCGCGCCGGGCGCGGCGCGCCGTGGCACAAGACGCGGCTCTATCCGTAGGGTAGAATCCGAGCCATGGCGACACCGCCGACCGCAGCCAACCTTCCACGCCGCACGCTGCTCCTCACCGGGGCAAGCCGCGGCATCGGTCATGCCACCGTGAAGCGGTTTTCCGCCGCGGGCTGGCGCGTCATCACCTGCTCGCGCCATCCCTTCCCGGAGAACTGCCCGTGGGAGATGGGACCGGAGGACCACATTCAGGTCGATCTGTCCGATCCGTCCAACACCGGACATGCGATCGACGAGATCAAGCAACGCCTCAGCGACGGCGAGCTTCATGCGCTGGTCAACAACGCGGCGATCTCACCCAAGGCCGACGGCGGCAAGCGCATGAGCTCGCTGGAGACGGCGCACGCGGTCTGGCAGCAGGTGTTCCAGGTCAACTTCTTCGCGCCGATCATGCTGGCGCGCGGCCTGGTGGATGAGCTCAAGAGGGCGAAGGGCTCGGTGGTGAACGTGACCTCGATCGCGGGATCGCGGGTGCACCCGTTCGCGGGCACGGCCTATTCGACCTCCAAGGCGGCGCTCGCGGCGCTCACCCGCGAGATGGCGGCGGACTTCGGGCCTCTCGGCATCCGCGTCAACGCCATCGCGCCCGGCGAGATCGACACCGCGATGCTGTCGCCCGGCACCGAGACGATCATCCCGCAAATTCCGCTGCACCGGCTCGGCACCACCGACGAGGTGGCGAAGATCATCTATGTGCTTTGCACCGACACCGGCTCATACGTGAACGGCGCCGAGATCCACATCAACGGCGGCCAGCACGTCTGAGAAAAGGCGTGCGGCCGGAGGCGCAACGCAACACGCGTCAGCGGCCGCGCGCCCGCAGCTCACATGTGGATGATGTTGAAGGTGTTGAGCACGCCGAAGGTAATTGCCGCGATCATCAGTGCACCGGCGAACATCATGAAACCGCGGGAGCCAGGGTCCGGCTTGTCTTCAACGCGCCGGTGCTCGATCTTGTCTTCATCCTTGGACATATGTTCCGTCTCGCCATGGGCGCGCCCCGCGCGCACTATGGCAGCGGTGCGATCAGCGACCGCATTACAAATCGGCAATGTAGGGCAACACTAAAGTCGCACTGGAACTTGGGCTTTTCGAGGCCGCGCGCTCAGAGCCACTTCTTCCACTTGAAAACGTAGTACGGCACGACCGCCGCGATCAGCATCATGCCAAGCGCGAGCGGATAGCCGTACTGCCACTCGAGCTCCGGCATGTTCTTGAAGTTCATGCCGTAGATCGTGGCCACCAGCGTGGGCGGAAGCAGCACCACCGCGGCGATCGAGAATATCTTGATGACGTTGTTCTGCTCGAGCGTCACCACACCGAGCAGCGCATCGAGCAGGAAGGTGATCTTGTTGCTCAGGTAGGTGGCGTGGTCGGACAGCGACTGCGCATCGCGCTGCATGGTAATGAGTTGCTGGCGCACATCCTTGGGCCAGCGCATCCCTTCGGCCTCGTTGGCCAGGAACAGCAGCAGGCGTCCGAGCGAGACGAGGCTTTCCCGCACCTTCGACGTCAGGTCTCCCTTGCTGCCGATCGCCTTGAGCATGGTCTGGTAGGAATTTGACCGCGCCGGCCCCTTGCCGTGCTGATCGAAGATGTCGCGCGATACCCCGTCGACCTCGAGCCCGATACGCTCGAGCAGATCGGCTTCCCGGTCGATCACCGCATCGAGCAGGTCCATCAAGATCGTTTCGCCGGTGGCCGCCGCGGGGCAGCTTCGCGCCAGCCGGTGGTCGACCATCATGAACGGGCGCGGCTCGTCATAGCGCACGGTGACGAGCTTGTGGCCGGCAAGGATGAACGTGACCGGCGTGGTCTTCGGCTCGGCCGTGTCGGAATTGCACATCAGCGTCGCGGTCATGAACCTCGCGTGATGCTCGACGTAGAGCCGGCTGGAGACCTCGATCTCCTGCATCTCTTCGCGGGTCGGAACGGCGATGCCGAGCCGGCGCTCGATCAGCTTGTCTTCGCCCGGCGCCGGGTTGACGAGATCGAACCAGATCGCGTTGTGCGGCACCTCGCCGTCGGGCGGAACCGTATGACGCGCGAGCGATGAGCCGTTCGGGACGTAGGCATTCAACATGGGGCGGGCGCACCGTGGACCGGGCGCAGTCTTGGCCCGATACCGGCGATCCCGCAAGAAACTTTTGCCTGGCAAAACGAAGACGGCCGCGCGTGAGCGCGGCCGCCGAAACTGTCACTTGGTGTCATCTCAGGAAGCCGCTCGCGGCTCCGCAGCGACGGCGTGTCAGGCCGCCCTCTCCATCAGCCGGTGATTGGCGAGCGGCACGACCGGCGCGTAGGCCGGGTTCTTGCCGGCGTCGCAGTAGCGCAGCGCCGCGGCGACGGCGGGAATCCCGATCTTGCCGTAACGGACCGTCAGGTTGCTGGTCTCATTGCCTGTCTCGCGGCGCCCTTCGGCAGTGCTCTGGCGCTCTTCTGGGCTGGGCCGTGCGCCCACAGTCTTAGGCATGTGTTCCTCCACTGGCTTCATTGGTCTTGGCGTGCTCGGGGCTCTGTCTGACGGCGGATCGCGGCAGAAATGCGCGGCAAATCGTGTCTCATCGGGGCAATTGGCCTGCCCCGGGGGCCATATTTCCTTGCAAACCGTGCCAGAACTGGGATTGGGCAAGCAATTGCGAGACCGCATTAAATGTCTGGTATGGTAAACTCTTGCTTAACGCCTTCGCGGCAAGCTGTTGGGAGACTAAGGCGAACCCGCGCCAGTCACGCGTCTGAGGCATTCCTGCAACAGTTTCACAGCAGGATGCGCTGCGACGGTGTAGTGACTGGATAAGCTCAGGGTTTTCCGGTTACGTACTGGATCTCGAACGGGACTCTAGGGTGCGGCATGGGAATTCTTCATAGGGCGGCCAGAAGGAACGCGATGACGGTCCTCCTTCTGGGCCTCGGTGTTGCGTTGTCAGGCTGCATGGTTTCGCAGACCGCGGAGCCGTCGTCGGACGCCAACCTGACGCCGCGCGACCGCAAGCTGCTGGCCAATCCGCCTTACCAGCAGGCTCAAATTCCTGAGCCGTACCTGCGCCACATCGTCGACTATCATCGCAAGGAAGCGCCGGGCACGATCGTCGTCGATTCCGATGCGCGCTACCTCTACTACGTGCTCGATAAGGGCAAGGCGATCCGCTACGGCGTGACCGTCGGCGAAGAAGCTCTGGCTTTCTCCGGCATCGCGAAGGTGCAGCGCAAGGAAGAATGGCCGGCTTGGGTGCCGACCGCCGACATCAAAAAGCGCCTCGGCAACATTCCGGACCATGTCGCTCCGGGTCCGCACAATCCGCTGGGCGCGCGCGGCCTCTATCTCTTCACCGGCAAAAAGGACACGCTGTACCGCATTCACGGCACCAATCAGCCGGAATTCATCGGTTCGGCGATTTCCTCCGGCTGCATCCGCATGACCAACGAGGACGTGATCGACCTCTACAACCGGACCAAGGTCGGCGCGACAGTGGTGGTGCTGGCGCCCGGCCAGGGCGACTCGCCGTTCAATCCGCGCATGGCGCGAGGCGGCGGATCCGGCCTGACCAACTGATCTAGAGATTTCAAGAGAACGGCGCCGGAGCAATCCGGCGCCGTTTTCTTTTGCGAGGTTTGCTCTGGCGCTACTTCTCGGCCGGCTTGTCGGCCAGCGCGCTGGGCCGCGGCAGCGGCAACGGAACCGTCGCGGCGACCGGCGGCTCGCGCACATCCCACTGGCACATCTTGTAGCCGCCTCTGCGCTCGGCGAGGTCGAGATGAATGTGGCTCTCGTGATAGCTGTCCGACCCCGGCCCCAGCACGGTGCTGAAACGGCCGCAGGCGGCGGCGCGAACGCGCTCGCGAAAGTCCTTCGCCACGATCGGGCTGGTGAGATCGACAACCGCGCCGCTGGACAGCTTGATGGCGCGGATGTCGATGGCGTTGCCCTTGCCGTGCTCCGAGATTTTCGCGCCGGCGACCCGGTTGCGGCCACGGCAATCGTAGGAATTGTAATTGACGAGGGAGGCGAGCGGCGAGCCGAGCTCGGCCGCGGCGGGCGCCACGTCGTTGCGCATGAAATGCGCCAGCGCTTCGGCCATCGGGCAGCGCAGCACTGCGGGCGGGTTGAGCGGCACGCGGATGCGGTCGCGCAGCGTGACGGCTTCGAGGCGCACCACGTCGGCGGCGCCGCATTCGCCGGGACCGACCAGACCGGGGAGCGGAGTGAAATCGGCTAGCTCCTTGAGGCGGAGATCGCACGCCGACGGGCTGGGTGTGGGATCGCCAAACGGCACGTTGTGCAGCTCCGACGCTGGCGCGAGCGGCTTCGTGGCGGATGGAGCGCCATTGGGAGCCGGGACTTTGCCAGATCGCTCGAAGACGCCCGCCGGACGCTGCTTCGGCAGTCGAGCATCCTCCGCGCCAGCGCGATCGGGAGACCACTGGCTCACAACCAGAAGAATCACAGCGATGGCGAACAGCGGTCGCATTGGACACTCATGGGGCGAGGTTTGCGGCTTTTGTGGGAATCGCCGGGCGCGCCGCGAACACTAACGCCCAGTGGGCGTGAGGCGTTCCTTAACGCCGGCGGCGGCTTTCGATTGGCCTGGAACGTAGCCGAGCGCGCGGGCGCGTTGCGCGAGGTCGCAGCCCTCGCAATAACGGTGGTCCTTGTAGTCGATCCAGTTGTGGGCATAGACGCGCTCGACCGGGATGCCGTAGCGCTCCTGCAAAAACGTCACCAGCACCAGCCAGGCCGCCACCTGCTGCTCGGACGCGGGCTTTCGCACGTCGGGGAAATTGCCGACGAACTCGACCCCGATCGAGTTGGTGTGAATGACGTTGCGGTAGGTGGTCAGATTAGGGATGTACTTGTTGTCGTTGCGGTTGGCGCCGTCGCCGTGCAGCGGGATCGCGGTCTCCGGCACCGACCAGTACACCGTGCCGTCGGTCTCGACCCAGAGCGTCACGCCGCGCACCTTCGGATTGGCGGCCTGGCGCTTGGCCATGGCGTGGGCCGAGCCGGGCGGTCCTTCGGTCTGGTGAACGATGATGTTCTTCCAGGGCGCGAGCTTCGGGTCGCCGAGCGGCGCGAGATAAACGATGGTAAGGCCCGGCACCTGCGGCATGCCGGTGCCGCGGGCCAGCTCCGCGAACGACGGCTGTGCCAGCGCCAAAACGCCAAGCGCGAGGTACAGACCGGCCGCAATCGCGAGGCGGCGCGTCATCCGTCGCGCACCACGTCCTTGCATAGCAATTCCTTGGCAGATTTCCTCGGCAGATTCCTTGGCAAAATCCTTGGCAGACCGGACGCCGCCACTCTAGACAGATGCGTTGCCTCGCTCAATTGGGTTGGCTCTGATGGCGGCATTCGACGTGGCGGTGATCGGGCTTGGCGCGATGGGCAGCGCGGCGCTGCTCAGTCTGGCGCGGCGCGGCGTGCGCGCGGTCGGCATCGAGCGCTTCACGCCGGGCCATGACAAGGGCTCCTCGCACGGCGAGACGCGCATCATCCGGCTCGGCTATTTCGAGCATCCATCCTACGTGCCGCTGCTGCGGCGGACCTATCAGCTCTGGCGAGAGCTCGAAGCGCAATGCGGGCGTCCGCTGGTGCACATCACCGGGATCGCCGAGATCGGTCCACCGGATAGCGAGGTGGTCGCGGGGACGCTGCGGGCGTCGCGCGAGCACAATCTGCCGCACGAGATGCTGGACGCGAAGGAGGTGATGCGGCGGTTTCCGGCGTTCCGCATTCCGGACCACTACGCGGGCGTCGTGCAACCCGACGGCGGCTTCCTCGACGTCGAGCCGTCGATCGAGGCGATGGTCACGCTGGCGAAGGCGGCAGGCGCGCGAGGTGCGGACGGGGGAAACGGTACGCGCTATCAAGCCGGCGGCGGGCAGCGTACGGATCGATACCGACCGCGGCGCGATCGAAGCCGGCGCCCTAATCGTCGCCGCCGGAGCGTGGGTGTCGAAGCTGCTTCCCGAACTGCCGGTGAAACTGCGGGTCACGCGCCAGGTCCAGGCCTGGTTCCAGCCGCAAGACGCGGCGCCGTTCGCGGCCGACCGCTTCCCGGTGTTCCTGCTCGAAAGCCGGCACGGCGTGCACTACGGATTTCCGCCGCATGGCGGCGCCGGCGTGAAGATCGCCAAGCATCACGCTTCCGACCAGGCGATCGATCCCGACGCCGTCGACCGCACGATCTCCGCCGCGGACGAAGCGTTGATGCGCGCCGCGATCACCGACCACATCCCGGCCGCGAACGGGCCAATGATCGCCGCCAAGACCTGCCTCTATACCGTCACGCCGGACCACGACTTCATCATCGACACCCTGCCCGGCGTGGCCAACGTGATCGTCGCCTCGCCCTGCTCCGGCCACGGCTTCAAGTTCGCGCCGGTGATCGGCGAAATCCTCAGCGACCTCGCGACCGAAGGCGCGACAAAGCACGACATCTCGCGGTTCCGGATGGGGCGATTTTCCGGCTAGTCTAGCGCGCAAACTTTTTCCGCAGGATCGCACCCAGCACGTCGGAATAGTCATCCGTCCACGCTGGCACATCGCGACGCGGCGAAATCGGCTTCCAGCCGTACCGCTGAGGCAAGTCGCCGAGCGCGGCAACCGACTGCGCCAGCACCACCACCTCGGCATTGGCACGGTAGTCCTTGAGGAAGTCGTTGGCCTGATCGTCCTGCCGCGAGTACGCCACAAGGCCCTCCTCCGCACCGACCGCCGCGACGACGCTGGCCAGCTCCATGTGCCGGTTCGAGACGTGCATCGCGAGAACGCCGTTCGGCGACAAGCGAGCGCGATAGCCGGCAAACGCCTCCCGGGTGAGCAGGTGGGTGGGAATTGCGTCCGACGAGAAGGCGTCGATCATGATCAGATCGTAGCGATCGGGCGAAGCCATCAGCGTCAGCCGCGCATCGCCGAGGACGATGCCGTCGCGCTGGCCGCAACTGCTGAGGTAGCGGAAGAAGTTCGGGTCGCGCGCGATGCGGATCACCTCCGGGTCGATCTCGAAGAACGTCCAGCGCTCGCCGTCGCGCTTGTGGCAGGAGATGCTGCCGGTACCGAGACCGACCACTGCGACACGATCGAAGCCGCCGCGGCCGAGGCGGGCCGCATCGACGGCATCCGAAATCGGGCCGCCGACGTAGTAGTAGCTCAGCGATGCCGGGCGCCCGGTTACCGGCTTGCCCGATGCATCGCGGACGTGCTCGGCGCCGTGGATGGTCGTGCCGTGGAATAGCAGACGGTGCGTGCGGTCGGCCGTTTCGACGACCTGGTGCACGCCGAAGAAGCTGCGCGCGGTCTCAATGGCGGTCACGCCCGCCTGCCACGATCCGGTCACCGCGAATGCCAGCACCACCAGCCCCCAGAACCGGGCCGGCTTGCCGGCCTGGAACAACATGAAGCCGGCCAGCACCACCAACGCCACCTGCACGGGCAATTCCGCGGCGACCGAAAGCCTCACGTCAAGCGCGAAGCGCAGTGCGATCACGAGCGCAGCCAGGATGAGCGGAACCGCGGCCTGCTTCAGGAGCGGGCGGAGCTTCTCGCCGAATATACCCGGCAGCAGCAGCAGTCCGGCGGCGATCAGGATCGGATATTCGTAGGTGTTGTTGAACACGTTGGGCGCGATCAAGCCGGCGAAGATGCCGCCGAGCACGCCGCCGAACGAGGTCCACAGATAGAACTCGGTGAGGCGCGCTGGCTCGGGACGCAGCCGATAGGCTTCGCCGTGGCACGCGAGCGCCATCAGCGTGAAGGCCGTCAGATTGAGCAGAACGATCGCCAGCCAATACACCTTGTCGCCACCCAGGATGCTGATCGCGATCGGCGTCAGCACGTAAGGCACCAGGCGCAGCACCCAGGCGTGCGGCACCCAGGGCCGGTCGCGGAACACCGCAACGAATGTCAGGAGATAGAGCGCAAGCGGCAACACCCACAGGAACGGCGCCGCCGCCAGATCGGTGGTGATGTAGGCGGTCACCGCGATGCAGAGGCCCGACGGAATGGCGGTCAGCGCCATCCATGTCAACCGCTGCAGCGCCGAAGGCGCCGACGCGGACGACGCGGATGGCACGGCAATCGACCCGCCGGCCGCCATCATCGCGGAGACGCAAACGCCGATCGCCAGCACCGCGAAGGCGAACGACCAGATGGCGGTTTGAGTCTGGAGCGTGAAGAACGGCTCGATCAGGAACGGATAAGCAAGCAGCCCGGCAAACGAACCGAGGTTCGATGCCGCGTAGAGGACATAAGGATTCTTCGCCATCGGATGGCCGGTGGCGATGAACCAGTTCTGCAACAGCGGCGCGGAGGCGGACAGCGCCACGAACGGCGCGCCGATCGACGCGGCGAACAGACCGATCAGCCAGAACGTGATTCCGCTCGAGGGAGGAACGTCGAAGCCCTGCGCGATGCCGAGCGGCAACGTCGCGGCGACCGCGGCCAGCACCGCGAGATGCACGATCGCAGCCCGCACCGGCGTCAGCGTGCGCGAAATGACGTGCGCGTAGAGATAGCCCGCGAACAGGAAGGCCTGGAACGCAACCATCGCCGTCGACCAGACGGCCGGCGAGCCCCCGAGCTTGGGCAGCACCATCTTGGTAAACATCGGCTGAACCGCAAACAGCAGCACCGCCGACACGAACAGCGTTGCCGCGTAGAGACCGGCCGCAAGTCCGGGCGCGACCAGCCCGCGGGCGCCAAAGGCCGAGGTTTGGGCCGTCGTATCGACGTTGGACATGGCGGGACGGACTCCGTGCGCGGAATACGAACCCACCCTAGGGGCGGCAGTCTTAAGCGGTGATTACCCGATGAAATCAGCGTTATCGGACCCCTAACCGCCGCTTTCAGTCAAGCTTCGCGCCGGCGCAAAAACCACTCTTCAAGCCCGGCAGATTTGGCCGATCGTTCTGCCGGATCGCGGCCCTTTGGAATGGACATGGTTCCGACTGGGGATATGCTTTGTGCGCATTCATTCTTCCCGCGGAGAGGACCATGGCGAATTTGAAACGGCGTGAATTCCTGAAGGCTTCGGCGGCGTATGCCGCAGCCTCGGCAGCCGGCGGCTTTGGCTGCGTCGAGATCGCGGGCGCGCAACCGATCCAGGTCGCCGACCATCGACAAGCTGACCATGCGCGTCCTGATCGACCAGGCGCACGACCAGTTCCTGCGCGGCAGCACCGTGAAGGGCGTGCGTCCATGACGGACCGGGACCGGGACGCAGCCCCGACTTCAAGAACGTGTTCCACAACCAGTGGGGCCTGTCGCTGTTCCTCGAGATCACAACGCGAGGCAGAGCAGCGCACCATCCTGCTCGACTTCGGCTACACCGCCGAGGCATTGGTCAACAACATCGGGCTGATGCGCGTCGACCCGGCCAAGATCCAGGCGATGATCATCAGCCATGGCCACTACGACCACTTCGGCGGCCTGCAGGGCTTCCTCGACAAGTATCGCAGCGTGCTGCCGGCGGAGCTCAAGCTCTACGCCGGCGGCGAGGATAATTTCTGCCAGCGGCTGTCACGAACGCCGACAGCGGGCCAGTTCACCGACTTCGGCATTCTCGACCGCCGCGAACTCGCCGCCAAGAAGGTCACAGTCGTGCTCTGCGAAACGCCGACGCTGATCGCCGACCACGCTTTCACCACCGGCAAGATCAAGCGCTCCGGCGTCGAACGAATTCTGCCGAACAGCTTCGTCAAATTCGAGATGAAGGACGGGCTCGGCTGCAATGCCAGCCACTACACCCCGGCGGAACTGGCGGGCAAGATCGTTCCCGACGAGCACATCCACGAGCACGCCACCTGCTTCAACCTCGAGGCAAGGGCCTGGTCGTCATCAGCTCCTGCGGCCATGTCGGGATCGTCAACTCGGTGCGGCAGGCGCAGGAGGTATCGGGCATCCAGAAGGTGCACGCCATCGTCGGCGGATTCCATCTGGGCCCGGCGCCGCCCGACTACCTCAAGCAGGTCGTCGCCGAGGTCAAGAAGCTCGATCCGGACGTGGTGATCCCGATGCATTGCAGCGGCGCTCAACTTCATCGCTGGAGGCGCGCGCGCAGATGCCGGACAAGCGTCATCACCACCTCGACCGGCAGCCGCCTCACCTTCAGCGCTTAGCGCAGCGCGGCGCAGAGCCGCGCGCCTGCTCATTGCACTGGCGTTTCGCCGGCGGGATTGCTGGCCGCCGCCGGCGGCTGGCTGTTCGTGGCCGCAGGAGCGGCCGCGAGCGCTCCGCGGCCGAGCTGATGGACGTGCTGATGTGGAACCGCGAGCCGGTCGGCGGGCCGTTCGCACTGATCGACCACGACGGCACGACGCGCAGCGACGCCGACTTCCGCGGCAAGCTGATGCTGATCTATTTCGGCTTCACGTACTGCTCGGACGTATGCCCGACCGACTTGCAGTCGATCGCAGGCGCGATCGACAAGCTCGGGCCGGCGGCGGAATCCGTGCAGCCGCTGTTCATCACCGTCGATCCGGAGAAGGACACGGCCAGAGCAGCTCAAGGACTATGTCAGACTGTTCCATCCGCGGCTGGTCGGCCTGACCGGCGAACGCCGGCAAATCCGCAAGCTGACCAGCGCCTACAAGGTCTATTACGCCAAGACACAGCCGTCGAAGCCCACCGACCGCGGCATCGACCACACCGGCTACATGTACCTGATGGGGCACGACGGCCGGTATCTCGGCTTCTTCCCGCCCGGCACCTCGGCCGACCGTATGGTCGAGATCATCCGGCCCCAGCTTGCGGCGCTGTCCGCGCGCTGAGGCGGGCGCGTGTCACGCCTTGCACAGCCGGACTTTGCCGGTAACCTTGCATCCAGGCTGCCGATTTCGCCGTATCCAAGATGGTCCAAACGGCCCTGGAGGAATGCCATGCTTGGTTTGATGCAGGATTGGCCGCTGCTGTGCCATCGCATCATCGACCATGCCGCGATCCAGCACGGCGACCGGCAGGTCATCTCGCGCTCGATCGAAGGGCCGATCCACACCACGAACTACCGGCAGATCCGTCAACGGGCTCTCCAGGTCGCCAAGCGGCTGGAGCAGGACGGCATCAAGCTCGGCGACCGCGTCGCGACGCTCGCCTGGAACACCTGGCGCCACATGGAGGCCTGGTACGGCATCCTCGGCATCGGGGCAGTCTATCACACGGTCAACCCGCGCCTGTTCGCCGAGCAGATCGTCTGGATCGTCAATCACGCCGAAGACCGCGTGATGATGGTCGACCTCACGTTCGTGCCGCTGTTGGAGAAGATCGCCGACAAGCTGCCGACCATCGAGCGCTACATCGTGTTCACCGATGCCGCTCACATGCCCAAGACCGTCCTGAAGAATGCGGTGGCCTATGAGGACTGGATCGGCGAGGTCGACTCCGACTTCGCCTGGAAGAGCTTCGACGAGAACACCGCGGCGGGCATGTGCTACACGTCCGGCACCACGGGCAATCCGAAGGGCGTGCTTTACTCGCACCGCTCCAACGTGCTGCACGCCTTCATGGCGTCGTTGCCGGACGCCAAGGGCATTTCGGCGCGCGACGTGGTGATGCCGGTGGTGCCGCTGTTCCACGCCAACTGCTGGTCGCTGGCCTTTTCGACGCCGCTGACCGGAGCGACGCTGGTGTTTCCCGGCGCCAAGCTCGACGGCGCCTCGATCTACGAATTGCTCGACACCTGCAAGGTGACGTTCACCGCGGCGGTGCCGACCGTCTGGCTGATGCTGATCGCGCATCTCGACGCCACCGGCGCCAAGCTGCCGTATCTCAAACGCGTGGTGATCGGCGGCTCGGCCTGCCCGCGCGCCATGACGCAGACCTTCCAGGAAAAATACGACGTCGAGGTGATCCACGCCTGGGGCATGACCGAGATGAGCCCGCTCGGCTCGCTGTGCACCATGAAGCCGGAGTATGCGGAACTGACCGGCGACGCCAGGCTCGACATCCAGATGAAGCAGGGCCATGCGCCGTTCGGCGTCGAGATGAAGATCGCCGACGACCAGGGGCGCGACCTGCCGTGGGACGGCAAGACCTTCGGCCGCCTAAAGGTGCGTGGCCCCGCGGTGGCGCGCGCCTATTACAGGGACCCGACCCCGATCCTCGACGACCAGGGTTTCTTCGATACCGGCGACGTCTCCACCATGGATCCGCACGGCTACATGCAGATCACCGACCGCTCAAAGGACGTGATCAAGTCGGGCGGCGAATGGATTTCCTCGATCGACCTCGAGAACCTCGCGGTCGGGCATCCCAAGGTCGCCGAGGCGGCGGTGATCGGGGTGAAACACCCCAAATGGGACGAGCGGCCGCTGCTGATCATCGTCCTCAAGAAAGACCAAGCCGCCACCAAGCAGGACATCCTGGGTTTTATGGACGGCAAGATCGCCAAGTGGTGGATGCCGGACGATGTGACGTTCGTCCCGGAAATCCCGCACACCGCGACGGGCAAAATCCTCAAGACCGAGTTGCGCGAGCGTTTCAAGGACTACACATTGCCAACGGCGACGGCGTCATCCTGAGGTGCACCCATAGCAGGCGCAGCCTGCGGACACTTGGCCGCGACGGGATGACGGATCGGATGTTATTGCTCTAATCTGCCACGTTCCTCCGTGCTATCAGGCCATCCATGACATCCCAAGACGCGCCCGCGGCCCGGATCGCGCTGGCGGAAGCGGCCGCCGCCGCGTCCGTACCCTCCGTGCCGGCGCGGCCGGCCCGGCCGGTCCGCTTCACCGGCGACGCCAAGGCGTTCTGGCGGCTGCTGCTGCGCGGCGCGCTGCTGCTTGCGGTCACGCTCGGCATCTACCGGTTCTGGCTCGCGACCGACGTGCGTCGCTTCCTGTGGTCGCACACCGAGATCGCCGGAGAGAGCCTCGAATACAACGGCACCGCCGCGGAACTGCTGATCGGCTTCCTGATCGCGATCGCGCTGCTGGTTCCGATCAACCTGACATTCTTCGTCCTGGCGCTGAGCATGGGGGCGGCCGGCGAATTCGTCAGCATGCTGGGCTTTCCGCTGCTGTTCGTGCTTGGCCAGTTCGCGATCTATCGCGCGCGGCGCTATCGCCTCACCCGCACGGTGCTGCGCGGGGTGCGCTTCCATCAGACCGGCTCGGCGATACGCTATGCGTTCTGCGCGACGTTCTGGTGGGTGCTGATCGTGCTCACCCTCGGCCTCGCCTATCCGTTCATGCAGGCGAGCCTCGAACGCTACAAGATGCGCAACACCTTCTACGGAGACCTCGGCGGACGGTTCGATGGGTCGGGCTGGCGGCTGTTCGGACGCGGCGTGTTCCTGTGGCTCCTGGTCATGGTGCCGCTGCTGGTCGGCATTTTCGGCGTGCTCGGCAGCCTCGATTTCGAGGCAATCGGCGAAGCGATGGGCGGCAACCAGCGCGCGATGGCGCGCTTCATGATGGCAAGCAGCACGCAGGCCGCGATCGCGTTCGGCACCTTCGGCATCGGCTCCAGCATCCTGCTTGCCCTCCTGCTGTTCCCGGTCTTCCAGGCGATGGTGCTGCGCTGGTGGCTCGACGGCATCCGGTTCGGCGCCCTGACCGTGCGCTCGCATCTGCTCAAACGCCGGATCTACGGGGCCTATCTGCGCTTTCTCGGGCTGGCGCTGCTGTTGATAGTGGCCACAATCGTGATCGCCATCACCGGGCTGGCGATCTTCGGAGTGAGCCCCGGCGGCACCGGCACCGAGGTTGCCGGAACGCTGGCCAGCGTGGCGCTCTATGTGGCGGTCATGCTCGGCTTCTCGACCATCTACCAGGCGACGGTGCGCCTGGCGCTGTGGCGTCATGGCGCCGAGTCGCTGGAAATCGAGGGGCTTGCCGTGCTCGACCAGGTGACGGCCACCGGCCGGGCGGGCTCGGCGGTCGGCGAAGGCCTCGCCGACGCCCTCAATGTGGGCGGAATTTGAGGTAAATACGGACCCACAATGGCGACCGGCACGGGCGTTTACTTTGACGGCAAGACCAGCGCGCGACGCGAGGTCGCGGTGGAAGCTGCGCCCGACGCGCTGCGGATCAGCGCGCCCGACGGCACGCTGCTGGCGGAATGGCCGTACCCGGAGCTGATCGCGCAGTCGGCACCCGCCGACGTGCTCCGGCTCGGCCGCAAGCGCGACGCGGTGCTGGCGCGGCTCGACGTGCGCGATGCGGCGCTCGCCGCCAAGATCGACGAGTACGCCCACGGCATCGACCGGTCCGGCGTGACCGAACGGCGCGCGCGCAACAAGATCATCGCCTGGACGTTCGCCGCGACCGTTTCGCTGGTCTTCATCGCCGTCGTCCTGCTGCCGGCGATCGTCGAACGGCTGGCGCCGCTCATTCCATTGTCGGTCGAGCACCGCATGGGAATGGCGGTCGATGCCCAGGTGCGCGCCATGTTGGACACCGAGAAATCCAGCCGGCCGTTCGAGTGCGGTCTGGAAGGGCGCGAAATAGCCGGCCGCGCCGCGCTGGACCGGCTGATCGGCAAGCTGGAGACGGCTGCCGCGCTGCCGATCCCGATCAAGGCCGCCGTCGTCCGGCGCAAGGAATCCAACGCCATCGCGCTGCCGGGCGGCAATGTCTACGTCTTCGAAGGCTTGGTCGACGCCGCGAAAACACCCGACGAGCTGGCCGGCGTGATCGCGCATGAGATCGGCCACGTCGCGCATCGCGACGGCACGCGCTCCATCCTGCAGGCCGCCGGCCTGTCATTCCTGTTCGGCATGCTGCTCGGCGATTTCACCGGCGGCGGCGTGGTGGTGATCGCAGCGAGGAAAATCGTGGAATCGTCCTATGCCCGCGACGTTGAAACCGCCGCCGACCGCTACGGCGTCGATCTGATGTCCAAGGCCGGCGGCGACGGCCGTGCGCTGGGCACCATCCTGGAACGCATCGCCGGCTCGATCGAGCCCGGCATGACGATCCTGCGCGATCATCCCGGCACCAAGGCGCGCGTCGAGCTGATCAACTCCATTTCGCCGCCGCGCCGCGGCCCGCCGCTGCTCGACGCCGCCGAGTGGGCCGCCCTGAAGCGGATTTGCCGCTGATGGCCCGCCGCCGCCTTGCCGACGCCCAGACCTCGCGGCTCGCCGTATGGGCGAGGCGCTGCGCATTCTTCTCGCTGGTCGCGACGCTGATGGCGATCATCATCGTGCGCACCGGACTGCTCGAAATCCTGCCGGCGCTGGCGACCTTCGGCGGCGCGCTGGTGTTCGCGGTGTTCGGCATCGTCCTGGCGCTCGGCGCGTTCGTCGTGATCTGGCGGCAGGGCACCGGCGGCGGCGGCTATGCATTCACGGCGCTAGCGATCGGCGTGCTGCTGCTCGCGTATCCGGCCTATCTCGGCGTGCGCGCCTACCGGCTGCCGATGATCAACGACATCGCCACCGATCCGCTCAACCCGCCGCGCTTTGACGTGGTGGCGCGGCTGCGCCCGCGCGGCACGGTGGAGTACGCAGGCCTCTACGCCGCCGAGCAGCAGCGCGCGGCCTACCCCGACATCGAGCCGCTGGAAGTGTCGGCGACGCGCACAAGTGGCCTACGACGCCACGCTGGCCGTCATCACCAAGCGCAAATGGCGCATCGTGGTCGAGCGCTCGCCGCAGGCCGGCCGCCGCGACGGCCAGATCGAGGCGGTGGCGCGCACGGCGATCATGGGATTCCGCGACGACGTCGCGGTTCGCATCCGCACCACGCGCGACGGCGCGGTGATCGACGTTCGCTCGGCGTCGCGTTACGGCAAGCACGACCTCGGCGCCAATGCCTCCCGCATCCGCAGCCTGCTGGAGGATGTCGATGAAGAAATCGGCGTCCGCACCGACCAGCAGGAACGCGCGGCGCGGAAGAAGCCGCCGCCGAAGCCGGCGCCGGCGAAAGGTCAGCCGGCGAAGCGGTAGCGGCCGAATATCGAGGGCGGCCCTTCGGTCGCGATGGTGCCGCGCGCTACCAAATCCTCCAAGTGCGCCAGCACCGACATGCCGGCAGCGAGCGTCAGCCGCGGATCGAGGCTGGCATAGATCGCGCCGACCAGCGTTGGAATATCGCTTTCACCCTTCTCGAGCTGCCGTACGATGGCCGCCTCGCGCGCCTTGCGGTGCAGGATGTAGGCGGCGACGAATTGAGGTGCGTTGCTGACTGCGCCGCCGTGGCCCGGAAAATAGATCTGCTCGCTGCGATCGCGCAGCTTGTCGAGCGACGCCATGTAATCGCCCATCGAGCCGTCTGGCGGCGCCACCACCGGCGTCGACCACGCCATCACGTGATCGCCCGAGAACAGCACGTTGTTTTCCTTGAACGCGAACGCCATGTGGTTCTTGGTGTGACCGGGCGTCGTCACCGCTTCCATGGTCCAGCCGGAGCCGCTGACCGTTTCGCCGTCCTTGAGCGCGCGATCGGGCTTGAAGTCGGTGTCGTTCGATCCTTCCATCCGCGGCGCCTCGCCGACGTTGAGCACGCGCGACGGGCGGTGCGGCCCCTCCGCCAAAACCAGCGCGCCGGTCGCGGCCTTCACCGCCGGCACCGCCGGCGAATGGTCGCGATGGGTGTGGGTGACGAAGATGTGCGTCACCGTTTCGCCGCGCACCGCATCGAGCAGCGCCGCGATGTGCGCCGGGTCGTCCGGGCCGGGATCGACGATGGCGACTTTGCCCTCGCCGACGATGTAGCTCACCGTGCCCTTGAAGGTGAACGGGGACGGGTTGTTGCAGAGAATTCGCCGCACGCCGGGCATCGCCTGATCGACCTGGCCGGGCGTCAGGTTGAGGTCCTTATCGAACGGAATGTCTTCGGCCATGATCTGAATGCTTTGCAAACTGAGGTCGGCACTGGGTTAGCCGTTCAGCGACGCCCTGCCAAGCGCTTCGCAAAGCCTTCAGTTCGGCACAGCTCTGCCTTGATTGATCCATCAATCGGTCCCAACCGGCGGCTTCCCTCGTCCGATTGAGCGCGTCGGGAGGGTACTATGCGATATGTGTTCGCGGCGTTGGCCGCTTTGCTCGTGCTTCCGGTGCCGGCATTGGCCGCCAAGAGCGTGTTCTATACGCGCGAGGCGGTGGTCGCCTGGGCCGACAATTACCGTCACAAGCCCGAGCCGTCGAGATTGCCTGCTGCTATCCAGATGTTGAGCAAGGCCGCCGCGCTTCGAGACCCGGACAGCGCAGCCTTCCATGTCGGCTTCATCGCCGGCGTGCTCGGCGCCAATCCCAAGATCGCCGAGAAGCTGGTGATTAAAATGCTGCCGCTGCCCGAGGCGGACCAATGGGTGGTGGTGCGCGCGATCGCCTATTCCGGCCTGCCGGAATGGAAGACGTTGCTGCGCAACGTCGCGCCGCGGCTGCCCGCGCGACAGGCAATGATCGACCAGTACATCGCCGGATCGCTGCCGACGCTCGACAAGATCGAACTCGACAAAAATCCGACATTCCTGGAAAAAATGCAGATGCACGTCGGCATCAAGGTGCCGGCTCCCGAGATTTCGTTCGGCAAGAACCCTGAGCTGCTAGACGTGCTGTGGGGCCAGTATTTCGCGACCGGCGACTATCGGCCGATCTACCGCATCCTTTCGATGCTGCCCTGGTCGAAGGACCGCGACATGATCGACCGCCTCACGGTCGGCAGCATGGCGAAGGTGACGCTCGCCAACAACGCGACCATGTATCCCGATCTGCTGCTGTTGCTGAAGTCGATGACAAAATATCAGACCGAGGAGATCGCCAAGCCGCTCGCCGAAGTGATCCAGGCGGCCGAGACCGCGCAAGCGCCGCGCGTGAAGAAGGAGGCGCTGGCGGCAATCGACGAGCTCAAGCGCAAGGGGCCGGGTTACCGGCGCGAGATGACGGTGTGGGGCTATGTCGGCCAGGGCACCATCGCGGTCACCTGCATCACGCTCGCCGTGGTGTCGCTTACGGCGGCCGGCATCCCCTGCGTGGTCGGGGGCGCGGTAACGAGCGCGGCGCTGAATTACTGGACGGCGCAGTAGCCCTATCGCCTGCCAGTGCTATGGTTGAGCCGCTGGCTCACAGGGCGGCGATTGCATGAAGCGGCGCGAGTTTATCACGCTGCTCGGCGGTGCACGGCAGCGGCTGGCCGCTTGCCGCGCGCGCACAACAACCGGCGATGCCGGTGATCGGATTTCTCCGCAGTGCGTCGCTCGCTGACGTGGCGCACCTCGTCGACCGCGTTTCGCCAGGGCCTGAAGGAAGCGGGCTTCGTCGAGGGCCAGAACGTCGCGATCGAATTCCGCTCGGCGGAAGGCCAGACCGACCGGTTGCCGGCTCTGGTGGCGGATTTGATAGGCCGGCCGGTGGCCGTGATTGTCGGCGACAACAATCGGCTCTCGCGGCCAAGGCCGCAACCACGACGATACCGATCGTGTTCGGGAGCGGCGGCGACCCGGTCACGAACGGCCTCGTCGCCAGCCTCAACCGGCCGGGCGGCAACGTCACGGGCGTGAGCTTTTTGGGCGGTGTGTTGGGGGCGAAGCGACTGGAGCTGCTGCGCCAGCTCGTGCCCAAGGCGACAACAATTGCCATGCTCGTGAACCCGGACACTCCTACGACCGAGGCGGAGCGAAGAGACGTGCAGGCCGCGGCGCAAACGATCGGGCAGCAACTCATCGTTGTCGATGTCAGCAACGACCGCGACATCGAGACCGCCTTTGCAACGTTTGTCCAACGCGGGGCCGGCGCGCTGCTGGTCGGGCTCCGGCCCGTTCTTGACCTCGAATCGGGAACGCTTGGCCGCGCTGGCGGCCCGCCATGCGCTGCCGACGATCTATCACCAGCGCGAGGCCGTCGTGGCCGGTGGCCTGATGAGCTACGGGACCAGCATCACCGATGCTTATCGCCAAGCCAGCATTTACGCCGCCCGGATTCTCAAGGGCGAGAAGCCCGCCGATCTGCCGGTCATGCAGTCCACCAAATTCGAGTTCGTGCTCAACCTCAAGACCGCCAAGACGCTCGGCCTCGAAGTTCCGGACCGGCTGCTCGCGCTGGCCGACGAGGTGATCGAATGAGGCGGCGCGAGTTCAATCCGCCTTGTCTTCCAACGCCGCGTACGGGCCGGTGGCAAAGACCACGCGGCCGCCGACCATGGTGAGCAGCGATGCAATGGTGCCGATCTCCTCGACCGGCACGCTGAGATAGTCCTTGGTCAGCACCGCGAGGTCGGCGAGCTTGCCCGTCGTGAGAGAGCCGCGCTTGCTCGTCGTCGAACGAGAACCACGCGCTGCCCAGCGTGTAGATGCGCAGCGCCTCCTCGCGCGCCGGGATTTCCTCGGGTCCGCGCATCGGCATGCCGCCGGCGGTCTTGCCGTCCAGCATCCATTGCAGCGAGACGAAAGGGTTGTAGTTCATCACCCGGTGCGCATCGGTGCCGCCGCCGACCGGAAGCCCGAGCCGAAGCGCGCTGGCGATCGGCGGCGAAAGCCGCGCCGCCTCGGCTCCGCGCTGGCCGAAGAACGCCTCGCCGCGGAAATAGAACGCGTTCTGCATCAGCCAGCCCATGCCCATCGCCTTCAAGCGCTTCAGGCTGTCGGGCGAGGCGTCGTTGAGATGCGCGACCGACCAGCGCAGCGATGCCACCGGCGTCTCGCGGTCGATGCGCTCCAGCACGTCCAGCAGATGATGCACGGAGCTTTCGTTGTGCCAATGGAACGTCGCGGTCAGCCCGCGCGGCGCCGCCCATTGCAGCAGGCGATAAAGCCGCTCGCGGTCCGCTTCCGTGGGCTTCTCGTTGTTGTACATGCCCCAGACGACGTTCTCGCCGATGCCGTTGAAGCGCAGCCAGTCGTCGCCGAAGCCCATCGGCATCGCCTCGGTCATCGCGGTGAGGTCTTCGAGCTCGTGGCCGCGGCGCGGCGCGCACAGGCTATAGGCGACGCGCACGGTGAGCGCGCGGTCGCGCCAGACCTGGAACAGCGCCCGGTATTCCTCGATCGGCATGTTGTAGCCGCCGGGATCGATCACGCCGGTAATGCCGAGAGCATTGAGCGCGCGGAAGAACGCGCGGGTGCCGGCAACCTGCTGGGCGAACGTCGGACGCGGCAAGAGATTGAACACGTCGCTGATGGCGCGATTGTCGCCGCTGATCCAGCCGGTTGGGTTGCCGGCGGTGTCTTTCTCGACGGTGAGGCGCGCCGTCAGCCCCTGGTCCTTGCCGATGCCCAGCGTCTCGGCGCCGCCGGGCGAGAGCAAAATCGCGGAATAGAGAATCTGCACGTACACATTGTGGTTGGGCGCCGCGGCGGCGATCTCAGCCTGCGTGGGACGACGGCCTTCGGCAAACTGACGCTCGGTCCAGCCGCCGGCGACGATCAGCCACGACCCCTTCGGCGCTTTTTCCGCGGCGGCGCGGATGCGGCCGAGCGCATCCGCCAACGTGCGGATGCCGATCCAGTGCACCTCCGTCGTGAATGTGAGCCCGGCGCGGATGGCGTGGATGTGGGAATCGATCAGACCGGGGATGACGGTGCGGCCGTCGAGATCGATCGCGCGGGTGTTCGGGCCGGCCAGGGCGCGGATGTCGGCTGTGTTGCCGACCGCGGCGATCTTGCCATCGCGCACCGCAAGCGCCTGCGCGGGCGCCGTGCCGTATTGCACGATCCTGCCGTTGAGGAGGACAGTGTCGGCGGACTGGGCGTGGGCCGACAGCAGGCTGACAAGCAGAGCAAGAGCCGACAAGCAAAGAATCGTGTCCCGGAGCGTCGTGCAGCGCATAGGAGCGTCGAAGGACCCGGGTCAGAAAGCAAGCTGGGTCCCGGCTCTCGCTTCGCTCGGCCGGGACACGTGCGGAGGCACCGCATCCTACAGCCGCTGCAGCGTGCAGTTGGTCTCGATGTGCATGTCCTTGTCGGCCCCGGGGCGGCGCAGCACGCCGGACTGCTTGTAGCCGGTCTTGCCGCAGGAGATTTCGACCTCCTCCGGCGGGATCGCCTTGTCGAGATGACTGCGGTAGAGCCCCAGCACGTTGGACTTCAGCGTCACCGGCTCGCCCTTCTTGGGACGCAGGATCACCTGCGCGTCCGACACCGGCGAGCCGCGGGTGTCGCGCACGAAGCCGAAATAGGCCGGCCCTTTGCCTTCGGTGTCGTTCATCGCATCGTAGTCGTCGCCGCCGGCAAGGGCCGGCGCCGCCAAGGCCACAGCCAATGCGGTCAACGCAAATCTCCGGATCAGGGCGCTCATCGTGTGTCTCCGATCGTGTGGCGGCGATATTACCGTAAACCGCCGCCCGACTCAAAAGTTGCGTGCGCTACCACCGCCAGAAAAATCGCAGCGCATAGATCAGCACCGGAATCGCGGCCAGTGACGTGATCCAGGTCAGCGACAGCGGGATCTTCCTCATCGTGCTTTCGGGCAGCTTCGTGGCAAGAAGGCCAAGAACGCCCGCGACGATCAGCGTGCTGGCGGTCCAGCCGTACCAGTACATGGCGGGGCCTTCGTCCTTGACCGCCGCCGCCCAGAACAGGTCAACCTTGTTGGTACCCGGATGATAGGTGAACAGCGGCCAGTTCCGCATCTCGCAGACCGTGTAGATCACCGGCGTCACGATGGCGAATACCGTGGCGAAGCTGCGGAATGCGACCGATGAGGCCCACGATGCTGCGGTGCCAGCGGTCGTGCCTCGGTCCGTGTTGGCAGTCGTGCTCATGATCCGAACCCGCGCACGTTGTTGAGGATGTGGCCGACGAGAAACGCGAACCAGCAGAACGCCGCGAGCGTCACCGTGACCCCTTGCGGGCGCTGTCGTATTCGGGATTGCGGGCGTTCTTCCAGAAGTACCAGTAGATCGGCAGCAGGCCGAGCCCGATTACGGCGAGATGCTCCTTCAATTCGAACACCCCCTGCGTCTTCCAGTACCCCGCCTGCTCGATCGGAATGCGCACGTACATGCGGTACTTGGTGTAGATCCAGGCGCCGAAGAAGAATGTCACGATCCACAACACGCAGACCGCGACGGCATAGCCCGGCCCGTGCACGGCGCGAAACCGCGTCACGAATCCCGGGCCGCCGGCTCCGGCGGGCTGGCGCACCGGCATCAGCACCGCCACCGCCTGATGCGTCAGCGCGCCGAGCAGCGCCACCGCCAGCAACGCGTGCATGATGAACAGGATGGTCCAGAACGTGTTGTCCGAAACGTAATCCAATATGAAGTCGGGTATCAGCCCCATCAGGTTCTCCTATGCTCGCCGCCAGCGGATCGGGCCGTAGCTGGAGCTTCACACAACCCTCCAGTCGGGATGTGCGTTGGGGCCGCGTATGCCGCAGCCCCAACGTCGCTGTCGGGTTCCTCCGTCCGCTACTTGTCGAGCGGCGTGTTCCGCACCTGGATCTGCACCGCCATCGGACGCGCGCCCTTGCCCAGCTCGTTGAGCCAGGGCGTGCGGTCGCCGGTGGCGCTCCACAAGCCGCGGCCCTTCCAGCCGGTGCTCGGATCGTCGATGCGGGCGTCGAGACCCTTGGCGTAGAAGCCCATCGGGTATGGCACGCGCATCAGGATCATCTTGCCGTCCTTCAGTCCGACGAAGCCGTCCTGCAGGTTGGCGGTCGAGATCGGCACGTTCGGGCCGAGGCCGACCGCGTTGTGATGATCGACCCAGGTGTAGTAGCTCGCCTCCGCGCTCGAATTCGGCACGTCGTCGAAGCCCGGTCCCGGATACTTGTGCAGCGTCCAGCCCTCGGGGCAGTGGTCGCCTGTCGCCTTCGGACCGTTGAGCGGAGCCTTGCACTTGCGCCGGTCGAACTCGATGAGATGGCCGGCGGAGCCGGAGCCCCACAGTCTGCCATCCGCTCCGATGTCGCCGCCGCGCAGGCTGACGCCTTCCTTCGGCACAGCAAAGAACTCGCTGAGCTTGGTCTTCGGATCGAAGCGCAGGAAGCCCGGGCGGCCGCCGAACACACCCGACGTGTACCAGATCGAGCCGTCGGTCGGATGCGGCATCACCGCATAAGGGCCGGAGCCCGGATTGTAGCGCATGTCCTTGTCATCGGCTGGCTTGCCCGGATCGGTGAACTCGTCGAGCTTGCCGTTACCATTCAGGTCGAGCACGAACGGATGCCAGCCCACCGCCTTCTGCGCGTCCTTGGTTTCGTCCCATACCTTGGTGTTGACCCAGCCCGCGACCTGACCTGAGCCTGACAGCCACAGCGTGTTGTCTGCGTCGTAGCCGAATTGCGGATGGTGCGTGCCGAAGCAGGTGTCAATGAACTCGTACTTCATCGTCTTGGGGTCGAGCATCGTCACCTGACGGGCCGACGTATCGATCGGGAAGATTTTGGCCGACGGATGCTCCGAGCCCTTCTTGCACCAATCCGGATTGGCCATGCCGCGCACGTTTGCGGCGAACCACACCCGGCCCTTGTCGTCAAACATGGCGTTGTGCTGGTTGGCTCTGGTGTCCCACAGGATCTCGTCGCCCCAGTACGCCGAAGGCTGCGTCGGCTTGATGGCGCCGGCGTGGCCTGGCCCGAGCGAAAGCGGCATGTTCGGATCGGCCACCGGCATCTTGAAGTACGACACCTTGTGAGTTTTCGGATCGAGGATCGGCATCATGTCCGTGGAATATTCCGGCGCGCCGTACAGCGGGCCGCCGGCGTTCACCGTCGGCTTGCGCCGATCCGACGAGATCAGGTCGTGCAGATACTTGTCCGGCGAGGACCAATCCCACGTGGTGACCACGATGTTGCGCTCGACGCCCGACGGCCGCGCCGGCTTGTGCTTGGGCAGTTCGCCCTTGGCGACGCGATCGGTCCAGTCGCCGAAATACTTGTACGGCACGCCGCCAAGCTGGCCGGCGATGCGGTTGGTCATCATCTCGCCGGACTGGCCGGCCGAGATGCGGCGGATCCAGGCGTCGGCACCGCTGTTGAACTTGCCGAACTGCGCAGGGATGGTGCGCGTCGATTCCTGGCCGAGCTGATGGCAACCGACGCAGTCGGTGTTGTTCATGCGCTGGATCCAGGTCTCGCGCGTGATGTTCTTCGGGATGTCGGTGTGCCCGCCGAAGTCCTTGGCCGGCGGAATTTTCATCATCGTGTACCAGTAGATCGCCGGGTAGTAGTGCGCGGCAGACTTCGCATCGGGCGCGACCACCGCGGTGTGATTGACGGTCTGGCCGGGCTTGGCGATCAGCTTCGGTGAATCGATCAAGCCATAGCCGCGCACCCAGACCTTGTAGTTCGCGCTCGGCAGATCGGGGATGACGTAGCGGCCCTGGTCGTCGGTAACGACGCTCTTGGTGTAGCGGGTCGGCAGATCGGTGGTTTCCGCGATCACCCAGACGCCGGCTTCCGGCCCTTTCGGGCCCCTGACCACGCCGCCGATGTCGTCGGTGTCGATCGCAACCGTGGCGGCCGCCGGGGCCGGCTTGTTCTGCGCGCTGGACGGCGCCGGGATGGCGGTTGCCAGAGCCAATCCGCCCATGACGGCCACGGTCGAAAGCAAAGTTTTCCTGAGTGTCATCGCATCGCCTCCCTGTGCCGGGCTTATGGAGCCCGTTGTCGACCCAATCTTACACCAAGTAGGATTGGGCAAAAGCCGGTCGAAGGCTAGTGTTCCGAAACCGACGTTCGCACAAGTGCGCGGCAAGCGATTTCGCGAACTTCGGGTTCAAAGGGACACTAGAATCATTGAGTTGCTAGTGTCGCTTTAATTCGGAAGTCCGCTTCAGAGCTTGCTGAGAATTCAAGCGAACTTCCGAATCGCGACACTAGACGCCGGTTGATGGAGGGCGCAATGAGACGGGCAATCCAAGTCCTTATGAGCATTGCGTTCGCGGCTTTGGGCGCGACGGCGCAGGCGCAGGTCGACTACCCCAGCAAGCCGGTGCGGATCATCTGCGACTCCGCGCCCGGCAGCGCCACCGACGTCACGGCCCGGATCATCGCCGACGGGCTGAGCAAGCTCTGGAACCAGCAGGTGGTGGTGCTCAATCATCCCGGCGGCGGCGGCTCGATCGCGGCCCGCACGGCCGCCGCAGCGGCGAATGACGGCTACACGATCTACATGGCAGCCGCTTCGGTGTTCACCGCGCTCGCCGGCGCGCCGGGCGTCGCCGACAATCTGCCCGTGCAAGTGCCTCGCGACTTTTTGCCAATCACCTTCCTCACCCAGCAGCCGATGGTGATCGCGGTGTCGCCGGCGCTCGGCGTCACCACGGTGCCGGAGCTGATCGCGCGCGCGAAGGAAAAGCCCGGCGAAATCTCCTACGCCACCACCGGACGCGGCCGGATCACGCACCTGACCATGGAGCTGTTCCAGATGCGCGCCGGCGTGAAGCTGCAGATGATCCCCTACACCGGCGGCCCGGCGCAGGCGCTCGGCGATCTCGCGACCGGCCGCGTGCAGATCGTGCTGGATGCTTACTCCAGCCTGGCTGGCGGAATGCAATCGGGCGCGCTCAGGGGCCTCGCCGTCGCCTCGCTCGAGCGCCTGCCAGGCATCGACCTGCCGACCGTGGCGCAAACCCTGCCCGGCTTCTTCGCTGGCGGCTGGAACGTGATGCTGGCGCCGAACGGCACTGCTCCGCTCCACATGCGCAAGCTCGGCTTCGACATCCGCAAAGTCCTCGAGGAACCGCAGGTGAAGGAAAAGCTCGCCGCACTCGGCGCCTACGTCAATCCGATGAGCGCGGATGAGCTGGTCAACTTCATCAACAGCCAGCAGAAAACATGGCGGCCGGTCGCCGAGGCGGTGGCGAAGGAAGCCGCAAAATAGCGCCGCTCACATTCGCTCGAGCTTTGGCATCACCTCAGTCTTGAACAACGCGAGCGAGCGCATCGCATCGGCAAGCGACATATTGCCGAGGAACATGTAAGTCAGCAGATAATTGGCACCGATCTGCGCCATCTGCTTTTCAATTTCCGCCAGCACGGTCTTGGGCGACCCGGCGATCACGGTGCCCTCGGCGACGCACTCCTCGAACGTGGTGCCGCGCACGTTGCGCATGCGGACCTGGGTCTGCGTCATGCCGTGCTTGGTGCGCAGCCAGTTGATGTGCTTGAGATGGACCTCCATCGCCGGCTTGGCCCAGCGCGCCGCCTTATCGTCGGTTTCATCGACAAAGATATGGCGCTGCACGCCGATCGCGATGCCGCCGGAGAACTCTGGCTTGGGCTGCGCGGCCTTACTGCCGCGCTTGGCGAACGCCGCCTTGAAAGTGTCGATGTTGGCCTTGGCGAACTCGTTGGGTCCGAGCGTGACGAAGTGCATGCCGTGCTCGCCGGCCCAGGTCGAGCCTTCCGGGCCGGAGGAGCCGTACCAGAACGGCGGGTGCGGCTGCTGCAAAGGCCTCAATGCGATCGGCACCTTGTCATAGCTATAGTGCGGGCCGTGGTAAGTCAGTTCGTCCGTCGTCAGCCCGGCGCGGATGCATTCGTAAGCATCGATAAAAATCTCGCGCGACTGGTCGTGCTCGACCTTGTGGTACTTCAGCTCGAACGGCGACACGCCGCGCCCGACGCCGACCTCCATCCGCCCGTTGCTGAGATGGTCGAGCATGCAGATCTCATCGATCAGGCGCAGCGGCGAGACCAGCGGAAGGAGATAAACCAGCGGGCCCATCTTGATGCGCGTGGTCGCACGCGCCACCGCCCCGAGGAACACGCCCGGGATCGGCACCATGTTGAGCGGCGTCTGGTGATGCTCGGCGAGATGCAGGCAGTACAACCCGGCCTCGTCAGCGGCCTGGATGAAAGCCAGCCGCTCATCGAACAATTGAGCGAGCGGCCGCCCGCCGTGCTCGATGTGGTCAAACAGCCCGATTTTCATTTCTCGTCGAGCTTTCCGATCTTTCGGATCACCGGGATAAGCCGCTTGGCGTCGGCCTCGACGAATTTCTCGAATTCCGGCTGGTCCATGTAAGCCGGCGGGCTGCCGGCCTTGGTGAATACCGACGTCACCTGCGGGCTCTTCATCACCTCGCGCATGGCATCGCGCAATCGGTTGACGATCGGTGCCGGCGTTCCCTTCGGCGCGAACAAGCCGGCCCATATGTAGTATTCGACGTCCTTGTAGCCGAGCTCGATCATGGTCGGGATGTTCGGCATTTCGGCGGTGCGCTTGTCGGCCCAGGTCGCGAGCAGCTTCACCTTGCCGTCCTGCACGTGCTGCCAGACCGGACCCGGCGCCTGGACCGTAACCGGGGTCTGATTGCCGATGAATGCCGCCAGCGCCGGCCCGCCGCCGCGATACGGCACGTGGAGCAGCTTGATGCCGGCCGCCTGCTGGAACATCTCCATCGGGACGTGACCGGCGCCGTAATTGCCGGAACTGCTGAAGGCAATCGTGCTCGGCCGCTTCTTGGCGTCCGCGACAAGATCGGCCACCGTCTTCCAAGGCGCATCGGCCATCACCGGCAGCGTCGCCGGATCGGCCAGCACACGCGCGATCGGCACGAGCTGGTCCATCTCGTATGATGGCTTGCGCTCCATCACCCGCTCGGCCTCCGGCAGGAACACCATCGATGACAGCGCCATCAGCAGCGTGTGGCCGTCAGGTTCGGACCGCGCCGCGGCGGCATTGCCGAGCATGCCGCCCGCCCCCGAGCGGTTGTCTACGGTCACCGCGCGACCGAGGATCTTCTCCAACGCCGCAGCGACCGGACGCGCGGCAAGATCGGCCTGCCCGCCGGGCGGAAACGCAACGATCATGGTGATGTTGCGTGTCGGCCAAGCCTGTATTTGAGCCTGCGCACTTGTCTCAAGCGGGAACGCGGCAACGAGCGGCGTGGCGAGCGCACCTCGAACGAACCGGCGGCGATCCATGGACTTCCCCCTCTTTGCTATTCGGCGGCGTCGCGCCGGGCAGCTTCGCCGGCCTGCTGCACCGTGTTGCGCAGCACGCCGATCTTCTCCACCTCGCATTCGATCACATCGCCCGGCAGGCAGTAGCGCGTGGCCGGCACAAGTCCGGGCTGATGCACGCCCTTGCCGCCGAGCTCCTTGTCGGCCGACCATGCGGTGCCGGCCGGCGTGCCGGTGATGATCACCATGCCGGGCTTGAGCGTGAAGTTGCGCGAGAAGAAGTGGATGAGCTCGGCGCAGGTCCAGATCATGTTCGCGGTGGAACTCGATTGCCGCAGCTCGCCATTGACGCGCGATTGCAGCTTCAATTTCTGCGGATCGCCGATCTCGTCGGCCGTGACGATGCACGGCCCGAGCGGTGCGCCCGAGTCGAACGCCTTGCCGCTGCCCAGCTCGTACCAGGTCATGCCTTCCGGCGTGCGGCGCACCTGGCGGTCGCGGGCGGTGACGTCGTTGACGATGGTGTAGCCAAACACGTGATCGAGCGCGCGCTCGGCCGGGATGAAACGCCCGGCCTTGCCGATCACGACGGCCAGTTCGGTTTCGCAATCGATCTTCTTCGAGAACCGCTCGTCGAACGCGATCGGCTCGTCCGGCCCGACCACGCAGTCCGCGGTCTTGACGAAGAATTCCGGCTCCTTGCCGCTGATCGGCGTGTTGGCCTTCTCGGCGTTGTGGTCCTTGTAGTTGCTGCCGCTGCACAGGATGGTCGAGGGGCGGATCGGTGCCGCCAGCATGACGTCGCGCAACGGCGTGCAGGCCGTTTTGGGCGGATTGGCCAGGATGGCGCGGGCCGCCTTCATGGCGTTGTCGCCGCCCTTGATGAATGCCAGTGCATCGGCGAACAGCGCGCGGTCGCCGCCAGCCGCCAATGGATCGACCACGATGTCGCCGGAGAGCAGGCCGAGCCGCTCTTCACCCGCATTCGATAACGATGACCAGTTTCATGTCCTTCACTCCGGCTTGATTCCGTGGGCGCGCACCACTTCACCCCAGCGCGCCATCTCGGATTTCACGAACGAGCCCAATTGCTCCGGCGACGAGCCGGTGAGCTGCACGCCGATCGCCGCCATGCGCTCGCGCACCCAGGGGTCCTGCAGCACCGTCTTCAGCTCGGTGTTAAATCGGGCGACGGCGCTGTCAGGCGTGGCCGCCGGCACGAAAATCCCGATCCAGGCCTCGCTGGTGAAGCCCTTCTGGCCCAGCTCCGCGAGCGTCGGCGTGTCCGGCAGCAAAGGATGGCGGGCCGCGCCGAGCTGCACCAGCGCGCGGGCCTTGCCGTCGCGCACGAAGGCGCCGAGCGCGGTGACCGAGCCGATCATCATCGGCACGTGGCCAGCGATCAGGTCGGCGGCCGCCGGCGCGCCGCCTTTGTACGGCACCTGGCGCAGCTTCACGCCGTAGGCCTGCTCGATCAGCTTCATCGACATGTGCGCCACGGTGCCAGAGCCGCCGGTCGCGTAGGCAAGGCTTTCGCTTTCCTTCTTGGCCGCAGCCACCATTTCGGCGAACGACGTCCACGGCTGCGAGGGATGCGCGGCGATCATGTTGGGAATGGTGCCGATCAGCATCACCGGCTTGAACGCCGTCGCCGTGTCGAACGTCAGCTTGAGCAGAGAAGGATTGACCGCGTGCGTGTCGTAGGCCAGCAACATGGTGCAGCCGTTGCCCGGCTGCTGCGCGACATACCCGGTGCCGGTTGCGCCCGCCGCGCCGGCCCGGCTCTCGACGATGACATTCTGGCCGAGACGGTCCTTCAGCTTCTCAGCGAGCACGCGCGCCGACACGTCGGTCGGCCCTCCGGGTGGAAACGGGACCACGATGCGGATAACGCTTTCGGGGCAAACCGTCTGAGCGGAAGACGCACCGACGAGCGCAATCAGCATCGCGGCCGCAAGCGTCCCACACCCTGCCCACCGAAGCACACGCATCCAACGCCTCCCGCACTTTGCCGGTCAGAGTGCATGCTTGGCTTGAGGCAGGCAACCCACTAGCCTTTCGGTAAATGAATGAACGCCGGGAGGAATGACATGGCTCGCGCGATCGGCTTTTTGCTCGCGGCGGCGCTGCTGCTCGCTCCTGCCCAGCAATCAGCGGCACAGGAATACCCGTCCGGGCCGATCAGGATGCTGACCGGTTTCGCGCCGGGCGGCACCGCCGACATCGTCGCGCGCGAGCTCGGCGCCGAACTGGAAAAGGCGTGGCGCCAATCCGTGGTGGTCGAAAACCGCACCGGCGCAAACGGCGCGATCGCCACCCAGCAACTGGCCCGGATGGCGCCCGACGGCCACAACCTGATGACGATCGTGTCCGGCCACATCACCAACCCGCTGGTGTCGCCGAGCGCGGGCTACGACGCGATCAAGGACTTCACGCCGATCTGCCTGGTGGCGTCGTCGCCGCTACTGATCTTCGCGCACCCGAGCTTTCCGGCGAACAACATGAAGGAAGCGCTCGACCTCGCGAGGGCCAAGCCCGGCACGATCTCGTTCGCGACTCCTGGCGTCGGCTCGATCCAGCAGCTTTCGATGGAGCTGGTGGCCTATCGCAGCGGCACCAAGTTCATCCACGTGCCGTATCGCGGCGGCGCACCGGCGGTGAACGACGTGGTCGCCGGGCACGTTCCGATCAGCGTGAACAGCGTGTTCCAGGCGCTGCCGCTGATCCAGTCGAAGGCGCTCAAGCCGCTCGCCGTGACGGCGCTCAAGCGCTCCGATGTGCTCCCCGACGTGCCGACCGTCGCGGAGGCTGGCGTCGCCGACTACGACGCGACGCTCCTCTTCGGCGTGATCGGCCCGGCCGGCATCCCGCCCGCGGTGGTGGCCAAGCTCAACGCCGAGATCGTGCGCATCATCAATACGCCGCAGATGCGCGAAAAGTTCGCCAAGCAGGGCGTGCTGCCGATCGCCAGCACGCCGGCGGAGTTCACCGCGTACATGCTCGCCGAGCAGAAAAAATGGACCGAGGTCATCAAGGCCGCCAACATCAAGGAATAGAGAAAATGAACACGACCCGCCGTCACATTTTTCAACTTGCAGGCGGCGCGCTCGCGCTGCCCGCACTGACGAGGCTCGCCATGGCGCAGTCCTATCCGGCGCGTCCGGTGAAATTCATGGTCGGCTTCGCGCCGGGCGGGCCGAACGACACGCTCGGCCGCATCGCGGCGGACTGGCTCACCAAGCAGCTCGGACAGCCGTTCGAGGTCGAAAACCGCTCGGGCCGCTCGGGCAACATCGCGACCGAGGCGGTGGTGAAAGCCGCACCCGACGGCTACACTATCCTGCTGTGCGGCCCGGCGAACCAGATCAGCGGCTCGCTCTACACCAACCTTCCGTTCAACTTCCTGCGCGACATCGCGCCGGTTGCCGGCATTACGCGCGAGGCGCTGGTGATGGTGGTGCATCCTTCAGTGCCCGCGAAGACCGTTCCGGAATTCATCGCCTACGCGAAGGCGAACCCCGGCAAGGTGACGATGGCGTCGACCGGCAATGGGTCCTCGCCGCATGTCACCGGCGAGCTGTTCAAGCTGCTGGCTGGCCTGCCGCTGCCGGTGGTGCACTATCCCGGCGGCGGGCCTGCGCTCAAAGCCATGATCGAGGGCAAGGCGGAGATGATGTTCGAGCCGATGTCGGCCTCGATCGAGCCGGTGCGCTCCGGCAAGCTGCGCGCGCTTGCCGTCACCACAACGACGCGCTCGGCCGTGCTGCCGGACGTTCCGATCCTGGCCGACTTCATCCCCGGCTATGAGGCGAGCGCCACCACCGGCATCGGCGTGCCGCGCGGCACGCCGGACGCGGTCATCGAAGCGCTCAACAAGGCGATGAACGCAGCATTCGCCGATCCGGCGATGAAGGCGAAGCTCGCCGACACCGGCGGCGATCCGCTGCCCGGCTCGGCGGCGGATTTCGGCAAGCTGCTCGCCGCCGAGACCGAGAAGTGGGGCAAGGTGGTGAAGCAGGCGAAAATCACCGCCGACTGAGGCTTACTTCCGGAATGCCTTGAGCATCGCCAGCGCCCGCTCCTGCCCGAGCTGGTCGCCCCGCTGTTCCGGCGGCTGGCCGCAATGGATGTGGCCGGCTTCGGCCGACACGCCGGTGCGGTTGTCGAACAGCGCGCGCCGGCAGATGTCGTTGTTGTACGAGGTGAACAGCATAAGGCCGACACGCGCGTCAGCAAAGCCGGAGCGCGGATCGAGCGGACGCATCACGTCGGTTTGCCCCGACAACCCGCCGCCTCTGATAAACGCCGGCCTGGACATCGCCGAGCTCAGAAGCTCGGCCAGGTCGCGCCTGTGCTGGAAGCCGGTGGCGAGCAAGGCCGCAAACGCCATGCAGAGCGCCGTCACGCGGACGGCGTGGGACCTCGCCTTGCGGCCCGGAAACAGCGCGGCAAAATTGACGAAAGGCAGTGCGACATTCATGGCACGGCACCTCGATGCCGTGAGAATGCAGCCTTCACGTTGCCAGACCGGAAATCCGATCCTGAGGATTTGAATCAATGAATCTCCGGCTCCGCGGTCGCCGCGGTGCCCTGCAAGAAGTCGAAATCGCAGCCCTGATCGGCCTGGCCGATGTGCTCGGAGAACATCGCACCGTAGCCGCGGGTGTAGTGCGGCGGCGGCTTTTTCCACGCCGCCTTGCGGCGGGCAAGCTCGGCATCGCTGACGTGCAGATGGATGCTGCGCTTGTCGACGTCGATCTCGATCTCGTCTCCGGTCTGCACGAAGGCAAGCGGCCCGCCGACATAGCTTTCCGGCGCGACGTGCAGGATGCAGGCGCCATAGCTGGTGCCGCTCATGCGGCCGTCCGAGATGCGGATCATGTCGCGCACGCCTTCCGCAAGCAGGCGCTTCGGGATCGGCAGCATGCCCCACTCCGGCATGCCAGGGCCGCCCTTCGGACCGGCATTCTTGAGCACCAGGATATGGTCCCGCGTCACGTCGAGGTCGTCGCGCTCGATCTCGCGCATCATGTGGTTGTAATCCTCGAACGCAATCGCCTTGCCGCGATGCTTGAGGAAGCGCTGGTCGGCCGCGGCGGGCTTGATGACGCATCCATTCGGCGCGAGGTTGCCTTTCAGCACCGCGGTCGCGCCCTCGCCGTACACCGGATCGTTGAGGCCGTGGATGACGTCGGGAATGTGGACCTGCGCGCCTTCGATGTTCTCGCCGATGGTCTGCCCGGTCACCGTCATGCAGGATAGATCGAGCTTGCTCTTGAGGCCCGCCATCATCGCGCGCAGGCCGCCCGCGTAGAAGAAATCCTCCATCAGATACTTGCCCGACGGCCGCACGTTGGCGAGCACCGGGATTTCGCGCGATAGCCGGTCGAACGTTTCCATGTCGACGTTGATGCCCGCGCGTCGGGCCATCGCCACCACATGGATGATGGCGTTGGTCGAGCCGCCCATCGCCATGTGCACCTTGATGGCGTTGTCGAACGCCGCCGGCGTCAGGATCTTGTCCGGCGTCAGGTCCTCCCAGACCATCTCGACGATGCGCCGTCCCGCGACGCCGCACATGCGCGGATGGTTGGCGTCGGCGGCCGGGATCGACGACGAGCCCGGCAGCGCGAGGCCGAGCGCCTCGGTGATCGCCATCATGGTCGCCGCGGTGCCCATCACCATGCAGGTGCCGAACGAGCGGGCGATACCGCCCTCGATCTCGTTCCAGTCGTCGTCGGTGATGTTGCCGGCGCGTTTCTCGGTCCAGTACTTCCAGACATCGGAGCCCGAGCCGAGATACTCGCCCTTCCAGTTGCCGCGCAGCATCGGGCCGGCCGGGATGTAGATCGCCGGCAGGCCCATGCTGATCGCGCCCATCACCAGGCCGGGCGTGGTCTTGTCGCAGCCGCCCATCAGCACCGCGCCGTCGAGCGGATGGCTGCGCAGCAGCTCCTCGGTCTCCATGGCGAGGAAGTTGCGGTACATCATGGTGGTCGGCTTCACCATGGTTTCCGACAGCGACATCGCCGGCAGCTCGATCGGGAAGCCGCCGGCCTGCAGCACGCCGCGCTTCACGTTCTCGGCGCGGCTGCGCAGATGCGTGTGGCAGGGATTGATGTCGCTCCAGGTGTTGATGATCCCGATCACCGGCTTGCCGGTCCAATCGTCGGCGTCGTAGCCGATCTGGCGCAGCCGCGAGCGGTGGCCGAACGAGCGCATGTCGGACACGCCGAGCCAGCGGTGGCTGCGCAGGTCTTCGGGTTTTTTGCGGGTCATGGAGCGCAGTCCGTTGAAACGTCATGCCGGCTTTATGCCGGGCATCCACGCCTTGGCCGAGTATGCAAAGACGTGGATGGCCGGGACAAGCCCGGCCATGACAGTCTGAGGCCTCAGTCTACTCCACGCTCGCGCCGGAGAGCTCGACCACCTTGCGCCATTTCTCGGTTTCCGACGCGACGATCTTGCCAAAGTCGGCGGGCGTGCCGCCCATCGGCGACGCCGCCCAGTTCGGCGAGCCGCGCCTTGATCTTCGGATCGGCCAGCGCGTCGTTGATCGCCTTGTTGAGCACCGCAATGATCTCGGGCGGCGTCTTGACCGGCACGCCCATGCCGAACCAGGCGCTGGCCTCGTAGCCCTTCACCGTGTCGGCGACCGTCGGCACGTCCGGAAGCTGGTCCGAGCGCGCCTCGGTCGTCACAGCCAGCGCGCGCAGCTTGCCGGCTTTCATGAGCGGCAGCACCGACGGCATGTTGTCGAACATCACGCTGCACCTGGCCGCCGACCAGGTCGGTGAGCGCGGGGTCCGAGCCCGTACGGCACGTGCGTCATCTTCACGCCGGTCATCGTCATGAACAACTCGCCCGACAGATGGACCGAGGTGCCGTTGCCGGACGACGCCAGGTTGACCTTGCCCGGGTTCGCCTTCGCGTAGTGCGATGAACTCGGCCACGGTCTTCGCCGGCACGTCGGATTCACCGATCATCACGTTCGGCACGCGCATGATGCCGCCGACCGGCGCCATGTCGCGGATGAAATTGAAATGCAGCTTCTTGTAGAGCGAGGCGTTGATGCCGTTGGCCGGGTTGACCAGATAGACGGTGTAGCCGTCCGGCGGCGAGTTGATGCACGTACTCGGTCGCGATGTTGTTGCCGGCGCCGGGCTTGTTCTCGATGATGAACTGCTGGTCCGAGCTTCTCCGACAGATGGGCGCCCATCAGCCGCGCCAGGATGTCGGTGGTGCCGGCCGGCACATAGCCGACCACCCAGCGCACCGGCTTGGTCGGGATAGCTTTGCGCGAAGGCGCCGCCCGACTCGAGCCAACGGAAGGCCGGCGAGGCCGGCAGCGGACATGCGCAGGAATTTACGGCGCTCGAGCATTTCAAACTTCTCCCTGTTCCCGCGACGGCTGCGCGGGCTGTTGCATTGGTCCTGGACCGGAAATTACGCGGGCGGGCGGCCTTCGCACAAGGCCGGCGTCAATCGACCTTGATGTTGTTGGCCTTGATCAGGTGCCGCCAGTTGGCGATCTCGTCTTCGATCTGCTTGCGCATGGCCTCGGGCGTCGTCGGCGTGCCGATGTTGCCGCCCTCGCTGAGCTTCTGCTGCACGTCGGGCAGTTCCAGCGCGTGGCGGACCTCGGCGTTGAGGCGCTCGATGATCGGCCGCGGCGTGCGCGGCGCGGCGCAAAGCCCAAGCCACGACATGTAATGCACGCCGGGCAACGTCTCGGCCACGGTCGGCGCGTCCGGCAGCAGCGGATAGCGCTCCGGCGACGTCACCGCGAGCGCGCGGAACTGGCCGCTGCGGATGCGCGGGAAGCCGGAGGTCGCGGTGTCGAGCATGACGTCGACGCGGCCCGCGAGCACGTCGGTGACGGCGGCGGCCGATGCCGCGATAGGAGATCGGCACCATGTCGATGCCGCCCTTCATGCCGACCCAGCAGCCGATCAGGTGATAGACCGAGCCGAGCGAGGTGATGACGTAGGTGAGCTTGCCGGGACTGGCCTTGGCGCGGGCCAGCATGTCGGGGAACGACTGGATCGGCGAATCCTTCGGCACGCAATAGACGAACGGATAGGCGCACACCATGCTGACGAAGCCGAAGGTGTTGTCGCCGTCGAACGGAAACTTGTTGACCGCCGCGCCGCTGGCGTAGCCGGCGGTCAGCATGGTGAGGTTGGTGCCGTCGGGCGGCGCGTTCGACACCATGCCGGCGGCGATGCCGCCGCCGCCGCCGGTGTTGTTCTCGACCGTGATCGACTGGCCGAGCCGGGCCGCGAGCTTGTCGGCGAACAGCCGGCTGACGATGTCGGGGCTGCCGCCGGGCGAGGTGCCGACCAGGATGCGCAGCGACGCGATTGGGCCAGTCGGATTGCGCCCGCGCCGGCAGCGCGCCCGCGGCGGCGAAACCGGCGGCAAGACCGAGCGCGTCGCGTCTGCTGACCGGCATCGAAGTCCCTCCCTGGGCGCGGCGCTCTCAGCGGGCCTTGCGAATTTATCGCATTTTCGGGAGGGATGAAATTGGTCGGAGTGATAGGATTTGAACCTACGACCCCCTCGTCCCGAACGAGGTGCGCTACCAGGCTGCGCTACACTCCGACCGAAGCGCGGCTTATAGCTGCCGTCCGCAGGGGTCGCAAGCACGCCTCCCGAAGCAGGTTCCCATGGCCAACGAGACGAAGACGCTCGCCGACTACGCCGCGAACTTGCGCTTTTCCGACCTGCCGGACGCGGTCGTGCAGCGCGCCAAGGACTGCATCGCCGACACCGTCGCGGTGATCGCGTTCGGCGCCGCCCTGCCCTGGAGCCGGATCGTGCTGCGCTACGCCGGCCGGATGGGGCGAGGCGGCAAAAGCCGGGTGCTGCAGCCCGGCGGGGCGCTGCTGCATGCGCCGATGGCCGCGTTCGCCAACGGTGCGCTGGCGCACGCCTTCGAGATGGACAACCTGACGTGGCCGAACAGCGGCGTGCATCCCGGCGCCACGATGCTCGTGCCCGCGCTCGCGGTGGCGCAGGAGCGCGGCATCGGCGGGCGCGAGCTGCTCACCGCATTCGTCGCCGGCGCCGAGACGATGATCCGGATCGGGCGGGCGACCAAGCACAACAACGAAGGCCGCGGCTTTCACGCGCCGGGCACCACCGGGCCGTTCGGCGGCGCGGCCGCGGCCGGGCGGCTGATGAAGTTCGACGCCGGCAAGATGACAAACGCGCTTGGAATTGCCGGCTCGCTGGCCTGCGGGCTCTTGGAGTTCGCGCGCTCCGGCACCGGCGCGATGGTGAAGCGCATGCACATGGGCCGCGCGGCGGAAAGCGGCGTGCTCGCAGCGGGCTTGGCGGCCGATGGATTCACCGGGCCGGCGACGGTTCTGGAAGGGCCGTTCGGCTTTCTCAACGTCTATTGCGGCGGCGAGTTCGACCTCGCGGCGCTGACCCGCGGGCTCGGCGACGAATACGCAACGCTGCGCATCATGCTCAAGCGATTCCCCGTGCACATCACCTCGCACACTTCGGTGCAGGCGGTCACCGATCTGCGGCGCGAGTATGGTTACGCCAGCGACGAGGTCGCCGCTATCCACGTTGCGGGCAACCCGAAAATGGCGACCATCAACAATATCCCCGAGCCGGCCGACCTGATGATGTCGCAATACTCGCTGCCGTTCTGCGTTGCCCTCGCGCACTACAACGAGCCGCGCGACCCGCGATCGTTCAGCGCGGCGACGTTCAACGATCCGGCGATCCGTTCGCTGGCAAGACGGGTGACGATCACGGTGTCCGACGAAGCGAAGCACGGCCACACGCTGGCCTCGACCGTCACTGTCACGCTGAAAGACGGCCGCGCCCTGACGAAGCGTGTCGACGATTTCAAGGGCACGCCCGAACTCGCCGCTCGACCGCGCCGAGATGCGCGAGAAGTTCCTGCTGCTGACGCGGCATTGCGATCGCGCCGCCATGGAGCGGCTGTTCGAGCGCATCCAGAATCTCGAGGACGAGCGCACGCTCGACTGGATGAAGGTCGGCGGCCAAGCGCGCCAAGGCGCGCCCGCGCAAAACGAAGCGCAAGGCATGACTGCCGAACTCGCGACCCGCGTCCTTGCCGCGGACGACGACGCCATCGCGCGAAGCGGCGCACTGCCTCGGCGCGGGTGGGCTGGTCGCGTTTCCGACCGAGACGGTGTACGGCCTCGGCGCCGACGCCACCGACGGCAAGGCCGTGGCGCGCCTTTACGCCGCCAAGGGACGGCCTGTCGTTCAATCCCCTGATTGCTCATGTATCAGATATCGCGGCAGCGCGAACGCTTGCGACATTCGACCAAGCCGCGGAGCGTCTTGCAGCCGCGTTCTGGCCGGGACCGCTCACGCTCGTGCTCAACAAACGGCCGAGCTGCCCGGTCGCCGACCTTGCAACCGCGGGGCTCGACAGCATCGCCATTCGCGTGCCCGACCATCCGGTGGCGCGCGGCCTGTTGCGCGCGCTCGGCAAACCGGTGGTGGCGCCGTCCGCCAACCAGTCCGGCCATGTGTCGCCGACCACCGCGGCGCATGTGCTCAGCGACCTGCGCGGCCGGATCGACATGATCCTCGATGGCGGGCCGACGTTGGTCGGCATCGAATCCACCATCGTCGCCTGCCTTGATCGTCCCGCGTTGCTGCGGCCCGGCGGCGCGCCGCGCGACGCCATCGAACGCGCGCTTGGCACGACATTGGCCGAAGCGCCGACCGGACAGACCCCGACGCTCCGCTCGCGCCCGGACATGCTGGCCTCGCACTACGCGCCGCGCGCCCGGCTGCGGCTTGATGCAAAAGACGTCCGCGACGGCGAGGCGCTGCTTGCGTTTGGGCCAGACCGGCCGGCCGGCCCCGGCCGGCATACGCTCAATCTTTCGGAAGCGGGCGACCTGGTCGAAGCCGCCGCCAACCTGTTTTCACACCTGCGTGCGCTCGACGCCCTCAATGCAACCGCAATCGCTGTTATGCCTATTCCCGGGGAAGGTCTCGGCGAAGCGATCAACGACCGGCTGTCTCGTGCCGCCGCGCCCAAGGCGCGCTGATCACACCGGAACCGGTGCTGTTTCATAGCTACCAAACTGCGCTATGTTGGCGCCACCCTTCGTTCGAGCGGAAACCCGATGCTGAATCCCTCTCCCGACATCGTCTCCCGCTTCGCCAAGGTGGTGGGCGAAAAGAACGCCATCACCGACCCGGAGAAGCAGACGCCCTATCTGGTCGAGTTCCGCGGCCTCTGGACCGGGCATACGCCGGTGGTTCTGCGGCCGGGCTCGACCCAGGAAGTGTCGGAACTCCTTAAAATCGCCAATGAAACCTCGACCGCGATCGTGCCCCAGGGGGGCAACACCGGGCTGGTCGGGGGGCAACTCTCCCACAACGGCGAGGTGGTGCTCTCGCTCAACCGCATGGACAAGATCCGCGAGGTCGATGCGGTTTCCAACACGATCACCTGCGAGGCGGGTGTCACCTTGCAGCGCGCCCGCGAAGCCGCCGCCAACGCCGACCGGCTCTATCCGCAACTGCTGCCGTCGGAAGGCACCTGCACCATCGGCGGCAACCTCTCGACCAATGCCGGCGGCACCGCGGCACTCGCACACGGCGTGGCGCGCTCGCACGCGCTCGGGCTTGAAGTGGTGCTGGCTGACGGCCGCATCCTCAACAACCTGAACAAGCTCAAGAAAGACAATACCGGCTACGACCTGAAAAACCTGTTCATCGGCGCAGAAGGCACGCTCGGCATCATCACCGCGGCCGTGCTGCGCCTCGTGCCGCGTCCCCGCTCGGTCGAGACCGCATGGGCCGCAATCCCGTCGGTGCAGGCTGCGGTCGATCTGCTGGGGCTTGCCGCCGAACGCACCGCCGGCGGCGTCACCAGCTTCGAGATCATGGCGACGCGAGGGCATCGAGATCGTCATCAAGCACGCCGGCGCGCGCAATCCGCTTGCCACCGAGTCGCCCTACTCGCGTGCTGATCGAGCTGTCGTCGCAGCGGCACGAGGGCCTGCGCGAACTCGCTGGAGCAGATTCTGGCCGAAGGTCTGGAGAAGGGCCTCGTGCTCGACGCCACGATCTGCGAGAGCGTCGAGCAGGCCAAGGCGTTCTGGAAAATCCGCGAGCAGTTCGGCGAGATGCAAGGCCGCGAAGGCGGCTCGATCAAGCACGACGTGTCGGTGCCGGTCGCCAACATCCCGGCCTTCATCGAGGAAGGCAACGCGGCGGCGCGCAAGCTGATCCCGGGCTGCCGGCCGCTGCCGTTCGGCCACGTCGGCGACGGCAACATCCACTACAACATCACGCAGCCCGTCGGCGCCGACAAGGCCGAGTACCTCAAGCGCTGGGACGACATGAATGACGTGATCTACAAGATCGTGCTCAAGCACGGCGGCTCGGTGTCGGCCGAGCACGGCGTCGGCATCGTCAAGCGCGACTACCTGCCGAAGATCAAGGACCCGGTCGCCTACGAGTTGATGAAAACGCTCAAGCGCACGCTCGATCCGAAGGGCATCCTCAATCCCGGTAAGGTGCTGTGAGCGTCGTGCGGCGCGCCGGGCGCTAGATGCTTGCCCGTTTGCTCGATTCCGATGTGGTGCTGCGCGCCGGGCGAAACCGCGGCGTCCAGGCGCTGATCGGCGCCGCGTTCGTTTTCTATCTCGTCTATCACCTCACTCGGTTCCAATTCGTCCAAATGTGGCCGATCGCCCTGGTCGGCGACGCGGCGATCCTGTTCGAAGCGTCCAAGGACACGTTCTCGCGCGCCGCGTACCCGGACGGCACGTTTCCCTATTCGCCATCCGCGGTGATCCTGTTTCGCGCCTTCGGTCTGGCAGGGCCGACGGTCTTCATGCTCGGCTGGTACGTACTGATGGCGGCGGGCCTGGTCATATCTGTGCGAGCCGCGATGACGCAGGAGCGGGCCGAAATCCGCGCGGCATGGCCGTTGATCGGTGCGATCGCGGTGATCCTGGCCGGATCGCCGATCAGCTGGGACCTGCGCAACGCCAACAGCAACCTGGTCTACCTCGGGCTCGTCATGGCTGGGTACGGACTCGCGGGCCGCCGGCCAGTGCTATCCGGCGTGCTGGTTGGATTGAGCGTCTCGCTCAAGCTCTACAGCGGCCTGCTGATGGCGTGGCTGATGGTGAACGGCCCGCGCCGGATGTTCTACGCCGGTGCGGCAGCGATGGCCGCGCTCTGGATTTTGCTTCCACTCGTGTTGTTTGGCTTCGATGGCACCGTGCGGCTCTATGCCGGCTGGCGGGAGCAAATCGCGCACATCGCGGACCTGACGTATCACGCAGCGCTGGCGGCAAACCTCGAGACCGGTCCGCCGCTGGTCACGCTGCACAAGGCGATCGTCAATCTCACCGGCGAAAGCTTCCAATCGTCCTTGACGCAAGCCTGGCTTTGGGTGCTGCGCGCGATCTGGCTTGCTGCGCTGGGATGGTACGCATGGCGGTGCCGGCGCTGCCTGCTTGCCGCAGCACCCTCGAGGGCGGCACTGGCGGACTGGACCGTGCTGCTGCTCGCGCCGCTGCCGTTCAGCCCCTGGCTTGAGCCCTATCACGCGATTCCGCTGCTGGTCGGCGCAATGCTGTGCGCCGCAATCGCGCTCGACAGGCAGATCGAGCGCCGTGACCGGTGGATCGCACTCGCCGCGCTCGCAGCGCTGGCGCTGTTCCTGGTGGTGCGGGTGCCGTTCGGCATCCGCGGGCTGCAGTTGCTGGTGCAATTTATCGCCGTGACCATTGCCCTTGGGTTGCTGCGCCCGCGGCTCGCGCGGTTGCCGGCATCCGGATGACCGCCCAACTTCATACGCACGGCCGCCAAGTGGGCAAAAAAATCGTCACCGTTGCGACGTTGTCACCCTTTGCGTGGCGCCAGCCCCGCCGATAACATGCCGCCCGACACCAAGACCGCGCGTCGACAACGCCGGCACCGCCAAAGCCATTCCACGGAGGGAACACCATGACGACCTCACGCCGGACATTCCTGAAGAGCAGCCTCGCCGCCACTGCGGCCACCGGTCTGCATGCGCCCGCCGTGTTCGCGCAGGGCGCCGAAGAGATCAAGCTGCACAGCTTCGTACCGCCGACTCACGTGATCTGGACCGACGTGATCACGCCGTGGGCGGCCGACGTCGCCAAGCGCAGCAACAACCGGCTCAACATCCGCCTGTTCCCGGCCATGCAGCTCGGCGGCAAGCCGCCGGAGCTCTATCGTCAGACACTCCAGGGCATCACCGACGCGACCTTCACGCTGCCGGGCTACACGTCGAACGACTTCCCGATGATGATGCTCACTGAGATGCCGGGCACCGCCAACAGCGCTGAAGACGGCACCAAAAAGCTTTGGGCGCATTTCGACAAGTTCCTGGCGCGCGATTTTAAAGGCACCAAGGTGCTTTCGCTGTGGAACTCCGACAGCGCGAGCCTGATGGCGAAGAGCAAGGCGCTGCGCACCATGGAAGACATCAAGGGCATGAAGATCCGCACGCCGTCGGCAGCGCAGACCGCGCAGCTCGAAGCGCTGGGCGCCACACCGATCGATATGCCGGCGCCCGCGATCTACAACAACCTCGACCGCGGCGTGATCGACGCCAGCATGATCCCGATGTCGGCCGCGCTCGACTTCAAGCTGATCGAGGTCGCTCGCTACTACACCATCGATGCGCCGCTCGGCCGCTCGCCGTTCCTCGTGGCGATGAACGAGGACCGCTACAACAAGCTGCCCGCGGACCTCAAGAAGATCATCGACGATACGACCGGCCTGCCGCTCAGCATCAAGTGCGCGCAGACCTATGACAAGAAGAACACCCAGGCCATTGAGGAAGCCAAGAACCGCAAGTACGATCTCATCTCGTTGGCGGCCACGGAGCGACAGCGCTGGCTCGCTGCCTTCAAGCCGATGATCCAGAAGCAGGTCGATGAGGCGGAGAAGAAGGGGCTGCCTGCGAAGGGACTGGTGAGCGCGTACGGGCTGCTCGCCTAACATTCGCATTGGGGGAATCTTAAGTGGAAGGGCTGGGGAACACGCAGGGCCCGCCGGGAGCGTTCGGCGGGCTGTTGCGCTTGATGGCGCTGGTTGCGGGCTGGGTGCTCGTGGCGCTGATGGCCTACACGGTGCTCGACGTAATCCTGCGCTACGTCTTCAACCGGCCATTCAGCGGCTCGCTGGAGATCACCGAATTTGCGATGGCCGTTATCGTGTTTCTCGGCATCGGCTACTGCGGCTGGCTCGGTGGCCACGTCGCGGTCGACATCTTCGAGCGCCCGCTTGAAGACCCGAGACTGCGTTTCGTTCCCGTCATTCTGTCGCTGGTCAGCGCGGTGCTGTTCGCGATGATCGCCTATCTCACCGCCGCCGATGCGATCAATGCGTCGCACCGGATCAGCAACATGATGCGCTGGCCGCATTGGCCGTTCCAACTCACGGTCGCCTTGGGTGCGGCGCTCTACGCGATCGTGCTGGTCATCCAGGGGGTTCAGCAGATGCGCCGGATTGGCGGCAGGGACGCGAAATGACCTACGCCAACTGGATCGGCCTGCTCGGCATCGCCGTACTGCTGCTGCTGATGACGCTGCGAATGCCGATCGGCACCGCCATGCTGCTCGTCGGCATCGTCGGCTTTGGCATTCTCAACGGCTGGACGGCGGCGATCGCCGCGCTCGGCAACTATCCCTATCAATACGCGGCGGTTTACGACTTCTCGGTGATTCCGCTGTTCGTGCTGATGGGCAATCTCGGCTCGGTATCCGGGATGGCGCGCGACCTTTATTCCGCTGCTTACGCTTGGATCGGGCACGTGCGCGGCGGCCTGGCTCACGCCACGATCCTTGCCTGCGCAGGCTTTGCCGCCGTGTCGGGATCGAGCGTCGCCTCGGCCGTGACCATGGGCAAGGTCTGCCTGCCCGAGATGCGGCGCTACAATTACAGCCACCGCCTGGCAACCGGCGTCATCGCTGCCGGCGGCACGCTCGGCATCCTGATCCCGCCGTCCACGGCGTTCGTGCTGTACGGCCTGCTCACAGAGCAGTCGATCGGGCGGCTGCTGCTGGCCGGCATCCTGCCGGGATTGCTGCTCACCGCGATCTTCATGATTACCGTTGCAATCTGGATGCGCTTCAAGCCGCAATACGGACCGCCCGGCCCGCGCATGAACTGGCCGGAGCGCAAGGCCAGCATGAAGCGCGCCCTGCCGATGATGTCGATCGTGCTGGTGAGCATAGGAGGTATCTACACCGGCATCTTCACACCCACGGAAGCGGCGGCGGTCGGCGCCGTGCTGGCATTCGGTTACGCGCTGTGGCGCAAGTCATTGGGCGGCGGTGCGCTATCCACGATCCTGGTGGAAACCGTCAACACAACCGCGCTGGTGTTCCTGATCCTGATCGGAGCGCTGGTGTTCGGGCCGTTCCTGGCGCTCAGCGGCTTGCCGGAAAAGATCGCGCAATCGCTTGCAGGCATGGATGTTCCGCGCGTCGTGATCCTCGTGCTGGTGCTAGCTGTCTATATTGCGCTGGGTACCTTCCTCGAGGGCTTCTCGATGCTGGTGCTGACGCTGCCGATCGTGATCCCGATCATGCAGACCCTGGGCTACGACCTGATCTGGTTCGGTGTCGTGATGGTGATCGTGCTGGAGATGGGGCTGATTGACCCACCGGTCGGCATCAACGTATTCATCGTCAAGGGACTCGTTCCTGACGTCCCGATGAGCGAAATCTTCGCCGGCGTGGTGCCGTTCTGGTTCGCGATGATGGTCTGCATCGCAATCCTGATCGCGTTCCCAGACATCGCCACGTTCATTCCCAACACGATGATCGGGAAATAGCTTTACGCTAGAACAGCGAGCCCTGCCCGGTGTCTTCCACCCGCCGTTTCGGCCGAGCCGGTGGCTCGGCTTCCGGTAGCCCCGTGTAAGGCTCCACCAGATCGGGCGTGTCGTTGGCAAACTTGTTGACCGCCGGCGACACCTCATAGACCTCCATCGAGGCGTCCGGCGCCGGCCTGATCAGTTCCGCTGCGATCCGCGTGTCGGCTTCGCTGCTCAGCCACAAGTCGAACTGGTCCGGCGGCACGATCACCGGCGCGCGGTGATGGACCGCGCCCAACTCCTTGTTCGCCTGCGTCGTGACAATCGCTGCAGTCTCCATCTCCTCGCCGTTGGGGCCTGTCCAGGTTTCCCACAGGCCGGCGAAGGCCAGCGGGCCGCCACCTGCCCTTCGGGCATGAAAGGCACGCCGCCGGCCGCCCTCCACCTTCCACTCGTAGAAGCCATCGGCGGGAAACAAGCACCGCCGCCGCCTGATCGCATTCTTGAAGGCTGGCTTGTCGTGAAGTGTCTCGCCGCGCGCGTTGATCAGCAGCGTAAAGTTTTTGGGGTCCTTGACCCAGGCCGGGATCAGCCCCCAGCGGACCAACGCAAAATGCCGGTCGCCTTCGACGACACGCACCACCGGCACCGGCTGGGTCGGCGCTACGTTGTAGCGGGGCGGAAAATTGGGCCGCTCCGGGTACCGGAACAGCGCCCGGATCGCCTCCGGCGCGGTCGTGATGCAGTAGCGTCCGCACATGCCATTCTCCGCCGCCGCCCTAAAGATTAGCGGAACCTTAACCTCGGCCAGCAAAACTGCCCAAATTAAAGGGACGCCGGGGGAATCCGTTGATGCCGTTGCCAGCCGCCAAAGCGATGCAGCATGGCCCGGCATCTGCCGCTCCCGCAGCGGCGGCAAAGCACATTTCCACCATCAATCATCTCACCGGGCTTTCCACCGACTACCTCAACCATTTCGCTGAGGCGGTCATGGTGCTGGAAAAGGTCATAACGATGCCCGAATGTTTGGCAGACTTGCGAGGCTGGCGGCCAAAGACTTATCGGGAGCACTTCCTGTCCGCGCATTTCCGCGACCGCGACGCCATCATCGCGGCATACGAAGCCGCCGATCCAGTCGTACGCGCCGCACTGGATAACGCCACGGAAACCCTCAACGCCGTTTTGGTGGAAGCCCGCGATACGGTTCTCTCGCGGCTGGGAACGCCTGATGCGGAACCGCTCGCGCAACGCGCTGCGGCCTGGACCAAGCCACTAATCGCCCGCGCCGCCGGCATCATCAACGGCAGTAGCGCTGCCCCCCGTGCAGCCACGCAGGCAACGGTCGACGCGCTGTTTGCCCGGTGAGCACGTCATCCGACCCGCGCGCCTACCCGAGCCGGCCGATCCTGGCGGTGAGTGCCGCCATCATCCGCGACGGCCGAGTTTTCATCGCCCGCCGCGCGCGCGGCCCCGCGCTTGGTGTATGGACCATGCCGGGCGGCATGGTCGAAGCGGGTGAAACGCTGAGCGAGGCGCTGACCCGGGAAATCCTGGAAGAAACCTCGATGACGATCGAGCCCGTCGCACTGGCCGGCCACCGTGAAGTGGTGGTGCGCGACAACGAGGGCCGGGTTTCGCGCCATTTCGTCATCTTGTGCTTCGCGTCGCGCTGGATGAGCGGCGAGACCAAGCTCAACGATGAGCTGGACGATTCCAAATGGGTGCGTCCCATTGAGCTCAAAGAACTCAAGACCACCGACGGCCTCTACGAAATCGTCGCCGCAGCCTTCGAGCGGATGGAAACCGCCGGCTGAACGGGCGCGGCTTGCGCCGACGGCCCGGGCGGCGCATATGTCACGCGATCCGATGCTCAAACGAACCCTCATCGTCGCTCTCCTTGCACTTGCCGTGACTGGCCTGCCGTCCCGCTCGCTTGCCCAGAACATCGAGGGTGGCCCCGCGCCCTATGACGGCGACCTGCAGCGGCTCGCCGAAATTCTTGGGGCATTGCATTATCTCCGCGGCATCTGTGGCGCCAACGACGGCCAGAAGTGGCGGAACGAGATGCAGGCACTGCTCGACGCCGAGACGCCGAGCGGGGAACGGCGCAATCGCCTCCAGGTGCGCTTCAACCGCGGCTACCGGGGCTTCCAGCAGACCTATCGAACCTGTACGCCGGCCGCCGACCTGGTGATCCGGCGCTATCTCGACGAAGGCGCCAAAATCTCCCGCGAGATCACGGCGCGATATTCCAACTAATCGGCGCGCCGCAGCCGTTAACCGCGCCAGTTAACCTTTCTTAAAAGTGCGCCGTCTGCCCCTCTTATCGGCGTGCTAACGTGCCGTCGCGGTTCAGGGGCAACAGGTGGCGACGGTCGTCGCCATTTCGACATGCATACAATCAAACCGATCCTGCCCAACCGCGATCCCGCGGCGCCCGAGACCGAGCAGAAGCAAGCCGCACTCAGCTATCTGTATGAGGCCTGGGGCGAAGCGCGACTCGACGGCATCGACGACGACTGCATGGCGCAAGCGTGCCTTTTTGCCGCATTCGCGGAGCTGGTCGCCACCTACGGCGAGGAAGCCGCGGCGCGCTATGCCGAGACGCTCGCTGCGCGCGTGCGCAAGGGCGACTTCACGATCCAGCTTTCGCGTCAGTAGCCGATGGGGCTTAACCCCGCTTTGGCTATGCCAGACCGAGGCAGCCGGCTCATAAGGCAACCAAAGAAAAATAACGCGCTTCACGCTTGGGCAACCAACGTTTCCGCGAAGCTCACCACTTCGCCTTGGCCGGGCGTCAGCAGTTCGCCCTGCCACATCACCTTGCGTCCGCGCACAAACGTCCCAACCGGCCATCCAGTCACCGCGACGCCGTCATAAGGTGTCCAGCCGGCGCGCGATTTGATCCAGCGATTGGTGATGGTTTCACGCCGCTTAAGGTCGACAACAGTCAGATCAGCATCGTAGCCGGCCGCGATCCGCCCTTTGCGCGCGATGCCGTAAATCCTAGCCGGCCCGGCGCTGGTCAGATCGACAAAACGGGTGAGCGACAGCCGGCCGGCGTAGACATGATCGAGCATTATGGGGACCAAAGTCTGAACCCCGGTCATACCCGAATGGGTTTTTGGATAGGGGTGAGACTTTTCTTCCAGCGTGTGGGGCGAGTGGTCGGAACCGATGGTGTCGATCACGCCTTGCGCGAGGCCGCGCCAGATGCCCTCGCGATGCGAGGCGTCGCGAACCGGCGGGTTGAGCTGCGCGAGGGTGCCGAGGCGCTCGTAGCAATCAGGCGCGAACAGCGTGAGGTGCGACGGCGTCGCCTCGGCGGAGGCCACATCCTTGTGTTCTGCCAGAAATTCCGCCTCTTCCTTGGTCGTGACGTGCAGGACGTGGACCCGTTTGCCGGTTTCTCTGGCGAGCCGGATCAGCCGCTCGGTGCACATCAGCGCGGCGGTTGGATCCCGCCACACCGGATGCGAGCGCGGATCGCCCTCGACGCGCAGGTGCATCCGTTCGCGCAGCCGGTATTCGTCCTCCGAATGGAATGCGGCCCGGCGGCGGACGGCCTTGAGGACGTCGCGCACGCCCTTGTCGTCCTCGATCAGCAGCGAGCCAGTCGATGAGCCCATGAACACCTTGACCCCGCAGGCGCCGGGAAGCCGCTCCAGATCGCCAAGCTGATGCGTGTTCTCGCGCGTCGCCCCGATATAGAATGCGAAATCGCAGTGCATGCGATGGTGCGCGCGCTTCACCTTGTCGGCGAGCGCTTCGGCGTTGATGGTGGCCGGCTCGGTGTTGGGCATCTCGAACACCGCCGTGACGCCGCCCATCACGGCGGCGTGCGAGCCGGTCTCCAGATCTTCCTTGTGGGTGAGGCCCGGCTCGCGCATGTGCACGTGGCTGTCGATGACGCCCGGCAGCACGTGCAGGCCGCGGCAATCGACGATCTCGGCGGCGGAGCCGGATAGCTCGCCGATCCCGGCGATGCGGCCGCCGGCAACGGCGACATCACGGACGCCTTCGCCATCGTGATTGACGACCGTGCCGCCCTTGAGGATCACGTCGTAGCTTTCCGCCATAACAATCCACCTATTCCAATCCCCGGCCTTGAGGGGACCGCCTCAGCGGCTTACGTTCGCCGAGAGCCAGAGGCAATCGGAATCGCATGAAAGCGGCACTTCTCCCCGACCGCGGCGTGGTCAAGGTCGCCGGCGACGAGGCACGGACGTTTCTCAACGGGCTGCTGACCGCCGACATCGCGCAGGTTGCGCCGCAGAGCGCGCGGTTTGGCGCGCTGCTCACGCCGCAGGGCAAGATCATCGTCGATTGTATCGTCGTCGAGGCAGAAGCCGGCGACGGCGGCGGCTTCTTCCTTGATTGCCCTCGCGCGCTGGCGCCGAACCTGGTGGACCGGCTCAAATTTTACAAGCTCCGCGCCAAAGTGACCGCGGACGATGTCTCGAAGTCGCTCGGCGTACTTGCGATCTGGGACGGCGCCGGAAGCACCGAGCTCGGCCTGGTGTATGCCGACCCGCGACTTGCCCGCACTCGGCCAACGGGCCATCCTGCCGCAGGAGAGCGCGCCGCAAGCCGCGGCCGATCTCGGCGCAAAACTGGTCGAGGCCGCAGAATACGACGCCCACCGCATCGCGCTTGGCGTCCCGCGCGGCGGCTTGGACTTCATCTATGGCGACGCGTTCCCGCACGAGTCCAACATGGACCAGCTCAACGGCGTCGACTTCGCCAAGGGCTGCTACGTCGGCCAGGAGGTCGTCTCGCGGATGGAGCATCGCGGCACCGCGCGCAACCGCATCGTGCCGGTCGCCGCGGACGGCTCGGCACCCGACGCCGGCCTCCCGGTGATGGCGGGCGACAAGCAGGTCGGCTTGATCGGCTCGGCTGCCAGCAGCCAAGGTCTCGCCATGCTTCGGCTCGACCGGGTCGCCGATGCCCAGGCCATGGGCACCCGGCTGACCGCGGGCGGCGTCACCCTTCATCCGCGCAAGCCCGAGTGGGCGCGCTTTCCCTTTCCGGGCGACAAGGCCGCCGAATGAGCAACGCGATCCAACACGCCGACGGACTCTACCGCTGCACCATGGCCCGACGAAGGCAATCAGATCTACGTCGACTATCACGACAGCGAGTGGGGCGTGCCCGAGTGGGACGACCGCGCGCTCTACGAGAAGCTCGTGCTCGACGGGTTCCAGGCCGGGCTGTCGTGGATCACGATCCTACGCAAGCGCGAGAACTTCCGCAAAGCGTTCGACAACTTCAATCCCGAGAAGATCGCGCGTTATGACGCGCGCAAGAAGGCATCGCTGATGAAGGACGCCGGGATCGTCCGCAACCGGCTCAAGGTCGAGGGCGCGGTGCTCTCGGCGCGCGCCTGGCTCGAGGTGATGGATAAGGGCCCGGGCTTTTCGGTCCTGCTGTGGGAGTTCCTCGACGGCAAGCCCAAGGTCAACCAGTTCAAGACCACAAAGCAGATCCCGGCTGAGACGCCGGTCTCGAAAGCCATGTCCAAGGAGCTTGCATCTCGCGGCTTCAAGTTCGTCGGGCCGACCATCGTCTATGCCTTCATGCAGGCGGTCGGCATGGTGAACGACCATCTGGTGAAGTGCCATCGCCACGACGAATGCCGCGCGCTCGGCGCCAAGAAAAAGAAATGAGCGCGCGGCCGCAGCGGCAGCCGCGCGACCCCTGCCCGCGCCTGGCAGCGCATGCTGTCGGGCCGCCGGCTCGACCTGCTCGACCCCTCTCCGCTTGACGTCGAGATCGAGGACATCGCGCACGGGCTCGCCCGGGTTGCGCGCTGGAACGGCCAGACCTTCGGCGCGCACATCTTCTCGGTCGCGCAGCACACGCTGCTGGTCGAGGCGACCGCGCGAGCGCGCTCGCCGCGGCTTGACCGCAAGCGGCGGCTGGCGATCCTGCTGCACGACGCGCCCGAGTACGTGATCGGCGACATGATCTCGCCGTTCAAGGCGGTGATCGGCGATTCCTACAAGGCTGTCGAGGCCCGGCTCCTGGCCGCGATCCACTTGCGTTTCGGGCTCCCCGTGAAGCGCGCCGAGGAACTCAACCGCCTGCTCAAGGCCGCCGACATGGCCGCCGCCTATCTGGAAGCCACCCGGCTCGCCGGATTCGCCGAGGACGAGGCACGCCGCTTCTTCGGCCCGCCGCCCAAGCTGTCGCCCGCGGTCGAGCGCGACTACCTCACGCCCTGGCCCGCCAAGGTCGCGGAAACCCGGCTGCGCGAGCGGCTCGAAAGCCTCACCCGCGAGTGACGCTTCCGGAGCGCGCGCAGGCGCTCTATATCTCTCTCCGATTCTGGAAGGACACGCATGATCCACGTCTGCTCGCTGGCGCGCCTGCACGGTACTGTCAACGAAACCGGCGCACGCCACATCGTCACCTTGCTGCGCATCGTCGACCGGGTGCAGCGCCCGACCACGGTCGAGGAAGCCAATCATCTTATCCTCGGCATGGACGACATCACCGAACCGCTCGACGGCTACACGCATCCCGGCGAGGAGCACGTGTCGCGGCTGATCGAGTTCGCCCAGCGCTGGGACCGCAAGGCGCCGATGGTGATCCATTGCTACGCCGGAATCAGCCGCTCGACCGCGGGCGCGTTCGTCGCGGCCTGCGCGCTCAATCCGAAGCGCGACGAGACGACGATCGCGCGGGCGATCCGCCACGGCTCGGCGACCGCGACGCCGAACATCCGCATCGTCACGCTGGCCGACCAGTTGCTGGGTCGCCACGGCCGCATGATCGGCGCGATCCAGGCAATCGGCGCCGGCCGCGCCGCCGCCGAAGGCGATCCGTTTCGGCTCGATCTCGAGTAGCCGATGGCCGCGAGCTCCCACACGCCGATCGAGATCGGGCTCACCGCCGCGATCGTGGCGGTGGAGGCGGACGAGCCGTACATCCTCGTCTCAAGCGACGCCAAGGGCGAGGTTCGCGCCGGCCTGCCTTACGGCATTTTCGATCCGGTGGCGCACCGCACCTTCGAGATCGGCCTGCGCGCCTGGGTGTCGGCGCAGACCGCACTCAATGTCGGCTACGTCGAACAGCTCTACACATTCGGCGACCGCGGCCGCCACGCCGAGCCCGGCGACACCGGCTCGCACGTCGTGTCCATTGGCTATCTGGCGCTGACGCGGATATCGCAGAACACCGCGGCGTTGCGCGCGGCGGGCGCCGGCTTCGAGCCGTGGTACCGCTTCTTCCCCTGGGAAGATTGGCGCGGCGGCCCCCCCGACATCCTCGACACCATCGTGCCGCTACTCGAGCAATGGGCGAAGAGCGGCAAGGACGATCCGGCGCGCCCGCCCGGCCGGCGCGAACGGCTGCGGCACTGCTTCGGTGTTGGCGGCTCGCCGTGGGACGAGGAGAAGGTACTGGACCGCTACGAATTGCTCTACGAAGCGGGCCTCGTCGCAGAGGCGCGACGCGACGGACGGGAGACGGTGGCGCGCGCCAAGTTGCCCCCACTGGGCGAATCGATGCGCTTTGATCACCGACGCATTCTGGCGACCGCGATCGCGCGGCTGCGCGCCAAGTTGAAATACCGCCCCGTGGTATTCGAACTGATGCGGCCGGAGTTCACGCTGACGGAACTGCAGCGTACGGTGGAAGCGATCTCAGGCCGGCATCTGCACAAGCAGAATTTCCGGCGCCTGGTCGAAACCGCGGCGCTGGTCGAGCCGACCGGCGAGACCTCGACCGCAACCGGTGGCCGGCCGGCGGCGGTGTATCGCTTCCGCCGCGACGTGACGCAGGAGCGGCCCGCGCCCGGACTACGGGTTGGCGGCCGAGGCTGAAAACGATTCAAAATCGACCGGAGCCCGTGAACCGGAAACCGGTGCATTGCGACCAACCCCTGGCATACCGCTTTCGGAAAATGATCTACCATCGCGCTCAGTTGGGGGGCGTTTATGGAATTCCTGTTGCTCGTCGGATGTGGCGTGCTGCTGCTCATGGTCCTGAAAAGGGTCAATGCGTCGCACGACCAGACGCAACGCTACCAGCGCACCCTTGCGGACATCAGCGACCGCCTCGACGAGTTGACGCAGCGCATTGCAATCCTGACACCCGGAGCAGGACAGGCGCCGGCTGCTGCCAAGCCGGCTGACAGCGCGCCGCCCCCTGCCCCCGAGAGCGCCCCAGCCGCCGTCAGGACTAGAACCGAAAACGTCCGAGTCTGGGATTACAGCACGCCTGTTCCGAAATTTGGCGAGCCGTTGCCCGGCGCCGCGCCCGAACCCAAGGCGACAGAGCCGCCAACCGAACCTGCGCCCGAGCCAGCTTCACCGCCGGCCTCCGAGCCGGCGCAGCCGCAGGCTGATACCAACGCACCGCCGCCGGGCGATGCGCCGCCTGCAGATACACCGCCGCCAGTATCTGGCCGGCCGGATTTCGGCGATTTCGAAAAGCGCTTCGGTACGCAATGGGTGGTGTGGGTCGGCGGCATCGCGCTGGCGCTCGGCGGCATCTTCCTGGTCCGCTACTCCATCGAGGCGGGACTGTTCGGTCCGGGACTGCGCATCATTTTCGGCGCGATCCTCGCGGCCGTTCTGGTCGGCCTGGGCGAGCTCGCGCGCCGGCGCGAGATCATCTCGGGTCTCGACAAGATCCCGACCGGCGCTCACATCCCGAGCATTCTGACGGCGGCCGGAACGACCTGCGCCTATGCCGACATCTGGGCCGCGCATGCGCTCTACAGTTTCCTGTCACCGGCCACGGCCTTTATTCTGCTTGGCCTGGTTGCGCTCGCGACACTTGCCGCCGCGCTCCGACATGGCCCCGCGCTCGGCGGTCTCGGGCTGGTCGGCGCCTATTTGACGCCGCTGCTCGTGGGCTCGCAGGAGCCGAGCTACTGGGCGCTCTATATCTATCTCACGGTGGTCACCGCCGCGGCTTATGCGCTGGCGCGCATCCGGATGTGGCGCTGGCTCGCGATCACCGCCGCAGTGGCATCGATTCTATGGATGTTCGTCGGCATGGGCGATCCCGGCCACGGGTCGCTGTCAGCGCACGCCTTCTACGCCGCCGCCGGTTTCGCGCTCGCGGCCTATTTCATCGTCGCCGGATTGTTCGCCGGCCCGCCTGCCGAGCCGAGCCGTATCGACCCGGTGTCATGCGGCGTTCTCGCCGGGTATCTGTTCGGCGCCTACATGCTGACAATCGCGACGGCGCATGCGCCACTCGCGATGGCGACGCTGTTCGTCCTCATGGCCGCCAGCGTCGCAATCGCATGGCGCAGCGAGGCCGCTCTGCTTGCCGTGCCGGCCGCCGCGATCTTCGCGCTGCTTCTGATCGGCCACTGGGTGCTGAACTGGTGGTTCGTGCAAGTTGTTCCGCGTGGGCCATGGTCCAACGTGGTGGACATCAGGCTCACCGGGATCGGCCTGCACGTGACATTCGCGGCCGCATCCGCCGCGCTGTTCGGCGCGGCCGGCTATCTGATGCAAGGGCGCTCGGAGAAACCCGCCTTCTCGATGTTATGGGCGGTGGTCGCGGTTGCGACCGCTGTCATCATGCTGATCGCGGTCTACTACCGCGTGACGCAGTTCGACCGCTCGTTCGGCTTTGCCGGCTTGGCGCTGCTATTGGCTGCCGCGTGCGCGTTTGCGACAGAACAACTCTGGAAACGCGAGCCGCGGCCGGGCACCTCCGAGGCTGGCGCAATCTTCGCGACCGGCGCGGTCGCGGGACTCGCGCTCACTCTCACCTTCGCGTTTGAGAAAGGCTGGCTGACGGTCGCGCTCTCGCTGATGGTGCCCGGCATCGCCTGGATCGCCGACCGGCGCCCGCTGCCGATGCTGCGCAAACTGTGTGCGCTGCTGGCCGTGCTTGTGCTGGCTCGCGTTTTCTGGGATCCGCGCATCGTCGGCTCCGATATCGGGACGACCCCGATCTTCAACTGGCTGCTCTGGGGCTATGGCGTGCCGGCCGTCGCGTTCTGGGTTGCCGGCCGTATCCTGCGTCGCCAGGGCGATGACCTGCCGTCCCGCTCGGTGGAATCCGCGGCGATCACGTTCACGGCGCTGACCGCTTTCCTGGAAATCCGCCACCTGATGAACGACGGCGACATCTACAAGCCAGGCGTTCGCCTCGGCGAACTCGGCCTGCAGGTGTCGACCGGCCTTGCCATGGTCATCGGAATGGAGCACGTGCGCGCCCGCGTCGACAGCATCGTGCACGACTGGGGCGCGCGCATTTTCGCGGTGCTCGCGTTCATGGGGATCATCGCGCTGCTGTTTCCGCAGAATCCGGTAGTGACCGGTCAGGCGGTGGGCGGCATGTTCTTTAACTATGTGCTGCTCGGCTACGGCATCCCGGCCGTATTGCTCGGCGTGTTGGCGCGCATTATCAAGTCCAGCCGGCCGAAGTTCTATTACATCGTTGCCGCGGTGACCTCGATCGTGATGATGCTGGTCTATCTCACGCTCGAGGTGCGGACGCTGTTCCAAGGCACCATTCTCAAGGGCGGAGCCATGACCGACGCGGAGGACTACACCTACTCGGCGGTGTGGCTCGCCTTCGGTGTCACCCTGCTGATCGTCGGCATCGTGTTGAAATCACAGCCGGCGCGACTCGCCTCGGCAGCGGTCGTGATCCTGACGATCGGCAAGGTGTTCCTGCATGACCTTGCCGGCGTGCAGGGGATTTTCCGCGCGCTGTCGTTCATCGGGCTTGGCTTGGTATTGATGGGCATCGGCTGGCTGTACCAGCGCTTGCTGTTCCCGCGGCAGCCCACAAACGCAGAGGCCGGCGCAGCGCCGGCCTCGTAGCAATATCTTTTCGGGGTGGGGTTACGGTCGCGCCTTGATCTCGCACCAGCGCATGACGCCGCCGATGCGGAAATGGCCGTGGTCCTTCTCGGCGACCGGGTAGCAGCCGTCGCCGCCGCCGTCGAATTCCTTCCAGGCGAGGCAGATCTCATGACCCCGCGCACGGACCGTGGCGCGGTCGCGCATGTCGGGCGCATCGCGGTGGGTGTTGAAACGCCGGTAGGCGACGTTGACGATTCCGTGCTGGTTGAACACGCCGTGGCCCTGCGTGCCGTCGACGCATTGAATCAAGAATTGCTTACCCGTGAGCAGCCGTTGCGCTTCGGCGCCGCTGATAGGGCGCTCGGCCGAGGCCGGGGAGGACGCAAGAAGAGCGGATGAAACGACAGCGAACGTCGCCAGAATATTGCGGACCGGCTTTGCCATATTGACACCCCTGAACCGAACGCGCGTGATTACGCTGCAGTTGAATCAATCTGCATCATTGCCCGCGACATGCCACTTCGGTTTTGATTTCCTGGTTAGTGAACGCGGTAAACACGCGGGTTTGGAGCGACATCGAATGCTTTCGTGGGACGATTTCCGCCATGTGAAGGCGATCGCCGACAGCGGCTCGCTCAACGGCGCGGCGCAGGCGCTCGGCATTAACCACTCCACGGCGTTCCGCCGCCTCGGCCAGATCGAGCAGCGGCTCGGCTCGCGGCTCTTCAAGCGCGAGCGTAGCGGCTATTCGCTCACCCCTGCCGGCGAGGAAATGATGCGGCTTGCGGAACGCATGGAGCAGGACGTCGCGTCATTCGCCCGAGGCAAGAACGGCAAGCCGACGCACGACCCGCCGGCGACGAGCGGCGTGGTGCCGGCCGAAACCGTCATGTCGCAGACTGGCCTCGAGTTCCTAGAGGCGATGGTCGCGGGCCAGGTGCCGCAGGCGCCGATGGCGGCGACGCTGGGCTTCCGGATCGTCGACGTGTCGGAGGGCCGCGCGGTCTTCGAAGGAACGCCGGAGTTCCGGCTCTACAATCCGATCGGCACGGTGCACGGCGGATTTGCCGCGTCGCTGCTCGATTCGGCGCTCGGCTGCGCGATCTTCTCCACCCTGGCAAAGGGTGAGTCATGGACCACGCTGGAGCTAAAGCTCAATTTCGTGCGCGCGATGAGCAAGGACACTGGGCCGGTGCGTGCCGAGGGGCGCATCATCCATCGCGGCCGCACCATCGCAACGTCGGAGGGCGCGCTGAAGGATCGCGAGGGCAAGCTCTACGCCCACGCCTCTACGACGTGCATGATCTTTCCGGCGAAGACGTAACTCAATCGTCAGGGAGCGCCGAAGCCGTGGCGGACGACGAGCGGAAATTGCGCAGCCGCAGCGGCGGAGGCGAGGCCAGGTCAGCACGCGCACTGCGGCGGCTGAAATCGCAATACGCGAAGCCGAAGCCCGACACCGCGCCACGGAAGCTCTGCGGGCTGGTGCGATCGAGATGGAAACACGGCTCGAACGGCAGGCCGCGCACCGACGCGCAATACTGGTCGCCCTTTACCCGCAACGTCCCGGCGGGAAGCACGACAAAGCGCGGCGCCTGCGTGCCGCGGATCGAGATATAGCCTGCAACCGAACCGTCGGCGTTGATGCGGCCCTTGCCGCTGGTGCCTTCGAAGCATTGATAACTGAATTGCCGGCCTGCAATGAAACGGCGAGCCTCATCGGCGTTGATGTTTTCGGCCACCGCAGGCAACGCGCTCGCCACAACCATCAGAACGGCGGCGAAACCGACAAACTTCCCCGACATGCCCCACTCCACTTTCAGAACGCCACGCACGCCACGGCGCCGTTAACAGTTCGGTTACCATACCCTCGCGCCGATCATGCCCCACGATGGTGGACAATTCCTGAACGCCGCTACCGGATCTTGACCACAATCCGGCCCCTAACCTTGCCTTCCAGGATGGATCCCGCGGTTTCGATGACGTCCTGCAGCCCAATCTGCGTGGTCATCGCTTCGAGTTTGCCGCGATCGAGGTCCGAATCCAAGCGCCTCCAGACCTCCTGTCGCAGCTTTTGCGGGCATTGCACGGAGTTGATGCCGAGAAGCGACACCCCGCGCAAAATGAACGGCGCCACGCTCGACGGCAGATCCATACCACCCGCCAGGCCGCAGGCGGCGACCGCCCCACCGTATTTCGTCATGGACAGCGCGTTGGCGAGCGTGGTCGAGCCGACTGAATCGACGCATCCAGCCCAGCGTTCCTTGGCCAGCGATTTAGGGGTCCCGGCGAGCTCCGCGCGGTCGATGATCTCGGCGGCGCCGAGTTGCTTGAGGTAAGCAGCCTCCTGCGGGCGCCCGGTCGAAGCGATCACTTGGTAGCCGAGGTTCGCCAGCAACGTCACCGCGACCGATCCAACCCCGCCAGCCGCGCCGGTCACCAGCACGGCCCCGCTGTCCGGTTTGAGGCCGTGGCGCTCCAGCGCCATCACCGCAAGCATGGCAGTATAGCCCGCGGTGCCGACCGCCATGGCGTCACGCGGCGTCATCTGCTCGGGCAGCCGCACCAGCCACTGGCCCTTCACCCGCGCCCTCTCTCCATAGGCGCCAAGATGGGTCTCGCCGACGCCCCAGCCGTTGAGGATCACTCGGTCGCCGGCGTGCCATTCCGGATTCGAGGAGGCCTCCACCTCCCCGGCGAAGTCGATACCGGGGATCATCGGAAAGCGGCGCACCACCGGCGCGCGACCGGTGATCGCAAGCCCGTCCTTGTAGTTCACGGTCGACCAATGCACTGCGACAGTGACATCGCCGTCCATCAGATTGTTGTCGTCGAACTCCGTCAGGCCGACGGTCTGACCCTTGTCGGCCTTCTCGATGACGATTGCCTTGAATGTTGCCACGTCCCCTCCGCGCGCCGCCTCGCTGCCGCATAAAGCTAGATCATTTAGGTCGTGAACGCCGCAGATTTTGTGCGCTTCAAGCCGCCGCCGCGGCGGGGCGGGCGACTGGCTTTTCGACGATCGGCAGATTGATGATGGCCGAAGCAACCCCGAGAATGACCGATCCCCACCAGATCACATCATAGGAGCCGGTCTGCTCGAACAGCACCCCGCCCAGCCACACGCCAAGGAAGCCGCCGACCTGATGGCTGAAGAAGGCAAAGCCGAACAGCATGGTGAGCCAGCGGGTGCCGAACATGATCGCGACCAGACCCGAGGTTGGCGGGATCGTCGACAGCCACAGCAGGCCGATAACCGCGCCAAAGATCAGCGTCGCGGCCGAAGAAGGCGGCAGCAGAATGAACACGGCGATGGCAATCGAGCGGCCGAAATAGATCGCGGCCAGGACGTAGCGCTTCTGCGTCAGGTTGGAGATCCAGCCGGCGAGCAGCGAACCCGCGATGTTGGCAAGCCCGATGATGGCCAGCGTCCAGCCGCCGATTTCGGCGGGCAGGCCCCGATCGATCAGGTAGGCCGGCAGATGAACGGTAATAAAAAACAGTTGAAAGCCGCAGGTGAAGAAGCCGATCACCAGCAGCACGTAGCTCTTATGACCGAATGCCTCGGCGAGCGCCTGCACCACCGATTGCGGAGGCGGCGCTCCTGGCGCCGGCGCAACCGTCTGCGGCACAGCGAGCGCGAGCGACAGCGGCAGGATTAGCAGCACGATCCCGCTGAAGATCAGCAGCGTGCTGTGCCAACCGAATTTGTCGATCAGGCCGACGGCGAGCGGCGAGAACAGGAACTGGCCAAACGAACCCGCCGCCGTGCCGGCGCCAAACCCGAACGTGCGCAGGTGCTCCGGCAACAGCTTGCCGAACGCGCCGATCACGAGCGTGAACGACGAACCGGCGAGGCCAAAGCCGATCATGCCGCCTGCCGTAATGTGGAGCGCAAGGGGCGTGGTCGAATAAGCCATCAGCACCAGGCCGGCGGCGTATAGTAGGGTACCCACGCACAACACCTGGACCGCGCCGAAGCGGTCCGCGATCGCGCCAGTGAACGGCACCCCCGCTCCCCACAGCAGCATCTGAAGCGCCAGCGCCAGCGAAAACACGTCGCGGCCCCAGCCGTAGGCCAACGACATCGGCGTGAGGAAAAATCCGAGCGCCGAGCGCGGGCCGAAGCCGATCATTCCGATCAGGCAGCCGCAGATCAGGATGATAGCCGGGGTACGCCAGTTCGCGCGTACCACACTCATGCTGCGGCCGGCAGCAGGCGCGCCACCGGCTTCTCGACAATCGGCAAATTGATCACGGCAGACGCTACCCCGAAGAACACCGAGAGCCACCACACGACATCGTAGGAGCCGGTCGCCTCGAACAGTACGCCACCAAGCCATACGCCGAGGAACCCCCCGACCTGGTGGCTGAAGAAGGCAAAGCCGAACAGCATGGTGAGCCACTTGGTGCCGAACATAAGGGCGACCAGCCCGGACGTCGGCGGCACGGTGGAGAGCCAGAGCAGGCCCGTTACCGCGCCGAAGATCAGTGTGGCGGTGGGGCTCGCTGGCAGCGAGATGAAAACCACCACTGCCAAGGCGCGGCCGAAGTAGATGAACGACAGGATGTAGCGCTTCGGCATCAGGTTGCCGAGATAGCCCGAGGCAAGCGATCCGATGATGTTGAACAGGCCGATCACCGCGAGCGTCCAGCCGCCGACCTGGGTCGAAAGCCCGCGGTCGACCAGATAGGACGGCAGATGCACCGTGACGAACGCGAGCTGGAAGCCGCAGGTGAAGAAACCGAGTACCAGCAGGACATACGAGCGATGGCGGAACGCCTCGGAAAGCGCCTGCCTTACCGACTGCGAAGGCCCCATGGCGCGCGAAGGCTGCGCGCCACGCGGCGCCATCAGCGTCAACGACAGCGGCACGATGAGAAGCAGCAAACAAGAGAAGATCAACAGCGTGGTTTGCCAGCCGTAGCTGTCCATCAAACTCACGGCGATCGGCGAATAAAGGAACTGCCCGAACGAGCCGGCCGCCGTTCCAGCGCCAAAAGCAAACGAGCGCCAGCTCTCCGGCACCAGCTTGCCGAGCGCACCGATGATCGCTGGCATGGCGCAGCCGGACAGGCCGAAGCCGATCAGGACGCCGGCCGAAATGTAAAGCATGCCGGGCGAGTTGGATTGCGCCATCAGATAGATGCCGACGGCGTAGAGGATCGCGCCGGCGCTCAGCACGCGAGGCGCGCCGTACTTGTCGGCGATCGCGCCGGCGAATGGCTGGCCGAGGCCCCACAGCAGGTTCTGGATCGCCAATGCGAGGCCAAACACGTCGCGGCCCCAGCCGTTGGCACTCGACAGCGGGGTCAGGAAGAAGCCGAGAGTCGAGCGCGGCCCGAAGCTGATGACCGCGATCACGCAACCGCAGGCGATCAACACCGCCGGCGTGCGCCAGCTCACGAGCTTGGAAGGCGCGGTTGCGGTGGACATCGGTTGCTCCGGCAAGCGCCACGCACGGGCGGCGCAGCGCCGCGACCATAGTCATTGGCCGCTAGCGGCCAAAACGAAACTTCGTGATGGCTTCGATCCATGCAGTGCATGGCTCCCCAACACCAGGGACTGGCGAAACGCCAGTCAAGGTGCTATATAATTTGCTCGATATGAGGATAAGGGGCAGAGCAACCGCCGTTGCAACAGCTCCGGGACGGATTGCCGGTGAGAACCGGATGTTTTCATCCTCAATTATGCTCTATATGAGCATATATGAGGAGAACACAATGCCGATCTTGCAAACCGTGGGGCCGCTGCCGAGCCAATCCCGTCCGCGCCAGATCGCGGCACCGAACAGCGAATCGGCCGCACTGCGCAGGCACGGCCGGCTGGCTATGCCATCGCTCGAATGGAACGCCGAGGTCGAGCGGGAGACCGCGCACCTCTACGAGCGCGTGAAGCGCGTCGTGCCGGCGGTCGAATGGCCGTTCTTCGCGCCATCGATCAAAGCCATCAACGCGTTGAAAAAGCAGCGCAACGCGGTGATCCTGGCGCACAACTACCAGACGCCGGAGATCTACCACTGCGTCGCCGATTTCGTCGGCGACAGCCTGCAGCTCGCGCGCGAGGCCAGCAAGGTGAACGCGGACGTGATCGTTCAGGCGGGCGTGCACTTCATGGCGGAGACCGCGAAGATCCTGAATCCTCGTAAGACGGTGCTTATTCCGGATGCTCGGGCCGGATGCTCGCTCGCTGCTTCGATCATCGTCCGGCGATATTCGGCTTCTTCGCGAACGGTTTCCCGGGGTACCAATTGTCACCTACGTGAACACCTCGGCCGAGGTGAAAGCCGAGAGCGACATCTGCTGCACATCCTCGAATGCGGTGCAGGTCGTCGAGAGCCTCGGCGCCGAGCGCGTCATCATGGTGCCGGACGAGTATCTGGCGAAGTACGTCGCCTCGCAGACCAAGGTGAAGATCATCGCCTGGAAGGGCCACTGCGAGGTGCACGAGCGCTTCACCGCCGAGGAGCTCAACGCAGTGCGCGCCAACGATCCCTCGGTGCAGATCATCGCGCATCCGGAGTGCCCGCCCGACGTCATCGCGGCGGCGGACTTCACCGGCTCGACCGCGCACATGATCGACTACGTGCGGCAGCACAAGCCGAAGCGCGTGGTGATGGTCACCGAGTGCTCGATGGCCGACAACGTCGCGGCGGAACTGCCCGAGGTCGAGTTCGTGCGGCCGTGCAACCTCTGCCCGCACATGAAGCGGATCACGCTGCCGAAGATCGTCGACAGCCTGGTCAACATGACCGAGGAGGTCGTGGTCGATCCTGTGATTGCCGCGAAAGCGCGCCGCGCGGTCGAGCGCATGATCTACCTGAAGAGCTGACGGCAAGCGCCGTCGTTGGTGTGCAGCGGAGATTTTGGAATGTTGGCCGGGGCGAACCACAGCATCGTGCAATCACTGCTCTATCCGGGCGGCTTTCTCTCGCCGCTCGAGATCGACGACGCGGTGACACGGGCGCTCGCCGAGGATCTCGGCCGCGCCGGCGACGTCACCTCGATCGCGACCATCCCGGAAACTACCCCAGCGCGCGCCATCGTGGTCGCCCGCAAGGCCGGCACCATCGCCGGCCTGCCGCTGCTGGCGGCGTGCTTCACGCGGCTTGCTCCGGATATGTCCATCACGGCCAATGCCCGCGATGGCGACACGGTCGCCGCCAAGACCTCGCTGATGACCATCGCGGGCCCTGCCCGCGCCGTGCTCTCGGCCGAGCGCGCCGCGCTCAACTTCCTCGGCCACCTGTCCGGCATCTCGACCGCAACCGCAGCCTTCGTGCGCAAGGCCGGCAAGACCCGCATCTGCTGCACGCGCAAGACCACGCCGGGGCTTCGCGCGCTTGAGAAATACGCAATCCGTTGTGGTGGCGGCTTCAATCACCGTTTCGGTCTCGACGATGCCATCCTGATCAAGGACAACCACGTCGCGGTCGCCGGCGGCGTCCGCCCGGTGCTGGAGCGCGCGCGCGCCGCGGCCGGCCACCTGGTCAAGATCGAGATCGAGGTCGATTCGCTCGATCAGTTGAAAGAGGTGCTCGCCACCGGCCTTGCCGATGTGGTGCTGCTCGACAATTTCGATGTCGCAATGATGAAAATGGCTGTCGCGATGGTGGCGGGCAAGCTGGTGATCGAAGCCTCCGGCGGAGTCACGCTCGACAATATCGCGGAGATCGCGGCGACCGGTGTCGACTACGCCTCGTCGGGCGCGCTGACGCATTCGTCGCCGAGCCTGGATGTCGCGCTGGATATCGAGATGTGAGTGATCGTGTCCCGGGCGCAGCGCGGCATGAAATGACGCGCTGCAGACCCGGGACCCCGGTTGCGCGGATCGAAAGAAAGCTGGGTCCCGGGTCTCGCTTCGCTCGCCCGGGACACTAAAACTCTAAAGCTTCACGTTATCCGGCGTGATGCCCGGCCCGAACGCCGGCGCATCGGAACCGTCGCCCCAGCGCTTGGGACGGTAGAATTTGTGCACGCCGATCGTCGACAGCTTGCGCATGGTGCCGACCCACCACGGATGCACCCAGTAGGCGTGGTAGTGCGTCGACTTGCCGATGTCGGACAGCCATAGCTTGCCGTCCAGCATGTCGCGGGAAATCTCCTTGGCCTGCTCCCACAAGCGGCGGCTCGTTGACGACGTCCTTGACGCTGTCGCAGGCGAAGGTGAACTGGCAGGCGTTGTAGCGGTGCGCGTTCTGATAGACGACGCCGCAGACGTTGTTCGGGTAGTAGCCGGAGAACACGCGGTTCATCACCACCTGCGCGACCGCGATCTGGCCGCGCTTGGTCTCGCCGCGGGATTCGAAATAGACCGCCTCGGCCATGCATTTCTCGGCCTTGGCGCGTTCCTTGGCGTCAGGCCAAGCCGCTCGGCCGGCGTCTTCGGCCGCTGGCCGGGGCCGGTCACCTCGCCCTTCGGCGCAATGGTCTCGCCGGGCTTGTCTGCTCCGGCAGCGGCGCAAGCGCGGATCGCTTGATGTCGGGATCGGCACGCGGCGGCGTCAGCAGGATCGGCTCCTCGCCGGGCCAGCGCTCGATCGGGCCGATGTTGCGGCCGACCGGGACCGACCGAAGTAGAGCCGCGCGGCGCGCGCCGCCGGATTGAGGCTCTCGATCGGATCGATCTCCTCGTTCGGAGCCAGGGTGCGTCCACGCGGCGGCAGCGTGACGGCCCGTGGCGGCAACGAGGCGACCGCGTAGCCGCCGGCCGGCGCCGACGCGACGCTCGGCTCGTCGTCGTCGTCGTTCGGCTTGCGTTCCTTGGCCGGCACCGGCGCCTCGCCGGACGGCGGCGCGGAGTTCTCCTCAAGCGGCGCGGCCTCAATTTCGGACTCGTCGTCGCGAGGCTGCGGGTCTTCGATCAGATGGGGATTTTGCGGCGGTCGCGGGAACGACACGGTCTTCACCCGGCCCGGCGTGAGATCGCGCGTGCCGCCGGGCTCCGGCTTCGGCTGCGGACGCGCCACCAGGAGATCGCCCTTGAGCCGGCGGTTGACGACGGGGAATTCGATCCCGCTGCCGCTCGACCGCCGAGCCCGGCGCGATGGAGCCGGTGACGTCGGGGTCGCCCACGTCAGGCTCGCCAGCCGATAGGCCGGCGGCTCCGGGATCAAGCTGCCGATCGGGCGCGGAAAGCTGAAGGTGGCGGCGTGGATGGTGCCGAACGGCGACGCCAGCGCATGGGCGCGCGCGCGCTGCGACACATCCTGCTGGCGGACCAAAAGCGCGGCGAGATCCTGATAGCCGATCTGCGTCGGCACCAGGCTGAGCACCAGAACGCTGAGGCCGAAGGGGCCGACGCGGACACCCTTCGGCCTGTTACGCGACGCAACCATGCACAGCTCACGCGACTCTTAACGCAACGCTACGCGACGACACACCTACGCGATGACGCACGACGTCACTCTCACGGACACTAGGCGCCGAAGTGACGACAATGCGACACGTTTTGTTATTGTCGGATTATCCTTGCGAAGCCGTTAATCGCGCGCGCGTTCGCAGCACGGCTCCGCGCGACGTGCGTTGGTAAACGATCCGTCAACGCACGCGCATCAGCGTCGCAAATAACTGCGTTGCGAGGAAATTGCCTGCGAGAAACGCCGCCAAGCCGATCAAGCAGCCGAACGACAAGCGCGCGGTCGGAAATGATCTCCGGCACCGGCCGCGCCAGCGCGATGCGAAGCACGATCAGCCAGCGCCCGCCGCAGTCATGAAAAACATCACCAGCGGATGGAACAGCAGATCGTCGCCAAACGGCCGGCGGTCGCCGAGAATGCCGAAGCCGAGCCCGCCCATCGCCATCAGGCCGTACCAGAGCACCAAAGCAATCGGGCGGCCGGGTTGTCTCCGGCCGCCCGTCGAAGCTCTGCTTCGAGCGAGGCTCGATCACATCTTCACGCCCTTTTCGTTGAGATACTTCACCGCGCCCGGATGCCACGGGATCGGCGAGTTCTTCGTCACCTGGTTCTCCAGCGTGATGCTCTTGGCCTCGCCGTGCACGGCGACCAGCTCGTCGCGCTTCTCGATGAAGGTCTTGACGATGTCATAGGCGGTCTTGTCAGGCATCGCGGCGTTGGCGACCAGGATGTTCTGCACCACCGCGATCTTGTTGTCCTTGTCCTGGCCCGGATAGGTCTTCGGCGGAATGACGCCGGTCGTGTAGAGGTCGCCGTACTTGGCGTTCATCTTGTCGACCACTTCGGTGTGGTCGATCAGCTTGATCTTGATGCCGGGGCTGGCGGCGAGATCGGTGACCGCCGCGGTCGGCAGGCCGCCGACCCAGAAGTAGGCGTCGATCTTGCCGTCCTTGATGGCGTTGGTGGATTCCGCGACGCCGAGCCGCTCGCGCCGCATGTCCTTGTCCTTGTCGAGACCGGCGCCCTCGATGACGCGGAACGCCATCACTTCGGTGGCGCTGCCGGGCGAGCCGGTGGAGACGCGCTTGCCCTTGAGGTCGGACATCTTCTCGATGCCGCGGCCCTCGACCGTCACCACGTGCATGCGGTTCGGATAGAGCACCATCAGGGTGCGGACATCGACCTTGTTGCCCTTGAACTTGTCTTCGCCCTTGAGCGCATCGAGCGCGGCGTCGACCATCACCAGCGCGACCTCGCTCTGCTTCGAGCCGATCAGCTTGAGGTTGTCGACCGAGCCGCCGGTGACGCGCGCGGTCGCCTGCACGCCCGGCACGTATTTCGACAGCACGTTGGCCATGCCGCCGCCGAGCGGATAGTACACGCCGCCGGTGCCGCCGGTGGCGATGGCGATGGTGTTCTGCTGGGCGATCGCCGCGCCGGCGAACACCGCCGTGGCCAGCGCCAGGCCGGAAAGCAGCAATCCTTTGCGTTTCATCTTGACGTTTCTCCCTGTGACGATATTCGATAGCCATTGTTCAGCCGGCCGCCGGCGCTTTAGGCAAGGCCGGTTGCATGCGCTGTTTTAGCAGGACCGCAACGCCGATGGCCAAGCCAAATGTCGCGGTATAGCTGATGTCGCGGCCGATCATGGCCTCGATCAAGCGCCTCCAGCAGGCTCGGGAACACCAGGAACAGGCCGGCCAGCACGAGCAGCGCCCGTTCGGCCGCGGTGGTGCGGCGCAGCGCCCAGCCTTGCGCCGCCGCGGCGAGCGCGCCGAGGCCGAGCGCCGCCTTGGCCGTGATCATGACGATGTCGACCCAGGAGCCGCCGGGCGGCACCTTGAGCAGCAGCCCGACGCCCTGCGGATCGAGCACGAACACGAACGGCACCAGGAACGCCGGCAGCGTGTATTTCCACGCCTGCAGCGTCGTCTTGTAGGGATCGCCGCCGGTGATGGCGGCCGCCGCGAACGGCGACAGCGCGGTCGGCGGCGAAACCTCGGACAGCACCGAGTAGTAGAAGATGAACATGTGCGCGGCGACGTCCGGCACGCCGAGCTTCATCAGGGCCGGCGCCGCGATCACCGCGCAGATGATGTAGGACGCCGTGACCGGCACGGCGAGGCCGACGATCCAGACGATCAGCGCGGTGTAGATCGCGGTGAGCAGCAGGCTGCCGCCGGCATAGCCGATCACGATCGCCGAGAATTTCAGGCCGAGACCGGTGAGGGTGACGACGCCGACGATGATGCCGGCGGTCGCGCAGGTGGTCGCGGCGGTCAGCACGCTGGTCGAGCCGTCGGCCAGCGCGCGCACCAGCTTCTTCGGCACCAGCGCGGTCTCGCGCGTGAGGAAGCTGAGCGCAAAGGTGACGACCGTCGCCCAGAACACCGACAGCGTCGGCGAATAGCCCCACAGCATGAAGATGACGACCGAGATCAGCGAGATGAAGTGAAAGCCGTAGCGCCGCGTCATCTGCCAGAGCGTCAGCTTGGTCGACATGTCGACCATCTGCGCGCCGAACTTCTTGGCGTCGAGCTCGACCATGAACAGCAGCGACAGGTAATAGAGACAGGTCGGGATCGTCGCCATGGCGATGACGTCGAGATAGCTGATCTTCAGGAACTCGGCGATCAGGAACGCGGCGGCGCCGAGCACCGGCGGCGAGATGATGGCGCCGAGCCCGCCGGCCGCGAGCAGGCCGCCGGCGGCGTTCTTCTCGAAGCCCGACTTCTCCATCATCGGATAGGCGACGGCGCCGACCGTCACCGTGGTGGCGACGCCGGAGCCCGACGGCCCGCCGAGCAGGAACGAGGACAGCACCACGGTGCGGCCGGCGCTGTTGGGCTTGTTGCCGAGCAGCGCCATCGAGAAGTCGATGAAGAAGGCGCCGGCGCCGGAGTGCTGCAGGAACGCGCCGTAGATCGTGAACAGGATGATCAGGCTCGACGACACGTCGACCGGGATGCCGAAGATGCCTTCCAGCGTGATGAACAGATGCCCGACCAGCTGGCCGACATCGAAGCCGCGATGCGTCCACGGCGGCGGCATATACGGCCCGAAATAGGCATAGGCGATGAAGCGCGAGCGAGATGACCGGCACGATCCAGCCGGTGGTGCGGCGCGTCGCCTCGAGCAGCAGCACGATGAAGATGCAGCCGAGGATGTTGTCGAGCTGGGTCGGCGACGTGGCGCGGTCGGTGAAATCCTCGCCGCCCTCGATCGCGTACATCAGGATCGCGGCGCCGGCGAGGCCCGCGACGACGTCCCACCAGCGGATGCCGTCGCGAAACCGCTTCGCCACCGGGAACATCAGGAACGACAGCAACAGCACGAAGGCGACGTGGGCGTAGCGCAGCGGCTGGGTCGAGATGATCGGGAAGTCGCGCAGCGGCCAGGCGCCCGCCACCGCCGCATAGAGATGGAACAGCGACATGGTGACGGCGACCGCCGTCACCGCGATGCCGGCGATCCCCGACAGGCGATTGAGCGCGCCTTCCTCGGCCTCGATATAGGCCTCGGCCCGCTTGATCTTGTCTTCGGAAATCGCCAGCGTCTCAGCGCCCGCGGCCGGCTTCGGCACGTCCGACATTTCCCCCCTCGCCGGTGAACGCGTCCCCCGGGGAGAGGCTAGCATGAGCGCCGCGGCGGCGGCATACCGCCAACCTGCTCGTAAGAGCTGGAACTAGGCCTCGCCCGCGGCCTTCTTGCCCAGCGCCGCCTGCGCCGCGGCCAGCCGCGCGATCGGCACGCGGAACGGCGAGCAGGACACGTAGTCGAGCGCGATCTCGTGGCAGAACGCGACCGAGGCGGGATCGCCGCCGTGCTCGCCGCAGATGCCGACCTTGAGGCCCTTGCGGACCTTGCGGCCGCGCTCGACGCCGATCTGCACCAGCTCGCCGACGCCCTCGCGGTCGATCGAGACGAACGGATCGCCGGGCAGGATGCCGCGCGCGGCGTAGATGCCGAGGAAGCTCGCCGCGTCGTCGCGGCTGATGCCGAACGTGGTCTGCGTCAGGTCGTTGGTGCCGAACGAGAAGAACTCCGCGCTCTGCGCGATCTCGCCGGCCAGCAGCGCCGCGCGCGGCAGCTCGATCATGGTGCCGACCTGATACTTCAGCTTGGCGCCGGTTTCCTTCGTCACCGCCTCCGCCATCGCGTCGATGCGCGCCTTGACGATGTCGAGCTCGGCCTTGGTGGCGATCAGCGGCACCATGACCTCCGGCACCACCGGCTTGCCGGTGCGCTTGCCGGCCTCCGACCGCCGCCTCGAAGATCGCGCGCGCCTGCATCTCGGCGATCTCGGGATAGGCGATGGCGATGCGGCAGCCGCGGAAGCCGAGCATCGGATTGAACTCGGCGAGCTCCTTGGCGCGGTGCTCGAGCTTCTTCGGATCGGCGCCCATCGCGGCGGCGACCTCGGCGATGTCGGCTTCGCCGTGCGGCAGGAACTCGTGCAGCGGCGGATCGAGCAGCCGGATCGTCACCGGCAGGCCGCCCATGATCTCGAACAGCTCGATGAAGTCGCTGCGCTGCATCGGCAGCAGCTTGGCGATCGCGGCGCGGCGGCTCTTCTCGTCGTCGGCCAGGATCATCTCGCGCACCGCCTGGATGCGGTCCTCGTCGAAGAACATGTGCTCGGTGCGGCACAGCCCGATGCCTTCGGCGCCGAACCGGATCGCGAGCCGCGCGTCGGCCGGCATGTCGGCGTTGGCGCGCACGCCGAGCTTGCGCACCTTGTCGGCCCAGCCCATCAGCGTGCCGAATTCGCCGGACATCGCAGGCTCGACCATCGCGCACGCGGCCGGCCAGCACCTGCCCGGTCGAGCCGTCGATGGTGATGAGCTCGCCGCGCTTGAACGTCTGGCCGCCGGCCTGCATGGTCTGCGCGCTGGTAGTCGACGCGCAGCTGGCCGGCGCCCGAGACGCAGGGCTTGCCCATGCCGCGCGCCACCACCGCGGCGTGCGAGGTCATGCCGCCGCGCGTGGTGAGAATGCCTTCGGCGGCGTGCATGCCGTGGATGTCCTCCGGCGAGGTCTCGACCCGCACCAGGATGACCTTCTTGCCGTCGGCCTTGAGCCGCGCCGCCTCGTCGGACGAGAACACGATCTCGCCCGACGCCGCGCCCGGCGAGGCCGGCAGGCCGGTCGCGATCACCTTGCGCTCGGCGTTCGGATCGATGGTCGGATGCAGGAGCTGGTCGAGCGAGGCCGGATCGATCCGCGCCACCGCCTCCTCCCTGGTGATCAGCTTCTCGTTGGCGAGCTCGACGGCGATGCGCAGCGCCGCCTTGGCGGTGCGCTTGCCGTTGCGGCATTGCAGCATCCAGAGCTTGCCCTGCTCGACGGTGAACTCGAGGTCCTGCATGTCGCGGTAGTGCCGCTCGAGCTTGCCGTAGATGCGGGTCAGCTCCTTGAACGCCGCCGGCATCGCGTTTTCCATCGACGGCTTGTCGGAGCCCGCCTCCTTGCGCGCGGCTTCCGTGATCTCCTGCGGCGTGCGGATGCCGGCGACCACGTCCTCGCCCTGCGCGTTGATCAGGAATTCGCCGTAGAGCCGCTTCTCGCCGGTCGACGGATTGCGCGTGAAGGCGACGCCGGTCGCCGAGGTGTCGCCCATGTTGCCGAACACCATGGCCTGCACGTTGACCGCGGTGCCCCAGCTTTCCGGAATGTTGTGCAGCCGGCGATAGGTGATGGCGCGCTGGTTCATCCACGAGCCGAACACCGCGCCGATCGCGCCCCACAACTGCTCGTGCGGGTCCTGCGGGAACGGCTTGCCCTGCTCTTCCTCGACGCGCTCCTTGTAGCGCGCGACCAGCTCGACCCAGTCGTCGGCCGCGAGCTCGGTGTCGAGCGTCATGCCCGTTCGCGATCTTGTGGTCTTCGAGAATGTCCTCGAAGTTGTGATGCTCGATGCCGAGCACCACGTTGGAATACATGGTGATGAAGCGGCGATAGCTGTCGTAGGCGAAGCGCCGGTCGCCGGACTGCTTCGCCAGCGCCTCGACGGTCTCGTCGTTGAGGCCGAGGTTGAGCACCGTGTCCATCATGCCCGGCATCGAGGCGCGCGCGCCGGAGCGCACCGAGACCAGCAGCGGATTGGCGCGGTCGCCGAACTTGCGCGCCGGTGATGCGCGCGATGTGCGCGAGGCCGGCGTCGACCTGCGCGCGCAGCGTCCTTCGGATAGGTCTTCTTGTTGGCGTAGTAGTGCGTGCAGACCGCGGTGGTGATGGTGAAGCCGGGCGGCACCGGCAGGCCGAGGTTCGCCATCTCGGCGAGGCCCGCGCCCTTGCCGCCGAGCAGTTCGCGCATGCCGGGCGGCCCTCGGCCTTGCCGCCGCCGAAGGCGTAGACCCATTTGCCTTTGGCTGCCTTGGGCGCTGGACTTCGCCGCCGCGCTTGCGCGGCTTTGGCTGGCTTGGCCTTTGCGGATTTCTTCGGGGCGGGACGGCGTGCCATTACAACTCTCGCGTCTCAACGGGGCCTGTTTTGACCCTTCCCCGGCGCTTCCTCAATCGGCTTTTTGTCTTGTCACTTACGTGTCATCGTCGCCACGTCATCGTCCGGGATAAGTCCCGGACGATCCAGTACGCCTTAGCACGTGTACTGGATGCCAGTCGCTGGATGCCCGGCGATCAAGCCGGGCCATGACGTCGAGCGCGGCATGCACGCGGCGTTGCGCGCCTACCCCTCGATCTTGGAGAAATCCGCCACCGCGCGGGTGGCCTCCCTGATCTCGTTCAGCAGCTTGCAGCCGGTTCTCGCGCACCGCCTTGTCGTCGGCGTTGACCGTCACCTTGTCGAAGAACGCATCGACGTGGGGACGCAGCTTCGCCATCGCGGTCATGGCGGCGGCGAAATCCTCCTTGGCGACCGCCGCGGACGGCATCCGTCTTGGCAACGTCGATGGCGCGGGCGAGTTCCTTTTCCTCGGCCTGCTGCGTAGAGCTTCGCGTCCGGCGCGCCGGTGTAGGACTTGTTGTCCTTCTTCTCCTCGATGCGCAGGATGTTCGCCGCGCGCTTGGTGCCGGCCAGCAGATTCTTGCCGTCGTCGGTGTCGAGGAATTTGCCGAGCGCCTCGACGCGGCGGACGATCAGCAGGAGATCGTCCTGGCCTTGCGCAACCGCATCAACAGTCGCGCGAACCCTCGAACGACCGCATCGACCAGATCGTGCCGCGCGCCCTGCTCGCGAAGCTGGACCTTCAGGCGGTCGGCGAAGAAAGCGATCAGCAGTCGAAATCGCTGGCCATCTGGCAGCATCGTGGTTGCGCAATACGTTCGCCGAATGCGCTCGATAAGCGAGCGGCAGAGTCAAGCGGATTTCGTTGTCGAGGATCAATCCGAATCACGCCGAGCGCCGCACGGCGCAGCGCATAAGGGTCCTTCGATCCGGTCGGCTTCTCGTCGATCGCCCAGAAGCCGGTGAGAATGTCGAGCTTGTCGGCGAGCGCGACCGCGACCGAAACCGGATCGGTCGGCACGCGATCGCCGGGACCGAGCGGCTTGTAGTGATCCTCGATCGCCGCGGCGACGGCCTCGTCCTCGCCCTGCGCCAGCGCGTAGTAGCGGCCCATCAGGCCCTGCACCTCGGGAAATTCGCCGACCACCTCGGTCAGCAGGTCCGCCTTGCAGAGCTTCGCCGCGCGCTTCGCCTTCGCGACGTCGGCGCTCGACCAGCGGCGCAAGCTCGGCCGCCAGCTTCTCGATCCGCGCGATGCGCTCCGCCTGCGTGCCGAGCTTCTCGTGGAACACGATGTGCTCGAACTTCGGCAGCCGGTCTTCCAGCTTGCGTCTTCAAATCCGTCTCGTAGAAGAACTTCGCGTCCGACAGCCGCGCGCGGATCACGCGCTCGCAGCCGGCGACGATCGCCTTGCCGCCGTCGCTCGCCTCGATGTTGGCGACCATGATGAACTTGTTGGCGAGCTCGCCGGTCTTGGGATCGCGCAGCACGAAGCATTTCTGGTTGTTGCGGATGGTGGCGCGGATCACCTCCGGCGGGATTTTGCAGGAACTCCGCGTCGAACGAGCCCATCAGCACCACCGGCCATTCGACCAGGCCGGCGGCCTCGGCGAGCAGGCCCTCGTCCTCGACCAGCTCGTAGCCTTGCGCGAACGCGAGGTTCTTGGCGTCGGCCAGGATCATCTCCGCGCGGCGCGCCGGATCGAGCACGACCTTGGCGGCGTCGAGCTTCGCCACGTAGTCGTCGAAGCCGCCTCACCTTGATCGCGGCCGGCGCCATGAAGCGGTGGCCGCGCGTCGTGTCGCCGACCGCGACGCCGTCGACCTTGAACGGCACGATGTCGGGCTCTTCGGTCTCCGGCCCGAAGGTCGCGACGATGGAATGCAGCGGCCGCACCCAGCTGAGCGAGCCGGACGCCCCAGCGCATCGACTTCGGCCAGGGAAACGCCTTCACCACCTCGGGCACGATCTCGGCGATCACCTCGATCGCCGGCCGGCCCGGCCTTCTCGATCACCGCGACGTAGAAGTCGCCCTTCTTGTCGGGCTGCACCTTGGCTTCGCTGATCGACTTCAGGCCCGCGGCGCGCAGGAAGCCGGCGATGGCCTGCTCCGGCGCGCCGACCTTGCGGGCCCTTGCGCTCGTCCTTCACGTCGGGCTGCCGCACCGGCACGCCCTGCACGGTGAGCGCGAGCCGGCGCGGCGTGGCGAACGCCTTGGCGCCCTCGTAGGTCAGCCCCGCCGCCACCAGCTTGTCGGTGACGAGCTTTGCGCAAATCCTCCGCCGCCCGCGCCTGCATGCGCGCGGGGATTTCCTCGGAGAAGAATTCGAGCAGAAGGTCGGGCATTACATACAGCTTCTTATGACTGCCGTCGCACATCGGCGTCTTGCCGGTGCGCTTGCAGGCGCAGAACCAGGCCTCCTCGCTCTTGTCCGCCTTGAACTCGACCGGCGTGAAGCCGTGCCCTTGTGCGAGCCGTCGCAGAACGGCTGCTTCTTGGAGCGCCCGCAGGCGCACCACCAGTAGCTCTTGCCGGCCTCGACATTGACCGGCAGCGGCTGTCGCCCGCCGATTTCGGGTGTCGTCGCTCATGTTCGCGCCTCCCGCCTTCGGTCGCGAGCCACGCCTCGCCGCAGGCCTTCGCCAGCTCGCGCACGCGCAGAATGTAGCTCTGCCGCTCGGTGACCGAGATCACGCCGCGCGCGTCGAGCAGATTGAACACGTGGCTCGCCTTGATGCACTGGTCGTAGGCCGGCAGCGCCATCAGGTGGCGGCGCGCATTGGTGTCCTTGCCGTTGGCCCAGCCGGCTTCGAGATATTTCCTGCAGGCCGCCTCCGCCATCTTGAACTGCTCGAACAGCATCGCGGTGTCGGAGTGCTCGAAATTGTGCCGCGAGTATTCCTGCTCGGCCTGCAGGAACACGTCGCCGTAGGTGACCTTCTCGGCGCCCTCGCGGCCGTTGAAGTTGAGGTCGTAGACGTTGTCGACGCCCTGCACGTACATCGCGAGGCGCTCGAGCCCGTAGGTCAGTTCGCCCGACACCGGCGCGCATTCGAAGCCCGCGACCTGCTGGAAGTAGGTGAACTGCGACACCTCCATGCCGTCGCACCAGCACTCCCAGCCGAGCCCCCAGGCGCCGAGCGTCGGGCTCTCCCAGTCGTCCTCGACGAAGCGGATGTCGTGCAGCTTGGAGTCGATGCCGATCGCGGCGAGCGACTTCGAGATAGAGCTCCTGGAGGTCCGGCGGCGACGGCTTCAGGATCACCTGGAACTGATAGTAGTGCTGCAGCCGGTTCGGGTTCTCGCCGTAGCGGCCGTCCTTCGGCCGGCGCGAGGGCTGCACGTAGGCCGCGTTCCAGGGCTTCGGCCCGAGCGCGCGCAGCGTGGTCGCCGGATGGAAGGTGCCGGCGCCGACCTCCATGTCGTAGGGCTGCAGGATCACGCAGCCGCGGTCCGCCCAGAAGCGCTGCAGCGTCAGGATCAGGCCCTGGAACGAGCGTTCCGGGCGCATGTGGGCGGGAAGATCGTCGGCCATGAAGAATCCAGGCGCTGTCGCGCGGTGAGACCTAACGGCGGGTGCCGGGAGGGTCAAGAAGCCCGCGCGCGGCTTGCAGTATCCGATCGGACGGCGGAGGCTGCGCGGACACAAGAAGCCCGCCGGGGAGGAATACCGTGCTCGCACGCCTTGCCATTGCTGCCGCCGCACTTCTTGCGGCCGCGGTCACGCCCGCCGCACCAGCCCAGGACTTCCCCACCCGCCCGATCCGCATGGTGATCGCCTTCCCGGCCGGCGGCCCGACCGATTTCGTCGGCCGGCTGCTCGCCGACAAGCTGAAGGACTCGCTGCCGCAGCCGGTGCTGATCGAGAACAAGCCCGGCGCCAACGGCGCGATCGGCGCCGACTTCGTCGCCAAGGCGGAGCCCGACGGCCACACCATCTTCCTCTCCACCGTCGGCGCGATCGCGATCACGCCGCACATGCGCGACGACCTGCCCTACAACACGCTGCGCGATTTCGCGCCGGTCACGCTGGTGGTGCGCAACACCACCGTCGCTGGTGGTGCGCGCCGACCATCCCGCCAAGACCGCGCAGGAGTTCGCCGCCATCGCGAAGGAGAAGCCCGGGTCGCTGCCGTTCGCCTCGACCGGCGTCGGCTCGACCACGCATCTGGCGACCGAGCTGTAGGCGACCGCGGCGGGCATCAAGTTCGTTCACGTGCCCTATCGCGGCGCGGCGCCCGCGCTGACCGACCTGCTCGGCGGCCAGGTGGAGGCGTTCTTCGCCGACGTGCCGGTGCTGATGCCGCAGATCACGGCCGGCAAGGTCAGGCCGCTCGGCGCCGCGTCCAGCGAGCGCAATCCGATGCTGCCGGACGTGCCCACGCTCGCCGAGCTGGGCTACCCGGACACCTCGTCCGGCAACTGGTACGGCCTGCTGGCGCCGGCCAAGACGCCGCCGGCGGTGATCGCCAAGCTCAACGCCGCCTTCGTCGCCGCGATCAACGATCCGGTGGTGAAGGACAAGCTGATCAAGTCCGGCGCGATCCCGGTCGCCGACACGCCGGCGCAGTTCGGCCAATTCCTCAAGGAGGAGTTCGAGCGCTGGGGCAACGTGGTGCGCGAGCAAGGGCATCAAGGAGCCGAGCTGACGCATTTAGTCTGCGCTGCCTCGAATTTAGCCGGTCGGCATCTGCATTGCCGCCGCCTTGTGCGCGCCGCGCGCAATTGCGATCAAATCCGCGCCGTTCGAATTAACAAAAACCACATTCCCGCTGGAACAAGGCTTGCAGGGAACGCATCGGCGTTCTTGGAAGTCGTATTGGCGTGTCGGGCGACATTCCGAAGCCAGCGGTATCCGGTTCCGGGCGCGTCGTCGCGGCCGGACGCGTTGTTCGTTGCTCATTGCGATGCCAACACAACCATGCGGGGGAGAGACAAATGCTCTACGCCCTCTATGTCGGTTTCGTCAGCGCTATTCGTCGCCATCGCCGCGCTCGGGCACGTGCTGCTGCTGGTGGCGGTCTATCCCAATGCTGTTCGGCACGCGCCATTAAGCGACATCGCGGAGGCAGAGTTCGCGACCGCGCGAACGCGCCTCGCCGCGAAATCCGGGATTGGCAGCCTGAGATCAGCGGCTCGGCCGGTATTCGCCGGTCACCGGATCGCGCCGCAGTTTCGGCAGGGCCTCGCGTCGACTCGGCCGGCGCCGGCTCGGCCGCGCCCGATCGAGCTCGTCGTTGACGCGCCGCCATTCCCTCGCGATCAGCTTGGCGGCGATGGCGGCGCCGATCGCGCCGAGCACGATGAGCAAAGCCTGCGGCATCGCAGATCCTTATGGCCATCCCTACAGTCCGTAGCGCGCCCAGATCGCGCGCGCTTCGAGCGCGGAAATGACATCCTCGGCCAGGTCGGGCTGCGCCGCGCAAGTCGGCTGAACACGCCGGGAACCCGGCGGCCGAACAGGCCGCGCTCCGCGACCAGCGGGGTGCGCACCTTGTCGCCGTAGCGCTCGCGCAGGACGCCGCGCAGATCGCCGATCGAATCGACCAGCCCGAATTCGCGCGGCCGTGTTGCCGGTCCAGTATTCGCCGGAGAACAGGTCGTTTTCGGGGCCGGCGAGCTTGCCGTCCGCGCCGCTCCTTCACCAGCGCGATGAAGCTCTCGTGGATTTCCTGCTGGATCGCCTTGAGACGCTTCACGTCCTCCGGCTTTTCCGGCAGGAACGGGTCGAGCATCGCCTTGCGCTCGCCCGACGTGTAGAGCCGGCGCTCGATGCCGAGCTTCTCGATCAGCTTGTGCAAGCCGAACGAGCCGCCGACCACGCCGATCGAGCCGACGATCGAGGAGCCGTCGCAGACGATCTCGTCGGCCGCGCAGGCGATCATGTAGCCGCCGGACGCGCCGACATCCTCGATGAAGGCGATCACCGGAATCTTCTTCTCGTCGGCGAGCTGCGCGGATGCGGCGGTAGATCAGATGCGACTGCGCCGCCGAGCCGCCGGGCGAATTGATTGCGAGCGCGACGGCACGCGCCTTGCTTGTGGAGAACGCGCGATCCAGCGACCGCGCGACCGATGCGACGCGTCAGCCCGGGCTTGAGCGGAGTGGAAATGCCGATGACGCCGGTCAGCCGCACCACCGGAACGACCGGAATATCGGTGCGAAACCGCGCCGGGATCAGCGGACGCGAGCGCGGCAAACGTCCGGTCGAGCGCGGAGGGTTCAGCCATGGACCAACGACATAAGACGGCCACCTGCCCGCCTCAAGTCATCCGATTGTTAACCCATGAATGTTTTTTAGGCAGGAACAGCGCTGATCCGGCGTTATCGGAGCAAGGCCACGACGATCCCAACGAAATCCGAGCACCGACATGAAAACACTTCTTCTGTTCCTCCTGATGTCGACGATCGTGATGGTCGCCTATCTCGCCGTGCCGGCGCAGCCCGCGGCAGACGCGAGCCCGCACGTAAGTCACGATCCGCCACGGCGCCTAGAGCGCCAGCGCCTGGCCGTGCCGCAGCACGTCCTCGGCCGCGCGCTGTCGGCCGGCCCGTCGGCATCGTTGAGGTCGAGCCCGGGCAGCAGCGTCAGCGGCGCGCGGCTGCCCTTGCTGGCGCGCACCAGAACGCGGATCGCCGGCTGCCCGGCGCGGCCGTGCACCGGCAGCACCGCGACGCCGCCGAAACTCGGCCTCCAAGCGCCGCCAGCACGTCAGCCAGTCCATCGGCGCGCCAGATCATGGTCAGCGTGCCGGCGGAATGCAGCAGCCAGGACGCCGCGCCGACCCATTCGGCGAGCGCGCCGTCCGGCGCCGCGTGCGCCGCGCGCCTGTCCGGATCCGGCGAGACGTTCTGCCGCGCCGGATTGTTGAACGGCGGATTCATCAGCACGCGGTCGATCGAGCCCGGCCCGAGTCCCAGCGGCGGCGAACGCATCGGACGGCGCCGGTCACGTCGAGCGTCACCGCGCGCGACGCGGCTCGTCGAGACCGTTGCGCACGATGTTCTCCGCCGCGATGCTCGGCAAGCTCCGGATCGCGCTCGACCAGCGTCACGCTGACGCCCGGCACGCGAACCGCCAGCGCCAGGCCCGCCGCGCCGACGCCCGCGCCAAGGTCGACCACGCGGTCGCCCGGCTGCGCCGCGGTCGCCGCCGCCAGCAGGATCGCATCGTGGCCGACGCGGTGGCCGCGCTTCTTCTGCGTCAGCCGCAGCCGGCCGCCGAGCACCGCGTCGTCGGTGTGTTCGGCGTCCTCCTGCCCGGGCGGCAGCGGCCGCAGCTCGTGGGCAAGCCCCGCATCCGCCAGCAGCCGCCGCGCCGACTGCTGGTGCTCGTCGTCGACCAGGATGCGGCGCGGCAGGATGCCGAGCGAGCCTTCCAGCACGCTCATGTTGCTGGTCCAGCACCACGTGCGGGATCTCGGCGCCCTTGAGCAGCGCCTCGATCGCGGTGATCAGGACCGCATTGTTGGTGCGAACCAGTTCCTGCACGCGACTTACCTGTCAGCTTCGCCGCCGCTCTTCGGCCGGCGCGCGCTGCGCGAGATAGGCCAGCAGCTTCAGCTCGCGGCGCCCGCGCGTCACCGTGTCGAGCACGAGGCCGGACGCGATCGACAGGAAAGCCAGCAGCATCAGCCCGGTCGACAGCACCGCGGTCGGCACCCGCGGCACCAGACCTTCGCGCATGTAGGTGATGACGATCGGGATCGCGAGCCCGATCGAGACGATGCAGAGCGACAGGCCGAGCGCGGTGAACAACGCCAGCGGGCGCTCGGCGCGATAGATCTTGAGGATCGTGCGCAGGATGCGGAAGCCGTCGCTCCAGGTCGAGAGCTTCGAGGCCGAGCCCTCCGGCCGCGAATAGTATGGCGTGCGCACCTCGCCGACCGGCAGTTCCAGCTCGAGCGCATGGATGGTCAGCTCGGTCTCGATCTCGAAGCCGCCCGAGAGCACCGGAAACGATTTCACGAAGCGGCGCGTGAACACCCGGTAGCCGGACAGCATGTCGGTGAAGGTGTTGCCGAAAATATGGGCGACCGAGCCGGTGAGCAGCCGGTTGCCCAGCCGATGCCCAGGCCGGTAGGCCGCCTCCTCGCGGTCGACCCGCACCGCCACCACCATGTCGAGCCGGTCGCGCAGCAGGCGCTGCGATCATCGCCGGCGCGCTCGGCGCATCGTAGGTGGCGTCGCCGTCGACCAGCACATAGATGTCGGCATCGACGTCGGTGAACATGCGCCGCACCACGCGGCCCTTGCCCTGGCGCGGCTCGCGGCGCACCACCGCGCCGGCGGCCGCCGCGACCTCGGCGGTGCGGTCGCTCGAGTTGTTGTCGTAGACGTAGATCGGTGGCGGTGGGCAGCGCGGCGCGGAAATCGGCCACGACCTTGGCGATCGAGACCTCCTCGTTGTAGCAGGGCACCAGCACCGCGATCCGCTGCCGGCCGGCGATATCGGCCTCGCTGCCGGCCTCCGCTTCCAACATCGGGCTTGCTCCGCTCGGCGCCAATCGCGCGCACAACGCTAGTCGTCCCGACCCGAAGTTCGCACGATCTGTGCAGCAGGCGCGAACTTCGAGTGTCGGACACCGAATCGCGACACTAGCGCACTTGCCCGCCATACCATAGCGTTTCTATTGTCGCTCGTCCTTTTGTGCGCAAATCCGGAGCAAAGCTGCTTGGCCGTCGTTCTCCCATTCAGCCAGCCGGAACCCTCGATCGACCGCCTGGTCGAGCTGGTCGGCCCCGACATGGAGCGCGTCAACGCCACCATCCTGGCGCGCACCGGATCGCAGGTGACGATGATCCCGGAGGTCGCCAACCACCTGATCTCGTCCGGCGGCAAGCGGCTGCGCCCGATGCTGACCGTCGCGCTGGCGGCGCTGACCGGCTATTCCAGCGACGGCCACGTCAAGCTCGCCGCCGCGGTCGAGTTCATGCACACCGCGACGCTGCTGCACGACGACGTGGTGGACAACAGCGAGATGCGGCGCGGCCGGCTCGCCGCGCGGATGCTGTGGGGCAACGAGGCGAGCGTGCTGGTCGGCGACTTCCTGCTCGGCCAGGCGTTCAAGATGATGGTCGAGGTCGGCTCGCTGCGCGCGCTGGAAATCCTGTCCTCCGCCGCCGCGGTGATCGCCGAAGGCGAGGTGATGCAGCTCGCCACCGCCAAGAACACCGCGACCACCGAGGACGAATATCTCGCCGTGATCCGCGCCAAGACCGCGGAGCTGTTCGCGGCGGCCTGCGAGGTCGGCCCGGTGCTGACCAACCGGCCGAAGGCCGAGACCGCGGCCTGCCGCTCGTTCGGCATGAACCTCGGCATCGCCTTCCAGCTGGTCGACGACGCGCTCGACTACGGCGGCAAGCGACGCCGCGCTCGGCAAGAACGTCGGCGACGATTTCCGCGAGGGCAAGATCACGCTGCCGGTCGTGCTGTCGTACCGGCGCGGCTCGCCGAGCGAGCGCGCGTTCTGGGAGCGCACGCTGGAGAAGAACAAGGTCACCGACAGCGACCTCGAAACCGCGATCGAGCTGATGCAGAAGCACCGCGCGCTCGAGGACACCATCAAGCGCGCCCAGCACTACGGCGTGATGGCGCGCGACGCGCTGGCGCTGTTCCCGGACTTCGCCGATGAAGCAGGCGCTGGAAGAGACGGTGGAGTTCTGCACCGGCCGCACGCACTAGACGTCGCTGCTGGCTTATTCGGTCGACTTCAGCCCGCCTCCTTGATCACCGGCCCCCACTTGTCCATGTCCGCCTTGTGGAAGGCGCGCAGCTCTTCCGTCGTCGAGCCGACCGACGATCATGGCCTGGTCTTCCAGCCGCTTCTGGATGACCGGGTCGTCGGTCGCCGCCTTGGCGCCGCGTGTACATCTTCTGGATGATGTCCTTCGGCGTCTTGCCGGGCACGAACAGCGCGTACCAGCCGGTCACGTCGTAGCCCGGCACGTCCTCGCCGATCGCCGCACGTCCGGCAGCATCGGCGAGCGCTTCGCGGTGGTCACCGCCAGCATGCGCAGCTTGATCATCCTTCTGGCGAGCGGCAGCAGCGGCGCGATGTTGTTCCAGAATGAATCGATGCGGCCCGGGATGAGATCCTGGATGCCGGGCGCCGCGCCGCGATATTGCACGTTGACCATCTTGAGCTTGGCGTGCGCGCACCAACAGCTCTCCGGAGAGATGCGGCACCGCGCCGGCGCCCGGCGATCCGTAGGTCAGCTTGCCCGGCTCGCTTCGGCCGCGCGCGATGAAGTCGGCCAGCGTCTTGTCCGGCGAGTTGGCCGGCATCGCCATGACGATCGGATATTGCACGATCAGCGAGATCGGTTCGAAATCCCTGACCGGATCGAAGCTCACCTTCGGATTGAGATGGTTGCTGGTGGCGAGGTGATCGCCCGCCAGGAACATGGTGTAGCCGTCCGGCGCGGAGCGCGCGACGAGCTCGGATGCGATGTTGCCGCCGGCGCCCGGCTTGCTCTCGACGATGACCTGCTTGCCCAGCATCTCGCTCATCTTGATGGCGACCAGCCGCGCGATGGTGTCGGCGCCGCCGCCCGGCGGGAACGGAATGACGATGCGCAGCGGGCGGTTGGGCCAAGCCCGGCTTGCGACCATGCGGCGCTGCTGATGATGGTCGGCGCGGCGATCGACGCGGCGGACAGCTTGATGAGGCGGCGGCGGCTGATCATGATTTCCTCCCGAAATTTTTTAGTTTTATCGGAGTCAGCTTACTACCCCAGATGGGTCGCGCACACCCACCAGCGCCGGTGCTGCTTGAAATGCTGCGCGCGGCCGCTGCGGCGGCGCGGGCAGACGCATAACAGCCCGAAGCAGGTCGCGCCCGAGCCGGACATCCGCGCCAGCTCGCAGCCGGGCGATTTTTGCAAAGCCGCGAGCACCTTAGCGATCGCCGGCGCGATCTGCGATGGCGGCCGGCTCGAGATCGTTGGCGCGCCGCTTCAGGTACGCCAGGAATGCGGCGCGCCCGCGCGGAACGCTGCGCGCTTGCGCCGCAGGCTGCGGCTTGCGGCCTCGAGCGATGCAGCTGCGCGAACACATCCTTGGTCGGCACCGCGACGCCCGGATTGACCAGCACGGCCGCGAAGCGCGGCACGCGCGAGCGGCTTCGACAGGATTTCGCCGATGCCGCGCATCACCCGCGGCCGCGGATCGACGCAGACCGGCACGTCGGCGCCGATCCTGGCGGCCGCGCGCAGGAGGCGCGGATCGGTAAGCTTGAGCCGGTTTGCGCGCGCGAGCAGGCGCAGCGCCGCCGCGGCATCCGCCGAGCCGCCGCCAACCCCGGCAGCCGCCGGCAAGCTGCTTGGTCAGCGTGAAGCGGCCGAGCTTGAGCCCGTCGATTTCGGCAGCAAGCGCGCGCGCCGCGCGCAGCACCAGATTGTCCGCAGCGGCGCCCGCCGCAGCAGCGTTCGGGCCGCGCACAGCGAGCGAGAGAGCTCGCCGCCGGGAACGAACGCAACCCGGTCCTGCACGCCGGCGAACACCACCAGGCTTTCCAGCGTGTGATAGCCGTCGGCACGGCGGCCGATCACGCGCAGCGTGAGATTGACCTTGGCGGGTGCGTGTTCGACGCGTTCGCGGGACTTAGACGGCACGGCCAACCGGACTCAGCCGCCGTTGCCCGGCTTCTTCTGCTTGCTGGCGTCGGCCGCCGACGAGGTTTCCTCGGCGAGGCCGGCCTTGAGCTTCTGCTCGATCTTCTCAAGCTCCTCGGGCTCCGGCTTGAGGTCCTTGGCATGCGACCACTGGAACTGCGCCTCGAGAAAACGGCCGGTCTTCCAATAGCCGTCGCCGAGATGATCGTTGATGGTCGGATCGTCCGGCTTGAGCTCGACCGCGCGCTCGAGGTGCTTCACCGCCTCGTCGTAGTTGCCGAGCCGGTAATAGGCCCAGCCCAGCGAGTCCACGATGTAGCCGTCGTCGGGCCGCTGCTCGACCGCGCGGCGGATCATGCGCATGCCCTCGTCGAGGTTGATGCCCTGATCGACCCACGAATAGCCGAGATAATTGAGCACGTGCGGCTGATCGGGATAGAGCTTGAGCGCCATCTTGAGATCGGCTTCGGCTGCGCTCCACTTCTTGGCGCGCTCGTTGCAGATGCCGCGGAAATAATAGATCAGCCAGTGCGGCCGCTCGGGGTTGCTGATCGTCGCGATCGCCCTTGCTGTAGACGTCGCGCGCATTCGCTGAATTCCTTGCGGCCGCGCTGGATGTTGCCCAGCGCCATGATCGCTTCGATGTTGGCCGGCTGCTCCGCGATCAGCTTGTTGAGCCGCTTCTTGGCCTCGTCGGTGCGATCGAGCGTATCGAGATTGACCGCGAGCTGGATCTCGGCGTTGCGGCGCAACGGCGAGGTCTGCGGCACCCGCTCGTAGAACTTGATGGCGAGCTTGGCGTTCTTGATCTGCTCGTAAAGATCGGCGAGCGAGAGCAGCGCCAGCGGCTGATTGGGCGCGAGATAGAGCGCGAGCTGCAGATAGACCAGGCCGAGATCCTCGCCGCCGCGGCGGCCGAGCGCCGCGCCGAGGCCGTACAGCACTTCGGCGCCGCCGGCCTGCGGCGTGTCGACCAGCGGCGAAAGCTGCTTGCCGGCTTTGACGCCGGCCATCGCCTCGACGATCAGCGGATGGCGCGGCAACTGGCTGTCGAACGACTGGAAGACCTTGAGCGCCTCGTCCCTGCTGCCGTTGCGCGACAGCCAGGAGCCATAGGCCTCGACCAGCCGCAGCGCCGAGTTGTCGAGCTTGTAGGCGCGCTCGAAACGCTTGCCGGCTTCCTTCTGTTGCCGGCGAGGTCGAGCATCATGCCGGCGTGCAGGTCCTTGAACAGCGCGTACCAGTCGGCGCCCTGCAGCTTGTCGATCGCCTCGATCGCGCCCTTGGAATCGCTGGCGCCGTATTGCGCCCAGCGCCGCGAGCAGCGTGCCGGCGAGATCGGTGATCGGCCCGCGCACCGACTGCGTGAGTTGGTTCGCGCCGTTGCGTATTGCTTCTGCTTGAGCGCGCGCACGCCGAGCACCAGCCGGGCGAGCCGGTGGTTGCGGTCGACCGCGACGAGGCGTTCGGCGAGCCGGATCGCCTCGTCCATGTCGCCGTCGGCGACCACCGACAGGAATGCCCGCTCCAGCAGCTCGCTGTTGCGCGGGTCCGCCTTGAGCGCGGCGCGGTAATAGGCCGAGGCCGCGGCGGCGTCGCGCTGCACGCTGGCGTGGCGCGCCGCCAGATAGCTGCCGGACGGCGAGACCCGCGCGATCTCGTTCCACGGCGGCATTTCCGACTGGGTCGGAGTGCGTTGCGCGCGCTGCGCGGAGAGCGTCGACGGCAGCATCAGCACAACGGCGCCAAGCGCCGCGGCGGCGAAGCGCCGGGTCAAGATCGAAGCAGTCACGGTCGCTAATCTCCATGGGACGGGCGCGCCGGCGCGCTTCCCTGTCGAGTCGGCCGCAGAATGGCCTTTTTGCGGACCTGCCCGCAAGGACAGCCGGCCGTCGCGCTCCGCCCATCCGATTGAGCGGCGCGGTGTGGCAGCATCGTGGCCGACGAGCACGATCAAGGATCACATATTCGAGTAATTCGGCCCGCCGCCGCCTTCGGGCGGAACCCAGGTGATGTTGCGGTTGGGGTCCTTGATGTCGCACGTTTTGCAGTGGACGCAGTTCTGCGCGTTGATCACGAACTTCGGCGCGCCGCCCTCCTCCACCCATTCATAAACGCCGGCCGGACAATAGCGCTGCGAAGGTCCGGCATAGACATCGTGCTCCGACGCCTTCTGCAGCGCCATGTCGGCAACCTTGAGATGCAGCGGCTGATCTTCCTCGTGGTTGGTGTTGGACAGGAACACCGAGGACAGCTTGTCGAAGGTGAGCTTGCCGTCCGGCTTGGGATAGGCGATCGGCGAGAAATTCGCGGCGGGCTTGAGCGTCTCGGAGTCCGGCTTGCCGTGACGCAGCGTGCCGAACAGCGAAAAGCCGAGCGTGTTGCTCCACATGTCGAAGCCGCCCAGGCCGATGCCGACGAAGGTGCCGAGCTTCGACCACAGCGGCTTGGCGTTGCGCACCTTCCAGAGATCGCTGCCGATGTCGCCCTCGCTCCAGGCTCGCGTCGTAGCCGGCGAGCTTCGTCGTTGGAGCGGCCCTCCGACAGCGCCTCCGCGACGTGCTCGGCCGCGAGCATGCCGGACAGCATCGCGTTGTGGCTGCCCTTGATGCGCGGCACGTTGACGAAGCCCGCCGAGCAGCCGATCAGCGCGCCGCCCGGGAACGACGAGCTTCGGCACCGACTGGTAGCCGCCTTCGGTGATGGCGCGCGCGCCGTACGACAGCCGCTTGCCGCCGGCGAAGGTGTCGCGGACGAGCGGATGGGTCTTGAAGCGCTGGAATTCGTCGAACGGCGACAGATAGGGATTGGCGTAGTTGAGATGCAGCACGAAGCCGACCGACACCAGATTGTCGTCGAAGTGATAGAGGAACGAGCCGCCGCCGGTCGAATTGTCGAGCGGCCAGCCGAACGAATGCTGCACCAGGCCCGGCTGGTGCTTGTCGGGCGCGACCTGCCACAGCTCCTTCAGGCCGATGCCGAACTTCTGCGGCTCGCGTCCGTCCGCAAGCCCGAACTTGCGCGATCAGCTGTCTTCGACAGATTGCCGCGCGCGCCTTCCGCGAACAGCGTGTACTTGGCGCGCAGCTCCATGCCGCGGGTGAAGCTGTCCTTCGGCTCGCCGTTCTTGCCGATCCCCATGTCGCCGGTGGCGACGCCCGCCACCGCGCCGTCCTCGAACAGCACCTCGGCGGCGGCGAAGCCCGGATAGATCTCGACGCCGAGCGCCTCGGCCTTCGTTGCCGAGCCAGCGGCAGACGTTGCCGAGCGAGACGATGTAATTGCCGTGGTTGCTCATCAGCGGCGGCATCATGAAGTTCGGCAGCCGCAAGCCGCCCGAGGCCGAGAGCCAATAGAAGCGGTCGTCGGTGACCGCGGTCTTGATCGGCGTGTCCTCGCCGCGCCATTCCGGCAGCAGCCGGTCGAGCGCGATCGGATCGATCACCGCGCCGGACAGGATATGCGCGCCGACCTCCGAGCCCTTTTCCACCACCACCACGTTGATGTCGGCGGAAAGCTGCTTGAGCCGGATCGCGGCGGCGAGCCCGGCCGGCCCGGCGCCGACGATGACGACGTCGAATTCCATCGCTTCGCGGGCGGGCAGTTCGGCCATGGCGGTCTCCCTGGAGTTATTCTTTTTCCACGTTTGCCCGCACGCCACAATCGCCAGTGCACAGGCTGGCGTGATAGAGCAGCCGGAATGACGCCCGATCTCATCCCGCCGCGCGATCTGCTCAGCTTCTATGCCGAAGCCGGCGTCGATGCCGCCGTGGGTGAAACGCCGAACGACTATCTGTCGGCGCCATCAATCTCGCCGCCTGCCGTCCGCCGCGCTTGCGGGAGAGGCCGCGCAGCAAATTCAGCCCTCCTCCCCAACCCTCCCCCGCAAGGGCGGAGGGAGCCGCCCGCGTATGCCGCGTCGACAGCAAACCCTTCAGTCGGCGCCCGCCGCGCCCGAAGCCGCGGTGATGGCCGCGCGCGAAGCGGCGAGCAGCGCGGCGAGCCTCGACGAGTTGCGCGCGCTGCTCGACAAGTTCGACGGCTGCGCGCTGAAGGCGACCGCGAGCCGGCTGGTGTTCGCCGACGGCAATCCGCAAGGCCGCGCTGATGTTCGTCGGCGAAGCGCCGGGCCGCGACGAGGACATCGAGGGCCTGCCGTTCGTCGGCCGTTCCGGCAAGCTGCTCGACCTGATGCTCGAGCGCGATCGGGCTCGACCGCACCAAGGTCTACATCGCCAACATCGTGCCGTGGCGGCCGCCCGGCAACCGCACGCCGACGCCGGTCGAGACGCAAATCTGCCTGCCGTTCATCCAGCGCCAGATCGAGCTCGCCGATCCCGACATCCTGGTCTGCGTCGGCGGCCCGAGCGCGGCGGCGCTGCTCAACATGCAGGGCATCCTGAAGAACCGCGGCCGCTGGGTCGCCTATCAGACCGGCACGCGGGAGATCCGCGCCATGCGCGACGCTGCATCCGGCCTATCTGCTGCGCTCGCCGATCGCCAAGCGCCTCGCCTGGCGCGATTTGCTGGCGATCAAGAAGGCGCTGGGCTGAGCCGCCGCTCGCGCATTAACCTGAACGGCAAAATCCGGCCGCGCCGCATCGCGCTGGCGCGCTCCGCTGTGGCAATGTCGCGCCCAAACGGGGTGGATGGATTTTAACCATGCGCGATCAACGGAACATTCTCAGCGCTCGCCGCGGCGATCGCCGCGATGACGGCGTGCGCGACCGCAATCGCAAGCGCGCAGTCCTATCAGTATCAGATCCAGACCTTCGATCACGCTATCAGCCGTCGCAACGTTCGCAGCCGTCGGCGCCATCGCAGACCTATCAATCGTCGCAGCCGTCGCAGACCTACCAGTCGTCGCAGCCGGCGCAGCGCTCGTCGCAGCCGACCAGACCTATCCCTCGCCTTCGACATCGCAGCCGACGACCTCCGTCGTCGAGCAGCCCTCGACCTATTCATCGCAACCCTCGCCGCAGTCGCTCGCGCAACCGCGCGCAGCAGCCGTCCGCGCACAGGCGCAGCCCAACCAGCCGGCGCAGACCGGCGCGACGCTGGCGCAAAATTCCGCGCGCTGCGCTGAATTCGGACAAGTCGGTGCAGCCCGACGCCTCGATCGGCGGCTGCAACGCCGTGATCCAGGAAACCGCCAAGAACCTGGCGGCCGCCTATTTCTATCCGCGGCGCCGCCCACCGTCGCCAAGAGCGACTTCGACCGCGCCATCGCCGACTACACCCAGGCGATCGCGATCGATCCGACCGAAGCCGACTATCTCAACAGCCGCGCCGCGATCTACGAAGCACAAGAACGACATGACGCGCGCCATGGCCGACTATGACACAGGCGATCAAGCTCAATCCGAAATCGGCCTACGCCTACAACAACCGCGGCGCCAGCTTCCAGCGCAAGGGCGACTACGCCCGCGCCTCCGCCGACTACGGCGAGGTGACGCGGCTGCAGCCGAACAATCCCGACGCCTGGGCCGCGCGCTGCTGGGTGCGCGCCGCCGGCGGCCGCGAGGTGCAGCAGGCGCTGTCGACTGCAACGAGTCGCTCAAGCTCAAGGCCGACCAGCCCGACGTGCTCGACACCCGCGGCTTCGTCAACCTGCGGCTCGGCAAGATGGACGACGCCATCAAGGACTATGACGCCGCGCTCAAGCTCGATCCGAAGCTGCCCGGTGCGCTCTACGGCCGCGGCGTCGCCAAGACGAAGAAGGGCGACAGGCCGGCGGCAGTGCCGACATCGCGGCCGCCAAGGGCCATGAAGTCGGACATCGAAGTCCGAGTTCTCGCGCTACGGCATCCGTAGCGGCGGCAGGTCGCTTACCCCACCGCGAACTTGATCGCGAACAGCACCGCCAGAACCAGCGACGACGGGCGACGCCTCGGTCGACCTTGCCGGCGACGATCTTGATCACCGCATAGGTGATGAAGCCGAGGCCGATGCCGGTCGCGATCGAATAGGTCAGCGGCATCGAGACGGCGGCAACCACCGCGGGCGCCGATTCGGTGAGGTCGTCCCACTCCATCTCGGCAAGCCCGCGCGCCATCACCACCGCGACGTAGAGCAGCGCGGCGGCGGACGCATAGGCCGGGATCATGCCGGCGAGCGGCGAGAAGAACAGCGCGAGCAGGAACAGCGCCGCGACCACCACGCCGGTCAGCCCGGTGCGGCCGCCGGCCGACGACGCCGGCCGCGCTTTCGATATAGCTCGTGGTGTTCGAGGTGCCGAGCAGCGAGCCGATCACGGTCGCCGAACGAGTCCGCGACCAGCGCCTGGCGCATCCGCGGCAGCTTGCCGTCCTTGTCGAGCAAGCCGGCGCGATGGGCGACGCCGATCAGCGTGCCGGCGGTGTCGAAGAAGTCGACCAGCAGCAGCGTGAAGATCACGATCAGCGCGGTCGCCTCGAACACCCGCGAGAAGTCGAGCTGCAGGAAGGTCGGCGCGAGCGACGGCGGCAGCGACACGATGCCGGAATAGCTGCACGAGGCCGAGCGGAATGCCGATCAGCGTGACCGCCAGGATGCCGATCAGCGTCGCGCCGAGCAATGCCGCGCGCGTTGAGCGCCGCGATCAGCACAAAGCCGGCCAGCGCCAGGATCGCCGGCCATTGCTTGAGGTCGCCCAGCGTCACCAGCGTCGCCGGATGATCGACCACGATCTTGGACTGCTCCAGCGCGATGATGAAGAGGAACAGGCCGATGCCGGCCGAGACCGCGAGCTTGAGATTTCTCGGGATCGCGTTGATGACGTATTCGCGCAGCGGCGTGATCGAGATGATGAGCGCCAGCACGCCGGAGATCGAGCACGAAGGCGAGCGCCTGCTGCCAAGTGTATTTGTAGGTCAGCACCAGCGTGAAGGCGAAGAAGGCGTTGAGCCCCATGCCGGGCGCGAGCGCGATCGGATAGTTGGCGTAGAGCGCCATGATCAGCGTCGAGACCGCCGCCGCGAGGCAGGTCGCGACGAACACCGCGCCCTTGTCCATCCCGGCGTTGGCGAGGATCGCCGGGTTGACGAACACGATGTAGACCATGGTGAGGAAGGTGGTGACGCCGGCGATCACCTCGGTGCGCACGTCGGTGCCGTGCTGCTCGAGCCCGAAATACCGGTCGAGAAAGTCGTTCATGGCGAAGCCCCCGCCCCATACGACCTGCCCAAGCATAGCGGCGGTGCGGCGGCAGGAACATCCGCCCTCTTGCGGAATTCAACAGCCGCGACTGACATGTGGAGTGCGCTGATATTCGGCCGGCCCTGCGACGCTGAGGTGACAGCGATGGATTTCGATCCCGTCCTTCTTGCCCGCCTGCAATTCGCCTTCACGATCACGTTTCACATCATTTTTCCGAGCTTCACGATCGGGCTGTCGGCGTTCATCGCCACGCTGCTGGTGCGCTGGATGTGGACCGGCCGCGAGCACCTGCACCGCCTGGCGCGGTTCTGGACCAAGATCTTCGCGGTCTCGTTCGCCATGGGCGTGGTGTCCGGGATCGTGCTGTCCTACCAGTTCGGCACCAACTGGAGCCGCTTCTCGGTCGTGGTCGGCAACGTGGTCGGGCCGCTGATCGGCTACGAGGTGCTGACCGCATTCTTCCTGGAGGCGACGTTCCTCGGCGTCATGCTGTTCGGCTGGAAGCGCGTGCCGCCCTGGCTGCACGTGATGTCGGCGATCTTCGTCGCGATCGGCACCGCGATCTCGGCGTTCTGGATCCTGTCCGCCAACAGCTGGATGCAGACGCCGGCCGGACATGAGATCCGCGACGGCATCGCCTATCCGGTCGACTGGCTCGCGATCGATCTTCAATCCGAGCTTCCCCTACCGCTTCGCGCACATGCTCACCGCGGTTTACCTGACCACGTCGCTGGTCGTGCTCGCGGTCGGCGCGCGCTATCTGCTCGCCGGCAAGCATCTCGACGAAGGCCAGCACCATGATGCGCATGGCGGTCGGCATGATCGCCATCCTGGCGCCGCTGCAGCTCTTCATCGGCGACCAGCACGGCCTCAACACGCTCAAGCACCAGCCGATCAAGATCGCGGCGATGGAGGCGCACTGGGACGGCAGCAAGCCCGGCGATCTCGTGCTGTTCGCGTGGCCCGACGAGAAGGCCGAGCGCAACCGTTTCGAGATTTCGATCCCGAAGGGCGCGTCGCTGATCCTCAAGCACGATCCGCAACGGGCTGTTTCCCGGCCTCAAGAGCGTGCCGCCGTCGGAGCGGCCGCCGGTCGTCCCGGTGTTCTTCGCGTTCCGCATCATGGTCGGCATCGGCCTGATCATGATCGCGGCCGGCCTGATCGGCGCGTTCCTGTGGTGGCGCGGCACGGCTGTTCGACACGCGCTGGTATCTCTGGCCGGCGTCGAAGTCGTGGTGGATGGGCTTCGTCGCCGTGATCGCCGGCTGGGTGGTGACCGAAAGCGGACGCCAGCCCTGGATCGCGCACGGCATCCTGCGCACCGCCGACGCGATCTCGCCGGTGCCCGGCGCGACGGTCGCCTCGACGCTCGCGCTGTTCGTGCTGGTCTATGGCGTCGTGTTCACCATGGGCCTCTATTACATCAACCGGCTGATCGTGAAGGGGCCGCAGGGCCGCGCCGTCGAGCCGCCGGAAACGGGCACGCCGCGCGGCCGCTGTCGTCGGCCGCCGAAGCCGGCCGCGAAGCGCTTCGGCAGCACTAGGGAGGGAGGCCGCCATGGAATGGTATCTTCCCGTCATCTGGGCCGCGCTGATCGGCACCGCGGTCGCCATGTATGTCGTGCTCGACGGCTTCGATCTCGGCGTCGGCATCCTGTTTCCCGTTCGCCAAGAACGAGCGCGAGCGCGACCAGATGATGAATTCGGTCGCGCCGTTCTGGGACGGCAACGAAACCTGGCTGGTGCTGGGCGGCGGCGGATTGTGGGTCGCGTTCCCGCAGGCCTACGCGGTGATCATGCCGGCGTTCTATCTGCCGGTGATCGTGATGCTGCTGGCGCTGGTGTTCCGCGGCGTCGCGTTCGAGTTCCGCTGGGTGGCGGTGACCAGCAAGCGCTACTGGAACTTCGCCTTCGCGGCGGGCTCGGCGCTCGCCGGGTTGTGCCAGGGCATCATCCTCGGCGGCCTGATCCAGGGCGTGCGCAGTCGAGAACGGCGTATTCGCCGGCGGCGCGTTCGACTGGGCGACGCCGTTTGCGCTGCTGTGCGGGCTCGGCGTGGTCGCCGGCTATGCGCTGCTCGGCGCCACCTGGCTGGTGATGAAGACCGACGGCGCGGTCGCCGAGCGCAATCGCGCGCACGGCAAGCTGCTGCTCGCTCGTGGTGCTCGGCTTCATGGCGGCGGTCAGCCTGTGGACGCCGCTCGCGGTGCCGCGCATCGCCGAGCGCTGGTTCTCGCTGCCGAATTTCCTCTATCTCTGGCCGGTGCCGGCTGGTCACCGCGCTCACCGCGTTCGCGGCGTGGCGCTGGCTCGAAGCGGGCCGCGACATTCCGCCGTTCCTCGCCTCGATCGGGCTGTTCCTGCTCGGCTATCTCGGCTGGTGATCTCGTGGTTCCCGTACCTGGTGCCGCCGTCGCTGACGATCTGGCAGACCGCCGCCGCGCCATCGAGCCAGATGTTCATGCTGGTCGGCACGCTGGCGCTGCTGCCGATGATCCTGGGCTACATCGTGTTCGTGTACTGGCTGTTCCGCGGCAAGGTGCGCGAAGGCGAAGGCTATCATCAGCACTGAGTCTAGCGCGCAGGTGCAGGCGGCGCGCTCGGCCGGATCACGCCCAGCCGATCCGCGTCAACGGCAAGCGGCCCTGGAAGCGGCGCTCGAACGCGCGCGGCACTTCGGCGACCAGTCCCGGGAAACGCTGCTGGATCGCCGGCGGCGGCAGCGCCGCGCGTGGTGGTCGCCGGCCAGACCACGACGGCGCCCTTGGTCGTCGATGTCCTGCGGCGTCACCCACGGCGACAGCTCGGGCGCGGCAAAGAAATCGAGGCTCGGCCGGCTCGGCGCGGTCAGCGCGACCAGCGCCGCGGTGTGCGTGTCGCCGGTGACGACCGCCAGCGGCCGCCCGGTGCGGCGCTCGAAACTCTCGGCGAAGAAGCGGCCCATCTCGGCGGCCGGCTGCGCGACCCGCAGATCGACCGCAAACGTCCACGGCAGCAGCAACACAGCGAGCGCCACGATCAGCGGCGGCAACAGCAGCAGCATCGCCCAGGTGTACTGCGTGAGGCGCTGGTGGACGATGCGGATGCGATCCGGCGCCAGCGACGATCACCGCCAGCGCCGAGAGCACGACCAGCGCGGGCGCGAGGAAATTTTCCGCGCGGCCGGTGAACAGCGCGGCGAGGCCGATCGCAGCGGCAGGCAGCAGCGCAAAGACAATAGACGAACGTCCGCGCATCCGGATCGACCGGCGCGCGCTCAACCTCGGCGGCGGGACCGCGCGGCGACAGCGTGAAGCCGCGGCCGAGCAGCACCAGAACGATGAGACCGGCGTGGCCCATGACCAACAAGCCAAGAAGCCCTAACCAGGTCCATGCGTTGTCGGCGATAGCCGCGAGGCCGGCGAAGCTCACGGTGTCGAGCAGGTTGGTCTGCTCGATCCAGACCAGATGACGGTAGAACACCAGGATCAGGATGGCGCCGCCGATATACGGCTCCGGCCAGGTGAACTGCTCGCGGCCGCGCTTGCTGATCAGCGCGAAGGCGAGCAGCAGACCGATCAGCAGGACACCGGAATAGGTGGTGAGCAGCAGCAGACCGGCCTCGAAGCCGACCGCGAGCCAATAGATCCGCCGCCCCTGCCCGACTGCCCGCCAATAATGCAGCAGGATCAGCGCCCACAGCGCCGCCGCGAGCAATGCCGGGCCGAATTCCGGCGTCGGCACGCTGAACGCCGCGATGCCGGCCATCAGCAGCACCGCGAGCACGGCGTGGCGCGGACCGACCACGATGCGGCCGAGCGAGAACACCGCCCACAGGATGACGAGCACGCAGATCTGCGACGAGCAGATAGACGGCGAACATGTCCGCCGATGCGGAACGCGCCTTCGGCCAGCCAATACGCGAGCGGCGGGCCGTATGGATTGCCGAGCCCGGTTTCATGCGCCACGGCGAGCATCTCGGCGAGCCCGCCGGGCGGCGCCGCGTAGAACAGCGACGGCACCAGCGTCCAGAGCGCAGCCTGCGTCAGCGCCGCAGCCCAAAACATCGCGACCGGCCGCGTCCGTATCAATTCGATGAAAAGGGATACCCGATGCATTCTGCCCGCACGGCGCCGGAAGGCGCTCCAAACGGAACGCAGCTAACCCCGCGGACGCTAGAGAGGCAACCGCGTTTCGACGTCTTCGGCGGCAGCCGGCTGGGCCGCGTAGAGCGCGGAGACCGGCGCGAACGAGCGGCGGTGGTGGATGGTGGGGCCGAGCCTTTCCAGCGCCTGGAAATGCTCCGGCACGCTGTAGCCCATATGGCGCTCGAAGCCGTAGCCGGGATGCGCGGCGCCAAGCCGCGTCATCAGCCGGTCGCGCGTCACCTTGGCGACGATCGAGGCCGCGGCGATCGAAACCACCAGCGCATCGCCCGAGATCACCGCCTGGCAGTCGCAGCCGGCGTCGATCTTGTCGCGGCCGTCGACGAACACCAGCTTCGGCCGCACCGGCAACGCCCGCACCGCGCGCGCGAGCGCCCAGAGCGAGGCCTGCAGGATGTTGTCGCGGTCGATGCGCGCAATCGAGCCGAACGCCACCGCGACCTGCGCGGTGGCGCAGATCTTCTCGTAGAGCCTCTCGCGCTCTTCGCGGTCGAGCTTCTTGGAATCGTTGAGGCCGCGCGGGATGCGCGCCGGATCGAGCACCACGGCGGCGGCGACCACCGGTCCCGCCAGCGGGCCGCGCCCGGCCTCGTCGCAGCCCGCCACCGGGAAGATGCCGCGCTTCATCGCCGCGCGTTCGCGGCGGAACGTCGGGCGGACGATCGGCTTCGGACAGATCGAGGCGCGCGACTTTCGCGGTGGCTGAGCGACTCATGCCGCGCATGAGTGCGCCGCCAGCCGCCCAAGTCAATCGCGGCCGCGACGCCAGTGAATGGCGGGGAAAAGGTCTAGTCCGGCAGGATCAGCCGGCCGTCTTCGGTGAAATCGAAGCCGGGCGCCGTCACCACCTCCCAGGCATGGCCGTCGGGATCGGCGAAATAGCCGCGATAACCGCCGTAGTCGGTCTTTCCGGGATTGCGCAGCGGCTTGGCGCCGGCCGCCATGGCGCGGGCGAACGCAGCGTCGACCTCCTCCGGCGTCTTGCAGTTCCAGGCGAGGCTCGCGCCGCGGTACGCCGACACCGGTTCCGCGGGTAGCGCCTCGTCCTCGGCGAGCAGCTTCCAATGCCACAGCGCCAGCACCACCCCGCCGGCGTCGAAGAAGGCGACCTCGTCGCCGGTCGAGCGGACTTTCCGCTCGAAGCCGAGCGCCTCGTAGAACTGCAGGCTGGCGTGAAAATCGCGCACGCCGAGCGTCACCACCGTCAGGCGCGGCTTGCCGCTCACGAGGCGAACAGGCTGAGTTGCTGGGCGCGCGGATGCGGCGACCTGAAGTGCTCGGTGGTCAAGGCGAGCCTTGTGCCGGTTGAGGCCGAGCTTCTCGCAGGCGGTCTCGAAGCGGCGGCCGATCATCCAGGCGTAAGGCCCCTCGCCCTTCATGCGGCGGCCGAACGTCGAGTCGTAGTCCTTGCCGCCGCGCGTGTCGCGGATGAGCTTGAACACATGGGCGGCGCGATCGGGGAAGTTCGCCTGCAGCCATTCGTGGAACAGGTCGCGCACTTCGAGCGGCAGCCGCAGCATCACATAGCCGGCGCCTTTGACGCCGGCGAGCGCCGCGGCGTCGAGGATGCGCTCGATCTCCATGTCGTTGATCGCGGGGATGACCGGCGCGACCATCACCGAGGTCGGAACGCCGGCGCGCGAGAGCTGGCGCAACGCCTCCAGGCGGCGGCCCGGCGTCGCGGCGCGCGGCTCCATGGTGCGGGCAAGCTTGGCATCGAGCGTGGTGACCGAGATCGCGACCTTGACCAGGTTGCGCTCCGCCAGCCGCGCCAGAATGTCGAGGTCGCGCAGGATCATCGCCGACTTGGTGACGATGCCGACCGGATGGCCGGCGCGCTCCAGCACCTCGAGGATGCCGCGCATCACCTGGTACTTGCGCTCGATCGGCTGGTACGGGTCGGTGTTGGTGCCGATCGCGATGGTGCGCGGCTGGTAGCTCGGCGGCCGAAAGCTCCTTCTCCAGCAGCGCAGGCGCGTCCGGCTTCACGAACAGCTTGGATTCGAAATCGAGACCCGGCGACAGGCCGAGGTAGGCATGGGTCGGGCGCGCGAAGCAATAGACGCAGCCATGCTCGCAGCCGCGATAGGGATTGATCGAGCGGTCGAAGGAGATGTCCGGCGAGTCGTTGCGAGTGATGATCTTGCGCGTGGAATCGATCGACACCGTGGTCTGGAACGGCGGCAATTCCTCAAGGCTCTGCCAGCCATCGTCGAACGCGATGCGGGCGATCGCCTCGTAGCGGCCCGAGGCATTGGACAGCGTGCCGCGGCCGCGGCGGCGATCATAGGAAACGCCGGTGCCGAGCAGGCCGATGGTCTCAACGTCCCTCGCCGGCGCGGAGGGCACCAACGCCGGCGAGGCTTTGAGAACTGCCGATGGCTGTTTCATGGGTCGAGACCGTAGCTGGGATTATAGAACAAAACAAGAACATAATTGTGCCCGCTACGCTCGACTGTGGATGGGCGCGAATACAACGTATGTCTCCGGAGTTGGTTTCTCAGGGATGTGACGGGCAAGGCCGAACCCACAGGAGAATCCAATGAAATCATTGTGTACGGCGGTGGCGCTGACGGCAGCGATTGTGCTGGCAGGGCTGCAACCGGCCAGTGCCCAGCGCGAGGGGCCCTGGTGCGCCCATATCGGGATCGGGGACGATTCCTATATCGAGCGCTGCGACATGCTCTCGTACGAAATGTGCCGGCACCGAAATCTTCGCGCAGGGCGGCGCCTACTGCACGCAGAACCCGCGCTACCGCGCGGTCGGCGGAAACCAAGAAGCAGCGCAAGGCCAAACGCGACAACCGGTAGGAGGCGCTTATGAAGGCGATGTCTGTTCTGGCACTCGCAGCCCTGGCCATGATGGCCGGGACAGCGACCAGCCAGACGATCTACCAAGGACCGTGGTGCGCGATCGTGCATGATCGGCGAAGGCTCGGTCGCCGAACGCTGCGACATGCGCTCGTTCGAGATGTGCCAACTCGAAATCCGCGGCCAGGGCGCCAGCCATTGCACCCAGAACCCGCGTTACGCCGCGGCCGAACCAAGGCGCGGCAAGAGGCAGCGCTTGCAATAGCGGCAGGCGAGGCCACATTGCCTTTCAGTGTCCGCGCCGCCGCGGCGGCCGAGTGGAGATTTTCGTCATGCGCGTCGCTTTGCTGATTCCAGTCCTGGCCGCCGCATCGATCGGCTCGGCGCGCCCCGAGCCTTGCCTATTACGAAGGACCGTGGTGCGCGCACCGGCAGTTGGGCGGTGGCTTTGTCGAGAACAACTGCGGGATGATGTCTTACGAGCAATGCCGCGCGAACATTTTCGCAACCGGCGGCGCTTGGTGCACGCAGAACCCGCGTTATATCCCGTCGCCGGCCCCCATCCGCCGCAAGGCCAAGCGGGCCCGCTAGCCGCGGCAAGATACTTGACTCAGTCAAGTATCTGACCGACCGTGCCGTGCATGGCCCGGCCGCAAGAAAACAACCAGGCAACCAGTCACGTCTGCCGCGGTTCGCCGCTTCAACCGCTTCTACACACAGCGGATCGGCGTCCTGCGCGACGGCTGGCTCGACAGCTCCTTTCTCGCTGAGCGAGGCGCGCGTGCTTTACGAGATCAAGCAGCGCGATCGCCGCGACCGCGACCGACATCGGCCGCGACCTCGGGCTCGATGCCGGCTATCTCAGCCGGATGCTGCGCAGCTTCCACAAGCGCGGGCTGATCCGCAAACAGGCGTCTCCCGGCGACGCACGGCAGACGCTTCTCTCGATGACCGCCGCGGGCGCCAAGGCTTTCGCGCCGCTCGAAGCGAGCACCAGGCAGCAGGTCGCGGCGATGCTCGGCCAGCATCGCCGAACCGGACCAGGACCGGCTGGTGTCGGCGATGCGGACCATCGAAACGCTGATGGATGGCGGACCGAAGGTCGAAGGGACCGTCACGTTGCGCGAACCGAGGCCAGGCGATTTCGGAACCATCGTGGCGCGCCATGCCATCCTTTACGCCCAGGAATACGGCTGGACTGAAAATTTCGAAGGACTGTGCGCGCAGATCGTCGCCGACTTCGTCAACAACTTCGATCCGAAGCGTGAGCGCTGCTGGATCGCCGAAGTCGACGGCCAATATGCCGGCTCGGTGATGCTCGTGAAGGATACCGACGAAGGCGTCGCGCGGCTGCGGCTCCTTCTGGTCGAGCCGTCGGCGCGCGGGCTCGGCATCGGCGCGGATGCTGACCGAGGAATGCGTGGCTTCGCCCAGTGCATGCGGCTATCGAAAGATCACGCTGTGGACCCATCAGCGTGCTCACCGCGGCGCGGCATATCTACGAAAGCTGCGGCTTCAAACTGATCTCAAGCGAGCAGCGGCGCAGTTGGGGCCAGCAGGTCGTCAGCGAGCATTGGGATCTGGCGCTCTAGGCGCTTCGATGCGCTAGGCGGTCGCGCCTTTCGCCTTGGGGCGGCGCAGGTGCTCGTCGAGCCGCGGCATCAGTTCGACGAAGTTGCACGGCCGGTAGCGGTAGTCGAGCTGGTGCACCAGAATCTCGTCCCAGGCGTCGCGGCAGGCGCCGGGCGAGCCCGGCAGGCAGAAGATGAAGGTCGAGTTGGCGACGCCCGCGGTGGCGCGCGACTGGATGGTCGACGAGCCGATCTTGGCGTAGCTCACCATGTGGAACGCGGTGGAGAATCCCTCCATCCGCTTCTCGAACAGCGCCTCGGCGGCCTCCGGCGTCACGTCGCGGCCGGTGAAGCCGGTGCCGCCGGTGGTGATGATGGCGTCGATCGCCGGGATCGGCGATCCAGGTGCGCAACTGCGCGCGGATCGCCTCGACGTCGTCCTGCACGATGGCGCGGCCGGCCAGCCGGTGCCCCGCCTTCTCGATGCGCTCGGCGAGCGTCGCGCCGGACTTGTCGTCGGCGAGACTGCGCGTGTCGGACACCGTCAGCACCGCGATCTTCAGCGGCACGAACTGGCGGGTCTGATCGAGGCCGGGCATGGCGCATTGTCCCACCGGCCTTGCCGGTTGTCATCGCTTACTGCGAAGCAACCTGCCCCGAGGCAAACGTGTTGCAGGCCTTCACGTTGCCGGACTTGAAGCCGGTCATGAACCACGCTGGCGCTGCGCCGACGAGCCGTGGGTGAAGCTGTCGGGCACCACGTGGCCCTGCGCTTGCTGTCTGCAGCATGTCGTCGCCGATCGCGGCCGCGGTCTGCAGCGCCGCCTCGATGTCGCCCGGCTGCAGCAGCTTCCAGCGCTGCTCGGCGTGATGCGCCCAGACGCCGCCGAAGCAGTCGGCCTGCAGCTCGACGCGGACCTGGATGCGGTTCGCCTCCGCCTTGTCGCCCGAGGCGCGCTGCGCCTGCTGCGCCTTCGGCAGGATGCCGAGCAGGTTCTGCACGTGGTGGCCGACCTCGTGCGCGATCACGTAGGCCTGCGCGAACTTGCACGCTTCGCCGCTGCAGCCGCGGAAGCGCCGCTCGAGATCGCGGAAGAACGACGTGTCGAGATAGACCTCGCGGCTCGGCGGGCAATAGAACGGGCCCATCGCGCTCTGCGCGAAGCCGCAGGCCGATTGGGTGCGCGCCGGAGAACATCACCAGCCGCGGCGCGCGATAGGTCTGGCCCTCCTTCTCGAAGATGTCCTTCCACGTCACCTCGGTGCTGCCGAGCACGGCGGAGACGAACTTGCCGGTGTCGTCGGTCGGCGGCGCGGTCGGCTTGCGCGGATTGCTGTACGGCACTTCCTGGCGCTGCTGGCCGCCGGTGAGTATCTCCGCGCCGCTGATCAGCAGGCCCGGATCGATGCCGAGCGCCCAGCCGAGCAAACCGAGCACGATGATGCTGCCGATGCCGAGCCCGCCGCCGCCGATCGGAAATCCGCCGCCCGGGCCGCCGCCGATAGCCGCCGCCGTCGCCGCGGCGATCCTCGACGTTGTCGCTTTGCGGCAGTTCATCCCAGCGCATCGCTTCTCTCCGTCGCCTCACTCGGCAATTGTTGCCGGGTCGAAACCCCAAGTCCAATCGCAGTCTTGCGCAGCGTCAAATGAACCATGCCGCAAGTCGATTGTTCCGCATGGTTTGCAAGACCTTACCTGAAAAATTGCGCGGCTCCCATCAACTGAATGTTTACCTTGGCGGGGCATCCTCCAAAACGTCGGTTGTAGGTCCCGCGTCACCGGCCGCGTCGCCTGAGTATCAGAGTTCTGAGTCATGGGTGTGTCGCGTCGCGGGGCGTCCTCAAGGGCGCCCCGCGTCAGTTCTGAGTCCCGGAATTCGCCGCCCCCAGCGCGCGAATTCTCGTCGGCGATTGCGTCGCCGAAATGGCGAAACTGCCGGCCGCCTCGGTCGATCTGATCTTCGCCGACCCGCCCTACAATCTGCAGCTTGCCGGCGACCTCAAGCGCCCCGACGATTCCAAGGTCGATGCGGTCGACGACGACTGGGATCAGTTCGCGAGCTTCAAGGCCTACGACGATTTCACCCGCGCCTGGCTCGCCGCCTGCGCGCCGCGTGCTCAAGCCCGCCGGCACGCTGTGGGTGATCGGCTCGTACCACAACATCTTCCGCGTCGGCACGGTGCTGCAGGATCTCGGCTTCTGGATCCTCAACGACGTGGTGTGGCGCAAGTCCAATCCGATGCCGAACTTCCGCGGCCGCCGCTTCACCAACGCGCACGAGACGCTGATCTGGGCGGCGCGCGACGCCGCGGCCAAGGGCTACACCTTCAACTACGAAGCGCTGAAGGCCGGCAACGAGGACATCCAGGTGCGCTCCGACTGGACCATCCCGCTGTGCACCGGCGAGGAGCGCCTCAAGGGCGCCGACGGCAAGAAGCTGCATCCGACCCAGAAGCCGCAGGCGCTGCTCGCCCGCGTCATCCTCTCCGCGTCGCGGCCCGACGACCTGGTGCTCGACCCGTTCAACGGCACCGGCACCACCGGCGCGGTGGCGAAGCACCTCGGCCGCCGCTACATCGGCATCGAGCGCGATCCGGACTACGCCGCGGCCGCGCTCAAGCGCATCGATGCGGTCAAGCCGCTCGAAGCGCCGACGCTGGCGCCGTTCATGACCGCGCGCGAAGCGCCGCGCGTGCCGTTCTCGGCGCTGCTCGAACGCGGACTGATCTCGGCCGGCGCCAAGCTGGTCGACGCCAAGAAGAAGCACAAGGCGCTGGTGCGCGCCGACGGCGCGGTGTCGCTCGGCGAAGAGGTCGGCTCGATCCACCGGATCGGCGCGCTGGCGCAGGGCCTCGAGGCCTGCAACGGCTGGACCTTCTGGCACGTCGAGACGCCGAAGGGCCTGATCTCGATCGACGCGTTGCGCGCCGAGTTCAGGGCGCAGATGGCGGACGCCTAAGCCGTCCCACATAGGTCGGTTGCAATCCGGTCAGGACGGTTTGACTGCTGCGGGCCTGTCACCGTGCGGCTCTTTGCGCTAACATTTCACCAACCCCTGAAGAACACTCCGCCCAACGTGGCACTGGTGATTTGAGGGAGGTTCACATGCCAATCGGATTGCCTGCCGACCCCGTAGCGCTCCGCAAGCACAGCACCTGGTTCATCGTCTACGGCGTCGTGATGTGCCTGCTCGGCCTGTTCGCCATCGCAGCCCCGGCGTCGCCACGCTCGCGGTCGGACTCACGGTCGGCTGGCTGCTGCTGCTCGGCGGCGCCTTCGGGCTGATCGTGGCCGTGATTTCCATCGGGACGTACCGCGCCCGGCTTCTGGTGGAATCTGCTCACCGCGATCGTCTGCGTGCTCGCCGGCCTGTCGCTGCTGATCCGGCCGGTCGCCGGCGTCATCACGCTGACCATCATCCTCGCAGCTTATCTGCTGGCCGGCGGCATCGGACGCATCATGCTGGCGATCGGCTATCGCAAGGATATTCCGGACGCGTGGGTCTGGATGCTGCTCAGCGGCATCGTCGATATCGTGCTCGGCGCTCATCATCATTTCCGGCATGCCGGGAACGGCGATCTGGGTGCTGGGCCTGCTGGTCGGCATCAACCTGCTGATGATGGGCATCGCGCTGATCATGGCCGCGCTGGCGGTACGCAAAGCGGCGACGGCCTGAGAGCGGGCCAAGCGACAGTGTCGGGCGGCGCTCAGCCGCCCTTGACGCCCTGCGTGTTCACATAGAGCGAATAGACCGAGTGGCTCGCCGCCATGAACAGGCGGTTGCGCTTCGCGCCGCCGAAGCAGACGTTGGCGCAGCGCTCGGGCAGCGCGATGAAGCCGATCGGCTTGCCGGTCTTGTCGAACACCTTCACGCCGTCCTGCTTTTCGTTGCCCATGCCCCAGCCGCACCACAGATTGCCGTCGACGTCGACGCGGAAGCCGTCCGGCGTGCCGCCCGGCTCGGCGTTGATGAACGGCCGCTTGTTGGCGAGCTTGGTGCCGTTGTCGGTCACGTCGAACACCTGGATGACGCGCGGATTGAGCGCGGCCTCGACGACATAGAGCTTCGACTCGTCGGGCGAGAAGGCGAGCCCGTTCGGCCGGTTGATCTCGCCGGCGGCGACCGTCAGCTGCCCGGTCTTGTCGAGGCGATAGACATTGGTCGGCAGTTCCGGCGTCGCGACGTGGCCCTCGTAGTTGCCGAGGATGCCGAACGGCGGATCGGTGAACCAGATCGAGTCGTCGGACTTCACCACCACGTCGTTCGGCGAGTTCAGCGGCTTGCCGTCGAACTTGTCGGCCAGCACGGTGATGGTGCCGTCATATTCGGTGCGCGTCAGGCGCCGCGTGTCGTGCTCGCAGGTCACCAGCCGGCCCTGCCGGTCGCGGGTGTTGCCGTTGGCGTTGTTCGAGGGCTTGCGGAAAACGCTGACGCGCCCGGTCTCCTCGTCCCATCGCATGATGCGGTTGTTCGGGATGTCGCTCCACAGCAGATAGCGCCCGTCGCCGAAATAGACCGGGCCTTCGTTCCAGCGCGTGCCGTGGCGATCCGCTCCACGCCGGCGAGCCCGAGGCGGTACTTGTTGAAGCTCGGATCGAGCACCTGCACGGAAGGATCGGGATAGCGCTCGCTCGGCTGCCACTGGGCGAACGCGTCTTGCGTGAAGGTCATTGCCGCGGCCGCCGCTGCCCGCGCCGGCCAGCATGTCGCGCTTGGTCATTGTCATGGTGTCGCCTCCCCAGGACTCAAAGGCCGTTCACCGGCCCTTGTTCGATGCAGACTAGCACCCCGAGCGGCCTGAAATCTCAGCCGCCCAGCGTCGCTCCTTGCGTGTTCACGTAGAGCGCATAGAGCGAGTGGCTCGCCGTCATGAACAGGCGGTTGCGCTTGGGCCCGCCGAAGCAGACGTTGGCGCAGCGCTCCGGCAGCGAGATGTGGCCGATCGGCTTGCCCTGCGGATTGAAGACGCGCACGCCGTCGAGTCTCCGGCGTCATGCCCCAGCCGCACCACAGATTGCCGTCGATGTCGACGCGGAAGCCGTCCGGCGTCTCGGTCTTCTCGCAGGTGATCAGCTTCTTGCCGTTGGCGAGCGTGTCGCCGTTGACGTCGAACACGTAGATCGCGCGCTCGTGCGGCTGGCTCTCGATCACGTAGAGCTTCTTCTCGTCGGGCGAGAACGCGAGCCCGTTCGGCCGCTTGATCAGGCCATCGGTGACCACCGTCGCCTTTCCGGTCTTGCCGTCGATCCGGTAGACCCGCTGCGGCAACTCCTGCTCGCCGGTCTCGCCGTTCCAGTTGCCGTCGATGCCGGCGGTCATGTCGGTGAACCAGATCGAGTTGTCGGACTTCACCACGATGTCGTTCGGCGAACTCAGCCGCTTGCCGTCGAATTTGTCGATCAGGACCGTGATCTTGCCGTCGTATTCGGTGCGGGTGACGCGACGGCCGTGCTCGGCGGTGACCAGCCGGCCCTGGCGATCGCGGGTGTTGCCGTTGGCGTAGTTCGAGGGCTTTCGAAAAACGGCGGTGGCGCCGGTTTCCTCGTCCCAGCGCATGATCCGGTTGTTGGGGATGTCGCTCCAGAGCAGGCAACGCGCGTCGGCGAAATAGACCGGGCCCTCGGCCCAGGAATAGCCCTGCGACAGCCGCTCGACGCTCGCCAGCAGCAGGCGGTACTTTTCGAAGCTCGGATCGAGCACCTTCACCGCCGGGTCGGGCAGGCGTTCATTCAGCACCAGAGGCGCGGTCACAGTCGGATACATTCGGTCCCCCCTTTGGGTCTTCCCCACTTTTGTGGGCGGAGCATAGCAGGGCTGCATCCGGCTCCGGCAATCCCGGTGCGAGGCACCTGCCCTGTGCTATACTCATGCGAAATCCGGGACAGGACAACGCATGACCATGCAGACCTTCGACCGCGCCGCCGAGGACCTCGGCAACGCCATCCACCTCGAGCACGTCAACGTCTCGATCCCCGACCAGCGGATCGCCTCGCTGTTCTACGGCGCGGGCTTGGGCCTCACCCGCGATCCGTATCTGATGGTGATGGACGACAACATGTGGATGAACGTCGGCCGCAGCCAATTCCATCTGCCGAGCGGCAAGCCGCAGGTGCTGCGCGGCAAGACCGGCATCGTGATCGAGGACCGCGAAGAACTGCTGAAGCGGCTCGCCACGGTGAAGCCGAAGCTCGCCGACACCAAGTTCGATTTCAGCGAGCACAACGACTACGTCCAGGCCACCTGCCCGTGGGGCAATACCATCCGCCTGCATGAGCCGGACGCCGCGCGGTTCGGCCGCATCAGGCTCGGCATTCCCTATGTCGAGTTCGACGTGCCGGTCGGCACCGCCAAGGGCATCGCGAAATTCTACCAGCACATGATCGACGTGCCGGCCGAGGTCGTGAACGGCGACGGCACCACCGCGAAGGTGACGGTCGGCCGCAACCAGCATCTCCTGTTCCGCGAGACCGACAAGCCGCCGCCGGACTACGACGAGCATCACGTCCAGATCTACGTCGTGAGCTTCTCCGGCCCGCACAAGCGGCTCGGCGAGCGCGGCCTCGTCAACCGCGAGGACAACCAGTACCAGTACCGCTTCCGCGACATCACCGATCTCGACACCGGCAAGCACCTGTTCACCATCGAGCACGAGGTGCGAAGCCTCAGCCATCCGATGTGCCTGCGGCCGCTGGTCAACCGCAATCCGATCCAGACCGCGCGCAACTACGCCAACGGCTACGACCAGGCGTCGTGGGCGATGGAGCCGCTGCATTTCGACGATCAGCGCGAGCGGATGCGCATGCAGCAGGCGGCGAAGACGAATTGATCTCCGGGCTCGCTCGCTTTCGCTCCCGCCCCGGAATGACGGCGCTTAAGCGGCCGCGTTGGCGATGACCGGCTCAATCTTGTCGAGCTTCTTGCCGATCTGAGCAGAACTTCGCCGGATGCAGAGGAGCAAGTTTCTTGGCCATCTCTTGCTCCTTCAGTGGTCGTCGGCCCGGCCCTTAGTCAACCACCTCATCCGCGCGCACGAGCAGCGACGGTGACAGAGTAATTCCGATGGCCTTTGCGGTTCTGGTGTTGACCACCAATTCAAATTTTGTCGGTTGCTCGACCGGCATATCGGCTGGCTTGGCACCTTTCAACAGCTTGGCCGTGATGATGCCGGCCTGTCGCCACAACTGGACAAGATTTGGCCCGTAAGACACGAGACCTCCACTCTCAACGTTCTCTTTCCACTGGTAGATCGCTGGCAGGCGGTGTGCGGCGGCAATCCCAATAATCTCTCCTGATAACGACGAAAGAAAAGGAGAAGAAAATATGCTGACAGCTTGCGCCTCGCCCTTTCGCGCCGCCGCAAAGGCTTCTGCAAGGTCGTCGCGATGCTGCACTTTTAGGACATGCAGCTGTATGTTCATGGCGCGTGCAGCGATCTCAGTCATTGAGACTTGCGATTGACCGCTGTTGGGGTCCCAAAGTACCGCAACGCGCGACAGGCCGGGAATAATCTCACTCAGAAATCTCCAACCGCTTTGCACTGAGCTCCGGTGAGAGGATCGTCAAGCCGGTGGTGTTGCCTCCGGGACGCGACAAACTGGCGACAAGGTCCGCTCCAAGCACATCGTCGGTAAATGCAAGGATGGGAATAGTGCCGCTCGCCTTTTGAGCGACTTTGGGCGCGAAATCGCCACTAGCCTGAATCACCTCTACGTTGAGGCGTACAAGCTCAGCCGCGAGTTCCGGGAGATACTGGGACCCGCGGCGAGAGTAGCGCAGCTCGATTGTGAGATTATAGCCCTCGATATATCCGGCCTCACGCAATCCTTCGCGAAACGACTCGAGTTGGGGAGACGCTGGTGCGGAGGCGCCGGGCCACAGAACACCGACACGGCGAACGCGCTGGCCTTGCTGGGCGAGTGCAGCCAGCGGCCACGCAACCGCGGTGCCGCCAAGCAGCGAAATGACATCACGCCGCCGCATAGAGCCCTCTTCACGATATGGTAGACGCGGAGGCCGCCGGCCTTCGATCCAACCAACATGGATTTTGTGCCAACCGACGGCATCAGGCTGTCTATTGGTAGAAGCGGAGACTTCGGCGCGACTCCGTTCGGGACAGCTCTCAGGCAAGCAACCGTAGCTTGACCGCACGCAAACCTACACTGTTTTAGGCACACTGCCATGTCTGCTTTGGATCAAATGCAGACGTGGCGACGACGGCGATCCGCCCAAGCCGGTTCATCTAAAATTTTTCGAGGCCACGCCCTACTTCGCCCCTAAGAGCGCTGCGCGCGTAGTGAATGGCGACCACCTGCCGGTCTCGTTGTCGGAGGCCGGCAATCGGCGGCAACCCTTCGTGAAGGCCGATGATCTCCGTTCCGCAGCCGGCATCGGTGAGCGGCCGAGACCGTCCACAAGGTTCAGAAGCGACGAGCGGCTACTTTGCCGCCGTCACCTGGATCTCGATCATCTTGGCCGGCGATTGCAGCCGCGCTTCGATGCAGGCGCGCGCCGGCCCCGAGCCCGGCACCACCCAGGCGTCCCACACCTTGTTGAACTCGTCGACGGTGCGGATATCCTGCAGCCAGATCACGGCCTGAACCAACTTCGATTTGTCGGTGCCGGCCTGCGCCAGATACGCGTCGATCCTGCCCAAGATTTCCTTGGTCTGCTCGCCCACACTTTGGCCCGCTGACTTTTCCGCGGTCAACCCGGCGAGATAGACCGTGTCGCCGTGCACCACCACGCGGCTCATGCGCGGGCCGTTGTCGAAGCGTTGGATTGCCATGTCGTTTCCTCCCCGTATTTCCATGCATCGGAGTTTCGTAGGATAAGCGCCCCGCTGCAAGCAGCCTCCCGACAGGACATCCGGAATGCAAAAACTCACAACCACCGCCGACGCCAATGCGAGCAAGCCCAAGCTCGCCGCACCGCCCGGCGCCTGCGACACCCACATCCACCTGTTCGTGCCGGGATATCCGTTGCGTCGGACAGCCCGTACCGCGCGAAGGACGCGCCGCCGGAGATGTTCTTCGAGCTGCAGAAGACGCTGGGGCTGTCCACCGGCGTGATCGTCAGCCCGGGCGGCTATGGCAAGGACTACTCCATGCTGGCCGACGTGCTGGCGAAACATCCCGACCGCTTCCGCGGCATCGCGCTGGTGAAGGACGACATCGAGCCGTCCGAACTGGCGCGCCTCACCAGGCTTGGCGTCCGCGGCATGCGGATGATGAGCAACAAGCGCGGGCAGCACGTGCCGAACTTCGCGCCCGGCATCGCCGCCAAGCGTCCACGAGCACGGCTGGCACATCCAGTTCTATCCGCACGGCACCGACATCATCGAATACGCCGACAAGCTGCTCGTCGCTGAAGAACGACATCGTGCTCGACCATTTCGCCAGCATCCCGGCGGACGGCGGCGCCGATCAGCCGGCGATAAAGGCGGTGATGAAAATGCTCGACACCGGCCGCGTCTGGCTCAAGCTGTCCGGCCCGATGCGCTGCACATTGCAGAACGCGCCCTACCCGTCGGTGACGCCGATCGCGCGCGCGCTCGTCAAGCACGCGCCGGAGCGGCTGGTGTGGGGATCGGACTGGCCGCACGTCAATCTCGACGGCCGCGAGATGCCGGACGCCGGCGATCCTGCTCGATCTGCTGCTCGAATGGGTGCCCGACGAAGCGACCCGCAAGCGCATCCTGGTCGACAACGCCAACAAGCTTTACGGATTCTGAGCGGGCCTTGGCCGTCAAGCCCAGCATGCGCGACCACCTTGCGCATGACGTTGGGCAGCGCCTCGCCGTGCAGATCGGCGAGCGCGACCCAGCGCATCCCGGCCGGCGCCTTGGTTCTTGCCGGCACGCTCGCGACATAGACCGACTGCTGCAACGGAAAATGCGTGAAGCCGTGCTCGACCGCGCCGGGCAGCCGCCGCCACGTCGCCTTCAACGGCGCCTGCGCCAGCGCGCTGCGCTTCATCGAAATCCTGCGTCCATGCGGTTGACGGCACCTCGGTCATGCCGCCGAGCAATCCTTTGGCGGGACGGCTGCGCACCAGCACGCGACCGTCGGCGCGCGTCACCACGAACGACGCGCCGCGGCGCAGCTTGCCCTCGATCTTCGGCGCCTTGCGGGGAAACGTCTCCTGATCGCCGCGCGCCCGCGCCGCGCAGGCGTCCATCCAGGGGCACAGCACGCAGGCCGGCTTCTTCGGCGTGCAGATGGTGGCGCCGAGATCCATCATGCCTTGCGTGAAATCGCCGGGCCGGCGCTGCGGCACCAACGTATCCGCCAGCCGCCGGATCTCCGCCTTCGCCGCCGGCAACGGCGCTTCGACGGCGAACAGCCGCGCGATCACCCGCTCGATGTTGCCGTCGATCGCGACCGCGCGCCGGTCGAACGCGATCGCCGCGATCGCCGCCGCGGTGTAGGCGCCGATGCCCGGCAGCGCGCGCAGCCCCTCCTCGCTGTCGGGAAAGCGGCCGCGATGCTCGCTCGGCCACGGCCTTCGCGCAGGCATGCAGATTGCGCGCGCGGGCGTAATAGCCGAGCCCGGCCCAGGCCTTGAGCACGTCGTCGAGCGGCGCCGCCGCCAGCGTGCGGACGCTCGGCCAGCTCTTGAGGAACTTGAGCGTAGTACGGCGCGACCGCCTTCACCGTGGTCTGCTGCAGCATGATCTCGGAGAGCCACACCCGGTACGGCTCCGGCGCCTCGCCGGGCAGCGCGCGCCACGGCAGGCGCCGGCGATGGCGGTCGTACCAGGCGAGCAGCGCCTTCGGGTCGGGCGGTTCCGCACAGGCGGGTGCGTCCCGCTTTTTCCGTAGTGCGGCGGCTGATAGCCTCATGCACGAACCCTACCGAGCATGACCTCGACCGCAAACCGGTTCCTTGCCGCTATGAACAAGCCCAACCCCACCCGCTCGCTGTCCGAGCTTGCCAGCGGCTTCCTGGCCGAGACGTTCAAGCGGCAGGGCTTCGCGTCGACCGAGCTGGTGACGCGCTGGCCGGATATCGTCGGAGCCGAGATCGCCGCGCACGCCGAGCCGATCAAGCTGCAATGGCAGCGCGACGCCGGACGGCGAGCCGACCGAACCAGCGACCCTGGTGCTGCGCGTCGAAGGTCCGGCGGCGATCGAAATCCAGCACCAGTCCGGCGTCATTCTGGAGCGGATCAACCGCTTCTTCGGCTGGCAGGCGGTCGGGCGGCTCGCGTTGCGCCAGGCGCCGCTCAAACGCCGGGACAAGCCCGCGGCACCGCCGGGCCGACCCGGCGGCGGCGGAGCGCGTCGCCGCCACGCTGACCGAGGTCGATGACGACAGCCTGCGAATGGCGCTCGGCCGGCTCGGCGCCGCGGTCAAGCGTCCGTGATCGCGGGTATCGGCCGTATATCTCAAGGTCTTGATATCTCGAGGCCTTGGCGAAGCGGCCCGCCGATGCCACATTCGCGGCACATCAAGGCCGTCGCCGAACAACCCTCAGGAGCTTCGCGTGATCACACGTCGGGAATTCGTTGCCGGAACCAGCGCGCTTGGCGATCCTCGCCGGCGCTGAACGTTGCGGCCAGCATCGGCGCAGGGCTCTGCGCCCTCCACGGCGGAGCTGATGGAAACCGGCGCTTGCCCGACCAGATTCTCGGCAAGGACGACGCGCCGGTCACCGTCATCGAATACGCCTCGATGACCTGCGGCCACTGCGCCACGTTCCACAACAACACCTATCCCGAATTCAAGAAGCGCTACGTCGACACCGGCAAGGTGCGCTACATCCTGCGCGAGTTCCCGCTCGATCCGCTGGCCGCCGGCGCCTTCATGCTGGCGCGCTGCGCCGGCAAGGACAAATACTTCCCGCTGGTCGAGACGCTGTTCCAGCAGCAGCGCACCTGGGCGGTGCAGAAGCCGCTCGAGCCGCTGTTTGCCATCGCCAGGCAGGCCGGCTTCACCCAGCAGACCTTCGACGCCTGCCTGCAGGACCAGAAGATGCTCGACGGCATCGAGTGGGTGCGCGCGCGCGGCGCCGAAAAGTTCAAGGTCAATTCCACGCCGACGTTCTTCATCAACGGCAAGATCTTCAAGGGCGCGCTGTCGATCGACGACATGGCGAAGGCGATCGATCCGCTGCTCAAGAGCTGACGCGGACGGCCGAATCAGCGGGTGCGCTGAAACCGGGAGTGCAGCGGCCTCGCACGGCATCAACCGCGCCGCGTGAGGGCCGCCGGAATCAACCGCGAATGCCGCCGCGAGGACCGGTCTAGCCCTTTGAACAACAGGGCGTTTTTCGGTTTTGCCCAGGTTATTTGGGCTGGGATAAGTCCGGCCGTCGGGTTGCCCGCGCGAGCGCGCAGGATTCATTCTCCGCGCGCGATGCGACACCTCGCCTCGACCCAGCGCCATGGGCCTGAGCCGAAGCGGGATTCGCCCGGCGCGGGCGACAACGGGAATTGAACTGGAATGAAACTCACGCGGCTGCGCCTGCTCGGCTTCAAATCCTTCGTCGAGCCGACCGATTTCCTGATCGAGCCGGGCCTGACCGGCGTGGTCGGGCCGAACGGCTGCGGCAAGTCGAACCTGGTCGAAGCGCTGCGCTGGGTGATGGGCGAGACCTCGCACAAGTCGATGCGCGCCGCCGAGATGGACGACGTCATCTTCTCCGGCACCAACAACCGGCCGCGCGCGCAACACCGCCGAGGTCGCGATCCGCATCGACAACTCCAAGCACGAGGCGCCGGCCCAGTTCAACGAGCACGACACGCTCGACATCTCGCGGCGGATCGAGCGCGAAAAGGGCTCGGTCTATCGCATCAACGGCAACGACGTGCGCGCGCGCGACGTGATGACCGTGTTCGCCGACGCCTCGACCGGCTCGCGCTCGCCGGCGCTGGTCCACCAGGGCCGCATCGGCGAGATCATCCAGGCCAAGCCCGAGCAGCGCCGCCGCGTGCTGGAAGAGGCCGCCGGCATTTCCGGCCTGCACGCAGCGGCGCAACGAGGCCGAGCTGCGGCTGCGCGCCGCCGAGCAGAACCTGCACGCGCGTCGAGGACGTGGTCAACGCAGCTCGCCGGCCAGATCGACGCGCTCAAGCGCCAGGCCCGCCAGGCGATCCGCTACCGCGTCGTCGCCGCCGAGATCCGCAAGGCCGAGGCGACGCTGTTCCACCTGCGCTGGATCAACGCCCAGACCGAGATCGGCGGATTCCGAGCGCGCCAAGGATCTCAGCGTCCGCGCCGTCGCCGACGCCACCATCGCGCAGACCGAGGCCGGCAAGCAGCCGCGAGGAAGCCGCCGTCGCGGTGCCGCCGCTGCGCGACGCCGAGGTGCGCGCCGGCGCGGCGCTGCAGCGCCTGATCAGCGCGCGCGACGCGCTCGACCAGGAGGAGACGCGCGCCCGCGAGCGCCTCGCCGAGCTCGAGCGCCGGCTCGTGCAGCTCGCCGAGGACGTCCAGCGCGAGCGCGCGCTGGTCGCCGACGCCGAAGCCACGCTGGCAACGGCTTGCCGCCGAGGAAGAGACGCTCAAGCAGGAGGTGCAGGGCATCGCGCAGCGGCGCACCGGCGTCGACGCGCGCGTCGCGCCGCCGAGCAGGTGCTCACCGCGGCCGAAAACGACCTTCGGCGAATTGACCGGCGCGCTCGCCGACCTCACCGCGACGCGCAACCAGCTCACCGGCGCGATGCGCGATCAGGCCGAGCGCATCGCCCGGATCGAAGCCGAGATCGGCAACATCGAGGCCGGCCTCGCCGCCGCGGCGCAGAGCCGTCCCGACCTTGCCGCGCTCGCCGCATCGCTGCGAGACGGCGCAGAGCGCCGTCGCCAAGGCCGAGCAGCGCGGCGACTGCGGCGGAGGCCGCGCACGCCGCGGCGCGCAAGGAGCTCGATGCCGCGCGCGGCCCGCTGACCGACGCCGAGCGCGACGGTGCAGCGGCTCGAAACCGAGGCGAAGACGCTGATGAAGCTGCTCGCCGTCGAAACCAAGAACATGTGGCCGCCGGTGATGGACCACATCACAGGTGGCGAAGGGCTACGAGAAGGCGCTGGGCGCCGCGCTCGGCGACGATCTCGACGCGCCGGTCGACCCGTCCTCGCCGATGCGCTGGGCGGGCGCCGCGGTCGATCCGTCCGATCCGGCGCTGCCGGAGGGCGCCGAGCCGCTGTCGCGGCACGTCACCGCGCCGCCCGAACTGGCGCGCCGCCTCGCCCAGATCGGCGTCGTCGCGCGCGCCGACGGCGCGCGGCTCGTCGCGCATGCTCAAGCCCGGCCAGCGGCTGGTTTCGCGCGAAGGCGACCTGTGGCGCTGGGACGGCTTTGCCGCCGACGCGCACGCCCCGACCGGCGCGGCGCGGCGGCTCGCCGAGCGCAGCCGGCTCGCCGACATCGACGGCGAGCTTGCCACCGCGCGCGCCGAGCGTCGACGGCAAGCGCGCCGCCGTCGGAAGCCGCGGCGGCCGAAGCTCACCGCCGCGGCCGCCGCCGAAAGCGCCGCCCGCGAGCGGCTGGCGCGCCGCGCAGCGCGACGCCGACGCCGCCCGCGAACTGCACGCCGCCGCCGAGCGCGAAATCGCCCGCAACGCCGCGCGGGTTTCGGCGCTCAACGAAGCCAAGACCCGGCTCGCCGCCGGCCGCGACGAGGCGCGCGCCGGCCAGCAGCGAGGCGGAAGCGGCGCTCGCCGCGCTGCCGCCCTCCGCCGAGATCGAGGACAAGCTCGCCGCGGTCCGCACCGACATCGAAGGCAAGCGCACCGATGCCGCGCAGGTGCGCGCCGAGGCGCAGGCGCTGGCCCGCGAGGCCGAACTCGCCGACCGCCGCCTCAACGCCATCGCCACCGACCGCCAGCAATGGAGCGAGCGCCGCGACAGCGCGCGCGCGCAGATCGCCACGCTGGAAACGCGCAGCCAGGAAACCGACGCACGAGCGCATGGCGCTGCAAGACGCGCCGGCGCCGTTCGCCGAGAAGCGCCGCGCGCATGATCAGCGAGATCGAGAAGGCGGAAGCGACGCCCGGCGCGAAGCCGCCGACCGGCTCGCCGAAGCCGAAAGCGTGCTCGGCCAGCGCGACCGCGCGGTGCGCGCCGCGCTCGAAGCGCTCGGCACCGCCCGCGAGGAGGCCGCCACGCGCCACCGAGCGGCTGGAAGGCGCCAAGCGCCGGCTCTCCGACATCGCCCACGAGATCAAGGAAATGCTCGAGGTCGAGCCCGACGGCGTCGCGGCGCTCGCCGGCATCGATCCGAACGCCGCGCTGCCCGACGTCGCCACCATCGAGGCCGATCTGGAAAAGCTGCGGCGCGACCGCGAGCGGATCGGCGCCGTCAACCTGCGCGCCGAGGAGGAACTGCGCGAGGTCGAGACCCAGCACATCAAGCTGACCGCCGAGCGCGACGACCTGATCGAGGCGATCAAGCGGCTGCGCCAGGGCATCCTCAACCTGAACAAGGAAGCGCGCGAGCGGCTGCTCGTCGTCGTTCGCCGTCGTCAACGCCCACTTCCAGCGGCTGTTCACCGAACTGTTCGGCGGCGGCAGCGCGGAACTTCAACTGATCGAGCACGACGATCCGCTGGAAGCGGGCCTCGAAATCTTCGCCAAGCCGCCCGGCAAGAAGCCGGCGACGCTGTCGCTGCTGTCCGGCGGCGAGCAGGCGCTGACCGCGCTGGCGCTGATCTTCGCGGTGTTCCTCACCAATCCGGCGCCGATCTGCGTGCTGGACGAAGTCGACGCGCCGCTCGACGATCACAACGTGGAGCGGTTCTGCGACCTGCTCGACGAGATGACGCGCTCGACCGACACGCGCTTTGTGATCATCACCCACAACCCGATCACCATGGCGCGGATGAACCGGCTGTTCGGCGTCACCATGGCCGAGCGCGGCATCTCGCAGCTCGTCTCGGTCGACCTCGAGGCCGCGGTGCGGATCAGGGAAGCAAGCTAGCCCTTTCACCCTGCGTCGCGCCGTCGCTGGCCTGTTCTCCAGCTTGCCCGGCGCAATCCGAGCGCGCATCCTGTCCCAAAATCCAGGGAGGGACAGATGGCTTCGTTACGCACGTTTGCCGGCGCGCTCGCCGGCGTGCTGCTCGCGACCGGCGCGGCGTCGGCGCAGTCGAACTGGCCGGCCCGCTCGGTCCTGGTGGTCAGCCCCTTCACCGCCGGCAACGCCAGCGACCTGATCGGCCGCGTCACGCTCGAACAGGTCTCCAAGCAGCTCAACCAGCCGTTCGTGCTCGAGAACCGTCCCGGCGGTGGCGGCACCATCGGCGTCGGGCAGGTGGCGAAAGCGGAACCCGACGGCTACACGGTCCTGCTGCACTCCTCGTCGTTCAGTTCCGCGCTGGTCCACCACAAGTCCCTGCCCTACGACACGCTCAAGGACTTCACGCCGGTCGTTCCGATCGGCATCCAGCCGGTGGTGCTGATCGTGGCGCCCTCCAAGGGCTTCAAGACGGTCGGCGAACTGGTTGCGGCGGCGAAGGCGAACCCCGGCGCGATGAATTACGCATCGGCCGGCATCGGCTCGACCTCGCACATGGCGGCGGAGCGGTTCCGCCACGCCGCAGGCTTCAAGGCGCAGCACATCCCGTTCCGCGGCCCGGCGGAAGCGTTCCAGGAGGTTCTTTCCGGGCGCATCGATTTCTATTTCCTGCCGCTCGCGCCGGCGCTGTCGCTGGTGAGAGAGGGCAAGGTGATCGCGCTCGCGGTCGGCGCCGCCAAGCGCTCAACCGATCTGCCGGACGTTCCGACCATGGCCGAGGCGGGCCTGCCCGACGCCGCGTATCACTTCTGGGGCGGCCTGTTCGTGCCGGCCAAGACGCCGCGCGATATCGTGACCAAGCTGAACGCCGAGACGGCCAAGGCGCTCGAAGTGCCGTCGGTGCGGGAGCGGTTGGCCAAGATGGCGACGCAGCCCATGCCCATGAGCCCCGATCAGTTCGCCAAATATTTCCAGGACGACGTGGCCTCGACTGTGAAGCTGGCCAAGGAAGCCGGGATGCAGCCGACGAACTAAGGCGGCCGGTGACCGGCTACCACTGCTTCACAGGCTTTTCGTCGTGCTCCGGCACCAGCGGCGCTCGGCTAGCCATGCGTCCCGCGCGGTCCAGACATGCTCCTCGCCGCAAGCCGGGCACCGCAGCCGGCTGGCGACCTCCGGCAGCCGCTCGAAAACCGAGGCTTCCGTGTCGATTTGGGTGGAAACCGCGCGATTGGTCCGCGGGCAGCGGATCATCACCGTACCCATCTTCCCCTCCGAACGCCCGGCCCAAGCCTTCAGTAGCGCCAATCGGTGTCACTGCCTGTGGCGGGATGGCGGCGGGCGCCTTGGTGGCTGTGAGGCTGTGGAAAACTATTTTGCAAAAAGTTCGGAACGCCCGGAACCAAACCGAGTGGGCGCGTTGAGGCCAGTAGTACCCGCGGGGCGGCTCCCCCCTTACCCCCCGAACAGCCGTCCGGCGAATGACCCCAGACCTCCGGTCTGGGGTCTTTTTTTGCGATTGGCCTCCGCGCGGTCGTTACCCGCCGCAACAATCGGGTGCAGTCCGGATTTGCCGCGACCGCCGCCACAATTTCTGCGCTACGCTGCCGCGGTTCGATCACCAGCGCCCATTTCAGGAGCTTTGCGCATGTCCACGACCGGTTGGGTTGTCCTCGGCGTCATCGTCGTTCTCGTGCTGTGGGTCATCATGATCTACAACCAGCTCGTTGCCATGCGGCAGCGGGTCGGCCAGTCGTTCGCCGACGTGGACGTGCAGCTCAAGCTGCGCCACGACCTCATTCCCAACCTGGTCGAGACGGTCAAGGGCTACGCCGCCCACGAGCGCGGAACTCTCGAAGCCGTGGTCAATGCGCGCAACGCAGCGATCGCGGCGCAGGGCCCGGCCCAGCAGGCGGCGGCCGAGAACATGCTGACCGGCGCGCTGCGGCAGCTGTTCGCGCTGTCGGAAGCCTATCCGGACCTCAAGGCCAACCAGAACTTCCAGCAGTTGCAGACCGAAATCGCCGACGTGGAGAACAAGATCGCGGCGGCGCGGCGTTTCTTCAACAACGCGGTGTCCGAATACAACGCCGGCATCCAGCAGTTCCCGGCCGCGCTGTTCGCCGCGGCGCTCGGCTTCCGCGAGCGGGAATTCTTCGACGTCGGCGCGGACGAGCGCCAGCGCGCTCGACAAGCCGCCGCAGGTCAAGTTCTAGGCGGCTTCCAGCCGCGGCAGGAGCCCGGCATGGCGGCCGCCTACGGTCTCTACACGCACATCCAGTCGAACAAGCGGCGCTCGATCGCGCTGCTGCTCGGCCTGTTCTTCCTTGTCTATGTGATGGTGTTCGCCGGCGCGCTGGCCGGCGAGGCGCTGTACTACGACGCGTCGCTGGACTGGCTGCTCCGCGCCGCGTGGCGGGACCTCATCCATGCGCTGCCCTGGGCGACCGGCGGCACGATGCTCTGGATCGCTGATCGCCTACCAGCTATCACCAGTCGCTGATCGACGCCGTCACCGGCGGCCGCGAGGTCACCCGCAAGGAGGAGCCGCGGCTCTACAATCTGCTCGAAAACCTCTGCATTTCCCGCGGCATCCCGATGCCCAAGCTCAAGGTGATGGAGACGCCGCGCTCAACGCCTTCGCCAGCGGGCTCAACCAGAAGCAATATTCGATCACCGTGACCACCGGCCTGCTGGAGCGGCTGGACGACGCCGAGGTCGAGGCGGTGCTGGGCCACGAGCTGACGCACATCCGCAACGGCGACGTCCGCATGCTGGTGATCGCGGTGATCATCGCCGGCGTGATCGGCTTTTTCGCCGAACTGGTGTTCCGGATGCTGTTCGAGGGCGGCTTGCGGTGGCGGCCGCAGCCGCTCCAGTTCGAGCGACAGCGACAGCGGCAAGGGCGGCGGCTTCATCGCCATCGTCATCGCAATCGCCCTGATCGCGGTGGCCTGGCTGCTCTCGATCGTGATCCGCTTCGCGCTGTCGCGGCGGCGCGAGTTCCTGGCCGATGCCGGCTCGGTCGAACTGACCAAGAACCCGGACGCCATGATCACGGCGCTGCGCAAGATCGAGGGCCGCGGCGAGCTCGAGGGTCGCCCTCGGCGGTGATGGAAATGTGCGTCGACAACCCGAGGTCCGGCTTCGCCGACCTGTTCGCCACCCATCCGTCGATCGACAGGCGCGTCGCCGCGCTGGTGCAATTTGCCGGCGGCCACGACCCCGGCCCGATCGAGCTGCCGCCCCCCGACGAGCCCGTTGAGGAAGAAGCGGCATGCCGGACCAGGCCGAGGCGGAGCCGCCGAAGCCGTTCCTGCCCGACCAGCCCCCGGCGACGGTCGGACACGCCGCCCGGCACCGCTCCAGGGCCTTGGGGACCGCACGGCCGCAACTGACCGCCGCGGCCCTCTTTTTGATCTGAGAGCAGTGGGGAAATGTCGGCGCGCGGCCGGTCCTCCGAATTTCAATTGCGTTGCCGTTCTGCCATGTTCGGTCCCTACGCTTGGGGATTGGGACCCGCGCACCGCGATTCGAAGGGCGGCTGATGGCTAAGCCGGCAGTTATTTTGGTGGGCGCCGACAAGGGCGGCGTCGGCAAGACCACGGTTGCGCGGGCTCTGCTCGACTATCTGATCGCGCACAACATCCCGACCCGCGCCTTCGACACCGAATTCCCCAAGGGCACGCTGCGGCGGTTCCATCCCGACATCACCGAGGTGGTCGACATCACCTCGACCGCCGACCAGATGAAGGTGTTCGACAGCGTCAGCACCGCGAGCGCCCAGATCACCGTGATCGACGTGCGCGCCGGGCTGCTCTCGACCACGCTGCGGGCGCTGCGCGACATCGGCTTCCTCGACGCCGCGAAGAAGAGCCAGCTCACCTTCGGCGTGTTCCACATCCTGGGGCCGTCGGTCGCCTCGCTCGACGAGATCGCCGAGACGTCCGGGCTTCATGGGCGATTTCAGCTACTTCCTGGTGAAGAACTTCATCAACAACACGACCTTCTTCGAGTGGGATCCGGCGACCTACAACACCTATTTCAAGAAGATCAAAGGCGCCCACGAGATCACCATTCCGAAGCTCAACGAGATGGCCTGCGAACAGGTCGAGCTTGCGTCGGTGCCGTTCGTGTCGTTCGTCGCCAACAAGGGGATCGACAGCCAGGCCGCCAATTATTCCTTCGTGCTGCGCGGCTATGTCCGGCACTGGCTCGGCAACGTGTGGGCCGAGTTCGACCGCGTGAAGCTCAACGACATCGTCGGCGCCGACGTGCCGCGCAAGAACCCAGGCCCGGCAGGAACGAGCCGGCTAACCTGCACCCGATCGGCGACGACCGAATGGAACGCCGAACGCCGATCTTCATCATCGCTCGCCGCGGCCGCGCGTCGGCAAGACGCTGCTGGCACGCATGCTCGCCGAATTCTTCCGCAGCGAGGATCGCCCGGTCGCCGCGTTCGACTGTCAATCCCGGCGAGTTCGCGCTGGTCGACTACCTGCCCGGCTATACCGCGGTCGCCGGCATCACGCGACACCAAGGACCAGATCGCGCTGTTCGACCAGCTTCTGGCGGAAGACCGCGTGCCCAAGGTGGTCGACCTGGGCCATTCACTGTTCGACAAGTTCTTCACCGTGATCCAGCAGATCGGCTTCGTCGAGGAGGCGCGGCAACGCGGCGCCACGCCGGTGGTGCTGTTCGTCGCCGACGGCGACCGCCGCTCCCGGCAAGGCTACGCGATGCTGCGAGACCGGTTTCCCGATCTTCCCGTGGTGCCGGTGATCAACGAGGCGTTGCCGCAAGCGATACGCTTTCGCGACGACTTTCCCGGCACGCGCACGGGCGGCGCACCGCTGACCATTCCCGCCCTCTCGCCGGTGATCAAAGGCGTGATCGAGCGGCCGAGCTTCTCGTTCGCCGCGCTCGCCGTCACCGCGTCCGACACCACCACAGAGCTTTACGGCTGGACGCGGCGCGTGTTCCTGGAATTCCGCGAGCTGGAACTGCGGCTGCTGCTCGCGGAACTGAGGCCGGCGCTGAAATTTAGCGCTTGAGCGGTGTCGTTTGCGCATGTCTGTCCGAAAACCGGCGCCACTTTTCGGGATCGCGCTAGTGCCCTCGAACGCGACCAGCGTGCGCACCGGCACGCCGAGCTTCCTGATCTTGTCGGCGCCGCCCAGTTCCGGCAGATCGATGATGAAGCAGGCCGCCAGCACGTCGGCGCCCTGCTGCTTGAGCAGCTTCACCGCGCCCTCGGCGGTGCCGCCGGTCGCGATCAGGTCGTCGACCAGAACGACCTTGTCGCCCTGATCGACCGCATCCTGTGCATCTCCATCTCGTCGATGCCGTATTCCAGCGAATAGGCGATGCGCACCGTGGCGTGCGGCAGCTTGCCCTTCTTGCGGATCGGCACGAAGCCGGCGGACACCTGATGCGCCACCGCGCCGCCGAGGATGAAGCCGCGCGCCTCGATGCCGGCGACCTTGTCGATCTTCATGCCGGCCCACGGCTGCACCAGCTCGTCCACCGCGCGGCGGAACGCGCGCGCGTTGCCGAGCAGCGTGGTGATGTCGCGGAACATGATCCCCTGCTTGGGATAGTCCGGGATGGTGCGGATCGAGGACTTGCAGATCGAACTCAAGCGCGGGGGAAATCATGGAAGTCCTTCGAAATCGTTAGAGAGCGCTGCTCATTGTGGCGAGGCCGCAGACGGTCAAACCACTACAACAAACTCGACCCGTCACCAAATAATCCGGCATGGCCGACAGCGACACCGAAGTTGTCGATCATCGGCGGCGGCGCGGCCGGCTTGGCCGCGGCCCACCGTTTGCACGAGGCCGGCGTCGGCTGCCTGATCGTCGAGGCGCGCACGCGGCTCGGCGGCCGGGCATGGACTGTCCACAGACGCGCGGATTTGCGATGGACCTCGGCTGCGGCTGGCTGCATTCCGCCGAGCGCAATCCCTGGAGCGAGATCGCGCAACGGCAGGGCCGCACGATCGACAAGACGCCGCCGCCCTGGGAACGGCGTCGCTGGAGATCGGCTTCCCGCTCGCCGAACAGCGCGAATACAGGCAAGCGCAGCGCGAATTCGACGAGCGCCTCGACCAGGCCATGCAGCACGACGGCGACAGCCCGGCGGCCGCGTATCTCGAGCCGGGCTGCCGCTGGAATGCGCTGATCGACGCGGTCAGCACGTACTACAGCGGCGCCGAGCTCGACCGCATTTCGGCGCGCGATCTGGCGAAATACCGCGAAGACAACACGAACTGGCGTGTCACCGAAGGGCTACGGCACGACGGTCGAGGCCTACGGCGCGGATTTGCCGGTCGTGCTGGATTGCCCAGTGCGCCGCATCGATCACGGCGGCAAGCGCCTCAGGATCGACACGGCCAAAGGCACGATCGCCGCCGACCATGCCATCGTGACGCTGCCAACCGCTGCGCTGACGGAGCCGGGCTGTTCTCACCCGCGCTGCCGCAAAAGGCCGAGGCCGCGGCCGGCCTGCCGCTGGGATTTGCCGACAAGCTGTTCCTGTCGCTCGAGGGCGCCGAGGACTTCGAAGCCGACAGCCGCCTGTTCGGCCGCACCGATCGCACGGCGATCGGCTCATATCATCTGCGGCCGTTCGGGCAGCCTGTCATCGAAGGCTACTTCGGCGGCCATCTGGCGTGGCAGCTGGAGGCGGACGGCGACCGCGCGTTCTTCGACTTCGCGGCGTCCGAGCTCACCGGCCTGCTCGGCAGCACGTTCGCCCGCCGCATCAAGCCGATCGGCCTGCATCGCTGGGGCGCCGACCCGTTCGCGCGCGGCTCCTACTCCTACGCGTCGCCGGGCAAGGCGGATTGCCGCGCGGCTCTCGCGGCGCCGGTCGACGGCCGGCTGTTCTTTGCCGGCGAGGCCTGCTCGCTTGCCGATTTCTCCACCGTGCACGGCGCGTTCGAAACCGGCGTCGCCGCCGCCGACGCAATCATCGCGAAGCGGCGATGAGCCTGAACGGCCTTACCAATACTTCGCCATCAGCTCCTTCACCCAGTCAGGCTCGCGGATGGTGCCGCGCGGCGCGAAGCCTGAGATGTAGGGCTTGATATCGAGCACCGGCGATCCATCGATGGCGTCGAGCCCGCGGACGCGAAGCGTCAGGCCGTCGACCGACATCAATTCCACCGCGGTGACGCCAATGCGGTTCGGCCGCGAACGTGCCGGCTGCGCGAAGATGCCGGACTTCGGCCAGTCCGCCCGCTCGCGCGGATGGCGCGCGCCGATCTCGACCTTCGCCGCTGGCACCTCGTGCATATGGAAGACAACGACGATGTGGCTGTAGCCGCTCAGTCCAAGGGTGGCATCCGGTTGAACCACCGCCGGGTCCAGCACGATCTCGGCCTCGACCTTTCCCCAATCGTCGTCGAGCGCCTCGGAGCGGCCGCCGCGGACGATCCCAATCGGTGCGATGTCGATCATAACTTGAGCACCCGGCCCGCCACCGCGTCGAGCTTCTTGAGCAGCTCCGGGTCGCGCGCCTCCGGCGCGGTGATCAGCGCGGTGTCGAGCGCGCGGTCGGAGCCGATCGGGCACGGCTCGTGCTCGCGCGGGAAATCTTTGGCGAGCCGCGCCACCAGCCGCTTCGCCTTCTCGGCGTTGGCGGTGAGCACCTTGATGATGTCCTGCACCGTGACGGCGTCGTGGTCGGGATGCCAGCAGTCGAAGTCGGTCACCATCGCGACGGTGGCGTAGCAAAGCTCCGCCTCGCGGGCGAGCTTCGCCTCCGGCATGTTGGTCATGCCGATCACCGAATAGCCGAGCTGCTTGTAGGTCAGGCTCTCGGCCAGCGTGGAGAACTGCGGGCCTTCCATGCAGACGTAGGTGCCGCCGCGCACGACCTGGATGCCTTCGGCTTCTGCGGCCGCGGCGAGATGGATGCGCAGCCGCGGCGACACCGGATGCGCCATCGAGACGTGCGCCACGCAGCCCTTGCCGAAGAACGAGCTCTCGCGCTTGTGGGTGCGGTCGACGAACTGGTCGATCAGCACGAAGGTGCCGGGCGGCAGCTCCTCCTTGAACGAGCCGCAGGCCGACAGCGAGATCAGGTCGGTCACGCCGGCGCGCTTCAGCGCATCGATGTTGGCGCGGTAGTTGATGTCGGAGGGCGACAGCCGGTGGCCCTTGTCGTGGCGCGGCAGGAACACCACCGGCAGCCCGGCGATGTCGCCGATCCGCAGCGCGCCGGACGGCTCGCCCCAGGGCGTCGCGATGCGCTCCTCGCGCACGTTGGCGAGCCCCGGCAGATCGTAGATGCCGGAGCCGCCGATGATGCCGAGCACGGCTTTGGTCATGTCACCCTCCAGACATGCGAAGGGCCCCGAAAGGGGCCCTCGCGTCAAGACCGGATCGGAACGCCGCGCCTAGATGCGGCCTTCCTTCACGTCGTGCCAGACCTTCTTCTTGGTGAAGTAGAGCAGGCCCGCGAGACACGATCAGGAAGATCATGACCTGGAGGCCGATGCGCTTCCTCGCCTCCATGTGCGGCTCGGCCGCCCACATCAGGAACGCCGAAACGTCCTTGGAATATTGCGCCAGCGTCTGCGGCGAGCCGTCCTCGTAGGTGACGCGGCCGTCTTCCATCGGCTTCGGCATCGCGATGGCGTGGCCGGGGAAATACTTGTTGTAGGACGAGCCCGGACGGCAGCTTGAAGCCCGCCGGCGGCTTGTCCTCGTAGCCCATCAGCAGCGCGGTGATGTAGTCGACGCCGTGCTCCTGGTACTGCGTGAACATGTCGAAGATGAACCACGGGAAGCCGCGCTCGTAGGTGCGCGCCTTGGCGATCACCGACATGTCCGGCGGCACCGCGTTGTAGCGCGCGCGGGCGGCGTTCTCGTTCGGCCACGGCGGCGGGAAGCGGTCGGCCGGACGGCCTTCGCGCTCGAACATCTCGCCCTGGTCGTTGGGGCCGTCCTGGACCTTGTACTCGCTGGCGATCTGCTTGACCTGGGCCTCGGAATAACCGAGCGCGCCGGCCTGGCCGAGGTTGCGGAACGACAGCAGGTTGAGACCGTGACAGACCGAGCAGACCTCGCGATAGACCTTGAAGCCGCGCTGCAGCTGCGCGCGGTCGTAGGTGCCGAACGGGCCCGAGAACGACCATTTCTGCCGCGGCGGCTGCGGCGTGTTCGCCGGCGGCGAACGCAGGCGCGATGCCCGCAAGCGCGAACGGCCAGCAACGGCGGCGAGGATCGATCGCATCATCGGTCGCTCCCCTAGTGCCTGGCCGTGGGCGCCGGACCCGACGCGCCGGCGGGCAGACCCTCTTTGAGGATCGACTCGGAGATCGAGTTCGGCAGCGGCTTGGTTTTCTCGACCCAGCCGAGCATCGGCAGAATGATCAGGAAGTGCGCGAAGTAATAGAACGTCAGGATGCGCGCGGCGATGACGTAGCCGCCTTCGGCGGGCTTGGCGCCGAGCCAGCCGAGCCCGATGCAGACGATCACGAAGATCCAGAAGAACTGGCGATACAGCGGCCGGTAGTTGGCCGAGCGCACCTTCGAGGTGTCGAGCCACGGCAGGAAGGCGAGAATGCCGATCGAGGCGAACAGCGCGATGACGCCGCAGCAGCTTGTTCGGGATGGCGCGCAGGATCGCGTAGAACGGCAGGTAGTACCATTCCGGCACGATGTGGTTCGGCGTCACCGCCGGATTGGCCGGGATGTAGTTGTCGGCATGGCCGAGATAGTTCGGCATGTAGAACACGAACCAGGCGAACACGACGCAGAAGCACACCATGAAGAAGGCGTCCTTGATGGTGGCGTACGGCGTGAACGCCACGGTGTCCTTGTCCGGTCTTCGGCTCGATGCCGGTCGGGTTGTTCTGCCCGACCATGTGCAGCGCCCAGATGTGCAGCACCACCACGCCGACGATCACGAACGGCAGCAGATAGTGCAGCGAGAAGAAGCGCTGCAGCGTCGGATTGCCGACCGCGTAGCCGCCCCACAGCCAGGTCACCACCGACTCGCCGACAATCGGGATCGCCGAGAAGAAGTTGGTGATGACGGTCGCGCCCCAGAAGCTCATCTGGCCCCACGGCAGCATGTAGCCGATGAAGCCGGTCGCCATCATCAGGAGATAGCAGGATGACGCCGAGGATCCAGAGCACCTCGCGCGGCTCCTTGTAGGAGCCGTAATACATGCCGCGGAACATGTGGATGTAGACGGCGAGGAAGAACATCGAGGCGCCGTTGGAGTGCAGGTAGCGCAGCAGCCAGCCGTAGTTCACGTCGCGCATGATGTGCTCGACGGAATTGAAGGCGATGTCGACGTGCGGCGTGTAGTGCATCACCAGCACGATGCCGGTGACGATCTGCGACCGCCAGCATGAACGACAGGATGCCGCCGAACGTCCACCAGTAGTTCAGGTTGCGCGGCGTCCGGATAGACGACGAAGGAGGAATAGACCAGCCCGGCGATCGGCAGCCGGCGCTCCATCCACTTCATGAACGCGCTTTGCGGCTGGTAGGTGGAATGTCCGCTCATGATCGAACCTGCAAATCGAAATTCATCGGAGGAACGTCAGCCGATCCGGATCTTGGTGTCGGAAACGAACTCGTAGGGCGGCAGCGGCAGGTTGGTCGGCGCCGGGCCGCTACGGATGCGGCCGGAGGTGTCGTAGACCGAGCCGTGGCACGGGCAGAAGTAGCCGTTGTACTCGCCCGAATGCGCGAGCGGGATGCAGCCGAGATGGGTGCAGATGCCGATCAGCACCTGCCACTGCGGCTTGCCCTCCTTGACGCGCTTGTCGTCGGGCTGCGGGTCGGGAAGGCTCGCCAGGTTGACGTTGCGCGCCTCCTCGATCTCCTTCTTGGTGCGGTGATTGATGAAGATCGGCTTGCCGCGCCAGAACACCTTGATCACCTGGCCCTCGGCGATCGGGCCGATGTCGACCTCGATCGGGGCGCCGGCGGCGATCGTCGAGGCGTCGGGGTTCATCTGCGCGATCAGCGGCACCAGCGCCGCCGCGGCGCCGACCGCACCCACGGAGGCGGTCGCGATGTAGAGGAAATCGCGGCGTGTCGGCTCGGCCGAAGTGGTTGTCACGGGCTTCAGGTCCCTCGTTATGCCGTTCAGCCCATCCGCGCGGAGAACCGCGAACGCGAAGCATCCAGCGGCGGCGGACAAGCCAGCCGCCCTGGCCCTGGGGAAGGGCAAATGCGGCGATCCGGCGGCGTTTATTGGCACCCTTACAAAGAGAGCGCAAGCCCGCCGGGGCGCGAATGACCAAAGGCCGCACAATTCGTTTGCAGACCTCGACTTTCGGGTCATTCTGGGGCCATGCGGATCGCCCTTTACGAGCCCGACATTCCGCAGAATACCGGCACCATCTTGCGCCTCGCCGCCTGCCTGGGATTGGAGGCGCATATCATCGAGCCGACCGGGTTCCCCTCCTCCGACCGCGCCTTCCGCCGCGCCGGCATGGACTATCTCGATAAGGTGTCGTTGACCCGGCACGTCTCGTGGTCCGCGTTCGACGCCTGGCGGCGGGCCGAACGGCTGCGCCTTGTCCTGTTCACCACCGCGGCGGAGCGCTCCTACCTCGACCACGCGTACCAGCCGCGACGACGTCCTGCTGTTCGGCCGCGAATCGTCCGGCGTGCCGCGCGACGGTGCACGAGGCCGCCGACGTCGCGGCTGAAAATCCCGATGCGCGAGGGCTTGCGCTCGCTCAATGTCGCGTGGCCGCCGCGATGGCGGCCGGCGAGGCGGTGCGGCAGACGTGGCTAGACTAAGCCTTCGACCGGCTCGAGCTTCCTCGACCACAGCAAGACTGTCATCGATGTCCTTGAGCGAGACCGTCATCACCCCGGTCGCGCCGTCGATCGCGACGTGGCCGAAGAACTGCATGCCGTAGCTCGGGCCGTGGTTGATCCGGTTGTCGGGCGATATGCCCTTGCTGAACACGACCTGCGGCCCGAACGTTTCGTCCGGCGGCAGCACCCGCCCGGTGCCGGCATTGAGCGGGCCGGCGACGAACTCCCAGAACGGCTCGAAGTCCTGGAACGCCGCCTTGTTGGGATCGAAATAATGCGCCGCGGCATAGTGCACGTCGGCGGTGATCCAGACCGTGTTGCGGATTTTCTCACGCTTGATGAACGAGAGAATGTCGGCGAGCTCGAGCTCGCGCCCGCGCGGCGGACCATGATCGCCCTGCGACAGCGATTCCTGCCCCCAGCGCCGATCGCGGATCGTAGGTGCGCGTTCAGGGCAAGCGGCATGTCGCAGGCGATCACCTTCCACTCCGCGCGCGAGGCCTTCAGCTGCCGCTTGAGCCATTCGACCTGCGCCGGCGCGAAGAAATACGCGGACGGCCCGTAGCTCTCCTCCATGTTCTCGGCGTTCGGGCCGCGATAGCTGCGGGTGTCGAGCATGACGACGTCGAGCAGCGGCCCGTACGAGCAGCTTGCGGTAGATGCGGTTGACCTCCGCGAGCGTCGCGCGGATCGGCATGTATTCGTGGAACGCCTTGGCGCCGCGCGCGGCCAGCATGAGCATGTTCTTCTCGGTGTACTTCTTGCGCTGGTGCTCGGCGCGGCCGATCGGCTCCTCCGGCCACCAGTTGTTGGTGACCTCGTGGTCGTCCCATTGCGCGAAGATCGGGAATCTCCGCGTTCATCGCCAGCACGTTCTTGTCGGTGAGGTTGTATTTGTAGTTGTCGCGATATTCGTCGAGCGTCTCGGCGGCCTTCGACTTCGCCTCGGTCACGACGTTTTTCCAGATGCTGCCGTCGGCGAGCTTCACCTCGGCGCTGCAGCGGCACGTCGGAATAGATCGTGTCGCCGGAATGCACGAAGAAGTCGGGACGGCTCTTCTGCATGGTCGCGAAGCATGCGCATGCCGCCGCGCGCCTCGTCGATGCCCCAGCCCTGGCCGCAGACGTCGCCGCCCCACACGAACGAGACCGTGCGCCGGTCAGCCGGCGCGGTGCGGAAGCGCCCGACCGCGGGCTCGCTGAGGATCGTCGGCGAGCGAATGATCCTGAAAACGCACGCGATAGAAGATGTCCTGGCCCGGCGGCAGATCCTCGACCAGCGCCTTGGCGGTGAAATCGCTCTGCGGCAGCGCATCGACGAACACGCCCTGGCGCACGTCGCGGAAGCTCTCGGTGGTCGCGATCTCGATCTGCATGCGCGCCGGCCGGTCGGTGCGCGCCCAGATCACGCCGCTGTCGAGGCCGACGTCGCCCGACTGCACGCCGTGGGTGATCAGCGGCCGGTCGTTGGCGCGGCTGATGATAGGGCCGCGCAACGCTCAGCGCCGCGGCGGAGGTCGACACGGTCAGGAATTTGCGGCGGGTCAGAAGTGCGGATGCGCGCATGGCGGCATTCCTTTGAAGCGAGACATTATAGCCGAGCCCGAGCGAAAGGTCGCCGGACCCGATGACGATCGCATGACACCGTCGCTTGCGCTATAGTCCGGCTATGGATGGCGAGCCTGATCGAAGCCCGAAAGCACGCGCCCGCGCCTGGTTCGAGCGGCTGCGCGACGACATCTGCGCCGCGCTGGAGGCGATCGAAGCGCGCTGCCCCGCGGCCGCGCCGCTCGCCGACCGCACACCCGGCCATTTCGTCCGCACGCCCTGGCAGCGCACCGACCACAGCGGCGCCCCCGGCGGCGGCGGCACCATGGCGATGATGTCGCGGCCGCGTGTTCGAGAAGGTCGGCGTGCACGTCTCGACCGTGCACGGCGAGTTCGCGCCGGAATTCCGCAAGGAAATCCCCGGCGCCGACGCCGATCCGCGGTTCTGGGCGTCCGGCATTTCGCTGATCGCGCACCCGCAGAACCCGCATGTGCCGGCGGTGCACATGAACACGCGCTTTGTCGTGACCACCAAGGCGTGGTTCGGCGGCGGCGCCGATCTGACGCCGGTGCTCGACAAGCGGCGCACCCAGGACGATCCGGACACCAAGCGCGTTCCATGCCGCGATGAATGCCGCCTGCGACGCGCATGCGGCGGTCGCGCCCTACGAAAAATACAAGAAATGGTGCGACGAATATTTCTATCTGAAGCACCGCAACGAGATGCGCGGCGTCGGCGGCATCTTCTACGACTATCTCGACAGCGGCGACTGGGACGCCGACTTCGCGTTCACGCAGGACGTCGGCCGCGCGTTCCTGAAAATCTATCCGGAGCTGGTGCGCGCGAACTTCGCCAAGCCGTGGACCGAAGCGGAGCGTGACGAGCAACTGGTGCGCCGCGGCCGCTACGTCGAGTTCAATCTGCTGTACGACCGCGGCACGATCTTCGGGCTGCGCACCGGCGGCAACGTGGAGTCGATCCTCTCCTCGCTGCCGCCGGTGGTGAAGTGGCCATGAGCTGCGCCGGCAGAACGCATTGACGCTCCCGCTCAATGCGGGTGTAGTGAGACGAGAAAAACAAGGACCGCCGGGAGGATTTCCGTGCATCGCCGAGCAGCGTTCGCACTCGCCATCGCAGCGTGTCTCGCACCCGCTAGCGGCGGCGGCGCAAAGCTGGCCGGCCCGCACCATCACCCTGGTCGTGCCGTTCGCGGCCGGCGGCGGCACCGACGCGATCGCCCGCGTGATTGCGCGAAAAGCTCAGCGCCCGGCTCGGCCAGCCCGTGGTGGTGGAGAACAAGGCAGGCGCCGCGAGCGCGATCGGCACCGCCTACGTGGCGAAGGCGGCGCCCGACGGTTACACGCTGCTGATGACCACCAACAGCGCGCTGGTCATCCTGCCGCTGATCCAACCGGCGGGCTCGCTCAACTACGACCGCAACGATTTCAGCCTGATCGGCCTCACCGGCATCCTGCCGAACCTCCTGATCGTCAGCCCCAAGGTGCCCGCCAACTCGACCGCCGAGCTGATCGCCTACGCGAAGGAGCGGCCCGGGCAACTGTCATTCGCTTCCAGCGGCGCACGGCACCATCACCCACCTGATCGGCGAACTGTTCAAGGCGCGCACCGGCATCGACGTCGTGCATGTGCCCTACAAGACCGGCGTGCAGGCCGCGCCCGACGTGATGGAAGGCCGCATGCAATACATCTTCGACAACATCATCTGGTCGCTGCCGCAGATCCGCGCCGGCAAGCTGAAAGGCCTCGCCATCACGACGAAGCAGCGCTCGCCGCTCGCGCCCGATATCCCGACGGTCGCGGAATCCGGCGTGCCGGGCTTCGAGGGCATCACCTGGCTCGGCCTCGCCGCGCCCGCCAAGACGCCGGACGCGGTGATCGCGCGGCTCGATACCGAGCTGCGCGCCGTGCTCGCGGAGCCTGAGGTCATCGCCAAGCTGGCGGCGACCGGCGCCGAGCCGCCGACCGCGCCGGGACCGGCCGGCATGCGCGCGCTCCTCGCCGAGGACATCGCGCGCTGGCAAGGCATCCTCGGCGAGGGAAAGATCAAGCTGCAATGAGCTTCCACAACTCGTCAAAAGCGAGCGCCCGCTGATCCTGGCGGGCGCGTTCGACGCGCTCAGCGCGCGCCTGATCAAGCGCGCCGGCTTCAAGGCCTATTTCACCGGCGGATTTCCCACCATCGGCGCGCGCTGGGGACTGCCCGACATCGGGCTGGTCGCGCTCGGCGAAATCTCGGCCGCCGTGACCGACATCATGGCGGCCTGCGATCTGCCGGTGATGGTCGACGGCGACAACGGCTATGGCGACGTCAAGAATGTCGTGCATACGCTGCACAGCTACGAGCGGATGGGCGTGTCGGCGATCATGTTCGAGGATCAGCTCGCGCCGAAGCGCTGCGGACATATCGCCGGCAAGGACGTGATCCCCGCCGCCGAGATGGCCGCCAAGATCCGCGCAGTAAGCATCGGAGAAGGTCAACCGCGACACCTTCATCCTGGCGCGCACCGATGCGCGCGACGTGCTCGGCCTCGACGAAGCGTTCCGCCGCGCCGACCAATATCTGGCGGCCGGCGCCGACGGCATCTTCATCGAGTTGCCGCATGACGTCGCCGAGCTCGAGCTGATCGGCCGGAAATTCGACGTGCCGCAGATGGCGAACATGCTGGAAGGCGGGCGCACGCCGATCCTGAAGCCTGCCGAGCTGGCCGAGATGGGCTTCGAGATCGCGATCTACGGCATCTCGCTGATGATGCACTCGGTGCGCACCATGCAGGACGTGCTGGCGAAGCTCGCGCAAGGGCGACATGAGCTTCATCGGCAAGGGCGTCGGCTTCGAGGAGTACAAGTCGATCGTCGGATTCGACGACTGGGCGAAGATCGAGGACCGCTTTCGCCCGTCGTGAGCGGCGTCACCGCAGCAGCGCGCCCGCCACCATCACCGCGCCGCCGATCAGCACCACCGCGTCGAGGATCGCGGTGTGGACGCGCACCGGCAGGCGCTCGACGAACGCCTTGGCCAGGAACGCGCCGGTGAAGCCGACCACGCCGATCAACAAGCCGAACGCGACGACCTGCGCGGTGATCGACGCCCGCATGACCGAACACCGATAGCCGCACGATGCCGACCACGATCGAGATCACGGCGTCGGTCGCGACCACCGCCGCGCCTTGCAGGCCCGCCGACATCAGGATGGAGAGCAGGATCACGCCGGCGCCGACGGTGCCGCCCATCACCGCGCCGTAGCCCATCGAGCTGAACAACAGTCCGCCGTCGCCGAGCACCGTCGCGCGGCGTCGCATTGCGTAGCGCAGCGGCACCGTGAGGATCAGCATGACGCCGATCAGGATCTGCACGGCCCTGCCGGTGAGCAGCGTGAAGCCGTAGGCGGAGACGGTCACAAACGGGATCGCGCCGACAAGCGCGATCGCCGCGCGGCGCCAGTCGACGTAGCGCAGAAACGCGAACACGCGGCCGGAATTGGTGAGCAGTCCCGAGATGGCGATGATCGGCACCACCGGCTCGGGGCCGAGGATCGGCACCAGCACCAGCGGCATCAGCGCGCCGGTGCCGTAGCCGGCAACGCCGCCGACCACCGAGCCGATCAGCGCGACGCCTGCGACCAGCACGAAGCTGCCACAGCGAAATGTCGGCGAAAGCGGCGGTCACGCGCCGCAGGGTAGACGTGCGCTATCGCGATTGAAAGGTGAGATCGGCCGGCGAGATCAACACGCCGAACTGTTCGCACCAGATCACGACGCTCGCGTATTTCTTCAGGTCGACGCCGGCCGGAACGGCATAGCGCTGGCTGCCCTTGAAGGCGCGCAGCCGTCCGAGGTCGACGAACATCGAGCCCTTCACCTGCGCTTCGTCGCGCACCTTGGCATTCGGCACCAGATAGACGTGATATTTCGGACCGGGGCCGACTTCGAAGTCAGGCTCCAGGAACACCGCATTCTGATAGACGCCGACCTTGCCCCTGCCCCAATGAACGGGATCGGACGGGTTGGCATGGATGAAGTTTCCGGTCCCGACCAGCGCGGCGCGGTCGGCCTCGCTCAACTGCTCGGCGGCCGGCGGCGGCGGAAACACAAACGGAAAAAGAAAGAAGCCAAGCGCGACACCGAATCCGGTGCCGAGCACGCCGCCAAGCAAGAAGATCATCGCGCCGCGCCAGAAACGCTGCATTGCGTCCCCCTCCGAATCAGCAACCTAACGGCTGGAACAGGGAATCAAATTCACGACAACGTCAGAGGATTTCACGTTTTCGCAGCCGCGTCGGCGATCGACGCGATAGCCGCCGGGTCGGCCGGGAAATCCGCGGCGATCCAGGCCTGTTCTGCGGCGCGCAAGCGCCACGCCGAGCGCCGGGCCCTTGGCGAGGCCGCGCTTGAGGAAATCGCCGGCCTTGAGCGGAAACGCGGGCGCCGTCCAACGCTGCGGCAGCGTCGCCAGCGAGTGCCAGGCGGGATCCGTCGCCGGTGCCGGCGACCGCGTCCACGCCAGCAGCATGCGATCGACGAAGCGCTCGGCCCCGAGACCATAGAGCAGCGCTCGCGCGTTCTTGTCATGGCCCGGCGACACGCGCCACCAGGCGCCGGCCATCGTAGCCAGCCGGTCGTGCTCCGCGTTGGCCAACCGCAGCCGCTGCCACAGCCGCACCGCGTCCTCGGCGATGCGCACGCCGAGCGCGCCGAGCCGGCGTATCGGATCAGGCGCAAACCCCATCGCCGCCTCGACCTTCGCCATGTTGGAGAAGCTGGCGAGATCGGGCACCCCGCCGAGCACGGTGATCAGCAGTCCGGCCTCCGCCATGACGGCCATCGCCGGAGTGGCGTGCCGCGCGACCAGAAGCTTGATCAGTTCCATGCGGACGCGCTCGCGCGACAAATGCTCGAGCCCGGCGCGGCCTGCGATGCAGGCGGCAAGACCTTCCGCGTCGGGCGCGCCCTGGCCGTATGCCGCGTGAAAGCGGAAGAAGCGCAGGATGCGCAGATAATCCTCGGCGATACGCTTTGCCGCATCGCCGATGAAGCGGACGCGGCGCTCACGCAGATCAGCCACTCCGCCAACGTAGTCATGCACCGTGCCGTCGGCCGATGCCGACAGCGCGTTCATGGTGAAGTCGCGGCGCTCCGCGTCGGCCCTCCAGTCGCGCCCGAACGCGACCTTGGCGTGACGGCCGAACGTCTCGATGTCCTTGCGCAGCGTGGTCACCTCGTAGGAGCGGCCGTCGAGCACAACGGTGACCGTGCCATGCTCGATGCCGGTCGGCACGACGCGAAATCCAGCCGCAGCGGCGCGGCGGCTCACCTCGTCGGGCAGCGCCGTGGTCGCGAGATCGACCTCGCCCACCGGCTCGCCGATCAGCGCGTTGCGGACCGCGCCGCCGACCACGCGCGCCTGCTCGCCGTCGCGATCGAGCGTGTCCAGGAGCTTCGACAGCCGCGGCTCGCGCAGCCAGGCTGCGTCCGCGATCCGGGGCTCGGTCACTTGAATTGCCCCGGCACGAAATTGCCGTCCTTGTCGAAATGCGCGGGAATGTAGTCGACTCCCGGCGGCGCGCCGGAAAAGTGCGAGAGATAGATGAAGCTGCCGATCATCAGGACGAGCGCGACGATCGCGAGGCTCGCCAAGGTCTTGGGCGGCCACGAGCTGCGTTCCAGCACCGCCGTCTTGGTGACCCAGAGAAAGACCGCATAGGCGACGAACGGCGCTGCGAACAATGCAATCTCGGTGAGGAGGGGGCGGATCATCGCGTTGTCTCCAGCCAGGGTGGCTGCGAGCAACGCGAGCAGCCGGGTGGGGCTTCGTGCAAACACGACACCCCCCACCCCGCCTCGCTTCGCTCGGCGACCCTCCACCGCAAGCGGGGGAGGGATAAGAGAGATCGCGCAAGGATCATCGCTCGTAAATCCGCTCGTACAGGTTCCGCAGGATACCCGCGGTGATGCCCCAGATGTAGCGCTCGCCGAACGGCATGGCGTAATAGTGCCGCTCGATCCCTTCCTTCCAGACCCGGCTGTGTCGCTTGTGGTTGTCCGGCTGCATCAGGAACTCCATCGGCACCTCAAACGCCTCCACCACTTCTGCCGGATTGATGGTGAGGCGGTAATCGGGACTGACCCGCGCGACCGCGGGCAGGATGCGGAAGCCGGAGAACGTCAGGTAGAGATCGAGATAGCCGATCGGGTCGATCAGTTGGCGGTCGAGCCCGATCTCCTCCTCGGCCTCGCGCAACGCGGCGTCGAGCGGGCTGGCGTCGCCCGCATCGATCTTGCCGCCGGGAAACGCAATCTGCCCGGAATGGCTTTTGAGGTCGGGCGTGCGCAGCGTGAGCAGCACCATAGGCTCGGCGCGCTCGACCACGGGAACCAGCACCGCCGCGGGCTTGGTCGCCTGGACGCCGGCCTTCTTCCAGAGTTCGTCGTCGAGATCGAGGTCGCCGCGCACCGCGGTCGCGGTGTGGTCGTCGAGCGCCGCCGGCACGTCGAGCGTCAGCCGCTCGCGCGCGCGCGTCATGAACTCCGGCCCGGTAAAGTGCGGCACGCCAAGCTGGCCGAGCGGAGCGCCGGATTCCATCAGGCGAATTCCTTGAGGCTGTCGGCTGGCGCCATCACGAAAAATTCTCCGGCCGACGAGACGCCGAACATGCGCTGGCCCGCAACGTCGCGCTCCTCGCCAAGCTCGACAAGATCGTAGAACAGCGCCCGCGACACCTTGGCCCACAAGTCCCGTCGCACATGCAGGTACGGCTTGAGCCCGCCGGTGCCGGATTCGGGCTCGAACCGTAGCGCATGATCGCCGCCGCAGGTGACCCAGTCGTCCACGTTGGTGCGGAAGTGGAGCATGCGGCCTTGTGCGCCATCTTCGACCTTCATCTCGACCGCGAGGAACGGCGCGTCGTCAACCGTGATGCCGACCTTTTCGACCGGCGTAACGAGGAAATAACGATCGCCCTCGCGCTTGAGCACCGAGGCAAACAGCTTGACCAGGGCATGCCGGCCAATCGGCGTCTTCAGATAGAACCAGGTGCCGTCGGTGGCGATCCGGATGTCGAGATCGCCGCAAAACGGAGGATCCCACAGGTGCACGGGCGGCGGGCTTTTGCCGCCCTCGCGCTTCGCCGCCTGCGCGATGCCGTCCAACCCGCTGGATTGCCTTTCGTTCGCCATGGTTGACCTTAGGTATAGCGTCTCGGGACAGAGCCGGCTCGCGCCTTTGTGAATGCGCGATTTTGCACCCCTCCTATTCCCCAGAAATAGCGGGGGTTTCGGGCTAAAAATGAGATACCGGCTCGGGAATCGAGGATAATGACGCTGGCATGAATGCTGGCACGAATATTGTCTCGCCAAGTCTCGGGGTGAGCGACAATCCGCGGCCATTGCCGCGCAACAGGAGTGCATGATGGCGAGCGAAGGCGTCGAAAAGCTGGAAGACATGATCGTTCGCGCCGCGGAGAGCACGGCCGCGCATGTCGCCGCAGCCAAGAACAGCATCGGCGCGGTCATCTTCGGTCAGGAACAGGTGGTGGAGCAGACACTCATCACCATCCTGTCCGGCGGCCACGGCATGCTGGTCGGCGTCCCGGGCCTTGCCAAGACCAAGCTGGTGGAAGCGTTGGGCACCGTGCTCGGCCTCGACGCCAAGCGCATCCAGTTCACGCCGGACCTGATGCCCTCCGACATCGTCGGCAGCGAAGTCCTGGAAGAAGGCGTCGGCGGCAAGCGCGCGTTCCGATTCATTCCCGGCCCGATCTTCGGCCAGCTCCTGATGGCGGACGAAATCAACCGCGCCAGCCCGCGCACGCAGTCAGCGCTGTTGCAGGCGATGCAGGAGCAGCACGTCACCGTCGCCGGCGCCCGCCACGACGTGCCGAAGCCCTTCCATGTGCTGGCGACGCAGAACCCGATCGAGCAGGAAGGCACCTACCCGCTTCCGGAAGCCCAGCTCGACCGTTTCCTGATGCAGATCGACGTCGACTATCCGGACGCTGCCGCCGAACGGCGCATCGTGTTCGAGACGACCGGCGTCGAGGAAACCAAGGCGAAGGTGGCGATGACCGCCGACGACCTGATCGCGGCGCAGCGGCTGGTGCGCCGCCTGCCGGTCGGCGAATCCGTGGTCGACGCCATCCTCAAGCTGGTGCGCTCGGCCCGTCCCGGCCCCGACGCCGGTGACCTTGGCAAGCTGATCTCGTGGGGACCGAGCCCGCGCGCCTCGCAGGCGCTGATGCTGGTCGCGCGCGCACGTGCGTTGCTCGACGGCCGGCTCGCGCCTTCGATCGACGACGTGATTGCGCTCGCCGAGCCGGTGCTGAAGCACCGCATGGCGCTCACCTTCGCCGCTCGCGCCGACGGCGAGACCATCACCGGCGTGATTGGCAAGCTCGCCGCACGGCTCGGATAACAATTGAATGGCGGTTGACCGACCAGGGGGCCGCGACGAGATCAAGGCGACGCGGCGCGCCACGGAAGGCGCCCGCGCGCTGGCTGCGGTCATGCCACGGCTCATCCTGGAATCGCGCCGCATCGCCGCGACCGTCATCCACGGCCTGCATGGCCGCAGGCGCGCCGGTGCCGGCGAGAACTTTTGGCAGTTCCGCCGCTACGTGTCCGGCGAGGAAGTGCGCCGGATCGACTGGCGCCGCTCGGCGCGTGGCGATGAGCTCTATGTGCGCGAGAAGGAATGGGAGGCGGCCCACACCGTATGGATCTGGCCGGACCGCTCGCCTTCGATGAAATTTTCCTCGCGCACCGCGCTGGAGAGCAAGCTCGAACGCACGCTGGTGATCTCGCTCGCGCTGGCCGAGGTGCTGGTCGATGCCGGCGAGCGGGTCGGCGTTCCCGGCTTGATGCGTCCGACCGGAAGCCGCGCCGTGATCGACCGCATGGCCGACGCGATCACCCACGATCCCAACGAGCGCGCCAGCCTGCCGCAGGGATTTGCGCCGGCCCCGCTCGCCGAGATCGTGGTGGTCTCGGACTTGTGGAGCCCGATCGAGGAAATCCGCTCCACGCTGTCGCAATTGTCGGCGAATGGCGCGCATGGCCATCTGGTGCAGATCGTCGATCCCGCCGAGGAAACCTTCCCCTATTCGGGCCGGGTCGAGTTCATCGAACCGGAGGGCGGCGGCGAGATCATCGCTGGCCGCGCCGAGAACTGGCGGCCGGACTACGAGGCGCGGCTCGCCCGCCATCGCGCCGAAATTCGCGCCGTCACCGACAAGCTCGGCTGGAGCTTCATCATCCACCGCACCGACCGGCAACCCAACGAGTTGCTGCTCGCGCTTCACGTGCGTATCGGCGAAGGCAACGCGGCCGTCGCGCTGTCGCGCGGCACCGCCGGACGGCCCAGGAGAAGCGCATGAGGAGGTCCGCATGATGGGCCTGCCGCTCGGCTTCGCCAGCCCGCTGGTGCTGCTCGGCCTTCTCAGCCTGCCCGTGCTGTGGTGGCTGTTGCGGCTGATCCCGCCAAGGCCGAGGCGCATCGAATTCCCGCCGACGCGGCTGCTGTTCGACATCAAGCCGAAGGAAGACACCCCATCGCGCACGCCGTGGTGGCTGACGCTGCTGCGCCTCACCCTCGCGACGCTGGTGATTCTCGCCGCTGCGGGGCCGCTGTGGAATCCGCCCACCGCCACCACCACCGGCGCGACCGCGATCGCGCTGCTGATCGACGACGGCTTCTCCGCCGCGGCGAGCTGGGACGCCCGCGTGCGCACCGCTGACGATCTGATCGCGCGCGCCGAGGCCGACAATCGGGCTATTGCGCTCATTCCGCTGGGCGAGGCCGGCCGCGATATCTCGTTGCAAACGCCGGCCGCGGCGCGAGTAGCCCTCAACCGGATGAAACCCAGGCCGCACGCGATCGAGCGTGTCGATGCGCTGCCGGGCATCGTGCGGCTGCTCACCGCCACGCCGAACATGGAAATCATCTGGCTGTCCGACGGCGTCGATCTCGGCCGCGGCTCCGAATTCGTCGAGGGCCTGGCCAAGGCGGCCGAAGGCCGCTCGGTCAGCGTGGTCGCCGGCGGCCTGCCGACCGCCCATGCGCTGGCCGCCGCCGACAACGCTGCCGGCGCACTGACCGTAAAGGTGCTGCGCGCCACCACCGCGGGAACCGAGCAAGGGTTGATCCGCGCGCTTGATCTCAAGGGCCTGCCGCTGGGCGAAGCCCGCTTTGGCTTCAAGGACGGCGAGCGCGAGACCGACGCCGAGCTCAACCTGCCGGTCGAGATCCGCAACGACATCGCCCGCGTGGAAATTCCCGCCGAAAAATCCGCGGGCACTGTGCAATTGCTCGACAAGCGCTGGCGGCGGCGCACCGTCGGCATTGTCACCGGCGCCACCGCGGAGACCGCGCAGCCGCTGCTCGCCTCCACGTTCTATCTTGGCCGCGCGCTCAACCCGTTTGCCGACGTGAGGCTGGCCGAGCCCGGCGCGCCCGCCGAGGCGGTGCGCCGCTTCATCGAGCAAGGCGTGCCGATGATCATCCTGGCAGACGTCGGCAACGTCGCCGGCGAAGCGCGCGACCGCCTGTCCGCCTGGGTCGATGGCGGCGGCATGCTGGTCCGGTTCGCAGGCCCCCGCCTCGCCGGTTCCGACGACGATCTGGTGCCGGTGAAGCTGCGCCGCGGCGGCCGGATCCTGGGCGGCAGCCTGAGCTGGGATCAGCCTCAGCAACTCACGGCGTTCTCGCGCGAAGGCCCGTTCGGCAGCATGCCGGTGCCCAACGACGTGACCGTCACGCGCCAGGTGCTGGCGGAGCCGGAGGCCGGGCTGATCGACCGCACCTGGGCGACGCTGGCCGACGGCACGCCGCTCGTCACGGCGGTGAAGCGCGGCAAGGGCATGATCGTTCTCTTCCACGTCACCGCCGATACGCGCTGGTCCGACCTGCCGCTGTCCGGCGCGTTCGTCGATATGCTCCGCCGCATCGCGGCGCTGGCGGCTTCAAGCGCAACCGCTGAGGACGCCGACAACCGCGCCGCACGCGAGATGGTGCCGCCGACCCGCCTGCTCGACGGCTTCGGTGCGTTCGGCCCGCCGCCGCCGACCGCGCGGCCGGTGCCCGCGGGCTATGCCGCGCGCGCGACGGCCGACCATCCGCCGGGCTTTTACGGCCCGCCGGACGGATTGCTCGCGGTCAACACGCTCGCACCGGCCGATCGGCTTGTGACGCTGGACTATTCGAAGCTCAACGCGCGGCTCGCGGCCTATCAGGTGGGCGAGCCGCTCGACCTGCGCGGCCCGGTGTTCCTGGCGGCGCTAGGCCTGCTCGCGCTCGATGCGATCGTGGTGTTCTTCCTCGCCGGTGGGTTCGCGCAATTGTTCCGCGGCCGGCCACGACGCGCCGCGGCGGCGGTGCTCGCGCTCGTCGCGGCCGGCGGACTGCTCATGGCGGCGACCCAGGCATCGGCACAGCAGCGTCCGCCGCAGCAGCAGCAGCGCGCCACCACCGCGCCCGCCGACCAGAGCGCCGACGCCTTCGCGATGCGCGCGACGCTTGACACCCGGCTCGCCTATGTGGCGACCGGCGACGCCGAGGCCGACAACATCAGCCGCGCAGGCCTGCAGAGCCTTACGGTGTTCCTGGCGCAGCGCACCGCGCTCGAAGCCGGCGAGCCGGTGGCGCTCGACATCGCGCGCGACGAGCTGTCGTTCTTCCCGCTGATCTACTGGCCGGTCGTGCAAGGCGCGGCGAGGCCGTCGCCGCAGGCGCTCGCGCGCATCGACGCCTACATGAAGAATGGCGGCACCGTGCTGTTCGACACCCGCGACGCCATCATGGCGCCGCCGGGACCGGGCGGCGAGGCGCGCGCGCCGGGCATGGTGGCGCTGCGCACCATCCTCTCATCGCTGGACATTCCCGAGCTCGAGCCGGTGCCGCGCGACCATGTGCTGACCAAGACGTTCTTCCTGTTGAAGGACTTCCCCGGCCGCTTCAACTCCGGCCAGCTCTGGGTCGAAGCCACGCAGACCGCCAAGGACGACGAGGACGAAAGCAAGCGCCCGGCCCGCGCCGGCGACGGCGTCTCCTCGATCATCATCACCTCGAACGACTTCGCCGGCGCCTGGGCCACGCGTGGCGACGGCCAAGCCTTGCTGCCGATGGTGCCCGGCGAGCCGCGCCAGCGCGAGTTTGCGTTCCGCGCCGGCGTCAACATCGTGATGTACACGCTGACCGGCAACTACAAGGCCGATCAGGTCCACGTTCCGGCGCTGCTGGAACGGCTGGGTCAATAGGAGCACGTGGTGGGTTTTGGCGTCGCATTCACTCCGCTGATTCCGGCCTACCTGCTGTGGGCCGCGTGCGGCGTTGCGCTGCTGCTGGCGGTGATGCTGTTCGTGGTGAGGAGCCGCGGCGCCTGGGTGCGCTCGCTCGCCTTGGCGCTGATGGTTCTGGCACTCGCCAATCCCTCGTTCACCCGCGAGGACCGCGAGCCGCTGTCGTCCGTCGCCGTGGTGGTCGTCGACAAGAGCCCGAGCCAGAACTTCGGCGACCGCCTCAAGCAGACCGAGCAGGCCCGCGCCGCGCTGGCGGAGCGGCTCGGCCGCATCCCGAACCTCGACGTGCGCTTCGTCGAGGCCGGCGAAGCGGATGGCGAGACCGACGGCACGCGGCTGTTTGCGGCGCTTGGCGCGGCGCTCGCCGACGTGCCGCCCGACCGGGTCGCCGGCGCGATTTTCCTGACCGACGGCCGCGTCCACGACGTGCCCGAGGACGCCGCCGCGCTCGGCTTCGCTGCGCCGGTGCACGGCCTGATCACCGGGACCGCCAATGAGCGCGACCGCCGCGTCGTCCTGGTGACCACGCCGCGGTTCGGCATCGTCGGCCAGTCGCAGACCATCGTCTACCGGGTCGACGATCAGGGCGTGCGCGGCACGCCGGCCCAGGTCACGGTGCGCCGCGACGGCGAGGTGCTGGAGCGCCGCACCGTCACGCCGGGCAACACGATCAATGCGCAGATCCCCATCGCGCACGCCGGGCCCAACATCGTCGAGATCGAGGCATCTCCGATCGAGGGCGAGCTGACCACGGTCAACAACCGCGCGGTCGTCTCGATCGATGGCGTGCGCGACAAGCTGCGCGTGCTGCTGGTGTCGGGCGAGCCGCACGCCGGCGAGCGCTCCTGGCGCAATCTTCTGAAGTCTGACGCCAGCGTCGACCTGGTGCACTTCACCATCCTGCGTCCGCCGGAGAAGCAGGACGGCACACCGATCAACGAGCTCTCGCTGATCGCATTCCCGACCCGCGAACTGTTCCAGCAGAAGATCAATGAGTTTCATCTCATTATCTTCGATCGCTACGCGCGGCAGGGCGTGCTGCCGATCATCTATTTCGACAACATCGCACGTTATGTGCGCGATGGCGGCGCCGTGCTGGTGGCCGCCGGTCCCGACTACGCCAGCCCGACCAGCCTGTGGCGCACCCCGCTCGATCAGATCCTCCCCGCCGAGCCGAGCGGCCTCACCACGGAAACCGCGTTCCGCGCCGCGCTCACCAATCCCGGCAAGCGCCATCCGGTGACTCGCGGCCTGGAAGGTTCCGACAGCACGCCGGCGAAATGGAGCCGCTGGTTCCGCCTGGTCGACACCAAGACCAACAACGGCACCAGCGTCATGGAAGGCCCGGAGAGCAAGCCGCTGCTCGTGCTCTCCCGCGAAGGCGAAGGCCGCGTCGGCCTGCTGCTCTCGGATCACGTCTGGCTGTGGGCGCGCGGCTTCGAGGGCGGCGGGCCGCATCTCGACCTGATGCGTCGCCTATCGCACTGGCTGATGAAGCAGCCCGACCTCGAGGAAGAGGCGCTGCGCCTGATCGGGCGCGGCCGCGATCTCGTGATCGAGCGGCAGACCATGGCCGACACCGTGAACGACGTGACACTGACGCTGCCATCCGGCGGCACCCGCACCATTACCCTGACCGCCGGCGAGCCCGGCCTGTGGCGCGGAACGTTGCGCGCGACCGAGCTCGGTCTGTGGCGGGCCAACGACGGCAAGCTCACCGCGCTGGTCAACGTCGGTCCCGCCAATCCGCGCGAATTTGCCGAGGTGACGTCGACCACCGATGTGCTTCGTCCGCTCGCGGCCGCGACCGGCGGCGACGTCAAACGCCTCGCCGACGCGGGCGGCGTGAACCTGCCGCGCATCGTCGCGATGCGCTCGGCCGATACGTTCCGGGGCGACGACTGGATCGGCTTGAAGATGCGCGAGGCCAGCGTGGTGCGCGGCATCGGCGTGCTGCCGATCTTCGCTGGGCTGCTGGGCCTGCTGCTGCTGATCGGCGCGCTGGCCGCGACGTGGGCCAGAGAGGGCCGCTAAGGCCGTTCGCTTTTGGCGCGATAGTCCGGCCGGATCGGCCCTGACACGCCGTTGAAGGCCCCTTCGACCACCTCGGCCACCAGCAGCCGTGCCGGATCGACCGGCCCCGGCATCGTGGCGGTGCCTTTGGGAATTTTCTTGAAGCCGACCTGGCCGTAGTACGGCTCGTCGCCCACCAGCACCACCAGCCGGTGGCCCTTCGCCTTCGCCTCCTGCAGCGCGCGCTCCAGCAACGCCTTGCCGATGCCGCGGTCGCGGAACGGCGGCTCGATGGTGAGCGGGCCGAGCAGAAGCGCTGGCGTCTCCCCGATACGGATCGGAGACAACCGCACCGAGCCGACCATCAGTGTGCCAATCCGCGCGGTGAACGACAGGTCGATCCGGTGGGCGATTTCTTCCCGGATGCGGAAGGCGGTGCGCGCATAACGTCCGGGGCCGAACGTGCGCTCGTGCAGGCGGTCGATCGCCTCCGCGTCCTCCGCGGTTTCGGACAGGATGGTCAGCGATAGGTCGGTCATTGCCCTGCCCGCCGCGCTCCGGCAAACCGTAGGAACGCGCCCTGCGCCGATTAGCACGCCGGACAACGCTACGGAAGCAACCGGATCTATTCCGCGGTGATGCCGAGTTTCTTGATCTGCGGACCCCAGAACGCCACGTCTTTCGAAAGCTTGTCGGCAAAGCCCTTGCTGTCGAGCGCGCCGGCCACCCCACCGGCAGCGAGGCGTGCCGAGACAGTCGGGCTTTTCATGGCTTCGAGCATCGCCTTTTCCAGCGCGTCCTTGACGTCGGCGGGAATGCCGGCCGGCGCCAGCATGGCGTACCAGTTGCCCATCAGCATGCCCGGATAGCCGAGCTCGGCGGCGGTCGGCAGGTCGGGGAGCAGCGATGAGCGCTCGGTTGCGAATAGCGCCAGCGCCCGCACCTTGCCGCTTTTCACCAGCGGCTCCAGCACCGGCAGGTCGGCGCTGAGCAGTTGGATGTGCCCACCGATCAGATCGGTGAGGGCGGGCGCCACGCCCTTGTACGGCACATGCGTGGTCTTGATGCCGGCCTCGGAATTGATCACCTCACCGATGATGTGCATGGTCGAGCCGGCGCCCGCCGAGGCGTAGCTCAGCTTGTCGGTCTTCGCCCTGGCGACCAGATCGGCAAGCGTCTTGACGGATGAGTCCGGGCTGACGATGACCAGCATCGGCACCGCGCCGGCGAAAGCGATCGGCGTGAACGACTTCACGGGATCGTAGCTGAGCTGGCCGCTGCGCAACGCCGCGCTGATGACGTGCGACCCGGAGCTGGCGAACAGCAGCGTCTTGCCGTCCGCCGGTGCGCGCGCCACCTGCTCGGTCGCCAGCACGCCCCCTGCCCCGCCGCGGTTCTCGACCACGATGTCGGCCTTCAGCCGAGGCGCCATGTCCGCGGTTATGAGCCGCGCCAATGTGTCGACCGGCCCGCCGGCCGCGAACGGCACCACCACCTTGATGGTCTGCGCGCTTGCGCCCGTCGAACAGGCGATTGCCAAACCGGCGAGCGCGGCGAGCAGCTTGTGCATCGGCATTTCCCCTCGATGTTGTTCCGGCCAGCGTAGCGCCGGGGGTCCGCCGCTGACAACGCCCGAATGCGGCTACCAGACCGCGGCGGCGCGCGTTCCGTTGAGCACTTCGTCGATGCGGGCGCGCGTGCCCTTTGTGGTGCCGTCAGGAAGTGCGTCGACCGGGAAGAAGCCGTGCTCCACGATCTCGCGGTCGGGCACCGGCTGCGCGGTCTGGCGGAACTGCCGGATCACATAGAGCGCGACGTGGTCGCGGCGCGAATAGACCGGATGGAAATACATCGCGTGCAGCACGGGCGGCGCGGTCAGCGCGATGTTGCCCTCCTCGGCAAGCTCGCGCGTCAGCGCCTCGATCAGGGTCTCGCCGGCTTCAACCCCGCCGCCCGGCATGTGCCAGCCCTCGACGTAGCTGTGCTTGATGAGAAAGACGCGCCCCTCGCCATCGAGCACCATGCCGCGCACGCCAAGCGTCATGGCGCGGGCGAAGCGCCAATAGAAGTGGATCAGCCTGCCGAACCAAGGCGTGCGGCGGAAAAGGCTTGCCATCGGCCGTTCCTTCTTGGAAGGGTCTGAATAGCCGGTTTGCGAGGCCGACATAAGCGCATGTTCCTGCTGGCGCACATCTCCGACGTCCACCTCGCGCCGCTGCCGCGGCCGGCGTTTGGCGAACTGATGAGCAAGCGCGGGCTCGGCTACCTCAATTGGTTGCGCAAGCGGCGCGCCATTCACCGGCCGGAGATGCTGACTGCGATCGTCGCCGATCTCCAGGCGCAACAGCCCGACCACGTCGCGGTGACGGGCGACCTCGTGAACCTCTCGTTGAGCAATGAATTCGGTCCGGCACGGGCGTGGCTCGAAGCGCTTGGCGTGCGGGAGAACGCAACGTTCGTGCCCGGCAATCACGATGCCTACGTCCGTGTGGCCGCGAGCTACGGCGCGCGGGACTGGGGCGACTACATGCGCGGCGATGCCGGCGAACCGTTCCCGTTCGTGCGCCGGCGGGGAAAGGTGGCGCTGATCGGGCTCTCCACCTCGGTCCCGACGCTGCCGCTCGCCGCAACCGGGCGGCTCGGCAATGAGCAACTTGCAAGGCTGGGCGATGCTCTCGCCGCGCTGAAAAAGGAGGAGCTGTTCCGCGTCATCCTGATCCATCACCCGCCGACCCCCGGCGTCAGCCGCTTCCGCCAGCTGCATGACGCGGCGGAGCTTCGCGAGGTGCTGCGCAAGCATGGCGCCGAGCTGCTGCTGCACGGCCACCTCCACCAAAGCTCGCTGATCTGGATTTCAGGACCGCGCGAGAGCATTCCCTGCATCGGCGCGCCCTCGGCCTCGGGCTCGCCGCACTACAAGGACGATCCCGCGGGCTACAACCTGCTTGAGATCGACGGCGAGCCGGGCGACTGGCACTGCCAGGTGATCATGCGCGGCATGAGCCGCGCGGACGGCACGATCGGCGAAGTGAGCCGGCAGATGCTGACGGGGTAAAGCACGATCGCCCGAGCTTGAATCAAGCGGCGCAGCACACTCCGCTCACCTCTCCCATGGGGCGATGTGCAGTTTCGGAGGTAAGAGAAAACATTTGCTCCTAGTGAGGATTTACGGGTTTTGGCCCTCATTCGAAACTGGCGCGGATATCATGCTGCATTGGCGAAACCGGTTCAGCCCCAATTGCGTTATGATTTTGTATTCTGAGCCTGGAGACAGATATGAGACGGCGGGAGTTCGTCACGCTCCTCGGCGGTGCGGCGACGGTTGCATTGCTCTTCCTTACCCCCGTAGGCCAGGCCCAAGCGCCAGCTCCGGCGGCGACCGTGGAGCGCATCGACGTCACACGTCCCGGCACCTACGAGATCAGGTCGAGCGCACCGGTGCAGGGGTACGCGGTTTCGACCGGCAACATGGTCAAGATCACCGGCTACAAGAACGTCAGCGTCGGCACGAAGATCGAGGCCAATCGCGGCGTCGTTATTGGAGCGGAGTTGATTATCGTTGGCGCGCCGCGAAACGCCAAGGTGCCGATCAAGGTGGTGTGGCACTATCCGCAGCCCGGCCTTACCAACCCGGAGAGTAAGACCACAACGACTTTGGACGAATACACGGACACCCAGATCATCGGCGAAACGTTTCCGATCTTCTGGGGCCTCACTCAGGACTGGCACTTGGTACCCGGCGCCTGGACGCTTGAAGTCTGGCAGGGCGAACGCAAGCTGGCGACGCAACAGTTTCAGTTGACGAAGCCGTAGGCATCAACCGGCCTCAGTATCGCTACTTCCCGATCCGCGAGGCGACGATCCACAGCGCCGCGAACAGCGAGGCGCAGCCGATGATCAGCCCGAACAGGAAGGCACGGACCATTCGCCAGCGGCGGCGGCGCAGCACGAATTGCATGTCGTTGCGCAGTTCGACCGCCTGCGTGGCGGAGTCTTCCGAAAGCGCCCGCGAACGCTCCACCATCCGCGCGGCCACATAGTGCGTGACCGCCGCAACGATTTTCTCGATCTCCGCGGACTCCGCCAGCACCTTGCGGCCGTAGCGCGTGTCCTGCACGAAGCGATACTCGCGCTTGTCGCGCCCCATGACGACATGCGCCACCACGTCGATCCACAGCCGCGGCTGGTCGCCACGGCTGATGCCGCGGTCGAACAAGTCGACGTCCACCGGGATCTCGGCGAACAGCGGATCGAGTGCCTCGTTGAGCATCTCGAGACGCGCCAGCTCGGCGTCGCGCAATTCGACGACGACGCTGGTGCGCTCCGCAGTCTCGATGCGCGCCTGCCGGACCGCCTGCTTGAGTGCAGTCGGCTCGGCCTCGGACGCGGCTTCTGCGGCGGTTTTGCGCTTGCGGCCCCACATGCAGCGAATCTATCAGCCTGCCCGGTCCCGGGCACAGATAAATCATTGTTTTCAATAGGCTATGTCACAGCCTTGTCGGCGAAATGCCGTATGACTTGGCCCAGACCAGGCCGTCCTCGGTCCGCGCTCTCGGCCGGTATTCGCAGGCCACCCACCCGTCCCAGCCAAGCCGGTCGAGCGCCTTGAAGATTTCCGGGTGGTTGATCTCGCCCTCGTCGGGCTCATGGCGCGACGGCACCGCCGCGATCTGGACGTGGCCGACCAGCGGCTGGTGCTTCTCGAACCGCTTGATCAGGTCGCCGCTGACGATCTGCACATGATAGAAATCGTACTGGATCTTCACGTTCGGCCTGTCGACCTTGGCGATGATGTCGGCGGCGTGCTCCACCCGATTGAGGAAATAGTCGGGCCGGTCGCGCTGGTTGATCGGCTCGATCAGCAGCGTGATGTTATGCGCCTTGGCGAGATCGGCGGCGCGGGTCAGGTTGGCGACGAAGGTCTTTTCCGCGGCCGGTCGGTCGTTGGGCGGCACCGGGCCGGTCATGCAGTGGATCGCGCTGCCGCCGATCGCGACGATGTAATCCAGCGCCTGCTTGAACCGTGCGTCCCATTCCGCCTCCTTGCCAGGAATCGCGGCGACGCCAGACGTGTCCTTTCCGCTGCCGGGCGGCGTGTTGACGCCGAGCTGAGTCAGGCCATGCTTCACAAGCTCGGCCTTGATCGCCGATGGCGCGTGGTCATAGGGGAATTGCAGCTCCACCGCCTTGAAGCCGCACGCGGCGGCCGCGGCGAACCGCTCGATCAGCGGGCGCTCGGTGAAGAGGTAGGCGACATTGGCGGCGAGACGCATGGTGATTTCCGGCTTGCGTGAAGGCAGCGTGACGTATTCATTAGCGCACTGCCCGCCTCTCCACCATCCGGGCTTCCGCATGCTCGCCAACGACGCCTTCCACATCGCGGTCCTGCCCGGCGACGGCATCGGCCCGGAGGTCATGGCCCCGGCGCTCGAAGTGCTGAAGAAGATCGAGGCCACCACGCCGGGCCTGAAATTCCGCTTCACCGAAGGCGGCGGCCGGCGCCACGCACTACAAGGAAACCGGCAAGTCGATGCCGGATTCCACCATCAAGCTCTGCGAGGAGGCCGACGCCATCCTGCTGGGCGCCTGCGGCATGCCGTCGATCCGCTATCCCGACAACACCGAAATCATGCCGCAGGTCGAGCTGCGCTTCATCTTCGACCTTTACGCGGGCGTGCGGCCGTGCCGGCTCATTCCTGGCGTGCCCTCGCCGATCGTCGGCGCCGACAAGAACGGCATCGACCTGGTGGTGATCCGCGAATCCACCGAAGGCCTGTTCGCCTCGATGGGCAAGGGCGTGGTGACACACGACGAAGGCCGCGAGACGTTGGTGATCACGCGCAAGACCTCGGAGCGGCTGTTCGACTTCTCGTTCCGCTACGCGGCGCGCCGCAAGTCGCGTGGGCCGAACAAGGGCAGGCTGACCTGCGTCGACAAGGCGAATGCGTTCAAGGCCTACGCGTTCTTCCGGCAGATGTTCGACGAGCAAGCCGCGAAGTACCCCGGCAGTGCCGGCCGACCATCTCTACGTCGATGCCTGTTCGGCGATGCTGGTGCGCCGGCCGTGGGACTTCGACGTCATGGTGATGGAAAACATGTTCGGCGACATCCTTTCCGACCTCACCGCCGGGTTGATCGGCGGCATGGGCATGGCGCCGTCCGCCGACATCGGCGACAAGCACGCGGTGTTCCAGCCCTGCCACGGCACCGCCCCGGACATCATGGGCCAGGGCAAGGCCAATCCCGTCCGCGATGATCCTGTCCGCCGCGACTGATGCTCGACTGGCTCGCCGACAAGCACGGCCACGAGGGCGCCGCACAGGCGGCGGCGCGGATCGAGCGCGCGGTCGATGCGGCCTATGCCACCGGCATCAAGCCGTTCGAATTCGGCGGACGCGACGGCACGGCCGTCGTCACGAGCGCCGTGCTGCAAGGCGCTCTGAATGCGCAAACTACTAGATTCTGCTTCTTTTTTTTTGTGGGCAGCCAAAATGGGCAGTGTCCCACATCTAGCCAAATGACCTCGTTGTCCGCTGCGACCGTCCCACTCAAAATTTTATTATTTAGTCGAAACAATTACTTATGTAATTTGGGCGTTTGCCCATCTATCTGCCCATTCAGGTAGTGGGGCAATTTGTGGTTGACCCTTTTCTCCAAGCTTGGTTCGCTTTCGACGGTCCCGCGCCGACGAGACGCGCGAAAAGCCGCTCGCGCGGGACTGGGAAACGCCAGCCTGGGGTGCCGCGATGAACGCGCAAGAATTGCTGCAGGAAATCTCCGACTACTGCCGACACACCGGCCTTGCGGAATCGACCTTCGGCCGCCGCGCGGTGAACGACGGCAAGCTCGCCAGCCGGCTGCGCCACGGCGGGCGCATCACCACCGAGACGCTCGACCGCATCCGCAGCTTCATGCAGTCGAACCGCGAGGCCGGCGCTCGGCCCGCCGTCATGCCGCGCACGCCGGAACGCGTCGCAGCGCCGGCCCCGCCGCCTGCTCCGGTCGGCCGCAGAGGCCGCCGGCCACGCCGGCATCCGGGCGACGGGCACGATCCGCAGCGCAATTTCCGTTTCTTCGACAACCGGCAGAAATATCTGCTGTTCGTCCACACCTGCTGGAAAAATGGGTGGTGGCGAACCGCGTGTCGCTCGAGCTTGCCAACATCCATCCGCGCCCACCGGCGCTGCGCCTGTTCGACGCCGGCGTCGGCGACGGCACGGTGCTGTTGCGGACGCTGCGCTCGATGCACGACAAATTCCCGCACACGCCGTTCTACGTGGTCGGCAAGGAGATCAGCCTCGAGGACGTGCGCCTCGCCATGCAGAAGATGTCGGACCGCTTCATGGAGCATCCGGCGACGGTGCTGGTGCTGACAAACCTCGCCTATGCCGATGCGCCGTGGCTTGCCGTGAAATCGATGTCGGCCGCCTCCAGCATGGTCTGGCATGAGGTGTCGCTGACCGGCTCGTCCTCGCACCAGTTCGAGCAGCAGATCACCGGCCTCGTGCCGTTCCTCAATGAGAACTGGAAAGCCGGCGTCAGCCCGAAGACCGGCAATCCGGTGTACGAGCGGCCGGTCGTGCTGGTGGTCTATCGCGAGGACCACAAGTTCCTGCTCGACCCGATCATCCCGAAGCCGGGCGGCACGCGGGCCGACTATGATCTGGTCATCGCCTCGCAGCCTTACCGCGCCCGCGCCTCGCTCGACTTCAAGGCGAAGCGCGTGATCGCGCCGCTGGCCCGCGCACTCGGCCCGGGCGGACGCATGATCGCCATCCACTCACACGGCAACGACCCCGGCCACGAGATCATTCAAAAGGTCTGGCCGGGCGACAACCCGTTCATCCACAACCGTCATCAGATCATGAAGACGGTCAAGCAGGAGCTCGGCCAGAACGGCCGCGATCTCAATTTCAACGCCTATGCCGACAACCGCTCGCTGTTCCGCTACGACATGCACACGCTGCCGAGCGAAATCACCGGGGCGTCTTCGATCGGCACCTCGACGCTGTTCGCCGCGTGGAATGCCGCGATCTACGTGTCGCAGGTCGAGGATCACCGGGTTGCGGAAGCGGCTGCGGACGGCCGCTATCTCGCCGCCACCCAGGAAGTGCTGCAAAAGCACGGCGGGCTCTGGTTCTACGACGAATCCTACGTGATCTCGCGTCGGCGGGACTGATACCCGCCACGCCGAAAGCGTGCTCGGCCGGGCCGATGGATTTTGGGTCGAGCCGCCCTGATCGGACTGCGCAACCGTCCCAGGCTCCCAGGGCCGGGGGCTGTATTGGCTGGCAATGTCCCGTATCATCCGCATGCGGCGCGGGAATTCGCCGCCCATAATATCGTTGCGATCGACCAGCCAAAAGCGCGGTCGGCCAGGGGAGGAATCCATGTCCAGACTGCTTCGCGCATCGTTTGCCGCCTCGCTTGCCGCGCTTTGCCTGAGCCCGGCCGCGAACGCGCAGACTTACGGCTTCGCGACGCTGCCGCCCGGCACGCTCAACCACACCACAGCAACCGCGGTGTCCAAGGTGCTCAAGGAAAAGGGCGGCATGAACGTCCTCGTGCAGCCCACCGCCGGCGACAACGTCATCATTCCCATGGTCGGGCGCGGCGAAGCCGAGATCGGCATCAGCAACATCATGGAAGCGCAGGACGGTTTCGAGGGCGCACAAAAGGATCTGCGCATCATCGTTGCAGCGCATGCGCTGCGCACGCCGTTCTTTGTGCGCAAGTCCTCCAACATGAACACCATCGCCGATCTGAAGGGAAAGCGCGTGGCGATGGGCTATTCCGCCATGCGCAACATCGACAAGGCCGCACGCGCCATGTTGGCGAGCGCCGGTCTGACAGAAAAAGACGTGGTACCGGTCCTGGTGCCGAACGTGATCCGCAGCGCCGACGATTTTATTTCCGGCGCGGCGGACATGTTCTATTTCGCGTTCGGCGCACCCAAGGTGCGCGAGGTCGACGCCACGGTTGGCGGCATCCGCGTGCTCGAACAGGATGAAAAGGGGATGGCCGCCGCGCGCAAGATCATGCCATGGGGCTATCTCACCCAGGTTGCGCCGAACCCGGTCTTCATCGGCGTCGAGAAGCCGATGAAGGTCTACAGCTTCGACAACGTGCTGCTGACCCATGCCAAGGTGTCGGACGACATCATCTACAAGTTCCTCGACACGCTGGAGAAGAACAAGGGCGAGCTTGTCGCGGTGCAGCCGGTGTTGCGCGAGTTCTCGGCGGAGAACGGCTACAAGCAATACGGCGTGCCGTATCACCCGGGCGCCTTGAAATATTTCAAGGAGCGCAATCTCGCGGCCAAATCGCTTGAGTAACAGCTACGAACGAATCGGAGCAACAAGCTTCGTAAGGGAGGGGTCATGAGTGTCAGCATGTTCAACAAGGCATTGCTCGCCGCCTCGGTCGCCGTCCTCGGCCTGAGCGGCAATGCATCGGCGCAGACCTTCGGGTTCGCGGCGATGCAGCCCGGAACCATCAACCACACCACCAGCTCCGCCATCTCCAAGGTGCTCAAGGAGAAGGGCAACCTCAACACGCTGGTGCAAGCCACCGCCGGCGAGTCCGTGATGATTGCGATCGTCGGCCGCGGCGAGGCCGATTTCGCCATGGCGAACGCTCCAGAGCTTGGAGCCCTGATCGCCAATCACAAGGACCTACGCGTGATCGGCCCGGTCTACACGCTCAAGACCGGTTTCTGGGTGCGCAAGGACTCAGGGATGAAGATGGTGTCCGACCTCAAGGGCAAGCGCGTGACCATGGGCTACTCGGCGATGCGCGCGCTCGATCCGATGTCGCGCGCAATCCTGGCGGCCGGCGGCCTGACCGAGAAAGATATCAAGCCGGTGCTGGTGCCGAACGTGATGCGCTCGGCGGACGATTTCGCGTCCGGCGCGGCCGACATGTTCATGTTCGCCTTCGGCGCGCCGAAAGTGCGCGAAGTCGACGTGACAGTCGGCGGCACGCGCTTCCTGGAGATCGACGAGAAACCCGGAATGGAGGAGGCCCGCAAAATTTCGTCGTTTGGCTATCTGAGCGACATCGCTCCAGGGCCGATCTTCGTCGGCGTCGAAAAGCCGATGAAGACCTACACCATCGACAACATCCTGTTCACCCACGCCAAAGTATCGGATGACGTGGTGTACAAGCTGATCGAGACCATGGAAACCAACAAGGCGGATATGATCGCGATCGCGCCGAACCTGCGTGAGTTCGCCGCGGCGAACCTGCACAAGGACTACAAATTTCAGTTCCATCCCGGCGCCTTGAAGTACTTCAAGGAGAAGAGCATCGCGGCCAAGGCATTCCAGTGAACGAAAAGGCTCAGCCTTCGGGCGCGGCGGGCCAGTCCGCCGCGTCCGAGGAGCGCTTTGTAGCGAGCGCGGAGGAGTTCGCCGCCACCGCGTCAAAAACCACTCTCGTCCTGACCAACCTGCTGCAGGGAATCCTGGTTGCCTGCGTCGTGCTCTGGGTGATGGATGTCCCCCGGCAGGTCTTCAATCTTTCGTTCTATACCGAGCAACTGCTCACCGCTTGCCTCGGCCTGACGCTGGCGCTCGCCTTCGTGGTCGAGTCGCGGCGCGAATATCGCGCCATCGATCCGGCTGGCGCGATCGCCGTCATTATAATTCTCATCTACATCGCGTACCGGTTTCCCAATCCGCTCAACATTCCGCTGCTGCTTTGGATTGGCCTAGCCGCCGCGCTGGCGTGGACGTTCATGGCGAGCCGCGAAAAGTTCGCGCGCACCTTCGATTATGCCAGCGCCGCCGTGTCGCTCATCCTGTGCGGCTACATCTTCGTGCGCTACGAGCCGCTCACCTACGAACTCGCGATGCTACCGACCGAAGGCATCGTCGGCAGCGCGATCCTGCTGTTCCTGGTCCTGGAAGGGAGCCGCCGCACCTCGGGCTTCGGCTTCGTCGCGATCATCCTGGCAATGGCGGTCTACGTCTATATCAGCCCGAATTTTTCGGGCGATTTCCAGACCCGCTGGGTGTCGCCGGAGCGGATGGTTGCCTACCTCGGCCTCGATACCAACAGCATGATCGGCGCGATCCTGGCGGTGGCAGTGCTGATCGTGATTCCTTTCACCATCATGGGGCAGGTGCTGGCCCGCACCGGCGGCGCTGATTTTTTCTCCGATGTGGCCATGGCGGCGATGGGCCGCTTCCGCGGCGGCTCGGCCAAGATCGCGGTGGTGGGCTCGGCGCTGTTCGGTATGATTTCGGGCAGCGCAGTCTCGAACGTGCTCGCGGTGGGCATCGTCACCATCCCGACCATGATCAAGGCGGGATTTTCGCGCTACAAGGCCGCCGCGATCGAGTCGGTCGGCTCGACCGGCGGCCAGTTGATGCCGCCGGTGATGGGTGCGTCCGCCTTCATCATGGCGGAGTTCCTGCAAGTGTCTTACGGCGCGGTCTGCGTCGCCGCGGCGATCCCGGCCATCCTTTACTACGCCTGCCTGTTCATCCACGTCGACCTCGACGCCGCCAAGCAGAAGATCGGCGCGGTCCAGGATCCCGATGCACCTTCACTTCTCGAAGTGCTGAACTCGGGCTGGCATTTTTTGGTGCCGATCATTTTTCTGGTGTTCGCGCTGATCTATCCGGAAATCACGCTGCTGACGCCGGAGAAGGCCGCCATCGTCTCGACTGTCATGCTGATGGTGCTGACCTTTGTTTTCGGCTATCGCGGCAAGCGCCCGACCTTGCTGACGCTCGGCCAGGCTATCATCGACACCGGCCGCATCTCGCTCGATATCATCCTGATCGGCGCCGCCGCCGGCGTGATGGTCGGCATCCTCGCGATCTCCGGCCTCGCCTTCAGCATGACGCTGCAGCTCGTCGCGCTGTCCGGCGACAACGTCTATCTGTTGCTGATCCTGATCGCGATCCTCGCCTTCGTGCTTGGCATCGGCCTGCCGACCGTCAGCGTTTACATCCTCACCGCGACGCTGCTCGCCCCCGCGCTGGTCAAGCTCGGCGTCACGCCGATGGCCGCGCATATGTTCGTGATGTACAACGGCATGCTGTCGATGATCACGCCGCCGGTGGCATTCGCCGCCTACGCCGCCGCCAACATCGCGCGCACCGACGGCTGGACCACCGGCTGGGTCGCCTGCCTGGTCGGCTGGAGCACCTTCGTGCTGCCGTTCCTGTTCGTGCTCACGCCAAGCCTGCTGATGGACGGCCCGACGCACCTGATCGTCTGGAATTTCGCGAGGATCATCTTCGGGCTGTACGTCGGCACCGCCGCGATCCTGGGCTACGCACTCGCGCCGCTGTCGATTCCATGGCGCGCGATGTATGCCGTCGCCGCCCTGCTGATCGTGCTGCCGCCCGATCCGTTCGGCATGACGGGCCACGCCATCAACCTCGTGGGCATCGGGGTGTCGATCGCGCTGCTGGTCGTCGAGCACCTGCGCCGGCGGGCCAATGTCGCCAAGGCTGCCTAGCCTCTTTGGCATTTCGCACCGAAGGGCTACGATGCCGTTATGGAACGGCGGGATTTTCTTGCGGCGCTGGGTTGCGCGGCGATCACCGGGGCGCTTACAGCCCAGGCGCAGCCGGCGATGCCGGTGGTGGGCACACTCAACAGCGGGCCCGCCGAGGCGCGCCGGGATCAATTTGAAGGCTTCTACGGCGGCTTGAAGGAAGCTGGGTTTGTTGTAGGCCAAAAACATTGCCATGCTGCGCCGCGGTGCCGATGACCACTACGAGCGCCTGCCTGCGCTCGCCGCCGAACTGGTCCGGTATCCCGTGAGGGTCATAGCGACCATCGGCGGTCCTGTGGCGGCACTGGCCGCAAAAGCGGCGACGAACTCGGTTCCGATCGTTTTCGCCGCGGTCTCCGATCCCGTCAAAAGTGGGCTCGTTGCGAGCCTTAATCGCCCGGGAGGCAATGTCACTGGGAGTGCTGGCCTAGCCACTGAGCTCGACGCCAAGCGCCTCGAAATACTTGGCGAGCTTTCGCCACCGCCCGCAATGATTGGCGCTCTGGTGAACTCGAACCGCCCGGATGTTGAACTTCAGGAGCAGGATCTGCGTGCCGCTGCCAAAACTGCAGGCCGCGACCTCGTTGTAGTTCGTGTTGGTGGCGCACACGCACTGACGGACGCCTTCACGGCGCTCGCCGCGCGGAATATCAAAGCCTTGTTGGTTGGAGCCGATCCATTCTTCAGCAACAATCGTCAGCAGATCGTTATCTTGGCGGCGCGTCACGCGATGGCGGCCGTCTATCAATGGAGGGAGTTCCCCGCCGAGGGTGGCTTACTGAGCTATGGTCCAAGTCTCTCCGAAGCCTACCGTCAGTCTGGACTTTATGTCGGCCGTATCCTCAAAGGCGAAAAGCCCGGTGACCTACCGGTCATACAGCCTTCCAAGTTTGATCTGGTCATCAATATGAGGACTGCGCGAGCGTTGGGACTCGAAATCCCGCCAACCCTGATCGCCCGCGCCACTGAGATGATCGATTAGCGCCGTGTTGGCGGATACAATCTGAGCATAAAAAAACGCCCCGCTTATGCGGGGCGTTTTCATTCAGTACGGCGCGATCAATTCTTCTCGCGCCAGATGCCGAGCGCTTCCTGGGCCGGCCGGTCGGAGATCGAGAACAGCACGGTCTGCTCCGGGCAGTTGTGCGCGTACTTCTTCCACGGCGGGATGACGAACACGTCGTTCGGGCCCCACTCCAGCACCTTGTCGTCGACCTTGGTGGAGCCGTGGCCTTCGACGCAGACGAAGATCATGCCGTCGGTCGACTGGTAGTCCTTGCCCTTGAAGCCCTTCGGGAACATCGCGAGCCAGGCGCCCATCGTCGACATGACGTGGCCGCCGGTGACCGGATTGGAGTACCGCACCCGCGCGCCGTGGCTCGGGTCGACGTCGCCGGTCTTCATCAGCCGCTCGCAGATCGGCTTGGTGCGGGCGTAGGTGTAATTAATAACCGGACTGCGATGCTTGAACGTGTCGATGGTCTGTCCATCCGGCAGCACGCCCGAACCATAGCGCTCGAGCAAGTCGCCGTCCTGACGATTGGTGTTCTGCGCCTTCTCGTCGTAGTGCTCCATGAACGACGTCTCGAAGTGATTGATGGTCGGCATGTCGAGCACGTCGAGCCACAGCACCGGGTTCTTGCCCGGATTGCCGTGATCGTGCGGCGCCCAGTTCGGCGTCAGGATGAAATCGCCGCGCGACATGTTGGCTTTCTCACCCTCGACCGCGGTGTAGGCGCCCTCGCCGTCCAGCACGAAGCGGATGGCGGATGAAACGTGCTTGTGCGCGTCGGCCACTTCGCCCGGCATAATGAGCTGAACGCCGGCGAACAGTGAATTGGTGGCGCGGCTCTGGCCGCGCAGCGTGGGATTCTCCAGCACCAGCACGCGGCGCTCGGCTTCCTCTGGCGTGATGAGTTCACCGGCCTCGAGGATCGACTTCTTGATGTCGTCGTATTTCCAGACCTTCGCAGACGCCTTGGATTTGGGCTCCTTGGTCACGACGTTGCGGAGCACCTCCCACAGCGGCGTCATGTCCTGCTTGCTGATCTTGTCGTAGAAGTTCTGTCGGACGGTCTGGACGTTGTGCTTGGGATCGGCGGCGGCGACGGACATCAGATCCTCCTTGGAATTCCGGCCCAGTCGGGCGTTGTTGGGCGGAACATAGCGATTTCCGGCCCGTTTTAACAGACACGGGACTGCCGCAGCGGCTATGCCCCGTTTGCAGGGCTTTTCCCACCGAACTCAGGTGTTGTTCGCCCCGCCATCCACCGCCAAGACCTGGCCAGTGAGGAAATCGCTGTCCTTGGAGGCGAGATATACCAAGGTCCCGACAAGGTCCTCCGGCACCTGCTCACGCTTGATCGCCCGGCGGGTGATCGCGCCCGCCCGCGACTGATCGATGTGCTCCTGGTTCTGCATCCCGCTGATGGTGAAGCCCGGCGCCAGGGTGTTGACGCAAATGCCGTGCACACCGAGTTCGCGCGACACCGCGCGGGTGAACGACGTCACCGCGCCTTTGGACGTGACGTAGTGGGCGAAGTCCGGAATTCCCCGCGCGGCCGTGCCGGAGCCGATATTGATGATCTTGCCGTACTTCCGTGCGATCATGTGCGGCGCGACGTGCTTGGTCATCAGGAACAGCCCGCGCACGTTGACCGACATCACCTTGTCCCAGAGGTCGACGTCGATGTCGGTGACCGCCACCGGCGCGAGCGGCGCATAGATCGCGGCGTTGTTCACCAGGATGTCGATCTTGCCGAAACGCTCCAGCGTCTTCGCGACCAGCGCCTTGCATTGCGCCTCGTCGCTGACGTCGAACTGCATGTGTGCGGTGGAGTTGCGGCCGTATTTCGCGGAAATTTCCTCCGCGACCGCGGTGCCGTCCTTGATGTCCGCGATCATGACCTGCGCGCCTTCGGCCGCCAGCGCATGGGAGTAGTGCTTGCCGATCCCCACCGCCCCACCGGTGACGATGGCTGAACGCCCTTCCAAACGCATGATGCACTCCCTTGCTGGATCGCGGCGAAAGGTTAGTGCAGTGTTGCGCATCGCGCCAGCGCGGAGGGATGCATGGCTTCCGACACCAAGGACAAGCTCGCGATCCGCGAGCTGATCGAGAACTGGGTGATCTTCCGCGACGGCCTGATGTGGGACCGCTTCCGCACCGTCTGGCACAAGGACGGCCGGATGTGGGCGACCTGGTTCCAGGGATCGGCGGAGGAATTCATCGATGTCAGCAAGAAAGGCTACGCCAACGGCGTGCGTGTGTTTCACGGGCTGCACGGCACGTCGATCGATGTGAAAGGCAAGCGCGCCACCGCCATGACCAAGATGACAATCACCCAGCGCGGCGCCGTCGACGGCGAGCCTTGCGACGTGATCTGCGCCGGGCGGTTCTACGATTTCCTGGAGAAGCGCAAAGGCAAATGGGGCATCGTGCTGCGCCGGGTGATCTACGAGATGGATCGCCTGGTGCCGCTCGATCCCGCAGCCGCGATCAAGCTCGACCAGAAAATTCTCGATCGCTTCCCGGTGGGCTACCGCCACCTCGCCTATTTGCAGACCAAAGGCGGCTTCAACGTAAAGCCCGATCTGCCCGGCACCGACGGACCGGCGGTCGATGCGCTCTATGCCAAAGGCGCGGACTGGCTGAAGGGAAAGAAAATCTAGACCAAGTCACCGCCGCACGATGACGGTCGCCCCTATTCTGGCCCGGTCATACAAGTCGATCACGTCCTCATTGATGAGGCGAATGCATCCCGACGAAACGGCATCGCCGATCTTCCAAGGCTCGTTGGTGCCATGAATGCGATACATCGTCGAACCAAGATAAAGCGCACGCGCGCCGAGCGGATTGTCTGCGCCCCCCTTCATGTGGTTGGGGAGGTGGGGCTGCTCTTTTTTGATGTTTGGTGTTGGCGACCAATCCGGCCACTCGCGCTTTGCCGAAATCGTGCTGGTCCCTGAAAACGAGCGGCCCTCTCGACCGACGCCGATGGTGTAGCGAAGCGCTTTTCCTTCACCGAGCACGAAATAAAGGTAACGCTCCTTGGTGTTCACGACGATCGTGCCGGCCGCGTGTTTGGCCGGGTACGGCACGGTCTCCCGCCCATGTTTCTTGTAGACAATTCCAAACGGCGTCGAGAACCAAGAAGGAGCGTTCGCACGCGGTTCTTGCGCGGCATGAACGTCGCCAGCGAGAGCGGCAAACGAGATCGATCCCGCCGCCAAAACGACTGCAAATCTCGCAAGCCGTCCGCTCACGGTTGCAGCCTTATCGTGACCGACCCCGCCGACGTGCGGCACAACGCAACAAATCATCTTTCCGCCTCCTCCACTTCGCTCTCAGCCACGCTTTCCGTCGGAGAAAGGGCGGCCGAGCAAGCGCGAGACTCTACTTTCCGGTCACCTTGCGCGTGAACTTCTCGAGCGCGGCGAGCTGCGCCTTGATCATGTCGGTCGCGGTCTGATCCTCCAGCTTGCCGTCCTTGAACTTCTGCGCGGCAAACGCAACGATCACCTCCGGCCGGCCGAACCAGACGACATCGATCGACGTCAGACACTGCCGCATCGCAAGCTGCGCGCGGGCGCCGCCGAGCAGGCCGCCGGCCGCCGACTGCACCGCGACGACCTTGCCGTTGAACGGCTGCTCCTTGAGACGCGACGCCCAGTCGATCGCGTTCTTGAGTCCGCCGGGAATCGACCAGTTGTACTCCGGCGTCACGAACAGCACCGCATCGGCGGCTCGGATCGCGTCGCACCAGGTGTTCACCGAAGCCGGAAACCCGGCCTGCTGGTCGTCGAAATTGTAGATCGGCATTCCTCCGAACGGCGGCGCTTCCTTGATCGCCATGCCCTCCGGCGCCAGCGCCATGGATGCACTCATCAGCATCCGGTTGAACGAGCCTTTACGCAGGCTGCCGCACACCGCAACGACATTCAGCTTGTCCGCCATATCAATCCCTTCCCGTTTCAAAAAGCCGCCGTCTTTAGCACGGCTGCCGCCGTCGTGGCGAGGCCACTAGTGTCTCGGACCCGAAGTTCGCACGATTGCTCAGCAAGCTGAGAACTCGGGCGAACTTCCGAACCGCGACAGTAGCCTCACTGCGCCTGCAGACCTGCCTTGCCGGCAACCTCCTTGAAGCCGCTGATGTCGGATTCGATCGTCCTCTTGAACTCCTCCGGCGTCGACAGATTGGCGACCGCGCCCACGCCCTCGAGCTTCTTCTTGACCGCCTCACGCGACAGCACCTCCTTGAGCGCGCCGCGCAGCCTGTCGATCGCCGGCTGCGGCGTGCCTGCCGGGAAGGCAAGCCCGTACCAGCCCAGCACCCCGAAGCCCGGGATCGTCTCGGCGACCGCCGGCACGTTCGGGATCGCGGACCAGCGCGTCGGCGTGGACGTCGCGAGCACCCGAAGCTCGCCGGCATCCACCTGGCCGCGGATTGCGTGGTAGAGATCGACGGCGAACGCGCTGTCGCCGCGGATCAGCGCCGTCACCACCTCGCCGGTGGTCTTGATAGGGCACCGACTGCGCCTTCATTCCGGTTCGTTGCACCAGATCCTCGGCGATCAGGTGCTGCGTCGAGCCGAGGCCAACCGTAGAATAATTCAGCTTGCCCGGCTCCTTGTTGATCAGCGCGACCAGGCTCTTGAGATCGGTTGCCGGCGAGTTCTTGCCGACCGCCACCACGATCGCCGAGTTGGTGAAGATGCCGACCGGCGCGAAGTCGGCGACCGGATCGTACGGCACGGTCTTGACCATCACCGCCGATACCGCGTGTCCCATGCTCAGCGCGATCGCGGTGTAGCCATCCTTCGGCGCGCGCGCCACGATGCCGCCCGCGATGGTGCCGCCGGCGCCGGGCCGGTTCTCAACGGTGAACTGCTGGCCCAGCACTTCGGAGAGGCCTTCCGCGACGATGCGCGTGGCAACGTCGGTGCCGCCACCGGCGCCGAACCCGATCAGGATTCTCACCGGCTTGTTGGGCCAATCCTGCTGCGCAATCGCTGGAACCGATTGCAATGCAAACACCGCAAGCGCCACTGCGGCGAGCTTGAACTTCAATGACATGGTGACCTCCCCTGCCCGCCGCTTGCTGCGCCGTGGCTGTTGTATTTCGAGAATCCCATTTTGACCGGGTAGCCGCAATCAGATTGTCGCTGTGCCGCAAAAGCAAAACGCCGCGCACAAGGCGCGGCGCTGCAGAGTTCGTGGGCGGTGGCCCGTTCGGCGTAGCTACATCTTCTTGTAGGCGTCGATCACCGCCTTGCCTTCGTCGCCGGCGCGCTTGAGCCAGTCGGTGGTGAGCTGCTCACCGACCTTCTTGAAGCCCTCCTGCAACGCCGGGCTCGGCTTGAGCACCTTCATGCCGCGCTTGGCGATCTCGTCGTGGTACCACTCGGTCTTGTTCTCCCACAGCTTCCAGCCGCGCTCCTCCGCGGCCGCCGACAGGCGCAGGATCGCGTCCTGGGTCGGCTTGTCGAGCGCCGCCAATGCCGCCTTGTTGACGAACACGACGTTGCGCGGGATCCAGGCGCGGGTGTCGTAGAAATGCGTCAACGTTTCCCAGACCTTGGAATCGTAGCCGGTCGCTCCCGACGACATGAACGAATTGACCACGCCGGTCGCGAGCGCCTGCGGCAGCTCGGCCGCCTGCACCGTCACCGCCTGGGCGCCGACCAGTTCGCCGATCCGCGCGGTGCCGACGTTATAGGCGCGCCACTTGAGGCCCTTCATGTCGTCGATGCTGTTGATGTCCTTCTTGGCGTAGATGCCCTGCGGCCCCCACGGCACGCTGAACAGCACCTGCAGGCCCTGCGCATTGAGCTTCTGCTCGATCAGCGGCTTGGAAGCGGCCCACAGCTTCTTCGCCTCGGGGAAGGAGGTCGCCAGGAACGGCACCACGTCGATGCCGAATATCGGGCTCTCGTTCTCCAGGATCGAAATCAGGATTTCGCCGGTCTGCGCCTGACCGGTCGCGACCGCGCGCTTGATCTCCGGACCCTTGAACAGCGACGCGCCGGCATGGACGGAAATCGTCAGCTTGCCGCCGGTCGCCTCCGAGACGTCCTTGGCGAAGATCCCGATGTTCTCCAGGTGCGGATTGTCGATCGGATAGGCGCTGGGCAGATTCCATTTGGTCTGAGCCGCGGCAGGCAGCGCGGCGGCGACCACCAGTGCCGCGGCGGCAAGTGTGAGGGATTTCACTCGATATTTCATGGCGAACGTCCTCTGATTGACCGTGTTTCCCCGGCGCTGGCCAAACGATAACAGGCCCGTTTGGCGATGTCGTCCTGGCGATGCAGGACCGGGGCCACTTCCGACTTGCCTAGAGTTTCAACCGAAACCGAATCGGTTACAACTCCCAGCGGGGGAAGCGAGGATGAGCGAAACCGACAAGCAATTGGCGGATCGGGTGCTGCAGACACTGGCCACGGCTCGATACCTTCTGGCCGGGGCGGCGGTCGTCCAGATCGAGCCGTTGCGCGATCAGGTCGGCAGCGGCGGCAGCGTGGAGCGGGAGCGCGCCGAGGCGTGGCTCGCGATCTGTTCGCTGCACGATGCGTTGCGCACGGCGAGCCGCGGGACCGATCTCGACACGCGCTGGAACAAGGCCATCGGGAAAACCACCGCCTGGAGCGAATCCATCAAGTAACCGAACGCAGACGGCTACGCTGGGAACGCCAGCCGCGGCAGCCACATCACCAGGTTCGGGAACACCGTGATGATGGCAACCGCCACCACCAGCAGGAAAAAGAACGGCAACGACGCCCGCGCGACGGTATTGGAGTCCTCGCCGGACATGGTCTGCAGGACGAACAAGTTGAAGCCGACCGGCGGCGACACCTCGGCCATCTCCACCACCAGCACCACGAAGATGCCGAACCACACCAGGTCGAATCCCGCGGTCTTGATCATCGGGATCACCACCGCGGTGGTGAGCACGATCATGGAAATGCCGTCGAGCGCGGTGCCGAGCAAGATGTACATCACCGTCAGCGCCGCGATCAGCATGTAAGGCGACAGGCCGAGCGAGCCGACCCACGAGGCGAGCGCCTGCGGCACGCCGGTGTAGGCCATCGAGGTGCCCATGTAGGACGCGCCGGCCAGGATCAGCATGATCATGCAGGTCAGCCGCGTCGCCCCCATCACGCTCTGCCAGAACGACGACGAGCTCAGCATGCCGTGCCACCAGGCGATGGCGAGCGAGCCGAGCACGCCCCAGGCCGCGCATTCGGTCGCGGTCGCCCAGCCCATCAGCAGCGAGAGGAAAACCAGCACGATCAGCAGCATCACCGGGATCAGCTTCGCCGACTTGCGCAGCTTTTCCCGGAACGGCATCTTCGGCTCGGGCGGCGGCTGCTTCTTCGGATTGAGAAGCGACCAGACGATGATGTAGCCGGAGTAGAGCCCCATCACGATCAGGCCCGGGATGAAGCCCGCCAGGAACACCTGGATGATCGAGACGTTGGCCTGCACCGCGTAGATCACCATCATGATCGACGGCGGAATGAGGATGCCGAGCGTCCCTGCGCCGGCGAGCGAGCCGAGGCTGACCATCTGGTCGTAGCCGCGCTTCTTCAGTTCCGGCAGCGCGATCTTGGCGACGGTCGCGGTGGTCGCGGCGGACGAGCCCGACACCGATCCGAAGATCCCGCAGGCCAGCACGTTGACGTGCATCAGCCGGCCCGGCAGCCAGTTCAGCCACGGCGCCAGGCCGCGGAACATCTCCTCCGACAGCCGCGTGCGAAACAGAATTTCGCCCATCCAGATGAACAGCGGCAGCGCGGCGAGCGTCCACGACGCGCTGTTGCCCCAGATCGTGGTCGCCAGCACCGGGCCGGGCGGGATGGTCGCGCCGGCGAACTGCATGCCGGCAAAACCGCAGGCGATCAGCGTGATGCCGATCCAAAGCCCGCCCGCCAGCAGCGCGACCAGCAGGATCAGCAACAGGGCCGCGATCTGGAGCAGCTCCATCTCAGACCCCGCTCTGCACCGCGCGCTCGACCACCTCCTCGGCGGTCTGCGGCTTGGGCTTCTCGTAACGCGGCGGGTTGCCGCGCGCGACGTGGATCAACTCGTCGACGAAGGCGATCAGCAGGATGATCAGCCCGGCCGAATAGCCGATCTGCGGAATCCACATCGGCACCAGCACCACGCCCTGCGACATGTCGCCGAACAGGTACGATTGATAGTTCATCTTCACCGCGTAGATAGGCGAAGAAGCCGATGAAGCCGGTGCCGATGATCAGGCAGCCGAGCTCGACCCAGTGCCGGCTCTCTTCCGGCAGCTTGTCGATCAGCAGCCCGACCCGGATCATCTCGCCGTGGCGGAAGGTGTGGGCGAGGCCGAGAAACGCCATCGCCGCCATGCACCAGGACACGAAATCGTCGGCGGCCGGGATGTTGAAGCCGACCGGCCGGCCGGCCGACAGCAGCATCATCTGCACGAAGATCGCCACCATGAACGCGCCGGCCAGATAGCCGGCGTAGAGGTAGAGCCGATCGAGAAAAACCCGCATAACATCCCCTTGGACTTATGATGACGTTCGGGACCGGCATGAAGCAAGCGAAAGCTCCGTCGCAGTCGAAGGCCTGGGATTTCTGGATCGACCGCGGCGGCACCTTCACCGACGTGGTGGGACGCCGCCCGGACGGCACGCTGGCCGCACACAAATTGCTCTCCGAGAACCCGGAGGCCTATCGCGACGCCGCGGTGCAGGGCATCCGCGACCTGCTCGGCCTTGCAAAGGGCGAGCCAATCCCGGCCGGCCGCGTCGGCGCCGTGAAGATGGGCACCACGGTCGCGACCAACGCGCTGCTGGAGCGCAAGGGCGAGCGCACGCTGCTGCTCACCACCAAGGGTTTTCGCGACGCGCTGCGCATCGGCTACCAGGCGCGGCCGAAGATTTTCGCCAAGCACATCATCAAGCCGGAGATGCTGTTCGAGCGCGTCGTCGAGGTCGACGAGCGGGTGCGCGCCGACGGCACGATCGAGCGCGAGCTGGACCTCGCCCCGGTGCGCGCCGAGCTCGAACGCGCCATGGCCGACGGCATCAAGGCGGTGGCGATCGTGTTCATGCACGCCTACCGCTATCCGGAGCACGAGAGGCGCGTCGCCGAACTCGCCCGCGAGATGGGCTTCCCGCAGGTGTCGGTCAGCCACGAGGTATCGCCGCTGATCAAGCTGGTGGGCCGCGGCGACACCACCGTGGTGGACGCGTATCTGTCGCCGATCCTGCGCCGCTACGTCGCGACGGTGGAAGTCCGAACTCGACGCGCGCCGCGCCGGCGCCCGCCTGATGTTCATGATGTCGTCGGGCGGGCTCACCGCCGCCGAGCTGTTCCAGGGCAAGGACGCGATCCTGTCCGGTCCCGCCGGCGGCGTGGTCGGCATGGCGGAGACCGGCCGCGAGGCCGGCTTCACCCGGCTGATCGGCTTCGACATGGGCGGCACCTCGACCGACGTGTCGCACTTCGACGGCGAATACGAGCGCGCCTTCGAGACCGAAGTCGCGGGCGTGCGCATGCGCGCGCCGATGATGCTGATCCACACCGTCGCGGCCGGCGGCGGCTCGATCCTGCATTTCGACGGCGCGCGCTTCCGCGTCGGCCCCGACAGCGCCGGCGCCAATCCCGGCCCGACCTGCTACCGCCGCGGCGGCCCGCTTGCCGTCACCGACGCCAACGTGATGGTCGGCAAGCTGATCCCCGATTTCTTCCCGAAGATTTTCGGCCCCGAGCAGAACCAGCCGCTCGACGAGCGCGCGGTGCGCCAGGCCTTCGCCGCGCTGGCCAAGGAGATCGGGCAAGTCGCCCGAGGAGATCGCCGACGGCTTCATCAAGATCGCGGTCGAGAACATGGCGAACGCGATCAAGAAGATTTCGGTGCAGCGCGGCTATGACGTCGACGCGCTACGCGCTCAACTGCTTCGGCGGCGCCGGCGGCCAGCACGCCTGCCTGGTCGCCGACGCGCTCGGCATGACCAAGGTGCTGATCCACCCGTTCTCGTCGCTGCTCTCCGCCTACGGCATGGGCCTGGCCGACATCCGCGCCACCCGCCAGCAGGCGATCGAGGAGGATTTCGGCGCGAAGTCGCTCGCCTCGCTCAAGCGCGAGGGCGCGCGGCTCGGCAAGGACGCCAAGGCCGAGGTCGCGGGCCAGGGCGTGCCGGCCGCGCAGCATCAAGGTGTTCGTGCGCGCCCACATCCGCTACGCCGGCACCGACACCGCGCTGGTGGTCGATGCGGGCTCGCTCGCCAAGATGAAGTCCGCCTTCGAGAAGGCGCACAAGGCGCGGTTCGGCTTCATCGACCGCACCAAGCAACTCGTGATCGAGGCGGCGTCGGTCGAGGCGGTCGGCGGCGGCGCGAAATTCCGCGAGCGCGCCGGCAAGACCTCCCGCGGCAAGCTCCCCTCGCCCGCCCGGCGCACGCAGTTCTTCTCCGGCGGCCAATGGCGCAAGGCCGCGGTCTACACCCGCGACCAGCTCAAGCCCGGCGCGAAGGTGCAAGGCCCCGCCATCGTCATCGAGCCGCACCAGACCGTGGTGGTCGAGGACGGCTGGCGCGCCGCCATCACCGCCAAGAACCACCTGCTGCTGGAGCGCACCGTCAAGCTCAAGCGGCAGAGCGCGGTCGGCACCAAGGCCGATCCGATCATGCTCGAAGTGTTCAACAACCTGTTCATGTCGATCGCCGAGCAGATGGGCGTGTCGCTGCAGAACACCGCCTATTCGGTCAACATCAAGGAGCGGCTCGACTTCTCCTGCGCGATCTTCGCCGCCGACGCCACGCTGGTCGCCAACGCGCCGCACATGCCGGTGCATCTCGGCTCGATGGACCGCGCGGTCGAGACCATCATCCGCGAGAACAAGGGCAAGATCCGACCGGGCGACGTCTATCTGATCAACGCGCCCTACAACGGCGGCACCCACATCCCCGATCTCACCGTCTGCACGCCGGTGTTCGACAAGGCCAAGCGCAAGATCCTGTTCTGGGTGGCCTCGCGCGGCCATCACGCCGACATCGGCGGCATCGCGCCCGGCTCGATGTCGCCGATCGCCACCTCGATCGAGGAAGAAGGCATCTACATCGACAACTTCAAGCTGGTCGACCGCGGCAAGTTTCGCGAGCAGGCGCTCTACGACCTGCTCACCAAGGCGCAGTACCCGGCGCGCAATCCGCTGCAGAACGTCAACGACCTCAAGGCGCAGATCGCCGCCAACGAGAAGGGCGTGCAGGAGCTGCACAAGATGGTGGCGCAGTTCGGCCTTCCCGTCGTGCACGCCTACATGGGCCACGTGCAGGACAACGCCGACGAAAGCGTGCGCCGCGTGATCGAGGCGCTGCACGACAGCGAGTTCAGCTACGAGGCCGACCAGGGCAACGTCATCAAGGTCAAGATCACGGTCGACAAGAAGAAGCGCGAGGCGACCGTCGATTTCACCGGCACCTCGCCGCAGCAGGGCACCAACTTCAACGCGCCCGAGCCGGTGACGCGCGCCGCCGTGCTCTACGTGTTCCGCATCATGGTGGACAGCGACATCCCGATGAACGCCGGCTGCCTGCGGCCGATCAACATCATCATCCCCGACGACTCCATGCTGACGCCGCACTATCCGGCCGCGGTGGTCGCCGGCAACGTCGAGGTGTCGCAGATGGTCACCGACACGCTGTTCGGCGCGCTCGGCGCCATGGCGGGCGCGCAGGGCACCATGAACAACGTCAACTTCGGCAACGCCACGTATCAGTATTACGAGACGATCTGCTCGGGCTCGCCGGCCGGCCCCGGCTTCCCCGGCACCGACGCGGTGCACACCCACATGACCAACACGCGGCTCACCGATCCGGAGGTGCTGGAGTTCCGCTATCCGGTGCTGCTCGAGGACTTCCACATCCGCAAGGGCTCGGGCGGCAAGGGCAAATGGAGCGCGGGCGACGGCATCCGCCGCACCATGCGGTTCCTGGAGAAGATGGAATACACCATCCTGTCCGGCCACCGCCGCATCCGGCCGTTCGGCCTCGCCGGCGGCGAGGACGGCCAGATCGGCGAGAACTACGTGCGCCGCAAGGACGGCACGATGGAGCGCCTCAAGGGCGCCGACGCCACCGTGGTCGACGCCGGCGAGGCGATCATCGTCCAGACGCCGACCGCGGGCGGCTATGGCAAGCCGGAGTAACCGTTCCCGGCCCCAGCAGCCGGGTGTTAGCGTTCCGGCACTTCAGTCCGAAGGAACATCATGAAACATCCGCTTCGCACCTTGGCCATCGCGCTTTTCGCGGCCGGTGTGCTGTCGAACTCTGCCGCCGCCCAGCAATATCCGTCGCAGCCGATCAAGATCATCGTCTCGCTGGCGCCGGGCGGCGTCGCCGACATCACCGCGCGCGCGACCGCCCAAACAAAATGGCCGGGCTTCGGCCCGGCCATTTTCATTTGCGTCTGAAACCGAAATCTACTCGGTCTGCTGGATCGCCGACACCATCCAGGCGCCGCCGCGGCGCGCGGCGGAACGTCCAGTACTCGACGCCCTCGTCCGGCGTGTCGCCGCCCTCGACCACGCGGCCGCTGGCGCGCGTCGATCAGCTTGTCGACCTGGCTGTAGCGCATCGCGACGGTCGCGTACTCGTCGTCGCCTTCGCGCCACGCCTCGGCGAGATCGCCCTGCAGCAGCTTCACGTCGCTGATCTTGTTGACCACGCCGCGGCCTTGTTCGTCGGCGAGCTCTTCCGCGAAGTAGGACAGCATCTCGGGCGTCATGCGCAGCCGCAGCTGCGCCGACGTCCTCGTTGCTGTAGGCGGTCTGCACTTCGCCGAGCGTGCGCTCGAACGCGTCGTAGTCCGCCGGCTTGATCTCGATCGGCTCGCCGGCGTCGAGCCGCGCGCGCAGCCGCCGTCAGGCCGAAGCCGTTGAGGCGCGGCCGCGCATCGTTGCTGCGCCATGTCGCGCATCGTCGCGGTTCATCGGCGGTCCGGCGTAAGGCCGGCCTGCAGGCTGCGAGCGGCGCTGCCACCAGCGCCAGGCCAGCACGGCGACCAGCACCACCAGGCCGATCTGCATCATCAGGCCGAGCATCGAGGCGAAGCCCGCCATGCCGCCCATGAAGCCGTTGCCCATCAGCATGCCGATCAGGCCGGCGCCGAGGAAGCCGGCGGCAAGACCGCCCAGCACGCCGCCGAAGCGGCCGAACATGCCGCCGGGCTGCGTCGCAGGCGTGGTCGGACGCGCCGCAGGCGCGGCGGCCGGCTGGTTCGGCCGTGGCGTGCGTCATCGTGCGCTCGATCGGACGCGCGGCGTTCGGCGCGGTCTGCGTCGCCGGCGGCGCGGAATAGGTGCGGTTGCCGCGGCTGCCCGAGTTCATTCTCGGCGCCGCGATGGCTTCAACGGCCACGAAAGCGAGCGTGGCCGCGACGGCCAGAAACGCAATCAGGGATTTGTTGCGGAACATGGGTTTCCTCTCTGTGGGTCGTTGGACCCAGGCGTTATTCGTGTTCCTTCGAGCAGCCATATGGGATGTCGCCACCCGCTTGGGTAGTGCCATCCCACGGCCTCAAAGGAGTGCCCCCACGCCTTCGAAGAGGGCCGTGCTGGCAACAGCATAGCACATCTTTGTGCCGCAAGTTTGACAATGGTTCAGCCGGCGCGGCGCTATGCCGCTTTCGCGGCTCGATGTAGCAGCCGGCAACCAGTTTCAAACGAAACGATTAGGGCTCAGTGAGCGCTTGTGCCGGTCCGTGCTCCAGTCGATCGGCGGGCGCGGGCTGGGTCCTCGACCCAATCCAGTCTTCCGCGCTGACGTCGCCCGCCGGCTTGTGTTGGCTGCCAATCGAGCTGGTGGCGTCGCCGCGCGCGGTCGCCGCGCCAGGCGAACGGATCGTTGCGCGAATCGAACGGCGGGTCGTAGCGCCGGGTCGGCGGCGGCTCGAACGGCCGCGCCGCCATCATCGTGCCGGCTTTGCGCACCCGCGCCGCGACCAGTTCGCCGTCGACCGCGCCCGGCTGGCAGATGCGCCGGCCGCTGCGCGCGCCGCATCAGATCGACGTGGATGTGGTCGTAGTGATAGCGGTTCGAGCCCGGCGCCAGCACGGTGGTGAACTGGTCGCACGCCGCGCCCTGCACGTCGCGCAGGAAGCCCTGCTCCTCCGCCGAGCCCTGCCAGCCGCCCTTGACGGTGATGCGCCGGCCGTCGGCCAGCACGAAGGCGGCGATGTCGAGCGCGTTGCCGAACGCGTGCTCGGAGATGCGCGCGCCGACCTGGCCGTTCATGCCGCGGCAGGAATAGGCCGAGATCTGCTTGATCTCGACCACCGGCTGGCCGAACCACTTGTGCGCCGCCGGCTGCACCGACGCCGCGATCCATTGATCGAGCGCCGAGACGATCGGACAGGCGAGCGTCGCCGCGGGCTTGATCTCGACCGGCGTCGCCGAGCCGGTGACGCGCGGCCCGCGTGCGGCCCGAGCGAAGGCAGCGGCCGGTTGAACGGACGGCGGCGGCGCGGCCGGCCGCGTCTGGACGCGCTGGTCGTCGTCTTCGTCGTCGTCCGGCTCGTTGGCGTGCGGACCATGGGTGCGGCCGTGGCGGCGCGCTCTGCGGATAGGCGGCGCGCGGCGCATCCATCGCCGGACGCTGCGGATAGGGATACTGGACTGCGGCGGCTCGGCATATGGATCGATGCCGGGCGGGCTGATCGACATCGGCGCGCCGACCGGCCGTCGTGCGGCGGCGGCGGCGCATAGCGTTCCGCGCCCGGCGGCGGGCCAGCATGCGAGGCTCGGCGGACGGCACGTAACGCGGCTGCTGCATCGAAGGCGCGGCCGGCGACCGGGCGTGGCAGCGGCTGCGAAGCGATCGACTGTGACGCATCGGCCAGCGCGGCTGCGACGCGCCGAGAATGCCGCCGGGCGGACGGACCGCCTTCGTCGGCAAAGCCGAACGCCGATCCGCCGCCGAACGCAGCGACCTTCAGCGGATGGGTCGCGCCGCAGACGCCGGGGCCTTCGATCGGCGCGATGCGAACCAAGGCCGGGCCTTCGCGCACCGTGCCGGACTGCAGACAAGCGACCTCCGCCTGCTCGCGCCATGGCTCGCGCTGGACGTATTGGACCAAGCCGCGGCCGCAGCCCGCCAACGCGACGAGCACCGCAAGCACCGGCCAGATACCAACGCACGCCACGCACCATGGCGCCGACAATGCGAGGAATTCCGTTAAGGACCCTTCAAGGCTGCGGCGCGGTTCATGGTTAAGGCACGGTTGACCTGGCGTCGCATCGGTCTGCGTCCGGGCGTTGCAGTCGCCCAAACTATGTGCGTTTGGGCGCATGCTGGTCGCTGTGGATAAGCACCCCCTTCGAACGGCATTTCCGCAATCAACTCAAATCCTTAGAATTCCATAGTGCTGGCCGAAACCGTGCGGCGATGCAGCACGTTTGTCGCTTGGAGGGGGTCTGGACTCTGGTAAAATCGACCATGTCCAGCTGACGGAGGCCTAGGTGGACCTGACCTTGCGACTGAACGTGCTGGCAGTCTTGGCGGCGATCGTTTTCGTCTCCGCCGTGCTGTTCGGAGCGTTCTAAGTTCGGTTTGTCTAAGACCTAATTGGCCGTCAAACGGCTAAGCGGCACCGGAGGGAAACCTCCGGTGTTTTGTTTTTGACGCACGGACCTACGCCGCGCGCGTCCCGCGCTCCGCAGCGCCGCGGCGCGTAATTGAGGATCGGCGCGAGCCAGCGCTCGGCCTCCGCCACCGTCCAGCCCTTGCGCAGCGCGTAGTCCTCGACCTGGTCGCGCTCGATCTTGCCGACCCCGAAGTAGTGGCTCTCCGGATGGCTGAAATAGAGCCCGCAGACCGAGGCGCCGGGCCACATGGCGAAGCTCTCGGTCAGCTTCACGCCGATCCGCTCGCCCTCGATCAGCTTGAACAGCGTCGCCTTCTCGGTGTGGTCGGGCTGCGCCGGATAGCCGGGCGCCGGACGGATGCCGCGGTACTGCTCGGCGATCAGGTCGGCGTTGCTCAGCGTCTCGGCCGACGCATAGCCCCAGAACTCCTTGCGCACCCGCTGGTGCAGCCGCTCGGCGAAGGCTTCGGCGAGCCGGTCGGCCAGCGCCTTGATCATGATCGACGAATAGTCGTCGTTGGCGTTCTTGAAGCGGTCCGCGACCTCGTCCTCGCCGATCCCGGCGGTGACGATGAAGGCGCCGACGTGATCGGCGTGCCCCCGCGGCGCGACGAAATCGGCCAGCGCCACGTTGGCGCGGCCCGGCGCGGCGCGTGAGCTGCTGGCGCAGCGTGTGCAGCGTGGCGAGCGGCGACCGGCGCTCGGCGTCGGCGAACAGCTCGATGTCGTCGCCCGTGGAATTCGCCGGCCAGAAGCCGAGCACCGCGTTGGCCTTGAACCAGCGCCGTCGACGATCTCGCGCAGCATCTTCTGCGCGTCCTCGTAGAGCGAGCGCGCCGCCTCGCCGACGATGTTGTCGGTCGAGGATCGCGGGGTACTTGCCGGCCAGCTCCCAGGTCGAGAAGAACGGCGACCAGTCGATGTAATCGACCAGTTCCTGCGATCGAATAGTCCTCGAACGTCCGGGTGCCGAGGAAGCCCGGCGCCGGCGGCGCATAGCCCGACCAGTCGAGCTTGAGCGCGTTGGCCTGCGCGCATCGGCCAGCGACAGCCGCAGCTTGTCCTCCTGCGCGCGGGCGTGCGTCGTCGCGATGCGGGCGTATTCGGTGCGCGTCTCGCCGACGTATTTCTCGCGGCCTTCGCGCGACATCAGCGCCGAAGCGACGCCGACCGCGCGGCTGGCGTCGGTGACATAGACCGTCTGGCCGCGCTTGTAGTTCGGATGGATCTTCACCGCGGTGTGGACGCGGCTCGTGGTCGCGCCGCCGATCAGCAGCGGCAGGTCGAAGTTCTGCCGCTCCATCTCGGCCGCGACGTGGCACATCTCGTCGAGCGATGGCGTGATCAGGCCGGACAGCCCGACGATGTCGGCGTTCTCCGCCTTCGCCGTCTCGAGGATCTTCGCCGCCGGCACCATGACGCCGAGGTCGATCACCTCGTAATTGTTGCACTGGAGCACGACGCCGACGATGTTCTTGCCGATGTCGTGGACGTCGCCCTTCACCGTGGCCATCACGATCTTGCCGGCGCTGCTCTGCCGGTTGGAGCCGCCGCGCTCGGCCTTTTCCTTCTCCATGTACGGCATCAGGTGGGCGACCGCCTGCTTCATCACGCGGGCCGACTTCACCACCTGCGGCAGGAACATCTTGCCGGAGCCGAACAGGTCGCCGACCACGTTCATGCCGTCCATCAGCGGACCTTCGATCACGTGACAGCGGCCGCTCGGCGGCAAGCCGCGCCTCCTCGGTGTCCTCGTTGATGAACTCGGTGATGCCGTGCACCAGCGCATGCGCCAGCCGCTTCTCGACCGGCCACGCGCGCCATTCGACGTCGGCCTCCTTCTGCTCCTTGCCCTTGCCGGCGAATCGTCCGGCGATGGCAAGCAGCCGCTCGGCCGCGTCGGGCCGCCGGTTGAGCACCACGTCCTCGCAGGCCTCGCGCAGCTCGGAGTCGAGATCGTCGTACACCGCCATCTGGCCGGCGTTGACGATGCCCATGTCCATGCCGGCCTTGATGGCGTGATAGAGGAACACCGAGTGCATCGCCTCGCGCACCCGCTCGTTGCCGCGGAACGCGAACGACAGGTTCGACACGCCGCCCGAACAATGCGCGCACGGGCAGGTCCTCGCGGATCTGCCGCACCGCCTCGATGAAGGCGACGCCGTAGCCGTTGTGCTCCTCCATCCCGGTCGCGACCGCGAAGATGTTGGGATCGAAGATGATGTCCTGCGGCGGGAAGCCGACCTGCTCGGTCAGGATCTTGTAGGCGCGCTCGCAGATCGCGACCTTGCGCTCGAGCGTGTCGGCCTGGCCCTGCTCGTCGAACGCCATCACCACCACCGCGGCGCCGTAGCGGCGCACGATGCTGGGCGTGCTTGATGAACTCCGCCTCGCCCTCCTTCAGCGAGATCGAGTTCACCACCGGCTTGCCCTGCAGGCACTTCAGCCCGGCCTCGATCACCGAGAACTTCGATGAATCGACCATCACCGGCACGCGGGCGATGTCGGGCTCGGCCGCGGCGAGGTTGAGGAACGTGGTCATCGCGGCTTCGGAATCGAGCAGGCCCTCGTCCATGTTGACGTCGATGATCTGCGCGCCGTCCTCGACCTGCTCGCGCGCCACCGCGAGCGCCGCGGTGTAGTCGCCCGCCGTGACCAGCTTGCGGAACTTGGCCGAGCCGGTGACGTTGGTGCGCTCGCCGACGTTGACGAACGGAATTTCCGGCGTGAGCGTGAACGGCTCCAGGCCGGACAGGCGCAGCAGCGGCGCCGGCTCGGGGATCGCGCGCGGCGCCTTGCCCTTCACCGCTTCGGCGATGGCGCGGATGTGCTCCGGCGTGGTGCCGCAGCAGCCGCCGACGATGTTGACCAGGCCGGCCTGCGCGAACTCGCCGAGATGGCGCGCCATGTCCTCGGGGCTTTCGTGATAGTGGCCGAACTCGTTCGGCAGACCGGCGTTCGGATAGGCGCAGATCAGCGTGTCGGCGACGCGCGACAGTTCGGCGATGTGCGCGCGCATCTCGGTGGCGCCGAGCGCGCAGTTCAAGCCGATCGAGACCGGCTTGGCGTGCATGCATCGAATTCCAGAACGCCTCCGGCGTCTGGCCGGCGAGCAGGCGGCCGGAGCGGTCGGTGATGGTGCCGGAGATCATCACCGGCACGTCGACGCCGCGCGCCTCGCAGGTCTCGATGATGGCGTAGATCGCGGCCTTGGCGTTGAGCGTGTCGAAGATCGTCTCGATCAGCAGCACGTCGGCGCCGCCGTCGAGCAGGCCCTCGATCTGCTCGCCATAGGCCTTGCGCAGATCGTCGAACGTCACCGCGCGATAGCCGGGGTTGGCGACGTCCGGCGAGATCGACGCGGTGCGGTTGGTCGGTCCCAGCGCGCCGGCGACGAAGCGCTTGCGGCCGTCCTCGCGCTCGGCCGCGCAGCGCCGCCTCTTTCGCCAGCCGCGCGCCTTCGCGGTTGAGCTCGCGGGCGATCTCCGACATGCCGTAGTCGGCCTGCGCGATCGAGGTCGAGGAGAACGTGTTGGTCGAGACGATGTCGGCGCCGGCGCGGTAATAGGCGAGATGGATGTCGCGGATCGCGTCCGGGCGGCTCAGATTGAGCAGGTCGTTGTTGCCGCGCACCTCCCGGTTCCAGGCATCGAAGCGCGCGCCGCGATAGCCCTCCTCGTCGAGCTTCATCTCCTGGATCATGGTGCCCATCGCGCCGTCGAGCACCAGGATGCGCTCGGCCGCGAGCTTGCGAAGCAGAGTTCTGGGCGCTGGTGTGGGACGGTGTGGGCATATTTCAGGCTGCTTTTTTTGCCGTCGGGCGCAGGCCCAACAGGTGGCAGATCGCGTAGACGAGGTCGGCGCGGTTCATGGTGTAGAAGTGGAAGTCGGTGACGCCGCGCTCGACCAGGTCGAGCGCCTGCTCGGCGGCGACCGCGGCGGCGATCAGCTTGCGTGTCGCGACATCGTCGTCGAGCCCGTCGAAGCGCTCGGCCAGCCAGCGCGGCACCGAGGCGCCGCAGCGCGCCGCGAAGCTCGTGGTCTGCTTGAAGTTCTGCACCGGCAGGATGCCCGGCACGATCGGAATATCGATGCCGCGCGCGCGGACGCGATCGAGATAGCGGAAGTAGAGATCGTTCTCGAAGAAGAACTGCGTGATCGCGCGCGTCGCGCCGGCGTCGATCTTGCGCTTCAGCATGTCGATGTCGGCCTCGACGTTCGGGCTGTCCGGATGCTTCTCCGGATAGGCCGACACCGACACCTCGATGTCGCCGGCCCGCTTGATGCCGGCGACGAGATCGGCCGAGGTGGCGTAGCCGCCCGGATGCGGCGCGTACCTGTCGCCGACGCCGCCGGTCGGATCGCCGCGCAGCGCCACGATGTGGCGCACGCCGCTGTCCCAGTAGCCGCGGATCACCGCGTCGATCTCGGTCTTGGTCGCCGCGACGCAGGTGAGATGCGCGGCGGGCGTCAGCGCGGTTTCCTTCAGGATGCGCCGCACCGTCGAGTGGGTGCGCTCGCGCGTCGAGCCGCCGGCGCCGTAGGTCACCGAGACGAAATTCGGCGATGCAGCGGCGCAAGGCGCTCCACCGCCTCCCAGAGATTGCGCTCCATCTCCTCGGTCTTCGGCGGAAAGAACTCGAACGAGACGTGGACGCGACCCATCACGCCACCTCGCGCGCCGATTTCGCCATCAGGATGCGCGGATCGCGGCCGAGCCAGATCGACACCGCGATCTTGCCGTCGGAGCCGGGCTCCGGCGGCAGGCTTCTGTGCGAGGTCACGTCGAGACCGGCGGCGCTCATCCATTGCGCCACCGTCTCGTCGGCGAAGCCGAGGCGGCGGTGGGCGTGCTCCTCGCGCAGGAATTCCAGATCGTGCGGCGCGAAGTCGACCACCACCAGCCGCCCCGACGGCGCCAGCACGCGCGCCGCCTCGCGGATCGCGCGCCCGCCGTCGTCGAGGAAGTGCAGCACCTGATGGATCACGACGACGTCGAACGAATTGGCCGGCACCGGCAGGTCGTAGATGTCGCCCTGCCGGACGCTGCAATGGCGCAGCCCGGCGCGTTCGAGGCGCGCGCGCGCCAGCAGCAGCATGTCGAGCGACAGATCGATGCCGAGCCCGCGCTCGATGTTCGGCCCGAACAATTCGAGGATGCGCCCGGTGCCGGTGCCGAGATCGAGCAGCGAGCGGAACGGCTTGTCGGCGAGCGCGTCGCTGATCGCGCCCTCCACCGCCTCGTCGGTGACGTGCAGCTTGCGGATGCGGTCCCACTGCGCGGCGTGCGACGCGGAAATAGGCCTGCGCGGCCTCGGCGCGCGCGCGGCGCACCGCGGTCAGCCGCTCGCGGTCGCGCATCACCATCGGGTCGCTTCGGATCGAGCCGCGCCACCAGCGCGCGGGCAAGCTCGGCGCTGCCGCCGGCTTCGGCCAGCCGGAAGAACGCCCAGGCGCCTTCGCGGAAGCGCTCCACCAGGCCGGCTTCGACCAGCAGCTTGAGATGGCGCGAGATGCGCGGCTGCGACTGGCGCAGGATGTCGGTGAGGTCGGAGACGGTCAGCTCGGCCTCGGCCACCAAGGCCAGGACGCGCAGCCGCGTCGCCTCGCCCGCCGCCTTGAGGGCGGCGTTGAGAGCGTCGAACGGCAGGTGGGCAGCAGGCTCGTTCATGGGATCAATCCCATCATATAAAGATATGTTTATACCGTTAAACTGATGCGAGGCAAGGGCCAATCTGCTTGGCGCCGAGGCCGTGGCCCGGCAGCGGCCAAAGTCCCGCCATGACCGAGAAAAAGGACCCATTTGGCATCCGGGAGGGCGAGGTTTCGGCCCCCCTGCCCGAGCAGTCCGACGCCTCGCTCTATTTCATCGGCCGCATCCGCACGCCCTGGAAAGAACGCAAGGACTGCCCGAAGAACGCCCGGCGAATCCCGCGAGGCCGGCGTGGTCTGCACCATCGAGCTCGATCCGCGCTGGGCGCCGGCGCTCAAGGACGTCGAAACCTGCACGCATCTCGTCGTGCTCTATTGGATGGACCGGGCGCGGCGCGACCTCGTGGTCCAGGTGCCGGGCCACTACAGGCCGGCCGCGGCACCTTTGCGCTGCGCTCGCCGGTGCGGCCCAATCCGATCGCCATGAGCGTGGTGAAGCTCGTGAAGGTCGAAGGCACCACGCTTTCGGTGATCGGCGTCGATTGCCTCGACGGCACCCCGCTGCTCGACCTCAAGCCCTATTTCGCCTCGGGCGACTCCATCCCGGACGCGGTGGTCGGCTGGCACGCTGAGCGCAAAAATTAGCGCCGATCGCTTTGAACCTTTTCCCTCCCCGCACGACCAATCCTGAACATCCGCCATTGCGACGCGTATCGCCGGCCGGGAACCCATGCCCGGCCGGCGCCACATTTGCCGCTCGGAACGAAAGCCGGAGCCATTCGTTGTGTTGTCAATCGGAGCGTTGGAGAGACGTTTCGAGGGACGAATGTCGGGAGCCACGTCATGCATATCATCCGCCGTTATCCACGCACCCTGTGGGCCGCGCTCGCCACAAGCGTGATCTGCGCCGCGCCGGCGCTCGCACAGCCGCTGGCGATGCACCGAAACCCCGCGCTATCCCGAACATCGATCTTCCAGCAGGTGATGCCGGCCGAGCGCGAACGCGTCAGTGCCGCGCTACGAGACCAGCGTGCCGGCGGATAACGAGGTCGACGCTCCGCTGCCCGCGCATCTGCGCCGCCAGATCGTCAACTATCCGACCCGCGAGGCGCCGGGCACGATCGTGATCGATACGCGCCAACACCTATCTCTACTACGTGCTCGGCAACGGCCGCGCGGTCCGCTACGGCATCGGCGTCGGCCGCGAAGGCTTCACCTGGGCCGGCGTGCAATCGGTCGCGCGCAAGCAGGAATGGCCGGACTGGCATCCGCCGCCGGAGATGATCGAGCGCCAGCCCTACCTGCCGCGCTTCATGGCCGGCGGCCCGGGCAATCCGCTCGGCGCGCGCGCCATGTATCTCGGCAATTCGCTCTACCGCATCCACGGCACCAACGCGCCGTCGACCATCGGCCAGCGCGTGTCGTCGGGCTGCATCCGCCTCACCAACGAGGACGTCGCGGATCTCTACAATCGCGTCACGCTCGGCGCCAAGGTCGTGGTGCTGCCGGATAGCGGCCGCCGCGCGCCCGGCCAACGTCGCGAGCGCACCTGCGCCGCGCCAGTGGCACAACCGGCGCCGCGCATCGAACGACGCTACGAGCCGCGTTACGAAGAGCCGCGTCGTCTATGCGCCGCGCCCGCAGGCTATCGTTCCGACGTACAGCGAGCAGCCCGTATCGCAGCGCCAATCCTTACGCCGGCGCTTCGGGATCGCGCATCTACTAACGCTTCGCATCGCATCGAACAGCAGGCCCGGCCATCTCGCCGGGCCTGTTGCATTTCATGCCCGCTTGGCATGTGATCCGCGCGGACGCGAAGGATCACATCATGCGCATTGCGGCGATGGCGGCGGGAGCGGTCGGCGGCTATTTCGGCGCGCGGATGGCGGCGGCCGGGCATGACGTGCACTTCATCGCGCGCGGCACGCTGCTGGAGGCGATCCGCAACAACGGGCTCAAGATCGAGAGCACGCTCGGCGACCTGCATATGAAGAACGCCAAGGCGACGTCCGATCCCAAGGAGGTCGGCCCGGTCGATGTCGTGCTGTTCGCGGTCAAGCTGTGGGACACCGAGACCGCCGCCGAGCATGGCGCGCCCGCTGGTCGGCCCTCGACCCGCGTCATCACCCTGCAGAACGGCGTCGACAGCGTTGAGCGCATCGCGCCGATCCTCGGCGCCGATCACGACGGTGGGCGGCAGCGCCTATATCGCCAGCGTGATGACGACGCCGGGCGTGGTTTCGCACACCAGCCAGTTCGCCCGCATGGTGTGCGGCCGCATCGACGGCAAGCCCGACGCGCAACTCGACGCCTTTGCCGACGCGGCGAAGACAGGCCGACATCGACATCACCGTTTCGCCCGCGATGGACGTCGAGCGCTGGCAGAAATTCGTCTTCCTGGTCGGCCTCTCCGGCGTCGACCGCCGCGATGCGCCAGCCGCTCGGTCCGATCCTGGCCGATCCCGACACGCGGGCGTTCCTGCACCAGATCTCATGCGCGAGGTGGTCGCGGTCGGCCGCGCCAAGGGCGTCGCGCTCACCGCCGACTTCGCCGACGAGCAGATGAAGTTCGCTCAAGGCCGCGCCCGCAACGATGAAGGCCTCGCTGGCGCACGACCTCGAGCGCGGCAACCGGCTGGAGGTCGATTGGCTGGCCGGCAAGGTGTCCGCGCTCGGCCGCGAGCTCGGCGTGCCGACGCCGGCCAACGACGCGGTCTACGCGATGCTCAAGCTGCACCGCATGGGGCGCCACTAGGCCGCGCGCTGGGCCGCTGGCAGACACGCGGTAGCCCAATTTTAACCGTAACAAAACCGCTGCCAGTTACGATGCCGGGAAACTGGGGCGATGCCATGCGGCGGGTTCTGATCGGGGCGGTTGTCGTCGCCGTGTTCTTCGGCGGCACGCTCTGGGCGCTCGACTTCTTCTTTGGCGACTCGCCGTCCGGCAAGCGCCCTGCGCTCGCCGAGCCGCCGCCGCTCAAGCCGGTGTCGCGGATGTCGACCATCATCGCGCCGATCGCGATCGCCAACGACGCGATCCGCGACGTGATGGAGGCGCAGGCGCCGCGCAACCTCACCGGCAAGCGCGACAACCCGCTCACCGAGCTGCTTGGCAAAGCCGACATCGGCTGGAACATGAACCGCGGCCCGCTCGCGGTCGCCGGCCGCACCGACGGCATGGCGATCGCCACCACGATCACCGGCGAGTTGCGCGCCACCGGCCAGATCGGCGAGCAGGCCGGCCAGCTCACCAGCCAGCTCGGCAGCATGATCGGCGGCAGCCTCGGCCGCCAGGTCGGCCAGCTTGCCGGCAAGCCGTTCGACCAGAAGCTCGACATCAACGGCAACGTCGACAGTGGTCGCGAAGCCCGCGCTGCAGCCGAATTGGCGGATCGAGCCCAACCTCACCGCCAACGTCGCGCTTGCCGACCGCGCCATGAACATCTCCGGCATCAAGCTCAACGTGATGCAGGAGGTGAAGCCGCTGCTCGACCGCACCGTGAACGAGCAGATGGCGAAGCTGCAGGCGCAGCTGCGCAACGACCCGACGCTGGAGCAGACCGCACGGCGCGAATGGGTCGAAATTGTGCCGCTCGATCTCGCTCGGGCCCGCAGGCCCGAACATGCCGGCGCTGTGGCTCGAGGTGAAGCCGACCCAGGCGGTCGCGGCGCAGCCCAAGGTCGATCCGAACTGGCTGATCGTCACCGGCGGCGTGCAGGCCGAGACACGCATCACGCCGAGCGAGACCAAGCCGAACTGCCCGTTCCCGGCACAATTGCAAATCGTACCGCCGATGGATCAGGGCAAGGTCGCGATCGCGGTGCCGATCGACCTTCCCTTCACCGAGCTCAACCGCATCCTCGAAGCGCAGCTCAAGGACAAGGTTTTCCCGGACGACCCCAACGCCGCCGGTGCAGGCCACCGTGCAGAAGGCGACGCTTGCCGCATCCGGCGACAAGCTGCTGATCTCGCTCAAGGTCAAGGCGAAGGAGAAGAAGAGCTGGTTCGGGCTCGGCGCCGACGCCGACGTGTTCGTCTGGGGCAAGCCCACGCTCGACAGCAAGCAGCAGATCCTGCGCTTCACCGACATGACGCTCGATGTCGATTCCGCGGCGGCGTTCGGCCTCGCCGGCGCCGTGGCAAACATCGCGATCCCGTATCTGCAGAAGTCGATGGCCGACAAGGCCGTGATCGATCTCAAGCCGTTCGCGGCGAGCGCGCGCAAGGCGATCGAGTCGGCGATTTCGGATTTTCAGAAGCAGGCCGATGGCGTGAAGGCGGAGACCTCAGTCACCGGCATCCGCCTGGTCGGCATCGAGTTCGACGCCAAGACGCTGCGGGTGATCGCAGAGGTCGATGGCACCGCGCGCGCGCTGGTGACCAAGCTCCAGTAGTTTTCCGGGCTCCGTCAGGCCGCTTTCTGCACTTTCTTCGAATCAGATGCGGAATTCGCCTGCGGCTGTTCGGTCGTCTGCAACTCGGGAACGCAGCGCTCCGGGCGCTCGCAATCCGGCCGATGCTGCTCGACGACATAGCTGCCGAAGGGTGAGTAAACCTGGGTGTTGCCTTGTTTGGTGAGCATGACGCGCTCCCCGAGTTGAGTGGATCTGTTATGCGTATATTGGATGCCAGGCCGTCAAACCGCTGTGTTGACGGTCACAAAATGGCGGATTTGCTGGATTTTGCACCGCGGCATTATCCGTTTGGAAAATAGAGAGTTTTTCCCTTCACACTGGCTCGCGGCGCGGTTGCGTCGAGGCTCGCAAAGCCTCAAAATTCATCCGACGAGAAGGCGGGGGAGCTTTTCGTGGGTTCGCACTCGGCTCGGCTTGACCGCCGGGCGTTCATCGCCGGCCTGGGCGCCGCTTCGCTCGCGCCGTGGCCTCGCGCCGCGCTGGCGGGGCCGCACGTATTCGATCCGGCCGACGACATCCGGCTTCGCATCATCGACACCTCGATCGACCTCACCAGCCGCGCCGAGGCGATCCGCCTCTCCGGCGTAAAGACCGTCATCCGCTACTACGCCCGCGGTCCCGGCCAATGGGACGGCAAGGTGCTCTCCAAGCCCGAGCTCGATGCGCTGGAAGCGCAGAACCTGTCGGTCGCGGTGGTGTTCCAGCACGAAAACAACAAGGCCGAGAATTTCCTCGACGAGAACAAGAAGCTGCAGGACCTGATGTGGGCGCGCACGCACGCCGACCACCTCCAGCAGCCGCAAGGCACGCCGGTCTACTTCGGCGCCGACTTCGACCTGCCGCACTGGGACGGCAAGAAAGGCAAGTCCGACCCGAGCATCACCGAGCAGCGGATCGCGGCGCTCAAAAGCTATTTCGAATACGCCCGCGAGGAGCTCGCCAAGGACGGCCGCAAGCTCGGCATCTATGGCTGCGGCAGCGTCTGCGAAATTCTGGCGGATGTCGCGGATTATTTCTGGCTGTCGGCGTCGGCCGACTATTCGCGCAGCGGCGAGTTCTACAATTCCGGCAAATGGCACCTGTACCAGAACCGCGTCGACCTGGTGCGCTACTACGACAATGCGCAGCCCTGCCCGATCGACTCCAATCTCGCCAATCCGCAGCATGCACACTTCGGTCAGTGGCGGCGCAGCGGCAAAATCGACAAGGACACGCAGGACGAAATGCGCGCGGTGCTGGAAGCGCGTTCGTTCGTCGCGGTGCAGCAGCTTGCGCTCTACAAGGATCACCCGCGGCGCGCGCCGACGCTGCTCAAGCCGGAAGCGCTGATGGCCAGCGAGCGTGCGGCGCTGCGCTATGCCTTCAACGTCAAGATCGTCACCGAAGACGAGGAATTCTACGGCGTCAGTCTCGACGAGGGCGACACGGTGCGCGGCTGGTGCCACAAGAGCGATCTCAGCGCCGACGGCAGCATGCCGCTGCGCGCTCGCCGGGCGCTGGCCGCAAAATCGGCGGCGCTGTCACCCAATGCTCTCGCCGCACGGCCCATGCCGACAGCCTATCGCGTGGCGGATGCGAGCAGCACGCCGGTCGCGCTGACGGAGTCCGCGCCGATTTCTCCGAGCCGGTCCGTGCCGCTGCCGCGCAGCCGCCCGGCGCGTCTCGCCCGCGGAAACTGACGTTCTGCAGGTTCCTGCAATCGGTCGGCTGGCCCGTTGACACTCCCGCACGCAAGCCTAGATTAAAGGCAGATTCCGAGGGGAGCTCCGCAAGGAGCTGAGAGGCCGCCAAACGCGGTGACCCTTTGAACCTGATCCGGGTCATGCCGGCGAAGGGACGGGCCGCTTTCCACCAACCCAGACCCTGAGTCCGGCGCCCGCTCGGGTCACACCGATGGAGAGCGCCATGAACGTGCACGACCCCAACATCGCGACGCCGCAGGTCACCACCGGCCCGATCCAGGGCTCGCGCAAGATCCACGCGACGCCGGACACGGCGCCGGACCTCAAGGTGCCGCTGCGCGAGATCGCGCTCTCGGACGCCAGCGAGCCGCCGATCCCGGTGTACGACACCACCGGGCCGTACACCGACCCAGGCGTCGAGATCGACGTCGAGAAGGGTCTCACTCGCGCCCGCATCGAATGGGTGAAGGAGCGCGGCGGTGTCGAGGAATACGAGGGCCGCGCGCTCAAGCCGGTCGACAACGGCAACGCCACCGGAAAATATCTGGCGCGCGCATTTCCGAACAGCCACAAGCCGCTGCGTGGCCTCGACGGCAAGCCGGTCACGCAGCTCGAGTTCGCGCGCGCGGGCATCATCACCAAGGAGATGATCTACGTCGCCGAGCGCGAGAACCTCGGCCGCAAGAAGCAGCTCGACCGCGCCGAGTGGGCGAGGAACGACGGCGAGAGCTTCGGCGCCTCGGTGCCGCTGTTCATCACGCCGGAGTTCGTGCGCGACGAAGTGGCGCGCGGCCGCGCCATCATCCCGTGCAACATCAACCACGCCGAGCTTGAGCCGATGGCGATCGGCCGCAACTTCCTGACCAAGATCAACGCCAACATCGGCAACTCGGCCGTCACGTCTTCCGTCGAGGAAGAGGTCGACAAGATGGTGTGGGCGATCCGCTGGGGCGCCGACACGGTGATGGACCTCTCCACCGGGCGCAACATCCACAACACCCGCGAATGGATCATCCGCAATTCGCCGGTGCCGATCGGCACCGTCCCGATCTACCAGGCGCTGGAGAAGTGCGACGGCGATCCGGTCAAGCTCGACTGGGAGCTCTACAAGGACACGCTGATCGAGCAGTGCGAGCAGGGCGTCGACTATTTCACCATCCACGCCGGCGTGCGGCTGGCGTATGTCCCACTGACTGCAAACAGAGTCACCGGCATCGTGTCGCGCGGCGGCTCGATCATGGCGAAGTGGTGTCTCTCACGTCATAAAGAATCATTCCTCTACGAGCGCTTCGACGAGATCTGCGACATCATGCGCAAGTATGACGTGTCGTTCTCGCTGGGCGACGGGCTACGGCCCGGCTCGATCGCCGACGCCAACGATCGCGCGCAGTTCGCCGAGCTGGAGACGCTGGGCGAGCTCACCAAGGTCGCCTGGGACAAGGGCTGCCAGGTGATGATCGAAGGCCCCGGCCACGTGCCGCTGCACAAGATCAAGATCAACATGGACAAGCAGCTCAAGGAGTGCGGCGAGGCGCCGTTCTACACGCTGGGGCCGCTCACCACCGACATCGCGCCGGGCTACGACCACATCACGAGCGGGATCGGCGCCGCGATGATCGGCTGGTTCGGCTGCGCGATGCTCTGCTACGTCACGCCGAAGGAGCATCTCGGCCTGCCCAACCGCGACGACGTCAAGGAAGGCGTCATCACCTACAAGATCGCGGCGCACGCCGCCGATCTCGGCAAGGGCCACCCGGCGGCGCAGCTTCGCGACGATGCGCTGTCCCGCGCGCGCTTCGACTTCCGCTGGGAGGACCAGTTCAACCTCGGTCTCGATCCCGACACCGCGCGCGCATACCACGACGAGACGCTGCCCAAGGACGCGCACAAGGTGGCGCACTTCTGCTCCATGTGCGGCCCGAAGTTCTGCTCGATGAAGATCACGCAAGATGTGCGGGACTATGCGGCGAGTTTGGGTGACAACGAGAAGGCCGCGTTGGGCCTAGACGCTCAGGCGGGCTTGTCCGCCGAAGCCTTGGCGAAGGCGGGCATGAAGGAGATGAGCGACAAGTTCAACGCGATGGGCGGGCAGGTTTATGTGGATGCGGACAAGGTGAAGGCACCGCACACCACCGCGCTGGACTCCGAAACGGCACACGCGGCGAAGAACGCGAAGCTGGTGAAGGAGAGCAATAGGGCGCTTTAGCGTTCAAGCAGTGTGCCCGCCGGAGCGCGACGCGACGGCGGGCGAGGTGAAGGAGAGCAGTGAGGCTTTGTAAGAACTGGCCAATAATGCTTCGGACTAATTTCAATCACGGGTTTCCGCTTCCTTTGTGGGAAGCCGCCAAAAAAGAAGCACGCGCGATATTGATTGAGCGGGCTAAATCTCGATCAATGATCACGTACTCAGAACTGGTAACCCACATTCACAGCGTCCGGATGGATGCACACGACGCTAGGTTGGACCATTTTCTTGGTGAGATTTCTGCTGACGAAGATGCGGCAGATCTCCCCCGTTTTGCTCGTTGTATTTAGGTGTCCAGCAATAACGATCAAGGGTTGTATTTTTGTGCGGCGCACCTGGCCGCACTCAATCCGCATATCATAAAACAATCGTTGACAGGATCAAATTCCTTGGGTATTAATTCCTCAACCTGCTCGATCGAGGGCGCCTCCGGAGGCGTTCGAAGGCGGGGTGGGTGCGGCGCCTGCGGTCGGTCCTCGCAAGACCGGCCCCGGGAGGCCCGGGTCACCGTCCGTCCCGACTACGCGGGTCTGCCCTTCAGTGGGCTGGTGGGGACCGGAGGAAGGCAGGCGAAAGCCGGCCGATCCCGAGGTGGAAGGTCCACTCATCCGGTCCTGTAAGTTACGGTCCCGAGGAACCAAAAATCGCCGCAGTGGAGCGCCGGAAGGCGAGCATCCCACGTCAAGGGATGCGGCGCCGCGAGGCGTCACTCAAAGGAAGCGTCTTTCGGCGCTCCGCTCCCTCGGCTCAGAGGGAGGCAACGAAACGACCGGCCGCCGGGCGCCGGAGTTAAGCCCCCGGACGATCACGCTTGGCTGTTTGACAATCGCATCGGCGAACCAGCGCGAACGTTGCCGCGGCAGCGGATGCGGCCCATCATGCCGTCGCCGCCGACGGGAGAACGCCATGACCGCCTTCAACGCCGTGCGCTTCAAGGTGAAGCCGGGGCGCGAGCAGGAATTCCTCGACGCCCACAGAAATGTCCATGCCGAATGGCCGGGATTGCGCCACGTCAACATGATCAAGACCGGCGAACGCAGCTACTGCATCATCGCCGAGTGGAACGACGCGGAAGCGCTCGCCAGCGCGCGGCCGGCCATGATCAAGACGCTCAATTCGTTCCGCGACACGCTGGAAGACCTGGGCGGCGGATTGGGCGTCACCGATCCGGTCGGGGGGCCGGTGGTGCTGGCGTTGAAGTAGCCTCAATCGCCAAACACCCACCGCACGATCCGCGCGTCCCTGTTGTAGCCGCCGTTCTTCGAGAACGGCTCCTCGGCCCAGAACCTGTCGGCCGCGGCGCGGTCCGGCAGCTCGATCAGCAGCGCGGTGCCGATGTTCTCGGTGCCGTCGGCCGAGCGGATCGGCCCGCGGAAGATGAAATTGTCGCCGTGCGCCGCGAAGTAGGACTCGTGCGCGTGCAGGTGGCCGCGGAAGAACTCGGGCGTCCCCGTCTTCGGCCCGGTGCAGAGGAACTGCTGCAGGCCCTTGCGAGGGTAGTCGGCCGCGCGCTTGCCGAAGCTGTTCGACCAGCGCTGGATCTCGACACGCTCGTAGACACCGGCCTTGTTCAGGGGCTCGTCGGCGACGAAGGCATCCGCCGCCGCGCGGTCGTCGAGCTGCATGAAGTAGCAGGTGCCGAGCGTCTGGCTGCCGTCGTCGGATACGAAATGCCCGTAGCCGATCTCGCGCTCGCCGAAGCTTTTGACATAAGCCTTCTGCGCGGCGAGCAGCGCGCGGCGCTTGTCGGCCATGCCGTCCTTGTCCCAGCAGTAGATCGCCCACTGCGCCGCCTTCTTGCGATAGTAATCCTTCAGCGCGTCGCCATAGAGCCCGTAGCGCGGATCGCCCGGCAGATATCCGGGATCGCTGGTGTCGTTCATTTCGCCTCCCGTCCGTAAAGCGCAGGATGGATTGAGCGTAGCGAAACCCATCTCATCCGGCCACGGTGAGAAAACAAAATGCCCGGGCGCGTGGCCCGGGCATTGATCGAAACATCGCGAAGACTAGCGCAGCGCGATCGCCAGTCCGCTCAAGTCCGCGCTCGCGATCAGGCCGACCTGCCGGCCCGCCAGCGTCAGCACCGCGCCCTTCTCGTTGCGCAGCACGATCGCCTGCGCGCCGCCGCCGACCGCGAGGCCGGCGCCCGCCGCGCCATAGACGCCCGCGACGTCCGACGGGCGGCGGATGTTGGTCACGGTGCCGACCAGATTGGTCTGCGATGCGCCGAAGGTGAGGCCATAGCTGAGACCGCCGATCGACAGCGGATAGCGCCGGCCGCGGAAGTCCAGCACGCCGTTGCCGCCGGAGCCGCCGATCACCCAGCCGGCCTTGATCACCGAAATCCGGATGCTGCCGCTGTCGGCATGCGCCGCGGTCGAAGCGCCCGCGACGGCCAGGAGGACGGCGATGATAGCGATCACGCTTGCACGAAGTCCCGACAGCAGGCGCATTTGGAAATCCTTCCGAAATGTTGAGGGGAACGGAAGCAACGCACGATGCGGAACAAGGTTCCCTTCCTCCGCCCCATCCTTCGAGACGCGGGCTGAGGCCGGGAGAAAGCCCCTACTCCGGCTTCAGCCCGGCGGCCTTCGCCGCCGCGGCGGTCGCGTCAAACTCTTTCTTGATGTAGTCGGCAAAACCCTTCGAGGTCTGCAACGGCTCCGGCACCAACTCGGCGCCCGTCGCTAAAAACCGATCCTGCACCATCTTGCTCGCCAGCGCCTTCACCAGCGCCTTCTGCAATGCATCAACCACATCGGGCGGCGTCTTGGCCGGCGCCAGCAGCCCGACGTAGCTCGCGGCGAGAAAATCCTTCAGCCCCGCCTCGATCATGGTTGGCACCTCGGGGACCTGTGGCGAGCGCGCCGACGAGGCGACCGCGAGGATGCGCAGCTTGCCCGCCTTGTGGTGCGGCAGCGCGGTCGACATCTCCGTCATCAGGCCGTCGACCACGCCGGACAGCGTGTCGGGCACCGGCGTCGAGCCGCCCTTGTACGGGACGTGGGTTAACGTGGCGCCGGTTGCGGTCATGAAGCGCACCAGCGTCATGTGGCCGGCGCTGCCGGTGCCGGAGGTGGCGATGTTGATGGTCCGCGTCTTCGACAGCGCGACCAGTTCCGCCACGGTCTTGGCCGCGACGGACGGGTTCACCACGATGGCGTGCGGCGCGAGGTTGGCGAGGCCGACCGGCGTGAAATCCTTGAGCGGGTCATAGCTGAGCTTCGCCTGCATGAACGGGTTGACGGTGAGCGGCCCGTTCGAGCCGATCAGCAGCGTGTAGCCGTCGGGCGAGGACTGCGCGACGACGCCGGCGCCGAGGCTGCCGCCCGCACCGGCGCGGTTCTCCACCACCAGGCTCTGGCCGAGCGACGGCGCCATGCTCTCGGCGAGCAGGCGCCCCACCAGGTCGGCGTTGCCGCCGGGCGCGAACGGCACGATCAGCCGGATCGGCCGGTCGGGATAGGCCGCGAATGCACAACGAGATGCGAGCGATGTGAGTGGCGCGGCGGCGAGCGTGGCGAGCAGCGAGCGGCGGGAAAGGAACATGGGGCACCGGGCGTGGGATGGGAATTAGCGGGAGTGTCGAGCGGGCGAGCCGCGATGGCAAGAGGAATGGGGACACACGCTGTATTCACCCAATGAATGCCAAGGTCAGCCTTCACGGCATCGGCAGCAGGGGCTCCGAACCTTTGTGCAGTTGCATGTCGACGGTGGCGAGCATGGCAGCGGTGCTGGCGTAGTTGCCCATCAGAAGGACAATATCGATCAGCATGGCCGCTCCAAACAGCGACCTGGCCTTGGCGAACAGTTCCGACGCCACCTTGTGCGTTTGCCAGATCTGGCGGCCAAGCTCGATCACCGTGGCGTCGGCCTCATCGAGCCCGGCGGTGCTGCGGCGATGCTTGATGGCTTCCACGACGTCCAACGGCACTCCGACGCTCAGCGCTTCCGGCTCATGCGCGGCCCACTCGAACTGGCTGTCCATCTCGCGCGCAGCGGTGAGAATCGCGATCTCGCGGATGCGCGGCGAGATGCCGGACTTGAACCGCAGATATTGGTTGAGCGCGACGAGATGCGGCGCCGCCTTGGTGTAGAGCTGAATGCCGGCCGGGCCTTGCAAGCCCATCATGGTGGCGCCGGGCTTCGTGCCGCGGTCGTAGGCCGCCTTGCCGATCTCGTCGAGATCCTCGCGGTTGGGCAATGGCAGCCGGAATCCGGATTGCGGATCGATATCTGAAGGCATAGTTGTCCCCGTCGCTTTCCGGCCACAGCTTACATGTACAATCGGGGTCGATTGCAAGGCGATGCAGGAGCGAGGAGACGCCGATGAACAAGCCCATCCAACCCGGCCGCCGTGCCGTCATTCTCGGCGGCGCGGCACTTGTCGGTGCGGCGGCTTTGCCGAAAGTGGCGCAAGCCGGTCTGGCGTCCGCGAACGATCTGCTCGCCGCGACAAAGAAATTCATTTCGACGCTGGAGCCGGACAAGCTCAAGGCCACGTCGTTTGCCTGGAACGGATCGGAATGGCGCAACTGGAATTATTTCGGCGTCGCCGGTTACGCCAAACCGGGGCTGCGGCTGGAGCAGATGACGGCCGCGCAGAAAGCTGCCGCGTGGGATTTGCTCGAAGCGGTCTGGTCTCCGAACGGATTGCAGAAGGCGAAGAACGTGATGTTGCTGCAGGACATCCTGGCGCAGAGCGGCAACGGCACGGGACAGCGTTCTTCGGAGCGGTTCTCGATTTCTCTGTTCGGAACGCCGGCGGAAAAGGGCGCATGGGGTTTCCGGTTCGAAGGCCATCACCTCACGCAGTCGGTCGCGGTGCGCGACAACCGGATCGTATCGGTGACGCCATTTTCGTTCTCGGCGCTGCCCAACCGCGTCAGCGCCGGCAAGCATGCGGGGCTCAACACGCTCAGAGATGAAGAAGGCCTGGCGCGCAAGCTGTTCGCGGATCTCGCCGCGCCGCGCCAGCGCAAGGCGCGCATCGCGGATTCGACCCCCTACAACATTCTCTCCTATGCCGGCCGCGAGCGTGCCAATGCCAAGAAGGTCGGCCTTGCCGCCGCCGACCTGACTTCGGCGCAGCGTGACCTGCTCTGGCAATTGATCGAAGTGTATTCGATCGACCATCTGCCGGCCGCGCTGACGGCGGCGCAACGGGCGCGTGTGCAGTCCGGCGACAAGGAGGCCGTGCATTTCGCCTGGTATGGCCCGAACACGCCGGAGAAGGCGTTCGGCTACCGGCTGATCGGTGACGGCTTCGTCATCGAGATGGCCTCGGTCGACGCCGAGGCGCAGCACCTGCACACGATCTATAACGATCTGGATAACGTGCTCGGCCGCGCTTAGGGCTGCGGGATCGGAACCTCGTGCACCTTCATGCCGAGCGCGACCGAGGTGTAGTAGCCGAGCAGCACCAGCACCTCGGCGATACCCTCGCGGCCGATGGCCTTTACGATCTCTGCGAAATCGATGTCCGACAATTTGGTCTTGCTGGTCAGCGCCACAGCGAAGCGATGCACGGCCTTTTCGTGCGGGTCGGTCAAGTTGGGATCGTGCCCGGCCAGGATGGCGTCGATCTGCTCCTGCGCCAAGCCGGCGGCCTTGCCGGCCTTGATGTGCGCCTGCTTGACGTACTCGCCGTCCCAGTGCTGCGCAATCACCAGGATGCCGATCTCAACCTCGCGGGTGGAGAGCGAGGAGCGCTTGTTCAGGAAGGTGCCGATGTGCTCCATGCCGCTCGCGACAGTCGGCGAGTGGATCCAGATCTTGTAGGGGCCGAGGATGCGGCCGCGTCCGGCGACGAGTTGGTCGAACACCGTCTTCTGTTCGTCGGTGAGCTTGTCGGCGGCAATTTCAAGCGTGCGGTTCATGGTCGTCCTTGAAGTCAGCCCAACGCTGAAAGCTTGAGCGGCTCGGAGGACCCGAGCCAGATGACGTGGTCGGTGTGATCCTTGAGCGCGTCGCCGGTTTCGGCGTGCGTGAAGATCGTGAGACCGCGCCGGTTTTCGATCAGCCACGGGATGACCGTGGCGAATTGGTCGACGGAGACCGTGAGCTGGCAACTGCCGCGCGGATGCGGACCGACCGGCTTGTCGTGCATGCGTCCGATCTTGACACCGAACGTCTTGCCGGCCGCGCTGCAGAGCTTGGCTGCATGTTCGCGGGTGTCGGCGTCGAAATAGACGTGGGCGTGATAGCCAGTGATGGCGCTCATGCTCATTCCGCAGCCGCCCTTGCCGCGAAGAACCGGTTGTCCGGCCGCGGCAGCCCAAGGTGCTCGCGCAGCGTCGTGCCTGCGTACTCGCGGCGGAAGATGCCGCGCCGCTGCAGTTCCGGCACGACACCCTCGACGAAATCGTCGAGGCCGCCCGGCAGATAGGGGAACATGATGGTGAAGCCGTCGCTGCCTTCGGTTTCCAGCCACTCCTGCATCTCGTCGGCAATGGTCTTGGGCGTGCCGACCATGGCGAGACCGGAATACCCGGACATGCGCTGCGCGAGCTGGCGCACGGTGAGGTTTTCTGCGCGCGCCATGGCGATGGCGCGTTCGCGCGAGCTCTTGCCGGCATTGGTGTCGGGAACATCCGGCAGAGGCTTGTCCGGATCGAACTTGGAGGCATCATGGCCCAATGCAATGGACAGCGCCCCGATCGCGTTGGCGTAATGCACCAAGCTGTCCAGTTTGGCGCGCTTCGCTTTCGCCTCCTCGACCGTCTCGCCGACCACCACGAAACAGGCGGGGAGGATCTTCATGTGCTCGCGGTTGCGCCCAAGCTTGACCATGCGGCCCTTCACGTCGGCGTAGAACTGCTGGCCGACCCTGAGGCTCGACTGCGCGGTGAACACCGCTTCCGCGGTTTCGGCCGCGAGTTGCCGCCCGGATTCGGAGGCGCCGGCCTGCACGATCACCGGCCAGCCTTGCAACGGCCGCGCGATGTTGAGGGGGCCGCGGACTTTCAGGTGCTCGCCCTTGTGGTCAAGCACATGCATCTTGTCCGGCTCGAAGTACGTGCCGCTCGCAACGTCGCGCACGAAGGCATCGTCCGCCCAGGAATCCCACAGGCCGGTGACGACGTCGTAGAATTCACGCGCGCGGTGATAACGCTCGCCGTGCTCCATATGCTCGTCGAGGCCGAAGTTGAGGGCTGCATCCGGGTTCGACGTGGTGACGATATTCCAGCCGGCGCGGCCGTTGCTGATGTGGTCGAGCGAGGCAAAGCGCCGCGCGATGTGATACGGCGCATCGAACGTGGTCGAACCGGTGGCGACGAGACCGATATGCGTGGTCGCCTGCGACAGCGCGGAGAGCAGCGTGAACGGCTCGAACGAGGTGACGGTGTGACTGCGCTTGAGCGCGTCGATCGGCATGTTCAGCACGGCCATGTGGTCGGCCATGAAGAAGGCGTCGAACTTGGCGCGCTCCAGCATCTGGATCGACTGCTTGATGCGCTCGAAGTTGAAGTTCATGTCCGGCCATGCGCCGGGATAGCGCCAGGCGCCGGCATGAATCGAGGCGGGCCGCATGAAGGCGCCGAGGTGGAGTTGGCGGGCGGGCATGGGAGGGCCGTTCGATCGTTGCGTTGCGGTGAATATAGGGGTGCGGCGTTTCAAGGGGAACTGCACGTCCGCGTGACCCTGGAAAATTCAGTCTCCAGCCTGCCGGTCTCGCGGCAAATGTCTGTTGTGAGAGTGCGCTTGGGCGGAATAGTCTGGAAACAAGAAATCAGGGAGAGACGCCGATGCGCAGCGCGATGCTTGCCGCCGTTTGTTTGGCTTTTGCCGGTTCGGCCCTTGCGCAGGACTATCCGACGCGGCCCATCACCATCGTGGTGCCGGCGGCGGCGGGTGGGCCCACCGACACGATCTCGCGCGTCACCGCGCAGTCGATGTCGAAGGCGCTGGGCCAGCAGATCGTGATCGAAAACGTCGGCGGGGCCGGCGGCACGATCGGAACAGCGCGCGTCGTCCGCGCGTCGCCTGACGGATACACGCTGCTGATCTACCACGTCGGGCTTTCGACGGCGGCGACGCTCTATCGCCAACTGCCTTACGACACCAGGCAGGCGTTCGCGCCGATCGGCCTGATCACCGACGCGCCGATGACGATCATCGCGCGCAGCGATTTTGAGCCCAATACGCTGACCGATTTTGTTTCCTACATCCGAAACCGGGGCGCCAAGACGACCATGGGCAATGCCGGCGTCGGCTCGGCAGCGCACTTGTGCGGCATGCTGTTCATGTCGGAGACCAAGTTGCAGCTCACCACCGTTCCTTATCGCGGCACCGCCCCGGTGATGAACGATCTGGTCGGCAAGCAGATCGACACCGCCTGCGATCAGGCGACCAACACCACCGGTCCGATTCTGGGCAAACAGATCAAGGCCTATGCCGTCACGACGAAGGCGCGGCTCAAGTCCTTGCCGGACCTTCCGACCGCCGACGAGGCCGGCTTAAAGGGCTTCGAACTCGCCGTCTGGCATGGGCTGTTTGCCCCGAAGGGCACGCCGCCTGCCGTCGTTGCGAAACTTTCGGCCGCGCTGAAGGCCGCCCTCAAGGACCCCGACCTGGTGAAGCGCTTCAGCGACATCAGCACCGATCCGATGCCGGAGGCGCGGGCAACGCCTGAAATTGCCGAGCGTACGTTGAACAGCGAGATCGACCGCTGGGCGCCAATCATCAAAGCCGCCGGCCAGTACGCAGATTAGGACCACCGGCTCTTTCGCGAAGTCTTGGCCTGCGAATTGGAATTGAAGGGGAACTGACGAGGGACGTACCCAATCAACGAGGGGGGACTTGCAATGACGACAAGCCTGTCGGGACGCGTCGCCGTATTTGTTGCAGCTTTCGCTCTAACCGGTTCGGCCGTGCAGGCGCAGGACCAATATCCCTCGCGGCCGATCCGCATCATCGTGTCGTTCTCCGCCGGCGGACCGACCGACATCGTCGCCAGGGTGATGGGCGCGAAAATGGGCGAGTTGCTGGGGCAGCAATTCGTGATCGAGAATCGCACCGGCGCGGGCGGCAATACCGGCGCCAACGACGTCGCAAAATCCGCGCCTGACGGTTACACCTTGTTAATGGCAACGGTCTCGACCCACGCCATCAACCCGGGCCTGTACACCAAGATACCCTACGACCCGATCAAGGATTTCGCGCCGGTTTCTCAGGTTGGCGTGACGCCGACGATTTTCGGGGTGAACCCGTCGATCCCGGCGAACGATGTGCAAAGCCTGATCGCGCTGGTGAAGAGCAACCCCGGCAAATACACCTTCGGATCGTCGGGCGTCGGCTCGATCCTTCATCTGTGCGGCGAGCAGTTCAAGGCGATGGCCGGTGGTTTGAATATGTTGCACGTGCCGTATCGCGGCTCTGCGCCGATGATGTCCGATCTGGTCGGCGGCCAGATTTCCATGGCGTTCGATGCCAACCCGAGCATTCTGCCGCAGGTGCAAGGCGGCAAGGTGCGCGCGTTGGGCGCGGGCATGGCGGACCGCATGAAGGCGCTGCCGACTCTTCCGACGCTGCAGGAGCAGGGCCTCAAGGGCTTCGAGTGCTACACCTGGAACGCCATCCTGGCGCCGGGCGGAACCCCGCAGCCGATCGTCGATCGGCTGGAAGGTGCTATCAAGAAGGCGATGGAGGATCCGACTGTGCTCAAGCGTCTGGAGGAAGCTGGCGTCGATCCGACACCGGGCCGCACCTCTAAGCAGACCGCCGACTTCATCAAGACTGAACTGGCAAAGTGGGCGCCGATCATCAAGGCGTCGGGCGCGCAGGTGAACTAGATCAATTCCGCAATCCGGGCGGCCGGATGACGACAGCTCCGGCCGCGTACATTTTAATTCTCACTGCGCGATGATATTGGCGGCCTTGATGACCGGGCCCCATTTCGTCATTTCTGCTTTGAGGAACGCCGCGAACTCCTGCGGCGTCGATCCCACCACCTCGAGACCCAAGTTTTCCAGCTTTTGACGCACGTCGGGCTCGCGCATAACCTTGACGGCGTCGGCGTTCATTTTCTGCACGATTGCGGGCGGCGTCTTGGCCGGAGCAAGCAGGCCGTACCACGACGAGACGTCGAAGCCCGGCACTCCGGATTCGGCCACGGTCGGCAATTCCGGCGCGGCGGAGAAGCGCTTGACTGAGCTGACGGCAAGCGCGCGCAGCCGCCCTGCCTGCACATGCGGCATCAGCGAGCCCGAGGTGTTGAACATCATGGTCAGCCGGCCGGGGATGAGGTCGATGATCGCAGGGCCGGCGCCGCGATAAGGAACATGGGTCATCTCGAAGCCGGCCATGCGCAGGAAAAGCTCGCCGTTGAGGTGCGGGGAAGTGCCGATGCCAGACGAGCCGAAGGTGACGTCGCCGCGGTTGGCCTTGGCATGGGCGATCAGTTCGGTAACCGACTTCGCCGGCGATGTGTTCGGCACCACCAGAATGTTTGGAAACGTGCCAATCAGCGTGATCGGCGCAAAGTCGGCGACCGGGTCGTAAGGCAGCTTGGAATAGAGAAATTGGTTGGTCGCGAATGGAAACGCGGCAAACAAGATTGTGTAGCCGTCTGGTGGGGCTTTCGCGCCGGCTTCGCTGCCGACATTGCTGCCGCCGCCGCCGCGGTTCTCTATGACCATCTGCTGGCCCCAGATCTCGGATAGCCGCGCGCTGAGAATGCGGCCGACGTTGTCGGTGCCGCCGCCGGGCGGAAAAGGGACGATGAGCCGAACATGGCGTGATGGCCAGGAATCCTCGCGCGTCTGGGCGCGAACAACGCCGGGTGCCAAAACCGCGGTGGCGGAGACGGCGAGCAGATTACGGCGTGTAATCATCGCGTTCACTCCTGGAGCGCGCCCGCCTCCTGGCTTTCACTTCTGCTCGATGCCGGCCTTTTGGCGGACGTCCGACCACTTCTTGTGTTCGGACACCATCATCTTGGCGAAGTAATCCGGCGTCGAGCCCTGCACGACCAAGCCGATCTTGACCAGGCGCTCGCGGACCGCGGGCTCCTCGATCATCTCGTTGACCGTTTTGTTGAGCTTGGCGATGACCGCAGGCGGCATGCCCTTGGGGCCGTACATTCCGTACCAGGTGTAGACGTCGTAGTTCGGCACCACGCCGGATTCCACCACTGGCGGAATGTCCGGTGTGGTGGGGAAGCGGTCCTTGCCAGTCACGGCAAGTGCGCGGACGCTGCCGGCCTGAACTTGCCCGAGCAGCACGGTGATGGTGTCGATCACGACGTCAACGCTCTTCGAATGGAGCGCCGCCAGCACCTCTGGCGTGGATTTGTAGGGAATGTGAAGCAGGTCGACGCCGGCATTTTGCTTGAACAGCTCGCCGGCGAGATGCTGCGTGGCAGCGAAACCCGGGCTGCCGAACGTGATCTTGCCGGGATTGGCCTTGGCCGCCGCGACCAGCGACTTGATGTCCTTGTACGGGGAATCGGGCAGCACCACCATGAACAAGCCCGCCGTCCCGAGCTGGCCGATCCAGTCGAACGCGTTCACTGGGTCGTACCGCATGTTCCTGGTGATGGTCGAAGCGATGATCTGGCCGGCGGTCTGGACGCCGAGCGTGTAGCCATCCTTCGGTGAGTTGGCGACCACCTCGTTGCCGAGCACACCGCCGGCGCCAGGCCGGTTTTCCACGATCACGTTCTGACCGAACTTCTCCTGCATCCGCGCTGCCAGGATGCGCGCGATGGTGTCGGAGCCGCCGCCCGCGCCGAACGAGCTGACGATTTTGATGGTCTGCGCCGGGTATTCCTGCGCTGCGGCGGGCGTGGCGAGCCCTGCGACAAGAAAGCAGGCAGCAAGCGTCGGCATTCTTCTATTCATTGGTTTCCTCCCGTTGGCAGGGACGATATTGCGGCCCATCGCGGGGGTCAAAGGCCAATGCAATGTTCTCGCGCGGCTATTTGCCGTGCTAGATTGCGCGGACTGACAAGGAAAAAGGGACGGAGACGATGACCAGGATCGGACGGCGGACATTCATCAAACATGCGACGGCGGCTGGCGCGGCGCTTTCGGGCGGGCTACCGGGGCTCGGCTTCGCGCAGGAGGTTTATCCCAACCGGACGGTGAAATTCATCGTGCCGCTCGCCGCAGGCGGCGGTATCGATTTCATCGCGCGCACCGTCGGCGAATATCTGTCGCGCACCATCGGCCAGCAGGTGGTGGTCGAAAACCGCACCGGCGCGGGCGGCACCGTCGGCATGGATACCGCGATGAAGAGCCCGCCGGACGGCTACACCGTGCTGATCACCAACGACAACGCGGCGAGCGCGCCGCACATCATGAGCATGCCGTACGACTACACCAAGGAACTGACGCCGGTGATCTATCTCACCCGCCAGCAGCAGGTTCTTTGCGCCCACCCGTCGATCAACGTCAATTCGGTGGCGGAGCTGCTCAAGGTCGCGAAGGAGACCGGCGGACTGGGCTATGCCACGTCGGGCGTCGGCTCGAACCAGCACATCATCGGCGAGTGGTTCAAGAAGGAAACCGGGCTCAAGCTCGACCACATCCCGTACAAGGGCGCCGGCCAGGCGATCAACGATCTGGTCGCCGGTCACGTGAAGCTCGCCTGGCTCGGTCCGACCGCGACTGTTCCGCAGGCTAACGCCGGCAAGATCAAGCTGCTGGCGCAGACCTCGGCGAAGCGCGCGCCGTATCTTTCGAGCGTTCCGACGCTCGAGGAGTCCGGCTTCAAGGGTATGGTGCTGGAGGCTTGGTACGCCGCCTTCGTGCCGAAGGGCACGCCTGCCGCGATCGTCGCCAAGCTCAACGCGGAAATGCAAAAGGCGGTTACCGATCCCGCCATGCAGGAGAGCTTCACCCGCGGCTCGATGGAGGCGGTCGGCGGCACACCTGAGGCGCTTCTCAAGGTCGCGCAGGACGACTCGGTGAAGTACGCGCGGCTGGTGAAGGAGCTTGGCATCAAGCTGGCGAACTGATGCCCGACGCGAGTGACGGCATGATTGCAAGCTTGGGCCCGGCATCGTCCGGCCCTCGCTTTTTCGCGCCGGGGCGCCAACGCGCTGCATCTTCGTGCCGGTGCGGACGGCAGGTCTGTAACCGCGAAGCTCGCCGGCGGCGGCCGCGAACGCATGGCCGGCTACCGCAAGCCGCCGTACGGCGGTTTGTCCCAAACAGGCCGAAACCCGGCAATTTCCCCCGGACGCGGCCGGAATCGTGCTACGCAGCGCTGGGCCAACAAGGAGAACACATTGGCAAACCCAGCAAAAACGGCCGTTGCAGACGCACAATTCAAGAAGACGCAGCGGGAGCAGGACGGCAAGAAGGCCATGGCGGAGTACGAAGCAAACGGGCTGGCCATGCGCGCCAAGACCGCGAAGCTGCGCGAACTGCGGCTCGCCCGCGACGCCGAGGAGGCGGCTGCCGAGGCCGCGAACCCGGTGGTGAAGAAGCCCGCCAAGAAAGCGGCGAAAACCAAGCCGACGATCTCCGCCTATCACCGGGATCAAGAGGGCAGCCGCAACCGGTAAGCGCGAGCGGCGCATATCTCTCGATTGTCCCCGCGCAGGCGGGGACCCATCGTGCAACAAGTTGCCGCCGATCGCTTGCGGGCGGCACAGCACGCACCGCATGATGGCGTCATATAAGACGCTTGGGAGGTCCGCATGAAACGCACCGCCGTGACGGCTTGTGCGCTCGCGTTCGCCGCGCTCTTCGCGCTTGGCCGGGAGGCCGCCGCGCAGCAAAAACCCATAAAGGAGCGCCTCGCCGGCACCTGGCACTTCGTGATCGCCGAGGTGACCGCGCCCGACGGAAAGAAGTCGTTTCCGTTCGGGCCGACGCCGCGCGGCATGGTGATCTTCACACCCGGCGGCGACTTCATGCAGATCCACATCGCCAGCGAGGTGCCGAAGATCGCCAACGGCAACAGGCTCGCCGCCACGGCGGAGGAATACGCCGGCATCATGCGCGGCACGATCGCGCAGTTCGGCACCTACACGGTGGACGAGGAGAAGAAGACGGTCACGATGACATTCACCGCCAGCACGTTTCCGAACTGGGACGGCGTCTCGCAGACGCGCACCATCGACAAGCTGACGGACGACGAGATGATCAACACCAACCCGCAGGTCGGAGCGGGCAGAGGGAGTGCGTATAATTTGTATAAGAGGGTGAAGTAGGGGCGCGCCTTCCGGAACGGGCCCGAAATGCCCTGTTTTGGCTTGGCTTCGGCCGCCATGATAACGCCATTAAGGTTTTCGCAAATGGCTTCAGCCAGAATTTGCGGCTGATACGAATCAGGTTCACCGCGCTCGGCCAGGACCGGACGCAATCAGGAGAGAGACGACCCATGAGAAAAGCCATTCTCGCAGTTGCCGCGGTGGCGACGATTGCGATCGCGTCGATTGGAAACGCGGATGCTCAATACTATCGGCGTGGCCCCAGCGGCGGCGCGGTTGCCGCAGGCGTGATCGGCGGCCTTGCCGCTGGCGCCATCATCGGCGGTGCGATCGCGAATTCGCGCCCGGCGTATGCCTATCCGGCCTACTCGGAACCGGCCTATGTGGTGCCGAGGACTTGTGTCGCCGATCAGGAAGTGTGGTCGGAACGCCGTCAGGCCTTCGTGATCCGGCGCGTGCGCGTTGCCTGCTGACGAACCGCTGGCCGCCCGGCCAGACTGTCTGAGTTTAACGAACCGGCCGGTCCTGTATAGACCGGCCGGATTTGTTTTCGGCGCGCGGTGTCGACAACAACCTTGTTTCATTGGCCCGCCCTACCGCGCATGTGGTCGAGCACCGCGGACGTCGGCCAGCAGTCAAGCTTCAGGCCGTTCGCCTTCTGATAAGCCCCGAGCGCCGAGCGCGTCAGCATACCGGCGCGGCCGTCGACCTTGTCCTTGTACATCCCGCGCGTGGTGAGCACGCGCTGCATCGCCTCGACGTCGGCCGTCTTGAGCTGGGCGTTCTTGCTCCACGGCGTCTCGAACGGCCGCGCATCCTGGATGCGGTCGCTGAGATGTCCGACGAACAGCACATAGAGATCGGAAAAATTGTAATCCTTGATGACGAAGTAATTCTTCGGCGTGAGGAAGCCGGGACCATAGGTCCCCTCGGGCAACAACAAAGATGCCGTTTCCTTCAACTCTTCCGCGCTGAGCTTGCGACCATACGCCGGCGTAGTGCCGCGCTTGATCCACTCGCCGACCGGCAGCGTGACGCCCGGCTCGGCGATGGTGCAGTCGATGCCGCTTGGTACCTTCACCTCGTAGGCCCAGCGCTTGCCGCGCTGCCAGCCCTTCGCCACCAGTTGCGAGGCCGCGGCGGCGAGCGAATCCGGCACCGAGGTCCAGATGTCGCGGCGGCCATCCCCATCGAAATCGACCGCATGCTTGTAGAATTCCGTCGGCAGGAACTGCGTGTGCCCCATCGCGCCGGCCCAGGAGCTGCGCATGTCGGCGAGCTTGACGTGACCCTCCTGCAGGATTTTCAGCGCAGTGAGGAATTCGTCGCGAAACATTTCCTTGCGCCGCCCCACGTAGGCCTGCGTCGCCAGCACGCGAATGGCGTTGTGCGGCAGCTTGTGGCCGCCGAACGCGGTCTCGCGGCCCCAGATCGCCAGGATCACCTGCGGCGGCACGCCGTAGCGCTGCTCGATTGCCGACAGGGTCGCGCGATGCTGGTCCCAAAGCTTCTTGCCCTGCGCCGCCAGCCGCGCGATCGAGGATTCGCGGACGTAGTCGGCGGGCGTCTGGACGAATTCCGCCTGCGGCGGCTGCGGCCGCTCGCCTTTGCCTGGCAGCACAAGATCGGGCAACGACAGGTCGGGCTCGAGCAGGCGTGTTGCCGCATCGAACGTCGCGCGCGAGACGCCGAGCTTCTGCGCGTCCGGCCACAGCGATTGGATGAACTTGTCGAACGCAGCGTCGGCACGTACGGGACCACTTACAAAAACCATCAACGCCGCCAAGACGGCTCCCGAACTCAATATTCGGGCTACGCGACGCATCGCAGCGTTCACATCAATGATGATGCAAGTTCTTGCCGGCCGCATAAGCGTCCTGACTGATCTTCTCCACATAGGCGATACCGATCGCCGAGAAGATGAATATGACGTGGATGATCGCCTGCCACTTCACCCCCTCGACCGTGTACTGGCTGGTTTCCTTGCCGAGCTGGCCGGCATAGATGAAAACGCGCAACAGGTGGATCGAAGAGATGCCGATGATCGCCATGGCGAGCTTGATCTTCAGCACGCTGGCGTTGACGTGCGACAGCCACTCCGGCTGATCGGGATGCCTCTGCAATTCCATGCGCGACACGAATGTCTCGTAGCCGCCGACGATCACCATGATCAGCAGGTTGGAGATCATCACCACGTCGATCAGGCCAAGCACGACCAGCATGATCTCCTGCTCGGTGAAGCTCATGGCGCCCTGCACGAGGTGCACCAGTTCTTTCAGGAACAAGAACACGTAGACGCACTGGGCGACGATAAGGCCGAGGTACAGCGGCACCTGAAGCCAGCGCGACGCAAAGATGAACTGCGGCAAGGGGCGCATGCCCTTGGCCTCTTTTGGAATGATGGGATCGTCGGCGGCCATCGACATGGGCTGGTCCTGTGCAAAGGCGGCGGCAACAGCGCCGCGCCCGTAGCGCGATGATATGTGATTCGTGCGGTTCGATTGCCAGTGCCGCACCAACCCAAGTGGCGATTACCGCGAAAACTTCTTGTACTTGATGCGCTTCGGCATGATCGAATCCTCGCCGAGGCGGCGCATCTTGTCCTGCTCGTAGTCCTGGAAGTTGCCCTCGAACCATTCGACGTGGCTGTCGCCTTCGAAGGCGAGGATGTGCGTCGCGATACGGTCGAGGAACCAGCGATCGTGGCTGATGATGACGGCGCAGCCGGCGAAATCCTCCAGCGCCTCTTCGAGCGCGCGCAGCGTATCGACGTCGAGATCGTTGGTCGGCTCGTCGAGCAGCAGCAGGTTGGCGCCGGAGCGCAGCATCTTGGCCAGATGCACGCGGTTGCGCTCGCCGCCGGAGAGCTGCCCGACCTTCTTCTGCTGGTCGCCGCCCTTGAAGTTGAACGACGAGACATAAGCGCGCGAGTTCACCTCCTTCTTGCCGAGCAGGATCTGGTCGTTGCCGTCGGAGATTTCCTCCCAGACGTTCTTCTTGCCGTCGAGCGCGTCGCGCGACTGGTCGACGTAGCCAAGCTGCACCGACTCGCCGATCTTGATCGAGCCGGCGTCCGGCTTTTCCTGGCCGGTGATCATGCGGAACAGCGTCGTCTTGCCGGCGCCGTTCGGCCCGATCACGCCGACGATGCCGCCGGGCGGCAGCTTGAAAGTGAGGTCGTCGATCAAAAGATTGTCGCCGTAGCCTTTGTTAAGGGCCGCGAAATCGACCACGTTCTGTCCGAGCCGCTCGGCGACCGGGATGGTGATCTGCGCCACCACGTTCTGCTTGGCGTTGGCGACCTTGAGCAGGTCCTCGTAGCGCTGATAGCGCGCCTTGGATTTCGCCTGCCGCGCCTTGGGCGAGGAAGCGATCCATTCGCTCTCGCGCTCGAGCGTGCGCTGGCGCGCTTCGTCCTCACGGCCTTCCTGCAGCAGCCGCTTCTGCTTCTGTTTCAGCCAGGACGAGTAGTTGCCCTCGTAGGGAATGCCCTTGCCGTGATCGAGCTCGAGAATCCAGCTCGTCACGTTGTCGAGGAAGTAGCGGTCGTGGGTGACGATCAGGATCGCGCCGGGATAGCTGCGCAGATGGCCTTCCAGCCAGTGCACGCTCTCGGCATCGAGATGGTTGGTCGGCTCGTCGAGCAACAGGAGCTCGGGCTGGTCGAGCAGCAGCCGGCACAGCGCGACGCGGCGGCGCTCGCCGCCGGACAGCTTCGACACGTCGGCGTCGTCGGGCGGGCAGCGTAGCGCGTCCATCGCCAGATCGACCTGGGAGTCGAGGTCCCAGAGATTCTTGCTGTCGATCTCGTCCTGCAGCTTCGCCATCTCGTCGGCGGTCTCGTCCGAATAGTTGGCGGCGATCTCGTTGTAGCGGTCGAGCAGCGCCTTCTTGGCGGCAACGCCGAGCATGACGTTCTCGCGCACCGATAAATTTTCCTCGAGCTGCGGCTCCTGCGGCAGGTAGCCGACCCGGGCGCCCTCGGCCACCCAGCCCTCGCCGTTAAAATCCGTGTCGATGCCGGCCATGATGCGCAGCAAGGTCGACTTGCCGGAGCCGTTGACGCCGAGCACGCCGATCTTGGCGTCCGGATAGAATGACAGGTGGATGTTCTCGAGCACCTTGCGGTTGCCCGGGTACACCTTGGTGAGACCCTGCATGTGATAGATGAATTGGCGGCCGTTCATGGGACTTTGGGTCTCTGTTTCTCGCTCGGAAATGTCGGGATGCGGCGCTGATGTAGCGAGCGAGGCGGCGCAGGGCAAGCGGACGCGCGTCATCGCCCGCGGACTTGAGGCTCGCGAGACCTTCCTTGTCGTTTCCTCCCTCTTTCAAGTGAGGGAGGCGGAGCGCCGGGAGGCGTTCCTTCTCAGATTTTCGCCTTTCGGCGACCACGCTCGTTATTGGAGAGCGTGCCGCCTGCCGGCGCTCCACCGCGGCTTTTTTCGACACCGGGCCCCGCTTTCTCAGGAGAGCCGGAGTGCCCGGCCCTCAGGTCAGCCAGCTCCTGGCAGGGGACCTTAATATCCCCGGGGGGAGCCCCGGCGCCGCCCCAGTCCAGGTTTTGCGAAACCTGTCCGGAGGGACCGCACCCTGCTCCGCCAAACAGACGCCTCTAGATGACGCCCTCAGTAAGCAGGATGAAGGAATATAATCATGGGATTATAGTCATGTCAAGCATCCACTGAACCTCGCGGCGCGCACCCACGACCAATGGGCAAGTGAAGAACAACAACAACCAACGAGCCCCGAGGAGAAAGTGTCATGACCCGCAGCAGCCAACACCGTCCGGTTTCCGAGCTAGGTCTGGTTTCGCTGTGGCGGGGCCTGATGCGGGACCTGTTCGAAGACTACCGCCCCGAGCGGCACTATATGCGCGGCCCCGGCCCGGCCTGCCGCGCCAAGCAGATGGGAGCCTGAGATGCTCACCCGCGATGACCGACTTCATGCCCTCGGCCGCCCGCAAGGCGAAACCCAACCCGTATGGCCGCCCCGCCCCTCGCGCCGCCGCCGTCTCCTGTTGCGCTCGCGGCGCAAGAACACCAAGAGCCTGTCGGATTTGCTGTCGAACTAGTCCGACTTCCATAACAATGAAGTCGATAGCTTTCGCGCCAAACACGGACCTACGGAGACACGCGCGTCAGCCAAGTGCCCATCAGCGACACGTCCAGTAAAGGGGAAGCGAACGCGCATGCCATGCTAGCGTGCCGTTCGGAGGGCACATCCCTCGGACCCAACGGACGATATGGACGAAGGAGCAATTGGGAGAAGCACGATGCCCATATTCACGTTCGCCGCCGCAATGATGGCTGTGATCCACCTGGTGGCGGCAGCGCAGCGACCGCGTCCGGCCGTGATCGTGTCGGGCATCCTATGGGTGCTCTACGCCGTCTACGAGCATCTGGTGGCGACATCATGTGGTGCGGATTGCAACATTCGCGTCGATCTTGTTTTCTTTTTTCCCATATTGGGGCTCGTAACCTTCTGCGCCTACCAGTCTTACATGGGGCTACCAAGCCCGTGGAAGGTCGTCGGCATAGTTCTCGGCGTAATCGGCGTGGTTGTTTTCGGGCTGGTGGCGGAGGGCCAAGGTTTCGGCGCTCTGGGGAACGTCGTGACTCTGGGTGCTCTGGCATTCGGCGTCGTCTATGCGATCAAATCGAGGTCCAAGACCAATCGGACATGACGCCCAGGGTGAAATCGGGCACGCCGCCGTACCTGCAAGTCCTGGAATCAAGGTTTGGAAGAGTGCCACCCTGCTCTGCTAGATTGCAGCCAGAGGCGCGCGGGCAGATCATACCGAAAATAATCGTGGCGCCTTCAGAGCACGGGAGGAATGCGATGCGGATTTTGGCAACAATGCTGGCTGTGTTTGCCGCCGTCACCGGCATGGCAAATGGCTTGGCGAAAGCCGACGAAAGCTGGCCGCAGCGCCAGGTCACCATCATCGTGCCGTTCGCCGCGGGCGGCACCACCGACCTGTTCGGCCGGATGCTCGCCTCGCACATGCAGGCGAAATACGGCAAGCCGTTCGTGGTCGAGAACCGCGCCGGCGCCGCCGGCAATATCGGCACCACCGCCGCGTCGCGCGCGCCAGCGGACGGCTACACCATCCTGATCGGCACCACCGGACCGTTCGGCATCAACCCGTCGCTCTACAGCAAGCTGCCGCACGACACCGTGAAGGATTTCCAGCCGGTCACGCTGATCGCGCGGGTGCCCAACCTCCTGGTCGTGAGCAACAGCCTGCCGGTGAAGTCGGTGCCCGACCTGATTGCCTATCTGAAGGCGAACCCGGACAAGCTGTCCTACGGTTCCTCCGGCATCGGCAGTTCGCAGCATCTCGGCACCGAATTCTTCCTGACCCGGACCGGCACCAAGATGACCCACGTGCCTTACCGCGCTTCAAATGAAATTATGAACGCGCTGATCGGAGGCCATATCGGGGTTGCTCTCGACAACATCACGCTGGTGCTGCCGCAGGTGAAGGCCGGCACCGTGCGCCCGATCGGCATGAGCACGCTGCAGCCGTCGCCGAGCGCGCCGGAGATTCCCACCATCGCCGCCACCATCCCGGACTTCGAGGCGTCGGCGTGGCACGGCGTGTTCCTGCATTCGGGCGTGCCGGGATCGATCGCGGCGAAGCTCAACGCCGACGTCCGCGCGTTCCTGGGTACGGCCGACGTGAAGGCCAAATTCTTCGAGGTCGGCGCCGTGCCCGCGCCGATGAGCCCCGCCGAGTTCGCCGCGTTCGTCGCCGAGGAACGGAAGAAGTGGGCGGAGGTTGTCAAAGCCTCGGGAGCCAAGGTGGATTGAAAGGGGATGACCGACATTGCCTGCGTGGTGCAATCGCAGGACTCGCTTGGCGAGTCGGTGATCTGGTGCCCGCGCACCCGCAAGGTCTGGTGGCTCGACATCCTCAAGCCCTGCCTGCAATCGTTCGACCCCGCGAGCGGCGCGCACCAGGTCTATCCGCTGCCGGGGCCGAACTGCGGCTGCGCGGCGCTGCGCGCCGCCGGCGGCTTTGTGCTGGCGATGGACAACGGGCTGCACGCGTTCGATCCGGAGAGCGGCAGGCTCGACTTCATGTTCCACCCGGAGCCGGAGCCGGCGACCAACCGCTACAACGACGGCCGCGTCGACCGGCGCGGCCGGTTCTGGCTCGGCACCATGGACTGTGACATCCGCGGGCCGACGCGGCAACCTCTACCGGCTCGGCGCCGACCGCTCGTCGCGGAAATTTCTCGACGGCATCAGCGTGCCGAACTCGACCGCGTTCTCGCCGGACGACCGCACCATGTATTTCGCCGATACGCCGCGGCACACGATCTGGGCGTTCGATTTCGACATCGCGGCCGGCACGATCTCGAACCAGCGCGTGTTCGCGGATCTCACGGCGCGCAACGGCCTGCCGGACGGCTCCTGCGTCGACGCCGAGGGCTTTCTCTGGAATGCCGAGTTCGCCGGCAAACGCCTGACGCGCTACGCGCCGGACGGCCGCGTCGATCGCACCGTCGAACTGCCGGTGACGAGCCCGACCTGCTGCTGCTTCGGCGGCGACACGCTCGACACGCTTTATGTGGTGAGCTCGACGCACCGGCATTCGGCGGAGCAGCGCAAGGCCGAGCCGTGCAGCGGCGGACTGCTGGCGCTTGAATGCGGGCGTGCGCGGACTGCCCGAGGCGATGTTCGGGGGATAGCGGCCACCCTTGTTTCTATTCGTCGATTATGTGCATCGTTTCCCGGCCCGGCGGACCGGGACGTTTTGTGTGAAGGGGCGTTTCCATGGCTGCGTATCGCTGCGCGATCCTCGACGACTATCAGAATGTGGCGCTCAGTCTCGCCGACTATTCGAAGGTTCCCGAGGTCGAGTTCAAGGTGTTCAACGAGCCGGTGCGGCGCACCGACGAGGACACCATCCGCGACGTCAAGGACTTCGACATCGTGGTGATGATGCGCGAGCGCACCGCGTTCCCGCGCAAGGTGATCGAGGCGCTGCCCAAGCTGAAGCTGCTGATCACCACCGGCATGGCCAACGCTCGATCGACGCCGCGGCCTGCGCCGAGCGCAACATCCTGGTGTGCGGCACGACGAGCTTCGGCAACCCGACCACCGGCATCACGTTCGGCCTGATCCTCGAACTGACCCGCCGCATCGGCTGGGAGAACGCGCGGATGAAATCCGGCGAGCTCTGGCAGATGACGATCGGCGCCGACATCGAGGGCCAGACGCTCGGCATCCTCGGCCTCGGCAAGCTCGGCACCCGCGCCGCCGGCGTCGCCAAAGCATTCGGCATGAAGACGATCGCCTGGAGCCAGAACCTCACGCCAGAGAAGTGCAAGGAGGCCGGCGTTGAATACGTCTCGAAGGACGATCTGTTCCGCCAGGCGGATTTCGTCACGGTCCACCTTCAGCTCAGCGACCGCACCCGCGGCCTCGTCACTGCAAAAGAATTGGGCCTGATGAAAAAGACGGCCTATGTCATCAACACGTCGCGCGGGCCGATCATCGACGAAGGGGCGCTGATCACAGCGCTGCGCAACAAGAGCATCGCGGGCGCGGGCCTCGACGTGTTCGACGTCGAGCCGCTGCCGCTCGACCACCCGTACCGCAAGATGGACAACGTGGTGATCACCCCGCACCTGGGCTATGCCAGCCAGCAGAACTACCAGCGCTATTACCCAGATATTGTCGGGATATCCGCGGCTGGCTGGACAAGAAACCGGTGCGCGTGGTTGGCGCGAAGTAAACGCCACAGACCCCGATCCCGTTGAAGAACTTGGCGAATTCCGGCTGGATTTCATCCACGGCCGACATAGGCGCGGCTCGAATCAAGTTCCACAGGCAATTCTAACGTGAAATAAACGACTTAACGGCAATTTGGTCGCCTGCAACGACCGATTGGCCGCTCGATGTTCGGCGTTTTTTCTGACCTCGCGACTGCCCAAGATTGGGCGCTCGTCATCCTTGGCGGCGGTGCGTGCGTGGCGGCGTGCGCCGCCGCTTTCGGCCTGCTCCGCCGCGGGCGGACGGCGGGCTCCCAACCGGCTGCGGACTCCGAACAAAAATTGCGCGAGCGCAACATCCGCCTCGACGCCGCGCTCAACAACATGACGCAGGGCCTGTGCATGTTCGATGCATCGGAGCGCATCGTCGTGCTGAACCGGCGCTTCCTCGAAATGTACAAGCTGTCGCCCCAGGTGGTGCGCCCGGGCTGCACGCTGATGGAACTGCTGCAGCACCGCCGCGAGGTCGGCCTGCTGGAGACCGATCCGGAACGGTTCTACGCGGACCTGATGCGGGACCTGGCGACCGGCCGCTCCACCCACCTGACCCATCAGACACGCGACAACCGATTCATCCTGGCGCACAACCAGCCGATGCCGGGCGGCGGCTGGGTGACGACCCACGAGGACATCACCGAGCAGCGCAAGGCCGAAGAAGAAATCCGCGAGCAGAAGCTCAAGTTCGACGCCGCGCTGCAGAACATGTCGCAGGGCCTTTGCATGTACGACGCAGAGGCCCGCATCGTCATCTGCAATCAGCGCTATCTGCAGATGTACGGCCTGTCCGAAGACGACGTGCGGCCCGGCCGCACGCTGTGGGACCTGATGCAGTTGCGCCGGGACCGCGGCCTGTTCAAGGAGCCACCGGAGCACTATGCGGTGCCGCTGAAAGCGGCGCTTGCCGAGCGCAAGGGCGTCGACTTCGTGCTCGAACTGACCGACGGGCGGGTGTACGCGATCGCCAACCGCCCGATGCCGGACGGCCGCTGGGTCTCGACCCACGACGACATCACGGTGCAGCAGAATTCCGAAAAGGCGTTGCGCGACCAGAAAATGCAGCTCGACGCAGCGCTCAACAACATGTCGCAGGGCCTGTGCATGTTCGACGGCGATGCGCGGCTGATCCTTTGCAACCATCGCTATCTGCAAATGTCCGGTCTCTCGGTGAGCGACCTGCAGCCCGGCATCACGCTGGTCGAGCTGCTGGAGAAACGCCGCGCAAAGGGAACATGGTCGAGCGACCCAAGAAAATACACCGAAGAACTTCGCGCAACGCTGGCGAAGGGCGAGACGTTCACGGTCACGGTGGAAGGCCCTGGCGGCCGCACCATCTCGATCTACAACCGCCCGCTGCCCGACGGGCAATGGGTGTCCTGCCACGAGGACATCACCGAGCGGTGCAAAGCGGAGCAGCAGACCAGTGAGCAGAAGCGCCGGCTCGATGTGGCGATCCAGAACATGTCGCAAGGGCTGTGCATGTTCGATGCCGAAGGCCGGGTCGTGCTGTTCAATCCGCGCTACGCGGAGATGCTGAACATTTCACCCGAATTCCTGAACAAAAATTGCACGCTTGCCGACATCATGGCCCACCGCAAGGCGGCGGGTGAATTCTTCGGCGATCCGCAGGAACTGGCCGAGACGACGCGCTGGCAGATGCGCCAAGGCAAGGCCCAGAGCAAGACCATCGAGCGCAACGACGGCCAGGTCCACCAGCTTCTGGTGCAGCCGATGCGCGAAGGCGGCTGGGTCACCACGCTCGAGGACATCACCGAGCGGCGGATCGCACAGGAGCGGCTGCGCGAGCAGAAGCTGCGGCTCGACGCGGCGCTCAACAACATGTCTCAGGGCCTGTGCATGTTCGACGCGCAGGGCCGCATCGTGCTGTTCAACCCGCGCTACGCCGAGATCGTCGGCGTCAGCCGCGAATCCCTGCACGGCCTCTCGTTCGCCGAGCTGTTGAAGCACCGCAAGGCGAAGGGCGATTTCGCCGGCGATCCGGAGCCATTCGCCGCAGCGGTGCTCGCATCGGTGCGCGAGGGCAAGACGATCACCAAGATCACGCAGGTTCGCAGCGGCCGCATCCATCGCATCGTGGTGCAGCCGATGCCGACCGGCGGCTGGGTCTCCACGCTCGAGGACATCACCGAGCAGCGGCGCGCCGAGGAGCAGCTCAACGAGCAGAAAATCCAGCTCGACACCGCGCTCAACAACATGTCGCAGGGCCTCAACATGTTCGATGCGGCGGGCCGCCTGGTGGTCTGCAACGAGCGCTACATGCAGATCTACGGCCTGTCGCCGGACGACGTGAAGCCGGGCGGCCACCATGCAGGACCTGGTCCATGCGCGCATGGCCAAGGGCACGTTCTTTGCGGTCGATCCGGAGCGCTTACGTCGCCGAACTAATGGCTTCGATGCGGAAGACGCGAGCCCACTCACACGGAGATGGAACTGCCCGACCAGCGGATCATCTCGGTGATCAGCCAGCCGACGCCAGACGGCAACGGCTGGGTGGTGACCCACGAGGACATCACCGAGCGCCGCCGCGCCGAGCAGGAGCGCGACCGCAGCCAGGTGTTCGCCACCACCGTGATCGAGAACGTGCCGGCGACCATTGTCGTGAAGGACGCCAAGACGCTGCGCTACGTCCTGGTCAATCGCGCCGGCGAGGCCTACTTCGGCGTGCCAGCGCGAGAGCATGATCGGCAAGACCGTCCGAGGAGGTTTTCCCGCCGGAGACCGCCAAGCTGATCGCCGAGCACGACGGCGACCTGCTGCGCACCGGCGCAGGCGCAATTCTACGACGAGCATCCGACCACGACGCCGGGCGCCGGACCCCGCATCGTCACCACGGCGCGGATGCCGATCCGCGACGAGCAGGGCGAAGTCCAGTACCTGCTGACCGTGATCGAGGATCGCACCAACCGCAAGCGCGCCGAAGCGCAGATCGCGCACATGGCGCATCACGACCCGCTCACCGGCCTGCCCAACCGCGCCGCCTTCAACGAATGCCTCAACTCCACCATCGAGAATGCGGCGAAGGACGGCACCTCATTCGCGCTGATGTCGCTCGACCTCGATCGCTTCAAGGAAATCAACGACGTGTTCGGCCACGTCGTCGGCGACGACCTGCTTTGCGAAATTGCGCGGCGCCTGCAGAAAACGGTCGGCGGCGCGTTCGTGGCGCGGCTCGGCGGCGATGAGTTCACCATCATCTCGACCGACGGCGAACAGCCGGCGGCAGCGGAGGCGATGGCCCGGCAGATCATCGCGGCCATCGCCGAGGAATTCAACATCGACGGCCACCAGCTTCGCAGCGCAATCAGCATCGGCATCTCGATCTTCCCGGCCGATGGCGAGGACGCCGCAACGCTGATCGCCAACGCCGACGCCGCGCTCTATCGCGCCAAGTCCGAAGGCCGCGGCATCTACCGCTTCTTCGAGGCGGCGATGGACGAGCGGCTGCGCGAGCGCCGCGCGCTGCAGCACGACCTGCAGTCGGCGATCGAACGCGGCGAGCTGACACTGAACTACCAGCCGCAGGCCCGGATCGGCGGCGAGATCATCGGCTTCGAGGCCCTGGTGCGCTGGCGGCATCCGACCCGCGGCATGATTTCGCCCGGCACCTTCATTCCGCTGGCCGAAGAAAGCGGCCTGATCATCCCGATGGGCGAATGGATCCTGCGCGAGGCCTGCCGCGAGGCGGCGTCCTGGGCCGAAGCCGCTGCAGATCGGCATCAACCTTTCGCCGGTGCAGTTCCGCCACGGCGACCTGCCCGCCCTGGTGCATACGGTGCTGCTCGAGACCGGGCTCGCGCCGGCGCGCCTCGAGCTCGAGATCACCGAAGGCGTGCTGATCGGCGACTTCTCGCGCGCCGTGTCGATCGCTGCGCCGCCTCAAGGCGCTCGGCGTGCGCATCGCCATGGACGACTTCGGCACCGGCTATTCGTCGCTGTCCTATCTGCAGTCGTTCCCGTTCGACAAGATCAAGATCGACCAGGCCTTCATCTCCAACCTGGAAACCAATCCGCAGTCCGCCACCATCGTCCGCGCGGTGATCGGCCTGGCGCGCGGTCTCAACCTGCCGGTGCTCGCCGAGGGCGTGGAGACCGAGGAACAGCTCGCGTTCCTGGCCAAGGAGCAATGCGACGAGGTGCAGGGCTACCTGATCGGCCGCCCGCTGCCGATCGCGGACTATGCGGAAATGACCGGCGCGCCGATCGGCCTGGCGGCCAGGAAGGCTCGCGCCGCGCTCGGCTAGTCGCTAGCGTTCGGAAGCAGCGCGGCGTTGTCATCGCCACGATCTCTGTGTCAGGCTCCCCTCCCCGCCGCCACGCCATTTCCACGCGAGGAGTGAATCTGCCATGCCCAGCTACATGCTCGTCACCTATCAATCCGACAAAGGCCCGCGCGCCGGCATCGCGGTCGGCGACAAGCTGTTCGACGCCGCAGCGCTGACCCGCAAGGCGGGCTACTGCCAGCGTGCTGGCGATCCTCAACGACTGGCCGTCAGCGAAGGGCGTGCTGAAGAAAGCCGCGGCCGCCGCCGGGAAGAGCAAGCTCAAGAGCAAGCCGCTCGCACGCGCCAAGCTGCTTGCGCCGGTGCTGTGGCCGTCGGCGATCTATTGCGCCGGCGCCAACTACACCGACCACATGATGGAGATGGCGAAGCTGCAGAACATCCCGCCGGCGCCCGATCCGCATGAGGTCGGCCTCAAGCCGTGGCACTTCATCAAGGCGTCGCGCACGGTGACCGGCGACAAGGCGACGGTGAAGCTGCCGAAGTCCTCGAACGCGATCGACTGGGAGGCCGAGCTCGGCGCCGTGATCGGCAAGACCGCCAAGAACGTGCCGCTCGCCAAGGCGCTCGACTACGTGGCCGGCTACACGGTGGCGAACGAACTGTCGGCGCGCGACCTCGGCAAGCGCAACCAGCTGCCGGATTCCTCGCCGTTCAAGTGGGACTGGGTCGGCCAGAAATGCTTCGACGACGCCTGCCCGATCGGCCCCGGCATCATTCCGGCGAGCGACATCAAGGATCCCGCAGAAGCTCGGCATCAAGCTGTGGGTCAACGACGTCATCAAGCAGGATTCCAACACCTCGCGACATGATCTTCACGCTCGCCGAGCAGATCGAGCAATTGTCCTCGCGCATCACGCTGCATCCCGGCGACATCATCCTGACCGGCACGCCGGCCGGCGTCGGCGCGGCGCGGCGCGAGTTCCTCAAAGCCGGCGACGTCACCAAGGTCTGGGTCGAGAACGTCGGCACGCTGACCAACAAGATGGCGTGATCGCGCCTCTTCTCGACGCGCGCGTTCCGCGCTGACGTTGCGGCGGGCTCGAACGCCCGCCGCTGACACGGTGTCGCATCGCACATCGAGTGCGCTTCGCGAGTGAGGAAATGAAATGCGCCGCCTGTTGTTGACCGCCGTTGCCGATTGCCGCGCTTACGATGCGGCGCATTGCGTACACTCTCGCGGCATTGGCACAAGCTTCGCGCAAGCCTGGCCGACCAAGCCGATCAAGGTGGTGGTGCCGCTCACCGCCGGCAGCGCGACCGACGTGATGGCGCGCATCGTGTTCGACGAGGTGTCGAAGCAGGTCGGCCAGACCGATCGTGATCGAGAACCGGCCCGGCGCCGGCAACTCGATCGGCATGAACGCGGTCGCCAAGGCCGATCCCGACGGCTACACCATCCTCGCCAATTCCTCGACGCACACCGTGTCGCCCGCGGTGCGCGCCACCATGCCGCTCGACACCGCCAACGATCTTTCCGCCATCATCCCGCTCGGCAACATGCCGGTGGTGATCCTGTTCAACCCGAAGAAGGGCTACAAGCAGCTCAGCGACTTCGTGAACTGGGCCAAGGCCAATCCGGGCAAGGCGAACTACTCGTCGGCCGGCGCCGGCAACTCGTCGCACCTCAACGGCGAGCTGTTCAAGCGCGCCGGCGAGCTTCGAGGCGGTGCACCTGCCGTTCAAGGGCGCGCCGGAGGCGATGACCGAGGTGATCGCCGGCCGCTCCGACTTCTACTTCTCGCCGCTGGTCAACGCGCTGCCGCTGATGAAGGACGGCAAGCTGCAGGCGCTGGCGGTGAGCAACGCCTCGCGCGCCTCGGCGCTGCCGGACCTGCCGACCGTCGCGCAGGCCGGCTATCCGCAGTCGGAATACAACTTCTGGGCCGGCGTGTTCCTGCCGGTGAAGACGCCGGCGCCGATCAAGGAGAAGCTCTACGCCGAGGTCAAGAAGGCGCTGGACTCGCCGGCGGTGCGCGACAAGCTGAAGAACCTCGGCGCCGATCCGTTCCCGGTCACCTCGGCGCAGTTCGACGCCATCGTGAAGAAAGAGATCGAGAACAACTCGGCAGATCGCGAAGGCGGCGAACATCAGGGTGGAGTGATCGGCCCGGGTAGAAAAACAAAACGCACGGAGGAACAAATGCGACGCTGGCTTTTGACGCTCGGATTCTGCCTGCTCGGCACGAGCGCCGCTTCGCCCAGGCTATCCGAACAAGACGATCCGCGTCGTGGTGCCGTTCTCGGCCGGCAGCGGCACCGACATCGTCGCGCGCACCGTCATGGACCAGGTCTCGCGACCAGCTCGGGCAGCCGATCATCATCGAGAACCGGCTCGGCGGCGGCGGCACCATCGGCATCGGCTCGGTCGCCAAGGCCGATCCCGACGGCTACACGCTGCTGATCCAGTCCACCTCGTTCGCGGTGGTGGCCACCACCTATTCCAAGCCGGGCTACGACTCGATCAAGGACTTCGCGCCGATCACCGCGCTGGTCAGCCTGCCGAACGTGATGATCGTGCAGGCCAACAAATACAAGACGCTCAAGGATTTCGTCGACTACGCCAAGGCCAATCCCGGCAAGATGAACTACGCCTCGGCCGGCGCCGGCAGCGCCGCGCATCTCAACGGCGAGCGCTTCCGCCTCGCCACCGGCACGCAAGATGCAGCACATCCCCTACAAGGGCGGGCCGGAGGGCGTGACCTCGGTGATGACCGGCGAGACGCGATTTCTATTTCATTCCGCTGCCGGCGGCGCGCGGCCCGGTCGCAGACCGGCAAGCTCGCGATCCTCGCGGTGTCGGGCTCGCAGCGCTCGGCCTCGCTTGCCGGACGTGCCGACCACGGTCGAGGCCGGCTTCCCGAACTCCGAATACGATTTCTGGGTCGGCTTCTGGGCGCCCGCCGGGACGCCGCAGGCCATCGTCGACAAGCTCAACGCCGAGACACGCAAGGCGCTGGAGGATCCCGGCGGTGAAGGAAAAGCTCAAGGGCATCGGCGGCGATCCGCTGCCGATGAGCCCGTCGCAGTTCGGCGCCTTCGTGAAGAAGGAAATCGACGTCAACGGCACGCTGGTGAAGGCGTCGGGCGTGCAGATCAACTAGTACGCGACGAAACAGCCTGCCCCGCACACCAGCCGCTGGACCATGCCCACTGAAAATTGTAGCCGCCCAGCCAGCCGGTGACGTCGAGCGCTTCACCGATGGCGTAAAGACCGGGGACGTTGCCGCGCTTCCATCGTCTTGGATGACAGGCCTTGGGTATCGATCCCCCCGACCGTCACCTCGGCTTTGGGCCAACCCTCCGAGCCTGATGGCCGGACCTCCCAGCGCTTGAGACGAGCCGCGAAGTCCGCGAGCGTGCGGTCCGGAACATTGGCGATCGGGCCATGCGGCAAACAGGCCTCGGCGAGCGCCTGGGCGAGGCGCCCGGGCAGCATCTCCGCGAGTATGGTCCTTGCTTCGGCCTTGGGGCGGGAGCGCTTGCGCTCCAGCAGAAACGCCGCCGCATCGTGCGCCGGCGCCAGGTCGAGAGAGATGGTATCGCCCTGCCGCCAGTACGATGAGATTTGAAGAATAGCCGGGCCGGAGAGGCCGCGGTGCGTGAACAGAATGTTTTCACGGAAGCTCTGTCCCGCGCAGGACACGATCGCCTCCAAGGAAACGCCGGCGAGAAGTTGCTCGAATCCCAGTGTCTCGGGCGTGGCCTTCAATGGCACCAGCCCGGGCCAATGCTCGGTCACGCCCAAGCCGAAGCGACGGGCAACGTCATAGGCAAAACCGGTCGCCCCCATTTTCGGAATCGAAAGGCCGCCGGTCGCCAGCACGAGCGCCGTGGCGGTGAAGCAGCCGCGGCTCGTCTCTAAACGGAAGCAATCGGCGCGGGAAATATCCGTGACGGTGTAGCCGACCCTCACATCGACACCGCCCTGCGCGCATTCGGCAAGCAGCATGGCGACGATCTCGCGCGCCGAGCCATCGCAGAACAATTGGCCGAGTGTTTTCTCGTGATAGGGGATGGAATGGCGCTCAACCAGCGAGATGAAGTCAGTCTGCGTGTAGCGGCCTAGCGCCGATCGGCAGAAGTCCGCGTTGCCGGATAGAAAACGATCCGGCGTGCTGTGGAGATTGGTGAAATTACAGCGTCCGCCGCCTGAGATCAGGATCTTGGCGCCAACCCGGTCGGCATGATCCAGCAGCAGGACCTTGCTGCCCCGCTGGCCCGCCGTCAGCGCACACATGAGCCCCGCTGCGCCGGCCCCAAGGATGACAACGTCGAACGCCTCCGCTGCTGTGGTCATTCGATTGTTGCATCGCGCCGCTACTTCTTCAGCCCCGCCGCCGCGGCCGCCTCGCCCCAGCGCCTGGTCTCGCTCGCGATGTAGCGCGCCAGATCGTCGGGGCCGCCCTTGAGCGGCAGGATGCCCTGCGGCTCCCACGCCTTGGCGACCTCCGGCGCGGCGGTGGCCTCGTTGACCGCCTTGGCGAGCTTGTCGATCACCGGACGCGGCGTGCCGGCCGGCGCCACCAGGCCGAACCAGATCGCGGTTTCGAAATCGGCAACGCCAGCTTCCACCATGGTCGGCAGGTCGGGCAGGACGCCGAGACGCACGCCGGTGCCGGTGGCGAGCAGCTTGAGCTTGCCCTCCTTGGCCTGCGCGATCACGGCCGACGCCGGCGAGAACATCATCGACACGCGGCCGGCGAGCAGGTCGGTCGCCGCCTCCGGGCTGCCCTTGTAGGGCACGTGCAGCGATCTTGATGCCGGCGCGCGCGCCAAGCAGCTCGCCCGACAGATGCGGCACGGTGCCGAGGCCGGTCGAGGCGTAGTTCAACTCGCCGGGCTTCGACTTGGCGAGCGCGATCAGGCCCTTGCACATCGTTCACGCCGATCGACGGGATGCACCGCCAGGATGATCGCGGTCGTGTTGACCAGCGCGACCGGCGCAAAATCCCTCGCGATGTTGAAGGTCAGCTTGGGATTGATCTGCTCGTTGATGACATTGGCCGACGACAGCATGAACAGCGTGTAGCCGTCCTTCTCGGCGCGGGCGACCTCGGCCGCCGCGATGCTCGACGCGGCGCCCGGCTTGCTCTCGACCACGACCTGCTGGCCGAGCAACTGCGTCATTCGGGTGCCGACCACGCGCGCGGCGATGTCGGCCGAAGAGCCCGGCGGGAAGCCGACGATCAGCCGCACCGGCCGGTTGGGATAGTCGGCCTGCGCCCGCGCCGCGGAGGCTGCAGCGGCCGCGCCGACGAGCGCGGCGGCGATCACGGCGAGCGACTTCACAGGACGCATTGTCTTCTCCTCGATTTTCCCTGCGGCGCGACGTTAACGCATTCTTAACGCTTGCCGGCCAGCCATTAACCCCCGAGAAACCTTGTCGCGTCATCTTCGGGGAACTCATCTGAAAAGCCGGCGGCATGCTGTCAGCCGTGAGCGACTTCGCAAGCCAGCACGGCCTGCAAATCGTCATGGCGCTCGCCATCGCCGTGTTCGCGAGCCTGTCGATCGCGCAGTGGTCGATCCTGCGCCGCCGCAACACCCAGCTCACCACCGCGCTGAACAACATGGCGCAGGGCCTGTGCATGTGGTCGCCGACCGGCAAGCTGATCCTGTGCAACCGGCGCTACGTCGAGATGTACGACCTGACGCCGCGAGCTGGCGCAGCCGGGAACCACGCTTCGTGAGATGGTTCAGCATCGCATCGAGCTCGGAGCCTTCTCGGGCAATCCCGATGCAATACATCGCCGACCTGCTGGCGCGTATCGCCGAAGGCAAGACCGTCACCAGCGTGCGCGAGCACAAGGGCCGGCACATCGCCATCGTCAAGGAGCCGCTCGAAGACCGGCGGCTGGGTGGCGACCCATGAGGACATCACCGAGCGGCGCCAGGCCGACCGGCAGCGTGTCGCGATGAAGGAGCAGGAAGCCCGCCGCGCCACGGTCGAGGCCGCGCTCGCCTCGTTCCGCGAGCGGGTCGAGAGCGTGCTGGGCGTCGTCACGGACGGCGTCAGCGCCATGCGCGACACCGCCAACGGGCTGTTCGGCTCGTCCGACCAGACCTCGCAACGCACGTCCGACGCGCCGTCGATGCCTCCAACGAGGCCTCCACCAACGTCGAGACCGCCGCCGCGGCCGCCGGCGAACTGTCGAGCTCGATCGGCGAGATCAGCGCGCAGCTCACCCGCACACCGAAGTCGTGCGCGCCGCGGTCGGCGAGGCCGAAACCACCAACACCCGGATCACCGGGCTCGCCGAGGCGGCGCAGAAGATCGGCGACGTGGTCAAGCTCATTCGCGACATCGCGGAACAGACCAACCTGCTCGCGCTCAACGCCACGATCGAGGCGGCGCGCGCCGGCGAATCCGGGCGCGGCTTCGCGGTGGTCGCCTCCGAGGTGAAGTCGCTCGCGGTGCAGACCGCCAAGGCGACCGAGGAGATCGCCGCCCAGATCCAGGCGGTGCAGGGCTCGACTGCCGGCGCGGTCGAGGCGATCGGCAGCATCGCCGGGCGCATGCGCGAGATCAGCCAATACACCTCCGCGGTCGCCTCCGCGGTCGAGCAGCAGAACGCCGCGACCAGCGAGATTTCGCACAACGTGACCAGCGCGGCGCAGGGCACCGTGCTGGCGGTCTCAGCGCTTGGCGAGGTGGCCGGCGCCGCGACCGCGACGCGGGCCTCCGCGCAGACCGTGCTCAGCGCCTCCAAGTCGGTCGAAAGCGCGGTCGCCAACCTGCGCGGCGAGGTCGGAGACGTTCCTCGGCAAGGTGGCGGTGTAGCGTCAGTCATTCCGGGGCGCGCCCATAAGCGCGCTAACGCGCGGCTTCGACGCGCTATGGCGCGTGAACTCGGAATCCAGAGGCCAATTCCAATGTGTGTCTGCACTTCCGGGCTCGCTCGCTTACGCGAGCGCCCGGAATGACGGTCCAGAATCCACATCCTGACTGGATTTTACGGCCCATTCCGGCTTCACTGCCGGCCATGCCAACGAAAATCCCGCTCACCCTCGCGTGCGGCGACTACGAGATCGTGCGCGCCCTCAAGGAGGGAGAGGTCGAGCCGGACGGCATCGACCTCACCATCCTCACCGACATGGATTCGACGACGCGGCACTGGCGCTTCATCCGCAACCGCGACTTCGACATGGCGGAGACATCGGGCTCCTCGTACATCGTGGCGCGCGACCAGGGCGTGCCGGTCACCGCGCTGCCGGTGTTCCTGCACCGTCGCTTCCGCCACGGCTTCGTGTTCATCAATACGACGAAGGGCATCAAGCAGCCGAAGGACCTGATCGGCCGCAAGATCGGCGTGAAGTCGTTTCTGGTCTCGGCCGGGCACTGGATGCGCGGCATCCTGGAGCACGAGTACGGCGTGCCGCACAAGTCGATCGAATGGTTCGCCGAGCTCGACGAGGACATCGAGTTCACGCCGCATCCGGATCTGAAGCTCACGCGGCTGCCGCACGACCGGTCGGTGGAGACGATGCTCGCCGAGGGCGAGCTCGACGCGGTGATCCACTCCAGCATCATCAAGCCGATCGTCGACCGGGATCCGCGGGTCGGCCGGCTTTGGCCGGACTTCAAGTCGGAGGAGATCGCCTTCTACAAGAAGACCGGCATCTTCCCGATCATGCACGTGATGGGCATCAAGCAGCAGATCGTGGACCGCCATCCCTGGGTGCCGATCAACATGTTCCAGGCATTCCAGAAGGCCAAGGCGATCGGCATGCGGCGGATGCACAATCCGCGGGTCGTGCCGCTCGCCTGGTACCGCGAGGCCTGGGAGGAGCAGCAGGAAATCCTGGGGTCAGACCCCTGGGAATATGGACTGACCGACAAGAACCGCCATACGCTGGAGACTGTCGCGGGCTATTCCCACGAGCAGGGCCTGACCAGGCGCCGATGGACGCCGGACGAGCTGTTTGTCAGCGTGTTTCAGGGCCGCAAGCGCGGCGAGGAATTCCGCATTTGACGGCGCGGGCGCGCGCGCTTAGTCGAATGGGCGAGAGGACAACATGACGACGCGGCCTCGGATTTACCGACAAAAAGGTGATGGCCGAGCTCACGGCAAAGATGCTGCTGGAGGTCGAGGCTGTCCGCTTCATGGACGACAAGCCCTTCATCTTCACCTCGGGCTGGGCAAGCCCGGTCTACACCGACTGCCGCCGGCTGATCTCGTTCCCGCGCGTGCGCAAGACGCTGATCGACTTCGGCGCGGCCACCGTGTTCCGCGACGCCGGCTTCGAGCAGTTCGACACCGTGGTGGGCGGCGAGACCGCGGGCATCCCGTTCGCCGCCTGGATGGCGGACCGGCTCGAGCTGCCGATGCAGTATGTGCGCAAGAAGCCGAAGGGCTTCGGCCGCAACGCGCAGATCGAGGGCCACCTGGAGCCCGGCCAGCGCGTCCTGCTGGTCGAGGACCTCACCACCGACGGCCGCAGCAAGGTCAACTTCTGCAATGCGCTGCGCGAGGCGGGCGCCATCGTCGAGCACATCTTCGTGGTGTTCTTCTACGGCATCTATCCCGAGAGCGACGAAGATCCTCGGCGACCTCGGCATCAAGCTGCATCACCTGTGCACCTGGTGGGACGTGCTGGAGTTCGCCAAGACCTGCGGCCAGTTCGATCCGATCAAGCTCGACGAGATCGAGAAATTCCTGCACGACCCGGCCGGCTGGTCGAAGGCCCATGGCGGCGTCGCCGAAGCGGCGGAGTAGAGTATGGAATTCGACAATTCGTTCGAGGTGCCGCTGCCGCCGGCGCAAGCCTGGCCGGTGCTGATGGACATGCGCGGCATCGCGCCCTGCATGCCGGGCGCGCAGCTCACCGAAGTGATCGACGACAAGAACTACAAGGGCAACATCTCGGTGCGGCTCGGCCCGGTGGCGCTGACCTTCGCCGGCGTGGTGACGTTCGAGGAGATCGACAACGCCAACTACAGTGCGCGGGTGCGCGCGCAAGGCACCGACGCCAAGGGCCGCGGCTCGGCGCAGGCCAAGTCCACGTTCCGCCTGGAGCCGGCCGGCACCGGCTCCAAGGTGCTGGTGCACACCGACCTCACGCTGTCGGGCGCGGTCGCGCAGTACGGCCGCGGCGTCGGCATGATCCAGGCCACGGCCTCGGCGATCATGAACCAGTTCGCCAACGCGCTGAAAAAGCAACTCGCGCAACCCTGCGGCAGATACGGACGCGGCTGCCGCAGCCAAGCCGATCTCCGCCTTCTCGCTGCTGGCGAGCGTGATCTGGAATTCCATCAAGCGGCTGTTCGGCGGGAAGCCATGAGCTCGACCGACAACGATCCCGTCGTCCTGGTCGACGCCGACGACGTAGCAGGTCGGCACCGCCGGCAAGCTCGACGCCCACCGCCGCGGGCTCAAGCATCGCGCCATCTCGGCGCTGGTCCACAACTCTGCCGGCGAATTCCTGCTGCAGCGGCGCAGCCCGGCGAAATACCACTCCGGCGGGCTGTGGACCAACGCCTGCTGCAGCCATCCGCATCCCGGCGAGAGCGTCGCCGACGCCGCGAGGCGGCGGCTGCGCGAGGAGATGGGCGTCACCTGCCCGCTCAAGCCGCTGTTCCGGTTTTCCTACCGCGCCGAGGTGCCCGGCGGGCTGATCGAGGACGAGGTCGTCCACGTGTTCGGCGGCACCCACGACGGCCCGGTCGTGCCCGACCCGGCCGAGGTCGGCGACTGGAAATGGATCGCGCTTCACGATCTCAAGGCCGACATCCGCACGCGGCCGGACGCCTACACGGTCTGGTTCCGCCACTACGTGGCGGAGCACGGCGCCCTGATCGCGGACTGGATCGGGCGGCGGGAGTAGTTTTCCGTCAATACACCTCGAACACCTTGCGCTCGGTCTTGTGGATACGCTCGCTGCCGTTCGCGCCGACGATGTAGTTGTCGCAGACGATCATGAACAGATCGTCCAGCGCGTAGTTCGGATGCACCGCAAGGCACATGCCCTGCTCGATCGCCATCGGCTCGTCGGCGCGCACCAGCGGCCGCTCCACCATGTCGTAGCCCTGGCCGTGGGCGTAGAGCCGCAACTCCTTCGGCAGGCCGCGCTTCACCATGAAGTCGTCGTGCGCCTTGGCAAGCTCGCGGCACGGAATGCCGGGCTTGAGCAGCGACACCGAATAATCCTGCGCCTCCTTGGCGGCGGCGAAATTGTCGAGCAATTGCTGCGACGCCTTGCCGAGCACGATGGTGCGGCCGACCTCGGTGAAATAGCCGCCCGGCCCGTTCACCTCGACCAGGAAGCTCAGGTTGTCGCCCTTTTGCAGGGTGCGGTCCTGGAAATGCCGGCCGACCAGGAACGACGGCTTGCCGAGCGGCGCCGAGCCGCCGAGGTAGATGCCCTGCGAGGAGCCGCGCACCCAGCCTTCGGCGTAGGCCATCGCGGTGACGTCGACGTCGCGCATGCCCGGCTTGATGGTCTTGATCACCTTGTCGAAGATCGCGTCCTGCATCTCGGCGCAGCGCCGCAGCAGCTCCAATTCCTCCTCGCTCTTGAGCGCGATCAGCCGGTCGATCTGCGGCGTGATGTCGATGACCTTGAGGCCCTCGAAGCCGTCGAGCACCGCCGACATCAGGCCGTGCGGCATGGTGCCGGGCACCACGAAGCCGATGGTCCGGTAGCCGCGCTTCTTGACGATGTCGCGGACGATCTCGCCCTGATAGCGCGTGGTGTAGTCCACCGAGGAGAAGAACGAGGTGTAGATCATCTCGCCGACGCCGCGGTGATATTCGTCGCCGTCCATCGCTGCGGCGCGCGCCGAACGGGCCCTGCTCGATCACGTCCATCAGGCCGTCGGCGTGGAACACCACGGTGCGGCCGTAGCCGTTGTGGGTCGGCACGTCGGTGAACCAGCGGGCGTGGCCGCCGAGCCAGTCCTCGGTGCCATAGGCGATCAGCGCCGAAATGCCGCGCTCGCGCATCAGCCTGCGCGCAGCGTCCCAGCGGCGCGTCATCTCGGCGCCGGACACGCGGGTGGCTACTCGCTCGGTGGTCATTGCGCTTCTCCAGCTGGCGCAGCTTGGCTATGCTGACGGCTCTGCCATCAGGAGCCTTCATGCCGGCCAGGTTCTCATTCTCCACCACGACGCGCAACAATACCTGCGCGCCGCTGCAGCCGAAGCTTTCCGGACGTCACCTTCCACGCCTTCGAGCACGCCGCCGACGCCAAGGCGGTGGCGGCCGATCTCGACGTCATCATCGGGCTCGGCCATCACATCCCGACCGACCTGATCAAGGCAGCGCCCAAGCTGAAATGGATCCAGGCGCTGACCACCGGCACCGAAACGCTCACCGCGCCGGGCGTGCTGCCGCCGCACGTGCTGCTCACCTCGACGCGCGGCATCCACGGCCCGCAGATGAGCGAGCTTGCGTTCCTCAACATGATCGCGCTGCAACCGCAATTTCCGGAAAATGCAGCGCAACCAGGCCGAGGCGAAATGGGAGCAGTGGAACCAGCCGATCCTGCGAGGGCAAGACCGCGGTCATCGTCGGGCTCGGCATCCTGGCCGAGCATCTCGCCGAGCGCTGCAAGCTGTTCGGCATGACGACGATCGGCGTGAGCAGCGGCCGCGCCGAGGCGCCGCACTTCGACGAGGTGCATCCGCGCGAGCGGCTCGCGCAGGCCGCGGCGCGGGCGGATTTCCTGGTGCTGCTGGTGCCCTATTCGCCAGCAGACCCACCATCTGGTCAACCGCGAGGTGCTCGCCGCGATGAAGCCGACGGCGTTCCTGATCAACCTCGCCCGCGGCGGCGTGCTCGACGAGGCGGCGCTGATCGAGCTGCTTCAGGCCGGCAAGATCGCCGGCGCCGCGCTCGACGTCTTCTCCAAGCAGCCGCTGCCGCCGGACAATCCGCTCTGGCGCATGCCGAACGTGATCATCACCCCCAACATCGGCGGCCGCAGCGATACGTTCGTTGAGCAGACGTTAACGATCGTCGAGCCAAACCTGCGGGCCTTCGTGGAGGGGCGGCTCAAGGACCTGCGAAACCTGGTGGCGCATTGATGCGAAGGTCCTCGGACTAGGGGTCTTGGCCGCACCGGCGCCGCTGCCATATATTGGGCACAGTCGGCGGCAAGAAACGCTGGGATTGGAGGGGACTTGCCTATGAGACGTCTCGCCATTGCAGCGGCGATCGCCCTGTGGACGGTGCCGGCCTACGCCCAGTTCGGCATGGGCGGCGGCCAGGAGCGTGACCAGCACCCGCTACACCGAGAAGAACAGCGCAAGCAAGAGGCCGAGAGTCGAGAAGGCCTATCGGGACGCGGTGAAGAACACCCAGCGGCAACGACCAGCGAAGCCTACGACCCCTGGCGCAACATCCGGCCTGGCGACGAAGCCGCGCAAGAAGCCGGCGCGCTAGCGCTTTCATTTAAGCCCGAACATCTTCTGCGCGTTGCGGAAGCTGATCTTCTCGCGGTCGGCCGGCGCCAGCTCGATCGATTCCAGCACCGCGATGGTCGAGCGGATGTAGCCCGGCCCCTTCTCCTTGTCGAACGGGCAGTCCGACGCGAACAGCACGTGGTCGGCGCCGAAGAAATCGATGCCGCAGACCATCGGCGCGCGCGCGCCTTCGATCGCGGTGTCGGCGTAGAAATCCTTGAAATAGTCGAACGGCCGCTTCTTCAGGCTCTTGCGCAGCGCCTCGTAGTCCTCGTCGGAGGTGCGCGCGCCCATCTGGTCGAACGAGTGGGCGACGCGGCCTTCGAGATACGGGAATGACGCCGCCGAGATGGTGCGAGACGATCTTCAGATTCGGGATAGGTGTCCATGATCTTGGAGAAGATGAAGCGCGACAGCGTCACGCCGGTCTCGTAGGGCCAGCCGAGCACGCTGCAGATCTCGTATTTCGATTTCGTCTCGCCGACGTAGTCCGGCATCTCGCGGCGCGCGCGGGATGCAGCAGGATCGGCCTGCCGGATTTCTCGATCACCTCGTAGAGCGGCCAGAACTCCTTGCCGTCGATCGGCCTGGCCGTTGACGTTGGTGCCGAGCTGGATGGCGTTGGCGCCGTTCTTCAGCGCGCGCTCGGCCTCCTTCGCCGCGGCCTCCGGCGCGTTCATCGGCACCACCGCGGAATAGCCGGCGAAGTGCTTCGGGATTCTTGGCGACGACCTCGGCGAGCCCGTCGTTGGCGAGCTTCGCCATCTCCGGCGTCTTGTCCGGCCCCCACAGCCGGTCGATCATCGGCAGGCCGAGCGAGAGCACCTGCGTGTAGTCGGGAAACTGCTCGACCACCTTGAGCCGCAGATCGAGATCGTAGAGCGCGGGAATGCCGCGCACCCGCTTGCCGATGTCCTTCTGCCCCGCCGGCGATTCCAGCAGCGCGTCGAAATAGCGCTTCGGATTGAAATGATTGAAGGCATCGATGTAGCGCATGCGGGACTCCGTGGCTAAGCTCGACCGTCGGCAATGCGGGGCGGGCTCGTGATCTACAAGGATTTGCGCGGCTTCATCAAGCAGGTGGACGAGCTTGGCGCGCTGCGGCGCATCAACGGCGCCGACCAGAAATACGAGCTCGGCGGCATCACCGAGGTCGCGGCCGGCACGCCGGAGTGCCCGGCGCTGCTGTTCGACCGCATCAAGGGATTGCCGCCGGGCTTTCGCGTCTTCACCAACGCCACCACCACGCCGCAGCGCGCCGCGCTGGCGCTCGGCATCGATCCGGCGCTCAAGCCGCTCGACGCGCTGAAGGCCTGGATGAAGCGGCGGCAGACCTTGAAGCCGCAGAAGCCGGTCGAGGTGAAGAGCGCCGCGTTCATGGAAAATTCGTTCACCGGCAAGAAGGTCGACATGGCCAGGCTGCCGGCGCCGCTACTGGCACCGCAAGGACGGCGGGCCGTACATCGGCTCCGGCTCGATCGTCATCATGCGCGATCCGGACGGCGGCTGGATCAACGCCTCGATCTATCGCGTGCAGGTGCACGGCAAGAACCGCGTGACCATCCAGTTCGACCATCTCGGCCGCCACGGCGCGATCATCGCCAAGAAATACTGGGACAAGGGCAAGTCCTGCCCGGTCGCGGTGGTGAACGGCCAGGACCCGGCGCTGTTCATCGCCGGCTTCGAATATCTGCCCGACGGCCAGTCCGAGTACGACTTCGCCGGCGCGATCAAAGGCGCGCCGATCGAGGTGATGCCCGGCCCGGTCACCGGGCTGCCGCTGCCCGCGCAGGCCGAGATCATCCTGGAGGGCGAGCTGCTGCCGACGAAGAAGCTCACGCTGCCGGAAGGCCCGTTCGGCGAGTTCACCGGCTATTACGCCGCCGAGCGCGGCCCTGCCCGGTGATGGAGGTGAAGGCGATCCATCACCGCGACAATCCGATCCTGCTCGGCTCGCCGCCGATGAAGCCGCCGCGCTTCCACTTCGGCCTGCCGTTCCGCGCCGCCTCGATCTGGAGCAATCTGGAAACGGCCGGCGTCACCGACGTGGTCGGCGTCTGGCAGCACGTCGCGCAACTGATGACCGTGGTCGCGATCCGGCAGCGCTACGCCGGCCACGCCAAGCGCGCGGCGCTGATCGCCGCCGCCAACAGCTACATGGGCCGGCTGGTCGTGGTGGTGGACGACGACGTCGATCCGTCCAACCTCGCCGACGTGATGTGGGCCATCACCACGCGCTGCGAGCCGGCCGAGCAGATCGACATCGTGCGCAACGCCTGGACCTCGGCGCTCGATCCGCGCATCCCGGAGGAGGCCAAGCGCGCCGGCATCACCTCGCATTCCAAGGCGATCATCGAGGCGGTGCGGCCGTTCGACTGGAAGGACAGCTACCCGCCGACCTCGGCGCTCACGCAGACGAGGCGCGCGAGATCGAGGCGAAATGGGGCGGCGCGATCAAGGGCGCGGCGCGGAAGGGTCTGCGTCAAGAAGCGCTAACTGACGGGTTTGCTATTCCCGCGCCCGGCGGAAATCCGGCGTCGGCGGCGGGCCCCAGACGTACAACGAGCCCTCGCCGCGCGGCCAGACCTTGGGCCGCTGCGGATGGTCCTTGTGCCAGGGCCGCGGATCGAAATAGCCGAGCTCCTCGTCCTTCATCTGATCGAGCTCGGCATACACCTCGACCACGTGATCGTCGGGATTGCGGGTGAAACGCCGCAACGTTGTGGCCGGGGCCGAGCCGCACCGGACCCCAGACGATCTTGATGTCCTTCTGGCCGAACAGGTCGCAGGCGGTCTGCAGATGCGAGAAGTCGCGCAGCTCGAACGCGACGTGGTGCATGGTGCCGTGCGGGCCGGTGATGAAGTTCACCGTGTGGTGGTCGGCGTTGCAGCGCATGAACACGAAGAAGTCGTCGATCCAGTCCGACACCTTGAAGCCGAGCACGCGCGCGTAGAAATCCGAGATCGCCTTGGGATCGTCGACGCAGAACGCGATATGGCCGAGCTTGAGCACGCCGATGCCGGTGACGTCGCTGGTCGCGGCCGATCGACTGCCACTCCTTGAACAGCTCGATCGCCGTGCCCTTCGGGTCCTCGAAGGCGAGCACCTTGCCGAAACCGGGCGCCGAGTCGCTCCGCATCTCGCTCTTGACGCCCAAGCGCCGTGAGCCGGCGCGCCATGTCGGCGAAATCCTCGTCGGGCGCGACCTCGAAGCAGAGCTTGGCGCATCGCGCCTGCCGCGGCGCGGCGCAGCTCGACGGCCAGTTGGCCGGTGCGCGCGGCGAAGAACGCGTGATCCGCATCGCGCGCCCACCAACGCCAGGCCGGTGACGGAGGTATGGTAGTCGATCAGCCTGGGCAGATCGGGCGTCTCGAACATGGCATGTCCGATGCGGCGGACTTGGATCATGGCGATTTTCTCGAGTTCAACTTTACGCGGCGCTTACTCTTTCATCCTAGGACATCATGCGCCTGGCAGCATACAGGAGGACCGATGTCGGCAAATTCCGTTACGGTTGCAGCACTGACGCACGACCTTATGCGGAAGCGGTCGATCGTGACCCTGGTCTGGGACGGTGACCCCGAAAAGCGAGTGGCCCTGCCCGTGCCGTTCGGCTGCGCCCTGGATCGCGTGCAGGCCGAAGCCGAGAAAGCCATGCGCGACTTGTCCGCCGAAACTGCAACAATCGCAGTCAACGCGCCTCCTTAATTTCAATACGACTTCGGCAAGCCGAGCGCGCGCTCGGCGATGAAGCTGAGGATCATCTGCGGCGACATCGGCGCGATGCGCGCGATCAGCACCTCGCGCAGATAACGCTCGACGTGGAACTCCTTGGCGTAGCCCATGCCACCATGGGTCATCAGCGCGGTCTCGCAGGCGCGGAACGCGGCTTCGCCGGCGAGATATTTCGTCGCGTTGGCCTCGACGCCGCACGGCTCGCCCTTGTCGTAGAGCGAGGCCGCCTTGAACGCCATCAGGTTCGCCGCCTCCAGCTCCATCCAGCACTTCGCCAGCGGATGCTGGATCGCCTGGTTCTGACCGATCGGCCGGTCGAACACGATGCGCTCTTTTGCATACGCAGACGCCTTGCGCAGCGCGGCGCGGCCGAGGCCGACCGCCTCGGCGCCGATCAGGATGCGCTCCGGGTTCATGCCATGCAGGATGTATTCGAAGCCCTTGCCCTCCTCGCCGATCCGGTCCTCCATCGGCACCGGCAGGTTGTCGATGAACAGTTCGTTGGAGTCGACGGCGCTGCGTCCCATCTTCGGGATCTCGCGCGCGTCGATGTGCTTGCGGTTGAAGTCGGTATAGAACAGGCTCAGGCCTTCGGTGCGGCGCTTGACCTGCTCGAGCGGCGTGGTGCGCGCGAGGATCAGCATCTTGGTCGCGACCTGCGCGGTCGAGATCCAGATCTTCTGGCCCGACATCACGTAGCGGTCGTTGCCTTCGCGCACCGCCTTGGTCTTGAGCTTGAGCGTGTCGAGCCCGACGTTCGGCTCGGTGACCGCGAAGCACGCCTTGTCCTGGCCGGCGATCAGCGGCGGCAACATGCGCCGCTTCTGCTCCTCGTTGCCGAACACCACCACCGGGTTGAGCCCGAAGATGTTCATGTGCAGCGCCGAGGCGCCCGACATGCCGGCGCCCGACTCCGCGATGGCCTGCATCAGGATCGCCGCCTCGGTGACGCCGAGGCCCGCGCCGCCGTACTCCTGCGGGATGCAGATGCCGAGCCAGCCGTCATCGGCGAAGGCGCGATGGAAGTCGTGCGGGAAGCCGCCCTCCTTGTCCTTGGCGAGCCAGTAATCGTCGCCGAACCGCGCGCAGATGCGCTCGATCGCGTCGCGGATCGCCTGCTGTTCGGGGGAAAAGGAAAAATCCATCGAGTCCTCAGTGCGCGCCAGCTGTGCCACGTGCGTGCCCGAGGCGTGGTGCCGGACAAGCCCCGCCGAAATGCCAGGCTTCATCGGCACGCCAAAAGATGATATCTTTTGGCCAAGCCGCCGGAACGGGCGGCGAATGCCGGAGGACAGCATGAAACAAGTCACGGTCGCCCCGAAGGGCATGGGCCTCAACGATTTCGTCGCGCATGCAAGAAGGCTTCTTCAACGCCGAGGGCCTCGACGTCACGCTCGACTGGAAGACCTTCCGCGGCACGCAGTCGAGCTGGAAGGGCCTCAACTACCTGGAACGGCCGCAGGACCGGCCGTACACCAAGGACAACGCCGAGGTGATCCAGGGCGCCTGCGTCTGGGGCTCGATCTGCAACGCCTCGGCCGGCATGGGCAAGTTCGTGCCGGAGGCTTACGGCGATTCACCCTGGGCGATCTTCGTGCGGCCGGACTCCAAGATCCGCGAGCCGAAGGATCTGAAGGACGTTCCGATTTCGGTCGGCATGCGCGCCGGCAGCCACTTCAACGTGCCGTACCGGCTGGAAAAGTATCTGCCGCTGGAAAATATCAAGACCGTCAACACCGGCGGCTTCGGCGCACGGCTGAAGGCGCTGCTCGACGGCGAGGTCGAGGCGGCGTCGCTCCTGCCGCCGCAGATCGCGATGGCCGAGCAGCTCGGGCTGCGCAAGATCATCGAGGACAAGTTCCACACGCTGTGGTGGGTGCCGGCCGGCTTCGATCCGGACGTCACCAAGAGCTATCTGCGCGCACTCGACCGCGCCGAGAAGGCGATGGACGCCGACCTGACGAAATACCTGCCGCTGTGGAAGCTCGCGGTGCCGGCCGAGTTCGAGACCTATCACCAGTGGGACTTCTCGCAAGTTCGGCCGCGGCGAGCGCTTCGTCTACAAGACCATCCCGCAGTCGGAATTCGACGAGGTGATGGATCAGGTCAAGCGCTGGGACCTCGATCAATTCCTGAAAGACAAGTGCTACGAAGGCCTCGCGGCGCGCTGATCGGCGGCATTCTGCCAGCGGACGGGTTCCGGCCCGCCCGCCATTGGCATATCCTTCGCAGCGATGAGCTCCGTCGCACGTCACTGCTGTTGCGTGGCGCTCTGCCCGATGGGCAGCCGCGCTGGCCTGCTTGCTGCTCCTGCTTCCACTCGCGACCGCGCAGCAGCAGCCATGCAATCCGGTGATCGATGGCACCTATTGCGCCACCCAGATGCCGAGCAGCGCACGGCGGCAACGCAATCGCGCACTATCGATAAATCCGATCCAGGACATCGGCAGCGCGATCTCGGCGAGCTCGAACTTCGCCGGGAACGCTCGGCGGCATCAGCTTCAGCAGCGGCGGCACAACCTGCATCGGCCTGCTGCGCCGGGGCAATTGCAGTTGAGGGATTCCAAAATGAATACGGCACGGACATTTGCCTTGATCGGCGCTCTGGCGTGTTTGGCCGGTCCCGCCGGCGCGCAGGACAACCTGAACCGCACGATCGACCAATACAAATGCCGCGACGTGATGCGCGAGTCCGGCGCCAACCGGGATATCGCGATCGCGTTCCTGCACGGCTTTCTGCTGGGCAAATCGGGAAGCCAGAACTTCAACCTCGACGCGCTGCATAAGCAGACCGAGGCTTTTGTCGAGCACTGCCTCAGCAATCCCGACGGCAAGGCCGTCGATTCCATGATGGCTGTGAAGAAATAGCCGCAGACCGGTTTGCGTTGCTGCCCGCCTGCCTCGCCTGTGCAAGCATTCGCAGCACGGGAGGCGCACATCAAACCGCTCAACGAACTCGACGGCGACCGAGATCGTCGCGGCGATCGGCGCGGGCAAGACGACCTGCGAGGCGGTGACGCGCGCCTGCCTCGACCGCATCGCCGAGCGCGAGAACGAGGTGCACGCCTGGGCCTATGTCAACGCCGAGCAGGCGCATCGCCGTCGGCGCGCGCGATCGACAAGGCCGGCCCCAAGGGCCCGCTCGCCGGCGTGCCGTTCGGCGTCAAGGACATCATCGACACGCAGGACATGCCGACCGAATGGGGCACGCCGATCCACAAAGGCCGGCAGCCGGAGCGCGACGCCGCCTGCGTCGCGCTGTCGCGCAAGGCCGGCGGCGCTGCTGCTCGGCAAGACCGTCACCACCGAATTCGCCAACCTGCATCCCGGCCCGACCCGCAACCCGCACGACCTCAAGCGCACGCCGGGCGGCTCGTCGAGCGGCTCGGCCGCGGCGGTCGCCGACTTCATGGTGCCGCTCGCGATCGGCACCCAGACCACCGGCTCGACCATCCGGCCGGCCTCGTTCTGCGGCGTGTTCGGCTACCGCCCGACCTGGGGCGAGCACCGCCTGCACGGCGTGATGGAAGCGTCGGGCTCGCTCGACACGCTCGGCATCCTGGCGCGCTCGGTGGACGACGTCGCGCTCTACCGCGACGTGCTGCTCGGCATTACGCCGGAGCCGGTCGCCGAAGCTCGACCGCGTGCCGCACATCGCGCTCTGCAAGAGCCACGTCTGGGACAAGTTCGAGCCGGTGACGCGAACGCTGATCGAGGACGCCGCCGTCCGCCTCGCCCGCGCCGGCGCGCGCATCAGCGAATTCGAGCTGCCGGCCGACTTCGCGCGGCTCAACGAGGCGCACCGCTGGATCTCCAGCTTCGAGTTCGCCCGCACCTTCACCTGGGAGATCGAGCACCACTGGAACGAGATCAGCGACACGTTGCGCGGCGGGCGGCTCAAGGACGGCATCGGCGGCGACTTCGACCGCTATGTCGCGTCGAAGCGCATCGCGGAGGAATGCCGCATCCGGCTCGACGACCTGTGGGGCGACATCGACGTGCTGCTGACGCCCGGCGCGTTCGGCGAGGCGCCGGTCGGATTTCCGGCCTTCGAGGGCGTGCCGATGTTCCAGCTCTGGACCATCCTGCACGTGCCGGCGATCACGCTGCCGGTGTTCAAGGGGCCGGCCGGCCTGCCGATCGGCGCGCAGCTTGCTCGCGCAGGCGCCACGACGACCGCAACCTGTTCGCCTGCGCGCAATGGGTCTATCAAAAACTGATCTAACGGAACGAACGCACATGATCGATACCGACTGAACACACCTGGCAGGTCACCTTCCCCGGCAACCTGCGCTGGACCAACGCCACGCAGATCGTCAAAGGCATGGTGCCGTACGGCGCCGCCAACATGGCCGAGATCGACAACGTGCGGCTGCGGCTGAAGGCGCGCGCGAAGGAGGCCGATCTCGACAAGGCGTGGAAGGAGGAATGGGCGCGCGAGGCCGACCGCGTCGCCGCCTACGGCGACAAGGCCGACGCCGAGGGCTTCAAGATCACCGCCGGCAACCAGTACATGCGCGCCGGCAACTACTACTACAGCGCCGAGCGCTTCATCCCGCCGGGCGAGGAGAAGCTTGGCGATGTATCGCAAGGCGCTGCGCTGCTACCAGGGCGCGATGGAGCGGCTGCATCCCGACATCGAGCGCGTCGAGGTGCCCTACGAAAAGGGCCTCACGCTGCCCGCCTATTTCGTCAAAGGCCGCGGCGACGCGCGCCGCAAGCCGACCGTGGTGCTGTTCGACGGCATGGACAACGCCAAGGAGATGAGCGTCATCTTCGCCGGCCTCGATCTCGCCAAGCGCGGCATCAACGTGCTGGCGATCGACGGGCCGGGCCAGTCCGAGCCGCTGCGGCTGCGCAACATCCCGAGCCGCTACGACTACGAGGCGGCGGGCATTCCGGCCTACGACTTCGTGGCGGCGCGGCCGGACGTCGATCCGCAAGCGCGTCGCGGTGATGGGCTACTCGTTCGGCGGCTATCACGCGCCGCGCATCTGCGCGTTCGAGAAGCGCTACGCCGCGGGCGTTGCGTTCGGCGCGATGCACTGGAGCGTGTACGACTTCGTCACCAGCCACGGCGTCGCCGATCCGACGCGCGCGTCGTCCTCGACGTTCCAGTTCCGCTGGGTGGTCGGCGCCAAGGACAACGCGGAAGGCGCTGGAGATCGCCGAAGAAGTTCACGCTCGAAGGCGTCGCGCAGAAGGTCGAATGCCCGTTCCTGGTGGTGCACGGCCAGAACGACCGCATCGTGCCGGTCGATGCGGCGCACAAGCTCTACGCCGCGCTCGGCTCCAAGAAGAAGGATCTGCGCATCTTCACCGCCGAGGAAGGCGGCGCGGAGCATTGCCAGGTCGATCACCGCCAGCTACGGCGTCGACTTCATCGGCGACTGGCTGACCAAGAACATGTAAAGCTGCAGTCGGGAACGAGGCTGAGGAGGAACGGTCATGTGTCAAGCTCGTCCGCCTGTGCCTGATCGCCTGCGGCCTGCTCGGCGCACGCGTCCCGCCCTCGCGCAATCGAACTATCCCGACCGGCCGATCCGCCTGATCATCGCGTTCGTGCCGGGCGGCGCGACCGACACGCTGGCGCGCCAGCTCAACAACGACCTGCAGAATGCGCTCGGCCAGCCGGTGGTGATCGAGAACCGGCCGGGCGCGGGCGGCTATCTGGCCTGGAACCACGTCGCCTCCGCCGATCCGGACGGCTACACGCTGCTGCTTGCCGAGAACGCGGTCGCCATCAGCCAGGCGCTCTACAAGAAATCGAAATCGCCGTTCGATCCGCTCACGCAATACGACGCGATCGCCGGCATCGCGGTCGCGCCATCGGCGCTGCTGGTCGCCAACAACGTGCCGGCCAACTCGGTGAAGGAGCTGGTCGACTATTCGCGCACCGTGCCGCAGAAGCTGAACTTCGCCTCCGCCGGAATCGGCAGCGTGTCGCATCTGAATTTCGAGGTGTTCATGGACCGCACCGGCATGGAGGCGGTGCATGTTCCCTACAAGGGCGGCGGCCAGGCGATCGGCGACGTGCTCGCCGGCCATGTGCCGATGACCATCACCTCGGTGCAGGCCACCAAGGGCCTGGTGGAGAGCGGCAAGGTCAAGGCGCTGGCGGTGACCGAGCCCGAGCCGCTCGCCGGCCATGCCGAACGTGCCGACCATGCAGGAAGCCGGCGTGCCGCCCGCCGACGTGGAGCTGCGCTTCTGGTTCGCGGTGTTCGGGCCGAAGGGCATGCCGAGCGCGGTCAAGGACAAGCTCGCGCAGGCCGTTGCAAAAGTGATGAACGACCCGGCGATGCGCGAGCGGCTCGCCAAGCTCGACATCACGCCGGACGTCATTCCGGCCGCGACGCTTGCACACCAAGCTCGAAAGCGAGATCAAGAACTGGACGCGCGTTCATCGACGCCAAAGGCATCAAGGCGGAGTGATCTCCATAACGGCGATGTGCCGCAGATTGCGGCAGGCGCTGCCTATCGACGCCAACGCTGGCCCGTGGTCGAATGGACGAAGCCGCAATCGAAATCGAAGGATGCGTCATGCTGCATTTCGTCCGCTGGTGTTCGATCGTCTTGCGCTCTGGCGGGCTTCGCCCGCGCTGGCGCAGGCGCAGGCACCTATCCCGACCGGCCGGTCCGTTTCATGATCGCTTTCCCGCCGGGCGGCGCCACCGACACGTTCTTCCGGGTGATCTCCCCCGAGCTCGGCACAGGCGCTCGGCGGCCGATCGTGATCGAGAACAAGGGCGGCGCCGGCGGCTACATCGCCTGGCAGGAGGTCGCGCGCTCGCCGGCCGACGGCTACACCGTGCTGGTGGCGGAAAACGCGCTCGGCATCAACCAGGCGCTGTTCAAGAAGCATCCGTCCGGCTTCAACCCGCTCACGCGACTATGACGCGGTCGGCGCGATGGCCAGCACGCCGCTGGTGTGGACCGTCGCCAACAACGTGCCGGCAAACACCTTCAAGGAATTCGTCGAGTGGTCGAAGACGCCGAACGCCAATTTCACCTACGGTCACGCCGGGCCGGGCAGCGTCTCGCACCTGGTTCCCGAGGTCATTATCGACGGCGCGGCGCTGAAGGCCCTGCCCGTACCGTTCAAGGGCGGCGGCCCGGCGGCGCAGGCGGTCGCCGGCGGCCACGTCTCCGTGGTCGCATCGTCGCTGGCAGTCGCCAAGGCGCAGGGCGACGGCAAGCTGGTCAAGAACATGTTCGTGACCAGCAAGAAGCGCTCGCCCGCGATGCCCGACGTGCCGGCGCTGCCGGAGCTCGGCTACAAGTTTGCCGACGTGGACCTGGAATTCTGGTGGGGCCTGTTCGTGCCGAAGGGCGTTCCGGAGCCGATCCGCGCCAAGTTGGAGAAGGCGCTGCAGGACACCATGGCGAACCCGGCGGTGCGAGAGCGGCTCCTCAAGGTCGGCAACGATCCGTCGTTCGGCACCGGCGCGGCGCTTCAAGGTCAAGCTCGAGAACGAGATCAAGAACTGGTCGAAGTTCATCGACGACAAGGGCATCAAGGTCGAGCAGTAGTTGAGCCACACTCCACGTCATGCCCGGCCTTGTGCCGGGCATCCACGTCTTGTTTGA
>CAVQGC010000023.1:0-179058 GCA_963711955.1 uncultured Alphaproteobacteria bacterium | reverse complement strand
GTGGGCGCTGTAGGGATTGAACCTACGACCTCTCCCGTGTGAAGGGAACGCTCTCCCGCTGAGCTAAGCGCCCGACCGTTGCGCCGGATTTACGTTGCGGGGTCGGGACAAGTCAAGAAAAGGCGGCAATTACCGGCTGGGCGGCGGCGGCCACGCTGCTGCTGGCGCGGGGGCCGGCGCTGCCGGGGCAGGCTGCTGCTGTTGCGGGGCAGGGCGCTGTTGCGCCACCGGCTGCTGCTGCGGCTTTGGCGGTGCCGTGCGCCGCCGGGCCGCCGGCGGCGGCGCGGGATTGGCCTGGAGTTCCACAAAAACGGGGTTGGGCACCATGCGTGGTGCCGGGGCAGTCCGGTGTTCGGGGTCAACAGCTTCCGTGGATGCGGCAGATACGAACCGGAATCGTCTGGGTTTGGTAGCCATTCAACGCGAACGTCACGGTGAATTCGGTGGTTGCGACGGCCAGCGAGCATGGCGTTCGGCAGGTCTGTCCGGTGGAAGTGTGTGCTTCGGCGCCCGCGGGTTCAGACTCGAATTGCACCGTGGTGGTCGATGGCCCGAAGCCGGGGACCGAAAAGCTCGGCATGCTGAGGCCGGAGCATCCAGCCAGGCTCAAGCCGCAGACTGCGATGGCGACGGTTCGGTTCATAGTCGCATCCGTCTATTTGCTGCGGCCCCGAGCGGCGCCCATCGCGCGCCAAGGCGCATGGATCGCAGATAAAATTCGGCTCAAATGTGCCCTGACTAGGGTAAAGGGTCAGTTAATCGGTCTACCTTGGCGGCAATAAGGAGATATCGCGAATTCGGCCGGTTCAGCCCCTCCGAGCTGCCAAGGCGGACACCGCCGCCGGCAGATCGGCGAAGTGGCTGATAACCCGATCCGGACCGAGTTGGGTGACCGGTATTTCAGTGTAGCCGAAATCGACCGACCATGACAGGCACTCCGGCGGCGCGCGCGGTATGGATATCGGTGGCCGAATCCCCCACCATGATCGCCCGCGTCACGCTGCCTCCGGCTTGCGCGATTGTCCGCTGCAAGATGACTCGGGTTTGGCTTCTGCACGCCGAATGTGTCCTGGCCACAGATTGCGGAAAGCGGGAGCTAAGGCCGAGCGCGTCGAGGAGCAGCCGCGACAGTCACTCGAGCTTGTTGGTGCAGACGGCGAAGAATGCAGCCCTGCGCGCTCGAGCGGTCGAAGCTTCGACCAACCCCGGAAACGGCCGCGACCGGTCGGCGATATGGGCGGCGTAGTGCGTGACGAAATCCTTAAACAGCGGGTCGATGTCGGCGGCGGTGAATTCGTGCTTGTCGAACGCCAGTGCCGCCTCGATCATGCGGCGCGCGCCACCGCCAATCATGGTCCGGGCCTTAGAGTAGGGAATGGGAGCCAATCCTTTGCGAGCGAGAATGACGTTCAATGTATCCGCCAGATCGGGCGCGGTATCGACCAGCGTCCCGTCGAGGTCGAAAACAACGGTCAGGGGAGACATGATTTTCGGCTATGCTTCATGACGGAAGGTCAGCTAGATAGGCGCACCTTTGGCAACCACGCCTGCCGGACTCATGGACATCGAAGCGCAGAAACGTCAAGCCGCCGCTCGCGCGCTCGATTGGGTACGGCCGGGAATGCGCCTGGGATTGGGAACCGGCTCGACCGCCAAGCATTTTGTGGAATTGCTTGGCGAACGTGTGCGTTCCGGCCTTGACGTCATAGCCGTGCCGACTTCAGAAGCGACCCGGGCCCAGGCGGCCGGGCTGAACATCCCGCTCTCGACTCTCGATGAGACGCCCGCCCTTGATCTGACCGTTGATGGCGCCGACGAGATCGCGTCCGGACCTCACCCTTATCAAGGGTGGCGGCGGCGCGTTGCTGCGCGAGAAGATCGTCGCCGCGGCGTCCACATCGATGATCGTGATCGCCGATGACAGCAAATGGGTTTCGGTGCTCGGCCGGTTTGCGCTGCCGGTCGAGGTGGTGCCGTTTGGGCTTGCGTCCACACAGCGGGCGATTGAGGCCGCCGCTACCGCCGCGGGAGCGCCGGGGTCGTCAAGGCTTCGCAGGGACAAGAACGGCCACGTTTTCGTCACGGACGGGGGCCACTGGATAGTCGATGCCGCGCTAGGCCGCATTCCCGATCCTCGGGCGCTTGCCACCGGGCTTTGCGCCATTCCGGGAGTGGTCGAACACGGTCTCTTTATCGGGCTGGCGCATGCGGTCATACTGGCCGGGAACACCGGCATCCGCGTTGTCGAACGGTCTTAAATTTCAATGGAGTATTCTCATGATCGCCTCTCATCTCGATGCGTACGCTGTGCGCTGCAGCGATTGCATGTTTGGCATTCGCCCAGGGCGCGCACGCGCAAACGGCGGCCCAGCCGTCGGCGGCCGCGGTGGCGTTGGCCCGCGAGGTCGTCGAGGCCAAGGGCGCCATCAACATGTTCGATTCCGTGATTGTCGGCGTGATCGAATATCACAAGAGCGTGTTGCTTCAGTCCAATCCGAATTTGCAAAAGGATCTAAACGACGTCTCAACCAAGTTGAGCAGTGAGTTTGCGCCGCGCCGCGCGAATCTACAAACCGAAATCGCGCGCGCGTACGCGGGCCGCTTCACGGAACAGGAGCTCAAGGAAATTTTGGCTTTCTACAAAACGCCGCTTGGCAAGAAGCTGATCGTCGAAGAGCCCAAAGGCGTGGATGATGCCACCAAACGCGTCGACGAATGGGCCAATAAGTTCGCTGAAGAAGTCTTGGTCAGGATGCGCGCCGAGATGAAGAAAAAAGGTCATAACCTTTAGATTGGCGGGGCGATGGCGCTAATTCGCCAGGGATAAGCATGCCGCAGGAGGTCGATCTTTTTGTCATCGGAGCGGGCTCCGGTGGAGTGCGCGCCGCCCGCATCGCGTCCAATCACGGCGCAAAGGTGATGATCGCTGAGGAGTACCGTGTCGGCGGTACCTGCGTGATCCGCGGTTGTGTCCCGAAGAAGCTTCTTGTTCTGGCATCGCGGTTTGCCGATGAGTTCGAAGACGCTGCAGGCTACGGTTGGACTGTGCCGCAGCCCTCCTTCAGTTGGCCGGCGCTGATTGCCAACAAGGATCGCGAGATCGCGCGGCTTGAGGCGGCCTATACGACCAATCTGGAGCGGGCCCAGGTTGCGATCGTCAAGAGCCGCGCCGTGCTGGCTGACCCGCACACCGTCAAGCTCACCGCGACGGGCGAAGCCATCCGCGCCAAGCACATTCTGATCGCGACGGGAGGCGCGCCGTCACTCGGCAAAGAGATCGAGGGGTACGAGCACATCATCTCGTCGAACGAAGCGTTTCATCTGTCTGAATTGCCGAAGCGGATTTTGATTCAAGGCGGTGGCTATATCGCCGTTGAGTTTGCCGGCATCTTCAACGGTCTCGGCTCTGACGTGACGCTGGTCTATCGGCGCGACAACATTCTGCGCGGCTTCGACGACGATGTGCGCAATCACCTTCGCGGTGAAATGGAAAAGCGCGGCATCAAGATCGTCACCAAGGCGATTGTCGAGGGGATTGAAAAAGTCGATCACGGCCTTTGCGTCATGCTGTCCGATCACGAGGACGTTGTCGTTGACAAGGTGATGTTTGCAACTGGCCGCCGTCCGAACGTTGCGGGCCTCGGATTGGAAGCCGCCGGCGTGAAGCTTGACGAGAAAGGCGCGATCGCAGTCAACGAGTTCTCGCAGACCTCGGTGCCGCACATCTATGCCGTCGGCGACGTCACCGATCGTATTGCCCTGACGCCGGTTGCGATCCGCGAGGGGCACGCTTTTGCCGACACCCTGTTTGGCGGCAAGCCGACGCGGGTCGACCACCGGGATGTTGCGACCGCGGTGTTTTCCGAACCCGAGGTAGGCGTGATCGGCGTGACCGAGGCAGAGGCCTGTGAGCTGTTCGACAAGGTCGACATTTACAAGACGTCGTTCCGGCCGATGAAGGCGACGCTCGCCGGGCGCGACACGCGCATGTTCATGAAGCTCGTGGTCGACGGCGTGACCGACCGCGTGGTCGGCTGCCACATCGTGGGGCCGGAGGCGGGGGAGATGATCCAGCTCGTCGGCATCGCCATGAAAATGAAGGCCACCAAGGCCGATTTCGACGCCACCATGGCGGTTCATCCGACCGCGGCCGAGGAGCTGGTGACCATGCGGGAGAAGACGGCGAGCCACGTGCGGCGCCCTGCGGCGGCCGAATAGGGTTTGTTTTTCAGCGACTTGGCGTGTATAAGCCCGCCATTCCAGTCAGGGAGTGCGTGCGGTGGCCGAGCGTTGGACCCGCGAAAATTGGCGCAAGAAGCCGATCGTCCAGGTGCCGGAATACCCGGATCAGGCGGCTTTGTCGGCGGTCGAAGGCCAGTTGTCGGCCTATCCTCCGCTGGTGTTCGCCGGAGAAGCGCGCAACCTCCGGGCCCAGCTTGGGCGGGTCGCGCAGGGCGAGGGGTTCCTGCTGCAGGGCGGCGACTGCGCCGAGAGCTTCACCGACCCCAGCGCCAACAACATCAGCGCCAACAACATCCGCGACTTCCTGCGCGTCTTCCTGCAGATGGCGGTGATCCTCACCTACGCCGCGTCGGTGCCGGTGGTGAAGGTCGGCCGCATCGCCGGCCAGTTCGCCAAGCCGCGCTCGGCGCCGACCGAAAAGAAGAACGGGCTTGAGCTGCCGAGCTATCGCGGCGACATCATCAACGGCCCGGAGTTCTCCGCCGCGGCCCGCACGCCCGATCCGGCGCGGCTGATCGAGGCGTACCGCCATTCCGCCTCGACGCTGAACCTCGTTCGCGCACTCACCCACGGCGGCTATGCCAGCCTCGGCCGCGTCCACCAGTGGATGCTCGAGGTCGACCCGCGCAGCGCGCAGCGCTACCTCGAGCTCGCCGACCGCATCTCCGAGGCGCTCGCCTTCATGCAGGCCTGCGGCCTCGATCTGGAGAGACACCCCGAGCTCAAGACCACGGATTTCTATACGAGCCACGAGGCGCTGCTGCTCGGCTTCGAGCAGGCGCTGACCCGCGAGGACTCGACGCATCCCGGCACCTGGTGCGCGACCTCGGCGCACATGGTCTGGATCGGCGACCGCACGCGGCAGCCCGACCACGCGCACGTCGATTTCTGCCGCGGCATCATGAATCCGCTCGGACTGAAGTGCGGGCCGTCGAGCAAGGTCGACGAATTGCTGCGCCTGATCGACATTCTCAATCCCGAGAACGAGCCGGGCCGGCTCACGCTGATCGTGCGGCTTGGCGCCGACAAGGTTGGCGACATGCTCCCCGCGATGATCCGCGCGGTGCAGCGCGAGGGCAAGTCGGTGGTGTGGTCGTGCGATCCGATGCACGGCAACACCATCACGGCGAAGAGCGGCTACAAGACACGGCCGTTCGACCTAATCCTGAAGGAAGTGAAGTCGTTCTTCTCCGTCCACACGGCGGAGGGCACACACGCCGGCGGCGTGCATCTGGAGATGACCGGCCAGCACGTCACCGAATGCACCGGCGGCGCGCACGCCATCACCGACGAAGGCCTGAACGCGCGCTATCACACGCTGTGCGATCCGCGGCTCAACGCCGAGCAGGCGATCGAGCTCGCTTTCCTGATGGCCGACCTGCTCAAGCAGGAGCGCGCCGCCAAGGCCAGGCCGCTGTCGGCCGCGGCCGGGCTTTAAGGTTCGTAATCACGCTTGCTGCGTATATCACGCCGGGTCTGCGCGTGCGGCATGCCACCCGGCTTGTGATGATCCGGGTGGGATTGCCAGGTTTTACTGAGACTTCAAGTGTGATGGCGGTCACATCCGCCACGCCTGCGCCCAGGGTACATTTACGACAGAAGTCTTGAAGTCCGCCGGATAGTCGCCGTACGCTGGGATCGGCCAAAGGGAGGATTTCTACGGGCTTTCAGAGTTGAAAAACGGACATGGGGGCCGCAGAGGGCTACGTATGTTCGTACGGACCTCGCTACCACACCGCCGGTTGCTTCGAGCCTGTTCACCCTGATCGGCGGCACCCAGGATATCAGCAACGTCATCGACAACAATGCCCTCACTGTACTTTTCCAGCAGCAGTTCATCTCAAATTTTGGATTTGTTTTTACCGTAGTCACCACCGGCTCAGGCACGCTTGACATCTCTAAACCGGTCATCGGGTTGAGCGACGGAAGCGACCTGACACTGGTTGGCACTTTCACGATCAGCGCCACGGAAGCGGCACCCGCCCGGTATTTCAGCGGCACAGTCAACGTGGCGGGAACGATCACCGGCGTCGTCCGCAGCATTTCAGGCAACACTATCGAAACGATCACGGGCGCATCGGTGCCCTTCTCGACCAACACTGTCGGCTATAACGTCAACGGTGGCAGTGCCAGCTTCGATCCTATAACTGTCAATGCGCCGACGTTGCCGGATCTCATTGGCGGCACGGACACGCTCACCGGCGGTACCCAGAATGACACCATGATGGGTTTCGACGGTGCCGATACCATCAACGGCAATAACGGCGACGACACGATTGCCGGCGGCGCGGGCAGCGACTTTCTCCACGGCGGCAGCGGCGGTGAGGTCAAGGGCGATACGCTCGACTATTCGGACGGCATCGCCGGCGTCAGCATCAATCTTGCAACCGGCACAGCCTTGGGCGGCTTCGCGGTGGGCGACGAGTTCGACGGGTTCGAGAACGTCACCGGCGGCGCCGGTAGCGATTTGTTGGTCGGCGATGCCGGCAACAACATACTGACCGGCGGCGACGGCAACGACGTGATCAACGGCGGGCTGGGTGACGACGTCATCGAGGGCGGGCTCGGCAACGACGTTCTCAGGGGCGGCGGAGTTGCGGGGAACCTGGGCAGCGACACGGTGAGCTACCAGAACGCCGACAAGGGCGTGACGGTCAGTCTGGCCAATGTGCTGGCGCAGAACACGGTGGGCGCCGGCTTCGACACGTTGTCGGGAATTCGAGAAACATCCTCGGTTCGGCCTTCAACGACAGGCTGATCGGCGTCACTGGCAGGGCTAACATCCTCACCGGCGGCGACGGCGAGGATCTCCTTCGCGGCGGGATCGGCAACGACACGCTTGACGGCGGCCTGGGTAACGACACGGCGAGCTACGCCGGGATGCTGGTGGCGGTGACGGTGGATCTCGAGTTCCAAACGGCGAAGTACGCCAACCCTGCCAATCTTGCGAATGGCAAGATCGACCAGTACACCTTGATCAGCATTGCGAACGTGATCGGCGGATGGCGGCCGACACCCTGATCGGCGGCGATACCCTCAACGTGATCGAGGGAGGCGCAGGCGCCGATATTCTCGACTGTAGCTTTAACGAGGATACAGTCTCCTATGCCAGTTCTGCCTTTCGGTCTCAAGGTTACGGCGATCTTCGCAGTTAGCCAACTTGCCGCGGTGGCGGCCAAGTCGGCAACGGCCACGACACCAATCGTTTTCACGACCGGTGTCGACCCGGTCGCGACCGGTCTGGTTGCCAGTCTCAACCGGCCCGGCGGCAATATGACGGGTGCGATGTTTATAGGAGGCCAGTTGGCGGCGAAAGGATTGGGGCTGCTGCGCGATGCTGGTGCCCAAGGCCAAAACAATAGCCGTGCTGGTGAACTCGGATAATCCGAACGCCGAAACCCAGGTGCGGCAAGTCCAAGAGGCGGCACGCGCACTCGGCCTGCCACAGCGCGCAGCGAACGATGTCGTCTAGCCGCGCTCCTCCGGCGGCTTGATGTGGCGGAACGAGTACAGCAGCGCCACGTCATAGACGATCTTGAGGACGCCACACACGACCAGCGGCAGGCCTGAAAACGCCGTGGTCAGCAGCACGCCGGCCATCGCCGGGCTGATGGAGGACGCGAGGCTGCGCGGCACCGCCGTGACGCTCGCGGCCGCAGTGCGCTCGGCCGGCGTCACCACCGCCATCACGTAGGATGTCCGGGTCGGCACGTCCATCTGCGACAACGCGGAGCGCAACAGCAGCAAACCCAGCGTCAGATAGAGGTTGGTCGAGAACGCCGCGATGATCAGAAACACGCTGGACGGAATGTGCGTATAGACCATCGTGTTGATCAGGCCGATGCGTTTGGCGAGCCGGGCCGCGACCGGATAAGAGAATGCGCTGAAGACGCCGGTCCAGAAGAAGAACAGACTCGCCGCGGACAGCGACAAGTCGAACCGCTCGAACAGCCAAAGCGCCAGCAGCGACTGCACGACGAAGCCGCCGGCGAAGGAATCGAGGCTGAACAGCGCGGCAAGCTTGTAGACCGTGCCGCGTGACGGTCCGAGCGGCGCGGCCGGCCGCTCCTGTTCCGGCTTCATGTGCGGCAAACGGGCGTAGAGCGCGGCGCTGACCAGGCCTAGGGCGGCATAGGCGTAGAACATCAGCCGGAAGGCGCCGATCCGCTCGATGCCGAGTGGCACCAGCAAGTCCGGCACTGCGGCTGCCAGCGAGCCAGCCGCCGCGGAAAGCGCGCCGATCAGGCTATAGCGGGCGAACGTGCGCGTTCGTTCGTCGTCGGGCACGTTTTGCGCCAGCATGGCGTGTTCCAGGGGCACCAGCACGCCGGTATCCCCGGTCGATGGGTTGATGGTGCCGAGGAAGCCGACCAGGAGGATGAACGCGATGTGCTCGGCCTGTGGGAACGCGAGGCCGGTGGCGACCATCAGCGCCGCGCCGGCGAGCAACAGGTTGCGCATGTCGTGGCGAGGCGCGACAAAACCGATCGCAAGCGTCATCAGCGACGTGCCCAGCAGCGCGGCCGTGGCCACCACCCCGATCTGAACGGGGTTCATGCCAATCGCCGACAGGTAGGCCGGCAGAATGATGATCGCGAAGCCGTCGCCGAAGCCTCGAATGCCCCGCGCTGCGTAAAGCAAGCGAACGCTGGAGTTTATTCTGCCGAGAGGCCTGTTTCCGTCCATGCGCAATCCCCTCGAAATTCGAGTGTTGCGCAGAGCTTGAACGGTGCGCCCGTTTAAAGGGGAGCCTGCGATGTCCCCATAACAAGGTTATTTCGTTGTTCCGCTGGAGACAACAGGTGAGGAACCCGGGTACAGCCTTGCCGCCATTTCGATGTTAGGGTGCGGGGCAAATGTCGCCGGATAATGGATGAGCCACCTCGACCACTTCTTTCAAGCCACCCGCAACAGCTGGCGCGGACTGGTGGCGATCACCAAAAGCGAGAAGGCGTTCCAGCAGGAACTGGCCGCATTGGCAATCGGCATTCCGCTCGCGTTCGTCATTGCTACCGACGCATGGCGGCGCGTCACGCTCATCGCGGTCCTCGTGCTGCTGCTGATCGTGGAACTGCTCAACACCGGGCTTGAGAAACTTGCCGATGTCATCACGCGAGACCACCATCCGGGCATCGGCTGGGTCAAGGACATGGGCTCGGCGGCGGTGGGTTTATCGCTGTTGCTGGCGGGACTGGTGTGGCTGGTCGCGCTCGCCGAGTGGTTGCGACTGATCTAGCCGCCCGGCCATGACGGTTTAGCGTTAATCCAACGTAGCCGGCGCAGCGGCGGCGGGAACAAAGTTCCCGGCCCGCGGCGCGAGAAAAGCCCGCCGTTGCTGCTTTCCAATATGACACGCCTAACGAATTGCGAAGGCGATGCGTCGCGCGTTCGTTCCTCGTTAATGGTGCTGCGCCAATGGCCAATGCGGCCGTCCATCGGCTCAATGAATTGAAAACAATTCACTTCAAATTTTACGCGTCCGACAACGGAGTGTGCCGTGACGCGTTTGAAATGCCGTGCTGCTGTGATGTTTGGCCTTGTGCTGACTGCGGCCACCGCCGCTGCGCAGCCGGCTGGGGTCGACCCGTATGATGGTCCGCAGTGGCCGAACATTGCGGGTGAACCTCAATTGTCCAGCACTCCGATGGGCGAGCCGCGCTGGCCCAACATTCGTCTCGACGATATCGAATCCAAAGGTGTGAATCCGAGCCCGGGTTTTATCAATCCGGAAGAGGTCGAGGCCCGCATCATGGGCCGGCAGCCGCGAGCCCCTGCGAGATCGATCGGCGCCGACAAGCCGCTTGCTACGCCAGCGCCGAGCGGCGAAGGCCTCGATGCCAACGCCAGCGTGGCGGCGCGCTGGCCGAGCATGCATCCCGACAAGCCGTTATCGCCATTCGTTTTCGAAGTCGGCACGCGCTACTGGTACTCCAGCGGCCAGATGAAATTCGGGTTTGCCAATGGCAGTCCGTTTTTCGGCGTTCCGACCTCGACGCTCGACTGGGTCGGCCTCAATGCGCACAGCGGCGAGTTGTTCGCCCGGATCGACCACAAGCCGACCGGCTTTTTCGTCAAGGGCGTGGCCGGTCTCGGCGCGGTTGTCGACGGCGAAATCATCGATCGCGACTTTCTGTTCGGCCAGTTCAAGTTTTCCGACACCACGAGCAACGTGAACGACGGTAGCCTGAGGTTCGCGATGTTCGACGTCGGCTGGAGCTATTCGCCGGTCGGCGGCGTCAAGCTCGGCTTCTTCGCCGGCTATCATTACTGGTACGAGAAGGTCACGGCGTATGGCCTCATCTGCAATCAACCGTCGTTCCTCGGCTGCACGTCCACAGGTGAGTTGCTGATCGGCTTCGATACCGCCGTGCTGCGCTACCAGCCGACCTGGCATGCCGCCCGCATCGGCTTCACCGGCCAAATCGCGATCACCGAGCGCCTGTCGTTCAGTGCGGAGATCGCCGGCATTCCGTATGCATCCGTTCATAACAAGGACAGCCATCTGCTTCGGCAGAGCTTTGCGGACCTTGGGCCGGCGCCGAACGTCATCGCCAACAGCCGGTATGCGGCGGGTGGCGAGGCCGAACTGATGCTGAACTACGCGGTCACCCCCAACATCGAGATCGGCGTTGGCGGCCGCTACTGGGGTCTGACGGCGCGCAGGGGCGAAGTGCTGTTCGGCCCGGAGTTCAACAGCTTCAACAACAACAATTCGCTGATCCGGTTCGACCAGCAGCGGTATGGCGTGCTGCTGCAGGCCAAGGGCAAGTTCTGAGGGCAGGGATGCATGCCGCGCATTGCGGGGACGCGTCCCGCCGCGCTACATGAGCCTATGGCTCCCCGACCCGCCGACACCCTCCACATCGCGCTGGCGCAGCTCAATCCGACCGTCGGCGACGTCGCTGGCAATGCGGACAAGGTGCGCCGCGCGCGCGACCAGGCCGCAGCGCAAGGCGCCGATCTCGTGGCCTTTCCCGGAACTGTTCCTCGCCGGCTATCCGCCGGAGGACCTGGTGCTCAAGCCGGCGTTCCAGGCGGCCTGCCGCACCGCTGTCGAGGCGCTGGCGCGCGAAAGCGCAAAGCGGCCTGCCGTGCTGGTCGGCACGCCCTGGGTCGAGGGCGGCAAGCTCTACAACGCCTATGTGCTGCTCGACGGCGGCGTGATCGAGGCGGTGCGCTTCAAGGTCGATCTGCCGAACTACGGCGTGTTCGACGAGAAGCGCGTGTTCGAGCCGGGTCCGATGCCGGGCCCGATCCTGGTCAAGGGCGTGCGGATCGGCATTCCGATCTGCGAGGACATCTGGGGGCCGGAGGTCGTCGAATGTCTCAGCGAGACCGGCGGCGAAATCCTGCTGGTGCCGAACGGCTCGCCGTACTGGCGCGGCAAGACCGAGCACCGGCTCAACATCGCGGTCGCGCGCGTGGTCGATTCCAGGCTTGCCGCTGATCTATCTCAACATGGTCGGCGGCCAGGACGAGCTGGTGTTCGACGGCGCGTCGTTCGTGCTCAACGCCGACCGCACGGTCGGCGCGCAGCTTCCGGCGTTCCGCGAAGAGGTTGCGCTGACGCGCTGGCGGCGCGACGCCGGCGGCTGGCACTGCGCCGGCGAGCAGGCGGCCGCGCAGGTGCGAGGAGGGCGACAAGGCGGATTACGCCGCCTGCGTGCTGGGGCTGCGCGACTACGTCGACAAGAACGGCTTCAAGGGCGTGGTGCTCGGGCTTTCCGGCGGCATCGACTCCGCGCTGTGCGCGGCGATGGCGACCGACGCGCTGGGCGCCGAGCGCGTGCGCTGCGTGATGCTGCCGTATCGCTACACCTCGCAGGATTCGCTCGACGATGCGTCGCGCGTCGCCAAGGCGCTCGGCGTCACCTACGACATCCTGCCGATCGAGCAGGCGGTGCTCGGCCTGGAGGCCGCGCTCGAAACCGGCATTCGCGGGGCAGAAGCGCGACGTCACGGAGGAGAACCTGCAGGCGCGCGCCCGCGGCACCATCCTGATGGGCATCTCCAACAAGTTCGGCCTGATGGTGGTGACGACCGGCAACAAGTCGGAAATGTCGGTCGGCTACGCCACGCTCTACGGCGACATGAACGGCGGCTTCAATCCGATCAAGGATCTCTACAAGACCGAGGTCTACCGGCTGTCGCGGCTGCGCAACGTCTGGAAGCCGGAAGGCGCGCTCGGCGCCCGGACGGCGAGGTCATTCCGGACAACATCATCGACCAAGGCGCCGACCGCGGAGCTGCGCGAGAACCAGAAGGACCAGGATACGCTGCCGCCTTACGACGCGCTCGACCAGATGCTGGAGCGGCTGGTCGAGCACGAGGAGCCGATCGCTTCGATCGTCGCTGCCGGCTTCGACCGCGACACCGTGGTGCGCGTCGAGCGCATGCTCAATCTTGCCGAATACAAGCGGCGGCAGGCCGCGCCGGGCGTGAAGGTGACGCTGAAGAACTTCGGCCGCGACCGGCGCTATCCGATCGTCAACCGGTTCCGCGATCCCGGCACGCCGCTGCCGGAGCCGGACAAGTCGCTGCTCAAGAACGGCGGCGCGGCGAAGACCGAAGCGTTCGATTTCTGAACGTCAGCGCGCGATGAAGGTCGGGCCGACCTGGCGCACCGGCTTGTTCGGATCGCGCGTCACCTTGACCGGCGCGTCGTCCGCTGTCGCTTCCGGGACGTCGGCGCAGCCGGCGTGGCCGCCGCCTTCGGATCGGGCTTGGCCGGGCCGCGGCGGAATTTCGAGCTTGATCGGCTTGCCCTGCGCGTCGACGCGCGGCTGCGACATCTGCTTGGCGCGGTCCTCGCTCACCACGACGTCGCCGCCCTGCAGTGTCGGGTCCTGGATGCCCTTGAGCGCCTGCGACCATGACTCGCCGGCGCGTTTGCAGCTGCAGGCGTTGTCGAACGACTGCCGGTATTGGAAGGCGTTGGGGATGCGCGGTGTAGAGCTGGCCGCCCTGTCGAAACGGCCTGGTTGATGTCCTCGCCGGGATTGCGGTGGGTGAAGAGCTGCGCTTCGGCGGCCGGGCACGAAGCCTGGCAGGTCCTCTCGTCGTCGAGGAACTTGCTCGGCGAGGCCGAATACGAGATCGGGTAGTAGTAGCCGTCGCACATGCGCACGCAGACGGTGCGATAGCCCGAGCCTGCGGCGTGTTTTCGCCCTGCACCGTGGTGCCGCTGAACAACGCGTGCCCGGGCCGAACAGCGACTCGAACAGGCCGCCGCGCTGCGGCGGCTGCGCCGCGCGCCTGGCGATACTGCGGACCGCAATCGTTCTGCGCCAGGGCGCCGAGCAAGCGCGCGGCGCTGGCCTTCGCGCTCGGGGGCGGGTCGCTGCCTTGCAGCCGCGCCAGGTCGCCGTGGATGCGGTCCAGGTTGCCCTTCATCTGCGAAATCTGGCTGTTCAGCGGGCCGCATGCGGCCGACTGGCCGCTGAAGATCGAGAAAAAGCCCGCCGCTCTCGCAGCCCGCCTTTTTGGCCTGCGCATTGAGGCGGTCGAGTTGCGCCTGCTGCTGCTGCGGCCGCGGTCTCGTATTTCTTGATCTGCTCGGTGCGCGCCTGGTCGGGGCCGCTGCGCTCGAACGTCTGCGAGCTGGGCCTCCAGCCGGGTGCACACGTTATTGGTCTGCTGCGGGGACTGCGGCGCCATCTGCTGTTGCAGCGGCGGCTGACCTTGCGCCAGCGCCGGCATGGCGGCGGCGAGAGAGATTGCGGCGGGCAGCAAAACTGCGGTCAGCCTGCTGCTCAATGTCGATGTCATTGCAATTCCCATCCCCCGGTGAGATTCGCGCGCGGGGCCGGCGGAAAGTGATTCTCGATGGTGGCGCAAATGTGGAGGGGGGTGATTGCACAGTCAAGCATCGGCAATGGTGGCCTTTTCCGGCCCCAGTCCGGTCGGGTGGCACGTTGCGATTCAGCACGCAGGTTCCACAATACGCCGCAAATAATGAGGGCGGCGCCGGCGAACACGAAGATGTCGACGCTTTCGCCGTAGAACAGCCAGCCGACCGTCGCGATCAGCGGGATACGCAGGAAATCGATCGGGACCACCACGGTGGCGTCGCCGGCGCGGAACGCGTTGGTGAGGCAGTAGTGCGAGGTCAGGCCGGCCGCGCCTAGCGTCAGCGCCGGCAGGATCGCGCCGGCGTCGAGCCTGCCGAGAAACAGCGGATCGCTGCCGGCCAGCGCCATCGGCAATTGCATGGCGTTCATCCAGAAGATGATCGCGAAGGTGCTGACGTAGCGGTCAGCATCTTGGTCTGGATCAGCGAGATGGCGAAGGCCAGCGCCGCAGAGAGCACCAGGAGCGCCGCCGGCTGGAAGCTCGCCAGCCCGGGCCGCACGATCACCAGCACGCCGAGAAAGCCGAGCACGATGCTGCCGGCGCGGCTCCTGGTCATGCGCTCGCCGAGCATCGGAATGGCGAGCAGCGCGACCCAGGCCGGCATGGTGAATTCCAGCGAGAACACCGTGGCGAACGGCAGCAGCGTCACCGCCAGCGTCCACAGGTATAGGTGCCGACGAAATGGATGCTGTTGCGCGCCAGATGCAGGCCCATGCGCTTGAAAGCGAGTTCCTTGCGAAGCTCGGCGCTGGCCGCCATCAGGATCAAGCAGCACCATCAGGCCGAAGCCCGAGCGGACCGACAGGATTTCGAACGTGGTGAGGTATTTGGCGAGGGCGCGGACCGCGACGGCGCTCGCCGAGAAGGAGAGCAGCGCGCCGGTCATCCAAAGTACGACCAGACCGAGTCTTTGTTGCGCCACGGTTTGAATCTTGCGGTTGAGGGGGGAGGGCCTGTCTAGCCATGATCGTCTTGCGGGGAAACCGCATTTCAGAACAGATCGTGTGCGTGCAGCGTATGGCCGCGCGTGCCGCTACTCTGCGTCCGGCTGGTTTTCCGGCCGCGCCTTGTCGAACGCCGGAAGCTTTAGGCAGGCGGCGTCGACCGCGACGATCTTCGGGAACTTGTCGAGCGGAACCTTGAGCCGGCGCGCGTTGTACACCTGCGGCACCAGGCAGACGTCGGCGAGCGTCACCTCGCCGCCGATAGCGTAGGGCCCCGGCTTGATCATCGCCTCCAGCGCGTCGAAGCCCTGCAATATCCAGTGGTGATACCAGGCGTCGATCGCGGGCTGCTCGTGCTTGAGTTCGCGCTGCAGGTATTGCAGCGCAATCAGATTGTTGAGCGGGTGGATGTCGCAGGCGATCAGATCTGCGCGAGCGCGCGCACCTTGGCGCGTGCCACCGGATCGGACGGCAGCAGCGGCGGGTGCGGATGCATCTCGTCGATGTATTCGATGATGGCGAGCGACTGGGTGAGGATTTCGCCGTGTCCAGCGCCAGCGCCGGCACGCGGCACTGCGGATTGATAGCGCGGAACTCGCGCCGATGCTGCGCGCCGCCGTCCTTGGTCAGATGGATCGGGATCGCCTCATAGGCGATGCCTTTGAGATTGAGCGCGATGCGGACGCGATAGGCCGCGGACGAGCGGAAATAGGTGTAGAGCTTCACGAGTCCTCCTCGGCGGTTCGCTGGCAGCGAGTTTAGCCGTCGCGCCGCGTCTTGGCGACCTCGGCGGCGAGCTTGGCCGAGCTTTCGGTGAGGCGCTCGATGGCGCGCTCGAACGCGGCGCGGTCTGCCGGCTCGATCACCTCGGACGAGCCGCTTGGCGAAGTCGAGCGCGACCGGCGCCAGGTCCTCATAGATGGCGCGGCCGGCCGGCGTCAGCGAGAGGAAGGATTCCCGCAGATCGGCCCGGTTGGCGCGCCGGGTCAGCAGCTTGCGCTTTTCGAGCTGCGCCACCGCGCGCGACACCTTGGTCTTGTGCATGTGGCTGTGCGCGCCGACCGCCTTGCCGGTCATCATGCCGTATTGGCCGAGCGTGACCAGCACGCGCCATTCCGGCACGCCGATGCCGTAGCGCGTCGGCATACAGGCGCGACAGCGCCTGCGAGACCACGCTCGCCACCACGTTGAGCCGGTAGGGCAGGAACTCTTCGAGCTTGAGGGGCGCGTGTTCGCCGCGCCCAATGGGCGCGTCGGCCGCGTCGTCGGCCGGCTGGTCTCGGTCACTGTCCCGTCCCCCTCGGGCTTGATCGCGCGGCCCGTTGTGCGGCCCTGTCACGATCCACGAAACCTTGGCGGAAGTTGAGCGGCGGCGCAACGGGGGTTTAGATTGGCTCTAAAGCGGGAATAACCTGCGGCCCGGTGACCGCGCTCGGCGCAGGTGCTTGATTTTAGTTGCCGTTGTAACTATCGTCGGAACTCGCGTCAGTAGCCGAAGGAGATCGGCATGGCCGCGCTCAAATACATGTCCGGCTTCGGCAACAGCTTCGAGACCGAAGCGCTGCCCGGCGCGCTGCCGATCGGAAGAAACTCGCCGCAGAAGGTGAGCTACGGCCTCTATGCCGAGCAGGTGTCCGGCTCGCCGTTCACTGCGCCGCAGTCGACCAACGAGCGCACCTGGCTCTACCGCATCCGTCCGACGGTGCGGCACACCGGCCGCTTCCAGAAGATCGACCGGGGCGCGATCCGCACCGCGCCGGAGCGCGACGACACCGACCTGCCGATCGGCCAGTTGCGCTGGAGCCCGACGCCGCTCCCCAAGCGCAAGCTCACCTTCGTCACCGGCATGCACACCATCACCACGGCGGGCGACGCCGAGGCGCAGACCGGCATGGCGGCGCATGTCGCTGCTCATCACCAAGTCGATGGAGCGCGAGCATTTCTTCAATGCCGACGGCGAAATGCTGATCGTGGCGCAGCAGAACAAGCTGCGCTTCCGCACCGAGTTCGGCGTCATCGAGATCGAGCCCGGCGAAATCTGCGTCATTCCGCGCGGCGTCATTTTTCGTGTCGAGCTGATCAACGGTCCGGCCCGCGCCTACATGTGCGAGAACTACGGCGGCTCGTTCGCGCTGCCGGACCGCGGGCCGATCGGCGCCAACTGCCTTGCCAATGCGCGCGATTTCTACACGCCGGTTGCGGCCTTCGAGGACAGCGAGAAGCCCTGCACGCTGATCGTGAAATGGGGCGGCGAACTCTATCGCACCAAGGTGCCGCATTCGCCGCTCGACGTGGTCGCCTGGCACGGCAACTACTATCCCTACAAATACGACCTGCGGCGCTTCTCGCCGGTCGGCGCGCTGCTCTACGACCATCCCGATCCGTCGATCTACACGGTGATGACCGCGCCGTCGGAGACGCCGGGCACCGCCAACGTCGATTTCGTGATCTTCCCGGAGCGCTGGGCGGTGGCGGAGAACACCTTCCGGCCGCCGTGGTATCACCGCAACATCATGTCCGAGTTCATGGGGCTGGTTTACGGCGTCTATGACGCCAAGCCCGAGGGCTTCGTGCCGGGCGGCATGAGCCTGCACAACCAGATGCTGCCGCACGGGCCCGATGCCGACGCATTCGAGCACGCCAGCAACGCCGAGCTCAAGCCGGTGAAATTGACCAACACGCTGGCCTTCATGTTCGAGATCGCGGTTCCGCCAGCGCGTCACGAAATACGCGGCGACATTGCCGACCCGGCAGGACGACTACATCGACTGCTGGAAGGGACTGAAAAAGCACTTCAACCGCAAGCGGCGGAACCCAAAATGAAACTCGCTTCCCTCAAGCACGGCCGCGACGGGCGGCTCGTGGTGGTTTCGCGCGACCTGATGCGCGCGGCAGACGCCGCCGCGGTCGCGCCGACGCTGCAAAAGGCGCTCGACGATTGGGCGCAGGCCGTGCCGCGGCTCACCGAAATCGCCGACGCATTGGAAGCCGGCCGGATCGCGCATATGCCGTTCGATCCGAAGCAATGCGCCGCGCCGCTGCCGCGCGCCTACCAGTGGGCGGACGGCTCGGCTTTCGTCAATCACGTCGCGCTGGTGCGCCAGGCGCGCGGCGCCGAGGTGCCGGCGACGTTCTGGACCGATCCGCTGATGTACCAGGGCGGCTCGGACAGCTTCATCGGCGCGACCGATCCGGTGGCGCTCGCCGACGAGGCCTGGGGCATCGACCTGGAGGCCGAAGTCGCCGTGATCCTCGGCGATGTGCCGATGGCGACGCCGCGCGAGAAGGCCGCGCCGTTCATCAAGCTGCTGATGCTGGTCAATGACGTCAGCCTGCGCAATGTGATCCCGGCGGAGCTCAACAAGGGCTTCGGCTTCTTCCACGGCAAGCCCTGGACCGCGTTCTCGCCGGTCGCGGTGACGCCTGACGAGCTCGGCCCCGCCTGGGATGGCGCCAAGGTCAACCTGCCGCTGCTTTCCGCGATCAACGGCAAGCCGTTCGGCAAGCCGAACGCCGGCGTCGACAACACGTTCGATTTCCCGGCGCTGATCGCGCACGCGGCGAAGACACGGCCGCTCGGCGCCGGCACCATCATCGGCTCGGGCACGGTGTCCAACAAGGATCCGGACGGCAGCCCGGGCCGGCCGGTTCCCGAGGGCGGCGTCGGCTATTCCTGCATCGCCGAAATCCGCAGCGTCGAGACGATCCGCACCGGCAAGCCGCAGACGCCTTACCTCAAGTTCGGCGACCGCGTGCGCATCGAAATGAACGACGCGCAGGGCCGCTCGATGTTCGGCGCCATCGATCAGGAAATCGTGCGCTTCGGCTGAGCGCCGCGGTGCCGCCGAACGCCCACGCAGATCGCGGTCTGCTCGCGCCCGTCTGCCCTATGCTAGCCTTGCCGTGCCGGCCGCCGTGCAATGAGCGGCCGGACATTGGGGGAGAGTACGCCATGTCGATGCCAATTCGGCTATTCGCGCTATTACGTTCCCGCGCTTGCCAACATCTACGCCGCGCTTGATGCCTACATGCTGCCGCTGCTGCGGGCCACGCTCGGCCTGATCCTGATTCCGCACGGCTGCCAGAAGCTGTTCGGCTTGTTCGGCGGCATGGGATTTGAGAAATTCGCCTCGCTGTTCGACAAGCTCGGCTACAAGCCCGGCGCGTTCTGGGTCGCGGTGGTCGCGCTGACCGAAGTGGTCGGCGGGCTGATGCTGGTGTTCGGCTTCTTCACCCGCTTCGCCGCGCTGGCGGTGGTGATCTTCATGATCAACGCGGTGTGGTTCACCTCCGCCAAGGGATTCTTCTGGACCAACGGCGGCTCGGAATTCTCGATCCTGCTGCTGGTGGTCGCCCTGGTGTTCCTGGTGCGCGGCGGCGGCAACCTCTCGATCGACGAGAAGATGGGCAAGGAGCTCTAACGCTCCCGGTCGTCATCGATGCCGGCCGATCAGGTCGGCATCCGCATGGCGTTGAGCATGTTGTTGCATGCCTCGGCGCATGTGGTGCAGGCCTCGGCGCACACCTGACAGTGCCGGTGCCGGTCGGCGTGGCGGGCGCATTCGCTGGCGCAGGCGCGGCAGAACGCGATGCAGTTCGCCAGCAGCGCTTCGAGCAATTGCCGGTGCCCCGCCTTGTTGGCGCGCGACATGATGTTGCCGGTGGCGCTGCAGACCGCGGCGCAGTCGAGGTTGAGCCGCATGCAGGCGACCAGATGCTCGATGTCTCGCTCGGACAGGCAGGCGTCGGCGCAGGCGGTGCAGGTTTCGACGCAGCTGAAGCAGGCGTCGATGCAGCGGCTCATCGTCTCCGCATGCGGCGGCTTTTCGGGATGGGACCGAAACAGGGCACGAACGGCGACGGCAGACATGGAATTTCTCCTTTTCGTCCCCTGCGCGGAGGAAAACCCGTGCTGTGCACATTGGTTCCGAATGGAACAAGTTCCATCGTAAGTTCCATGACCAACGCGGGAACCGCCGCCGAAGTTGCGGTCGCGCTCAGCTCAGAGCTTTTGGCGTGACAGCCGGCTTGGCTTCGAGAATTGCGCGGACCTTGCGCGCCAGCGCATCGGCGGTGAACGGCTTGGTCAGCAGTTCGACGTCGGCGTCGAGCCGGCCCTGGTGGATGATGGCGTTGCGCGTGTAGCCGGTGGCGTAGAGCACCTTGAGGCCGCGGCCGCCGCTTCAGCACTTCGTCGGCGAGCTGGCGACCGTTCATGCCGCCCGGCAGCACCACGTCGGTGAACAGCAGGCTGATGCTCAGGCTCGGCCTCCAGCAGTGCGCAGCGCGCTCGCTGCCGTCCGACACCGCGATGCACCTGGTAGCCTTCTTCTCGCAACACCTCGGCGGCGAAACGGTTCACCTCTTCCTCGTCTTCGACCAGCAGGATGGTTTCGGTGCGCTCGGCGCGCCGGCGGGCGGCGCGCCGGCGCCTGTTCGTCGCCGGACCACACCGGATTTCGCGCTGTTCGCCTGATGCGGGGGAAGTAGAGCTTGACCGTCGTTCCTTCGCCGATCTCGCTATAGATCTTGATGTGGCCGCCCGACTGCTTGACGAAGCCGTAGACCATGCTCAGCCCGAGACCGGTGCCGAGCCCCGCCGGCTTGGTGGTGAAGAACGGCTCGAAGGCGCGGTCGATCACGTCGCGCGCCATGCCGGTGCCGGTGTCGCTCACGCGCGAGCATCACGTACTGTCCGTCGACTGACCTCGTTGCTGTGCGCGGCAACATAGTGCTCGTCGAGGTAGGACGTTCGCGGTTTCGATCGTCAGCCGGCCGCCGTCGGGCATGGCGTCGCGCGCGTTGACGGCGAGGTTGAGGATGCGCGTTTTCGAGCTGGTTGGGATCGACCGCGACCTTCCACAGCCCGCCGCCCAGCACCGTTTCGGTCGACGACGCTCTCGCCGATGGTCCGGCGCAGCAACTCCGACATGCCTTGCACCAGCCGGTTGATGTCGACCGCCTTGACCTCCAGCGGTGCTGGCGCGAGAAGGCGAGCAAGCGCTGTACAAGGATCGCGGCGCGCTCGGAGGCCTGGCGGGCGGCGTCGAGCAGTCTCGTGATGCGCGAGCTGTCTGCCTTGCCATCGCCCGATGCGCCGCAGCGCGATGTCGATGTTGCCGAGAATGACGGTGAGCATGTTGTTGAAGTCGTGCGCGATGCCGCCGGAGAGCCGGCCGACCGCTTCCATCTTCTGCGCCTGGCGGAGCGCCATCTCGGTCGCCTGCCGCCGTGCTTCCTCCTCATGCGAGGCGCTGTGAGCGGCGCAGCGCCATCAGGCCGAGGCTGAACATCATGGCGGTCGCCGGGATGCCGAAGATCAGGTGGCTTCCCATGTCCAGCGCCCACCGCCCCACGACCGAACTGGTGGCAAACGACGTGGCGACATAGACGTCGTGGCGCGGCAGCTTGCGATAAGCGAAGGTGCGCTCCACGCCGTCGAACGGCGAGACGCTGACGAGCATCCCCCGCTCGGACTGCGTCTGCACAGCGCGCGGGAACGCGCCGCCCTCCGGCAGTTTGGCAGGGGCGCCGGGCGGATCGGGATAGCGGGCCAGCACGGTGCCGTCGCGTCGTATCAGCAGCGAGCTGCTGCGCTCGTCGGATGGAAGGCGCGAGTAATAGTCGGCAAAATACTCAGGCGCGATCGAGACAAGGGAGACGCCGGCGAACCTGCCGTTGATCAGCCGCGCCCGGCTCAAGGCGAAAAAGCTCAGGTTGGCGGCGCGGGCGGCCACCACCTCGCTGATATGAAGGCCCGCTACCTCCTTGTTCTTGTGGACGCGGAAATACTCGCGGTCCGACAGGTCGATGCGCGGCATCGGGAAGACGGTGCCGGACACCACGGGAAAGCCGTTTGGGTCGATGACCCAGAGATCGCGAAGCTGTGGCATCGTCTTGGTGATGGTGCTGAGTCTCGCGCTATACTCCCTCTCATTGTTGCGAATTTGTTCGTCGGTGATCCCCGCAATAAGCTCGTCGAGATAGATCGCGCTCAACTCGAACGTTTCGAACACTTTGAGCGCATGCTCAGTGATGCGGCCGAGATCACGCTCGAGCCTGTCCCGCGCGTCGATAAAATGCTGGCGATAGGAAATTGCCGACGCGACAGCGAAAATTAGGATCGGCAATACGATCGAGGCCACCAGCAGAGCGCGCAGCGGCCGTTCGGCGCTGCCGGACGGAATGTTGGGATCGTGCGCGAGTCCGATAGACCTGGCGAAGCGCTGAAGCAACCGATGCATGTGTCAGGACGACCCGCGAAGCAGCAAGTCAGCCTAAGAGCATCGAGACGGGAATACAATCAAGACGCGACGGAACTAGCGGCGAGTTTCGTCGTGATGGCCGCCGCGGCCTAGCGCGAGCAGACGATGGCGACGTATTGATCGCAGGTCCCGCCGCGGCAGGTTTGCGCCGTGGTGGTCGGGATCGCGCCGGTGATCTCGTCCTTGTCGACCTTCTGGAACGACACGGCCTGCTGGAAGTCCCTCGACTTGCAATAGGCGCTCGCCGCCGGCGCGCCGCAGGGCGACCCGTTGGCAAGGCAGCGGTCGACACCGTAGCCGTCGCCGTTGTTGGCGATGATGAAAATGCGCCGTTCGGCTTGGGCCGCGGAAGCGGCCAGCGCGAGGACGGCAATGGCCAGCATCATGCGCATGTGTTCACTCGCTGTTCGTCGGCCCAGATCGGCCGGAATGCATACAATGCAGGCAAACCGATTAAGGTCGCGTTAACCGCCTCGCTTCTGCCGTTCCCAGCCCTTGACGGGCTGGGCGGGCTTGGCCATTGTCCGCCCCGATGAACGGCCTTAACCATATCTGCGGCATTTGCCCGGAGATTATTCGCTAGCGAAATCGCTGGCGCGGCCGTCTTTTTCTCCGATCGAGACCAATGGACGCCCGGCCAGCAGGCCCAGGGTTCCGTATGGATTTGAAGCTCTACGATACGCTCACGCGCGAGAAGCGGCCGTTCAAGCCGCTCGATGACAAGCGCGTGCGCATGTACGTGTGCGGTCCGACGGTCTACGACTTCGCGCACATCGGCAATGCGCGGCCGGTGATCGTGTTCGACGTGCTGTACCGGCTGCTGCGCCATCTCTACGGCGAGAGCCAAGTCACCTACGTGCGCAACATCACCGACGTCGACGACAAGATCAACGCGCGCGCCGCGGAGCGCGGCATCGCGATCCGCGAACTGACCGAAGAGACCTACCAGAATTTCAAGGAAGACGTCGCGGCGCTGGGCTGTCTGCCGCCCGACGTCGAGCCGCGCGCGACCGAGCACATCGAGGAGATGAAGACGCTGATCGAGCGGCTCGTTGCGAACGACAACGCCTACGTCGCCGAGGAGCACGTGCTGTTCAGCGTACCGTCGATGAAAAATTACGGCGCATTGTCGAAGCGCCCGCTTGACGAGATGATCGCCGGCGCGCGCGTCGACGTGGCGCCATACAAGCGCGATCCGATGGATTTCGTGCTATGGAAGCCGTCGAAGCCGCGGCGAGCCGGCCTGGCCGTCGCCGTCCGGCATTGCGACGCCGGGCCGGCCGGGCTGGCACATCGAGTGCTCCGCGATGTCTTGGAAGCATCTCGGCGAGACGTTCGACATCCACGGCGGCGGCATCGATCTGGTGTTTCCCCATCACGAGAACGAGATCGCGCAATCGTGCTGCGCGTTTCACACCAAGGTGATGGCGAATTATTGGATGCACAACGGCTTCTTGCAGGTCGAAGGCGACAAGATGAGCAAGAGTCTCGGCAATTTCATCATCATCCGCGACGTATTGAAGGATTGGCCGGGCGATGTGGCGCGGCTTGCGATGCTGTCCTCGCATTACCGTCAGCCGATCAACTGGACTGTGAAGGGACTGGAAGAAGCAGAGAAGGCCCTCTCGGGCTTCTACGACGCCGCGTCCGCGGAGGCCGATCCACGGCCCGCGCCGGCTGTGCTCGACGCGCTGCTCGACGATCTCAATACGCCGAAGGCGATTGCCGAGATGCACGGCTTGAAGAACGCCGCCGGCCGAAAGGCGCTGGCCGGCACGCTGCGTTTCTTCGGTTTCCGACCGGATGAGCTGAAGGCGTGGCAGACGCAGCGTGCGCCGGTGCCGACGCTTGCCAACGAGGAGATCGAACGCCGGATCGCCGCCCGCAACGCCGCGCGCAAGTCCAAGAACTTCGCCGAATCCGACCGCATCCGCGACGAGCTCGCCGCCATGGGCATCCTGCTGAAGGACAGCAAGGACGGCACCACCTGGGAGGTCGCGCGATGAACGCGACCGCGCATCCCAAGACCGCGCTGCGGCCGTATCTGCCCGCCGATGTGCCGTTCCTCGCCGATATCTTCCGCGCCAGCATCGAGGAGCTGACCGGCGACGACTACACTCAGGAACAGCAGCAGGCGTGGGCGGCCACCGCCGACGACCTGACCGAGTTCGCGGAGCGGCTCGCCGCACGCCTGACCCTTGTTGCAACACTGGAAGGCTCGCCGGTTGGTTTCGCCGCGCTTGAGGGCGCCGACAAGATCGACATGCTCTATGTGCATCCCGCGGTGACAGGGCAGGGCGTCGGCGCCATGCTGATCGACGCGCTGGAAAGGCTCGCGGCCGCGCGCGGCGCCGCCAAGCTCATCGTGCAGGCGAGCGATACCGCGAGCGGCTTCTTCCAGCACCGCGGCTTCGTCCCGCAGACCCGGAACTCGGTGCTGCGCGGCGACGAGTGGCTCGCCAACACCACCATGGAAAAGAAGCTGAAGGAGCCGTCGCGATGACGGGCTTCCGCGTCCATCATTTCGTCATTGGCGCGATCGCTATCGCCGTCGCCGTCGCGATGGCGCTCAACTATTATCTCTGGTGATCCGATGACCCGCGAACGCCTCTATCTGTTCGACACCACGCTGCGCGACGGCGCGCAGACCAACGGCGTCGATTTCACGCTGTCGGACAAGCTCGCCATCATCAGCCTGCTCGACAGCCTTGGCATCGATTACGTCGAAGGCGGCTATCCCGGCGCCAATCCGGTCGACACCGCGCTGTTCTCCGAGATGCGGCTGCTCAACACCACGTTCACCGCGTTCGGCATGACGCGCCGGCCCGGCCGCTCCGCCTCGAACGATCCGGGGCTTGCCGCGTTGCTCGACGCCAAGGCCGAGGCGATCTGCTTTGTCGCCAAGTCGTGGGACTATCACGTCAAGGTCGCGCTCGAGACCACGCTCGAGGAGAATCTTGCCTCGATCCGCGACAGCGTGCGCGCCGCCATCGCCAAGGGCCGCGAGGTGCTGCTCGACTGCGAGCATTTCTTCGACGGCTACAAGGCCAATCCGTCCTATGCGCTGGCCTGCGCCAAGACCGCCCACGAGGAGGGCGCGCGCTGGGTCGTGCTGTGCGACACCAACGGCGGCACGCTGCCGCATGAGGTCGAGGCGATCGTGCGCGAGGTCGTCAAGGCGGTGCCCGGCGACCACGTCGGCATCCATGCGCACAACGATACCGAGCAGGCGGTGGCGAATTCGTTTGCCGCGGTGCGCGCCGGCGCGCGGCAGATCCAGGGCACGCTCAACGGTCTCGGCGAGCGCTGCGGCAACGCCAATCTCGTTTCCATCATCCCGACGCTGAAGCTCAAGCCGGAGTTCGCCGACACGTTCGAGATCGGCGTCTCCGACGACCAGCTCAAGCTGCTGGCGCGCGCCTCGCATCAGCTCGACGACCGGCTCAACCGCGCGCCGAACCGCCACGCGCCCTACGTCGGCGAGAGCGCGTTCGCCACCAAGGCGGGCATCCACGCCTCCGCGATCGTGAAGGACCCGGCGACCTACGAGCACATCACGCCGGAGAGGGTGGGCAACCGCCGCAAGGTCCTGGTGTCCGACCAGGCCGGCAAGTCCAACGTGCTGGCCGAGTTGGAGCGTATCGGGCTCAAGGTGAACAAGGACGATCCGCGGATCGGCCGTCTGCTCGAGGTGGTCAAGGAGCGCGAGGCGATCGGCTATGCCTATGAGACCGCGGATGCCTCGTTCGAATTGCTGGCGCGGCGCATGCTCGGCACGGTGCCGAAGTTCTTCGACGTCACCTATTTCGACGTGAAGGTGGAGCAGCGCGGCAACGGCGCCGGCGGCGAGACGCTGACCACGGCGGTGGTCAAGGTGAAGGTCGGCGACGAGATGCTGATCTCGGCCGCCGAAGGCAACGGTCCGGTCAACGCGCTCGACGTCGCGCTGCGCAAGGACCTCGGCAAGTACCAGAAGTACATCGAAGGGCTGAAGCTCACCGACTACCGGGTGCGTATCCTCAACTCCGGCACCGAGGCGGTGACCCGCGTGCTGATCGAGAGCGAGGACGAGACCGGCGAACGCTGGACCACGATCGGCGTCTCGGCCAACATCATCGACGCGTCGTTCCAGGCGCTGATGGATTCCATCATCACCAAGCTGTTGCGGGCCGGCGCGCCGACGTAACATCGATGAATTGAAATTGGTAGGCGACCGATGGGCTGCAATTGTCAGCGTCGAGGGTTCCTTACTATTGTCGCCGGCGCCATTGCCGCGCTGGCAACCCGCGCCAAGGCTGCGCCCGCCGAGCAGCATCGCGAGTTCATCGCCGCCGCGTTCAAGATGCGCGACGACGCGGTGCGCGCCGGCGATCAGGCCTATGGCGCGGTGGTGGTGAAGGACGGCCGCATCATCGGTTTCGGCCCGAGCCGCGTCGTGCTCAAAAAGGACTGGACCGCCCACGCCGAGCGCGAGGCGATCCGCGAGGCGCAGGCGAGGCTGGGCCGGACCGACCTTTCGGGATGTCTGCTTTATTCGAGCTCGCGGCCGTGCCCAGCCTGCGAGGCCGCCGCTTACGAGGCTAAAGTTGCGCGGATGTACTACGGCGAGAACGCGACCGACGCCGGATCGCCCAGAAAAACATGATCGACCACATCTCCATCGCGGTGCGCAACCTCGAAGCCGGCGGGCGGTTCTACGAGGCCGTTCTCGCGACGCTCGGGTACAGCAAGATGATCGCACGCGCGACCACCATCGGTTTCGGCAAGAAGTATCCGGATTTTTGGATCAACGTCCGGGCCAACATGGCGACGCCTGACCCGGACGGCGGCGTGCACATCTGCCTGCGCGCGGAGAATGCAGCGGCGGTCGATGCGTTCCATGCCGCGGCGCTCAAGGCGGGCGGCAAGACCGACGGACCGCCGGGCCCGCGGCCGGAATACACGCCGGGCTATTACGCGGCGTTCGTGCTCGATCCGGACGGCAATCGGATCGAGGCGGTGACGTTCATCGACGCAAAGCGGTGACGGGCCGTCACATCTGTTCGACGTCGGCGGTCTTCATTTCCTTGTCGGACTTCGGGAATTGCGCGCGTCGCGGCCTGAAGCTTCGGCAGGATGTCCTCCGCCTGGTCGGCCACCAGATAATTCACCTGAAGACCGGGACGGATGAACTCCAGCGTCTCCATGTGATCGAGCAGCTCGCACAGCGGATCCCAGAAGCCCTTGATGTTGGCGAGCAGGATCGGCTTCTTGTGACGGCCGAGCTGCGCCCAAGTCATCTGCTCGACCACCTCTTCCAGGGTGCCGACGCCGCCGGGCAGCGCCACGAAGGCGTCGGCATGCTCGAACATGAGCTGCTTTCGCTCGTGCATGTCCTGCGTGACCACGACCTCGCCGCGCAGCATCGCGTGTTCGCGGTTGACCAGGAATTTCGGAATGATGCCGACCGCCTCGCCGCCGTGATCCAGCACAGCAGCGGCGATCTCGCCCATCAGCCCGACCGAGCCGCCGCCGTACACCAGACCGATGCGGCTCTCGCCCATAGCCTTGCCCAACGTGCGGGCTGCCTCGACGAACGCCGGATCGCTGCCGGGGCCCGACCCGCAATAAACGCAGATTTTTTTGATGATTGCCATGAATGCTATATCGAAACTTTGGCGGGAAATCTCAAGGCCGCCAGTGTTTTACTCCCGGAAATCTCCTATATGAGGGCCGTTCTGACGGTCCCGCGCCCCGCGGCCCGCCAGTTGCCGGGCTGGAGATGAGCGACACCCATCAGCGATCGCCGCATGTGAAGAGACGTGAGGTCTCGGCCGACGGCGGGGCGTTGTTGAAGACGCTGCGCCGGCTGTGGCCCTATATCTGGCCGTCCGACCGCGCCGACCTCAAAAGGCGCGTGATTTGGGCGACCGTGCTCCTGCTGTTCGCCAAGCTTGCCACCATCGCGGTGCCGTTCACCTTCAAGTGGGCGGTCGATGCGCTGGCCGGGCAGGGCAGCGCGCCGGTTGCAGCCGACAACTGGCTCGCCTGGGCGATTGCCGCGCCGATCGCGATGACGCTGGCCTACGGCGGCATGCGCGTCCTGATGGCGGGCTTCACCCAGTTGCGCGACGGCATGTTCGCCAAGGTCGCGATGCACGCGGTGCGCCGTCTCGCGCTGATCACCTTCGAGCACATGCACCAGCTCTCGCTGCGCTTCCATCTGGAGCGCAAGACCGGCGGGCTGACACGCGTTCTGGAGCGCGGCCGCAACGGCATCGAGACCATCGTGCGCATGGTGATCCTGCAGGCCGCGCCGACCGTGGTCGAACTCGCCTTGATCGTCGGCGTGCTGCTCTATCAGTTCGACTGGCGCTACGTGGCGGTGATCCTCGTCACCGTCGCGCTCTACATGTGGTTCACCTATGTCGCCACCGAATGGCGCATCGGCATCCGCCGCCGCATGAACGAAAGCGACAGCGACGCCAACACCAAGGCGATCGATTCGCTGCTCAACTACGAGACGGTGAAGTATTTCGCGGCCGAGGAGCGCGAGACGCGGCGTTATGACCGCTCGATGGAGCGCTACGAAAACGCCAGCGTCAAATCCTACACCTCGCTCGCTGTGCTCAACGCCGGGCAAGCGGCGGTTTTCACGGTGGGGCTCGCTGCCGTCATGGTGATGTGCGCGCTTGGCGTGCAGAGCGGAAAGAACACGGTCGGCGACTTCGTGATGATCAACGCCATGATGATCCAGCTCTACCAGCCGCTGAATTTCATGGGCATGGTCTATCGCGAGATCAAGCAGGCGACGGTCGACATCGAGACCATGTTCGCCATCCTCAACCGGCCGTCCGAGATCGTGGACAGGCCGGACGCCAAGCCGATCGTGGTTGGGAAGGGCGCGGTCCGGTTCGACAACGTCAAGTTCGCCTACGAGCCGGCGCGGCCGATCCTCAAGGGCGTGAGCTTCGAGGTGCCGGCCGGCCACACCGTCGCGATCGTCGGTCCGTCGGGCGCCGGCAAGTCGACCATCTCGCGGCTGCTGTTCCGCTTCTACGATGTGACCGGCGGCCGCATCCTGATCGACGGGCAAGACGTGCGCGATGTCACCCAGGTGTCGCTGCGCGCCATGCTCGGCATGGTTCCGCAGGACACCGTACTGTTCAACGACACCATCCGCTACAACATCCGCTACGGCCGCTGGGAGGCGACCGATGAAGAGGTGGAGGAGGCCGCGCGCCATGCGCAGATCGACGGCTTCATCCGCATTTCGCCGCACGGCTACGAAACCGAGGTCGGCGAGCGAGGCTTGAAGCTGTCCGGCGGCGAGAAGCAGCGCGTCGCGATCGCCCGCACCATCCTCAAGGCGCCGCCGATCCTGGTGCTCGACGAGGCGACCTCCGCGCTCGACAGCCACACCGAGCAGGAAATCCAGGATGCGCTGGAACGCGTATCGCGCAACCGGACGACGCTGGTGATCGCGCACCGGCTTTCCACCATCGTCGGCGCCGATGAGATCATCGTGCTCGACCAGGGCGTCATCGTGGAGCGCGGCGCGCACCATCAATTGCTGGCCAAGGGCGGGCTTTACGCCAGCATGTGGAACCGGCAGCGTGAAGCGGCGGAGGCGCGCGAGAAGCTCGCCCGGGTCGAAGACGACGCGGTTGCGCCCAACCGCAATCCGCCGCCGGTTGCGGATCCTTTGCTCGATGCAGCGCCGCTCCCGGCGGCGACCGCGGCGGAGTAATTCGGAAATGTCGATCGTCAATTCAATCCGCTCGCAGATCGCGCCGATCCATCCGGAAGGCTATCCGTTCATCGGCGGGTTCGCGCTGATCAGCCTGATCCTGTTCTGGGTCTGGACGCCGCTCGGCTGGCTCGGCGTGGTGGCGACCGCGTGGTGCGCGTATTTCTTCCGCGATCCGCCGCGCGTCACGCCGCTGCGCGACGGCCTGGTGGTGGCGCCGGCCGATGGCCGGGTCAGCCTGATCGGCAGCGCGGTGCCGCCGGAGGATCTGGGGCTCGGGACGCGGCCGCTGCCGCGCGTCTCGATCTTCATGAGCGTGTTCGACTGCCACGTGAACCGCAGCCCGGTGTCGGGGCGGATCGAGAAGATCGTCTATCGCAAGGGCCTTTTCCTCAACGCCGATCTCGACAAGGCGAGCGAGGACAACGAGCGCAATTCGTTTCTCATCGGCACCGCGAACCGACGCATCGCCGTCGTGCAGATCGCCGGGCTTATTGCGCGGCGGATCGTCCCGTTCGTCAACGAGGGCCAGACCGTGGCGGCGGGCGAGCGCATCGGCATGATCCGGTTCGGCTCGCGGGTTGACGTCTATCTGCCCGAGGGCGTCACGCCGCTGGTGGCGGAGGGCCAGACCGCCATCGCCGGCGAAACCGTCATCGCCGACTTTTCGGCCCAGAATCCAGGCCGCACCTTCAAAGTCGGCTGATGGTTAACGCCCAGGGAACCGCGCCGTGGCGGTGCCATGGTGGACGCGCTATATTGGCGGCATGAACTTTCTTCGCCGAGCCGGGACCGTTTGGAGGCCCAGCGCCAGCGTCTGCGCGCCATTCCAGTGCGTTCGCTGCTGCCGAACATGATCACGCTGCTGGCGCTTTGCGTCGGCCTCACCGGCATCCGGCTCGCCTTCGAGGGCAAGCTCGAAATGGCGCTCGCGGCCATCGTGTTTGCCGCGGCGCTCGACGGCATCGACGGCCGGCTCGCCCGGCTGATGAAGGGCCAGTCGAAGTTCGGCGCCGAGCTCGACAGCCTGGCCGACTTCATGAACTTCGGCTGCGCGCCGGCGCTGTTCCTCTATCTCTGGGGATTGAACGAACTCGGCAACGTGGGCTGGATCGCCGCCATGGTGTTTGCGATCTGCGCGGCGCTGCGCCTCGCGCGCTTCAATGTCATGATCGACGATCCCAACCGGCCGATCTGGGCGGGCAACTTCTTCACCGGCGTGCCGGCACCGGCAGGCGCGCTGGTGGTGCTACTGCCGATCTATCTGAGCCTGCTCGGATTGTTCAAGACCCCGGCGGCGGTGACGCTGCTCTACACGCTGGCGATCGCGGGCCTGATGGTGTCGCGGCTGCCGGTGTTTTCCGGCAAGCGGGTCGGCAAGCGCGTTCCGCCCGAGATGGTGCTGCCGGTCTTCGTCGTGGTCGTGCTGTTCGTCGCTCTGCTGATCGCTTATCCGTGGTGGGTGCTCTCGATCGGCACCGTGTTCTATCTTGCGGCGCTTCCGCTCGGCTGGATGTCGTATCAGGAGTATCAACGCCGGGACGCGGCTGCCTCGCAAAGTCCGCCGGCGGTCGACATCGACCAGACCATGCCGCCACAGCCGCCCCAGGAGCCCGAGCGGCCCGCGCGCCTCAATTAGCGACGGCAGCTTCCGGATCACCCATGCCTCGCGCCACCAGCGTCCAGCCGGCTGCCCAACGCAAGGGCGGCAATGTCATCGACACGCTGATCCTGCCTTTCGCGCAGCGGCAGGTGAAGCAAGGCTTCGTGTTCGGGGTCAAAGGCATCTGCGTCGAGATCGATCTGGCGGAGCCGGCGCGGCTGCGCACGGACGACGTGCTGGTGCTCGATGGCGGCGAACTGATCGAAGTCGTTGCCGAAGCCGAACCGCTGGTCGAGGTTCGGGCCCCCGACCTTGCCGCGCTCGCGCGTCTCGCCTGGCACCTTGGCGACCGCCATGTGCCGGTGCAGATATTGGAGCGGCGGCTGCGGCTCGCGCGCGATCCGGCGATCGAAACGCTGCTGCAAGGGCTGGGCGCCAAGATCGCGTTGATCGACGCGCCGTTCGAGCCCGAAGGCGGCGCCTACGAGGCCGCCCATGCGCACGGTCACGATCACGGCCACGATGACCATCACCACGGCCACGATCATCATGGTCACCACCACGATCACAAGCACGATCACGACAAGAGCTGATGTTGCGCCTCAAGGACAAGGTCGTTCTGATCACCGGCGCCGCGGGCTCCGTCGGCGTGGCAGTGGCCGAAGCGGTGAGGGCAGCGGGCGGCATTGCCGTGACCAGCGATCTTGCGGGCTTAAGCTCGGATCATGTGCTCGACGTCACCGCGGAGCGTGACTGGCTCCATGTGCTCGGCGAAGTCGGCAGGCATCATGATCGGCTCGACGGGCTGGTCAACGCGGCCGGTTTGGCGGTGCTCGGCACCATCGAGGAGACCGACTTCGCGACCTGGCGGCAGGTCATGTCGGTCAATCTCGACGGCACGTTCCTGGGCTGCAAGCACGCGCTGGCGCTGCTCAAGCGCCGCGGCGGCTCGATCGTCAACGTCTCGTCGGTCGCCGGCCTGATCGGCGGTCATAACTTCACGGCCTATAATGCATCGAAGGGCGGGGTCCGGCTGCTGACCAAATCGGTGGCGCTGCACGGCGCGCGGCTCGACCCGCAGGTCCGCTGCAATTCGGTCCATCCGGCCTTTCTTGAAGGGCCGATGATCGACTCGATCCTCGCCCAGACCGACTTTCCGGAAGGCGCGCGCTCGCGGTTGACTCGCGACATTCCGCTCGGCCGGTTCGGCACCGCCGCCGAGGTCGCGGACATGTGCGTCTATCTGTTGTCCGACGAGTCCGCGCTTCGTCACCGGCGCCGAGTTCGTGATCGACGGCGGATTGACGGCGCGCTGATCGTCAGGCGCGTGCCTCCCGGCGATGCAGGCGCCGCGAATTCGCCTTCACGCGGCGGAATGCCGGCCGCAACCCTGCGCCACGATATCCGCCGGTGCGCCCGCGAGATCATTGAGCTGAAGCCGGCCGGTAGCGGCTTGGCCGGCTATGCGCAGGGCCTCGACTTGGGCGTCCCAGGCGCCTTCGAATGCCGCGGAGGCTTTTTCGCTCACCATCCGGCCGAACTCGGAGGGCGCCATGCCGGCCGCAAACATCGGCAGCCGGTACCACAACGTCATGAACGTATGCATGCCGGCGAGCCCCACCTCGGTGGCGAACAGCGGCTTTTTGTGCTTGCGGGAACGGGACATGCGAGAACCTAACGTACCTTCGAGCGATCTAGTTCCGTTCAAGCAAGCGTCGGCGGATGGCCGGGCATCAGATCGTACGGATGCTCCCATCCCGGCAGCGCCTTGATGCGGTCGAGCCATGCGCCGATGTTCTTGTGGGTGCCGGCGATGTCGAAGCCGAACTCCTCGGCCGGATAGTAGAGATAGGCGCACAGCGAAATGTCGGCGATGGTCGGCCGCGCGCCCAGACATGAATGGGCGGTCGGCCAGCCGCTTGTCGACGATGGCGAGATTGCTGTCGATGCGGCCTTTGAGAAACGCCATCACCGCCGGATCGCCCGGCGGCCGGGCGAAATTCTTCAGGAAGCGGTAAGGGCCGAGGAAGCCGTTGACCTTCTGGTTGTCGAAGATGATCCAGCGCAGCGCTTCGAGCCGCTCATCCTCGCCTTCGGGCTTGAACTTGCCGGTGTGCTCCGAGAGATAGGTCAGGATCACGCCCGACTGGGTGAGCTTCTTGCCGCCGTGCACCAGCACCGGCACCTCGCCCATCTCGTTGACTTCGGCGCGATACTTTGGCTTCGCGTCTCGCCGCCCTTGAAGAAGTCGACGTAGACCGGCTTCCAGTCCGCGTTGATCAGGTTGAGCATCAGCGCGGCGCGGTAGGCGTTGCCGGACTGGGCGAAGCAATAGAGCTGATATTCGGGCATGACGTCCTTAAATTAGCGCGTCAGCGTGACCGGGTCGCCGGTCGTGGCCTTGCCATCGAAACGCCACCGCCGGCCGCCGAAAGCTGCGCCAGCGGCTGGCTGTTATGGTCGCGGATGGTCAGGCCGGTGGAATCGAACGTCCATTTCCGGCTGGTGAAGAATTTGCCAGGGCAGCCGCCTTCTGGCGCGATCGTGCCTTCGGCGTCGGTTGGCGAGGCGGCTCGGAAGTTCATGTTGCACTGGCCGCGGCCGGGCTGCGCCAGCATCCAGCGCCCCGCCATGTTCACGGGCGGCGGGCAGGCCGCGCGTCCGACGCGGGTCCCGTTGCACCCGCGCCGGTCAGACTGGGAAGGCCATCAGTGCGGCAGCCCGCCGCGCCGATCGCGAACATCGTCACGAGCGAACCCTGCAGCACGTTTCGAAGCCAGGCCATTACGTCACGTTATCTCATGGTTGGAATGACGAACTCCGCACCCTCCTTGGTGCCGGAAGGCCAGCGCGCGGTCACGGTCTTGGTCTTGGTGTAGAAGCGGATCGAGTCTGGACCGTGCTGATTGAGGTCGCCGAAACCGGAACGCTTCCAGCCGCCGAAGGTGTGATAGGCGAGCGGCACGGGAATCGCGAAATTCACGCCGACCATGCCGACCTGGACGCGGTTGGTGAAGTCGCGCGCGGTGTCGCCGTCGCGGGTGAAGATCGAAACGCCGTTGCCGTATTCATGGTCGGAGGGGAGACGCACCGCCTCCTCGTAGTCCTTGGCGCGCACCACCGAGAGCACGGGCCCGAAAATCTCTTCCTTGTAGATTTTCATGTCCGGCGTGACTTCGTCGAACAGGCAGCCGCCCATGAAGTTACCGTTCTCGTAGCCCTGAAGCTTGAAGTTGCGCCCGTCGACGAGCAGCTTGGCGCCTTCCTTGACGCCGGCTGCGACGTAATCCTTCACCTTGTTGAGATGCGCCTTGGTGACCATCGGGCCATAGTCGGCCTGTGTGTCGGTCGAAGGCCCGACCTTGAGGCTCTCGACACGTGGCACCAGCTTCTCGACCAGCGCGTCGGCGGTCTTCTTGCCGACCGGCACCGCGACCGAGATCGCCATGCAGCGCTCGCCGGCCGAGCCGTAGCCCGCGCCGATCAGCGCATCGACCGCCTGGTCGATGTCGGCGTCCGGCATCACGATCATGTGGTTCTTCGCGCCGCCGAAGCACTGCACGCGTTTGCCATGCGACGTGCCGGTCGAATAGATGTATTGCGCGATGTCGGAAGAGCCGACGAAGCCGATCGCCTTGACGCGCGGATCGGTGAGCAGCGTATCGACCGCCTCCTTGTCGCCGTTGACGACGTTGAGCACGCCTTCGGGCAGTCCGGCCTTGATGAACAGCTCGGCGATGCGGATCGGCACCGACGGGTCGCGCTCCGATGGCTTGAGGATGAAGCAGTTGCCGCAGGCGATGGCGGGCGCCGCCTTCCACAGCGGGATCATGGCCGGAAAGTTGAACGGCGTGATGCCGGCGACGACGCCGAGCGGCTGGCGCACCGAATAGAGATCGATGCCGGGGCCGGCGCCTTCGGTGTATTCGCCCTTCATCAGGTGCGGGATGCCGCAGGCGAACTCCACGACCTCGAGGCCGCGCTGGATGTCGCCCTTGGAGTCGGCGAAGGTCTTGCCGTGCTCGGACGAGAGCAGCCGCGCGAGGTCGTCGTATTCGGCCTGGATCAATTCCAGGAACTTGAACATCACGCGGGCGCGGCGTTGCGGGTTGGTCGCGGCCCAGCCGGGGAAGGCGGCCTCGGCGTTGGCGATCGCCTTCTCGACCTCGGACTTGCTGGCGAAGGCGACTTTGGCCTGCACCTCGCCGGTGTTGGGATTGAACACGTCGCCATGCCGGCCGGACGTGCCCTTCACGGGCTTGCCGCCGATGAAATGGCCGATCTCACGCATTGCTGTCTCCCTGGCGGCCGGACGCCGTCAACAAATCCTTAACAGTGGATAGCGCAGGCCGTGGCCTGCGGAAAGCGCGCCAAAAGGCCACGCCGGAGCCTCGCCGAAAGGTCACCGAACGTTAGCCTTTACAGTCCTTTAAGCGCGCGCCGGTTAGGGTCGCTTTCGGGTGCCGTCGCGGCGGCGCGTTTGGTCGGTTTGTTGGAGTTTCCCATGGATATCGCAACCGGCCTCGGGCTGATCGCCGGCGGCGTGGTGCTTGTCGCGCTGATCCTGATGGGCGGCGAGCTGGGAATGTTCGCCGACTCCCACGCCGCGATCGTGATCTTCGGCGGCGCGACCGCCGCGACACTGATCCGGTTCCCGCTGTCATCGATCTTTCATGGCCTGCCGCTCGGGATGAAGTTCGCTTTCACGATGCGCCGCTGGACGCCGCGGGAACTGGTCGACGAGATCGCGCGCCTCGCCGAGGTCGCGCGCAAGGCAGGGCCGATCGGGCTCGAAAAGGAAGAGATCGAAGATCCCTTCCTGGCCAAGGGCATGCGCTTCATTGCCGACGGCTACGACCAGAATTTCATCCGCGACAATCTGGAGCGTGACCGCGACATCTTCCTGACCCATCTCGACGAGGGCCAGAAGCTCTATCGCGCGATCGGCGACTGCGCGCCGGCGTTCGGCATGGTCGGCACGCTGATCGGCATGGTGCAGATGTTCGCCAACATGACCGATCCCTCCAAGCTCGGCCCCTATATGGCGGTCGCGCTGCTCGCGACGTTCTACGGCGCGGCGCTCGCCAACCTGTTCTGCCTGCCGATCGCCGACAAGCTGCAGCTCAAGCTGCACGACGAGGAGATCAATCGCAGCTTGATCATCGACGGTGTGCTGATGATCCGCGAGGCCAAGAGCCCGACGCTGGTGCGCGAGATGCTGCTCGCCTACCTGCCGGAGAAGCACCGTCACGCCGAGAGGACGACGCGGAGCTCGCGGCGGCCTGACAGCCGCGGACCAGCGCGGAACAGCCCATGGCGAAGAAAAAGCAGGCGGCGACCACGGCGGCGGAGGTCACGGCTGGTTCGTGACGTTCGCCGATCTGATGGGTCTGCTGGTCGCGTTCTTCGTGATGCTGGTCGCGTTCTCCACCCAGGATGCGGCCAAGCTGCAGGTGGTCGCGGGCTCGATGCGCGACGCATTCGGCGTGCAGAACAAGATCCGCTATTCCGGCATCATCGAGGTCGACGGCTTGCCGACGCGGCCACGGTTGAAGAACGCCGCCCGCGTCTCGCCCGACGATGCCTCCGCAACGCCGACGCCCGGATCGAAGGCGGCCGCAACCAGCAGTTCGGCGCCAAGCTCGAGCAGGACAGCGCCTTCGCGCTGGCCGCCGCCTCGCTGCGTCAAGCGCTGCAGGAGATGCCGGAGATCGCGGAGATCTCGAAGCACATCATGATCGAGGAGACCAAGCAGGGCCTCAATATCGAGATCGTGGACCAGAACGGCAGCTCGATGTTTCCGGACGGCTCGAAGGAGCCCTACGAGCGCACCCGCCGCGTGGTGCAGCGGCTCGCCTTCCAGTTCAAGGCGTTGCCCAACCGCATCTCGATCGCCGGCCATACCGCGGCGACCAAGCGCCCCAACAGGCCGGGCTATGGCCCGTGGGATTTGTCGGCGGATCGCGCCAATGCCATCCGGCGCATCCTGGAGGAGGAGGGCGTGCCGACAGCCCGCTTCGCCATGGTCGCGGGCCGCGCCGACACCCAGCCGCTGTTTCCCGACGATCCGTTCGTCGCCGCCAACCGCCGCGTCACCATCACCCTGATGCGCGAAGGCGCCGCCGCATTCCGGTGGCTTGCGAAGCCCTCGAGGTTCCGGGACACTTGATTGCGAACGTCTGCCCGCGTCCGTATTGAATTCGTCACGGGCGAGGTATATAACCCGCGCTCTTGCAGCGTTGCGGCGAAGGCTGATCCACAATCCATGAGCGTAGTCCCGGGCGACGACACATCGCGTCCGCACGCAGCCGCTGCTGCAACTCCGGCCGATTCAAGCTTTTGGGCGCTCGCGCTTGGCAGCGTCGGCGTCGTCTATGGCGACATCGGAACGAGCCCGCTCTACGCGTTCCGCGAAGCGGTGATGGCGGCGTCCGAGGCCGGCACAGTCACCCGGGAGAACGTGCTCGGCGTGCTCTCGATGATCCTGTGGGCGCTGATCGTGGTGGTCACGATCAAGTACGTCCTGATCCTGCTGCGCGCCGACAACAACGGAGAGGGCGGGACGCTCTCGCTCACCGCGCTCGCGGCGCGCGCGCTCGGCCGGCGCACGCCGTTTGTCATGCTGCTGGGCGTGATCGGCGCCGCCATGTTCATCGCCGATTCGATGATCACGCCGGCGATCTCGGTGCTGTCGGCGGTTGAGGGTCTCAAGCTCGTCGCGCCGACGTTCCAGGACTACGTCATCCCGCTCACCATCGTGATCCTGATCGCGCTGTTCGCCATGCAGTCGCGCGGCACCGCGCGCGTCGCCTCGTTCTTCGGCCCGGTCATGGTGGTCTGGTTCGTCGCGATTGCCTTGCTCGGCCTGCTGCATGTCGCTGACGATCTGGGCGTGTTCGCGGCGATCAATCCTCTTTACGCGATCGAGTTCGTATCGTCGCACGGCACCATCGGGCTGATTACGCTTGGCGCGGTGTTCCTGGTCGTCACGGGAGGCGAGGCGCTCTACGCCGACCTCGGCCACTTCGGCCGCAAGCCGATCCAGTTCGCCTGGCTTGGCCTGGTGCTGCCGGCGCTGCTGATCAACTACTTCGGCCAGGGCGCGCTGGTTCTCTCCAATCCCGACGCAATCAAGAATCCGTTCTATCTGCTGGTGCCTGCCCCGCTGCTGCTGCCGATGGTGGTGCTCGCGACCGCCGCGACCGTGATCGCGAGCCAGGCCGTCATTACCGGAACGTTCTCGCTGGTCCGCCAGGCGATCCAGCTCGGCCTGCTGCCGCGTTTCGCCATCGTGCACACCTCGGCGGAATATCACGGACAGATCTACATCCCGCGCGTGAACTGGATGCTGCTGCTCGGCGTGCTGTTGCTGGTCGCCATCTTCCACACGTCGAGCGCGCTTGCTGCCGCTTACGGCATCGCGGTGGCCACCACGGTGGTGGTGGATGGGCTGCTCGGCTTCGTCGTGGTTTGGAAGCTGTGGCGCTGGCCCGTCTGGCAGGCGGCATTGCTGATGGTGCCGCTGATCGTCGTCGATGTGACCTTCTTCTCCGCCAACCTGCTCAAGCTGAGCGAAGGCGCCTGGCTGCCGCTGCTGTTCGGCGTCGCCATGGTGACGCTCATCCTCACCTGGCAGAAGGGCACCCGTATCCTGAGCGAGAAGACACGCAAGTCCGAAGTGCCGCTGGACATGCTGCTCAAGAGCCTGGAGAAGAAGCCGCCGCACGTGGTGCCGGGCACCGCGGTTTTCCTCACCAGCCATCCGGAATTCGCGCCGACCGCGCTGCTGCATAATCTCAAGCACAATAAGATCCTGCACGAGCACAACGTGGTGCTGACCATCGTGACCACCGACACGCCGCGCGCACGCAACGAGGAGCGCGTGACCATGACGCCGATCTCGCCGCACTTCTCCAAGGTGTCGCTCAAGTTCGGCTACATGGAGACACCCAACGTGCCGCAGGCGCTGGCGATCGCGCGCCGCCAAGGCTGGAGCTTCGACATCATGTCGACGTCGTTCTTCCTGTCGCGGCGCGCGCTCAAGCCTGCGGCGCATTCCGGCATGCCGCGCTGGCAGGACCACCTGTTCATCTGGCTCGCCAAGAGCGCATCCGATGCCACCGACTTCTTCCAGATCCCGACCGGGCGGGTTGTCGAAGTGGGGACCCAGGTCACGGTCTGACGTCGTGCACAACATTGAGGCGGGGCGCGTTGTGGGTCGCCCCCGCCGCGAATTGACTTTTTTTGTCGATGCTGCTGGCTTGTGCGCGGGAGCTCTCGATGTCTGAACCCAGAAATCCTCCGGTCCGCGATCTTACGCCCGAGGACGTCGCGCGCGGCCTTGCCGAAGACCGCATGATGCTGGTCGACGTCCGCGAGCCGAACGAAGCCGAGGCCGAGCGCTATCCCGGCGCCTTCGTCGTGCCGCTGTCCACCTTCGACCCCGCCGACATCCCCGACCCGCAGGGCCGCGAAGTGGTGTTCGCCTGCCGCTCCGGACGCCGCTCGGTCACCGCCTCGCAGGCGGCGCAGGCCGCCGGCTTGCCTTACGACGCGCATCTTGCCGGCGGAATATCTGGCCTGGAAGGCCGCGGGATTGCCGACCGACAGCTGAGAGATTCTATGCCAGCCAGGGAGAACGTTTGATGCGCCGCGCGATCGTGGCTTGCACCTTTGCGTTGCTGATGGTTGCCGCGATTGCCTGGCCCGGAATGACGCAATCGCGCCTCCTCAACGTCTACAACTGGTCGGACTATATCGAGCCGACCGTGCTTGAGGCCTTCACCAAGGAAACCGGCATCAAGGTTCGCTACGACACTTTCGATTCCAACGACACGCTGGAAACAAAGCTGCTCGCCGGCAAATCCGGCTACGACGTGGTGGTGCCGACCGCCTATTTCCTGGAGCGGCAGATCAAGGCGGGCCTGTTCCAGAAGCTCGACAAGTCGAAGCTCGCGAACATCGGCAACGTCTGGCCGGAGATCGCCAGGCGGCTGGCGACCTACGATCCCGGCAACGAGCACGCCGTCAATTACATGTGGGGCACCACCGGCATCGGCTACAACGTGAAGAAGGCGCAGGCGATCCTCGGACCCGACGCCAAGCTGCCCGATGCGATGGCGTCGTGGGACATCGTGTTCAAGCCGGAGAGCCTGGCGCGGTTCAAGGACTGCGGCGTCCACATGCTGGATTCCGCCGACGACATCCTGTCGGCGGCGCTCAACTATCTCGGCCTCAACCCGAACTCGAAGGCGCCCGCCGATCTCGAAAAAGCCGGTGCGCTGCTGATGACGGTGCGGCCGCACGTGCGCAAATTCCATTCCTCCGAGTTCCTCAACGCGCTCGCCAGCGGCGAGATATGCCTGGTGCTGGGCTGGTCCGGCGACATCAAGCAGGCACAGAAGCGCGCCGCCGAAGCCAAGGCCGGCATCGAGATCGGCTATGTCATTCCGAAGGGCGGCGCGCAGATGTGGTTCGACAACTTCGCCATCCCGAAGGACGCCAAGAATGTCGCCGAGGCGCACGCGTTCATCGATTACATGCTGCGGCCGGAGGTGGCGGCGAAGAACTCGAGCTTCATCGCCTATGCCAACGGCAATCTCGCCAGTCAGAAATTCGTCGACAAGGCGGTGCTGGAGGATCGCTCGGTCTATCCGGACGAGGCGACCTTGGCGCAGCTCTACATCATCACCGCGAACGACCAGAAGACGCAGCGGCTGATCAACCGGCTGTGGACCAGGGTGAAGACCGGGCGTTAGCGCGCGATTTGCATGGAGGTTACCGCCAGCGGCGGTGCAGCCACAGCCATTGCTCGGGGTGCTCGCGCACCCAGCCTTCGATCACGTCGTTGATCATCTGCATGGTGGCGGCGATGTCGACGTTGCCCTGTGCGTCGCGCGCCGCCGGCATCGGCTCGGTGAGGTGCAGCCGGAACTTGTTGCCCGGATGGCGCACCATGTGCACGCCGTAGATCGGGCAGTCGAAATGCTGGGCGAGCCGCGCGATCAGCGGATTGGTGCGCGCCGGCCGACCGAAGAACGTCACGTCGACGCCGTTGGTGTAGTACTGATCGACCAGCATGGCGACGTGCGAGCCGCGCGCCAGCGCATCGGCCGCGCTGGGTGGGCGCATCGAGGCCGGTGCGGATCAGCTTGCCCATGATGCCGCCGCGCAGCCGGATCACCGCATCCGCGATGGCGACGATGTTGGGCGGGCGGTAACACGACGGTCGAATCGACGCCGTAGACGTTGGCCGCGACCGCCGGCAGCTCCCAGTTGGCGAGATGCGCCGAGAACACCAGCGCGGGCTTGCCGTCGTCGCGCATCTGCTGCATGCGGCGGTAGGCCTCGTCGGAATCCAGCATGTGGCCGCTGCCGGGCCGTGCCGGGTCGTGGTCCCACAGATGATCGAGATGCGCGAACTCGGCGCCGACCCGGCCGAGGTTTTCCCAGACGCCGGCGAGGATTTGCTCGATCTCCTCTTGGCGATTTTTCCGGGAACGCAGCGGCGAGATTGGCGCGGCCGATGCGGTGCTCCGGAAGCAAAGGGCCGACGCGGCGCATCAGCCGCGCCGCAGAAATTCGACAGCCAGTCGACCGGAACCAGCCGCGATCGTGCGCAGCAGCGACGGCAGTAAGGGCGCCGATCAGCCGGTAGGTGATGCGCTTGAGAACGAAACCGAGATTGCGAAGCATCGTGCGCTCTAGAATCGCACGACGATCTTGCCGAACACCTGCCGGCTTTCCAGCCGCGCGAGGCCGCGCTCCAGATCGGCGACCGGCACCTCGGTGTCGATCACCGGAGTCAGCCCGCCGGCCATCTTGGCGAGGCTGTCGCGGATGTTGCGCATCGAGGCGCCGAACGAGCCGATGATGCGGTATTGCTGCTGGAAGAGCTGCATCAGGTTGAACTGCACGGTCGGGCCCGCGGTCGAGCCGCAGGTGACGAGCCGGCCGCCGCGCTTGAGCACCAGCAGCGAGCCGTTGAAGCCTTCGCCGCCGACGTGCTCGAACACCACGTCGACGCCCTTCTTGTTGGTCAGCTTGCGGGTGATCGTCTCGAACCGTTCGCGTGCGGTAATTGATGACGTGATCGGCGCCGATCGCCTTGGCCTTCGCGGCCTTCTCGTCGTCGCCGACCGTGGTGATGACGGTGCAGCCGATCGCCTTCGCCATCTTGATCGCCGCGGTGCCGATGCCGGAGCCGCCGGCCTGCACCAGGATGGTCTCGCCGGGCTCGAGCTTGGCGTTGTCGAACAGCATGTGCTCGACGGTGGAGAACGCGATCGGCGCGCAGGCCGCGTCGATCATGCTGACGCCCTTCGGCACCGGGATGACGAGCCGCGCCGGCATGTTGAGCCGGTCGCGGGCGAAGCCGTCGATGTGGAAGCCCATGATGCCGGCGACGTTCTCGCAGAGATTGTCGCGGCCCTCGCGGCAGGCCTTGCAGGCCCCGCAGGTCATCGCGCCGTACATCACCACCGGATCGCCGGCCTTGAAACCGGTGACGCCGGCGCCGACCGCGGCGATCTCGCCCGACGCTTCGGCGCCGACCACCAGCGGCAGCTTGCGCTTGGCGAACGCCATGCCGCGAAAGCCCCAGAGGTCGAGATGATTGAGCGCGACCGCCTTGATGGCGATCTGCACCTCGCCGTCGCCGGGCGGCGGCGGGGCGGGCACCTCGGCAAGCTCGAGCTTGCGGTCGGCGACCAGGGTGAGTGCGCGCATAGGCGGCGGCCTCAGCGCCGGCTCCAGGCCCATCACCAGCGAGACGTTCTGCCCGCCGAAGCCGAACGAGTTCGAGATGGCGTGGCGCAAATTCTTGGCGTCGCGCGCCGTGTTGGGCACCACGTCGAGCGGGATCGCCGGATCCGGCACCTTGTAGTTGATGGTCGGCGGGATGCGCTCGTTGCGCAGCGTCAGCAGCGTGAACACCGCCTCGACGGCGCCGGCAGCCGACAGCGTGTGGCCGACCATCGACTTGTTGGACGAGATCGGAATGCTTGCTGGCGCGCTCGCCGAACACGGCGGTGACGCCGAGGCACTCCATCTTGTCGTTCTCCGGCGTGCCGGTGCCGTGCGGGTTGATGTAGTCGATGTCGTCGGGCGTCAGGCCGGCGTCGTTGAGCGCATTGCGGATGCAGCCGATGATCGGCTTGCCGTCCGGGCTCGACCGGGTGCGGTGGAATGCGTCGGCCATCTCGCCGCAGCCTTCGACCACGCCGAGGATCTTGGCGCCGCGCGCCAGCGCGCCTTCCATGCTTTCCAGCACCAGCGCGCCGGCGCCTTCCGCCATCACGAAGCCGTCGCGGTTCTTGGCGAACGGCTTCGCAGCGGCGCCCGGCTCGCCGCTCCAGGTCGACAGCGCGGACAGCAGCGAGAAGCGGATCAGCGATTCCGGGTTCACCGACCCGTCGGTGCCGATGCACAGCGCCGTGTCGGTCTCGCCGCGGCGGATCGCCTCGACGCCGAGCTGGATCGCGGTCGCGCCCGACGCGCAGGCGGTCGACAGCGAGATCGGCGAACCCTTGGTGCCGAACTTGTCGGCGATGGTGTTGGCGACCGAGCCGAGCTGAAACCGGTCATGCATCGCGGCGAATTGGCCGGTGGCGGCTTCGCGCAGCAGGTCGGCGTAACCGACCGATGCGTTGCCGCGCGACGCGGCCGCCACTTCCAGCCGCTGCGGCCATTCGATCTCGATCGGCGGCACGGCGAGGAACAGCGGGCCCGGAAAATCGCCGCGTTTGCCGATGCCGGCCTCGCTGACCGCCTCTTCGGCGGCGAGGTCGGCCAGCCGCTCGGACAGAGCCGGCGTCGAATAGGGTTCGACGTCGAGAAAATCGACCGTGCCCGCCATCTTCGTCTTCAGGCCGTCGGTCGGGAAACGGCTGATGGTCTTCACGCCGGATGGCCGGCGGTGAGCTTCTCCCAGTTGTCGGTCTTGCCGGCGCCGAGCGAGGTCACGACGCCCATGCCGGTGACGACGACGACCGGGCGGTTCTGCTTGTCCTTGGTGGACGGCATGTTGTTCTCCTTCAGGGCGCGGCTTCGACCAGCGCAAGACCTTCGCCCCAGGCGTGGCCGACGCTGGCGACGACGGCCTGGGCAAGCGTGCCCTGCATGGGCCGCTCGACGCCCGATTCATCGCAGGGTGGAAATAGGGTACCACGGCTGATCGCCAAGGCCGCCAGCGCCACGTTCATCGCAAATTGCGGCTCGTCGGCATGCCCGATGAAGGTCCCGCTGGCGCGGACCGGCACGTCGGGGTGCTTTGCGTAAGAAGGCGCGCTCCTCGCCGGTCGCCGGTTCCGCGCCGCTGGCGCCCGGTGATCACCGCATGGCTGCCCGCCGTCAGCCGGCCGGCGAGCTTCTGCCAGAGCTGCTCCAGCGTGGCGGTCACCTGGCCCGGCTTGCGGTTGCTGCGGTCGGACAGCACGGCACTCAGTCTGGCGATGCGCTTGGCGCCGCGGGCGTCGGCGTGGCTCGCGCTCTTCGATCACCAGGAACGCGCCGAGCGAGCCGAGCGCCAGCCCGCCCTTTGGGCCACGCTCCCACACCGGGGCGAACTTGTCCTTCAGGTTGTAGCCGCCGAATTCCTTGAGCAGCAGATGGTCGGGGCGGTCGGCGTTGAACGCGCCGCCGACCAGCGCGATGCTGCTTTGCCCGGCCGCGATGCGCGACAGTGCGATACGCATGGCGTCGATGCCGGCGGATTCCTCGCCCATGAAGGTGCGCGAAGAGCCGGTGACGCCATGCACGATCGAGATGTTGCCGGCGAGCAGGTTGGACAGTTGCGCCAGGAACAGCGTCGGGCGCAGGTCGCTCATCAGCCGCTCGTTGAGGCAGGCGCCCGGATCGGCGGCCTTCGGCATGCCGGTCATGATGTTGGCGTCGACCGCGAGATCGCGCTCGCCGCCGCCGGCAGCGACGATCATGTCCATGTTGCGACAGGATCGCAGTGTTGCCCTTGACGCCAGCGCTGTCGAGCGCGAGACCGGCCGCATAGGTGCCGGTGCGCTGCCACGGCTCCATCTGGCGCTGGTCGCCCTTTTTCGGGATCTGCTTGTCGAAGTCGAGCGGCGCCAGCGGGTGAATGATGTAGGGCGCGAGCGTCTTGGTGTCGGCTTGCGGCCGGGAGGCGTTGAGCGCGTTCCAGTGCGCGTCCGGCCCTTCGCCGAGGCAGGACACGATGCCGATGCCGGTGATCCAGGCCTCGCGCCTCAGCCATTGGCGACGGCCTCCATCGGCAAGGCGATGCGTTGCGCGACCGCTTCCATGCTGGAGCGGAACTCGGCGCTCGGGAAACGGCATCAGGCGGAAGGTGATGCTGGCGTTGCAGACCGGCTTGCCGCCGGCGGTGATCGCGGCCTCGGCGATCATGAAGCCCGAGCCTTCGTGGACGAGCTTGGACGACACCGTCAGCAGCTGTCCCGGCGTGACGAAGGTGCGCAGCTTGGCCTCCTTCACGGCGGCCAGGAACGGCATCTTCTCGAATTTGGTGCGCGCCGATGATCAGCCAGCCCGAGGTCTGCGCCATCGACTCGATCAGCAGCACGCCCGGCATCAGCGGGTGGCCCGGGAAGTGGCCCTCGAAGATGGTGCTGGCGGTCGGCACGGCCGCCTCGGCGCGGATCGTCAGGTTGGTGAGGTCGAGGTCGATGATCCGGTCGATAAGCTGGAAATACTCGATCCGCATTGGTCCTCTGACGTTGGACTTGCCCGGTCAGGCACCCTTGGCGGCGACCAGGTCGTCGATGCGGGCGCAGAGGTTCTTCAACACGAAATACTGCTCGGTGGTCGCCTTGCCGTCGTTGACCTCCTGGGTCCAATGCTCGAGCGGCAGCTTGATGCCGAACGCCTTGTCGATGGCGAAGGCGATATCGAGGAAGTCCAGGCTGTCGATGCCCAGATCGTTGATCGCATGGCTTTCCGGCTTGATCGTCTCGCGCGGGATATCGCAGGTCTCGGCGATGATGTTGGCCACGGTTTCGAAGGTCGAGGGCATCGCAAGTCTCTGTTGGAGAAGAAGGATTTTGGCCGCGCGGCCCGCGGGGCAAGGCGGCCGATAGGCGCCGGTTCCGGTGCCATCCCCCGCCGCAAGCCGAATGCCCGTATAGCGAACGGGGCCCCTGAGTTCAACTGGCGCTGGCCCTGGCCTGTGTGTGGCGGCGGAGCGGGCAAATAGCCCTGCCAGCCACCCGGCAGGCTTCTCAAATGATCCGGCTGCGCACCCATGAGGTGGCGATTTCGGCCACGATGACCACGGCGAAGATGACGCAGAGCACCAACCCGGCCTGGTCCCAATAGAGATTGGAGAGCGCGGTATCGAGCGCCATGCCGAGCCCGCCGCCGCCGACCAGGCCGAGCACCGCGGATTCCCGCACGTTGATGTCCCAGCGGAACATGGCGAGTGCCAGGAAGGCCGGTTTCACCTGGGGCCACACCCCCTTGATCAGCACGGCGAGGGGGGAGGCGCCCGTCGCCTTTAGCGCCTCGATCGGGCCGGGCTTCGCCTCCTCGATCGCCTCGGAAAGGAATTTGCCGGTGAACCCGATCGAGTGGACCGCGATGGCCAGCGTTCCGGCGAGCGCCCCGGGCCCGAACACCGCGACAAAGAACAGCGCCCAGACCATGGCGTGAACCGAGCGGGTCGCCACCAGGATGAACCGGCCGATGCTTTGGACGAGAATAGAGCGCGTGACGTTGCGCGCCACCATCAAGGCGACCGGCGCCGCCATCGCCACCGCCAGGATGGTGCCGAGCGTCGCGGTGTGCAGTGTTTCCATCAGTGCGGCATGGACGACCTTGGGGTACCAGGCCCAGTCGATCGGCCACATCCGCGCGAACAGGTCGGCGGTCTGCTGCGGGGCGTCGTACAGGAACTCCGGGATGATCTCGATGGAGCGCAGCGACCATACGATGGCGATGAGTGCGATAAGGTAGAACGCCGAGCGCATCACGCGCTCGGCCAGCGAAAATCGCTGCCATTGGCGAAGCGGGGCCGTTTCGGCGGCGACGCTCATTGGAACAGCCGGCGCATGAAGCCGGAGAGCACCTCGCCGACCATCGACCACTGCGATGATGGCGAGCACGATGGTCAGCACGAAGTCGTAGTCGAACCGCTGGAACGCGGTGAACAGCGTCGCGCCGATGCCGCCGCCGCCGACCAGCCCGACCAGCGCGGAGTTGCGCAGGTTGGAATCAAGCTGATAGGCGCAGAACCCGACGAAGCGCGGCATCACCTGTGGCACCACGCCCATCACGACAACGGAAAGAAACGATGCGCCGGTCGCGCGCACCGCCTCGACCTGGTTCATCGACATTTCCTCGACCGCTTCCGCCAGCAGCTTGGAGAGGAAGCTCATCGACGCGACGATCAGCGCCAGCACGCCGGCCAGCGCGCCGAAGCCGACCGCCTTGACGAACAGGATCGCGACGATGATGGGATGGAAGGTGCGCAGCAGCGCGATCAGTCCGCGGCAGAACCAGGCGAGCGGCGCAGGACTCAGGTTGCGCGCCGCCGCAAGCCCGAGCGGCATCGCCAGCGCGATGCCGAACACCGTCGAGAGCACGGCGATCTGCAGGCTCTCCGTCATGCCGGCGTAGAGCAGTTGCAGCTTGTCGGGCGCGACGTTGGGCGGAAACATCCGCGACAGGAAGCGCCCGCCGTGGTCGAGGCCGGTGATGAAGCGCGCCCAGGTGAAGTCGAGAATCTGGCTCGCGTAGAGCACATAGACCGCGAGCAAGCCGAGCGAGATCCGCGCCGGCCAGTTCGGCGGGAACGCGACGCGGCGCGTGGCCGGGTAGGACGCGCTCATTCGAGCCAGCCTTCGCCGCCGTAGATTTCCATCAGATGACTGTCCTCGAGCTCGCGTGGCGGGCCGTCGAACACGACCTCGCCCTTCGACATGCCGACGATGCGGTCGGCGTAACGCTTGGCGAGCGCCACGTTGTGGATGTTGACGATCACCGGAATGTCGCGCTCGCCGGCGCGCTTGGAGATCAGCTCCATGATTTCGACCGAGGTCTTGGGATCGAGCGAGGAGGTCGGCTCGTCGGCCAGGATCAGGTCCGGCTCCTGCATCAGCGCGCGGGCGATGCCGACGCGCTGGCGCTGGCCGCCGGAGAGCTGGTCGGCGCGCTGGTTCGCGAGCGCGCCGAGGCCGACCGCATCGAGCAGCTGGAAGGCGCGGTCGATGTCCTTGGGATCGAACCGGCGCAGCCACGCCCGCCACACCGCGACGTAGCCGAGGCGTCCGGTCAGCACGTTCTCGATCACCGACAGGCGTTCCACCAGGTTGTATTCCTGGAACACCATGCCGATGCGGCGGCGGATCCGGCGCAGCTCACGCCCGTTGAGCTTGGCGATGTCCTGGCCGAGGAACAGGATCTCGCCGGAGGTCGGATCGACCAGCCGGTTGATGCAGCGGATCAGCGTCGACTTGCCGGTGCCGGACGGGCCGATGATCGCGGTCATGCCGCGGCCTTCGACGGTGAGCGAGACGTTCTTCAGCACCGGCTGGCCGGCGCGGTATTCCTTGCGCAGGTTGCGGATAACGAGCGAGCGGCCGGCGTTGCCGCCGGCCGCGTCCGGCTTGAAAGGCGCCGCGGCGTCCATCGCGGATTATTGCTTCGGGGCCTGTTGCTGCTGCTTCTTCTTCTCCAGCGCGTCCGCTTCGCGCTTGGCTTCGGCGTCATAGGCCGCCTTGTTGTACGGCGTGCCGGAATTCTCCGCGATCTTGCGCACCACCGCCCAGTCCTTCTGGTAGGTGATCGGATAGAAGCGGTCGTCGTTGTTGAATTCCTTGCGCATCGATTCCGGGAAGCGGAATGCGTAGAAGCAATCGACCAGTTTCTTGGCGAGCTCCGGCTTGAGATCGTGCGCGTAGGCGAACGACGAGGTCGGGAAGATCGGGCTCTTGTAGATGATGCGGAAGTCGTCGGCCTTGAGCGTGCCGCGCGACACCATGCGCTCGATAGACGTCGGACGCGACGCCGCCCATGTCGTAGTCGCCGGACAGCGACGCCGAGCGCCGACTTGTCGTGCCCGCCTGACATCAGCGGCTTGTAGTCGTCGTCCGGCTTGAGGCCCTCCTGCGGAAAGAGCACGAGCGGCGCGAGATGGCCTGAGTTCGACGACGGCGAAGTGTGCGCGACGCGCTTGCCCTTGAGGTCGGACAGCTTCTGGTAAGGGCTCGACGCCTTCACCAGCGAGATCAAGTGATAGCCGTGCGGGCCTTTCTCGGTGCCCTTGGCGGCGAACGGCACCGCGCCGGCGAGGTTGACCGCGAAGCCGGTCGGTCCGGTCGAGAAGCCGGCGAAATGCAGCCGGCCCGAGCGCATCGCCTCGATCTCGGCGGAGTTCGAGTTGACCGGGTAATAGACCACGCGCTTGCCGGTGCATTGCGCGAGATAGTCGGTGAACGGCTTGAAGATCGGGCCGTAAACCGCCGGGTCTTCGACCGGCGTATAGGCGAACACCAGCGTCGACGGATCGCGATGCTTCTTCGGATCCTTCGGCGGGTCGGCGACCAGATCCTTGTTCTCGTCGCAATAGAGCGTGTCGAGCTGGCCGCGGTTCTTGCAATCGTCGGCCTGTGCGAGCGCGCGGATCTCCAGCAACGAGCCGGCCAGCAGCAGCGATGGCCGAACGTGCCGAGCGGCGCCACCCAACGATTGCGCATGAGTTCCTCCCTTAAGCGATGTGTCGATTGTTTGTCGTTCACTCGACGATACGCGGCGTCTGCGCGCCGGGCAACGGCGAAGCGGCGCAAATTCCGCCACGTATAGGCCGGTTGCAGGGCATTTTGGCGAATTTGCCGCACCGCCGCATCGCCGCCGCATTGGAACGGTCTACGCGGCGCTCGCTAAGGCCGTCGGGGGCGACGCCTGGAGGATGAATTGTTTGGAAAGTTTGTCGTTGCGGTCTGCGCCGGAATGGCTGCTCACCGTGGTGCAGCGCGCGCGGAATCCGGCATCGCGTCCGTCTATTCTTATGCAGGTTCAAAAACCGCGAGCGGCCAGCGCGCAAATCCCGGCGGCCTGACCGCCGCGCATCGCACGCTGCCGTTCGGCACGATGGTGCGCGTCACCAACAAGCGCAACGGCAAGTCGGTGGTGGTGCGGATCAACGATCGCGGGCCGTTCATCCGCGGCCGCGTCATCGATCTGACGCCTGCAGGGGCGCGAGCCTTGGCGTTCTCGGGGCTCGCGCCGGTCACGCTCGCGCGCGCCAACTAGCGTTAGTCGCGGCGCGACGGGCACTTCGACCGGCGGGTTGCAGTTGCGCTTGCCGGACAGCACGCAGTCCTGGTTCTTGCGCATCATCGCCATCGAGTTGGCGATCCAGATGCCGCCGGCAATCAGCAGGATGATGACGCCTGCCGCCATCGCATTCATCATCATGCGGTGGCGGTAGTCGTCCTCGCCCTCGGTGCGCTCGAACTTCTCGAGGTCCTGCACCGGGGAGGGCGGCGGCCGGTTGAAGGTGAACAGCGACCCCCGGCGCCGGAATGGCACCACGCGGCCTTCGGGCTCGTTCGGAGGTGTCTGAGTCACATCGGTATCCTTTGAGTCCGCGAATTTAGCACGGGCTGCCGTTCGCCGCTCGGGTTCCATCGGCATGGACGATGGTTCCGCCAGCGCCTATAGCTTGGCGATGGCCGCCCGCTTCGACTCAGAATTATTGCGCTGACCGCCGCTTACGCGGTGGCGTTGCAGGGGCTGCTGTCGGCCTTCGCGCCGATGGCGGTGGCTTTGCCCGCGGGCGTGCTGTGCTCCGGCCAGACGTTGGACGAGCCTGCGGCACCGGCAAACCACGAGATGTCCTGCACGTCGGCCTGCGCCATGTTGGGCGCGGCTGCCGCGCCCCCGCCGCCGGATGTTGTCATCAGCCGGCAGGTGGTCGACGTGGCGCTCGGATCGGTTCCAGCGCCGGCGCGCCTCGCCGCCGAACCTCGAGGACTGCAGACTGCCCGTGCCCCGCCGTCCGTCTGAACGACGTTCGTCACAGCACCATCGATCCTTGCGCTAGACGCGCATCCGCAGTTTTGGAGCCTATTTCATGATCCGCAATTGTCTGTTTGCTATCGCCCTTACGTTTGCCGCGAGCGCGGCGCAGGCCCATGAGTATCAACTGGGCTCGCTCAAGATCGCGCATCCCGTGGGCGCGTGCGACCCCCAAGGGCGCGGCCGTCGCCGGCGGCTATCTCAAGATCACCAACACCGGCAAGGAGGCCGATCGCCTGATCGGCGGCACGGCCGCGTTCGCCGGCCGGTTCGAGATCCACGAGATGAGCCATGAGGGCGGCGTGATGAAGATGCGCGCGTTGCCGAAAGGGGTGGAGATCAAGCCCGGTGAAACCGTCGAACTCAAGCCCGGCTCGTTCCACGTCATGTTCATGGAGCTGAAGGAGCCGCTGGTGAAAGACCAGAAGCCGCGGCCGAAGGGCACGCTGGTGTTCGAGAAGGCCGGCACCGTCGAGGTCGAATATGCGATCGAGGCGGTCGGCGGCGCGCCCCAAGAGCACAAGCACTAGCCTGGATTCGGATCCGCGCAAGCTGGATTCGGATTCACGCAAGAAGTTTTCGGCCGCCTGCCGATCGAGCAGGCGGCCGATTTTCATTGTCTTGCCGGGTACGTGCGCGAATACGCCTGCGATGAAAGCCTTCAGCGCCGCCAGCGTCGCGTCGTCCAGCGTCGGATTCGTTCCGGCCGGCGCCACCAGCACCTTGTGATCGATCTCGCCGTCCTCGATCTGTTCGAGCAGCGCGAGCGGCTCGCATTCGACGATGCTGCCTGAAGCGATCGGCTTGTCGGTCAGCACGAAACAGTCCACCGCGTCGCCATCGCCGCTTCTGGTGCCGACGGCGAAGCCGTACGGAAACGGGTAGGCGGCCGACACCCGGCGCTGCGCACGAAGGCGAACGTGCGCTCGTCATAGGTGTTCTTGGTGTTCGATCCGGCCTCGTTCTCGATCAGCACGCGCATCCCGCGAGCGTAGCCCATTTTCGGCGGTTGGATCAGGCGGCGGCCATCGGCTAGGCTTCCGCGAGACAACAGGGGCGGACGTGGCGAAATTCGACCGGGATACGATCGTGCGACGGCTGCGCGCGGAGTGCGCCGCAGGCACCGCCGTCTACGACGCGCTGTGCGGCTCGGGCATCACCGCCAAGATGGCGGCGCGCGGCGGCGCCAGCATGGTCACCACGCACTCGCTCGCTTATTTCCGCATGCAGGGGCTGAGCTCGATGGCCGGCTACCTGCCGATCTGCGATGCCAATGCGCTGACCCTGGACCTGGGGGAGCGCTCGCTGCTCAACGCGGTCCGGGAGTGCCCGGTGATTGCAGGTCTGCTTTGTGTCGACCCCACCCGCGATATGGAGCGCTTTGTCGAGAAGGTCGCGCACGCAGGATATCATGGCGTGATGAATTGCCCGACCGTCGCCTTGATCGACGGCAAGTTCCGTAGCGATCTGGAGGAGACCGGAATGGGCTTTGCCCGCGAGGTCGATGTGCTCGGCCACGCCTCGCGGCTCGGATTGTTCACCAAGGCATTCTGCACGTCTTCCAACGAGGCGCTGGCGATGGCGGAGGCCGGCGTCGACAACATCATCATTCATTTCGGCAACAGCTCGGGCGGCACCATCGGCTCCAAGACCGTGATGACGGACGACACGGCGCTGCAGCGGGCGGCCTCGATCCTCGATGCGCTCGAGGCGAGGCACTCAAGCCGCATGTTCACCTGTCATGGGGGCGCGATCGAGACGCCCGAGGACTTTACGCGCTTCCTCAAGGCGGAGCCGCGGCTGCATGGCTATGTCGGCGGCTCGTCGGCCGAGCGCTTTCCCATTGAGAAATCGGTGGTGGAAGCAACCCGCGCGTTTCGCGCTGTCCGGCTGCCGAAGGGCCGCTAGGTGGCTGATACCCCGTCCGTTGCGCTTCTCGCCACGCTCGACAGCAAGCACGACGCCATTCGCTATGTCTGCGATGCCTTGAGGCAGGCCGGCGCCGTGCCCTGGCTGGTCGATTTGTCGCTGCGCCCGCACACGCATGGGTTTGCCGACGTTTCGGGCGGTGAGGTCGCTGCCGCCGCCGGCACGTCTTGGGAGGCGCTCGCCAAATTGTCCCGCGCCGATGCGGCACAGGCGATGATCCTAGGTGGCACAAAGGTCGTTCAGGACAAGCAGAAATCCGGGGGGATCGCCGGCGTGCTCGGCTTCGGCGGCGCCAACGGCTCGACCATGGCCTGCGCGATCATGCGGGCGCTGCCGCTCGCGTTTCCGAAAGCGATGGTGACTCCCGTCGCCGCGACCGCGGCGGTGCAGTGGTATGTCGCTGAAAGTGATATCGCGATGTTTCCGACAGTCGGGGACATCTGGCTCAATCGCATCACGCGCGCGGCTATTGATAACGCTGCGCGGGCGGTGGCCGGAATGGCGCGCAAGCGTGCCGATGCCGCCGTGCAGGACCGCGCCCTGATCGGCGTGTCGTCGTTCGGCAATTTGCAGCCGGCGGTCGACCGCATCACGGCGCAGTTGGAAGGCCGGAGCTTCGAGGTGATCCATTTCCACGCCTCAGGCCCGGGCGGGCGCGCGCTGGAGGCGTTGGCGGGACGCGGCGAACTTGCCGGGGTGATCGACCTCACGACGTCGGAACTGACCGATTTCCTCACCGGCGGCGTGTACAGCGCGGGTGCGGCGCGGTTGACGGGTGCGGGAGCGGCCGGTGTCCCGCAGATCGTGGTGCCTGGCTGCCTCGATTTCACCAACTGGTGGGTCGGCGAGGTGCCGGAGCGCTACCGCAGCCGGGAGTTTTTCCAGTACAACGTCGAAATCCTGCTGATGCGCACCAACGCGGAGGAGTTCGCGGCGCTCGGCAAGCTGATGGGCGAAAAGCTCGCTGCAGCCCAGGGGCCGGTGACGGTCTTGCTGCCGCAAAAGGGCTGGAGCGCGCTCACCGGCCGCAGCGCGCACGATCTGAGCGGAAAAATCACGGGCGCATGGGCGCGGCCGGATGTGGACCGCGTATTCGTCGAAACGCTGCGCGCGCATTTTAACGGCGCCATCAAGCAGTTGCCGTACCATATCAACGATGAGGCGTTCGCCGATGCATGCGTCGATGAACTCGGCCGCCTGTTGACCGTCTAGGCGCTTTTAGAAAGTGCGGCGGCGCTCGCGGCCGCACCGCGCACGATGTCGACGACGGCCAGTGCATCCGCCGCGCCGTCGCCGCGCCAGGCCACATGGCCGTCGGGCCGCACCAGCACCAGCGGCCTGCCGTAGAGCGCTTGGGCTCCGGGATGCTCGATGCGATGCACGCGCGAGCGGAACGCAGCGCTGTGCGGCCGCGGCCTCGAACGCCTGGGTGGGCTGGCCGGTGAAATTGAGGAGCGTGAACCCATCGCCGAACAGATCGAGCGTCGAGCGCCCGGGCTGAAGCCAGACGTGAGGCGCCCTGCTGCCTGGAAACGCGGTCGGCCGGTAGCCGAAGGTATCGTCCTCGGGTTGCGCGCTGCCGTCTGGAACGACAATTGGCGAGGGGTGGTAGGTGTAGCCGAGGTGCACGCCGACCGGCTGCCATGTTTTCCGGTTTTCCTCGACCAGCCGCTCGCCGATCGCGCGCCGGGTGATGTCACCGGCGGGCGTCGGCGCCAGAATGTCGGCGCTTTGCTCGGCGCTGAGCAGCCGGCGATAGTTTTGCAATGAAACGTCGTTGGCGCGAATACAGGCAGGACGCCGTTCCAGGTCGTAGCTAGCGAGCAGCGCCGATCCGCCCCAGCCTTGCAGCGTGGCGGCGAGCTTCCAGCCGAGATCGAAGGCATCCTGAATGCCGGTGTTCATGCCAAGGCCGCCGTTCGGCGGATGGGCGTGAGCGCTGTCGCCGGCGAGGAACACGCGGCCGGCGCTGAAACGGTCGGCGACGGTGCGCTTGCGCACCCACAGCGTCTTGTCCTCGATGGTGTAGGGCACCTCGCGCCCCATCGCGCGGCGCACCAGCGCGGCGATGTCGAGACTTTGCAGCTTGTTCTCGTCGACGCCGACGAACTGCAGACGCCACAGGTCCTTGCCGTCGACCAGCGTGATGAAAGACCAGGTCCCTTCGGGCCCGACATAAACGTAGCGGATCGCGGGTTTCTTGTCGTGATACGAGAAGAAATCCGGAATGCGCAGATAGACGTTCATCGACCAGTCGATATGGCGTTCGCCGCGCACCGCGATGCCGAGCGCGTCGCGCACCGTGCTGACGAAGCCGTCGCAGCCGATCAGATATTGCGCGCGGACCTGCTCGGCTGCCCCGCTCGTTCGATCGGTCATCGTCGCCGTGACGCCATCCGCATCCTGGACGAAGTTCTCCAGCTTGACGCGGTGCCGGATGGTGACGTGCGGGAACGAGCGCGCGTGATTCTGTAGGATCGGATCGAACCAAGTCTGCGGGCACATCATGCCGCGCTCGGGACTGAACTCCGAATCCCGCCGTTCACCGAGCGAGGGTGCCGAGAGACGCCCGATCTCGTAACCCTGCATGTCGGTCACGAACGCGTTGTCGAACGGATAGTCGAACGGAAAGCCCCAGTTGCGCACCTCATCGACCACGCCGAGCGTCCGGCACAGCTCCATGGTGCGGACGCTCACCTCGAGCATTTTGGCGGGGCCGATCGTGTTGTCGTTCTTCTCGACCAGCAGGGTCGGCACGCCGCGCCGCCCGAGGTCGGCGGCGAGCGCGAGCCCGATCGGTCCGCCGCCCACGATCAGAACCGGCGTCTCGATCATGGCAGCCTCGCGGAAAGCTCCGCCGGCCGGTCAGGCCGGCTCAGGGAACGGCAGCGGCGCGTTGTCGGGCAGGTCGGCGCGGAACACGTTGAGCGTCATCGAGATCAGCGTGTAGTAGCCGAGGATGCCGACCAGCTCGACGGTGCCGCGGGTGCCGAGCGCATCGTGCACGCGCTTGTAGGTCTTGTCGCTGACGCGGCGCGTCTTGTAGAGCTCCTGCACGAAGTCGTAGATCGCGCGCTCGTCCTTTTGCGCGGATTTCGGCACGCGCCCGGCCTTGATGTCCTTGATGGATTCCGGCTTGACGCCGGCCTTGAGCGCCATCGGCTCATGCGCGAACCACTCGTACTGCGCCTTCCACTTCTGCCCGGTGCAGAGGATCGCGAATTCCGATTGCCGGGGCGACAGCGCGGTGTTGTAGCGCACGTGCGCGCCGAGCCGTTGCGCATGGTCGCCATACTCGGGCGCTTGCATCCAGATCGCAAACGGGCCCGTCAGCTTCTTGCGGATGCCGCGCGGACCCGACGAGATCGCATCGCGCAACGCGCGCTGCGGCGGCGTCATCTGCTCCTCGATCGGATCCTTCAGACGATAGATCGGGCGCTTCGCGGGTTTCTTTGCGGCTTTCTTTACAGCTTTCTTGGCCATGACTTTCTCACTGGGGTGTTGCGGTGGAAGGTTCGGGATCAGGTGCCGACGGCGAGCGGCGAATGCATCTTGCGCAGCGCGGCAAGCACCGATAGCGCGACGTTCTTGCCGGTCTTGGGATTTTCCGACGGGATGTTCTCGATCGACAGGGTGTAGCGCGCGCTGTCGGAATCGACTTCGATGGAGTGGCAGTTCCGCTCGACCGCGGGATCGGCCCAGATATCGATCATGGTGCGGTCGGGACCGATGCCGGCCAGCGACAGCGCGGCGGCCACGTTGACGTTGGCCGGGAACCCCGCCGCGGCCTCCCGCGCGGTGCCGCTGAACACCAGCTTCGCGGTGTTGAGCCCTTCGACCGAGATGTTGTTCTTGACCAAGTGAGGCGCGCCGACGAGGCCGCCCGGCGGCTTGCGCGTCGTCATCCGCACCGAATGGATCAAGCCCTCGGCCGAGGCGATCACCGCATCGAGACCGAGCAGCGCGCCGGTCGGCACGATGATGCGGCCGCCGTGCGCCTTGGCGAGATCGATCAGCTCCGGCCGCGGCAGCAGCGCGCCGCAGGACAGCACCATGACCTGCTTGCCGGCCTCCAGCATTGGCCGGCAGATGTTTTCGATCTGCGATGACGGCGCGCATTCGATCGCGAGGTCGGCGTGCTTCGGGAAGTCCTTGAGCGGAACCACCGGGCAGTCGATCTTCTGCGAGTCGAGCCAGGCGCGGGCCTTCTTTTCGTCGCCGGCGGCGACGCAGGCGAGCTTCAGCCCTGCAATGCCGTCGGTCAGCCGCCGCGCCAGCACGCGGCCGATGGCGCCCAGACCGGCGATGGCGACGCGGGTGTCAGCCATGATTTGAAAGCTCCTCGCGGGCGCCGCAGCGGCGACATTGGGTCCCGTCGGCCGGACTTGACCAGGGCCAACTTGTAGCGCAACTCTGCGCTCCAATAACAGGGAGAACGTCCATGTTGAGACCCGTGATTTACGCGGCCGTGGCGGGCCTTTTTGCATTCGCCGGCAGCGCATCCGCGCAGAACTATCCGAACCGCCCGATCACGATGATCATCCCGTTCGCCGCGGGCGGGCCAACCGACGTGCTCGGCCGCATCGTCGGCGCGCGGATGAGCGAACTGCTCGGCCAGCAGATCGTGATCGAGAACGTCGGCGGCGGCGGCGGCATGACGGGGTCCAAGCGCGTGATGGATGCCAGGCCGGACGGCTACACCATCGGCATCGGCACGGTCGGCACCCACGCCCAGGGCCAGACGCTCTACAAGCGCCCGCTCTATAATTCGCAGACCGACTTCCAGCCGGTCGCATTGATGGCCCAGGTTCCGATCCTGCTCACGGTGCGCAAGGACCTGCCGGCCAAGGACCTCAAAGAGTTCCTTGTTTACGCCAAGGAGAACCAGAGCAAGATGCAGTTCGGCTCGGCCGGCGCGGGCTCTGCCACGCACCTCGGCTGCGTGTTGCTGAACTATCTGATGGGCACCAACATCGTGCACGTGCCGTTCAAAGGCACCGGCCCGGCGATGGCCGAGCTGCAGGCGGGCCGCATCGACTTCATGTGCGAGATCATGTCGACGGCGAAATCGCACGTTGAAGCCGGTTCGATCCGTGCTCTCACGATCATGAACGAGACGCGCTCCCCCGCGCTGCCGAACCTCGCCACCTCGACAGAGCAGGGCATGAAGGAACTGGTCGCCTACACTTGGAATGCGATCTTCGCCCCGAAGGGCCTGCCGAAGGACGTGCTCGACCGACTCAACAAGGCCGCGGTCGACGCGATCAACACGCCCGCGGTGAAGGACAAGCTGGCGGGGCTCGGCGCCGAAATCGCGACCGGCAACCAGACCACCCCGGAGTATCTCGCCAAGCTCGTCAAGGACGAGACCGAGAAGTGGGCGGTTCCGATCAAGGCGAGCGGCGTTTCGGTCGAATAACGCCCAGTCCGATCAGCACCAGAGTTAACGGGCGGCCTTCTGGCCGCCCGTTTTGCTTTGCCGGTTAACCAACGCATCAAAGGAGCGTCGTGCCGCAGGTGCAAGCGTCGTAGCGTTGGCTATCCAGATTTTATTCGGTGAGTGCGACCGCTTCGTGGAGTCGGCAATGTCTCGACCGGTCAGGGTTCATCTAGCTGCGGCGCTGCTGATCGCATCTTGCGCCGTTGCGTCGGCGCGCACCGCGCAGATCGACAACAAGCTCAATATGCGACAGGGCCCGGGCCCGGAGCATCGCGTCATCGTGGTGATGCCGGCAGGCGCCACGGTCAATGTGGGCGAATGCCGCGGCGAGTGGTGCCAGATCGAGTATCGCGGCCAGCGCGGCTTTGCCAGCAGCGCGCTGCTCAGCGGCGGCGATGCGGCACTTGCGGCGGCGCCGCCTGCAGCCGCGCAGGCCGCCACCAAGTACGATGCGAACGACGAGGTGCGGGTGCTCAACTGGCACGACCGCGAATGGCGCGATCGCTACTGGCGCGAGATGGATTTGCGCAAGCGCCGTTGAGCATTCACGTCTTGCCGAACACGCGCTTGAAGATCGTATCGACGTGCTTGAAATGATGCTTGAGATCGAAGTTCGCTTCGATCTCCTTCGGCTTGAGCGCCTTGCGAACCTTCGGGTCGCCCTTGAGCAGGGTCAGGAAATCCTCGCCGTCGCGCCACACCCGCATCGCGTTCTTCTGCACGATCCGGTAGGCATCCTCGCGCGACACGCCGGCCTTGGTCAGCGCGATCAGCACGCGCTGTGAATGAACCAGTCCGCCGAGCCGGTCGAGATTCTTGCGCATGTTCTTCGGATAGACCACGAGCTTGTCGATCACGCCGGCGAGCCGGTTGAGCGCGAAGTCGAGCGTCACGGTCGCATCCGGTCCGATCATGCGCTCCACCGATGAGTGCGAGATGTCGCGCTCATGCCAAAGCGCGACGTTCTCCAGCGCCGGGGTGACGTAGCCGCGCACCATGCGGGAGAGGCCGGTGAGGTTCTCGGTCAGCACCGGGTTGCGCTTGTGCGGCATCGCCGAGGAGCCCTTTTGGCCTGGCGAGAAAAATTCCTCGGCCTCCAGAACTTCGGTGCGCTGCAGGTGGCGGATTTCGGTAGCAAGCCGCTCGACCGATGACGCGACCACGCCGAGCGTCGCGAAATACATGGCATGGCGGTCGCGCGGGATGATCTGGGTCGAGACCGGCTCGGGCGACAGGCCCATCGCCTTGGCGACGTGAGCTTCGACCCGCGGATCGACCTGCGCGAACGTGCCGACCGCGCCGGAGATCGCGCAGGTCGCGACCTCGCGGCGCGCGGCAACGAGCCGCTCTCTCGCGCGCGAAAATTCGGCATAGGCATAGGCGAGTTTGAGGCCGAAGGTGGTCGGCTCGGCGTGAATGCCGTGGGAGCGTCCGACCGTCGGCGTGTTCCGGTGCTCGAACGCCCGGCGCTTGAGCGCCTTGAGCAGCCTGTCGACGTCCTCGATCAGGATGTCGGCGGCGCGCACGAGCTGCACGTTGAAGCAGGTGTCGAGCACGTCGGACGAGGTCATCCCTGAGTGCACGAAGCGGGCCTCCGGTCCGACGATCTCCGACAGGTGCGTCAGGAAGGCGATGACGTCGTGCTTGACCTCGCGCTCGATCTCGTCGATTCGGGCGATGTTGAACTTGGCCTTCTTGCCCTTGTCCCAGATTTTCTTCGCAGCCGCCTTCGGCACGATGCCGAGATCGGCCATCGCGTCGGCGGCGTGCGCCTCGATCTCGAACCAGATGCGAAACCGTGTCTCGGGCGACCAGATCGCCACCATGTCGGGACGGGAATAGCGCGGGATCATCAGGCCGCTTTCAGCATGGTCTGAACCTTCGGCCACGGATCGGGCGACAGGTTCTTGAATGGCGCCCAATCCGATTCACCCATGCGGTCGAAGATGGTGGTCTTGACCGAAGGCCGCTCGCGCATGCGCGCCCACCAGCCCGCGACCGCCGGAAATTGTGCCCATAGGCCGCCGAGCTTGAGCAGCTCAAGCCGCAGGATATATGGAACCACCGCGGCGTCGGCGTTGGAGAAGGTGTCGCCGGCGAGATAGGCGCCGTGCTTCAGGTCCTCGGCCATCCACGAGATCATCTTCTGGTGCTGCGCCAGCGCGTCGACGACAAATTCGGAATCCAGGCCATGCTCGATCACGCTGCGCTTGTACTCGGCGCGCCGCTTGAGCGGGGCCTTGTTGATCTCGGCCAGCCACTGCTCGCGCGCCATTTTCAGGAAACGCGGCCGGAACGCCGTGGCAAAGGTCATGATCGTGCAGGAATTGTGCATGTATTCGTCGATCAGCTTGTTGTAGAGCCGCACGCGGTGCCGCGCGGCTGGCGCTTTCGGCATCAGCGGCGGATCGGGGAATGCTTCGTCGATGTAATAGAGGATCAGCGAGGATTCGGTGATGACCCTGCCATCGTGGACGAGCGTCGGCACTACGCCGTTCGGATTGAGCTTCATATAAGCCGCGTCGTTCTGGTCGCCCTGCAGCGTGAGCAGGTGCTCTTTGGCATCCTGACCCTTCTCCTTGAGCGCGATCCGCACCTTCTGGGCGCACACCGAATTGATGTTGTGATAAAGTTCAAGCACCTTTGCGCTCCGTTCAGTCAGTGCAGCCGGTCGCGGTCGTGCGGCCCCGACAGATCGACCGGCGTGCCCTTGGGGATCACTCCGGTCGGATTCACCCGCTCGATCGAGTAGTAGTTGATGACGTAGTAGCGCGGCTTCACCGTCGCGGCGATGCCCGGCACGTTGTAGAGCTCGATCATGTAGTTCTTCAGGTTCGGATAATCCGCGATCCGCTTCTTATTACACTTGAAGATCGAGAAATAGGCGGCGTCGAAGCGCAGCAGCGTCGGGAGCAGCCGCCAGTCGGCCTCGGTGATTTGCTTGCCGACCAGATAGCGCTGCTTGGCGAGCCGCGCCTCCAGCTCATCGAGCGTGGCGAACAGCCCGTCGTAAGCCGCCTCGTAGGCGTCCTGTGACTTGGCGAAGCCGGCGCGATAGACGCCGTTGTTGACGTTGAAATAGGTCTGCTCATTGATGCGATCGATCTCGGCGCGCAACTCCTTCGGATAGTAGTCCGCGTTGTCGCCGCCGACCGCATTGAACTCGCTGTTGAGCATCCGGATGATCTCGGACGATTCGTTGTTGACGATCGTCTTGGTCTTATTGTCCCACAGCGTCGGCACCGTGACCTTGCCGGTGTATTTCGGGTCGGCCGCGGTATAGGCCTGATGCATATATTTGAAGCCGTTGACGGTGTCCGGCGTGCAGTCGGGAAACTTGGGGTCGTTGCCAAATTCCCACCCGTTCGGACGTATCCCCGGCACCGAGTAGGCCACGGTGATTGCGCCCTCGAGCTTCTTGATGGCGCGATAGATCAGGGTGCGGTGCGCCCACGGGCAGGCATGCGCGACGTAGAGATGATAGCGGCCGGGCTCGGCCTTGAAGCCCGACGAGCCGTCGGCGGTGATCCAGTTGCGGAAGCTTGAATCCTTGCGCTTGAATTCGCCGGTCTTGCCGGTTTCTTCCGGCAACGTCCCATCGGTCCACACGCCATCGATCAGCACGCCCATACCAAACTCCGATTACGCCGCTTCGCCTCGCGCCAGCGCTGCCGCATGGCGGATCGCGGAAATGTTGGCGCGGTAATTGGACGGGCCGCCCTTGAACACGGCCGAGCCTGCGACCAGTGCGTTCGCTCCGGCCGACGTCACGAGAGCCGCATTCTCCGGCGTGACGCCGCCGTCGATCTCGATGTCGATCGGCCGCCCGCCGACGAGCGCAGCGACGCGGCGGATTTTGTCCGCCGCCGCCGCAATGAATTTCTGTCCGCCGTAGCCCGGGTTCACCGACATGATCAGCACCAGATCGACGCTGTCGATCACGTGCTCGATCGTCTCCACCGGCGTCGCCGGGTTCATGGTGACGCCGGCCTTCTTGCCGAGCGCGCGGATCGCCTGCAGCGAGCGGTGGAGGTGCGGGCCCGCCTCGACGTGGACGGTGATGATGTCGGCGCCGGCCTTGGCGAAACTTTCCAGATGCGAGTCCACCGGCGCGACCATCAGGTGAACGTCCAAGGGCTTCTTGGTGAGCGGGCGGATCGCCTTCACCACTTCGGGGCCGAACGAGATCACGGGCACGAAGTGCCCATCCATCACATCGACGTGGATCCAGTCGGCGCCGGCAGCGTCAATCGCCTGCACCTCCTCGCCGAACTTGGCGAAGTCGGCGGAGAGGATCGACGGCGCGATGCGGAGCGGGCGGGGCATCCGTGCCTCCAGTTACCTTGTCGGGTAACACGCGCAGGCGATACGGGCAACGTTCTCGCACCGTTCGTTCCCGCGAACCCGCCTACGCACAAGGCTTCGGCGGGCTAGACCCCGGTCCGCCGAAGCTTCGGCGAAGGCGGAAAGCCGGGGACCCAGGGCAGCAATTCACAATCGTGGATTTCTATGCATTGGGCGGGCGAAGCGACGCCGTCTTATCCACGGAAATGAGCGGAGACAGTGTCTTACTGCGGCTCGATGTTGGCCGCCTTCACGGTCGCTGCGACGCGGTCGGATTCCGCCTTGAGGCCCTTGGCGTAGCCGTCAGGCCCGGCGGGGGCTGGCTCGACGCCGACCTTTGCAAGTTGGGCGATCACCTCCGGCATCTTCATCACCGCCATAGCTTCCGCTGCGATCTTGTCGATCGCCGCCTTCGGCGTGCCGGACTTGGCGAACACGCCGATCACGGGGGCGAAGTCGAAGCCGGGAATAAACTCGGCCACGGCGGGCACGTCCGGCGCCTGCGCCGAGCGCTTGGGACCATTGGTCGCGAGGAGCTTGACCTGGTTGGCCTGCACCGCGCCGGCGAGCGAGGGATAGGCCGAGAACAGAACCTCGACGTGGCCGCCGAGCAGCGCCGGCACCGATTGGCCGGTGCCCTTGAACGGCACGTGCGCCATGTCGAGCTTGAGCGCGGCTTTCACCGCCTCCATCGACAGGTGATGCGTGGTGCCAAGCCCCGACGAGCCGTAGTTGATCTTGCCGGGGTTGGCGCGTGCGTAGTCGATGAACTCCTTCATGGTCGAGACGGGGACCTTCGGATGCACGGCAAGGAACAGCGGTCCCTGCGCGAGCTGGACCACCGGCACAAAATCCTTGTCCGGATCGTAGGGGAGCGACTTCATCAGTTTGGGATTGATGGTGAACATCGAGCCGTCGGTCACCATCAAGTTGTAGCCATCGGCCTGGATGCCGAGCAGCGCGGCGGCGGCAACGTTGCCGCCGGCACCGGGCCGATTCTCGATCACCACCGACTGACCGAGCCGCTCCTGCAGTTTCTGGCCGACGATGCGCGCCACGGTATCCGGCAGGCCGCCCGGCGAGAACGGCACAACGAATTTGACCGACTGGTTGGGGTATTGCGCCTGGGCATGGACCGGCGCGGCAGCGAGCGAGCCGGCTCCGAGCAGGGCCAGCGCGACGGCAGCCTTCGTCGAATTGAGCATCTTGTATCTCCACGTGTCCGGGTGGTCCTATAGCATGCCGATGCACACCCGTGACGCGCCCAGACGCCGCAATCATTTCGCCGGCAGGCGGATGCTGGCGAGATCGGTCGCGACCGTAACGCTTCCGGTGAATCCGCCGTCCTGCGCCGCCTTCTTGTAGTCCGCCTCGGTCAGCGCGCCGCCCGGTATCTTCCAAATGCCTTGCGACGGCGCTCCCGGCGGGGGGATCAGGTGCGTCAGCACCAACTGCTTGGCGCCCGTGCGGTGCGCCATGGCGCCGAGATCCGAAGCCGAGCTCTGGCGATAGAAAATCGGCGGCGGCATCCCGCTGTCGCGATCGGGGCCCATCACGGGATGGATCGTTGAATGCACGATCACGTCGGCACCCTTGGCGAGCGTCTCGACCTGCGCCGAGGTCGATGAGGGGCGGGGCGGCGAGAATGCATCGTTGCCGGCGTCGCCGCCGATTACCACGCTGCCGGCCGGGGTGTCGACGCGATAGGAAGCGTGTCCGGCGATGTGGGCGGAGCGCACCGCGCTGACCTTCACGTCGCCCAGCAGCCAGACTGGTTGCGGCTCGTTCTTCGGCTCGAATGTGCGCACGTTCGCGAGCGCGGCGGGGCCGCCCGCGAGACGGCGCTTGTCCTCGGCAATTCGCTGCGCGATTTCTCCCGACTGTATCGATGCATCGGCGATGTGAGCGACGAATTTCTTGCAGCTCACCGTAAAGCCGAGCGGAGAGGCGGTGTCATCGCTGCACACCACGTCGAACTTCGGGCTGGTCGGGAAGATCAGCCAGCGATGCTGGATGAGATCGGCGAAGCCTTCGCTGTGGTCGTTGTGCATGTGCGTGAAAAAGACGGCGTTGATCTGTGACGACAGCACGTTGATCTGCGACAGCCGCAGGAGCGTGCCGCGGCCCGCATCGAATTGCAGGCGCACCGCATTGCAATTGTCGGCATCGTCGCCGTAGCGGACCAGCGTTCCGGGCCCGGCCTGGCCTTGATAGGCCTGCGGGCCGCCCTGTGCGCCGGTGACGGTAACGATCATGCATGGCTCGGCTTGCGCCGGAATGACCGCGGCCATGCCAAGCGCCGCCGCGGCCGCGGCGATACGAAATCCCATCGCCCGTCCTCCCCTTAACGATTGGAGGTATCCTTGCCGAGCCCAAGCCTGCGCGCCAGAGGCTTGTACGCCAGCGGGAGAAGGTAGATCGGAAACTGGGCGAGGGCGACATAGAGCCAAACCAACTCCGGCACCATCCCGGCCGACGCCGCAAGCATCAGCCCCATGTTGCGAGAGCCGCCGGCATGCGCCAGCGCGAAGGCGGTTTCGCGGCCGGTGTTCAGGAACATGATGGCGGTCAGCGCGCTCAGGCCGATCGACACCGCCATCGCCAGTGCGATCAGGCCGAGCACCAGCAGCGGGCTTTCGATCGCGTTGCCGAGCACGTTGCCCATCAGTGCGACGGCGAAGCCGAACAGCGCGATGACGGAGAGGCCGTCGATGCGCTCGGCCTGACGCTCGACCCAGGCCGGTCCGGCGATCTTTCGGATCGCCCAAGCCGCCGCCGCGGCGCCGGCGAGGATCAATCCAAGCCGTACGCCGAGCGCCAGCGGTGACAGCGCCAGCGAATCTCCGGCGAACAGCGCAACGAATGCCGGCGCTGTGAACGGGGTCGCCGCGATGCACACGATCAGCAGCGCCAGCGACAGCGCGGCGTTGAGCCCGATCAGCGCCGCCAGCGCCGGTGACGAGAAGGTGGGCGGCGCGACCGCATGAAGGATGAGCGCAAGGAGCAGCGCCGGCGACAGATCGGCAACGCCCGCCACGATCAACCCGACGCCTGCGAGCGCCGGCACCGCAAGCATGGTCCATCCCACCGCCAGGGTCAGAAGCTGCGGCCGGGCCAGTTGCGCGCGCAGCCCCGCGGGCTCGACCCGCAGAAACGCCAGGACCAGCAGCACGATCACGGTTTCGGGAAAATACGGCCGCAGCAGCGCGCCGAGTGGCGGCACCGCGATGCCGACGAACATCGAGACCGCCACCGCGCCGGTGCCGTGGCGGCCCAGCCAGGCAAGCGCCGCCGCCGCGCGATCGAGAATGGCCATCCTTGCGGAATATCAGCCATGCTGGCGGCCGTCGAGCGAGTGGCATACATATGCGCGATCATTCCGGAGGCTCCCCCATGGCTCGTACGCAGGTGATCGTGCTCGGCGCGGGCATCGTCGGCACGTCGGTCGCGCTGCAGCTTGCCAAGCGCGGGGTCGCGGTCACGCTGGTCGACAAGCGTGCACCGGGTGAGGAGACCTCCTATGGCAACGCGGGCGTGCTTGAAGGCAATACGCTGTTTCCTCACGCTTTCCCGTCGCGGGTGACGGCGCTGCTGCGCCTCGCGCTGAAGCGTGCGCCGGAGGCGAACTATCACCTCTCGTTCCTGCCAAAGATTTTGCCTTGGCTTTTTGCCTATCGCGCCAACACCACGCCGGAGGCGAGCCTCAGGTTCGCCGCGACGATGCGTCCGCTGTTCGCGAACGCGATCGGCGAGCATGAAACGCTGATGGCCGAGTCCGGCGCCACGCGCTATCTGCGCAAGGATGGCTGGATCAAGCTCTACCGCGAGGAGTCGTCGTTCCAGTCGAACCTGCGCGAGCGCGAGCTCGCAGACACGCTCGGCTTGGTTCACCGCAATCTCGATCCCGCGCAAACGCGCGAGTTGGAACCGTCGCTGTCGCCGGTGTTCCGCCATGCGGTGCATTGGCCGGGCGCGGCGAGCGTGTCGAACCCGCTTGCCGTCACCAAGGCCTACGCCGCGCGCTTCACGCAGCTCGGCGGCATCGTCCTCAAGGGCGATGCGCGCACGCTGACGCGCTCTGGCGATAAGTGGCGCGTCACCACCGAGGCCGGCGTGCTCGATGCGCCGGAGGTCGTGGTCGCGCTCGGGCCGTGGGCGCCGGACGTGCTCGACCCGCTCGGCATCGAGGCGCCGCTCAAGTGGAAGCGCGGCTATCACTGGCATTTCAAGCCGCAGGGCAATGCGGGCCTGACGCGGCCGGTGGTCGATGTCGACAACGGCTATTGCATCGCGCCGATGGAGCAGGGCATCCGGCTCACAACTGGCGCGGAATTTGCCGACCGCGATGCCCCCCCGACACCGGTGCAGTTCGACCGCCTGCTGCCGGAGGCGAGAGGGCTTTTCCCGCTCGGCGACAAGGTCGAGCCGAAACCCTGGATGGGCAGCCGGCCATGCTTTGCGGATTCCATGCCGGCAATCGGCCGCGCGCCCGGACAGCCCGGCCTGTGGCTCTGCTATGGCCACGCCCACTGGGGGCTGACGCTCGGTCCCATCACCGGGCGCCTGATCGCCGAGATGATCACCGGCGCCACGCCGTTCTGCGACCCCGCGCCATACTCGATTAACCGTTTTGGGTAACCGTCTTGGGAACGATCGCTTGGCGTGAGAATTGCCTCGGCAGATTGTCCTGCTGTCGTGGGGCAGCGTTAGAGGTATGTGTGATGACAATGGCAAAGCAGGCCCTTGTGGCCGTTTTGGCCGCAACCTGGATCGTGGGCCTGTTTCATCAGAACTCGTGGCCCATGACTGGCGGCTTATGTCGCCATCTCGGTGGCAATGGTCGGATTGATCTTCGCCAACAAAGGCGTGCTTAAATTCGCGCCACGGCGCAAGGATCGCGGGCCGGACGGGCGGTAGCCTGTTACGTCCCGAACTTGTCCTTCCAGCTTGGTTTGGCGCCGGCAAACGGCAGCGCGCGCGCTTCGTAGACGCCGCGTGCAATGGCGCGGGCGAGCACATTCGCCGCCGTCGCGCCGATTTCCGTCAGGCTGAACACCGGATCGCGCAGCGGCTTCATTCCGGTCGCCGCCGCAAACACCGTGTCGCCGTCGAGGGTGGTGTGGACCGGATAGAGTGCGCGGGCGAAGCCGTCCTGCGCCATCACCGCGAGCTGCTTCGCCTGTGCTTTGTTCAGGATCGCGTCGGTCGCCACCAGGGCGATGGTGGTGTTCTCGCCGGGCTGGCCCTTGGCGCGCGGGATCAGGGCGTCGGGCGGCATCTTCGCCGGAAATCCGTGGCCGCCGAACTCGTTGCCGATCTCGAACGGCGCGGCCCAGAAGTGCTTGCTGTCGCCCACGTTGGCGTTGCCGCAGGCGTTCACCGCAACGATCGCGCCGACCGTGTAGCCCTCTCGCGTCACCGCTGAGGCCGAGCCGAGCCCGCCTTTGAGATTGAGCGTGGTGGCGCCAAAGCCCGCACCCGCCGTGCCGAGCGTGAAGTCGGCGCCTGCGGCTGACGCCGCCGCATGGCCGAGGTCGCGGTATGGCGGGAAGCGTGCCCATTTCTTGTTGCCGCCGTTGGTCATGTCGAACAGCACCGCGCCGGCGACGATCGGGATGGTGACGTCGCCGATCGCGAACCCCCGGCCATGCTCGCGCAGGTACGCCTGCACGCCGGAGGGCGAGTCGAGCCCGAAGGCGGAGCCGCCGGACAGCACTACGGCGTCGATCTTCTCCACCGTCCGATGCGCGTCGAGCATATCGGTCTCGCGGGTGCCCGGCGCGCCGCCGCGCACGTCAACCGCGGCCACCGCGGGCTGGTCGAAAATGATGACGGTGACGCCCGAGGCGAGCGCCGCGTCGTCGGCATTGCCAACCTTGAGGCCAGGCACGTCGGTGATGAGGTTCCCTGCCGCCATTGGCCAAGCATAACAGATCAACCGCCGTTCACATCGCCGTAGGCGGCTTGCGTGGCGCGCCGCCCCCATGCATCAAGGCGTCATGTCGCCGGACGTCACCATCCTCGCCGCTCTGTTCGCGGGCCTCATCAGCTTCCTGTCGCCGTGCGTTCTGCCGCTGGTGCCGCCGTATCTGGTTTATCTTGCCGGCACGTCGCTGGAGCGGCTGGCAGACGGGGATCCGCGTACCGGCTCGCAGCGCCAGACCGTTGCTGCCGCGGCGTTGTTCGTTGCCGGCTTCTCCACCGTATTCGTTGCGCTCGGCGCCAGCGCCAGCGTGTTCGGCGCGCTGCTGCGCGCCTACTCCTATCAGCTCTCGATGATCGCGGGCGTCGCCATCATCGTCGATGGGGCTGCACTTCCTCAACGTGTTTCAGATCCCGTGGCTCGCCCGCACCAAGCGGCTCGATGTGGCGAAGCCGGTCGGGATGTGGGGCGCCTATGCGATGGGGCTGGCATTCGCGTTCGGCTGGACGCCGTGCATCGGCCCGATCCTGGCGGCGATCCTGGCGGTCGCCGCATCCGAGGCGACGGTGGCGAAGGGTGCGGGCCTGCTCGCGGTCTATTCGCTGGGGCTTGGCGTTCCGTTCCTGCTCGCGGCGTTTGCGGTCGAGCCGTTCGCAAAATTCCTGGCGCGCTTTCGCCACCATCTCGTTCACGTCGAGCGCGCCATGGGTGTGCTGCTGATCCTCACCGGCATCGCGTTTCTGACCGGCTCGATCACCACGTTCAGCTTCTGGCTGCTGGAGACGTTTCCGGTGCTGGGCCGGATCGGCTGAAAACAAAAGCCCGCCCCGTGCAGGGGCGGGCTGATCGTTTGCGCGGGAACGTGCGAGCTTACGAGCCGGGCTTGCCTTGCGGCAGCTCGGCGTAGTTGCCCTTGGCGTCCCACTTGTAGACGACGTAGTCGAGGATGGTGATGTCGCCCTTGGCGTCGAACGACAGCGGGCCGAGCACGGTGTCGTAGTTGCCGTGCTTGAGCACGCCCGCGACCTTCTTGGCGTCGGTGGTCTTGGCCTTCTCCACGGCCTGCGTCCAGACCTGGAAGGCGGCGTAGGTGTAGAGCGTGTAGCCTTCCGGATCGATGTTCTTCGCCTTGAACTTGCTTCGACGATCGCCTTCGCGGTCGCCTTGTTGCGCGGATCGGGGCCGAAGGTGAACAGCACGCCCTCGGCGGCCGGTCCGGTGATCGAGGCGAACTCCTTGTCGGCGAGCGCGTCGCCCGCCATCAGCGGTCGCCTTGACGCCCTGGTCGCGCATCTGGCGCAGGATCAGGCCGGACTCCTGGTGGTAGCCGCCGACGTAGACCAGGTCGATGTTGTTGAGCTTGAGCTTGGAGACCAGCGCGTTGAAGTCCTTGTCGCCCTTGTTGTAGCTCTCGTAGAGCTTTTCCTTGATGCCGGCCTTGTTGAGCGCCTTCTTGGTCTCGTCGGCGAGACCCTTGCCGTAGGTGGTCTTGTCGTGGACCACGGCGATGTTCTTGCCCTTGAAGTTGCGCGCGATGTAGGCGCCGGCCACCGCGCCCTGCTGGTCGTCACGGCCGCAGACGCGGAACGTGTTCCAGAGCTTGCGCTCGGTGAACGTCGGGTTGGTCGAGGCGGGCGTGATCTGCAGCACGCCGCCCTCGGCATAGGCCTCCGACGCCGGGATCGAGGACGACGAGCAATAGTGCCCGGCGACGAACGGCAGCTTGGCGCCGGCAAACTTCTCGCCGACCGAGCGCGCCTGCTTGGGATCGCAGGCGTCGTCGCCGATCTCGAGCTTGAGCTTCTTGCCGAGCACGCCGCCCGCCGCGTTGATGTCGGCGACCGCCTGCTCGGCGCCGTTCTTCATCTGGCGTGCCGAACGAGGCCTCGCCGCCCGACATCGGGCCGGCGACGCCGACGCTGATGATCCTGCGCGGACGCCGCGCCGCCCAGCGCAAGGCTCGCGCCGAGCGCGAGACCCGTAAGCCACAGCTTCTTCATGCCATTCTCCTCAAATGAGCGGACCGCTGACCCCATGGTCGCCCCGGCCGCGTTGCTCGTCCAGACGTTATTCTGTCTGGTTTTTGGCGGATGTCACCCGGAAACGGTGCGGTTCGTCGACGCGGCATTTTCGACGCCGGGCTTCGACCTTCGGCCGCCAGGTCAACGGGCCGGTCCGCTCATAAAGCCAGTAATATTGCGTCGCCATTTGGGCGGCGCGGGTCATCCGCCAGCCCAGCGCGCTCACGATCAAACAGATAGACCGTGTCGGCCGCCATAGGACGGCGGCGACAGCAGCGTGCCCTCGAACAGCGCGAAATGCACGAACCGCACCGCACAGCCCAGCAGCAGCGTGTAGGCGACGACATGCCAGAACGGCCGCCAGGTCGTGGCGATGGCGCGCCCGGCGAGCCAGGCGGCGCCGCCGCCGATCACGCCGGTGACCAGCAGGACCTGGAGCAGGATTCCGATTCGTAGAGGCCGTTCATGGCTGAAAGGCCTGCTGTGAATTTGATTCGGTCCGATAGTATCACAGCTTCGAACCGAGGCGTTGCGAATGACCAAGTCCGCGCGTCCCAATTTTCTCCTGTTCATCACCGACCAGCACCGCGCCGATTTCCTCGGCTGCTACGGCCATCCGGTGCTGCGCACGCCGCACATCGATTCGATCGCGGCGCGGGGCACCGCGTTCGACAAGTTCTATGTCGCGAGCCCGGTCTGCATGCCGAACCGCTCCAGCCTGATGACCGTGCCGGATGCCGTCGGTGCATGGCGTGCGCTCGCAACGGCATTCCGCTGTCGATGAACGCCGTGACCTTCGTCGATCTGCTGCGCGAGGCCGGCTACCGCACCGCGCTGATCGGCAAGAGCCATCTGCAGAACTTCACGGCGTGGCCGCCGATCGTCAAGCGGCCGCCGCCGCGCGAGGGCTACCACGAGCCGCCGCCGGAGCTGGCGCAGGCGCTGCGCAACGATCTCGCCGACAAGAAGTACGAGCAGGAGACGCCGGAATACTGGAACGCCAAGGAGGCGCGCGGTGCGTCACGCCGTTCTACGGCTTCGATCACGTCACGCTGGTGCGCGCCCATGGCGACGAGCCGGGCGGCGACTACGACCGCTGGCTGGATGCGCGCGATCCCAAGGCGAAGAGCCTGCTGGGCCCGAAGAACGCGCTGCCGCACGACTACACGGTGCCGCAGGCCTATCGCACCGCGATCCCGGAGGAGCTTTACGCCACGTCGTTCCTCGGCGAGCGCGCCGAGGCCTATCTCAACGAGCGCCGATCCGGATGCGCCGTTCTTCCTGATGGTGTCGTTTCCCGATCCGCACCATCCGTTCAATCCGCCGGGCAAATACTGGGACATGTACAAGCCCGAGCAGTTCGCGGTGCCGGAGGCCTTCTCGCGCAACGACTGGACGCCGCCGGCGCTGGTGCAGGCGATCATCGCCGAGCGCGAGAGCCGGCAAGGCCAATCTCACCGGCATGAACACCATCGGCGTGTCGGCGCGCGAGGCGCAGGAGGCGAGGGCGCTCACCGCGGCATGATCGCCTGCGTCGACGACGCGATCGGCCGCGTGCTGCGCGCGCTCGAGGCGAGCGGCCGGCGCGGCGACACGGTGGTGATGTTCACCTCGCGACCACGGCGACCATCTCGGCGATCACCGGCTGATGCTCAAGGGCGCCGAGCAGTATCAGAGCATCGTGCGGGTGCCGTTCATCTGGTCCGACCCGCAGGCGCCGGCGCAGCCCGACGCGCACCGATGCGCTCGGCTCGACCATCGACATCGGCGCGACCGTCCTCGACCGCGCCAAGATCGAGCCGTTCTCGCGGCATGCAGGCGAAGAGCCTGCTGCCGGTGCTCGACGGCAAGCCGGTGCGCGACAGCGTGTTCATCCAGTACGACCACCAGCATCCGAGCCCCGGCTCGGACAACGTGCCGCCGCGCGTGCACACCCTGATCGACGGCCGCTATCGGCTGAGCGTGTTCCACGGCACCGGCTGGGGCGAACTCTACGATCTCGAGAACGATCCGGGCGAGTTCGACAATCTCTGGGATGTGCCGGCGCATGCCGCAACGCGCGCACGCATGATGGAGAAGCTGGCTGCTCGCCGAGATCGAGCACGTCGACCGCGTGCCGCTGCCGACGCGGCGGGCGTGACGATCGCGCCTACTTCGTCGCTGCCGCGATCCTCGGACGAAAAGCCCGCGGCCTTCACGATCCGGCGCCCAGCGCGCGAGTCTGCGTCTTGATGTCGGGCAGCAGCTGCGGACCGGTTTCGCCGGTGACTTCATAGCCCTGCGCTTCGAGCTTCTTGCGCACCTCGGGATCGGCGTGCGCGGCCTTCGCCGCGTCGGTCAGCCGCGCGACGATGTCGGGCGGCGTGCCCTCCTTGACCAGCAGGCCGAACCACACCCGCGCCGTGAACTCCGGATGGCCAAGCTCGGCGAAGGTCGGCACGTCCGGTCATCGCCGGCCAGCGCTCGGCGCTGGTGATGCCGAACGCCTTGAGCTTGCCGGCGGCGTACTGCGGCGCCGAGGTGTTGACCTGCGCGAAGCCGAACAGCGAATGACCGGCGATCAGTCCGTTGATCTGCAATCCGGAGCCGCCGATAGGGCACGTGGGTGAGATCGAGATCGAACTTTTCGTTGAGCTGGAAGCCGAGAAAATGCGATGGCGTGCCGGCCGTGTATGACGAATAGCTGAGCTTGCCGCGATTGGCCTTGGCCCAGGCCACGAACTCCGGCGAAGTTGTTGGCCGGCACGCTCGGATGCGCGACGAACACGAGCGGCGCCTGCACGCCTTTGATGATCGGCTGGAAGTCGTCGATCTACCAGCGCAGGTTGTCGAACACGCTGGGATTGATTTCGGTGAGCGCCTGGGTGCCGACCCAGATCAGATTGCCGTCCGCTGGCTGGTCGATGATGTACTGCGCCGAGATGTTGCCGCTCGCGCCGGGCCTGTTCTCGATGATGATGGTCCGGCCGAGCGTCTTCGCCATGTGCTCGGCGATGATCCGCGCGTAAGGATCGACCGCGCCGCCGGGCGCCAGGCCGACGATGAACTTGATCGGCTGGGTTTGTGCGGTGGCGGGCACGAGCGCGGACGAAAGCAGCGCGGCGCAGATAGAGGCGAACCACGCCAAAAGGCGGACGCTCATAGGCAATTCCTCTCTGTTTGCGGGCAAGCCTAGCCGCCGCGCGCGGACGAAGTCTAAGCGAGGCTGGCTTCAGTGCCGCCCGCCTTCGAGATAGGCGGCGCGCACCTCGGGCCGCGCCAGCAGTTCTGCGGCCGCTGCCCGACATGGTGATCTCGCCGTTGACGATGACATAGCCGCGGTGCGCGAGCTTGAGCGCGTGGAACGCGTTCTGCTCGACCAGGAACACGGTGAGCTTCTCGCGCTCGTTCAATTCGCGGATGGCGCGGAAAATCTGCTTGGCCAGCATCGGCGCCAGGCCGAGCGACGGCTCGTCGAGCAGCAGCAGGCGAGGGCGGCTCATCAGCGCGCGGCCGATCGCCAGCATCTGCTGCTCGCCGCCCGACAGCGTGCCGCCGCGCTGGCCGATGCGCTTTTCCAGCAGCGGGAAGAACGCGAAGACGCGCTTGAGGTCCTCGGCGAAATGATCGCCGTCGGCGACGGTCGCGCCCATCTGCAGGTTTTCCAGCACCGTCATGCGCGGGAAGATGCGGCGGCCCTCCGGCGACTGCGCGATGCGCAGCCGCGCGATCTCGTGGGTCGGCAGGTTGGTGATGTCGCGGCCCTCGAACACGATCGAGCCTTCGCGCGCCCGCGGGTTGCCGAACATCGTCATCATCAGCGTCGACTTGCCGGCGCCGTTGGCGCCGATCAGGGTGACGATCTCGCCGTCGTTGACGTCGAGGTCGACGCCCTTGAGCGCCTTGATGTTGCCGTAGAACGTCTTGACGCCGCGGATGGACAGCAGCGCGGTCATAGCCCGCACCTCCGCCTCGACCTTCTCCACCTCGTCGTCCTCGACGCCGAGATAGGCGGCGATCACCTTGGGATCGTCGCGGATCTGCGCCGGCGTGCCGTCGGCGATCTTGACGCCGTAGTCGAGCACCACGATGTGGTCGGAAATCTCCATCACCACCGACATGTCGTGCTCGATCAGCAGGATCGAGGTGCCGTGCTCCTTGCGGATGAACAAGCAGCAGCTCGTTGAGCTCGCCGCTCTCGCGCGCGTTGAGGCCGGCGGCCGGCTCGTCGAGGCAGAGCAGCACCGGATCGGTGCACATGGCGCGCGCGATCTCGAGGCGGCGCTGCTCGCCGTAGGCCAGCGCGCCGGCGGAATCGTCGGCGCGCGCCGGTCAGGCCGGTGCGGTCGAGCCAGTAGCGCGCCTTGTCGACCGCGTCGCGTTCCGCCGCGCGATACGACGGCAGGCCGATCAGCCCGCCGAAGGTGAAGCCCGACGCCTTCATCAGCACGTTGTGCTGCGCCACCACCAGGTTCTCCAGCGTGGTCATGCCGGCGAACAGGCGGATGTTCTGGAAGGTGCGCGCGACGCGGGCGAGCTTGACGACGCGGAAGTCGAGCAGCCGCTCCAGCAGGTACGCTTTGCCGTCGGGATGTTCGAGCCGCATCATGCCGGCGCTCGGCTTGTAGAAGCCGGTGATGCAGTTGAACACCGTGGTCTTGCCGGCGCCGTTCGGCCCGATCAGCGCGGTGATCTCGCCGCGCTTCGCCGCGAAGCTCAAGGTGTCGACGGCGACCAGGCCGCCGAACCGCATGGTGAGGTGCTCGACCTCGAGGATGGGCGTGGTCATGGTCTGCGCGCCTTCTTGTGGTCGGCGAGATAGAGCGACGGATCGCGGGTCGAGACCAGCCCGCGCGGCCGCCAGATCATGATCGCCACCATGGCGAAGCCGAACACCAGCATGCGGTACTGCTCGAACTCGCGCAGCACCTCGAAGCCGCCGAGCATCACCAGCGCCGCGACCGCGATGCCGAGCTGCGAGCCCATGCCGCCGAGCACGACGATCGCCAGCACCAGCGCGGACTCGCCGAACGTGAAGCTTTCGGGGCTGATGAAGCCCTGCCGCGTCGCGAAGAACGCGCCGGCGAAGCCGCCGAACATCGCGCCCATCGCGAACGCCGTGAGCTTGGTGTTGGTGGTATTGATGCCCAGCGAACGGCAGGCGATCTCGTCCTCGCGCATCGCCTCCCAGGCGCGGCCGACCGGCAGCCGGCGCAGCCGCAGCGTGACCCAGTTGGTGAGGAGCGCGAGCGCCAGGATCACGTAATAGAGAAACACGATGCGGTGCGTGGAGGAGAACTCCAGGCCGAACGTCGCGGCGAAGCCGTTCTCCTCGTTGTTGAACGGGATGCCGAAGAACGACGGCCGCGGGATCGGGTGATGCCGTTCGGCCCGCCGGTGAAGCTCTGCCAGTTCAGCAGCACCAGGCGGATGATCTCGCCGAACGCCATGGTGACGATGGCGAGATAGTCGCCGCGCAGCCGCAGCACGGGAAAGCCGAGCAGGATGCCCCAGAACGCGGCGAGGATGCCGGCGAGCGGCAGGCAGATCCAGAACGACAGCTCGAAATGCTGCGCCAGCAGCGCGTAGGAATAGGCGCCGACCGCGTAGAACGCGACGTAGCCGAGATCGAGCAGGCCGGCGAGGCCCGACCACGATATTGAGCCCCCAGCCCAGCATCACGTAGGTCAGCACCAGGATGCTGAGATCGAGCAGATAGCGGTTGTTGTAGAACAGCGCCGGCGCGAGCAGCGCGAAGCCGAGCAGGGCAGGGACGAGGATCGTGCCGAGCGCCGGCGCGATCCGCTGCTTGAGCGCGAGCAGCGGCGCGGCGAAGCCGCAGGTCCGGCGCGATCGGCTCGCGGCCGAACAGCAGCGCGCGGACGAAGGCGCCGGCGAACGCCACGCCGACCAGAATGGCCAGCGGTCTGCAGCCGCGTGGTCACCGTCAGCGCGCCGGTCGGGCCCTGCACGGCGTTGAGGCCGATCATCAGCGAGAACAGGCCGAGCGCCACCAGCGCGGCCAGCACCGCATCCTTCAACGCGGCGGCGATGGGAAGCGGCGGGCGCGTTCGAGGGTCGGCGGTCGTGTCATTCCCGCTGCTCGGGGCGAGCTTCGCCGTAGGGCAGGTTCGAGTTCGCACGGCGCCATGCCAGCTCGTCTCACACCTTCTCCACTTCCGGCCGGCCCAGGATGCCGGTCGGCAGGAAGATCAGCACCACGATCAGGATCGAGAACGCCGCGACGTCCTTGTATTCGATCGAGAAATAGGCCGACCACATCGTCTCGATCAGGCCGATCAGCAGGCCGCCGATCATCGCGCCGGGCAGCGAGCCGATGCCGCCGAGCACCGCGGCGGTGAATGCCTTGATGCCGGCGACGAAGCCGATGAAGAAATCGACCACGCCGTAATAGAGCAGGTACATGATGCCCGCGACCGCGGCGAGCGCGGCGCCGATCACGAACGTCAGCGAGATGGTGCGGTCGATGTTGACGCCGAGGATCGACGCCATCTTCAGGTCCTGCTCGCAGGCGCGCATGTCGCGGCCGAGCCGCGTCTTCGCCACCAGCAGCGAGAACGCCACCATCAGCGCGAGCGTGGTGACGATGACGATGATCTGGATGTTGGAGATCTGCACCGGGAAGGTCTCGCTCTCGATCAGCTTATGGCCGCCGGTGATCAGCGGCGGCAGCGGCAGCACGCGCGCGCCTTGCGCGATCTGCACGTAGTTCTGCAGCAGGATCGACATGCCGATCGCGGAGATCAGCGGCGCGAGGCGGAACGAGCCGCGCAGCGGCCGGTAGGCGAAGCGCTCGACGGTCCAGCCGTACAGCGCGGTCAGCGCCATGGCGATCAGCAGCACCAGGAACAGCGCGATCGGGATCGCGGTGACGCCGATCGCCATCAGCGCCAGGAATGCGAGCAGCGCGATGAACGCACCCACCATGTAGATGTCGCCGTGGGCGAAATTGATCATGCCGATGATGCCGTAGACCATCGTGTAGCCGATCGCGATCAGCCCGTAGATCGAGCCGAGCGTGACGCCGTTGATGAGCTGCTGGACGAAATATTCCATGCGCCGGACCTGTCCCCGGTTTCGGCGGCCGCGCGACCCCGAATCCGCCGCGCTTGCGACCGTTTGCGCTCTGTAGCAGGGGGGCGGACGCCCGACAATGCGGCGATGCGGCGTTACGAACCGGAACCGGCCCGTGTGCAGAGCGTTATTTCGGCACACGGCAGGAAACCGGTCATGAAAGTCGTGGGCAAGGTGCTGGGTGTTGCGTTGGCTTCGTTGATCGCCATGCCTGGCGCTCAAGCCCGGCCGCGGCTCGGCCTCGGCATGGTTCTGTTGCCGCTGGCCATTGTCGGCGGCATTGCGGGCGCCTCGATCGGCAGCCGCAAGGCGAGAGCGCACCGCTCCTATTATGCACGCAGCAAAGCTTACTCGCGCAACAGTTCCCGTCGCGAGCGCGGCGCAATCCGGCAGGCGCGTCCCGCCGCTCCTGCTCCGGCAATCGCACGCAGATGCCGATGCCGGATCAGCCCGGCGCGACGCCGATGCCGGATCAGTCCCGCGAGATATCCCAGCCATCCCGTGCGCAGCCGGCCGGCTGGGCCGGGCCGCTGTTCTGGCCGCACGCCTCCGACGGCGTCTTCGAATACGCCTTCGGGCTTGCCGGCAACGACGGCCAGTTCTGGGCGCGCGGATTCGGCGACGTGATCGACGGCATGTTCGCGCAGCCGGTGCGCGAGACCACCGGCCGTGCTTCGAACGACGGCGTGCGCGCCTGGGGAAACCTGTGCGGCAGCGAAACGTCGGCGGCGCCCGATGTCACCATCGCGCGGATCCGCGAGGCGGTCCAGCCGACGGCCGAGCAGCAGGCCGCGATCGAGGAGCTTCGCCAGGCGCTGGTTCGCGCCACCGAGCGCATCGGGAACGCCTGTCCATCCGAGCAGGCCGCGGCGCCACCCGACCGGTTGCATCTGATGGTATCGCGGCTCACCGCCATGCGTCAGGCCGTGCTCACCGTGCAGGGCCCGCTGCGCACGTTTTACGATCAGCTCAACGACCAGCAGAAGCAGGCGCTGGAGCGCATCGGCTCGGCAGGCGATGCCGCGAACGCGCGCGCCGATGCGAACGCCAGTGCAGGCTGCGCGGCGCCGGTGGCGAATTGGCCGCAGGCGCAGATCGAGCGCGTCGTGCAGCCCACCAAGGCGCAGCGCGCGCCCCTCGAGCAGTTGCGCCAGACCTCGCTCGGTCTCGCCCAGTTCGTCGCCAGCACGTGCCCCGCCAGCGCGCCGCGCACGGCGCCGGAGCGGCTCGAAGCCATCAAGGAGCGGCTTGGCGCGCTGCGTTACGCCGCGAGCAACGTCAGCCCGGCCTACGAGCAATTCTATGGTTCGCTGAGCGACGCGCAGAAGGCGCGCTTCCGATCGATCTCCAGCGAGCGGCGGGCGGACAGCAGGCGGTAGCGGAATCTGCTATGCCCTAGCCGATGGCCGTCGAAATCGCAGCCCGCCTCGGGATTTTTGCGTTCGTGTTCGCCGCTCTCGCGGTCTGGGAGGTGCTGGCGCCGCGCCGCCCGCTTTCCGTCGGCCGCCTGCGGCGCTGGCCGAGCAACATCGGCGTGCTGGCGGTCGATGCGCTGCTGGTGCGGCTGCTGATCCCGACCGCTGCCGTGGGCGCTGCGATCTATGCCGCCGGGAACGGCTGGGGCCTGTTCAACTGGCTGCAACTTCGTCTCTCGGTCGGCGCCGTCCTCGGCTTTCTGATCCTCGACCTGACCATCTGGGCGCAGCACTGGCTGTTCCATCACGTTCCGCTGCTGTGGCGGCTGCACCGCATGCATCACGCCGACCTCGACATCGACGTGACCACCGGCGTGCGCTTCCATCCGATCGAAATCCTGATTTCGCTCGCGATCAAGATCGCGGTGATCGTGGCGTTCGGCATTCCGCCGGTCGGCGTGTTCGTGTTCGAGGTCGCGCTCAACGCCACCTCGATGTTCAACCATTCCAACGCGCGGATGCCGCACTGGCTCGACCGCGTGCTGCGGCTGATCGTGGTGACGCCCGACATGCACCGCGTGCACCATTCGGTGGTGCGCGCGGAGACCGACAGCAACTTCGGCTTCAATCTGCCGTGGTGGGACTGGATGTTTCGGCACCTATCGCCGCGAGCCGCAGGCGGGCCACGACGGCATGACCATTGGCATCCCGCAGTTTCGCGATCCGGCGGAGCAGCGGCTCGACCGCATGCTGACGCAGCCGTTCCGCGATGGTTAGCGCGGCGTGACGGTGACCGGCACTATTTCGATGAATTGCGAAACAGTCGCTCAGAAAATTTCGCGTAATGCATGATCCGGGAAGGCCGCGCACGCTGAGCAGGCCCATACGTTTCTTGATCGTCGTTGTTCTTGTGCTGTTGAGCGCTGGCGCCACCTCGGCGCAGCGGCGGGACACCATCTGTCTCGATCTCGCGAGTTCAAATGTCTGCACCGATCTCGCGATCGGCCACAACACCGCGGAGCGGCGTCTGAGCCAGTCAGCCGACGGCACGACGCAGCGCCTGTGCCGCAGCGTCCTGGCCGGGCGGTTTGCCGCGGCCTGCGCCGCGAGGTTCCTGAACTCGAAAACCGATCGCGACTGTCACGCGTTCTTTAAGAGGCAGGAGCGCACTTACCGGCGCGACGTGCGGGCAACTCAGCCGGCGGGCTTCAAGGCAGAGCGCTGCTCTTAGCTATCCGCCTTGATGTTGTGCTCCTTCACCACCGGACCCCAGAGCTTCATCTGGTCGGCGAGGAATTTGCGCTGCACGTCGGGGCCGCCGAGCGACAGGGTGATCTGCATCGCCTCGACACGAGTCTTGATGTCGGGCTCGCTCAGCGTATCCGCCAACGCCTTGCTGAAGCGATCGACCAGCGGCCGCGGCGTCTTGCCGGCGGTGAACGAGCCCCACCAGGCGTAGGACTCGAAGCCGGGGAAGCCGCTCTCGATCACGGTCGGCACGCTGGGCAGGCCGGGGACGCGCGCCGCGCTGGTTTGCGCCAAGCCGCGCAGCTTGTCGCCCTTGACCTGCGGCGTCACCAGCGCGGCGCTGCCGATCGCAAGATCGACGTGGCCGGCCAGTGCGTCGTTCATCAGCGGGCCGCCGCCGCGATAGGGCACATGCACCATCTTCACGCCGGCGCGCTGGCCGAGCAGCACCATCGTCAGATGACCCAGGCTGCCGTTGCCGATCGAGCCATAGGTGATGCTATCGGGCTTCGCTTTCGCCGCGGCGATCACGTCGGCGAAGGTCTTGAAGGGGCGGCCCGGATGGGTGGCCAGCACGTTCGGCGCGGTGCCGATCAGCAAAGCCGGCTCGAGGTCCTTCTCGGTGTCGAATGGCAGGCTCTGCAGGAAGGGATTGACCGCGTGGGTGTCGAACACGAACAGCCAATTGCTGCCGTCCGGCGGCGATTTCGCTACCTGCGCGGCGCCGAGGCTGCCGGACGCGCCCGGCTTGTTCTCGATGATGATGGTGGTGCCGAGCCGTTGCTGGAGGCCGGGCTGCACCATCCGCGCGAGCGGATCGACCGTGCCGCCGGGCGGGAACGGCACGATGATCCGGGTGATGTTGCCCGCAGCCGTCTGCGCGAACGCGGATTTAGCGAGCGGAGCGGCCATGGCGCCGAGCAGCAGCGAGCGTCGCGAGACGGTCATCGGTTTCCTCGTTGGCCGCCGATTTGGCGGCTTGGCGACCGAGAGTGTAGCGGTAAAACCGACAGGTACGGGATCAAGGAATTTAATCACATTTTCGTGAGAGCTTATCCCCGCCCCCTGCGGGCGGATTTAGGCGTGACGCGCGTCTCGATCCACGTGAGGGGCGCGGCCGCGTCAGTCGGGCGGATCGGGGGCGGTGGCCCGGGAATGCGAAATGAGGCGGTGCGAACGCGCACCACCCCGCCCGGGCGGCCCAAGCCGTGAGCTCCCGCAGCGACAGCTTCGCAGCACAGGGGGCCCCTTGGCGGTGAATGCCGTAATCCCGCGCCAACGGGCAGGCGCTCATCAAGGTCCCAGAGCGGTGGTAGCAAAGTCAGTCCACCGGGGGTCTCACGGAGCAAGCCTCAAACACCGCGCGCGGGACGCTGAGGGTTTCAGTGGACTTGCGGCTCTACCAATCCGGATCGCCTCGATGTCGCGAGACGCGTCGAGGCCCGTGGGTCCTCCGGAGCCCAGGCGTCCCGCGCCTCCCTCACACTTGAAGGAAGCGCAATCGGAATGAGGCCAGCCCGAGGCCGCGATATCGGGCGGCGCAGCGTTGGCTTTTCACGGCTTCCGCGCAAGCGACGGGTTAGGCAAGGTGGTGCGAACGAGTTCGGAGAAGACAGCACGATGGACCGGCAAAAACCAGAAGACGTGATCGGCGCGGCGCAGCCCTTCACCGGCCAGCAGTACATCGACAGCCTGCGCGACGGCCGCGAGGTCTACATCTACGGCGAGAAGGTCGACGACGTGACGACGCATCCGGCATTCCGCAATGCGGTGCGCTCGATCGCGCGGCTCTACGACGCGATGCATGACGAGAAGCAGAAGGCGGTGTTGACGTGTCCGACCGACACCGGCTCCGGCACCTTCACCCACAAGTTCTTCCGCGTCGCCAAGTCGCGCGAGGATCTGCTCGGCCAACGCGAGGCGATCGCGCAATGGGCGCGCATGACCTACGGCTGGATGGGCCGCACGCCGGACTACAAGGCGTCGCTGATGAATACGCTCGGCGCCAATTTCTCGATGTACGAGACATTCGCGGATAACGCCAAGCGCTGGTACGCGCGCTCGCAGAACCACGTGCTGTTCATGAACCACGCCATCGTCAATCCGCCGGTCGATCGCATGAAGTCGGCCGACGAGGTGAAGGACGTGTTCATCACCATCCAGAAGGAGACTGATGCAGGCATCTATGTGTCCGGCGCCAAGGTGGTGGCGACCTCGGCGGCGTTCACGCACTACAACTTCCTCGGCCAGAACGCCGCCATCCCGATCAACGACACCGCGCTGGCGGTGATGTTCATCACGCCGATGAATGCGCCGGGCGTGAAGCTAATCTGCAGGAATTCCTACGAGATGATGGCGGGCGCATTCGGCACGCCTTACGACTATCCGCTGTCTTCGCGGTTCGACGAGAACGACGCGATCTTCGTGTTCGACAACGTGTTCATCCCCTGGGAGAACGTGCTGATCCACCGCAACATCGAGATCATCAAGACGTTCTATCCGCGCTCCGGCTTTCTCGCCGGCTACCAGTTCCAGGGCTGCACGCGGCTCGCGGTCAAGCTTGATTTCATGGTCGGCATCATCGCCAAGGCGTTGCGCGCGGCGGGGTCCGACGAGTTCCGCGGCAACCAGGCGATGCTCGGCGAGGTGATTGCCTGGCGCAACCTGTTCTGGGCGCTGTCCGACGCGATGGCTGGCAATCCCACCAAATGGGTTGGCGACACCGTGCTGCCGAACGCGCAGTCCGGCTCCGCCTATCGCGTGTTCGCTGGCGACGCCTTCGCGCGCGTGCGCGAGATCGTGGAGAAGATCGTAGCCTCGTCGCTGATCTATCTGCCGTCGTCCTCCAAGGACTTCAAGAATCCGGCGGTCGAGCCGCATCTCAGGAAGCTGGTCCGCGGCTCCTACGGTATCGACTACAAGGAGCGCATCAAGATCATGAAGCTGCTCTGGGACGCGATCGGCACCGAGTTCGGCGGGCGTCATGAACTCTATGAGCGCAACTACGCCGGCAACCACGAGGACATCCGCATCCACGCCATGCTGAACGCCAAGGGCTCCGGCGCCTACGACCGGATGATCGGCCTCGCCGAACAGTGCATGGCCGACTACGACGAGAATGGCTGGGTCAACGACGCTTGGCTCAATCCGGGCGATGGGAGCGGGCATACTGGCAGCTCTGCGCGTTGAGTGGGTTCCATCCCACCCGGTGACACACTAGATTTGCGGCTGGTGATTTTGCTGCCCAATGAGATTGCTCACATGAGCTGGATGGACCAACACGACGACATGGCCGGCGCGTTTGCGGCGGTGGCGAAGCTGAAGACCGTCGAGGTCCAGCCGTTCCGCGACGCCATGTGCCGGCTTGGAGCCGCCGTGCATGTTGTGACCACGGACGGCCCGGCCGGCAAGAGCGGCTTCACCGCGACGGCAGTATGCTCGGTTTCGGATGCGCCCGCGACGCTGCTGATGTGCATCAACCGCGGCGCGTCCAGCATGCCGGTGCTGCGCGGCAACGGCGTGTTCTGCGTCAACACGTTGCGCGCCGGCGAGGAGATCATCGCTGACACCTTCGCGGGCCGCACCCAGGTCGCGCGCGAGCAGCGTTTCGACAATGCGCAGTGGATCACGTTGTCGACCGGCTCGCCGGTGCTGAGCTCGGCCGTAGTGGCGTTCGACTGCCGCGTCACCGAGGTGAAATCGGTGGCCTCGCACGACGTTTACTTCGGTATCGTCGAGGCGATCCACTCCGGGCCGCCCGGCGCGGCGCTGGTGTATCACGATCGCGCCTACAAGCAGGTTTGAGCCCGGGTTCCATCGCCATCGTTTCGCCGTCAAATCGTCACGCCGAGGCGGGAACGCCCGCCGCGGGCTGTGCGTTTTCTCTACGGGGCACAGTCGTTCGCAAGGAGATCACGATGGGTCAGCAGGACCAGAACAATCCGAAGCCCGGTCAGCAACAGGGTGGCCAGGATTGGGATCAGAAGAAGCCCGGCCAGCAGCAGCAAGGCGGGCAGAAACCCGGCCAGCAGCAGGGCGGCCAGAAGCCGAGCGAGCAGAATCGCTAGCTGGCAGCAAGCGCTGGAAGACGAAGCCCCGCCTGGCGGCGGGGCTTCGCTTTTTCCACGCTATCAACCTGTCAGCCTGGCCGGTCCCGATTTCGCCGGAGCGCGCTCTGGCGTATCGTCTGGCATGGCGACCGTTACGGCACTTCCGCTGTTTCACCTTTACGGCGACCCGCCGGACGATCAGGCATTCGATTTCATCCACGTCGAAACCATTGCGTCGCGCTCCTTGGTGCACGACTGGCTCATTCGCGCGCACCGGCACCGCAACCTGTTCCAGATCCTGGTGATCGAGGCGGGCGGCGGCGAGATGACGTTCGAGGCGGCGACGTTGCCGTTCAACGCGCCGGCCGCGATCCTGGTGCCGCCGACCGTGGCGCATGGTTTCCGCTTCCGCCCGGGTCAGACCGACGGCTGGGTGGTGAGCTTCACCGAGGACGTCGCCGCCGCCCTAGGTGAACGATCCGGTGACGCGCTCAAAAGGCTGAAGTCTTTGGCGGCCGATCCGGTTCTGCCGCTCGACGGCGTGCCGGAGATGAACCGGCTTTCCGCACTGTGCGCCGATCTCAATCAGGAAAGCTTCCTCGCCCGCGAGGGCTTCCGCCTGGCCATGCGCGGCCTGCTCGCGCTGATCGCCATCGAGGTTGCCCGGCTTGCCGCCAGCCGCGCCCGCACCGGCGCGGTGACCCTGGCCGCGGCGGATTCGACCGTCGAAGCGCTGCGCCGTCTCGTCGACGAGCACTTTCGCAAGCAGCGCCTGATCAGTTTCTACGCGGAACAACTCGCAATGACGCCGGATCGCCTCAACGATCACGTCAAGCGAGTCAGCGGCGTCACCGCTGGGCATCTGATCCGCCAGCGGGTGCTGACCGAGGCCAAGCGGCAGCTTGTCTTCACCGGGCAGCCGATCCAGGAAATTTCGCACGACCTGGCGTTTGCTGACCCGTCGCACTTCGCGCGGTTCTTCCGCAAGCAGACCGGAATGACGCCGCAGGAGTTTCGTGAGGGCAGGGGCGGGTAGCTATTTCGGCCTTGCTTCGCGCAGCGTGGCGTCCGGCTGCTTCAGTCCGCCTTGCCGCATCAGCTTCACTGCTTCGACGAGCGAACGCGCCGCGTTTCGCGTCTCCTCCTGAACCGGGTCATCCTTGTCGAGCGCGTCATGGCTTGTCGCGTAGGACTCCATGTAGCCGATGTATCGGCCGATCTGCGACAGATGTCCTGCGCCGATCAGCCCCATGTCGGTGAGCCAAGCGGTCAGTGCACCTTGTACGGCTTCGGCGCCTACGGAGTCGCCATGCACCACGACGGAGAATACGCGACCCGCCAGATGGCGCGGGTAGTGCCAACCCTTGAGTTCGATCTCCTTCGCGAGTTCCGCCTTTTTGCCTTGCGTCGACGTGGGGTCGGGGTTGCCGCCATCGGCGCAGACCAGGCGGTCGATCATCAGCTTGAGTACGCTCGGGGTCTGATACCAATTCACCGGGCAGATGATCATCACGCCGTGCGCCGCGGCCCACATCGGATAGATGTCATTCATCCAGTCTTGCACCTGGCCGAGCGAATGGTTCGGGAAACAGGAGCATGGCCAGTGGCAGAGCGGCATCGCCGTCGAGACGCAGGTCTTGCAAGGGTAGATGTTGCGGCCGTACTCGGACGTCAGCCGGCTCAGGTCGAGATATTCAATTTCGTGCCCGCGCTCGCTGTCGAAAATCTTGCGCGCGATCGTCGCCAATCGGAAAGTCTTGGACATTTCGCCCGGGCAGGTGTGCTCGCTGCGCGCCGCGCCGTTGATGAGGAGAATCCGCGACGGTGAAGCGGGATCTTTTTGCCGCTGCTCCGCCTCTTTGATCTTCCGGCTTGCCTCGATCCAGTCAACGGAGAGATCGTAGTCCGGATCGGCGTAGCCTGGTCCGGCCTTGCGGGTGTGCGGTGCTTTGCGGGAATTGTCGTAAGCGTCCCATGCCGCATCGGTGATGCGGTCGAGGGCGTCGGCGTGCGGCTCGAAGCCGGGGTCGGCAAAGCGCTCGCGGAATCGGCGCACAAACTCGTCGCGCGTCAATTGGACGTCCGGCATTCCCTTGCGGACTTCGGGCATGGCCACTTGCTCGCCTCCGGCGAAGCGACAAGTCGCAACCGGTCAATCGGTTCATCCCGCGACAGAACAATTTTCTGTCAAGACAGCTTTCCGGCCTCTCTCAGCACCTGCTCGGCCAGCTTGAACGCATGGTTGCCGGCCGGCACGCCGCAATAGTTGGCCTGCTGCAGAATGATTTCCTTGATGTCGTCGGCGCTGAAGTTGCCTTCGATCACGGCCGCGCGGACATGCATGACGAACTCTTCCCATCGGCCGATCGCCATCATGGTGCCGATGACCAGGATGCGCCTGGTCCGCTCTTCGAAATGCGGGCGGGTCCAGATCTCGCCCCAGGCGATGCGGTTGACGACCTCCTGCCAGTCCGCGTTGAACGAATTTTTCCCGGCCAACGAGCGGTCGACCCAGGCGTCGCCGAGCACCTTGCGGCGCACCTTCATGCCGGCGGCGAAGCGTTCCTTCTCGTCCATTGCGCCTATCCCTTGAGGAAATTGAGGACGGCTTCGGTGTAGGCCTTCGGCTGCTCGACATTCGAGATATGCGCCGCTTCCAGTGAGACGATCTTGGCGCCCTTGATCATCTTCTGGATGTCGGCGCCCCATTCCGGCAGCGTCGCCGGATCGTTGGCGCCGACGATCACCAGCGTGGGCGCGGTGATGCGCGGCGTCGACTGCCGGAAATCCATGTCGCGCACGGCCTGAGAGCAGGCGACAAAGCCATCCGGCTTGGTGCCGAGGAACATCGCCTTGATCCTGTCGGTGGCGGCGGCCGAGCTGTCGCGAAACGGCTTGGTAAACCAGCGCTCCATCATGGTGTCGGCCAGCGCGTCCAGTCCCTTGTCCTGCACGAACTTGATGCGATCGTTCCAGGGCTGCTTGTCGGTGTAGTAGTAATTCGTATTGGAGAGCACGAGCTTCTCGATGCGATCCGGCGCGTTGGCGCCGAGCCATTGCCCGACCATTCCGCCCATCGACAGGCCGCACCAGTTGAATGTCTTGATGCCAAGATGGTCGGCGATCGCCAGCACGTCGCGGCCGAGCCGCTCCATCGTGTAGGGGCCCTTCGGTACGCCGGACTTGCCGTGGCCGCGGCGGTCGTAGCGTACCACGCGGAAATGCTGCGCCCAGGTTTTGACCTGCTCGTCCCACATGTGAAGGGTGGTGCCGAGCGAGTTGCAAAGGATCAGGACCGGTGCGTCGGCTGGGCCTTCCATCTCGAAATACAGCTCGCAACCGTCATCAGCCTTGATCGTGGGCATCGTTTCCTCGCGTGGTTGTGTCTTGCGGCAAGGGTAGCACCAATCGCACCGGCTTGGGCGCAGCGTCGCGCCGTGCGGCCCTAGCGACAAGACGATCAGGCTGTCTTGTGCTGCGTCTCGGCAGGCGCGGGCTGCTCGTTCTCGTTCTCGGCGGCGCGCGCGAACACTTCCAGCAGCGCACCTGGTTCTTCGTCCGGTTGCTCAATGGAGGGTGCGTCGGCGACCACGGTCGGATCGGCCTCGGGCGCGACTGCGGGCTCGGACGCCCCAGCCTGCGCAGGCGGGGGCTCGGGAGTTGGAGCGGGCAAAGGCTCCGGTGTCGATGCCGCCGCTGACGCTGGCTCGACTGGCCCTGGCTCGACTGGCGCTGGCTCGACGGGCGTGGGCTCGACGGGCGTGGGCTCGGCGTCCGCCGGCTTGGCAACCGGAGGCGTCGCAGGGTTGGTCAGTTCCGAAATGGTCTGATCGATCAGCGCGGAGGCCGCGGCGACCGCTTGACCCAGCGACCCGGCGGACTTTTCTGCTGCAACGCTCAGCGCCGGCCTGGTGGCGGAAGCCTCGGCTGCGGGCACCGATGCCTTGATGGGTGATGTGGCGCTGGAGATCGCGGAGAGATCGTCTGGGCGCACGGTCGGCATTTTAGGATCGGTCAGATGCGCCACGCTGCTGCTGCGCCGGACTGCGCGGCCCTGCGCCGACGCAACCAGCCGATCGATGAAGGTCTGTGCCGAGCCCTGATAGTGGTTCGGCATGAAGAGCCGCGCGAGCTCGCTGGCGTCGAGCTGCGCTTTGACCTTGTCGCTCTCCGCCACCACATCTTTGAATGCGCGCTTGTCCGTCGCCGCCTGACGGGCCAGTTCGGCGACCAGCTCATGCGCTTCGGCGCGGCCCAGCTTTTCGGCCAGCGCGAACGACACGTGCTCCGACATCACAAAGCCACCGCTCGCTTCCAGGTTTGCCTTCATCCGCTCGACGTCGACCGTCAAGCCTTCGGCGATGTCGACCACGGCGCGCAGCGTCCCCGACACAACCAGCGCCAAAGCGGGGAAGGTGACCCATTCCGCCTGCCAGCCGCCGACCGCGCGCTCGTGCTCCTGGAATTGTGCATTGAGGATCGTCGCCGCGAGATTGGGCGCGATCATCGCGGCCGACAGCGCGGTTGTGGCGCCGACCGGATTGCGCTTGTGCGGCAGCGTCGAGGAGCCGCCGCGGCCCGGCGCCGACGGTTCGAACGCTTCGCCGACTTCAGTTTGCATCAGCAGCGCCACGTCGCGCGCGATCTTGCCGCAGGTGCCGGCGAGGATCGCGAGCGCCGCGGCAATCTCCGCGAAACGATCGCGGTGGGTGTGCCAAGGCGCGTCGGGCATGGCGAGATCGAGCTGCGCGGCCAGCCGCTCGGAGACGTCGAGGCCCTTTTCCTGGAGCGCGGCCAGCGTACCGGCGGCGCCGCCGAATTGCAGCACGAGGGCTTCTTTGCGCAGCCGCCGCAGCCGGTCACGCGAGCGCGCCAGCGCCGCGGCGTAGCCCGCGAGCTTGAGGCCGAAGGGAATCGGCAGCGCCTGCTGGAGCAAGGTGCGCGCCATGGTCATGTTGCGGCGATGGCGGCCGGCGAGTGTCGTGAACGCTTTGGTGGCGCGGTCGAGATCCGTGAAAAGTGAGTCCATCACCGCCCGCAGTTCGAGCACCATCGCGGTGTCGATGACGTCCTGGCTGGTCGCGCCCCAATGAACGTATCCGGCGGCCTTCTTGCTGCGCTTGCTGACTTCGGCGGTCAGCGCATTGACTAACGGAATGGCGAGGTTGCCCGCGACGATGGTGCCCTCAGCCAGTGTGGCGAGATCGTAGTGACGCGCGTGGCAGGCTTCGGCGATGGTGCCGGCATGGCCAGCGGGCACGATGCCGACGGCGGCTTCGGCGCGCGCGAGCGCGGCCTCGAAGTCGAGCATGCGCTGCACGCGCGCACGGTCGTCGAGCACGGCGCGCATCTCGTCGGTCGAGTACAGCGGCGCCAGAAGCGACGAAGGGAACAGCGGATCGGTCATAGCCGGGCACACGTTTATTCCCCTGGGCGTCCTGCGCCAACCCCAAATTGCACATTGAAAGGGCGGCGTTTTGGCCGCCCTTTGCGAAACGAGCAAAAGCGCCTACTTTGCCGTTAACCAAGTTCCCAGCGGGCCGGATTGCGCGCAGGGGGGTCAAAAAGAGGGTTTGTCACGATGGCGATGGTGATGACGGGCGAGCAGCAGCTTGCGGCGCCGCGGCAAAAGGTTTGGGCCATGCTCAACGATCCCGCTGTGCTCAAGGCCTGCATCCCGGGGTGTGAGACGCTGGACGTGATCGGCGAGAACGAATTCCAGGCCGTCGCCACCAACAAGATCGGGCCGGTGAAGGCCCGCTTCAAAGGCAAGGTCCGCCTCACCGATCTCGACCCGCCCAACGGCTACAAGATCTCCGGCGAGGGCGACGGCGGCGTGGCCGGCTTCGCCAAGGGCGGCGCGTCGGTAAACCTCACCGACAAGGATGGCGGCACGCTGCTGACCTACAACGTCGAAGCGCAGATCGGCGGCAAGCTTGCCCAACTTGGCCAGCGGCTGGTCAACGGGGCGGCCAAGAAGATGGCCGACGACTTCTTCGTGCGCTTCGCGGCGGCCGTGAAGGGCTGATCTGCCGTTCCCGCCCTTGACCCGCGATGCCGCCGCGTCGCAAGCTGCACTTGTTCCAAAGACGGAATTGAGCGAAAAACGTCCAGTTTCGCGCCGTTTTATTTCCCCGGTATGAGTTCACGGGGTCAAAACGGGCCGTTAGACCCGGATTGGTTGAGGAGGAAGTATCTATGCCTACCGTATCGATGACGGTGAATGGAAAAGCCGTCAGCGCGGATGTCGATGTCCGCACCCTCCTGGTCCAGTACCTGCGCGAAAGTCTCCGCCTCACCGGCACCCACGTCGGCTGCGACACTTCGCAGTGTGGCGCCTGCGTCATTCATCTCGACGGCAAGGCGGTGAAATCCTGCACCACGCTCGCCGTCCAGTGCCAGGGCGCCAACGTCCTGACCATCGAAGGCCTCGCCGCGCCGGACGGTCCGCTGCATCCGATGCAGGAAGCCTTCCGCGAGAACCACGGCCTGCAGTGCGGTTTCTGCACGCCCGGCATGGTCATGGCGGCGGTCGACATGGTCAACCGCAAGGGCAACGAGCTTGACGAACACACCATCCGCCAGGAGCTCGACGGCAATCTCTGCCGCTGCACCGGCTACCACAACATCGTCAAATCGATCGCGGCCGGCGCGAAAGCCATGAAGGGCCAGGCCGCCTAGTTTTCATCGGCGCGCAGCTCGGGCAGCAAGTCCCTGAGCGCGGCCGGATCGCAACAGGAGACGTCGATGTACGCATTCAAATATCACCAGCCGAAGACGGTCCGCCAAGCCGCCAATCTGCTCGCCAAGTTTCCCGAGGCGAAGGTGCTGGCCGGCGGCCACTCGCTCATCCCGGTGATGAAGCTGCGGCTGGCGAGCCCGTCCGACATCGTCGACATCAACGGCGTCGAGGGCCTTTCGAGCATCGAAGTCAAAGGCCGCTCGGTCGTGATCGGTGCCATGGCCCGGCACTCCGAAGTGGCGAGTGCGCAAGTGCTCAAGGACGTGCTGCCCGCGCTGGCCGGCGTGCCCGGTTCGATCGGCGACCCGCACGTGCGCCATCGCGGCACAATCGGCGGCTCGGTCGCCAACAACGATCCGAACGCCGACTATCCGGCGGCCTGCCTCGGCCTCGGCGCCACCATCATCACCAACAAGCGTCGCATTGCCGCGGACGATTTCTTCACCGGCATGTTCTCGACCGCGCTCGAGCCGGACGAGATCATTGTGCAGGATCAGCTTCCCGCTCGCCAAGAAGGCGGCGTACCAGAAATTCAAGCACCCGGCCTCGGGCTTCGCGCTGGTCGGCGTGTTCGTGTCGAAGCGCGGCGCGGACATCCGTGTCGCGGTGACGGGCGCCGGCTCGAACGGAGTGTTCCGCGTCAAGTCGTTCGAGGAGGCGCTCAAGAAGCGCTTCTCACCGAAGTCGATCGAAGGCCTGACCGTGCCGGCCGACGGCATGAACTCGCGACATTCATGCCAGCGCGGAATACCGCGCGCATCTGATCGGCGTGCTGGCCCGCCGCGCGCTCGCCGCGGCGTAATCTTCGTCACGCGCGTACGACCCTTGCGGCGTCATGCCCGGCCTTGTCCCGGGCATCCACGCCTTTAGATGCACAAAAGCAAAGCGTGGATGGCCGGGACAAGCCCGGCCATGACGGAGTAAGTTCCTGTTTATGAAGCAGAACACGACAAAGGCCATCCCGGCCTCGATCGACGCCACCCTCGACCTGCTCGCGAGCGCGGATTATCTCGCCGACCGTTCGCTCGCCACCGTGCTGTTCCTGGCCCTCAAGATGGGCCGGCCGATCTTTCTCGAAGGCGAGGCGGGCGTCGGCAAGACCGAGATCAGCAAGGTGCTGGCGTCGACGCTCGGCCGCCGCCTGATCCGCCTGCAATGCTACGAGGGCCTCGACGTCGCCTCGGCGGTCTATGAATGGAACTATGCCGCGCAGATGATCGCGATCCGCGCCGCCGAGGCGGGAGGCGAGCGCGACCGCCAGCGCATCGAGCACGACGTTTTCTCCGAGCGCTTCCTGATCAAGCGGCCGCTGCTGCAGGCGCTGGAGCCCGATCCGGCCGGCGCGCCGGTGCTGCTGATCGACGAGCTCGACCGCAGCGACGAGGCGTTCGAGGCGTTCCTGCTCGAAGTGCTGGCCGATTTCCAGGTCACCATCCCGGAGCTTGGCACGATCAAGGCCGAGCACCCGCCCATCGTCGTCATCACGTCCAATCGCACCCGCGAAATCCACGACGCGCTCAAGCGCCGCTGTCTCTATCACTGGGTCGGCTATCCGAACGCGGCGCGCGAGCTGGAGATCGTGCGCGCCAAGGTGCCGGGCATCAGCAGGAAATTGTCGGAGCAGGTGGTCGACTTCGTCCAGGCGCTGCGCAAGCAGGATCTGTTCAAGTCGCCGGGCGTCGCCGAGACGCTCGACTGGGCGACGGCGCTTGAGCGAGCTCGATGCGGTGGCGCTCGATCCGGCGACGGTGTCCGACACGCTCGGCGTGCTGCTGAAGTATCAGGACGACATCGCCAAGCTCGAAGGCGGCAAGGTCAAGGAATTGCTCGACCAGGTGCAGGCGGAGCTGAGGGCGGCGGAGTAATCCGATGCAGGACCCGCAGGGCAAGCTCGCCGAGAACATCGTGTACTTTGCGCGCGCGTTGCGCGCCGCCGGCATTCCGGTCGGCCCCGGCTCGGTGCTCGACGCGCTCGCGGCGGTGCGCGCCGCCGGCGTCGGCACGCGAGAAGATTTCTACTGGACGCTGCACGCGGTGTTCGTGAAGCGTCACGACCATTCGGTCCTGTTCGACCAGGCGTTCAAGATTTTCTTCCGCAAGCGCGGCTACCTCGAGCAGTTGATGGCAATGTTGGCGCCGGAAATGTCCGGCACTCCGGTGGCGGAGCAGCCTGCGGCCTCGCAGCGCGTGCTCGACGCGCTGTTCTCCGGCGCCGAGAAGCAGGAGCGCGAGAAGGACGAGTACGAGGTCGACGCGCGTTTCACCGTGTCGGATCGCGAAGTGCTGGAGAAGAAGGACTTCGCGCAGATGACCGCAGCGGAGATTGCCTCCGCCAAGGACGCGATCAAAAAACTGGTGCTGGGCTTCGACGAGGTGAAGACGCGGCGGCTGGCGCCCGACCCGCGCGGCCATCGCATCGATCTGCGCCGCACGCTTCGCTCGAGCCTCAAGGCCGGCGGCGCGGTGATCGACCTCAAGTACCGCGGCCGCAAGACGCGGGTGCCGCCGATCGTGGCGCTGCTCGACATTTCGGGATCGATGAGCCAGTACACCCGGCTGTTCCTGCATTTCCTGCACGCCATCACGGACGAGCGAAAGCGCGTCTCGACCTTCCTGTTCGGGACGCGGCTGACCAACGTCACCCGCGCGCTCAAGGAGAAGGACCCGGACGAGGCGCTGGCGGCCTGTTCGGCATCGGTGCTCGACTGGTCCGGCGGCACGCGGATCGCGACCTCGCTCGCCCATTTCAACAAGCTGTGGGCGCGCCGAGTGCTGACGCAGGGGGCGGTGGTGCTGCTGTTCACCGATGGGCTGGAGCGCGATCCTGACGCGCGGCTCGGCTTCGAGATCGACCGGCTGCACCGCTCGTGCCGGCGGCTCATCTGGCTCAACCCGTTGCTGCGCTTTGAGGGTTTCGAGGCCAAGGCCCGCGGCATCAAGGTCATGCTGCCGCACGTTGACGAACTGCGGCCGATACACAATCTGGAGTCCATGGGCGAACTCTGCCGTGCCCTGTCGGAGCATGGCAGGCATGTTGATCCCAGGACATGGCTGGCCAGGGTGGCGTAATATCCAGCCGTATATAACGGCGCAAACCGGCCTGTCCGGCCGCAGACCGCCAAGGAGGCTAAAATGCTGGCTCGCGACGAGGACATCCTCAAAGCCGCCGAGGCTTGGAAGAAGGCGGGGCGGGGCGTGGCGCTGGCCACGGTTGTCGAGACTTGGGGATCGGCACCCCGTCCGGTCGGCTCCAATCTGGTGATCGACGACCAGGGCAATTTCCTGGGTTCGGTGTCGGGCGGTTGCGTCGAAGGCGCGGTCGTCACTGAGGCCATCGACGTGATCGAGAGCGGCAAGCCGAAGACACTGGAGTTCGGCGTCGCCGATGAGGCGGCCTGGAAGGTCGGGCTGTCGTGCGGCGGCACCATCCGGGTGTTTGTCGAAAAGGTCGAGTAATGCGCCTCGACATTCTGAAGGCGTTGAACGAAGAGCGGGCCGCCCGGCGCGCCGCCATCGTTGTCACCAATCAGGACAGCGGCGCGCAGCGCCTTGTGACGGCGAAGGATATCCCCGCCGACCCACTCAAGAAGGTGCTGGAAGAACATCTGAGAACCGCAAGAAGCGGCATCGAAGAAACGCCGGAAGGCAAGGTTTTCCTGACGGTTCATGTGCCTTCGCCGAAGCTTGTCATCACCGGCGCGGTTCATATCAGCCAGGCATTAGCCCCGATGGGTCAACTGCTTGGCTACGACGTGACGATCGTCGATCCACGCACCGCGTTCGCAAGTGTCGAGCGCTTTCCCGATGTGAAGGTTATCGCTGAGTGGCCGGACGTTGCGTTGCCGCCGATCGGCATCGACCGCTACACGGCTTTCGTCGCGTTGACCCATGATCCGAAGATCGACGATCCCGGCCTCACGCTGGCGCTGAAAAGCGATTGCTTCTATATCGGCGCCCTCGGCTCGCGTAAGACGCATGCGCGGCGCGTCACGCGCCTTAAAGAGGAGCGGGGCTTTTCCGACAACGAGATCGGCCGCATCCATTCGCCGATCGGGCTCGATATCGGAGCGATTTCACCGGCCGAAATCGCCGTCGCTATTATGGGTGAGATCACTGCGCAGTTGCGGCAGACGGACGCGGCATGAGATTCGGCCCGGTCTCACCGCACGAGGCGCTGGGTGCGACCGCCGTTCACACCATTCGCCAGGGGTCTCTGGTGCTCAAGAAGGGCACGCTGATCGGCCCCGCCGAGGTCAAGGCGCTGGAGGCGGCCGGCATTCCGCACGTCGTGGTCGCGAGACTTGAGCGTGGTGACGTGCCGGAAGACGAAGCTGCGGCTACGATTGCAACAGCGGTGGCGGGAGAGGGGGTGCGGATCGACCGCGCCTTCACCGGCCGCGCCAACCTGTTCGCGGAAAGCGCCGGCGTGCTGGTCGTCGACAAGGACGGCATTGATCGGCTCAACCAGGTCGATGAGGCCATCACGTTTGCCACCCTGCCGGCGTTCAAGCCGGTGGTGCCCGGCGAGATGATCGCGACGGTCAAGATCATCCCGTTCGCGGTCGGCAACGCTGCGCGCGATGCGGCACTGGCGGTTGCCAAGCGGTCCTTCATCCGTGTCGCGCCCTACAAGGTCAAAAAAATCGGTGTGATCTCCACGATGTTGCCGGGGCTTGCGGCCAAGGTCGTGGACAAGACGTTGAAGATCACCCAGGAGCGCCTCGCTCCGGCCGGGGCGAGCATCGTCGCCGAGCGCCGCGTGCCGCACGACCAGACTGCGTTGGCGAAGGCTCTGGGCGAGGTTCTCGACGATGGCGCGGAATTGGTGGTGGTGTTTGGCGCCTCGGCGATCGCCGACCGGCGCGATGTGATCCCTGCGGCGGTCGAGGCGGTCGGTGGGCGGATCGAGCACTTCGGCATGCCGGTCGATCCCGGCAACTTAATGCTGATCGGCGCCGCGCGTGGCCAGCCGGTTATCGGAGCGCCGGGTTGCGCGCGCTCTCCCAAGGAAAACGGCTTCGACTGGGTGCTGATGCGGCTCCTTGCCGGGCTTCCGGTTTCGCGGTCCGACATCACCGGCATGGGCGTCGGCGGGCTGCTCATGGAGATCGTGACGCGGCCGCAGCCGCGCGACGAGCCGGTCAAGGCCGATGGCCGGCGTATCGCTGCGATCATCCTCGCGGCCGGCCGCTCGACCCGCATGGGTGGGCCGAACAAGTTGCTCGCAGAGATCGGCGGCCGTCCGCTGGTGCGAATCGCCGTCGAGGAGGCGCTGGCCTCACACGTGCAGCCGGTGATCGTCGTGACGGGGCATCAGCGCGAACAAGTCGAGGCAGCGCTCGAAGGGCTCAAAGTTCAGCGCGTGCATAATCCGAATTTCGCTGAGGGTCTGTCCACGTCGGTCAAAGCGGGACTTGCCGCCGTACCGGACGATGTCGATGGTGCGATCGTTTGCCTTGGCGACATGCCGCAGGTCAACGCGGCGATGATCGATCGTTTGGCTGCGGCGTTCGATCCGGAGCGCGGCGCACTGATCGTGGTGCCGAGCGTCGACGGCAAGCGCGGCAACCCGGTGGTGTGGTCGCGGCGGTTTTTCCACGAGCTCGCGACGCTAGAGGGCGACGTCGGCGCGCGTCATTTGATCGCACGCTATCCGGAGGCCATGACCGAGGTTCAGGTGTCTGGCAACGCTGCGCTGGTCGACGTCGACACGCCCGAGGCATTGACGCGCGTGAAAGCCGAGATCGAACGTGGTTAACGGCGGCTTTCCGAAAAGCTCGACGATCGCTGTTACCCCCGTTTAACTCCTTCCCGCTTAAATGCTGGCTTTCCGACGGGGACAGCCATGCGCGTCATTCTTCGCACCAGCCTGAGCGTCGTCAGTGCCGCGGCCTTGCTGCTTGGGGGCGCTGCACCGATGCAAGCCGCAGGTGCGCTGGCGATCGGCGCTTGCGCGGCCTACGGCTATGCCTACGACTATCCCACCGCGGATGCGGCGCAGGCCGCAGCCATCGAAAAATGCTCCGGCGACTGCAAGCAGGTGGTCACCACCAAGAAGGGCTGCGTCGCGTATGCCATTGATGGACGGAAGCCCTGCGGACCGAACGGCTTTGCCAACGCGCCTCGGCTTGGCGAGGCACAGAACACTGCGCTGAAGTTCTGCTACAAGCACGGCGGCAAGGATTGCGTTATCCGGGCCTGGATCTGCGACTCCAGGGGCTGAGCGTCTCCCATAATCATTGCCGTGACGCGCTTCTGCCGCACGCTGGATTAAGTCCGGGCTACATCCGCATCAGCAGTCCAAGCTTGCCGTAGAGACCGTCGCGGTTGTCGCTGTCGGTTGCCCAGCCCAGCGAACCGGACCACTCGAACCATTTGTATTTGAGGCCGGTGACGTGTGCGCCGACGCGGAATTGCCGGTAGTTGTCGCCGGCGGCGAAGCCCTGTACCTCTGGGCCGAGATAGTAGCGGTCGAAGATTTTCCAGCCGAACGCGAAGCGCGCGTTGTAGGTGGTGTCGGTGGTGGAGATCATGCCGTCCGCCGCGATCATGGTGGACGGCGTCGGCTCGTACCAAAGCTCCGCGTTGACGCGAAATCCGACATAGCTGCCACGCAATCCGGCCGAGGGGTCGTCCGGTGACAGGCGGTGATTCTGCATATCCAGTCCGCCGTAGATCGTGGCGATGAACTTGCCGCGCACGAAGCGGTAGCCGGGCAGGATGGTGGCCGCGAGCAGTCGCCCGCTGACCTCGGTGTTGTTCAGCGCGCCGGAGATGTAACGATAGTTTCCGCCACCGAACATCACCTTGAGCGCGAAGCCTTCCTTGTCCACCCCGTCCGGAGACCAGACCACTCCGCCATGCATGAAACCGCCGTGACGCCAGAGATCCGTGGTTGAGAACAGGAGAAAACGCGGCTCGTCGCGGCGGGATAGCTCACCCCCGGCCCACGCAGACGCAACAAACATGCTGAGCGCCGCAGCGGTTGCCGTGGCGACACCCCCAACTCGACGCATCGGGGCCCCTGGCGCCGGAGTGGCGCCATCCTCCGCAGGAATCGTAAACCCGCGCAGGTTGTAGAGTAAAGGGCCGGCACCTCAAAACCCATGCGGCGTCTGGGTTTTCGAGAGCCGCTTAGCCGCGCGGGCAGGCCGTCGGAATCCGAATAGGTTCATCGGCAACAATGGCGTATATCAGGGCAGCCGGCAGTTCCGGGCTGCGATTCCAAGGGCTCCGATGTCGTATTTCAGCGCGCTGACCGCGGACGAGGACAAGCGCCGCCGCCTGTCCATCGGGTTCAACAATTTCGCGCACGCCGTCGACCACTACGTCATGCTGATTTTCCCGACGGTGGTGATCGGGTTGATGGCCGCCTATGGCAAGACCTATGCGGAACTGATCGCGCTCGGCACGGCGTCGTTCTTCGCGTTCGGCCTGTTCTCGCTGCCGGCCGGCTGGCTTGCCGACCGCTGGAGCCGCCGCAACATGATGGCGGTGTTCTACATCGGCTGCGGCGTAAGTCTGATTGGCGCGGCGCTCGCGCCGAACCTGATCGTACTGGCGGTTGCATTGTTCGCGCTCGGCCTGTTCGCTGCGATCTATCATCCGGTGGGCACCGCGATCGTGGTGTCAGAAGCGGTGAACCGCGGCCGCACGCTCGCCTTGAATGGTGTGTGCGGCAATCTCGGCGTTGCGTTTGCCGCCGGCGCCACGGCGCTGTTGACCGCATGGATCGGCTGGCGCGGAGCGTTTCTGATCCCGGCGATCATCTGCATCGCAACCGGCATCGCCTACGTGATGCTGGTGCCGGATGACCGCCACAAAGCGGCGGGCCGTAGCTCCTCGCCCGAGGTGCGGTTGGCTATGTGGCTGATGGTTTCGGTGTTTGGGCTGTTTGTCCTGATCGGCGTCACCGCGGGCCTCGTTTTCAACACGGTGACGATTGCGCTGCCAAAGGTGATTGACGAGCGGATCACCGGCATTTCGCTCGTGGCCGTTGGCGGGATGGCGACGATCGTATTCCTCGCCGGTGCTGTTGCGCAGTTCACCGTCGGCCGCGTGCTGGAGAAATATCCGCCGCATATTGTCTTTGCGCTTGTTGGTTTCCTGCAGTTCGTCGGCGTGGTCTGGGTCGTTTATGCGACCGGCTACATGTTGTTGGCGGCGCTGGCCTTTGCGATGGCATTCATCTACGCCCAGGTGACCGTGAACGACTTCGTCATCGCGCGCTACACCGCGGACGCCTGGCGCGGCCGGATCTATGCAGTGCGCTACTTCATCACCTATTTGATCTCCGGCGCGGCAGCTTCGATGATCGCGTTCCTGCACGGCCGTGGCGGCTTCGATCTGGTGCTGGGGGTGATTGCAGTCGTGGCGCTCGGTTTCGTGATTGGCACGGCCATGGTCGCGCTGCTGGTTCATGGCGTCGAACGCGACTCGCGGATCGCGCAGCCGGCGGAATGACAATCAAAACAGGGGCGGCGCCAGATCGGTGACGCGCGCGCCAGTGCGCTCCGTCACGATTTCGGCGATCTTGCCGCGATGGCAGTGCGAGACGTCGCGCTCGTAGCACAGCAGGCAAATGCGCTTGCCACCTTCGACCAAAGCGACCAACTCTTCCATCTCGGCGATTGCTGCCTTGGTCTTGAGGTGCTTGCGGTAGATTTTCCAGAGCGTCATGAGGTCGCCGGAGCGCGCCGCCTCGCGGCCCTCGGCGGGCGTGCCGAGCTTCTGCAAATGCAGATACGCGATGCCTGCTTCGTCGAGCGAGGCGGCGAGCTGCCGCTTTGGAGAAGCCCGGCCGGCGCGACGCGGCGACGGCCCGGGTGTCGATCAGCAGCTTGACCTTGGCGCGCTTGAGCTCGGACAGCACCGCGTCGGGCTTCGCCTTCTCGTAGCCGATGGTGAAAAGCTCCGGCGTTGCCGTAACCTTGGCCATCACTTCAACCGCTCGATCAGCGCCATCGCCGCCGCCGGCGCGCGCACCTTCCCCTCGTGGATCACGTAGGCATAGACGTCGCGCGTCTTGCCCTTCTTTCCGGCCGGGCCGACGCGATTGAGATCGCCTGGCTCGCCGCCCTTCGCCCATTCGGTGAGCCGGCCGGCCCAGGCATTGATCTCTTTCGGCGGATAGGCGGTCGGCACCGTGTCCTTGCCCTGTTGCAGGCGCGCATAGACGAAGTCGCCGGTCACGTCGGCGATTGAGGGATATTCAATATGGTCGGTGAACACCACCGGCATGGAGAATTTGCGCAGCAGCGCGATGAACTCCGGCGTGAGAAAACTGTCGTGCCGCACCTCGACGACATGCCTCAGGTGATGGCCGTTGAATGTGTCAGGCAGCAACTCCAGAAAGCCGCCGAAGTCGGCTTCCTCGAATTTCTTGAACGGCGCGAACTGCCAGAGCAGCGGTCCGAGCTTGGGCCCCAGCTCGGTCACGCCCGAATCCAAGAAACGCTTGATCGAGTCGCCCGCCTCCTTGAGCACGCGGCGGTTGGTAACGAAGCGCGAGCCTTTCAGCGAGAACACGAAACCGTCGGGAACTTCGCTCGCCCACTTGCGGTAGGTGGCGGGCGATTGGGTGCGGTAGAACGTGCCGTTGACCTCGATCGAGGTGAGGCGCTCCGCGGCGTAGGCGAGCTCCTTCGCATGCGGCAGGCCCTTGGGATAGAACGACCCGCGCCAGGGCGCGAACGTCCAGCCGCCGATCCCAACAAAAATGCCGGTTCTGGAGGTCATGAAGCTGTCACTGCCCTGGGATAGAAATACTCAAGTAGCGATGGTGCCGAGTAAGTGTAAGGCGCTTTCGCCAAGACGGCCACGAAGACGTTAAGGCGACGCCGGATGAACGCGCGCCTTCTCGTTCGTGGTCGTTATCATTTTCCGGCCTTGCCATCCCATCCGAAATGAAAAGGCCCGGGTTTCCCCGGGCCTTCGCATTCGTATTTGAGCGTTGGACGTTATTAGAAGTCCATGCCGCCGCCGCCCGGCATCTGCGGCATGGCGTTTCCGCCCTTCTTCGGCGCCTCGGCGATCATCGCCTCGGTGGTGATCAGCAGGCCCGCCACGGACGCGGCGTTCTGGATCGCGGTGCGCACGACCTTGGTCGGGTCGATGATGCCCTTCTGAACCAGGTTGCCGTACTCGCCCGACTGAGCGTCGAAGCCGAAGGCGTACTGATCCTTCTCCAGGATCTTGCCGACGATGACGGAGCCGTCCTCGCCTGCGTTGATCGCGATCTGGCGAGCCGGGAATTGGATCGCTTTGCGCACGATCTCGACGCCCGTCTTCTGGTCATCGTTGGCGGTGCGGATCTTCTTCAGGGCCTCGCTGGCGCGCAGCAGCGCGACGCCGCCGCCCGGCAGGATGCCTTCCTCGACCGCGGCGCGGGTCGCATGCATCGCATCGTCAACGCGATCCTTGCGCTCCTTCACCTCGATCTCGGTGGCGCCGCCGACGCGGATCACCGCAACGCCGCCCGCGAGCTTGGCGAGACGCTCCTGCAGCTTCTCCTTGTCGTAGTCCGAGGTGGTTTCCTCGATCTGCGCCTTGATCTGCGTGATGCGGTCCTCGATGTCCTTCTTCTTGCCCGCGCCGTTGACGATCGTGGTGTTTTCCTTGTCGATCATCACCTTCTTGGCGCGGCCGAGCATCGCGATCGTCACGTTCTCGAGCTTGATGCCGAGATCTTCCGAGATCGCCTGGCCACCGGTCAGGACCGCGATGTCCTGCAGCATGGCCTTGCGGCGATCGCCGAAGCCCGGCGCCTTCACCGCCGCGACCTTGAGGCCGCCTCGCAGCTTGTTGACGACGAGAGTTGCGAGCGCCTCGCCCTCGACCTCTTCGGCAACGATGACGAGAGGCTTCGAGGTCTGCACCACCAACTCGAGCAGCGGCAGCAGCTCCTGCAGGCCGGAGAGCTTCTTTTCGTAGATCAGGATGTAGGCGTCATCCATCTCAACGCGCATCTTGTCGGCGTTGGTGATGAAATACGGCGAGATGTAGCCGCGGTCGAACTGCATGCCTTCGACGACGTCCAGCTCGGTCTCGAGGCTCTTCGCCTCTTCGACCGTGATGACGCCTTCGTTGCCGACCTTCTCCATCGCGCGCGCGAGGAAGTCGCCGATTTCCTTGTCGCCGTTGGCCGAAATGGTGCCGACCTGGGCGATTTCCGCGTTCGACGTGACCTTCTTCGAGTTGGACTTGAGGTGCTCGACGATGGCTTCGACCGCGAGGTCGATGCCGCGCTTGAGGTCCATCGGGTTCATGCCGGCGGCAACCGACTTGGCGCCTTCGCGAACGATCGCGGCGGCCAGCACGGTGGCGGTGGTGGTGCCGTCGCCGGCCACATCGGAGGCCTTCGAGGCGACCTCACGCACCATCTGCGCGCCCATGTTCTCGAACTTGTCTTCGAGCTCGATCTCCTTGGCGACGGTGACGCCGTCCTTGGTGATGCGGGGAGCGCCGAACGACTTGTCGAGCACGACGTTGCGGCCCTTCGGGCCGAGCGTCACCTTCACGGCGTTGTTGAGAATGTCGACGCCGCGCAGCATACGGTCGCGCGCATCGACTGAGAATTTGACGTCCTTGGCAGCCATTTTGATAACTCCGTTTGATCCTTGGTCGTCGTCCTTCGAGACGGCCGCTGCGCGGCCGGTTCAGGACGAGGGTTCGAATTGTTGCTTAGGCGGCCTTCTTCCTGGCCGCGGGGACGTCGAGCACGCCCATGATGTCAGACTCCTTCATGATCAGGAGATCCTGGCCATCGATCTTGACCTCGGTGCCCGACCACTTGCCGAACAGCACGGTGTCGCCGACCTTGAGGTCGATCGGGATGAGCTTGCCGGCTTCGTCCCGGCCGCCCGGGCCGACGGCGATGATGGCGCCCTGCGACGGCTTCTCCTGAGCGGTGTCCGGAATGATGATGCCGCCGGCGGACTTTTCCTCGGCGGTGAGGCGCTTGACGACGACGCGGTCGTGAAGCGGACGAAACTTCATAGGATCCTCCATAAGTGATTGGAACGACGTGATCTTTTTTGGTGAAAGAGCGCGGCCGGTTGCCCTGCCGGGCTCTGCACTTCACCAGATGGGCGGGTGATGTCCTCGATCAAGAGGACGTCGCAAGTTTTTTAGCACTCATGTTGGCAGACTGCTACCAGTCATTTTATGTCTGGCAGCAGTCCTGACCTAAGGCTGCTAAGCCATTGATATTGGAACTTATTTTGCTTTCTCAACTTGTCAGAAACGAAAAAGGATGGACACTGCACTGGCCGGTTGAAGGAGATTCGCCCATGTCCTCGAAGGACCTTCGGCGTCAACTGAGTGGTTACGGGCTGACCACGGCCCAGATCCTGTATCGCCGTCCCGATCATCCCTGGCTGTTGCAGACTTACGTTTGGCAGGACTACGACCTCTGCCCGAACTTTCCGGAGCTGCAAGGCTTCCTGAAATTCTGGCAAAGCTCGCTGGAGGGGGCGCTGCATTCGGTGACGGTCGCGCACTCGCGGCTGATCAAGCCGGCGGAGCTGAAAGCGATCGGCGGCGAATTCCGGCTGCATTGATCTCTCCGTTGGACATGCGTCATCGCCCGCGGACTTGAGGCTCGCGAGGCCTTCCTTTTTCTTCTCCTCCTCTTTCAAGTGAGGGAGGCGGAGCGCCGGGAGGCGTTCCTTCTCAGTCTTCGCCTTGCGGCGACGCGTCCTTTGCGAAGGACGCCCGCCTGCCGGCGCTCCACCGCGGCGATTTTTGGTTCCTCGGGACCGTAACTTACAGCGACGGATGGGTGGGCCTTCCACCTCGGGATCGGGTTGCTTTCGCAACCCTTCCTCCGTCACCCACCAGCCCAATCAAGGGCAGCCCCGCATAGTCGGGACGGACGGTGACCCGGGCCTCCCGGACTTCCGTTTGCGAGACAGAAGCGCAGGCGCCGCACCTTGCTCCACCATCAGATCGCCTCATGACAGCGCCCTCGATCGAGCAAAGCGCGTGCATGATACGGCAGGATTTTGGGGCGGGGATAAGTGCGTTTTGCTCCGGAAACGCAAGATTTCTGTCGTCATACGCGGCTGTCATCCCCGCGAAAGCGGGGACCCAGTAGCCATCAGCGGTTACTGGATCGCCCGCTTTCCGCCTTCGCTGAAGCTTTGGCGGACTGTGGGGACTCGCCCGCCGAAGCCTGTGGCGTAGGCGGGTCGCGGGCGATGACGGCAGAGTGCGCGGCACGGATTTTCACCAGTGCAACAGCCCCACGATCGCGCCCATCAGCAGCGTCGTCAGCGTGCCCGACACGATCGACTTCAGCCCGAGCGCGAGCACGTCGGCGCGGCGCTCCGGCGCCATCACGCTCAAGCCGCCGATCATGATGCCGAGGCTGCCGAAGTTGGCGAAGCCGCACATCGCATAAAGCATGATCAGGCGCGAGCGCGCATCGAGCGCGTCGGCGGGCAGCTTTGACATCTCCAGATAGGCGATCAGCTCGTTGAGGATGGTCTTGATGCCCATCAGCGAGCCGGCGGTCTGCGCCTGCGCCCATGGAATGCCGATCAGCCAGGTGACCGGCGCCATGATCCATCCGAGCACGCGCTGCAGCGTGACCGGCGCGCCGGCGAACGCAGGCAGCACGCCGAGCATCGCGTTGACCAGATGCACCAGCGCGACGAACACGATCAGCATGGCGATCATGTTGAGGAGAAGCGCGAGGCCCGCGGCGGTGCCTTTGGCGATGGCGTCCATGGTGCTGTCGGCGACCGGCTCCGGATCGGCGAGGCTGCCGGTCGGCTTGCCGCCGCCGGGGATCATGATCTGGCCGACCAGCACCGCGAGCGGCGCGCTCAGCACTGAAGCGATGATGAAGTGGCCGGCGGCGTCGGGCACGCTGGCCAACAGAAATTGCGTGTAGAGCACCAGCACGGTGCCGGCGATGCCGGCCATGCCGCCGGTCATCACGATAAACAATTCGCCGCGCGAAAGCTGCGCGAGATAGGGCCGGATGAACAGCGGCGCCTCGACGTGGCCGACGAAGATGTTGGCGGCGCTTGATAAGCCGACCGCGCCGCCGACTCCCAAGGTGCGCTCCAGCGCCCACGAGAAACCGCGCACGATCGGCGGCAGCACGCGCCAGTAGAATAGCAGCGTGGTGAGCACGCTCATCAGCAGCACGATCGGCAGCGCCTGGAATGCCAGCACGAATTCCGCGCCGGAAAATTTCAGCTCGAAGGGCAGGGAGCCGCCGCCGAGGTAGCCGAACACGAACGACGTGCCGGCGCGAGAGGCATCGCCGATCGCGACGACCGCGCTGTTGGCGGCGGCGAACAGCGCGCGCAGCGGCGGCAGCTTCAGGAACAGCGCGGCAAGCGCAATGCTGACGGCCAGGCCGATGCCGACATGCTTCCAGGACACGGCGCGACGGTTTTCACTGATCAGCCAGGCGAAGGCGATGATGGCGGCGATGCCGATCAGGGATTGCAGCATCAGCATCGTCGAACCATGCCTCGAAACGATGCACCCAGAATGCTTTGCCTGTCCGGGAGCACGAATGCGGAAGACTTACTCTGCCACGGGCCACAAATTGGAAAAGCGTTCGCTGGTGCGATTTTGACCGAACCCTTAGATTATCCAGCACAAAATCATCCAAACATCATCCTGTTCGGGGACTTCCATGCGCCTTATCGCGTCGTTGTTTGCTGCCGGCCTCGTGTTTTCCGCGGGCCAGGTTCATGCCCAAAGCCAGGACCTTCGGGTCGGCTTCATTCCGGTCATGGGTGTGGCCCAGTTGTTCGTCGCCGAAGGCGAGGGCTGGAACAAGCAGTCCGGCATCAATTTCAAGCCGGCGGTCTTCGAGTTTGGCCCCAACATGATCCAGGCGCTGTCGTCCGGCACGCTGGACATCTACGCTGCGGGGCTTGCGCCACTGATCGTTGCGCGCTCCAAGGGCATCGACGTCCGCGTGGTCGCCGCCACCGTAATCGAGGAGATGGGCTTCGCGGCAAGCGCGAACGCCGCGCCGTATTTCGAAGGCCGCAGTGTTGCCGAAGCGTTCAAGGCTTTCCGCGAAAAGACCGGCCGCCCGGCCAAGCTCGCCACCCAGCCGATCGGCTCGGGCCCGCACACCACGCTGAACCACTGGCTGTGGGAAGTCGCCAAGGTCGACAAGGCTGACGTTCAGATCATCGAGATGGGCATCGACGCCACGCAGGGCGCGATCCTGACCGGCGCCGTGGAAGGCGGCTCGATCCGCGAGCCGGCGCTCGCGATCGTCCGCAAGCAGAATCCGAAGATCAAGCTGATTGCGGACGGCGCCGAGATGTTCCCGAATTTCCCGGGCGTCGTCATCGCCGTGCTCGGCTCATACGCCGACAAGAACCCGCAGGCGGTCGAGGCGCTGGTGCGCAATGTCGTGCGCGCCACCAAGCTGCTCAAGGACGATCCCAAGCGTGCGGTGAAGCATGTCGGAGCGGCGTTCGGCCGCGGACTGGTGCCGGACGACATCCTGCTCGCCGCGCTGGAGTCGCCGCAGACGCAGTTCGTGTCGGATCCGCGCCGCATTCTCGAGTCGACCGGCAAGCTGCAGGACTATCAGGTCAAGCTCGGCGCGCTGCAGAAGGCGTCGCCGCTCGATGGCCTGTTCGCGCTCCAGGTGTATGATCGCGCGACCGCCAGCAACTAGGCTGAATGGTCTGGTGATCTGGAGCGGCGGTGACGCGCGGTAAGGCAACGGTTCTCGCTGCACTCGGCCTGGCGGTGTTTCTGGCGATCTGGGAGCTGATGCCCGCCCTGGGCATCGTCCCGGCGCAGATTTTGCCGCCGCCGAGCGCGCTGCCGCGCGCGTTCGAACGCGAGTTCAGTTCGGGGATCTGGTTCGCCTCCGTCCTGCTGAGCCTGCGCAACTACCTGGCGGGCCTGGTGATCGGCTGCGCGCTCGGCGTGGGGCTTGGTGTCGCGACCGGCATGTCGGTGTCGCTCGAAGCGGCGCTGTCCTGGGTGGTCCGCGTGCTGCGCCCGATTCCGGGCCTCGCCTGGGTGCCCTTCGCCATCCTCTGGTTCGGCATCGATCCGGCCGCCGCGATCTTCATCATTGGCGTCGGCGTGTTCTGGATTTCGTATTTCGCGGCGCTGGGTGCTGTGCGTGCCGTCGATCGCGATTTGATCGAGCTTGCGGACGCATTCGGCTTCCGCCGTGCCGACCAGAAGCTCGTCAAGGTGATCATGCCGGCGGCGGCGCCCGGAATACTTGCCGGGCTGCGCACCGCGGTCGGCCAGGCGTGGATGGCGGTGGTGGCGTCGGAGATTTTCGGCGTGCCCGGTCTCGGGCAACGCATGATGCAGGCGTCGAACCTGCTGGCGAGCGATGTGGTCGTCATCTACATGGCTACGATGGCCGCGCTATACGGCATCATCGATACCGGCTTCGTCGCACTCCAATCGAGGCTGCTGCGATGGAAGCGATGATCAAGCTCGACAACGTCGGCCTGACCTTCCCCAGCGACGGCGGCGCGACGGAGGTGCTGAAGGATTTCAGCCTGTCAGTCCCGGCCGGGCGCTTTGTCGCGATCCTTGGGCCGTCGGGCGTCGGCAAGTCGACGCTGTTGCGCGTGGTGGCCGGGCTTCTGCCGCCAAGCGGCGGCTTGGTGACGATCAACGCCGAGCGGAACAGTCCTCTGCCGGTGGTGATGGTGTTCCAGGATGCGCGGCTGCTGCCGTGGCGGAAGGTCGAGGCCAACGTCGGCTTCGGCCTGGAGCACGGGCAGGTCGATACGGCGATGCGCCGCAAACGCATCGAAGCCGCGCTCGATCTGGTCGGGCTCGAAGGCTACGGCCAGCGCTATCCGCACGAACTGTCCGGCGGCCAGCGCCAGCGCGTCGCGCTTGCCCGCGCGCTCGCGGTTGAGCCGGACATTCTGCTGATGGACGAGCCGTTCGCGGCGCTCGATGCGATCACGCGAGAAGGATTGCAGGACGAACTCGCGCGTATCCACGCGGCAACCGGCAAGACGATTCTGTTCGTCACCCACTCGATCGACGAGGCGATTTATCTCGCCGACGAAGTGGTGTCGATTTCCGGCAAGCCGGGCATGCTGACGGCCCGGGTGCCGATCACGGCGCCGCGACCGCGCCGGCGCGGCGCGCCGGAGTTCGCCGATATCGCAGCGAAACTGCGCGACGAACTGGCCGAGACGGCCTAGCCCCGTCCGACGAACGGCATGCCGTTCGCCATCACGGTGAGGAACAGCACGTTGGTGTCGAGCGGCAGGTTGGCGATGTAGACCACCGCCTTGCCGACCGCATCGGCGTCCATGCGCGCCTCGATCATCATCTTGCCGTCCGGCTGCAGCACGCCGGTGCCCTGCACCATGCGGTCGGTCAGCGGCGTCGCCGCGTTGCCGATGTCGATCTGGCTGCACAGGATGCTGTCGTTGCGATAGTCGAGTGCGGTCTGCTTGGTGAGCCCGGTGATGGCGTGCTTGGTCGAGGTGTAGGCGGCGGCGCGCGGCCGCGGCGTATGCGCCGAAATCGAGCCGTTGTTGATGATGCGGCCGCCCTTGGGCGACTGCGCCTTCATGATCTTGACGGCCTCCTGGGTGCAGACGAAAACGCCGGTGAGGTTGGTGTCGACCACCTTCTTCCAGGTCTCCAGCGGCAGCTCTTCCATCGGCACCGCCGGCGCGCCGATGCCGGCGTTGTTGAACAGGATGTCGAGCCGGCCGAAATCCTTTTTGACTCGTGCAAACAGCGCCTTGATGGATTCCGGATCGCTGACGTCGGTCGGCACCGACACGGTCTTGGCGTTGCCGGCCTCCTTCGCGGTCTCGTCCAGCTTGTCGGCGCGGCGGCCGGCCAGCACCACCGCATAGCCGTCGCCGGCGAGCGCCAGCGCCACAGCCTTGCCGATGCCGGTTCCGGCCCCCGTCACCACCGCCACCTTCTCAGCCATGCCGTCCTCCGAATGTGAAATCCGGCGGCATCCTGAAGGCTCGGACGGTGCGCCGCAATGCCCCACCACACGGGAAACGCGGTGCCCGCGCTTGATCGCTCCCCGCGTTTGGTTTCAACTCCATGCGAGTTGCCAGCTCTTATGGAAATCCTTGGGGGGAATCCGATGAGGCGACGTGACCTGCTTGCATCCGGCCTGGCCGCGGCGGCCGCCCCGGCGCTCGCTCCGCTTTCGACATTCGCGCAATCGAAATATCCGGACAGGCCGATCCGGTTGATCGTGCCGTTTCCGCCGGGCGGCGCATTCGACACCATCGGCCGGCCGTGGGCCGAACGGATCAAGGGTCATCTCGGCACCCTGGTGATCGAGAACATCGGCGGCGCCGGCGGCGGACTTGGCGCCGCGGCGGCGGCGCGCTCGCGTCCCGACGGCTACACCCTGCTGCTGGGCGGTGCGACCACGCACATCACCGAGGCGCTGCTCAAGACCAAGCCCACCTACGATCCGCTCAAAGACCTGGAGGCGATCTCACCGATCGCAGTCACCGCCTTTGCGATCGCGGTGCATCCGTCGGTGCCGGCCAAGGACCTCAAGGAGTTCATCGCCTACGTGAAGGCCAATCCGGGCAAGGTGTCATATGGCTCGGCGGGACACGGCTCGCTCAATCATCTCACCGGCGAACTGTTCAAGCTGCGGTCCGGACTGACCGATCTACCGCACGTGCCGTATCGCGGCGCCGGGCCGGGATTGACCGACCTGCTGGCGGGGCAAATCCCCTCGTTGGTGCCGGCGATGACCAACATCGTGCTGGAGCATCACCGCGCCGGCAAATTGCGAGTGCTGGCGGTGACACACCACAAGCGTCTCGCCGCCGCGCCCGAACTGCCGACCACCGGCGAGCAGGGCTTTCCCGACGTCGTCGCGCCGAACTTCATCGGCGTGTTCGCGCCGGCCGGCGCGGCGAAAGAGGTGGTCGATACGGTGTCGGCCGCCAACCTGAAACTGTGCGCCGACAAGTCCTACCAGGATCTCTTGATCTCCGGGACGTTCGAGCTCGAGCCGCTGCTGAGCGCGGCGGACTACAAGAAGTATGTCGAGAGCGAACTGACGCGGTGGCGGCCGATCGTCACCGCGATGGGCATCAAGATCGATTGACCAAGACGCCCGTCAACTCGCCAGCGCGGCGACGGCGTCGCCTTCGATGGTGCGATAGACGCCGGGCACCGCGAGGCGCGCGGTGATCTCGGCTGCCGTCATCGGCTTGCCGAAGCGAAAGCCCTGCATGAAGTGCACGCCGGCGGCGCGCAGGAACAGGTGCTGGTCTGCGCTCTCGACGCCCTCCGCGGTGACCTTCATGCCGAGGCCGCGGCCGAGACTTACCACCGCATGCACGATCGCGGCGGCATCCGCCGCCTTCTCGATCGAGAGCACAAAGCTGCGGTCGATCTTGAGCTTGTCGAACGGAAACCGGCGCAGGTACTGCAAGCTGGAATAGCCGGTGCCGAAGTCGTCGAGCGCGAGGCGCACGCCGAGCGACTTGAGCCGGATCATTGCGGCCTGCGCGCTGTCGACGTTGCCGATCAGCGTGCTTTCGGTCAGTTCGAGCTCGAGCCGCGTGGGCTCGAAGCCGGTTTCGCCGAGGATGCGCTCGATCCCGGTGACGAAATTGATCTGGCGGAACTGCAGCGGCGAAACGTTGACGGCGACGGTCAGGCCCGGCCATGACTTGCCTTCAGTGCAGGCCCGGCGCAGCACGTAGTCGCCCAGCTCGATGATCAGACCGGAGTGCTCGGCGATCGGGATGAAGTCGGCCGGTGCTATCAGCCCGCGCTGCGGGTGCGTCCAGCGCGCCAGCGCCTCGACGCCGACCACCTTTTCGCCGCTGGCGTTGACGATCGGCTGGTACAGGACGTCGAGTTCGGTTCTGCTCGATGGCCTCACGCAGCTCCTGCTCGATCAGCTTGCGCTTGGACAGATCGGCATCCATCGCCGCGTCGTAGATGCAGGCGCGGTTGCGGCCTTCGTTCTTGGCGCGGTAGAGCGCCATGTCGGCGTAGCGCATGACGTCCGCCGCGCCGCCTTCGGAGCGATGGCCGATCGTGGCGATGCCGATCGAGGCGCCGATCACGATGGTGTGGCCGTCGATCGCAAACGGTGCGCTCAAGGTCCCGATAATCCGCTCGGCGATGCCCTGCAGCACGGCGTGGTCGGCGGAGATGGAGGTCAGTACGGCAAATTCGTCGCCGCCCAGCCGCGCCACCAGATCCTCGGGCCGCATGGTGTTGGAGAGGCGCCGCGTCACATTGCGGATCAATTCGTCGCCGACCGGGTGGCCCAGCGTGTCATTGACGTCCTTGAAATGGTCGAGGTCGATGTAGAGCACCGCGGACGCCGGGCCGCCCCGCTTGACCTCGTGGATGATCGCTTCGAGCCGGTCGCTGAAGTAGTTCCGGTTGGGCAATCCGCACAGCGGATCGTGCAGCGCGAGATAACGCAGACGCTTTTCGCCTGCCGTGATGGTTTCGGCAGTGCTGCGCATGAAGCGCAGCACCAAGCCCGCAAGCAGCACGAAGCCGGCGAGGGCGATGCCTAGGAACGGGAACATGCTGGCGAGAATTTCGGCTCCTGGACGCTTCGGCGTCCAGGCGAAGCGGACGACTGGATCGTTCCTGGAGTTGGGGATGTCGAAGACGTGGTCGCCTATCGGCGCGACGCGCGCGCTGACCATGCGAAGGTTCGCCAGTCCGACCTGATGGCCGATGGTGCCGAGCAACGTGTCCTCGAGGAAGCGGGCGGTCATTACCATTGGCGTCGGCGCGTCCGTCGGGGTGCCGTTGGCTGCGGCGATCGGAACCGCGGTCACGAGCGAAAGCCGGCCCAGGAACATCTGCATCATCACCGTGTCGGAGACGGCGGAGATCGCCGTGTCCGGCCGGGGTCCGATCAGGCGCACCGTCCGGTCGGGGATGGCGGCGTGGCCGCGCAGGTGGTCGACCGTGGGCTTGAGAAAGACAAATGACTGGGCCGGCATGCCGGTGTCGTGGTGTTGCCGGCCGATCTGCCCGTATACGAGCTGATCCGAGGAGCCGACCACCCACAGCAAGTCGTGGTCGCGCATGGGATCGAGCCAGCGCCCGAGCCTCGGCGTGGTCAGCGCGGCTGGTCCTTCGAGATCGAGGCCGCGGATCGAATCGTCCGTCGCGATGATGTTGCGCAATCGGCGAACCGACCACTCGCCGTGGTTGACGATGGCGCGGGTGAGCAGGTTTTTTTCGTTTTCGAGCGCAACCTCGTCGGCGCGATTGGCGGATGTCAGCGCCGCGACGATGATGCAGACGATCGCCACCGCCACGACGACGCAAAGCGGGACGGCAACGCCCAGGCGTGCGCGATCCCACGCCGCGGGCTTATGATTGTCCCTCGGCTCAGCCAGCCCCCGGGGCTTCGCAACCGACACGCTTTGCTCCGAACTCGTCCAACGCGGGACGGTAGGTGGCAATGCTTGCCAATCGCTTGATATGGGCTAAGAAAACGGCAACGATGCGCGCATTGCGTGCGCGCAGATGCTTTTCGCGTCACGGCGTTAACCGGCGGTAAATGGTTAATGAGACGCTAACGCGGTGTGACGTAGGGTGGCCGCGGAATGCCCATGTGCGCCGCGCGCAGCGCCGCGGACCAGCGTTCGCTGAGGTCGTGGAAGTAGGGTTCCCCGGGCTCGATCCGGTACACCAGCTCGGCGTCCACCGCGTCCCGGCGCACCACCACGCAGTCGATCGGCAGGCCGACGCCGAGGTTGGACCGGATCGTCGAATCCATCGAGAGCAGGCTGATCTTGAGCGCGTCGTAGATGTCGATGCCGTATTTGGCGGCGCGATCGAGGATCGGCTTGCCGTACTTGTGCTCGCCGATCTGCAGATACGGGGTGTCTACCGTGCACTCGATGAAGTTGCCCGCCGAATAGATCATATACAGCCGCAACCGGTCGCCCTTGATCTGGCCGCCGAACAGGAACGCGACGTCGAACTTGACGTCGTTGGCTTCAAGTGCGGCCGCCTCGATGTCGTGGACCCGGCGCACCGCGTTGCCGATCCGCGACGCGGCCTGGAACATGGTCGGCGCGTTCTGCAGCGTTTCGATGTCGCCGGTCTCCGGGTTTTCCATGCCCTCAGAAAGCAGGCTGACGACGGACTGGCTAAGCGACAGGTTGCCGGAGGTGGACAGCGCCATCACGCGCTCGCCGGGCTCGATAAAGGTGTGCAGCTTGCGGAACGTGGAGATGTTGTCGAGGCCGGCGTTGGTCCGGGTGTCGGCGATCATGACGAGGCCTTCGCGCACCAGGATGCCGCAGCAATAAGTCATGAATACCCCTCCACCCGGCCGCCTTTATAGCGATGCCGGGTGCATTGCGGCAACGCTGCATTGTCAAGCTGCCACCAGCATTTGTGACGCCTTGGCAGGGCCGCTTGAGCGCGGGCATCATTCCGCGCTAGGGATCGCAGTCCGTGAATGGAGAGGACTATGACCGACGCGGCGAAGCCGAGCACCATAACCGCCGCCATATTGGTCATCGGCGACGAAATCCTCTCCGGCCGGACCAAGGACAAGAACATCGGCTATATCGCCGAATACCTGACCAACATCGGCATCGACGTGAAAGAGGTGCGGGTGGTGCCGGACGAGGAGCCGGAGGTCGTCACCGCGCTGGACGCGCTGCGCCACCGCTACACCTACGTGTTCACCACCGGCGGCATCGGCCCGACCCACGACGACATCACCGCCGACTGCGTCGCCAAGGCGTTCGGGGTCACGATCGACGTCGATCCGCGCGCCCGCGCGCTGCTGCTGACCCGGATCGCCGAGAAGGATCTGAACGAGGCGCGGCTGCGGATGGCGCGTATTCCCGCCGGCGCCGACCTGATCCTCAACAAGGTCTCGGCCGCGCCCGGTTTCCGCATCGGCAACGTCCACGTCATGGCGGGCGTGCCGTCGATCATGCAGGCGATGCTCGACGAGGTCGCGCCGACGCTGAAGACCGGCGTCAAGATGCTGTCGGAGACGGTGCGCGCGGAGCTGCGCGAGGGCGACATCGGCACGCCGCTCGGCGGCCGTCGCCAAGGCGCATCCGGAGGTGACGATCGGCAGCTATCCGTTCCAGGACGACCGCGGGCCCAACAGCAACATCGTGGTGCGCTCGCGCGATCCGGGCAAGCTCGCCGCCGCCAAGGCCGCGGTCGAGGACATGCTCGCCAGCGTCCGCGCCGGCCTGCGGCGGAGCGCCTGAGACGCGATGCGGCAGCACCAGACCCGGCGCCGATTTTTGCTCGCGACCGGCACGCTCGCCGCCGCGGGATTGAGCGTCGACGCGATAGGCGCAGGAGCTGACGCCGACGCCGGCCTGTCACGATGGCGACGAGCCGACCGTGCGGCAGACCGAAGGGCCATTCTTCAAGCCGCGCTCGCCGCAGCGCGCCGATCTGCGAGACGCCGGATCGCGCGGCGACGGAATCGAACTGACCGGCTTTGTCCTGACGCGCTCGTGCCGGCCGCTTGCCGACGCGCTGGTCGATCTCTGGCATGCCGACGAGCGGGGCGAATACGACAATCGCGGCTTCCGCTATCGCGGCCATCAGCTCACCGATGCGTCGGGACGCTACCGCTTCCGCACCATCAGGCCGGCGGTCTATATCGGCCGCACCCGGCACTACCACGTCAAGGTCCAGGCGGCCGGCAGCCGCCTGCTCACCACGCAGCTCTATTTTCCAGACGAGCCGGCCAACCAGCGCGACAGCCTGTTCCGCCGCGAGCTGCTGATGAAGCTTGCGTCGGCTGGGGACGGCGCCGCGGCGCGGTTCGATTTCGTGCTCGATATTCGCATAACGAAGCGCGTCATCAGGGCGTTTACGCGCTTGACGGGCATGGACGCGCGTAAACGGCTGAAGGGGAAACGAATGGCGGAGCCGCAGGCCCAAGCACAGCCGCAGACCCAGAAGGCCTTTCCGGTGTCCTGGGACCAGTTCCACCGCGACGCCAAGGCGCTGGCGTGGCGGCTCCACGCGGCCGGTCCGTTCACCGCGATCGTCGCCATCACCCGCGGCGGCCTGGTGCCGGCCGCGATCGTCGCGCGCGAGCTCAACGTCCGTCTGATCGAGACGGTCGGCGTCGAGAGCTACCACGACTACAAGACGCAGGGCGAGTTGAAGGTGATCAAGACGGTGGCGGACTCCATCATGAAGCTCGGCGGCAAGGGCGTGCTGATCGTCGACGACCTGGTCGACACCGGAAAGACCGCGAAGGTGGTGCGCGAGCTGTTGCCGGGCGCGCATTTCGCGACGGTTTATGCCAAGCCGATGGGGCGGCCGATGGTCGACACGTTCATCACCGAAGTGTCGCAGGACACCTGGATCTATTTTCCCTGGGACACCGGGCTGGCGTTCGTGCCGCCGATCCGCGAAGGCGGAGCGTGAACATGCATGTTGCACCCGGCGCGAATTTGTCGCGGGCACGAGCCTTGCGCGTTCTCGCCGGATCGAGCGGCGCCCTGCGCGCAGGCCTATCCGTCGCAGACCGATCCGCATCATCGCGGGCTTCCCGGCCGGCGGCGGCATCGATCTGCTGGCGCGCTGTCTGGCCGAGCCGCTGAAGGCGCTCGGTCAGCCGGTGGTGGTGGAGAACCGCACCGGCGCCGCCGGAATGATCGCGGCGCAGGCGGTCGCCAAGGCGCCACCCGACGGGCACATGATGCTGATGGCGACCTCCGGCGAGATCGCGATCAGCCATCATCTCTACAAGGAGAAGATGGCCTACGACCCGATGCGCGAATTGGCGCCGGTGGCGCTGGCCGGCATCGTGCCGTGCGTGGTCGTGGTGGCGGATACGACACCGGTGAAAACGCCGCAGGAGCTGATCGCCTACGCCAAGGCCAATCCGAACAAGCTGTCGTTCTCCTCCTCCGGCGTCGGCAATCCGCAGCAGCTTGCGGGTGAGTTGATGAACAGCATGGCGGGGACCGACGTGCTGCACGTGCCGTACCGCGGTGCGGCGCCCGCGGTTACCGACGTCGCGACCGGCGCGGTCACCATGAGCTTCACGAGCTACGCGGCGGCGCTGCCGCTGATCCAGGCCGGCAAGTTGCGCGCGGTGGCGGTGACGTCGCTCGATCGCATGCCGCAACTGCCGGATGTCGCGCCGTTGCAGGAGGGGGCGCCGGGCTTGAAAGGCTATGAACTGCTCAACTGGTTCGGCGTGTTCGCGCCCGGCGGCACGCCGGCGCCGATCGTCACGCAACTCAACGAGATTACGGTCAAGACGTTCACTGAGCCTGCGATGGTGCAGAAGCTGGCGGGGCAGGGCATCGTGCCGCGTGCGACGACGCCCGCGCAGTTCAAGGCTTTCGTGGAGACGGAGAGCAAGAAGTTCGCCGCCATCATCGAGCGGGCCAACATCAAGGCGCCCGCCTGAGGCGCTGACGCGCGGCCGCAAAGCTGCTAGGATCGCTCGAGGTTCGCTGCAACGGAGCATCGCCATGGACGCCGTGACGCCGAAGAGCCACCAGACCGCCGACACGCACTCCCACGTCGTTCGTCCCCAGAGCATGGAATGGCAGAAGACCCGCTTCCCCGGCTGCGAGGCGAAGACGCTGCTGTTCGACCGCTCGACCGGATTGATGACCGCGCTGATGCGCTTCGCGCCGGGCGCGGTGCTGCCGGATCACGAGCACGTCAACATCGAGCAGACCTACGTGCTCGAAGGCCGTCTGGTCGACAAGGAAGGCCCGGCCGAGGGCATCGAGGCGAAGCAGGGCGAATTCATCTGGCGCGAAGCGGGCAGCCGCCACGTCGCCTGGTGCCCGGAGGGCGGCTTGATGCTGGCGATCTTCCAGGTGCCCAATAAATTCTTCGAGGCGGACGGCCGGGTGGTCGATGCCGCCGGCCACGACTGGGACGAGACCTGGGGCCACACCAGCAGGGGCTAGGCTCGGGGCTGAGCGCGTGAATCGCCGCTTATGCTAGAACCGCCGCGGGCCGACGTGGCGGAACGGTAGACGCATCGGACTTAAAATCCGTGGGGGCGAAAGCCCCGTCCCAGTTCGAGTCTGGGCGTCGGCACCAATTCACTTGTCGCGCGTGACCAGCTTTTCCAGCGCGATCTGCTGGCGCAGCCACCGGCGCTGCGGGATCGCGGGGTGGCCGCCGGTATCCTGCCCGGCCGGAATGTCGGTGATCACGCCGGCTCGAGCCGCGAGCCGCGCGCCCTTGCCGACGGTGAGCTGCGGCGCCACGCCGACCTGGCCGCCAAACATCACGAAGTCTTCGATGGTGACGCCGCCGCTGAGGCCGCTCTGGCCGGCGATGAGGCAATGGCTGCCGACCACCACGTTGTGGGCAATGTGCACCATGTTGTCGATCTTGGTGCCTTCTCCGATCACCGTGTCGCGCATACCGCCACGGTCGATGGCGGTGCCGACGCCAATCTCTACATCATCCTGGATGATGACGGCGCCGATCTGAGGGATTTTGACGTGGCCCTTGCGGTCCGGCACGAAGCCAAAACCGTCCTGGCCGATGTGGCACCCGGGGTGCACGATCACCCGGTCGCCGATTTCAGAGTGCGTGATGATGCAGCCGGCTCCGATCGAGCAGTCGCGGCCGATCCGGACCGCGGGTCCGATCACCGCCGTTGCGCCGATCACGGTGCCCGCGCCGACCTCGGCGTTGGGTCCGACCACGGCGCCCGGATCGACGGTCGCGGCCTTGTCGATCCTGGCCGACGGATGAATGACGGCGCTCGGCGCAATGCCGGTGGTGCCGAACAGCGACACCGGGCGAAGCGCGTTCGCATACATCTTGCGCGCCACTGCGGTGAAATCGGCCTGGGGCTGGCGGCTGCGCAGCACGACGAGATGGTCCGGTGCGTCGAACTCGAACCGCTCTCCGATCAGACACGCAGCGGCTCGCGTCGACTTGAGGGCATCGAGAAATTTTCCGCTCTCCACGAACGTGAGGTCGCCGGCCTCGGCGCGGTCCGGCGGCGCGATATCGGTGACGTGGCGCGACAGATCGGTGCCAGACTTGGCTTGCGCGCCGGTCAGCGCCACGATCTCCCCGATCGTCATTCCCGACGGCGGCTCGAAGAAACGTGACTCGCTCATCGGTTGGTCCTATCCGGCCGGTTGGGATTTCGATTAACAGTCGCGAATTAACCGGCTGTCAACGCTATCGCGGCAGCGTGACGGAGCCTGCTCGCGCCACCGCCGCAGCGGCGTACGGACACGGATTGTCGATCGGTGTCAATATGATGGGCCGACAGCGGATGCGGTATCGCAGGACCATCAAACCGCCATGACCGGGCGCCAAACGGGAACGATGAACGGAAGCCTTCCAGGCAGCGGGACGTGGCTTGCGGCGTTGCCGCTGCTCGCCACCCTTGCCGGATGCGGGGGTTCGGCCACCGAGCAATTCGGGCACAGCGCCTGGGTCGCGCCGGGCAAATACCGGTTTCACAATTGCCTGCAGGCGCAGGAGGCCGACAAGGGCTTCGCGACGCGTCAGAAAGAGATCGAGGAGCTGATGGCGCGCGCATCCAAGGGCCCCGGCGGCGACGTCGTCAACACCATGGTGTACCGCTCCGAGTACCAGCAGGTGCTCGGCGAGCGTAGGGAGATCGCCCAGGTGTACGATGAGAAGCGCTGCACGATCGACAGCAAGCGCTCGAGCGATCGTCAGGTTTTCTAGCCAAACCTTTGCCGCGCCAGCGCCGCGCCCTTGCCGAGCGCGACGAGCTTGGCCGCAGCGATGTCGCGGCGCATCGGCGCCATGCCGCAGTTGGTCGAGGCGACGATGCGCTCCTTGGGGACGTGCTTGAGCACGGCTTCGATGGTGGCGGCGACGTCCTCCGGCGTTTCGATCTGGTCGGTCGCGACGTCGATCACGCCGACCGCGACGTCCTTGCCTTTCAGCAGCGACAGCAATTCGACCGGCACCCTGGCGTTGCGGCATTCGACCGACACCTGCGAGATCCGGCTCGCCGCGAGCGCCGGGAAGATCTCCTCGTATTGCCGCCACTCGCCGCCGAGCGTCGCCTTCCAGTCGACGTTGGCCTTGATGCCGTAGCCGTAGCAGATGTGCACCGCGGTGGCGCACTTGAGGCCGTCGATCGCGCGGTGGATCGCCTCGATGCCCCAGGCCGGCACGTCGTTCATGTAGACGTTGAACGCCGGCTCGTCGAACTGGATGACATCGACGCCGTCGCGCTCCAGCGCGCGTGCCTCGGCGTTGAGCAGATCGGCGAACGCGAACGCCATCTTCACCCGGTCGCCGTAATGCGCGTCGGCGATGGTGTCGATGATGGTCATCGGCCCAGGCATGGTGATCTTGAGCTGCTTGCCGGTATGCGCGCGGGCGAACCGCGCCTCGGTGGCGTGGACGCGGCCCTTCAGTTTGAGCGCGCCGGTGACGGTCGGCACCATCGCCTTGTAGCGGTTGTTGCGGATGCCCATCTCGACCTTGTGCGCGAAGTCGATGCCCTCGACGAACTCGAGGAAGCCGTGGACGAAATGCTGGCGCGACTGCTCGCCGTCGCACACCACGTCGACGCCGGCATCCTCCTGCAACTTGAGTGCGACCAGCGTGGCGTCGAGCTTGCCGGCTTCGAGATCGGCGCCGGCGAGCCGCCACTGCGGCCACAGCTTGCCGGGCTCGGCGAGCCAGGCGGGCTTCGGCAGGCTGCCGGCGATGGTGGTGGGAAACATTATCGCAACATGCTCTTGCTTATTTCGGCGGCAGCGGCCGCCAACCATAGAGCCAATCGTAGCTGCGAAGCAGCAACTTTCCGCCCAGCGTCTGGAGATAAAGATTGCGCAGCACCGCCTCGATGCCGCGTAAGTGGTAGGCCCTGCTGTTGCGCCGCGCGCCGCGCTGCGCCCGCCGGGTGCGCCGCCGCCGCGCCCGCTCGTAGCGCCGCATCGCGCCGGGAATATCGTCGGGCGTGCGTGCCAGCGATGCCGCCAGCACGGCGGCATCCTCGATTGCCATCGCGGCGCCCTGGGCGAGGAACGGCAGCATCGGGTGGGCGGCGTCCCCCAGCATGGTCACTGGGCCGTTGCCCCATTCCCGGATCGGCGGCAGGTCGTGGAGCGCCCACTTGTGCCAGCGCTCGGGCTGCGCGATCAGATCCTGGACTGACGGCGCCCAGCGCTTGTTGGCAAAGCGCGCGATGATCTCCTCCCGCGCCCCGGGCTCGTTCCAGCCGGGCTCGTCCCAGCGGCTATCATCGACGATGGCGACGAGGTTGATCAGCGTGCCGAGCTTCACCGGGTAGTGGACCAGATGCGCGCCCCGGCCGAGCCACAGCCGCACGACTTCGTCGCGGACATCGGGTGCGACGCTCGCTGCCGGTATCAGCGCGCGCCACGCGACGCGGCGGCGGAACGCCGGCTTGCCGTGATGGCCGAGCCGCGGCCGCAGCCGCGACCACAGCCCGTCGGCGCAGATCAGCGCGATACCGTTTTCGTCCACGGGGTTCGGCCCGTGCCGGCAGGCGACCGTGACGCCGTTGCCGTGAACGACGAAGTCCTCGACGCGCGTGCCGAGCTTCAGCGCGATATCGGGATTTGCCCGCACCGCTTCGAGGAGCGCCGCCTGGAGGTCGCCGCGGTGGGTGACCCAGTAGGGCGCGCCGTAGCGCGCCTCGGCATAGTCGCCAAGCGGGATGCGGGCCAGGATCTGCCCGCGCGCGGCGCGGATTTCGACCGCCTCGGGCGCGACCGCGGTGGCGATGAGCCGCTGCTCGAGGCCAAGCCCGATCAGGATGCGCGACGCATTGGGCGAGAGCTGGATGCCGGCGCCGGTTTCCTCGAGCGTTGAAGCCTGCTCGAGCACCACGGCGCGGAATCCGCGTTGCGCCAAAGCCAGCGCCGCGGTGAGCCCGCCGATCCCGGCTCCGGCGATGATGACGTTGCGCGAGGGCGCCAAGGGAATGCGCCCGGGCGATCAGGCCGCGTCGGGCAGGGCGCAATCCGGCGGCCGCGCGGTGTGCGGATCGAGCGTGGGATCGTGGCGATAGAGCGTCGAGCAGTAGGAGCAGATGATCTCGGTGTCGTCGCCCATGTCGAGATAGATGTGCGGATGGTCCTGGGGCGGCAGCGCGCCGACGCATTTGAATTCCCGCGCGCCGATCTCGATCACGGCAACGCCGCGGTCGTTGTGGAAGTGGGGAACAATCCGGTCGGCCATGGGGAGCTCGAAGCCTCGGCTGTGCGCGGCGCACCATAACGGGGCGACCCGGCTTTTCCTAGCGCTCCGTCACCAGAAAACCTCGAATTGCAGGCAATCGGAACACTGCAACGGCAGCCGCGTTCTCCTTGCCAATGGTCATCCATCGACTCGAAGCCGATCCACGAATTGTCCATGAAAGCCGTGTCCGAGCGGAGACAGGCAGCCGCATGAACCCGTTGCGCGTCGCCGTCGCGTTTATCGCCGCCCTGCTGTTCGCGATTGCCGCGCTGGTGGTCGTGCCGATCGCCCTTGAGGCTGACACCTTGCTCAAGAGCGAGGACGATCCGGCGATGCTGGCCGACCGCGCGCTCGCCAACAAGTTCGATCAGGCCTATGCCGTCAAGGAGATCGAAGCGGCGCTGGCGGCGAACGATGCCGATCTCGCCAGCAGCTTTCTGGAGCTGGCGCGCGAGCGCAACGTGGCGGTGCCGGCCGCGCTGGCCGCCAAGGTGACCGCCGCGGTCGACGCCGCCAATTCCACGGCCGCCCACATCGAGAGCTTTGCCCGCGGCCTCGTCACCGGCGAGCCGGAGAACATGGTCGGACTTGCCGGCACTGCGCTCGGCGACTTGTTCGTGTTCGGCGACATCCGCGATGCGGTGCGCGAAGGCACCCGCTACGTCAGCGGCCAGCCAACGGACGAGCTGGTGCTCGGCCTTTCGATGGTCGGGCTCGCGATCACGGCCGGCACCTATGCCTCGGTCGGCGCGGCGGGGCCGGCGCGCATCGGCCTCTCCGCCGTGAAGGCGGCGCGCCGCACCGGCCGCCTGAGCGCGCGCATGTCGGACTGGATCGGCCGTTCGCTGCGCGAGGTGGTGGACTGGTCGGCGCTCAAGCGCGCCGGCGCCGCGATCGCCAGTCCCACGACGGCGCTGCGTGAAGCCCGCACCGTGGTGAAGGCGGAGAAGGCCGATGGCCTGATGAAGCTCGCGAGCGACGTCGGCCGGGTGCAGACCAAGGCCGGCACGCAAGCCGCGCTTGACGGGCTCAAGCTCGCAGAGGGGCCGCGCGACATGGCGCGGATCGCCAAGCTCGCGGAGAAGAAGGGCAGCAAGACCCGCGCCATCCTCAAGACGCTGGGCCGCGGCGCGATCCTGCTGTCGCTCGCGACGTTCAACCTGGCGGCCTGGATCCTCGGCGCGGTCCTCACCCTGCTCGGCTTCGTCTCGTCGGCCAAGAGCGGCGTCGAGCGGATGACCCAGCGCGCCATCGACCGCGGCAAAGTGCGCAAGCGCGAGCTGGCGATGATGCAGCAGCAGGCCTGATCCCCGCTAGTGTCGCGGTTCGGAAGTTCGCCGGAATTCTCAGCTTGCTCCGAAGCGAACTTCCGAACCAAAGCGACACTAGCAACTCTACGGCTCTAGTGTCCCTTTGGACCCGAAGTTCGCAAAGGTGCTTGCTGAACAATCGTGCGAACTTCGGGTCCGGGACACTAGCGGCTGGCCAATGTTCGCCGAGCCCGTCTATACGTTTCTCTATGGCGATTTTCTCCAACGGCTCCGTTGAACTGGCGTATCTCGACGAGGGCCAATCCCAAAGTGCCGAGCCGATCCTGCTGATCCACGGCTTCGCTTCGTCGAAACAGGTGAACTGGGTCCAGCCCGGCTGGGTCGCGACCCTGACCGGCGCCGGGCGCCGTGTGATCGCGCTAGACAACCGCGGCCATGGCCAATCGGCCAAGCTGTACGATCCGGCGGACTACCACACCGAACGCATGGCCGAGGACGCCCGCGCCTTGCTCGATCATCTGCGGATCGAGCGTGCCGACGTGATGGGCTATTCGATGGGCGCGCGGATCACCGCGTTCCTGGCGCAGCGCCATCCGGAGCGAGTGCGCTCGGCCACGCTCGGCGGCCTTGGCATGCATCTGGTCGACGGCGTGGGTTTGCCCGAGAGCATCGCGGAAGCGCTGGAGACGCCCTCGCTTGCCGACGTGACCGACGCCGCAGGGCCGAACCTTCCGGGCCTTTGCCGACCAGACCCATTCGGACCGCCGCGCGCTGGCCGCCTGCATCCGCGGCTCGCGCCAGGTGATGTCGCGTGAGGAGGCGGCGGGGCTGAAGCCGCCGGTGCTGATCGCGATCGGCAGCAAGGACGTCATCGCGGGCTCTCCCGAACAATTGGCTGCGATCATTCCCGGCGCGCAGGCCGTGACCATTCCCAACCGCGATCACATGCTCGCGGTCGGCGACAAGGTCTACAAGGAAGCCGTTCTGAAATTCCTCCAGGAGCGGCCATGATTTCGCCACCCAAGCCGGCGCATTCGAGGCCGGTAACGTTCGTGGGCGCCGCCGGCAACAAGCTGGTCGGCGAGGTGACCGGGGAGGACGGGCCGCCGGTTCTTTTGCTGCACGGCGGCGGGCAGACGCGCCACGCCTGGCGCAAGACCAACGAGGTGATCGCCAAGCTCGGCCGCGTCGCCTACGCGGTCGATCAGCGCGGCCACGGCGACAGCGAATGGGTCGCGGACGGCGCCTACACGTTTCCGGATTTCGCCGCCGACGCCAAGGCTCTCTCCGATACGCTGAAGAAACAGACCGGCCAGCGGCCGGTCGCGGTCGGCGCTTCGCTCGGTGGCATCGCTTCGATGCTGGCGGTCGGCACCTACGGCCAGGTGTTCGAGGCGCTGGTGCTGGTCGACATCACGCCGCGGGTCGATCTCGACGGCGTCGCCAAGGTGCAGGGCTTCATGCGCTCGCACGCCAGGGAAGGCTTCGCCTCGGTCGCGGAGGCGGCCGAGGCCGTCGCCGCGTATCTGCCGCACCGGCCGAAGCCGCGCTCCAATGAAGGGCTGAAGAAGAACCTGCGGCTGCACCCTGACGGCCGCTGGCGCTGGCATTGGGACCCGCGCTTCCTCGATGGCCGCAGACGCGTTGGGCCGGGCGGGAACGAGACCGAGAAGATGCTGGTGGCGGCGGCAAAGAAGATCAAAGTGCCGTCGCTGCTGGTGCGTGGGGCCTCCTCCGAGCTGGTGCAGGAGAAGCACGCCAAGGACTTCCTTAAACTGGTGCCGCACGCCACTTACGTCGACGTCGGCGGCGCACGCCATATGGTTGCCGGCGACCGCAACGATCAGTTCGCAAGCGCCATCAAGTCGTTCCTGTCCGGTCTTTAAAGCATCAAACAAGCCGATGATTATTCTAAGGAATTGATACGGTATAGTTGCGATACCTTGGCGCGGCCCCCACCTGTGCTAGAACGGCGCCCCGTCGTCAGGGACGTGTCCTGGAGGCATTTCATGGCCCAGCCGACCAGCAGGCCCATCAAGGCGATCGAGAAGCTCGACCCGGTGTGGGCGCGCATCCGCGAGGAGGCCGAGGACATCGTCCGGCGCGAGCCGGAAGTCGGCACCTTTATCTTCTCGTCGATCCTGCACCACGACACGCTGGAGACCGCGGTGGTGAACCGCGTCGCCGAGCGGCTCGACCATCAGGACGTGTCCGCCGAGCTGATCCGTCAGGCCTTTGCCGCCGCGCTGGAGGACCAGCCGTCGATCGGCGATACGTTCCGGGTCGATATCGTCGCGACCTACGACCGCGATCCGGCGACCGACCGGTTCATCGAGCCGGTGCTGTACTACAAGGGCTTCCACGCCGTGCAGACGCACCGGCTGGCGCACTGGCTGTGGGGCAAGGGCCGCAAGGACTTCGCCTACTACCTGCAGAGCCGAGCGTCGGCAGTGTTCCAGTGCGACATCCATCCGGCGGCCAAGATCGGCCGCGGCATCTTCCTCGATCACGCCACCGGCCTGGTGGTCGGCGAGACGGCGGTGATCGGCAACGACGTCTCGATCCTGCACGACGTGACGCTCGGCGGCACCGGCAAGGATCACGGCGACCGGCATCCCAAGATCGCGGACGGCGTGCTGATCGGCGCCGGCGCCAAGATCATCGGCAATATCGAGATCGGGCGTTGCGCGCGGGTCGCGGCGGGGTCGGTGGTGATCAATCCGGTGCCGCACAACGTTACGGTGGCGGGCGTGCCGGCCAAGATCGTCGGCGATGCGCCGTGCGAGGAGCCGTCGCGGACCATGGACCACATGTTCCCGCACAGTTGATGAATTGAAGGGGGCTGCGTGAACGTCCAGGAAGTCAAGAAGCTCGACGCGTATCTGCGCAAGCTGTTCGGCAATCCCACCATTCGCGTGGTGCCCAAGGCCGACAAGTCCGCCGAGGTGTTCATCGGCGAGGACGATCTCGGCGAGCTGACGCTCGACGATGAGGATGGCGACCTGTCCTACAATTTCAGGATGGTCATCCAGGTCAGCAACGATCCGAGCCTGCAGCCGGTCCCGGTGCTCAGCGCCTATCTGCGCAACAAGTTCGACAACGACAAAATCCGCGTGGTGACGCGGCCGAAGAAGACGGATTCGCTCGAGGCCTATATCGGCGAGGAATTCCTCGGCGTGCTGTTCGTCGAGACCGAGAAGGGCCGCAAGTCCTACATCTTCGAGCTGCCGATCCTCGACGTCGATCTCGACGGCGGCCCCGACCCGGTTTAGCGCGTGACGCGCTAGCGCTCGCCGCCGCCCGGCCTGATCTTCGCGATCAAACGGTCGATCCCCATTGCGGTGGCGCGCCAATCGGCGAGCCAGTCGCGCGGAAAGCGCACCGTGACGTCGGCGGTGCCGAGCCGGCGCTCGTGCAGGCAGGTGCCCGGTGTGCCCGCGAACGTCTGCGTGCAGCGCATCAGCAGCCGCTCGGGCGCGGAAGGATCGTAGATCAGGTCCTCGCCCTGATAGGGCGTGCCGCTGCGGAACGCGCGCACCTGCAGGCCGCCCATGTCGACCGCGGCGCCGGTCGCGAGGTAACGCGGATAGATCGACTTGAGCCGGTCGCCGGGCGGCAGCGTGCCGTCGCTGCCGGCGATGGTGACGAAAATCCGCTCCGTGACCTTGGGTGCGTCGGCCGGGGTCACCGCGGTCGCCGGAAGCGGCGGCTCGAGCGACGGCCACAGGAACGCCAGATCGATCCGGGATTGCGGGCCGGCGCGGCGCTGCATTTTGAAACGGATCGCGGCGGGCGGCACGTTGAAGGCGACACCAGCCACGGTGACCGGGACCGACGGCGCATCCGGCGACACCGGCTTGGCCTGCGGCCACAGCATGTAGGCGATCGGTGCGCCGGCGAGGCCGACCACGGTCAGGATCGAGAGCCACACCAGTGTGCGACGGACGATGCCCCTGGAATGGCGGTGCTGGCCGGCGGCGAGAGCGTAATCGGTCATGGTTGAGGCCCATCCCTCGAATCGGCGCCCAGAATCGGCGCGTATGGGACGCTTTCTCCGTTAACCCTTCCTTAACGATGCGCTGGCGGGCGGGCCGGTCTTCTGGGAACCTCAGAAAAACTGGGTAGGCGGGGGCTCGCGTGTTGATGTCGCCGGAGTCGTTTTTGAGCGGAATCCTGTCGTCGGGTTCTGGAAATTCATTCATGGCGCTGGCCATCGGCTTCGCCTTCGCGGGCCTGCTCGCCACCGGCTACCAGTACTTCACCGATCAGCCGCCGAGCTTCCGCCTGGTCAATCGGGGCCCGCAGGCCGTGACCTTCGCCGCCGTGCCGTTCCTGATCTTCTCGGCGCCCTTCATCATCATGCGCAACACGATCCGCGGCGCGCGGATCGAGGGCCGCAGCTTCGGCTTCGCCATGCTGGCCACCGTGCTGGCCGGCTTCTGGAGTCTGATGTCGGGCACAGTGGTGGTGATGGCGCTCGAGGCCAGCCGCATCATTCCGTAAAGCGTTGGCTCATGTCCTTTTCGGCGAACCGGTTCCCACTTTCCGCCTTCGCTGAAGCTTCGGCGGACTGCGACATAACCCGCCGAAGCCTTGGCGTAGGCGGGCGCCTGGACATGCGTTAGAGTTACGCAATGCCGATCTATGAGCTTGACGGGCAGGCGCCCGAGTTTCCAGCCGACGGAAAGTATTGGGTCGCCGAGACCGCGGTGCTGATCGGCCGCGTGCGGCTCAAAAGCCATTCCAGCGTCTGGTTCGGCGCGGTGCTGCGCGGCGACAACGAGTGGATCGAGACTCGGCGAGCGCTCGCAGATCCAGGACAATTCCACGCTGCACACCGATCCCGGATTCCCGATGGTGATCGGCGCGCAACTGCGTGATCGGCCACAAGGTGATGCTGCACGGCTGCACGATCGGCGACAACAGCCTGATCGGCATGGGCGCGATCATGCTCAACGGCTCGAAGATCGGGAACAATTGCTTGGTCGGCGCCGGCGCGCTGATCACCGAGGGCAAGAGCTTCCCCGACAACTCGCTGATCGTCGGCTCGCCGGCGCGCGTGATCCGCACGCTCGACGACAAGGCCAAGGCGATGATCGCCGGCGGCGCCGACGTCTACGTGCGGCGCTGGCAGGATACGCGAAGAACTTGAAGCGGATCGGGTGAACAGCCGTGGCAACGGCGAAGGACCTGCGCCGGCTGGCGCTTTCGCTTTGCAGGCACCACTGAGGCGCCACACTTCGATCGCGCCGCGTTCAAAGCGGCGCGCATCTATGTGACGCTCGCGGCCGATGGGCGCACGGCGAACTTCAAGCTCAGGCCCGACGAACAGGAATTCAAATGCATGATGGCGCCGGAGGCGTTCGCCGCCATTCCGAATGCCTGGGGCAAGCAGGGCTGGACGACCGTCACGCTGTCGAGACTGAGTGCGGCGGAACTGCGAAGCGCGCTTGAGATGGCGCACGCGCACGGCGCGGCGAAGAAGAAAGCGAAGCGCAAGCGCTAATCGGCGATCCAAAAAGGTGCGGCCGGCGTGGGGGCGCCGGCCGCGCGCGAACCCGGTCTGGGGACGGGGAGGGGTGGGGACGTGACCGGGACGCGTTTCTCCTAGTTCAGTTCAGCTCAGACGTGCTCTTCAGCGCGCCGTTGCGGTGGCCGTGGCCGGCCGCGGATCGCCGAGCGCGACCCAGACGTTCGGGATCGCTCTGCGACTGGCGTTTGACGAAGCGGTAGCCGGTTTCCGACCAGAGCAGGACGTTCTCCGCCTGGTTGTCGAGGATGAAGTCGCCCTTGTCGGTCTTGACCGTGAGCACGGCGTGGCCGTCGCCCTTCTTGTCGCGCACCACGGTGATGAGCAGCGCCTCGCGCGGCCAGCCGGCCTGCATCAGCATGCGGCGCTTGAGCAGCACGTAGTCTTCGCAGTCGCCCTTGCCGTGTCCGGATAGGACCACTTCTCGACCACGCCCCAGTGATCCAGTCGGTGATCGGCTTGATGCTGTCGTTGACCCACTTGTTGACGCGGACGAGGTCCTTCCAGGCCTTCGGCGTAAGCACGACATCGCGCGGCGCGCTCGGACCGGTGGCGCAGTCCTTCGGATGTTCGGTGCAGAACTCGACCCAGCCGATCGGCGGACGCGATGCCTGGCGCCGACCGAGACATAGATCGCGCGCTCGGACCGCCACGCGCTGGACGCCGGCGCGGCCATCATCGCGGCGCAAGCCGCAGCCGCGCAAAGTATACCCTTGTAACGCCCCAACATTGTTTGACCCCTCTCCCGTCTTGTTGGGGCCATATTTCTCACAAAGCTTTTGCACCGGGCGCTAAGTTCCAAAGTCAAATCAAAGTAAAAACTGGCGATAATACTTATCGAATACTTCAGAAAATTTGTTTCAAATTCCAGAAAATCCAATTTGAATAAAATTGCATCTTTAAGCGATGCCGAGCCCAGGCGCCACGCCGCGCGCACGCGAGCGAGCGCGCCGCGCATTAACCGCGCGCGGGCGCATCAGATCGCGACAGTCAGAGGCGAGAGGAAGGCGGATTTGGATCCGGCGAGGCGCCGCCGGACGGCAAGACGGCGTTTACCCTAGAATTGCGGCAGCGACGCTTTCTTCGATCGAAGTCCGGGTGCTGGAGCCGCGTGAACTCGATGGCGAAGCCTTCTTCCAGACTGGCGCACCACCCGGCCGGGGACCTTGCCGAGCGTCACCATGGCGCCGATGTCCGGCCGCAGTGCGGACGGCACCGCGATGCCGGCGCCCGACAGCGAGACGTCGATGATCCGGCAGCCGATCATCGGCGCCGTTTGGCAGCATCAGGGTCGAGCCGGCGTTGCGCGGCACGAAACGGCCGTGACGGCGGTCTTCCGGCAGGTTGAGGATGTGGCGGTTGGCGAGCCAGGTGAGCTGTGCGGCGAGCTTGTCGCGCTTGCGCGGCGTCGCCGAGATGGTCATGGCGAAGCCGTTGACCAGCGTGCGGGCGATCGTGCCTTCCAGCCGGCCGAGATGGTCCACGTAGGCGATGACCCGCTCGCCGACTTTGCCGATGGTCGGGGCGATCATCGCCATGCCGCCGGGCGACATGTTAACGACCTGGCAAGGGTATTCGCTGCCGGTCGGTCAGCATGTAGCGGCCCAGCAGGTTGACGCGCACGCGCTGATGGCGGCGGCGTTCCTGGGCGTGCTTGACGGCAGTAAGCTTTGGGTTGCAGCAGCGCCATGCGGACGGCGACCTGGCATCGAGAGTGAATTCGCGATGAGACTATTCATCGATCCGTTAACGTCGCGTTATCCGCCATTACGATGAGTGCAGGGTCCTTCAGTCTCTGCCGGCCACCCTGGTACACCACCAGGCCACGCCGGAGCCGGCCGGCGGCGGCGGCAAGACGCGGGACCGGCGTCGCTTCGACCGCCGCGCCGATGATGCCGGAGCATGCCGAGCTTGAGCGGGCCGACCGCCTTGGCGCCGAGCCAATAGGGCGCGGCCATCGGCGCCAGCGCGCCGAGCACCCGCGCTTCGGAACGGTTGTCGATGGCGACAGCGGCAGCAGCAGCAGTTCCAGATTGACCGGCGAGCATGGAGTCGTCGGCGGTCGAGCCGGTGACGCTCGCCACCACGCCGGCCTTTTCCTCCATCACCACCGCGAGCAATTCGCGCATCGCGGTCTGGCCGGAGCGCTCCCAAAGCTTGACGAAGCTCTCGCTCTTGAGCTCGCGGCCGAACAGCGCGCAGAGCCTCGTGCCGGCGAGGCGGAATGGATAATGGCCGATGCGCATCGGTCGCGAGCACGAAGGTGTCGCCCAGCACCTGGCGGATCGCGCTCGGCTCGATGTCGGCGCGCTCCGGCGCCAGGCGGCTGCCGCGGCGCTCGTTCCAATAGTCGAACAGCTCGCGATTGGACGGATGTTTCATTGTTGGCCGCTCCCTGTCTCGCCATCCCGCTTTGGAGCCCGGTCTGTCCCCCAGTCGGGACAGCTTGCGGTCAGCGTCTGCGATGGCGCGGGACACGGAGCAGGCGATGTGCCGCGGGCGGCCGTGCGCGGCACGCGGTTCGCCTGTTTGCGGCGTTAGCGTTAAGTCCGGCTTCGCGGTTGGCAGGGCGCGTGCGCGCCCGCCTACGGTGCGCGCACGAATTCCCTCGGGGAGTGGGGGGACGCGACCGAAAGGGAGGGCCGACAAGCCCTCCCTTTTACTTTGCGCAAGCCCTTGTCATCCGGGCCGCCGGCTTGCGCATCTTATGGGTCGGCCGAACGTCGCGCACAGCCATTTGCGCATTTCAGGCAGGGCGCGCGTGGAACAGTCTCGAGAGCCGATCCTCAACGTACCATCGGTCGTGGTCGCGCTGCTGGCGCTGCTCGGCCTGCGTTCATGGCGTACGCGAATGGGTGCTGTCCGAGCGGACGATCGCGCGTTCCTGCTGACCTTTGCGTTCATTCCGGCGCGCTACGATACCGTCGATGTTGCTAGGCGGCGTCCTTCCCGGCGGCTTCGGCGCGCAGATCTGGACGTTCTTCACCTATGCGTTGATCCATGCCGACCTGACGCATCTCGGCTTCAATGCGCTGTGGCTGCTGGCGTTCGGCACCCCGGTGGCGCGGCGGTTCGGCGCGGTGCGCTTCTTTGCCTTTTTCATGATGACGGTGGCGGCGGGGGCGCTGGCGCATCTTGATCGTGTATCCCGGCGCGCGCGCCATCATGGTCGGCGCCTCGGCGGGCATTTCGGGAATGATGGGCGCGGCGACGCGCTTTGCCTTTCAGCCGGGCGGCTCGCTCGACTTCTGGCGGCCGCGCGGCAGCGATCCCGATCGCATCCCGGCCGCGCCGCTGTTCGTCGCGTTGCGCAATCCGCGGGTGCTGACGTTCCTCGCCGTGTGGTTCGCGCTCAATCTTCTGTTCGGACTCGGCTCGTTTTCGATCGTGGGTTACGATCAGAACGTCGCATGGGAAGCCCACGCTGGCGGCTTCATCGCCGGGCTGTTGCTGTTCTCGCTGTTCGATCCGGTTGCGCCGCAACAAGGCGGCACCCAGGACGAATACAGCCAATTTTGAACGGAAGTTGCCCGCGCTAACCGCTTTGCGGATGGCTGCGTGCGAATTTTAACGGGAACATTCATTGTTGGGCCGCACTTGTTTTTTACGTTCGCAAGAACTCAAGGCAGCCCTTTGAGTGCGACGGAACAGGGAGCGACCCATGACGGTGAAGGCCATTCTGGACGCCAAAGGTGGCAGCGTGCTCACCATCGAGCCCACCGCGAGCCTGGAGCAAGCGGCCAAGATCCTCGCGGAGCGCCGCATCGGCGCGCTGGTGGTGACCGGTCCCGAGCAACGCGTCGTCGGCATTGTTTCCGAGCGTGACGTCGTCTCGATGCTGGCGGCGCGCGGCTGCCATGCGCTCGACGTGCCATTGACCGCCGTGATGACGCGCAAGGTCACGACGTGCTCCCCCTCCGACACCATCAGCACGATCATGGAGCAGATGACGGCGGGAAAATTCCGCCACGTTCCGGTGGTCGAGCAGGGCAGACTCACCGGCATCATCTCGATCGGCGACGTCGTGAAGCATCGCCTGCAAGAGATGGAACACGAGCAGAACGCGCTACGCGACTACATCCAGAAAGCCTGATTATTTGGCGGGCGCAGGCTGCGGGGACAGCGCGGCGACCGCCTCATCGACCAGGTCGAGCGTGCGCTGTGTGGTGCGCGCGCCGATCTCAATCGCCTCCTGCGCGTGGTGGAAGTCGAACAGGCCGATATGGCCGATGCGCGGGCTGATCGTCACATCCGGCGGATCGCCGGCCAGCCGCGCGCGGGTGACGCGGTCCTGCATGATGTTGAAGGCGTCGACCATCACGGTCGGCAGGCCCGGCCGATCGGTGCTGCCGAGAAACTGACGCTTGAGCGAGCGCTCGGGGCTGAACAGCCCGCGCAGGCCCGAGGGCTTCTTGGCCAGTTCCTCGCGGTAGCGCTGGTCGTTTTCGTCGGAGCCATGGCTCGGGATCGTGAGGCCGCGGCCCAGCATGTCGGCGTTGAGATTGACCGCGATCACCAGACGCGCCCCGAGCGCGCGGGCCGCCGACACCGGCACCGGATTGACCAGCGCGCCGTCGACCAGCCAGCGCCCGCCGAGCCGCACCGGCGGAAAGATGCCGGGCAGCGCGTAAGAGGCGCGCAGCGCGTCGACCAGCCGGCCGCGGGTCAGCCAGATCTCGTGGCCGGTGCCGAACTCGGTGGTGATGGTGGCAAAGCGCAGCGGCAAGGATTCGATCGTGATATCGCCGAGCGCGTTGTCCAGCAGCGCGCCGATCTTGCCGCCGGCGATCAGCCCGCTGCCGGCGATGCTGACGTCGAGATAGCTCAGGATGCCGCGCCGGGTCAGTCCGCGCGCCCAGAGCTCAAACGCATCGAGCTGACCTCCGGCGTAGCAGCCGCCGGCCACCGCGCCGATCGAGGTGCCGACGATGACGTCGGGCTTGATGCCGTGCTTGGCAAGCGTGCGGAGCACGCCGATGTGGGCGAAGCCGCGCGCCGCGCCGCCGCCGAGCGCGAGCCCGATGGTTGGCCGATCGGCGGTCGATGGTTCAGGTCCGGGCGTTGCGTCGGCGCCGCGATCGCTGTCCTGCGGCTGGCGTAACGAGTTCGAAGACCAATGAATCTCGTCCTCCGGTTAACCGCCCCCCGGCGGGCGTTGCATTTTGAAAACGGAATCGACGACGGCGTATTCGTTGTAGCCAAGGCGCGCGATGGGCCGCATCGCGGCGGTGTCGAGCCGGCCGTCCTTGATGAACCGATCATCGATATGGACGCCGACCACGTGGCCGAACACCACGTAGCGGTCCATCGTGCGGCCATCGATGTCGTCGAACGACACGGTCTTGAGCCATTTGCATTCCAGCGCACAGGGCGACGCCGCAACGCGCGGCGGCTTCACCAGGCGCGAGGGCGCGGATTCGAGTCCGGTCGCCTGCATCTCGCTGGCGCCGCGCGGCAACGGCGCGGCCGTGCCGTTCATCTGGTCGCGAAGGTCGAAGGTGGCGAGGCTGCAGACGAACTCTTTCGTCTCCTCGACGAAGGCGACGGAATCCTTCGGGCCTTCGCTGGAGAACATCACGATCGGCGGCTTGTCGGTGATGCCGTTGAAGAACGAGTAGGGCGCCAGGTTGATCTCGCCCTTCGCGCTCATCGAGGTGATCCAGCCGATCGGCCGCGGCGCGACGATCGCCTTGAACGGATTGTGCGGCAGGCCGTGGTCGTTCTTGCGCGTTTCGTAAAACATCGGTGCGGCAATTCCCGCTAAATCAGTTGACGCCGTAGCGCGTGACGATCTCGTTGAGCGGCGGCCGCGGCCGGTCCTCCGGCGGTTTTGCCGGCCGCCCGATATGGACGAAGCCGGCGATCCGCTCGTTGGGCGCAAGGCCCAGCGCGTTGAGCACGTCGCGGTCGTAGGCGTACCATTCGGTCAGCCAGTTTGCGGCGTAAGCCCATCGCGTGGGCGGCCATGACGAGGCTGGTCGCCGCGGCGCCGGCCGACATGATCTGCTCCCATTCGGGAATTTTGACGTGCGGCGCGGCGCGGCTCACCACCGCGATCACCAGAGGCGCGCGGGCGAGGCGCTTGCGCTCGTGCTCGACCTGGTCGGGCGTGGCGTCGGGGCGCTTGGTGCGGAACTGCGGCGGCGATCGTCTCGCCGGCAGCGAGGCGGGCGTCACCCTCGAACACGATGAACCGCCACGGCGTGAGCTTGCCGTGGTCGGGCACGCGCGAGGCGACGGTGAGCAGCGTCTCGATTTCGGACGCCGACGGCCCGGGACCGTTCAGCTCGATCGGCTTGATCGAGCGGCGTGTTTTGAGGAGATCCAAAGCTTCGGGCATCGGATATTGTTGCTCCAACCGTGCGCGGTAGCATAGCCAGGACGGTGTGACAAACGACTGCGGTGGCTTGAATTTGCCGCGATTTCGGACGAAAAACTCCATTGATGACCCCGTCCCGATCGCGCCCCCTCTGCCACCTGCTGCCGGCTGTGCTTGTTGTGCTCGGCACAGCCCATGCGGCTTCAGCGCAATCGCGCGGAGCGACGTCGGGACAAGCGTCTCCCGGGCCTGCCGCGCTGCAGGCTCCGGGCCCGATGACACAAGGCCAAGCGAATCCGGTGCCGCCAGCCGACATCCCGAACGTGCCGCAGCCTGCTCCGGGGCCGACCATTCTTGCGCCGGGCGTTTTCCCGCCGCCGCTTCCCCCGGTCCGCTGTCCCAGCCACCCAGCCCGCCGCAGCAAGCCGGGCCAACCTTACGGCCCGGCGAGATCGCGCTCGCCACCGCCGCCCGCTTCGGCCGAAACGCGCCGCAGATCACCTCCGGACTGCACTGGCGCATCTATGCCGACAAGCCCGACCAGAGCGGCGCATTCCGCGTCATCAAGGAGGACCGCTCGGCGCAACCCACCTTCGCGCTGCCGCGCGGCGGCTACGTGGTGCACGTCAGCTTCGGACTGGCGCACGCCGTCAAGGCTGTGCAGTTGCGCGGCGACGTGCGCGAGGTCTTCGACATCCCGGCCGGCGGGCTTTCGCTCAAGGGCCAGGTCGGCGACGTGCGCATCCCGTCCGGCCAAATCGCTTTCGACATCTACAAAGGCAGCCAGTTCGATCCGGGCGATCGCCGCCCGATCGTTTCGAACGTGTCGACCGGCGAGCTCGCGCTGCTGCCCGAGGGCACCTACTACATCCTGTCGAAATACGGCGACAGCAACTCGGTGGTGCGCTCCGACATCCGCGTGCAGTCCGGCAAGCTGACCGACGTCACGGTGACGCATCGCGCCGCGGCGATCATGTTCAAGCTGGTGAGCCGCAAGGGCGGCGAGGCGCTCGCCAACACCGACTGGGCGGTGGTCTCGCCGGCCGGCGACACCATCACCGAGTCCAAGGGCGCGTTTCCGCGCGTGATCCTGGCCGAGGGCGAGTACCGCGTGATCGCGAAGAACGACGACCGGGTTTACCAGCAGGACCTCAAGGTCATTACCGGCGTCGACGGCGAGATCGAAGTGCTGGCGCGCTAGGCGTTCCGGTTCGCCGAACGGGCAAGATTGGCGCCGAGCACAGCCCGATCGGCATCCACAGCACCAGCCAATCCCAGCCGGGGGAAGTGCCGACCACGACGGTGAACTCCAGCTGCAGCGGCAGCAGCGCCGTGATGGCCAGCGCCGGATAGATCGACGCACCGGTGATCCGCCAGGCGCGAAGCGCCTGCACGCAGACCGTGGCCATGAAGGCCAGCAGCGCAACAGCCGCGAACACGCCGCCGCGCAGCAGCGCATGATAGACGATGTTGTGAGGGTGCGTGGTTTCGATGCCGTCGGGCGCCTTGGCCATGATCGGTGCGGACAGACCGGAGCCGATCCACGGATGCGCCTCCACGTGGCCAGATACGCCTTCCAGAACGCCACGCGGTAGGGGTCGCCTCTTGCGACCAGGACGTCGACAAACGGCATGCTGGCGAAGATCGCGCCGCCGATCACCGCGAGCTGGATCGCGCGCCGCAACGGGGTCTGGCCCGGCAACAGCGCGATGATGATGGCAAAGCCGGCGAGCACGCCGATCAGCACGCTGCGGGTCTGCGTCAGCCCGACGCAGACGAACAGAACGGCGGCCGACAGGATCAGCAATGCGACGGCGCCCGGCCGTGTGCCCGGCCGCGTCGCCGCGGCGGCTGCGCCGACGCAGACGACACCGTAAAGCTGCGCGATCCAGTTCGAGTTGTAGTACATCGTCAGGCCCGGAACGCCCTCGAAACGTTGCGGCAGCCGGTCAAGCGGGGGCAGGCCGTTGTAGAAGTGCCAGACGTTGTTGGCGCCGACCACCGCGGCAACGGCCCCGACAAACAGGAAGAGCTGGAACGGAAATTGCGGGTTGCGGTGCACCAGGTAAGCCGTCATCACCAGGAACGATGCAACCAGCAGCGAATTCCGGATATGCTCCGCGAAGCCCTTGAAATTGAATTCCGCTGCGAACGGTGCAGCGAGCGCGAACACCAGAAAATAGACGCCCACCAAAATCACGATCGGCGAGCGTGCGATCTCCCAAAGCTCGTCCTTGCGGACCGCAATGAAAAACATCGGCAGCAGGACGACATAGTACATCGTTCGCACCGCCCACACGTTGGGCAGCGCGAAGATCAGACACAGCATCAGAATGTAGAATTTGGCCAGCAGCTCGTTGCGTTCGATGAAAGCCGCCGCAGGGGCCAGTCTCTGACGGAGCAGCGCTGTCATGGCTCGGTCAGCCAGCCCGCGTCAGGTTGCGAAGCCGCGCGAGCGTGCTTTTCAGCGGCCCCATGTTCAGATTCTTCTCAATGTCGCGCACCGCAAGGCCCGCGTCCTGCACGGCGAAATGCGGCTCGAACGCTTCGCGCAGGCGCTGATGGAGCTGGCCCAATTCAAGCTCGCGAAAAATCGCCGCAAATCCAATGCGCCGGCACTCGCTCAGCAGCCAGCTCACCACAACAGGGGCGAACTCGCGAGATTCCAGCACATAACCGGAGTGCGACATCGCGTCCGTCGCGGCGTCCGATGCGCCGCCCAGGAAGGCCGCATAGACCAGCCCGCGTTCGGTGATGTGGCGCCAGCGATCCGGCTCGCGGATCGTGTTGGCGGCGTGCAGCCGGTAGCTCAGAAGCGGCTCGCGCAGCCAGCCGATGCGCGCGCGGCCGATCGCCCGCAAGAGAAAGTCCCAGTCGTGACAATAGCGGAACGGCCGGAATGGGCCGATCGCATCGAATGTTGCCTTGCGCATCATCAGGTTGGAGGTGGTGAGCGCGAAATTGCCGCGCAGCAGCGCCTGCTCGATGCTGCCGCGTTCGGCGGCGGCGGTGGCGCGGGCATGCGACTGCACCGCCTTGTGAGCGTGCCCAAGCGGGCCGCGCTCGTCGCAGAACGAGACATCGGAGAAGACGAGGTCGTGGTTGCTGCGCGAGGCAAACTCGAAGAGCCTGGCGATGCGCTCCGGCGCGTAGACGTCGTCGGAGTTCAGGATCGCGATCCATTCGCCGCGCGCCTGCGCGATCGCATCATTGATGGTGGCGTGCGCGCCGCGGTTGCCGCGCCGCGACAAGTGGGCGAGCGAGCCGCCGAACTCGCGCTCGATGTATTCGAAGCTGCCATCGGTCGAGCCGTCGTCGATCACAACGATCTCGACCGGCTGATAGATCTGGGAACGGACGCTGGCGATGGCCTCGCCGATGAACCCCCGATGATTGTAGGACGGAATGACGGCTGAGATGAGCGGTGGGGTCATTTATGCCGCAAATTCGTTGAATTATGCGGCAGAATTAGCACGTTTCACCGGCGGTGAACACACAGGGGATTGGCGATGCTGAAGGCCGTCGCAGCAGCGCTCTTGCTGACTATCGTGACGATCGACGCGACCGTCGCCCAGCGAATCCCGTCGAGCGCGATGCCCGGCCGCGAGCGTCAGCAGCTTTTCGATCCGCTGAGCCCGCCGGTGCCGCGGATCGAATTGCGCGATGGCCGGCCAGCGCCGGTCTACGAAATCGGGAGGAAGAAGCCGCGCCCGGCGAAGCGGAAGAAATGCCGCGGCGGGAAACGCTGTTGACGGTCATTCCTTGGTCAGTGCGTCGAACGCCTGGCCGAAGCCCTTGAACGAAACCGGGATGGCGACGTCGCGCTGGCCGGCATCCTTGAATTCGAAGCGGCCCTGAACCGTGAGCCCGCGCAGCCGCTTGACCATGTCGTTGTTCAGGTCGAGATCGGCGAAGCAGCCGGCCGGCGCGCACCATTTAAAGCCGGCTGCAAGTGGAGCCGCCTTGGCGTCGTAGACAAGTCTCACGCCGCCGGGGATCCAGACGTTGACCGGTAATTGGAACACCACCTTAATCGGCTCCTTCGGTCCCGAACGGCCGACCGCGATCTGAGTGACGGGGCTCGCCTGGCCCTGCGTCGTCACCGCTTGAACCATCTCGCATGTCTTGACCGCGGGCGTGCCCCGCGTCTCGCAACGCACCGTCCAATCCTCGTAGGACGCGGTGGTGCGCTGCGGCGTCGGTGTCGCCGCGGCTGGCGGTTGGGCAGGGGCCTGCGCCCGCGCGTTGCCCGAAGCAACGGCCAGCGCCATCACCGCGATCGCTGTTTGCAACACCATGAGCGCCCCTCTATCCGCCATTCTGCCTGCGCCGGATGTCCGGCGCCACGGCTTCGTCGGCCAGCGCGGCGAGTGCCGCATCGAGCGGCATCACCTGCTGGCCGTCCTTGCCAAGCCGCCGGATCGAGACGGTGCGCTCGGCCGCCTCCTTCTTGCCCACAACCAGCATGGCAGGGACTTTGGCGAGCGAGTGCTCGCGCACCTTGTAATTGATCTTCTCGTTGCGCAGGTCGAGCTCGACGCGAAGTCCGGCGCGCAGCGCGGCAGCATACATTTCGCGCGCATAGTCGTCGGCGTCCGAGGTGATGGTGGTGACCACGCCCTGCACCGGCGACAGCCATAGCGGCAGGTGACCGGCGTAGTTCTCGAGCAGGATGCCGAGGAAGCGCTCCATCGAGCCGCAGATGGCGCGGTGGATCATCACCGGAGGTACTTTCGAGCCGTCCGCCGCGATGTAGAAAGCCTGGAAGCGCTCCGGCAGGTTGAAGTCGACCTGCGTCGTGCCGCATTGCCAGTCGCGGCCGATCGCATCGCGCAACACGTATTCGAACTTCGGCCCGTAAAACGCGCCTTCGCCCGGGTTGATCGCGGTCTTGATCTTGCGGTTGTGGCTCTGCGCCTCGATGCGCTTGAGCACGTCCTGCATGATGCCTTCCGCGTGGTCCCATGCTTGATCCGAGCCGACCCGCTTCTCCGGCCGCGTCGAAAGCTTCACGGTGAGATCACCCTCGAAGCCGAAGTCGGCGTAGGTCGACAGGATCAGGTCGTTGATCTTGAGGCATTCGTCCGCCATCTGCTCTTCGGTGCAGAACACATGCGCGTCGTCCTGCGTGAAGGCGCGCACCCGCATCAGGCCATGCAGCGCTCCCGACGGCTCGTAGCGGTGCACGATGCCGAACTCCGCCATGCGCAACGGCAGCTCGCGGTAGGAGCGCAGCCCGTGCTTGAAAATCTGGACATGGCCGGGGCAGTTCATCGGCTTGATGGCGAAGATGCGCTCGTCCTTGGTGTCGTCGCCGGCCGACTGCGCCATGAACATGTTTTCGCGGAACCAGCCCCAGTGTCCTGAAGTCTCCCAGAGAGACTTGTCGAGCAACTGCGGTGCGTTGACCTCTCTGTAGTCGCCCTTGAGGCGGCGGCGCATGTAGGCGACGATTTCCTGGAAGACGGTCCAGCCATTCGGGTGCCAGAACACCGTGCCGGGGCCTTCTTCCTGGAAGTGGAAGAGGTCCATCTCGCGGCCGAGCTTGCGGTGGTCGCGCTTCTCTGCCTCTTCCAGCTGATGAAGATAGGCGTCGAGCTCGTCCTGCTTGGCGAAGGCGGTGCCGTAGATGCGGGTCAGCATCGGGTTGTTGCTGTCGCCGCGCCAATAGGCGCCGGCCACCTTCTGCAATTTGAAGGCGTTGCCGATCTTGCCGGTCGAGGTCATGTGCGGGCCGCGGCACAGGTCGAACCAATCGCCTTGCCGGTAGATCTTCAGTGACTCGCCCGGCGGAATGGCGTCGACCAGCTCGACCTTGAAGTTCTCGCCCTTTTCCTTGAACACGCGCTTGGCCTCGTCGCGCGGCCACACCTCTTTCGTGAATGCCGCATCCTTCGCGATGATCTCGCGCATCTTCTTCTCGATGACCGGCAGGTCTTCCGGCGTGAACGGCTGGTTGCGGTAGAAATCGTAAAAGAAGCCGCTGTCGATCACCGGGCCGATCGTCACCTGGGTGCCGGGCCACAGCGATTGCACGGCTTCAGCCATGACATGCGCGCAATCGTGCCGGATCAATTCCAGCGCGCGCGGGTCTTCGCGTGTCAGAAACTCGATCCTGGAATCCTTCTCGATCGGATCGGCGAGGTCGGCCACCACGCCGTCGAGCGCCATCGCGACGGTGCGCTTGGCGAGCGAGGGCGAGATGCCCTTGGCGATGTCGAGGCCGGTTGTGTCGGGGGGGTACTCCCGACGCGCGCCGTCGGGAAAGGTCAGCGCGACCATTGTCGTCTCCATGCTCACTCGCTGCCTACGAATGCAGGTAAGCGTCGGGCGCTACATATGACAGCGCGCGGGCGGAGGCAACGTTTTCGCGTTGAAAGAGGGGCCCGCCGATGCGACGCTTGCGGCCAAGAAACCACGGAGGTGAGCCATGACGATTCGCCGCGCGTTCCTGGGCAATTCTGCCGCGCTCCTCGCGGCGTCATGGCTGGCGCCGGTCGCTCTTTGCGGGAAGGCTTGGGGCCAGGCCTTTCCCTCCAAGCCCATCCGCATCATCGTGCCGTTTCCGGCCGGCGGGCCGGCCGACACGGCGGTGCGCATCGCGCAGCCCGGCATGGAGAAGGCGCTGGGCCAGTCGGTGATCGTCGAGAACGTCGCCGGCGCGGCGGGGGGCATCGGCGCGGCGCGGGTCAAGCAATCGGAGGCCGACGGCCATACGCTGCTGCAGGCGGCGAGCCCGCACACCACCAACGCCGCGGTGAAGCCCGACGCCAACGTCGATCTGCTGCGCGACTTCGAGCCTATCGGGCAGACGGGCAATTCGGTCTATACGCTGTGCGCCAGCAATGCGCTCGGCGCCAAAACGCTGGCCGAGGTGGTCGCCATCGCGAAGGCGAAGCCCGGCGAACTGAAGATCGGCAGCGTCGGGATCGGCTCAACCCATCATCTGATCGCCGAGATGCTCAAGGCGGCGGCCGGCATCGAGCTCACGCATGTGCCCTATCGCGGCGAGGCGCCGGCCATTCCCGATCTGATGGCAGGCCGGATCGATCTGATGTTTTTGACCACCGCGAAGCAGTACGTCGATGGCGGGCAAGTCGTCGGGCTTGGCGTGACGTCGTCGGACGCCTGGTTCCAGTTGCCACAGCTCAAGCCGCTCGCCGAACTGGGCCTCAAGGGCTTCGTGGTGCCCGGCTGGAACGGCTTGATGGCGCCAAAGGGCACGCCGCCGGCCGTGGTCGCCAAGCTCAGCGATGCGCTCGGCTCCGCGCTCAAACCGGAGGTTTCGGTGAAGGCGTTCAACGCCATGGGCTTCCGGCCCGGCACCGGCACACCCGCCCCCATGAAGGCGCAGATCGAAGCCGACATGCAGCTTTTCACCGCCGTCATCCGCGAGCGGAACCTGAAGTTCGACTAGCCTCTCATTTCGGTGCCGCGCCAACGGCCGTAGCGCCAGGGCAGGTACCACCGCGCGGGCGCGGGCAGCGTCTCGCAGACGAAGTCCAAACCGGAATTGCCCCACGGATGACAACGGCACAGCCGTGCCGCCGTGATCCACGAGCCCGCCCACAGGCCGTGCCGTTCCAGCGCCTGGTCGGCGTAGTCGGAGCAGGTCGGCAGGTAGCGGCAGTGGAACCCGATCAGCGGCGACAGCGTGTAGCGGTATGCCTGTACGAGCGCGCGCCCGGCGCGTCTCGGCCAGCGGCCGAGCGAGTTCCACGCCGCGTCACGATTCAATTCCGGCATCCGATTAAAATCCCAGCATCATCTCAAAAGCGGTCGCGCCATAGAAAGCAAGTAACATCGTGATGCTGCCATCATTGGCGATCATGAGAACGCGGCCGTTCATGGGAACTTGTCTCCCTTTTAGACACGCGCCGGGCGTTGCCTATTTGCACTAGACCCGAATCTGCGCCGTAGCTAAGAGATTCGAACGGGTGAGTTGGTCCGCCTTTTGCATAACGTGAGGGACACTCTCACGAGTGAAGGCGCTCCGATTAAAGGGGGTCTCCGGATGAAGCGATTCGTCGTTGGCGCTTGTGCGGTTGCGTTCTGCGCGCTCCCCAGCACGAGCCCGACTCCGTCGGCGGCCTCGGACCTGCGCGCGCTTCCGATGCAGTTCGAATTGCGCCAGGAGGGCCCGAGCGAGGCGTGCAAGCCCAATTGCCGCACCTGGGTGTCGGCGACTGGCGCGATCACCGCCGATACGCCGCGCGATTTTGAAGCCTTCGCCAAAACCCGAAACATCCGCGGAACCACGCTGGTGCTTGATTTCGGACGGCGGCTCGGTGCTGGGCGCGCTGGCGCTCGGCCGCACGGTGCGCAAGCTCGGTATGATGACTGCGGTCGGCAAGACCGTCGAATTGCCGCCAGCGAACGGCGAGAGGCGCGCGCAAATCGCGCCGAATGCCTATTGCGAGTTGATGTGCGCCTTCGTGCTGCTGGCCGGCGTCGAGCGCCACGTGCCGGCGGAGGCGCGCGTCCTGGTCCATCAGATCTGGCTCGGCGACCGCCGCGACGACCCGACCGCCGCCCACTACTCGGCCGAGGACCTTGTGCTGGTGCAGCGCGATATCGGCCGGCTCGCGCAATACACCGTGGAGATGGGCGGGGCGATCGACCTGCTCGAAACCGCGCTGAAGATTTCCGCCTTGGGAGCCGATGCGGCTGCTGTCCCGCGAGGAATTGCGCGGCATGAAAATCATCACTGGCGGCAATGCGCCGGAGGTCAATTCCGGCGCCGCGACGGCTGCGCTGCCGATGTCGAACGGGGTCCGCGCCACGCTTCAGGAGCGCAGCTGGGTCATGCTGGAGAACGCGGGCCGCTTGCAGATCACGCGCAAGCACCCGCTCACCGTGGAGGGCGAGGAGATCGGCAGCTTCGATCTGAGCTTCTCGTGCGGCGAACCCGGCAAGGATCTCACCGTCACCTATTTGGAGCAGCGTCGCGGCGGCGGCCGCAAGGCCGACGTTGTCACCGAGGTCGAGCTGTCGATCGCCGGCAAGTCGGTGCCGCTCAAGGTGGTGTCCTCGCAGCCCGGCGGCCGGACGCTGGAGTTCGATTCCGTCGCGCGCGGGCGGGTGCCGGTCGACCTGTTCAAGACCTTCGCCGAGTCACGCAGCCGCTCGCTGCTGATCGAGACGTCCAGCCAGGACCGGCAGACCGCGATCCGGATCGGCAACGCCGGCATCGCGCGGAGCTTCCTGCAGCTCGCGACGAATTGCAGCCAGCAACCGTCGATCCGTAGCACGCAGCGCACTGAATTGCGCCGCGACGCCGAGGCGCAGCCGCGGTAGTTCGCTTCCGCGGCGTCTAACCCCGATACCCCTTGATGGTCTGCTTGCAGCCGCGGCTGTTGTACAGCGCCTGGTAGTCCCTGCCTGTCTTCGACCAGGCGTTGCCGCCTCGGGCGAGCGGCGATCGCGGGCATTGCGCGAGATGCGCGGACAGCCGCTTGGCGAACAGCAGATTCGTCTCCAGCGTGATGCAGACGATCGTGCGATCGCCGGGCGGCGCCACGTCGAGCCGCGGCAACTCGTCCTCGGCGCGTTTGATCCGCGCCGCCTCAGACGAGCAGTCAGCCATTTGAGCGACCGCGCCGGACGACGCAGCCAGCAGAAGAACAATGGAGGCGAGGAAACGGCCCACAAGTCAGCTCGCCGCCGACCGGCGCTTGTTTTCGATCTGACCGACGGCGTCGACGACGGCGTCGAAGGTCAGCAGGGTGGAGGCATGCCGCGCCTTGTAGTCGCGCACCGGCTCGAGCACCGCGATGTCGGCCCATTTGCCGTTGGCCGGTGGCGCGCCGCTTTCCTTGAGCATCTTGCGCACGGTGTCGCGCAGGTTACGCAGCTCTTGCGCCTTTGCTCCGACCACGTTGCGCGCCATGATCGAGGAGGAGGCTTGGCCGAGCGCGCAGGCCTTCACCTCATGGGCGAAGTCGGTGACGGTGTCGCCGTCCATCTTGAGGTCGACGGTCACGGTCGATCCGCATAGCTTCGAATGGGCGGTGGCGCTGGCGTCGGGCTTGTCCAGGCGGCCGAGCCGGGGGATGCCTCCGGCCAGCTCCAGAATGCGGCGGTTGTAGACGTCGTTGAGCATGGCGATTTCCGGCCGTTCCCGGATGGCCCGGGAATCGAATTGTTTTACGGCTCCGTTCCCCTATATATGGCGGGTCGAGACGGCGCGAAAAGGGTTTCGTGCCGGCTTGGTTAGGGTCTGGCCCAGGCTTTTTGCCAAGGGCCATGCGAAATGGGAATGCGGCGTCCGATTGCCCCCTGTGCTAAATCACAGGACGGCGGGTTACGCGCCCACCCGGTGACACATCCGGCCCAGGCTTATGCCGAAGGCGCCGGTCGAACGGAGAGATTGATGGACGCTATCGTCAAGCCTTGGCCCAAAGGGCCGCTCACTGATCATGTTCACAAGGCACCGCAGCCCGTCATCTCGCGCCCGTCGCGCGAGGAGGCGGAGGCCGCAGTGCGCACCCTGATCGCCTATATCGGTGACGATCCCAATCGCGAAGGTGTGCTCGATACGCCGAAGCGCGTGGTCGGGGCTTTCGAGGAGCTTTACCGCGGCTATCGCGAGAGCCCGGCGGATGTGCTGGATCGCACCTTCTCCGAGACCGCGGCCTACGACGATCTCGTGCTGGTGCGCGACATCACGTTCAACTCGGCCTGCGAGCACCACATGATGCCGTTCACCGGCAGGGCGCATGTCGCCTACATGCCGGTCGACAAGGTGGTCGGGCTTTCGAAGCTGGCGCGGCTGGTCGACGTCTATGCGCGGCGGCTGCAGACTCAGGAGCATATGAACTCGCAGATCGCGACCGCGATCGAGGAAATTCTGAAGCCTCGCGGCGTCGCGGTGATGATCGAGGCCGAGCACACCTGCATGTCGCTGCGCGGCGTGGAGAAGCCCGGCGCGCTCACCGTCACCACGCAATTCCGCGGTGCGTTCCGCGACGATCCGAACGAGCAGTTGCGCTTTTTGTCATTGGTGCGCGGCGGCCAGCGGTAGTCTCTCTTACCTCTCCCCGCTTGCGGGGAGAGGTCGGCGCGCCTTAGCGCGCCGGGTGAGGGGACTCTCGTGATATTCAGTTCGTGGAAATTCCCCCTCACCCCGACCCTCTCCCAAGCGGGGAGAGGGAGAAGAGCCGCGAGGCACCATTGTCCGACAAGCCCGACATCGAAGAAGGCACGGCCTTCGCGCCCAAGTTCGACAAGGACGGGCTCGTCACCTGCGTCGCCACCGACGCGGCGTCGGGCGACGTGCTGATGGTCGCGCACATGAACGCCGAGGCGCTCGCCAAGACCATCGAGACCGGCGAGGCCTGGTACTTCTCGCGTTCGCGCAACAAGCTCTGGAAGAAGGGCGAAAGCTCCGGCCACGTCCAGCGCGTGCGTGAGATGCGCGTCGACTGCGATCAGGACGCGGTGTGGATCAAGGTCGTCCAACATGGCGCGGGCGCCTGCCACACCGGGCGGCGCTCGTGTTTCTATCGCGCCGTGCCGCTCGGCAAGGGTGGCGCGGTGACACTGCAATTCCGCGACGCGGACAAGACGTTCGACCCCGGCAAGGCCTACGGCAAAACTTGACGTCCGCGATGCGGCTCTCTGTCATGGTGTTTCCCGGCACGCAGACGCTGCCGCTTTATGCCGCGCAGGCGCTCGGGCTGTTCGAGAAGCGCGGCCTGGCCGTCGAGTTGTTTCCCGCGCCGAATTCGACCGAGCAGCGGAACGGGCTCGCCGCCGGCCGCTACCAGATCGCCCATGGCGCCGCCGATCAATGCGTGGCCATGGTTGCGGCCGGGATCGATGCCGCCGTGGTGGCGGGCGGCGACAACGGCTTCAACCACCTGATCGTGCAGCCGGAGATCAGGTCGCTTGCCGATCTGCGCGGCAAGACGATGGTGGCGGACGTCGCCGGCACCGGCTGGTCGTTCGTGCTCTATGAAATCCTGAAGCGTCACGGCTTGAACAGGGGCGACTACTCCGTCCACGAGGCCGGCGCGCCGGTTCGCCGCTTCGAGGCGATGCGCGACCACAACATGATGGCGGCAGCGATCCTCAATCCGCCGAACCTGTTCCACGCCCGGCGCGCCGGATTGAAGGATCTGGGCGCGGTCGTTGATGCGATCGGGCCGTATCAGGGCACGGTGCCTTATGTGCTTCGCTCATGGGCCAACGCAAACGCCCCGTTGCTGGCCGCCTATCTCGCCGCTTGTATCGAAGGATTGAGATGGGCCCTCGACCCCGACAATCGAGTGGCAGCCGTTGCGCTTTACGCTGAGCGATTGAGCCTATCGCGCGATTTGGCTGTGCAGACTTATGTGATCGCCGCCGATCCCGACACCGGTTTCGCCAGGGACGCCGCACTCGATCGCGTCGGCTTCGCCAATATGCTGAAGCTGCGCGCGGACTTCACCGGCAGCGCGCTGAGGTCGCCGGAGAGTTACGTCGATCTGTCCTATTATCAACGCGCTTTTGCCAGTTTGTAGCTGCCGGCGTTGTGCCGAACTGTCTTCCCACGCCGGCCCTGAGCAGCCGAGCAGCACAACCCCGAGTTAACAGTCTATTATCCTGAGTTGCATATCATCAAAAGACCCTTGTTTTATTTGTGAAATTGCGGGCGTTGAAACCAAGCGGCCGTTGAAAGCGGAAATCAACACGGTGGAAGTCGTGCGATGCACAGACTTTGCGTCCTTAGCGAGACTGCAACTCAATCGGGCGCCCTGCGCACGGATTTGGCCGGTGTTTTCGATATCCTGTTTCTGAGTTTCGATCGGATTCGGGATCAAAAACCCGAGCAGTTCACAGTCATAAACATGGGCCTGCGAGAAACCTCGCATGTCGTGGAAATCAAGCAATGGCTTAAGCGCAGGCCGAAAGATGGCAAGGCAATTTTCGTTATCGATACGGCATCGCGCATCGAAGTCACGCAAGCCTATGCGGTCGGCGCCACGCACGTGGTGTCTCGCCCGCTCGACGGTCAAGAACTGCTGACGACGCTGTTCGGAGATTTCGCGACGCTGGCCGGCGACGCAAAAGCGTTTCCGGTTCAGGAATCGCCAGGCGTAGGCGCGGCGCTTGAAACGCTGCAAAGCATCTTTTCCGCCGCCTGCCTCGGCCAGGCAATCGATCCGGTCGCAGTCAACTCCGCCGGCGATGCGGTCGTCGGCGAGCTCGACAAGCACGGGCTCGAGACCTGGATCGAAACCGTTCGAAAACATCACAGCCAGACCTATCAGCATTGCATGCTGGTGACGGGATTGGCGGTGGCGTTCGGTCAGAATATCGGTCTGTCGTCAGCCGACCGGCGTCGGCTGTCGATCGCCGGGATGCTTCACGACGTCGGCAAGGCGCGTATCCCGCTTGCCATCCTGGAGAAGCCCGGCCCGCTCGATCAGGACGAACTGGCCGTGATGCGCCAGCATCCGGAGCTCGGGGTCGGCGCGCTGGGGAAGGATGCGGGGCTCGCGCCGGAGATGATTGACATGGTGCTGCATCATCATGAATTGCTCGACGGCTCCGGCTATCCGCACGGTCTCCAGGGCAACGAAATTGCCGACCTCGTTCGCATTATGACCATCGCCGACATCTTCGGCGCGCTCATTGAAAAGCGCTCCTACAAGCCGCCGTTGTCGAACGAGAACGCGTATCAGATCCTGGTCGACATGGGCCCAAAACTCGACAAGGACCTCGTTCGGGCATTCAGGCCCACGGCATACCTCGATCAGCGCCGGAAAGCGGGGTGAGTAAAATGTCGAAAGAAACAGTCGGTGCCGCCGCGGACGACATCGTTTTTGTCGAATCACAGAGCCGGACGGACGATAAAGCCATCGACGAGCGCAAGGTCGTGGGCCTGGAGGGGCAATATACGCTCGCTAGCTGGTGCGATGCGGATGGCAATCCGCGGGCTTTCACCTGCCGCCTGCAGAAGATGACGCCGCACGCCCTCGAGATTGCCGCGCCGGTGAGGGGAAACATCGGAGAATGGGTCAAGGTCCATTTCGACACGCTGGGAAAATTCGAAGGGCCGATCATTCGAATTGGAAGGCGTGCCTTGGTCATGAGGATCGTTGGGACCGCGGAGGACCGCAACAAGGTTGCCGGCAAGATCGCGTGGATGGCGAACAAGCACACGGCGGACGGCAGGCGCCACAAGCGCTTTACGCCCGCGAACCCGGATTCTGCAGTGAGGCAGTCGAACGGCGCAATGGCTCCATGCCAGATCATCGACTATTCGGTTTCCGGCGCCGGAGTGATCTCCGACCTGGAGCCTCCGATCGGTACGGTGATCAAGCTCGGAACGGTGTTCGGCCGCGTGGTGCGCAAGTTTACCGGGGGATTTGCAATCGAGTTCACGGTTCTCCAAGAAGGCCAAATAGTCGAAAGCCTGCTCAAGCCACAAAGCTGATGCTCGATCAAATCGGATGATGGTTTTCCATGTTGGCGATTGTCACCTGTCAGACCTGTGAATTGCCGGCTCGATTTTCCAGTGCCGCCACCGATCAGAGCGCGCTGGACTTCGATGCGGCGCAATTTCGAATCCAATGCAAAACATCGTGCGGGTCGCGGAATTTCGACTGCCCGGATTTGATGGGCTCGATCAAAACGGCGGTATGGGATGAAGCTGCCGAATCTCCCGAATGGTTTCAGGGCGACCGCGACTATTAGCTTGCATCAAACTGCTTTGCTGCGCGCCAGCAATTGCCGCGCCCGCTCCAGGTGCGGACGGTCGAACATCACGCCGCCGATGCCGACCGTGCCGGCGCCGGGATTGGCGGCGAACGCGGCGACCACGGCTTCGGCCCTCTTGATCGCCTCCGGCGTCGGCGTGAACACCTCGTTGCAGGCCGCGACCTGCGCCGGATGGATCAGCATCTTGCCGGTGAAGCCGTCGCGGCGCGCCTCCTCGCATTCGCGGCGGAAGCCAGCCTCGTTGCGGAAGTCGATATAGACGGTATCGATCGCCTGCACCTGAGCGGCTCCGGCGCCGGCGAGGCACAGGCTGCGGGCGAGGCGATACGGATCGAGGAAATGGCCGTCTTTGTCGCGGTTCGCCTCGGCGCCGAGCTCGACCGAGAGGTCTTCCGCGCCCCAGGTCAACGCCTTAAGGCGCTTGCTCGATCCGCCGTAGGTGCCGGCGAGGAAGATCGCCTGCGCGGTCTCGGTGGCGATCGCGATGATGTCGAGCGCGCCGTCAGGCAGGCCGTGGATCGCCTCGCGGGCGGTGATCTTGGCGTCGCAATGGGTGACCGCCGCGCCGCCTTCGGCCTTGGGGAACATGATGCCGTCCGGATGGCCGGCGACCACCGCGTCAAGGTCGTCGTCGGTCAGTCCAGTGGCAAAGCCGTTGATGCGTACATAGAGCCGAGGGCGGTTCTTGGCGGCGCGCGCGTCCTTCAGGAACGCCACTGTGGTTGCCCGCGCCTCGATCTTGCGTTCCGGCGAAATCGAATCCTCGAGATCGAGCAGCAGCGCGTCGGCGCCGCTGCCGATGCCCTTTTCAAGCTTGCGCGGGCTGTCGCCGGGGATGAAGAGCAGGGAGCGCATCGGGTTCCTTTTCCGCAATCGCCGTGTGGATGGGATCATACTCAACGGCGGCCTGCGGCAAGCAAAAGATTTGGTTGTTCTGGACGCCTCCCGGACGCTGGCCTACACCGGGACATGCCGCCAAACGCCAAACCGCCCGATGTGCCGCCGGCGCTGGCGAAGGCTCTGCAACTGCATCAGCAAGGCAAGCTCGCCGAAGCGGAGCGGCTCTACGCGGAAATCCTCGCGGCCGGGACAAGCGCTGGAGCGCGGTCCCCGATCACGCTGCTCAACCACGGGCGTGTGCTCAACGCGCTGGGCCGCCGCGACGAGGCGCTGCATCGCTTCGAGGAGGCCATTGCGCTGCAGCCCAAGCTCGCCGAGGCGCACATGAGCCGCGGCGCAGCGTTGGCCGCGATCGGCCGCAGCGACGATGCGCTGGCCGGCTATCGCCGCGCGCTCGAAATCGCGCCAGACTATCCGGAGGCGCATTTTGCCATGGGCAATCTGCTGCATACCCTTGGCCGCGGGGGCGAGGCGCTGGCAAGCTTCGACCGCGCGCTGGCGCTGCGGCCGGACTACGCGCAGGCGCACAGCAATCGCGGCATCCTGCTGGCGGTGCTCGGTCGGAACGAGGAGGCGCTGGCGAGCTACGATCGCGCGCTCGCACTTAATCCGCGCTACGCCGAAGCACTCAACAACCGCAGCGGCGTGCTGCGCTCGCTCAACCGCTACGACGAGGCGCTGGCGGACCTCGATCGCGCGGTAGCGATCGATCCCAGCTACACCGGCGCGCTCTACAACCGCGGCCGGGTGCTGAGCAAGCTCAACCGCGCCGGCGAGGCGGCGGCGAGCCATCGGCGGGCGGTCGCGGCGCAGCCAAGCCATGCCGAAGCGCGCGTTGCCGCGTGCTTCGCCGAGTTACCCATCATCTACGAGGACGAGGCGGACGTTATCCGGCAGCGCGCGGCGTTCGAGCGCGAATTGCGTGCGCTCGCTGCAGACGTGGAAGCCGGCCGCGTGCCGGGCAATCTGCCGAATGCGGTGGCGGTCAACCAGCCGTTCAATCTCGCCTATCAGGGTTATGACGGTCGCGAACTGCGCAGCCTCTATGGCGCACTCAGCAGCCGCATCGCCGCGCACGCCTTTCCCGCGGCGGCGCTGCCGCCTGCGCCCGCACCGCACGAGCCGGTGCGCGTCGGCATCGTCAGCGGCTTCTTCTACCAGCACTCCAACTGGAAAATCCCGATCAAGGGCTGGCTCAGCCAGCTCGATCGCAGGCGATTCCAGATCTTTGGCTACCACGTCGGTGGCGTCCGCGACGCCGAGACCGACGTGGCAGCCGGCTTGTGCCACACGTTCGTGCATCGGCAGCTATCGGCGGAGGGCTGGCGCCACGCGATCCTGACCGATGCTCCGCATGTTCTGATCTATCCCGGTCTGTCGATGGAGCACGTGTCCTGCACGCTCGCCGCGCAGCGTCTGGCCCCGGTGCAGTGCGCGTCATGGGGCCATCCGGAGACCAGCGGCCTGCCCACCATCGACTATTTTCTCAGCAGCGACCTGATGGAGCCGCCGGACGCGCAAGCGCACTACACGGAGCGGTTGGTGCGGCTGCCGAACCTGTCGGTCTATTGCGAGCCGGCGGGCGGCGGGCCGCCGATCAGTCGCGCGCAGTTCGGTTTGCGGCCCGACGCGGTCGCGTTCTGGTGCGGCCAGTCGCTCTACAAGTACCTGCCGCAGTTCGATGGTGTCTTTGCGCGCATCGCCAAGGAACTGGGCAACTGCCAATTCGTGTTCATCCGCCATTCGGAATCAGGGCGGATCACCGAGCTATTTCAGCAGCGGCTCGACCGCGCCTTTGCTGCAATCGGATTGCGGGCCGCGGAGTATTGCGTGTTCCTGCCGCGGCTCGATCTCGGCAAATTCATCGCGGCGATGGGCCAATGCGACATCTTCCTCGACAGCATCGGCTGGTCGGGCTGCAATTCGACGATGGAAAGCCTGGCGCATGATCTGCCCATCGTGACGACGCCGGGCGCGCTGATGCGCGGCCGTCACAGCGCGGCGATCCTGGAGATGATGGGTGTCACAGAGACGATTGCGCAAACGCTGGACGACTATGTCTCGATGGCCGTTTCGCTCGGCGCCGACCCGGCGAAACGGCAGGCCGTCCGCCGCAAGATCGCGGACAGCAAGCACCGCATCTATCGGGACCGAACCTGCATCACCGCGCTCGAGGATTTCCTCGATCGCGCGGCGCGCCGGCCTACGGGCACGCCCGCCTGATGCCGTCGAACCCCATGTAGGTGCCCGACGCCGGATCGTACGAGCGGTAGCGCTGCATGCAGTAAGCGACCGCATCGCCGACCACGGCGCGCGGCGGCGGCGCATGGGCCGGGGCCGGTGCGGGCCCGCAATAGGCCGGCGACACCACGACGTACGAACCATCCGGGCGCTGCGCGTAGCAGCCGTTGTTGTGATAGTAATAGCCGTTGCGGCGCTCGCCTTCCGCGGCGATCACCGCACCGGTGCCGCTGCCGATGATGGCGCCGATCGCTGCGCCCCGGCCGCCGCCGATTGCGCCGCCAAGAAGCGCTCCCGCCGCGCCACCCAGCAGCGCGCCGCCCAGCACGTCCTGCGCGCGCGATTCATTCACCGGCGCAGCGATGGCAGCGATCAGCAAAGCTGCGGCTCCGATTGTCTTGTTCATGTTCATGCGATGCTCCCGTCAAAAGCGTCGGTGGTATGGCACGGAACGCGGCGGGTTACGCCGGCCGCATCCGGATGAAGGCCTGGCGGCGGCATTCCGCCACCAGCTTGTTGTCCTGGTTGTAGGCGCGATGAAGCAGCTCGACGATCCCCGCGCCGGGCTTCGATTTCGATTCGCGCTTGCCAAGCACTTCGGTGGTGCAATGCACGGTATCGCCCTCGAACAGCGGATGCGGGAACTTGGTGTCCACCATGCCGAGATTGGCAATGGTTGTGCCGTTGGACACGTCGGACACCGAAATCCCGATCATCAGGCCGAGCGTGAACAGCGAGTTCATCAACGGCTGACCCCATTCCGTCTCCTGCTCGCAGAAATGCCGGTCGATGTGCAACGGCTGTGGATTGAGCGTCATGTTGGAGAACAACATGTTGTCCATCTGCGTCACGGTGCGGGTGTAACGATGCTCGAACACCTCGCCGATCGTGAAGCCCTCGAAATACAGGCCGCCGCGCTTGTGCCGGTTCACATCCTGGGTCGTCGTGGCCATCGGTCGTCCCTCCTGCGCCATCTTTAAGGTTCCATTTACCATACTCGCCCACAGTTCGCCTGCCGGGCCCGATTTTCGCCCGGCAAAGGGCTCATTGCATGGCGGTCGAAGCCGCGGGCACCAATGCCGCAGTAACCGGCGCGATCCGCCATGCATCGCGGGTCACCGGCACCAATTTCCAATATCTGGTCGCCACCGCCCAGGTCGAATCCCGATTCAATCCCGGCGCCGCGGCACCGACGTCATCGGCCCGGGGCCTGTTCCAGTTCATCGAGCAGACCTGGCTCGCCACGCTCAAGGAGCAAGGCCCGGCACTCGGCTATGGCAAAGTCGCGGACGCAATCGACCGTGGGCCGTCCGGGCAGTACATGGTGAGCGATCCGCGGCTCACCGACCGGATCATGAAGCTGCGCAACGATCCGACCGCCAACGCCGTGATGGCCGCCGCCTACACCAAGGAGAACGCCGGCAAGCTTGCCGGGCGTCTCGGCCGCAATGCCACCGAGGGCGAGCTTTACGTCGCGCACTTCCTAGGGTCGAACGGCGCAGGCCGGCTGATTTCGCTCGCCGAATCCAGACCCGCCCAGCGCGCCGACGAAGCATTCCCGGGCCCGGCGAGGTCCAATCCCTCGATCTTCTACGACAAGGGGCGGCCGCGCAGCGTCTCTGAGGTGTATCGCACACTGGTCAGCCGCTACGCCGTGGCGCGCAACGAGCAGCCTGCGCCGGCCGCCAAGCCGGTTGCTGCGTCGAGCAGGTTGCCGCCGCCACAGCCATCGGTTGCGCCGCAACGGCCGGCGTTTGCGCCGGACACGGCCGAACTGACCAGTGCTTATGCCGCGGCCGAGCAGCTCAACGCGCCATTGGCGCGGCAGGCCGAAACCGGACCGGTGTTCCACGGACTGTTCCGCAACAGCCGGGAAGCCGTTGCGCCGGTGGTGAGCGCGCTGTGGTCCGCGCCGACGCCGGTGAGCGAGCCGGCGGCGCAGCCGCAACAGATCGTGGCGACGCCGGCCCGCATTGGCGAGGCGATGCGCCTGTTCCAGGATCAGGCCACCGACACGCGCGCGCTGTTCCGCGGTGGCGTCTGAACGCCGTTAACAATTCGGCAACCTGCCTGAATAGTTATGGTGAACGTTTTCTTAAACGTCTGCGTGTAGCGTCAGCACTGTCGGCGCTCGTACGCCGGCCCCGCGGCGCTTATTCCGCGGCCGAGCGTGTCGGTAGTCGTCATGATCGTTCGTCAGTTTCTTCACTGGTTGCGTACCGCTCCTCCCGGCGAGCGCGCCGAAGCCACCAGTGCCCTGGCCCGCGCTTACCTTTACTCGGACCTTTCGGACAACGACCGGGCCGCCGCCGAAGGCGCCATGATCATGCTGCTCGACGATCCGTCGCCGTTGGTCCGCCAGGCGCTGGCCGCGGCATTCGCCGCGAGTGAAGCGGCGCCGCCGACCATCGTCCACGCGCTGGCCAGCGACCAGCCCGATGTGGCGTTGCCCTTGCTGGAGCGCTCGCCGCTCTTCCTCGAAACCGATCTGGTCGACGCAGTCGCGACCGGCGATCCGGCCCGGCAGGTCGCGGTCGCCGGCCGCGCAGGATTGCCGCCGTCGGTGTCTGCCGCAATTGCCGAGGTCGGCTGCGCCGAATCCTGCCTGGTGGCGCTGGAAAACCCGGACGCCGAGCTGGTGTCGTTCTCGCTCGACCGTATCGTTGCGCGGCACGGCCACCTGGCCGTCATCCGTGACGTTCTGCTGGCGCGTGACGACCTTTCGGCGCCGACGCGGCAGGCGCTGGTTGCCAAGCTCTCGCAGACGCTGGCCGACTTCGTCACCTCGCGCGAATGGCTGGCCGGCGACCGTGCCCAGAAGATCACCAAGGAAGCCTGCGAGAAGGCCACCATTGCGGTCGCAGCCGACACCCACAGCGGCGAGATGGGCCCGCTGATCCGCCATCTGCGCGACAGCGGCCAGTTTACCGCGGGACTTGTGCTGCGCGCTTTGCTGTCCGGCAACCTTGCGCTGTTCGAGGAGGCGCTGGCCGACCTGACCGGCATGTCGCTCGCCCGCATCGTCGGGATCGTTCACGACCGCCGGGGTTTCGGCTTCCGCGCTGTCTATGAGAAGGCGGGTCTGCCGACTTCGACCTATCCGATCTTCCGCGAGGCGATCCAGGCCATGCAGGAGGAGGGCTTCATGGGCGAGCCGGGCGATGCGAGCCGGCTCAAGCGCCGGATCATCGAGCGCGTGCTCACCCGCTGCGAGACCGCAGCGATCGATGACGTCGAGCCGCTGCTGACGCTGTTGCGCCGCTTCGAGGCCGAAGCTGCGCGCGAAGAAGCGCGGATGTTCTGCGATGACCTGGTCGGCTACGGAGCGATCAGGGAGTTCGCCGACGATCGCCGGATCGCGGCATAAGCCGGCGGCGAACGCTGTCACGCGATCAGAACTGCTCGCCGGGCGCCAGCGCCGGGCTCAATATCGCCTTGAGATACTCCGGCCGGTGCTTGTTTTCGGCGGCCAGGAACTCGTCCGTGACCTGGCGCAGCTTCAAGGTCAGGACCCGCGCGATCTCCTTAATGTCACGCGCGGGCATATTCACGCACGATGGCGCGCACCGCATCGACATGCTGGTCGACGATCGCCAGCGGAATGCGGGACAGGTCGGGCGTATGCTCGAGCAGCCGGCACAGGCTGTCGGCGGCGGGCGGCCACGGCGGGAAGCCGAAGGTGCCGGAATCGCCCTTCACGTCGTGGGCGGACAAGGAACAGTTCCTGTCGTCGCCACTTTGTTCAGGCCGGTTTCCTTGACCTTGCGGCGCGCGGCATCGAGCCGCTCGCACTCCTCATTCATCCAGCTCGGCGAACTCGCCGGAGATCTGCGCCAGCGCCTGCTCGGCGCGTGCCACCGGATCTTGTCGCCCGGCGCGGCCGGTCGCACCAGCTTGCGCAGCTTGCTGGTGTCCGGCGTGATGATCTCGTGGTCGCCGTAGGTGACGATGTCAGGCTTTTGCGCTTCGGGGTCGTTCATTCCGCGATACTCCAGAATCAGGTCAACGATGGCCTTGGCTTTGTCGAGCAGCGACTGCTGGCGGATGACGTCGGCCTTGCCGCCCTTGCGGCGTTCGGGACCGACGTAGTTCGGATTGACGTTGCGGCGCCGGTCCGGGCCGAAATAGGTCTTGGTCTTGATGAACGGCCGCGGGTTGGCCACCACGTTGACCACGCGCTGGTACAGCGCCTTGGCGGAGATCGGCTTGGCCAGGAATTCGGTGATGCCGGCGTCGCGGGCGGCGGTCACGCGGGCCTTTTCGGTATGGCCGGTGACCATGATGATCGGCGCGAACGGATTGGCGTTGGCGCCGGGCTGCCGGATCATCTGCGCCAGCTCGAGGCCGTCGAAGACCGGCATCGCCCAGTCGGTCAGCACGATGTCGGGGACGATAGTGAGTGAATGCGTCGAGGCCGGCAGCGCCGTCCTCCGCCTCGTAAACCTCGCGCGCGCCGAAGCCGTGCAGCAGCGTGCGGATGATCCGACGCATGTGCGCGTTGTCGTCGATGACGAGAAAACGCAGACGGTTGAAATCGATGCGAACCATTCAGCCCCGCAGGCTCCGGTCTTTCTGTCCGGTCCACCCCTGTTCGACGGTAAATTTTCGCCGTTAAGGAACGGTTTAGGATCGCGGTCTTTTCACGGGCCCTGCCCGCGGCGCCATTGGGGGCCCGATGGGCCGAAAACCCATGCGAGGCCTGCATTTGCATTGTCGTCTCGACCTGATAACGGTTGCCGATCAGACGTCGCAAAACGGAACACCATGAAGCTCAGCACGGACCGCATTCTCACCACCCATGTCGGCAGCCTGATCCGGCCGCCCGAGCTGCAGGAGTTCCTGCGCGCCAAGCAGGCCGGCCAGCCCTACGACGAGGCGGCCTACGCCCGCACCCTGAAGGATACGGTGGCCGCAGGTCGTGAAGAAGCAGGCCGAAGTGCGGCCTCGACGTCATCAGCGACGGTGAATTCGGCAAGTCGTATCTCCTGGTCGCAATACGTGCTCGACCGCCTTGGCGGCTTCGAGCGCCGGCCGTTCAAGGCCGGCAACACCTTCGCGCGGGGTGCCGACCGCAGCCGCTTTTCGGATTTCTACGCCGAGCTCGACGCGCAAGAGCAGGTGGCGACCACGATGGACTTGGTCGTGGTCGGCGCCGATCAACTACACCGGCCAGGCGTTGTTGCAGAAGGACATCGACAACTTCAAAGCGGCGCTGGCGAAGGTGAAGGTGACGGAAGGCTTCCTGCCGGTGGCGGCGCCGGCGAGCGTCATCCCGGACCGCAAGAACGAGTATTACAGGAACGACGAAGAGGTGCTGGCGGCGATCGGGCCGCGATGCGCGACGAATACAAGCAGATCATCGACAATGGCCTGCTGGTGCAGCTTGATGATGCGCGCACCGCGGTCACGTTCGACCGCATGGTGCCGCCGGGATCGCTGCAGGATTACCTCAAGTGGGTGGCGCGCCACGTCGAAATCCTCAACGAGGCGATCAAGGGCCTGCCGCGCGAAAAGATCCGCTATCACGTGTGCTGGGGGAGTTGGCCAGGGCCGCACACCACGGACATTCCGCTCAAGACCATCGTCAACCTGATCCTCAAGCTGAAGGTCGGCGCGTTCGTGATTGAGGGCGCCAATCCGCGTCATGAGCACGAATGGAGGGTGTGGGAGGATGTGAAGCTGCCGAAGGATGTGGCGCTGATCCCCGGCGTCATCAGCCACGCCACCAACATCGTCGAGCACCCGGAGCTGGTCCAGCAGCGCATCGTGCGGCTCGCCAAGCTGGTCGGGCGCGAGAACGTGCTGGCGTCGACCGACTGCGGCTTCGCGCAGGGACCGTTCTACCGGCGCGTTCATCCCAGCATCATGTGGGCGAAATTGCAGGCACTGGTCGAAGGCGCAAGGCTCGCCACCAAAGAGCTGTGGGGCAGCAAGAAGTCGGCGAAGAAGAAGGTTGCGGCGACAAGATCATCGGCCAAAGCCAAGCGACCGGCGGCCAAACGTAAGCGCGTGGCGTAACTCAGCGCTTGCGGCGGGCCGGCTTCTTGGCCAGTGCCTTCTTCAACCAGTCCACCAGCACGCCGGCGATCTCGTCGCTGTTCTTCTCCAGCATCATCATGTGGCCGTTGCCGCGGATGCCCGCATCCTCGAGCCGCAGGAATGTGACGGGCACGCCGGCCTGCTTGAGGTAGGCCGCGGTGCAGTGATCGAACGCCGCGTGGTAGGAGGACTCCGCCGCCACGATCAGCATCGGGATCTTCGCCAGGTTGGGCAGCTTGCGCGCGGGCTCGGCCTGCAGCCAGCCGCGCACCAGGTCTGCTGCGTCGGGCCTGTGCTGGCGCACGAACGCAAGCTCTTCGCCGGGCTTGAGCGGCGGATCGTATGTCAGCGGAACGAAGCCGAGGCCATAGGTCTTGCGCCGCCCGATATCCTCGAACCAGTCCGGCGGGCCCTTGAAGGAGGATTCGTAAACCGGCGGCCCGTTGGGCTCGATCGAGATGAGCGCCTTCACCAGCTTGGGCCGCGCATCGGCGATCAGCCAGCCATAGGCGCCCGATTGCGAGTGCGTCAGCACGATGGCGGGACCGATCTTGTCGAGCAGCGCGGCCGCGGCGTCGCGGTTGATCTCCTGCGACTTCTCGCCGTCGACCAGCGAGGGAAATTGCGTCGCGTAGAACGCATCGAAATATTTGTCGCCGGCCTTGCCGCTACCCGGCCATTGGGTGTGGCGCTTCGCCTGCGGCCACAGGCCGGAGCTCTTGGGCGCGGTGAAGCGGCGCTCGGTGCGGCCGAGGTCGGCCACACTGACCACCCCTTGCGACATCGAGAAGTGTGGCGAGCGTCCGCGCGCCACCTGGTCCGCGACATAGACGGCGTAGCCGCGGCGCAGGAAATATTGCGCCCAGCCCTCGCGGCCGTCCGGGGTGCCGGTGAAGTTGGTGCCGGTCTGCCAGTTGCCGTGGATCATCACCACCGGATAGGGGCAGCGCAGTTTCTGCGGAATCCAGAATTCCGCATACATCTGCCCGACCATCGGCGAGCCTTCGAGGAGCGGTCGATCGTGCCGCCGGCGTAGAGATGGCCGGAGCGCGCGATGGTGAGCGGCTTTGCCGCGATGCGCTTGCGCCGCGCCATGCTCAGTATCCGAACTGCTCGCGCAGGATGCGCTCGTCCAGGCTGTGGCCGGGGTCGAACAGCATCCTCATCGAGATCATGTGGTCCATCCGGATTTCGACCTCGCGCACGTCACGCACCTCTTCGTGGTCGGCGACGGCCGCAACCGGGCGCTTGGCGGGATCGATCACTTTGATGGTGACGGTCGCCGTGTTGGGGAGCAGCGCGCCGCGCCAGCGGCGCGGGCGGAACGGGCTGATCGCGGTGAGCGCGAGCAGCGGCGCGTCGATCGGGACGATCGGCCCCTGCGCCGAAAGATTGTAGGCGGTGGAGCCGGCCGGCGTCGCCACCAGCACGCCGTCGCCCATCAGTTCGGCGAGCCGCTCCTGGCCGTCGACCAGAATGGTCAGCCGCGCGACCTGATTGGTCTGGCGGAACAGCGAGACTTCGTTGATGGCGTAGTGCTGCTTGACGCTGCCGCGGCCGTTGCGCGCCCGCATCACCAACGGGTGGATGACGGTCGTCTCGGCGGCGGCGATCCGCTCCTTGAGATTGGCGTCGCGGTATTCGTTCATCAGGAAGCCGACAGTGCCGCGGTGCATGCCGTAGATCGGCTTGCCGGTGTGCATCAGGGTGCGCAGGCTGCGCAGCATGAGGCCGTCACCGCCCAGCGCCACCACCACGTCGGCCTTTTCCGGCGCAACGTTGCCATAGCGCTTGATCAGCCGCGCCATGGCCTTGCGCGCCTCGGCGACGGGGCTCGCCACGAACGCGATCCGTTCGTATATGGGCTTTCGACCGGGCTTTTTGCTCATGGGCGCCAAAGGGATAGGGACATGGAACGGGCGGTGTTCGTCTATACGACTTGGGCCTCGGCTGTCGAGGCGGAGCAAGCCGGCGGCGCGCTGGTCGAGCGGCGTCTGGCGGCCTGCGTGAACATACTGCCCAGCATGGTGTCGCTCTACAGGTGGGAGGGAAAAGTGGAGCGCGGCGAGGAGGCGGTGATGATCGTCAAGACCCGCGCCTCACTGGCGAGTGCGGTGGAGACGGCTGTCAAGGCGATGCACTCCTATACGACGCCGGCCATCCTGGTGATGCCGATCGAAGCCGTGGAGCAAAGTTACTTCCGCTGGATCCTGGCCGAGACCGGGCCGGCTTGATCGCTATTTTTTCCGGCTCTGCTGCCAGTAGCTGAGGTCGGTGACGACGTTGAGATCGAACGTCTTGTCCGCGGCGATGTCGCCGGACTTCTGCAGCGTGTCGAACACTTTGGCCATGCCGCGCTCGTTGATGCCGAGCTGCGGATCGAGGATCGCGAGCTTCTCCATGTCGCCCAGCGCGCGGTTGGCGAGCTCGACTGTGGTGCGCAATTCCAACGCTGCGATCTGCGCCACCTCGGCGCGGTTGGTGTTCATGAAATCGCGCCCGCGCTGCACGGCGCGCAGGAACCGCACCACGACGTCACGATTGCTCTCTGCCCACTTCCGGTCGACATTGATGGTGGTGAACTGCCAGTCCGGCACGAACGGGATCACCGAGCCGAGATTGTTGAAGCCGGCAGCCTCGGCCTCGTAGCTCAGCGGGAACGGCTGCAGCCCGGCGTCGATCTTGCCTTCCTTGAGGAGACGCCAGCGGGTCGGCGCGCCGCCCACCGCGGTCATCTTGTAATCGGCCGGCGTCAGTCCGATCGCCTTGGCGATGTCCTGCACGACGTAGGTCGAGCCTTCCTTCTCCGACAGGATGCCGATATTGGCGCCGCGCAACTGGGCAAGCGTCTTGATCTCAGGTTTGGTGATGATGAAATGCGGCAGCCGGCCGGTGTTGCCGGCGATGATGCGCAGCGTACCGCCCTGATAGGCGTCGATGACCACCGCCTCGGGCGTGCCCATCGCGATCTGCATTTCGCCCGACCGCAGCGCTGCGTTGATCTTCTCGGCATTGTCGAGGATGTGGCTGGTGGTTTCGAGTCCTTCGTCCTTCATGAATCCCTGACGCTGCGCGACCCAAAGCGGCAGGCTGAACAAGGTGCGCGAGACGTTGGCGACATGCAGCACGTCCGCGGCGCGGGCGGCGGGCGAGCCTGTCAGGCAGGCGATGGCGATTGCAGACGCGATGACGGCGCGACGGGCCACGGCGGTCCTCCCCTTATGGCTGCGGGCGAGACTGGCTCGCCCGCGCGCCGGTTGTTCGATGCCGCTCGGCCGATCAGTAGGCGCGCGTGCCTTCGATCACTTCCTTGAGCATCACGTATTCGCGGCAGTCGGTGCCGCAGATCGACGCCACCTTGGTCAGGTGATCCCGCGCCTTGAGCAGGTTGCCCTGCTCGGCGTGCCACATGCCGTAGTAGGACCAGGTGAGGGTGTGGCCCGGATTGGCGGCCAGCGCCCTTTCGTACCAGAGCTTGGCGTCGTCGTAACGGCCCAGCTTGCGGCTCGAGAAGCCGATCAGGTTGGCGACGTCGGGATGATCGTCCTGGCCGAGCGAGCGCAGCTTGGCGATGCCGCCGGTGAAGTCGTTGTCCTGGTAGATCATCGTATGCGCGGCCCTGTAGCCGTCGATGAACTGTTGCTCGGACTTCTTGTCCTGTTTCTTCGCGGCCGGCTTTTTCTTCTTGGAGTCGGCCGGCTTCTGGGACTGGCTCTGCGGTGGCGAGCTCGGCGTGTTGGTGTCGGCTGCAACAGCCGGTTTCGGCGCGACCAGCAGCGCGGCTGCGAGCAGGGCGGATACGCGGAAAATGGCGTTCATGCTGTCCTCCGGACGGGCGGCGGTGATCCGCCTCAAGATTAGCCGATCCGGAATCCAGAACAACATCGCCCAGCCGTTATTTCGCGTGGTCCGATCAACTCGCCGTGTGGACCGCTTTCGATCTGCCGCTTGACTTGGCCTCGGGAGCAAGGGACCATTCCGGCGCGCTGGTTCCTCGACGCAAGTCGAGGAGGAAAGAGGGAACACGGAGACTGCGCGTTGCAGCAATCCGTGGCTGCCCCCGCAACTGTAAGCGGCGAGTCCGCGTCCAAATTGGCCACTGGGCAACCGGGAAGGCCGGACGCAGACAGCGACCCGCGAGCCAGGAGACCTGCCAGCGCTGTCACCCAACCGGTGGGCGGGGCGTCCATACGGAGCGGCTGTTCGCAGCGGTGACGTCATGCCGATGCGAATGCCGTGAGGTGACGGAAAGCACCCCACGATTTCCGCAGGCAAACGTCGGACGCCACAGCGCGTCTCAACGCTTGCGTGCCTTCGCGTCGGACTTGGTCTCACCGACACGCTCGTCCCTGGATGACGGGCGCGAACGAAGGAGTTTGTCATGGGGGCTTCATCAGCACGCCGTTTCGCCGCGCCATTGGCCGTCACCACCGCCTTCGCGGGAATTTTCGCCGCCTCCGCGCAGGCGCAGCAGACCATTCCGCTCCCCGGAATTGACGTGACGTCGAGCCGGCTCGGCCAGGGCATCGTCGGCACCTCGACTTCCATCATCACCGCCGAGGAGATCGCGCGGTCGCCCAGCGCGACGCTCCAGGACATCCTGTCCCGTGAGCCCGGCATTCAGGTGACCAACCTGTTCGGCGGCGTGAACGGCGTTGGCAGCACGGTCGACATGCGCGGCTTCGGCGCCGCCGCCGCATCCAACTCCTTGATCCTCATCAACGGCCGCCGTCTCAACGACCTCGATCTTGTCGCGGTCGACCTCGCAGCCATTCCACGCGACAGCATCGAGCGCATCGAAATCACGCGCGGCAACAGTGGCGCCGTGCTCTACGGCGACGGCGCGGTCGGCGGCGTCATCAATATCGTGACCAAGTCGGGGGCCGGGCTGCCGCCGAAGGCGCGGTTTGAGGGTGCGTTCGGGTCGTTCAAGCAGCGCGAAGGCAATGCGTCTTTCACCGGATCGAGTGGGCCGTGGTCGGCAAGCGTCTACGGCCTGGCAATGAACTCCGACGGCTATCGGGAGAACAACGACTACAAGCAGCGCAGCGGGGTCGGCGATTTCCGCTACACCGTCCAGGAGGGCAGCGCTTACCTCAATCTTTCTGGCGATGACCAGGACGTCGGGCTGCCCGGCGCCCGGCGTGTCGATCCCAGGGTCGGGATGAACCAGCTCGTCACCAACCGGCGCGGCGCGACGACACCGTTCGACTTCGCGAGCAAGCAGGGCGCAAGCGCAACCGCGGGCATCACCCGTATGCTGGCGCCCGGTGTGGAGCTCATCGTCGACGGCGGAACCCGGGAGAAAAAGCAGCAGGCGCAGTTCTATTTTGCGACACCGACGGTCGCGACCCTGAACCCGCTCAACGCGGTCGACACCGTTCTGACGACGTCCTCCCTGACGCCGCGACTCAGGCTCAACGGCATTGCGGCCGGCATGCCGTGGAACGCAACGACCGGCATCGACTATTACCTGGCCTCGTATGAATCCGACCGTTTGCAGTTTCTCGGCGCGGTGCCGATCAACCGTTACAACCTGATGCAGTCGTCGGTCGGCTACTACTATCAGCACATGGCGTCGGTGCTGCCGACAACCGACCTGTCGGCCGGCTTCCGGGGCCAGCGAACCAGTCTGCGCGCCAGCGGCACATTCAATGCCGACGCGCCGGGCGGCTCATTCTGCGATCCGTTTTTCGGCTGCTTTCCGGCGGGCGTGGCGCCGCTGCCGCTCGATACCTCCCAGGACAACCGCGCGTACCACGTCGGGGCCGAACACCGCTTCACGCCGAATTTTGCCGTGTTCGGCCGGATGGCGCAGAGCTTCCGGGTCCCCAACGTCGACGAGCGCGTCGGCATGGCGACGCCCTTGGGCGTCGATCCCACCAACTTCCAGCTTCGGACGCAGAAGTCGCATGACTACGAAGGAGGCATTCGCATTCACGTCGGGCCGTTCGACATGCAGACCAGCGTCTATGACATGCGGCTGACGGACGAGATCCACTTCCGCTTTCTGCCGGACTTTGAAAGCAAGAACATCAATCTCGATCCCACGCGCCGCTACGGCAGCGAGACGATGGCGAGCCTGCGCGTCAACGAGCGGCTGCGGTTCAAGGGCGGCGTTGCCTACACCCGCGCGGTGTTCCGCGAAGGGCCGCTGGCAGGCAACGACGTGCCGCTGGTGTCGACCTGGACTGGCAGCGCGGCCGTATCCTGGGACGTGCTGCCGCAATGGCTGACGTTCGACGGAGTGGTGCGCTACATCGGCAGCCGGCGGATGGACAACGATCAGCTCAACATCCAGCCGCTGATCCCGGCGCACTACCTCGTCGATGTCAGACTGGGCGGCGAGGTCGACCGCTTCTTCTGGTCGTTCTCGGTTCAGAACCTGTTCGACACCAACTACTTCGACTACGCCGTCGCCAGCCCGTTTCCGTTCGGGTTTAACAGTGCGCTGGGTGTTTATAACGCATACCCGCAGCCGGGTCGTGCTTACATGCTGCGGGCAGGGGTGAAATTGCCTTGATGACAGCCCTACATCGGCTGCCACATCGCCGGCACCACGTCGTATCCGGTGCCGGTTTTCACGATGTAGCCCGTTGCCGGGAACGGGAAGTGATAACCGTGCACCATCATGCGATCCGCGGCGGCGCGGTCGAGCATGCGCTTGCGATTGGCAACCGCCATCGGGCCGTCCATGTCGAAGATGCCCTGCCATTCCGGATTGCGCGCGAACAGCCACGGATGATTGGTGGTGTCGCTGAGCACGAGCAGCGACTGGTTGCCTGAGTTGACCGTGAAAGCGGTATGTCCCGGCGTGTGGCCGTAGGCGGGAATCGTGCCGACTCCCGGCGCCACCTCCGCGCCGGACTCGAAGCGCTTCACTTCGCCTGCGATGTCGCGGAAGATGCGCCGCGCGTTGAGGAGCAGCGGCCGCATCGCGTCGGGCGCCGCACTCATGTTGGCGTCGTCCATCCAGAACGCCCACTCCGGCGCCGGTACGTGGATTTCCGCATTGGCGAAGACCTTCTTGCCGTCCTTGTCCTTGATGCCGTTGATGTGATCGGGATGGAAATGCGAGATCGCGATGGTGTCGATCGCTTCGGGTTTCACGCCGGCGGCGGCAAGCGCGCCGGGCATGTGCCCGGTGGTCGGTCCGAGCTGGCCGCCGGTGCCGGCATCGATCAGGACGAGCTTCGAGCCGGTGTTGACCAGCAGCGCAGTGAACGAGGTCGGGACGATGCCGGGCTGCAGGAATGAATCGCTGAGCGCCTTGTTCACCTGATCGGGACCGGCATTGCGCACGAACGTCTCGTCGATCTTGCGGAACCAGGTGCCGTCGTAGAGTGCGGTCACCTCGAAGCTGCCGAGCTTCTGGCGGTAGACGCCCGGGCTTTGCACGCCGGCGGGCGGCGCCGCGGCTATCGCGGGCGCGGTTGCCAGCGCAGCCGCTGCGGCCGAGCCGGCGAGCCAATGGCGGCGGCTGATGTCCTGCATGCAATCCTCCCGAGGTCATGACGGTAGGAGAATTCTAGTCCATTGCAGAGGCGAGGGTCAGCCGGGCAGGTCGGGGTCCTGCTGCGGATAGACGTGATCGTACACCACGCGGCCGGCGATCAGGATCGGCGTCGCCAGGAACGCTCCCATCGGCCCCCACATCCAGGCCCAGAACGCGATGCCGAGAAAGATCGACAGCGGATGGATCGAGAGCACCTGCCGGCCGATGATCGCCGGCGCCAGGAACTGTCCTTCGACCAGCGTAATCGCCATGAAGATACCGGGCGGCAGCAATGCACCGAGAATGGTCGGATAAGTCATCAGTCCGATCACGAACAGCAGGACGTACATGATCGCCGGCCCGACGTAGGGGATGTAGTTCAAACCGAAGGCAAGCGCGCCCCACAGCAGCGGCGCGGGCAGCCCGATCAGATAGGCCATGATGGTCGTGACGACGCCGAGCGATAGGTTGATCGCCGTCACCACGATGAGGTAGCCGCCCAGGTTGTCCTCGATGTCGTTGAGGATCTTCAACGCGCGCAGCCGCGACTCGCGTGACGCGCACCAATTGAGCGCGTACTTGCGAAACTCGGTGCGGCCGATGATGAAGAAGAACAGGGTGCCGAAAAACAGCACGAGTTGCATCAAGAGCTGGATGGCGGCGGGCGTCACCACCGTCACCACTCCCTCGATGACGCGCGAGTTGCTGACGTCGACGCCGCGCCCGGTCGGGCCGAAACCCAGCGCGGCCTGCAGCTCGTACAGCGCCGCGAGCGGACGATCCAGCACGTGCAGCTTCTCCTTGATCGCGGTGCCCAGCTCCGGCGCGCGTCCCATCAATTCCGTAACCGGGCCCGCCAGCATGATGACGGCGGCATTCAAGGCTCCGATCAGCAACAGCAGGACCACGAGCGCCATCACCCAGTCGGGCACGCCGCGGCTTTTGGTGAAACGGATCACGGGACCGAACGTCATCCCGACCGCGATGGCCGCGAGGACCGGCACCACCAGCTTGCCGGCAAAGAAGAGAAAGACGCCGAACGCCAGGATCGCCATCAAGACGGTGGCGGCCTGCGCGATTGCGCGCCAGAACAGCGCGGCGTCCGGAAGCGGCGAGGCATCGCGCGTCTCCAGCGCCAGGCGGCCTTCCAGCCACGAGCGCGGTCCGCGTTGCTGCGGCGGCGCAGTTTTGTCCGTCTTGTCTGCTGAGCCTGCAGGCGCCGTCGGCTGAAGCGTTGCCATATGGCGGCTCCGGGATCAGCCTAGAAGACGGCGAGATATTTCAGCAGCGATATGATGCCAATGATGATGACGACGACGCGCACGATCTGCTTGGCGCGGCCGTCGAGCGGCAGCATGTTGACGAGATAGAGAACGAGAACGACGACCAAAAAGGTGATCAGAATGCTGATAAGGGCGGACATGCCGGTATTCCTTTGTTCAAATGCGCGCGGCCGCGAAGCGGCCAGCCCTGACGCGGTTTACGGCCGTGGCTGGCCTTTCAACGTGTGCCGCCGGTTCCGGTTCCATTTCGGGAACCGGATTGTTCGGAGACGGTACTGCGGCTAGGCGCGGCGCGGCAGGCGGGTCGGCGGCTTGCTCTCGACCTTCTGCGGGTCCTTGATCGGCGGCCCGCGCTTGATGTTCAACCGGCGCATGTCCTTGGCGTCGAAATCGTCGTCGGTCTTGAAGCCGGCGGCGCGAATGCCAGCGATGGCGCACAGGTCGTCGACCTCGTTGGTGTCGCCGGTGGTGGCGATGGCGCCGATCACTTCGCCTTCGTCGTCGCGGATGAGCTGGCCGCCGCCTTCCAGGAACATCGGGCCGTCCGCCAGATCGAGGAAGGAATCCATGAACAGCGGCTTCTCCTTGGCTTTCTGCAGCACGAGGCGCGACTGCCGGCCCATGGCGAGCGCGGCGTAGGCCTTGCCGTAGGACACTTCGAAGCGCAGCAGCGAGGCGCCGTCCTGCTTCATGGCGCACTTCATCCGTCCGCCGGCGTCGAGCAGCACCGCGGTGAGGGGATATGCGTTGCGCCGCTTCGCCTCGGCGAAGGTCTCGTTGATGACGGTGACGGCCTGATCCAGCGTGATCGCGCGCATTGCTCTTTCCTGGTTCCGTTCGTTCAGCGCGGCGACGATAGCAAACGCGGCCGTGCGCCGGAACCCCGCCGTCAGCGGCGCTTGGCCGGCGCCTTCTTGTCTTCTTTCGGCTTGATGATGTGCGTCACCTGCGGCAGCAGCTCGGCGGCGATCTTGGCGTGTGCCTCGGCGGTCAGGTGGATGCGGTCCCACTGGTAATAGTCCGGCGGGAACACCGGGTCATAGACGATCACCAGAATCTTGCGCGCGGAGATCCGCTGCACCATCGCGTCGATGTTGGCGGCGCGCTGCTCGTTGCTGCGGAAGAAACGCTGGTCGTTGCCGCCGGGCTGCAGGATGACGACGTGGGTGCCGTCGGGCACCGCGGCGTCGACGCGCTGCAGCATCCCGGCGGTGGTATCCAGCACGACGCCGGCGTTGACCACGCGGGCATCATAGCCCGCGGCGCGCAGCATATCCTCCAATTGCTCCGGGTATGCGCTGCGGCCGGTCAAGCCCCAGCCCCAGGTGTTGCTGGCGCCGATCGCGACGATGTTGACCGGCGTGGGCTGCGCGGCGGCTTGCGCCGCCGTCAGCAACAGCACGGCGAACGCCGAGGTCAGTTGTGTCGGGAAAAGAGCCGCCATCGCTTGCGCCGGACGAGGAATCGATCCCCAAGGTGTCGGTTTACGGGTTGCAAAGCAAACCGCCGATTTTGCGGCGTCACCTGCAGCGGTCGGGCCTCAAAGCGCAAATCTGTGATGGCTGTCACAGCGGAAAAATGGGGGTGAGCTAATGTCCATTCACCGACGCACACCCGCCTTCCCCTGCATCGGCAACGCGAAGACCCGCCCGATCCCCTCGGGCGGGTCTTGTTTTTGGAGGCCGGGCCTTGGAATTGAACCAAGGCTTGAGGAGGTTTGCGGGCCTCTCGCGTATCCTCTCCGCCACCCGGCCGTGCATGTAGCGTAGGGAGCAATCGTCACCCCGCCGTTACGAGGATCGGTTAACGCCACCTTGCGCCGGCTGAGCGGATGGTGCGGTGGTGCCGGATGAGGGGATTGAACCCCCGACCTTCGGTTTACAAAACCGCTGCTCTACCGCTGAGCTAATCCGGCACCTCGGGCAGAGAGCTATCAGCCCCCCGGGAGTCGGACAAGCAGCCCCGCTGGTTGCCAATGTCGGGATCACATTGAACCTTTGTGCCTGCCAGAACGTTTCCTTTCAGCATGCGTTGAAGGACTGGCCGAGAAAACACGGAGCGCTTGATATGCCGAGCAAAACTGCCGCCGCCAAACGGATTGGCGGTCCGGGAGCCGCCCACGAAAACCGCAAGCAACCTCAGAAGTCCAAACCGCACGGGCGGTTGAACGCTCCTCATCCCAAGCAGGGCAACACCAAGCGCACCGCGCAGGGCAAGAGCGGCAAAGGTCCCGACCCAAGGCGTTGATCTGGCTACCAAGGAGCGCGCGAATGGATCGCAAAAAATCAGAGAAAGACGATCGCGAGCCGCAGCTCGGCGAAAAGCCGAAGCCCGGCCAGCAGCAGCACGGGGAGGGCGGCGATCCTCGGACCTTGCCGGGCTCGCAGGATCTCGGCGATCAGAGCGAGCCGCAGGACAAGGGCGGCATGGTCAAGGGCACTTGAGCGCTACAAGCCGGCCAGGCCGAACATCAGTGCGATGATCCAGAGCGCGATCGCGATCGCCGAAGTCCAAAGTGCAAAGGTCAGGTAGGTCTCGCGCAGCACCGTGGCGCTCGCCCATTGGGCATAGTTCGCGGGCGGCCGCTGGTCCTTTTCGAGGTAGAGCCACATCTCGGTCTGGCGATAGTTTTTGGTCCGCGCCTCGTAGGCCTTGTAGACCAAGATGAGCGCCATCATCGTGGTCAGAAAGCCGCCGGCCTGGAAGGCGAGCCGCGGCATGAAGGACATGCCGACCATCACGCAGAAGATCGTGAGCGTGCCAAAGCCGCAGGCGCGCAACACGGTTTCGTAGGCGACGCGTCGCATGTGTTCCACGGCGCTTGCCCTTGTCCGCAGATCGGCTGGCGCAATTCATCGCGTGCCAGCTTACGCCGTCGTGCAACGGCGCGCAATTTGGAACAAACAAGGCGCTGGAGCTTGCCGGCTAAAGCTTGATGTCGAAGAAATTGCCGATCGCTGGCATCGTCAGCAAGCCGGTACCCGCCAGCCAAATCCACAGCGATACTTCGGTCGAAGTCGTCCTTGGCGCCGATAAAGCGCTCGTAGAGCGACGCCGGGATGCCGCGCGAGGATGATCGTCCCCGTCGAAACCATCAGCGATGAAACATCAGCGTCAACGGCTCGCTGCCGAACAACAGGGCCGGCGCCAGCACCTTGACGATAAATCAGCGCGAACAGCAGCGCGAGCTGGTTGAACAGTCCGTTGATCATGCCGAAAAAGGCGATGCCGATGTAATACCAGTTGCGGTCCATGGCGCTCAACGTCACCTTGGGTCGGGCCGGCAACGTGAACAGCAGCAGCAGGCCACGCGCAGCCAGAACAGCCACACCACGCCGAACAACCAGACGATGACTGGAGCAGCGGCCTTCGGCGTCACCGCCGCAACCGCCGCCACGACCGGGTCGGTGATGCGGCAGAAAAATCGCCAGATGTAGTTTCGACGGAATCCGGCTGCGACGATCAGGCCGAGCAAGGCGCGGCCGAGCAACGTGTACATCAGCGCCGCCAGAATGAAATTCGGCAGGTGGAAGTACCAGTAGGTGAGCAGTGCCGACGCCGGTCACGGACGCTGGACCCTTCCATGCTTTCAAGGTGCCGCTCGGCGCACGAGCTGTCGGCGAGAATAGTGTCGTCGCCGCCGCCGGCGTCACGCGGACTGTCGATCGAAAAAGGAGCGGGGCCCCGGAGGGCCCCGCCATTTCGTTGACCGTGAGGCTCGATCAGGACTTCTCTTCGAGAACCGTCCGGCCGCGCGGCTTGCGGATCTCGTCGACGAAGGCCTGCATCTCCTTCGACGGCTCCGGCGTCATCAGGCTGACGACGTAGATGACCAGGAAGCCGAGCGGCATCCCCAGCAAACCGCAGTTGATGTTGTTGAGGTTGAACCAGCCGACCTTGTTGGCCAGCGGGTGTGCCAGCGTCGGCCAGGAATTCCATCGCGTTCGGCAGTCGCCATGGCCTTGGCGAGATCGGGGATCATCGGATTGCCCGTGACCGGATTGAGCAGCGAGGTCATGCCCGAAGTATTTCACGCCGAAGCCGCGGGTAGTACCGGCTCACCACCAGGTAGAACAGGCAGAGGCCGAACCCGGCGATCATGCCGGCGATGGCTCCTTGCGTGGTCGCACGCTTCCACCAGATGCCCATGACGAGCACTGGGAAGTTTCCGGCCATCGCCAGCGAGAACGCCCAGCCCACCATGGCCAGGATGTCTGCCGGTTTGGTCGCGGCGAGCGCCGCCGATGCCACGGCCACGAAGAACAGCAGCACGCGGGCAACGGTGAGCCGGCGGATCGTCGGCGCGTTCGGATCGATCATCTTGTAGTAGATGTCGTGGCTGAGCGCGTTGGCGATGGCCAGCAGCAGGCCGTCGGCGGTCGAGAGCGCGGCGGCGAGGCCGCCGGCGGCGACCAGACCCGAGATCACGTACGGAAGGCCCGCGATCTCCGGGGTGGAGAGCACGATCACGTCCGTATTGATCACGAAGTCCTGCAGCCGGACGACGCCGGGGTGATTTGCGATCGACTTACATGCAGCGACGATCGCGTCGATGCTGGCGGCGTTCTTGCCGCAGATCTGAATCAGCCCGAGCTCGCCCCAGGTGAACATCCAGGGACGGACTGAAGTCGAAGTCCCGGCCGATGATGTTCGTGTACACCTCGAGTTTCGAGAACGCCGCGTAGGCCGGCGCCGAGAAGTACAGGAGGAAGATGAACAGCAGCGACCACGCCACCGACTGCCGCGCCTCACGCACCGACGGGGTGGTGAAGTAGCGCATCAGGATGTGCGGCAGCGAAGCGGTGCCGACCATCATGCAGAAGATGATGCCGAAGAAGTTCAGCGGCGAGTAATTGATGAACGGCTCGATGTGCGGCTTGAGCGTCACCGGCCGGGCAGCTTGCGGCGGTGCACAGCACCGCAAGGCCATCCTTCACCAATTGCTGCTCGCGTGCCGTGATCTCCGCAATCGCCGCCCCGTAGGTGAGTTCGGGAATCGGGATGCCGAACTTCTTGGTCGACAGGATCACGATCGGCGTCAGGTAGGCGATGATCAGCACGATGTATTGAGCGATCTGCGTCCATGTCACCGCCCGCATGCCGCCCAGCATCGCGCAGAGCAGGATGCCGACCAGGCCCGCGAACACCGCGAGTTCGAACGGCATGCCCAAGAATCGCGAAGCGATCAGGCCGGTGCCGTAGATCTGCGCCGTCACGTAGGTGAAGGAGCAGCACACCAGCACGATCACGGCCGAGGAAGCGGGCGAAGTTGCCGCCGAAGCGGAACGCCATGAAGTCCGGCACGGTGTAGGCGCCAAACTTGCGCAGGTACGGTCCGACCAGGATCGACACCAGCACGAAGCCGCCGGTCCAGCCGAGCACCCAGGCAAGGCCATCGTAGCCGAACAGGAACAGCGAGCCGGCCATGCCGACGAAGGAGGCCGCCGACATCCAGTCGGCGCCGGTCGCCATGCCGTTGTAGAAGGCAGGCACGCGCCGGCCGGCGACATAATACTCGGAGAGTTGCGCCGTTCGCGTCATGACGCCGATGACGGCGTAAACCGCCAGCGTGAAGAACACGAACAGGTAGCCGAGAACCTTGTTCGGTACGCCGACCTGTTCCAGGATCGCGAGCAGAGACGATGAATGCGATGAAGCGCGCCCGTGTAGGTGCCGTACATCCGGCCGAGTTGCTTATAGAAAGCGTCGGCGCCGCTTGTTGTTTGAGTAGACATTGTTCAATCCCTTCCTCAATCGTCTTCTGCGTAGCCGTGGTCGCGGTCGATCTTGTCCTGCTGCCTTGCGAACATGAACAGCATGACGACGAATACGATCAGCGAACCCTGCGCGGCCATGTAGAAGCCGAGCGGGAAGCCGAGGATCGGGATGACGATCTTGTTGAGCGGAACCACGAACATGTGGACCACGTAGCCGAAGAAGAACCAGAGCCCGAGATGCGTGAACATCAGTCGGGTGGTCTTGTTCCAATGGGCTTCTTCGTTGGCTTTACTGTCGGGCTGAGCCATGGGTGTTACCCCTCCCCTGCATTAGGCCGGCCCGCGCAGGCGGGTCCGACGTGAAGGCGAGGGACACCCACCGAATTTGAGCGTTGCCCCCGCAACGAATGCTTGCCCACGTGTCTGACGACGCGGGTCCGCATTCCAAGCATTAACATCGCGTAAACATGGGCCCTATACGACTTTTGGCGCAGGCAGCGAGGCAATGTGCAGAAATGCCTGAGCTTTTCTTGCGCTGCAGCACACGCCAGCATCCGATTTGAGCTTGGCCTGGCTGCCGTTTTACGGCACGGCTAGGTCATGGGTTTCTTTGACATTTTCCGTCGCCCGCCGCCGGTGCGCGACGCATCGGAATTGGCAGACTTCATCGACCGGCAAGCCGCCTTCGTGGCGCAGAAGGGCATCTACGAATATTCCCGGGCGCGCGCCGGGCACTACGCCAAGGTCCTGTTCAAGGAGCCGGAATTTCAGGCCGCCGCCGACGTATCGCGATGGCAGACCTTTCCGCTCGGACTGGCGATGGTCGGCGAGCTGGTCGAGGGAACGCTCTTGCCCGCGTGGCCCGCGGATCGTCCGGCGCTGGTCGACACCGTGCGCGCGCTCGTCCTTGGGATTTTCGATCGCTATCCGGCCCCGGCTGCGCTGGACTCGCAAACCTGGGCAAAGCTTCGCGCGGACCTCGACCGGCACCTCAAGCAAGTGGGGCTACATCCTCCCAAGTGGGCGAAGGATATCCCCGAGCCGTTCTGGGAACGCTATTTCGATCTGATGCCGATCCACGAGAAAATGCGCACGAAGGACGCGCCGACCACGCGCAATTATCTGCGGGTGACGATGATCAACATCCACGATCAGTTAACCAAGCGGATGGACACGGCCGCGGTGATCGGCGCGCTGTCGGCCCCGCACAAAACGCCGTTGTGACGGCGTTTGCGCCGGTAGCGTCCGGTTAATGCTAACGCGCAAATCAGCGAGCCGATAAACGGGAGGGGCGCGGAATTCGACTAAAATGCCGTTGAAATCGAACGGGCGGATCATGTCGAGTTTCGTGGCGCTTCATCTTGCAGTCCTTGCGGCGGGCTTTGCTGTCGTGGCGACCGCGGCGCCCGTGCAGGCGTCGGACACCGGAGCGGTGTTCGTGGTGCCGAGCCGTCCCGGCGTTCCAATTCCCATCAATGGGCGCGATGCGTCCTGGTCCGTCGTCGAAGGCGATATCGGGCTCGCGCGTCCAGGTCACCTGACGCCGGTGATCATCGGTGGCGGCCGTCCGCTGCCGCCGCGCCGGTCCTATCACGGCAGGCACTATTACCCGAGCTACGGCGTGCCGCCCGTGCGCGGCCGCTACGAGATCGAGCCAGGTCACGACCGCCCGATGCCCGAGCCCGCGGAGCCCTACTTCCGCTCGTGGTCGACATCGTCGGATCCGCAGTACAGCGAACACCGCGAGCCGCCGCGCCCGCGGCCGAAACACTACAACGTGCCGGAACACCACAACGTGCCGCAATCCTACAACGTCGAAAGCGAGCCGTTGCCGGCGACGATCGAAAATCCGCCGATGGCGTTCCCGCCGCCGATCGTTGTCGTGCCGCGAGGCCGCCGCCCATAGCTTGATGCCCGCGCGGCCACCGCGGGTTCGGAATCCAAAACAGATGCGGACGTACCAACGGGGAACTTCATGTCCCGCCGCATCGCCTACCTGTTCGCCACCGCAGGCTGCTTGACCTTCATCGCCCCAGCCGGCGCCGATCCCGAATGTTTCGACGGCGTCTGCCGGATGCCGGAGGTGATCGAGCTGCCGCAGGCGTCCGCCGCGGCTCCGGCGCCTGCCGACGAGCCGGGCGTTGCTGGCGCTGCTCCGCAACAGGCGTCCGAGCAGCCGAGGTTGGGCTCCGCACCCGAGCCGGTGCGCCCGCAGATGCGGGTCGACGATCTGCCGCGCCCGGCGCTCCGGCCCTTGCCGCAGCGCCCGGTAGAGAAGGAGATCGCGGTGGAAACGCCGCAGGTGTTCGAGAAACCGCGGCATAAGACGGTGGAGAGACCGGTGCGCAAGCCCGCGCGTCATGCGCCGCATCCGGTGATCGAGGAGCCGATCCAGCAGAGCGAGCCGCTTGAAGTGGTGGGCCGCCGCAGCGCGCCGGCCGAGCCGCAACGGACTTATGCGGTCAATCCGCATGTGGTGCAGCCGAGCGCCGGCGTCGTCATCGTCGCGCCCGGCGCGCAATACGGCGAGGACGGCATCGCCATCGTCAACGGCCGACAGGATTCATCGTGGCAGCTTTGCCAGGTCGACCGGCCGGGCGCCGGCCACAATCGCTGCATCCAGTACAACTATCAGCCGTACGGCGCCTCGGGCTATCGGCCGCTCGGCAGCTATCGCGCGTATCGCTCGTCGCCGAGCTACGTCTATGTCCCGGACGCGAAGGTGATCACGATCGACTAGCCGGCAAGTTTGGCGCTCGCGATGTAGAGCGCGAGCGCGGCGGCGTTCGACACGTTGAGGCTCTTGATCGCGCCGGGCAGTTCGAGCCGTGCGACGTGATCGCAAGTCTCCTTGGTCAATTGCCGCAGGCCGCGGCCTTCTGCGCCGAGCACCAAAGCGAGCGGCTTGCGCAGCTCCAGGCCGGCGAGATCGCGGTCGCCGCTGGAGTCCAGCCCCACCACGAAGAAGCCGCGCTCCTTGAGCGCCGCCAGCCCGCGCGACAGGTTCTGCACCGTGATCAGCGGCACGTGCTCGAGCGCGCCGGAGGCGGATTTGGCGAGCACGCCGGTGGCCTCGGGACTGTGCCGCGCGGTGGTCACGATGGCCGAGGCCGCGAACGCGGCGGCCGAGCGGAAGATCGCACCCACGTTATGCGGGTCGGTGATCTGATCGAGCACCAGCACCACGCCCTGCGGCGCGATCTGTTCGATCGGCGGCGAGGGCAGGGGATCGGCTTCGAGGTAGAGGCCCTGATGCACCGCGTCGGCCGAAAGCCGCTCCGCGATGGCGCCGGGCCGCACGATCTCGGGGGCCGTTGCGAGCGCCACGCTTTCCTCGGCCAGCCGGCGAGCGGCATTTTCGGTCGCGAGCAGCTTGCGCACGCGCCGCGCAGGATTTTCCAGTGCCGCCTTCACAGTGTGCCAGCCGTACAAGGTGGTGATCTCATCGTCCGGACGCAGCGTCTCGCGGCGGGCCCGCTCGAAACGCTCGCGGCGATCGCGCTGCTCGTGCGTGGTGCCCGGCTTTGTTCCCGGCCTTTGGCGTGAATCGGGCCGTGTGCGGTTGCGGTCAGGCATTGCAGGTGGCCCGGTTCATCCCATCTGTTTACCGCGATCGACGGAATGTGCGGCGAAAATCGCCCTCCATTGACTTCGACCCGGTGGCTGACCATAAAGCCCGAAATCCCGAACCGGCCGCGGGTCAAGCCCGTTTGTCTTTCGAGATCAATGCGATGCAACGGGTTTGGGAGAGTGTCCCGAGTGGCAAAGGGGGCGGACTGTAAATCCGCTGGCTTACGCCTTCGCAGGTTCGAGTCCTGCCTCTCCCACCAACCTTCGCGCCTGCGGCGCTGCGGTTGGCAGGCCAGCCTCGACCGCGACGGTTGCGCGCCGTAGCCTTTGGCGAAGGCGGGCTGCCTTCGGAACCAATTCGCGGGTGTAGCTCAATGGTAGAGCAACAGCCTTCCAAGCTGATGACGAGGGTTCGATTCCCTTCACCCGCTCCATTCACCGCAGATTTCAAGTCCGCGGAATGCTAGTGTCGCCACTTGTGTGACGGCGTAGAGTTTGTGGGGGGTTAATGAGTACCGCTACCTGGCAGGCCGGCTACGTCGGCGACGTGAACTATACGCTCGGCTTCTATCGCGAGCTGTCGCCGACCTATCTCAGCCTGGCCTGCGTGATGAGCGGCGTGGAGGGTCCCGACGTCACCAAGCCGATGCGCTATTGCGAGCTTGGCTGCGGCCGCGGGTTCGGCACCGTGCTGCTGGCTGCCGCCAACCCCAATATCGAGTTCGTCGGCGTCGACTTTAATCCGTCGCATATCGCGGAGGCGCGCAGCCTCGCGAACGCGCCAGCATCGCGAACCTGACGTTCTTCGAAACCGCCTTCAGCGACGCCGCGCGGTCGGCCGACCCGCGTCTGGCGGACTTCAACATGATCGGAATCCACGGCGTCTACTCCGTGGGTGACGCGGGACATCCGCAACGACATGCTGCAGTTCCTGCGCGACAAGCTGTTCGCGGGCGGGCTCGTCTACAACAGCTACAACACGCTGCCGGGCTGGGCGACCGTCGCCCCGGTTCAGCAGTTGATGATGGAGGCCGCCAAGCGCAACACGCGCGGCAGCGGCGCGGTGATCGATGAAGCGCTGGCGACGCTCAACACGATGACAGAGAACAAGAGCGCGTTCATCATGCAGAACCCAGGCATGAAGGCCCGCCTGGAGCGCATGGCCAAGCAGGACCGCTCCTATCTGGCCCATGAGTTCATGAACGTCGGCTGGGAGCCGCTTTACATCACCAATGTGATGGCGAGCTTTTCCGAGGCGAAGCTGACCTACGTGGGATCGGCCAGCCTGCCGGAGAACCGGATCGACCTCTGCGTTCCGCAGGGCTTGCGGCCGATGGTGCAGGCCGCGCCCGATGTCGCCATGCGCGAATTGCTCAAGGACTACATCGTCAACAAGCAGTTTCGCCGCGACGTCTACGTCAAGGGGCCGCAGCAGGTTTCGCCGCGCGACCAGCGCCAGCGTTTCAACGATCTGGCGTTTGCGAAGACGCTGATGGCCAAAGAGCAGACCGAAAAATTCCAGCTCCCGATCGGCGAGATCACGCCCAAGAAGGAATTGTCGCCGCCGTGTTCGACGCGCTGGGCGACAATGTGCGCACCGGCGGCGAGATCGTTGCCGCCGGCGAAAAGGCGGGCCTTCGCGACGCGGACGTCATCCTGCTGGTGATCCTGCTGCTCAACTCCGGCGCGGTTCTGCCGGCGCGGCCGGATCACGACAAGGTCGACCGTTCGGCGAGCCATCGCCTCAACAATGTGGTGATGGACCTGACCGTGTCCTCCGACACCCATCGGTTCCTGGCGTCGCCGGTGCTGGGATCTGCGATTGGCGTTCCGTTCTTCGACCGGATTGTCGCGCCGGCGGCTGCCAGTTCGCCGAAGGCCGCGGATGCCGACATCGCCGGTCAGGCGTTCGACCGGCTGGCGACAGCCGGGCAAAGCTTCCGCCGCGACGGTAAGCCGTTGGCCAAGGACGACGCGAACGTGAAGGAAATGGGCAACCGT
>CAVQGC010000022.1:0-88067 GCA_963711955.1 uncultured Alphaproteobacteria bacterium | reverse complement strand
ATGGCCGGGCATAGCCGTTCGAAGAACGGCGTCTCCCGCTCGCCTATGCCCGGTTATCGACGTCTCCTTGCTGAAAGCGTGCCGCGTCAACCGCGTGCACGCTTTGCTTCGCCCAACGGAGAAGCCATGACCCAACCCGACTGGCCCATCATCCGGATCGCCGCAGGATTGATCGTCGACGGCGCCGGGCGTGTCCTGGTGGTGCGCAACGCGGAACGCAAACGTTCATGCAGGCCGGCGGAAACATCGAGCCGCATGAAAGCCCCTGCGACGCGCTGATCCGGGAGTTGGAAGAAGAGATCGGACTGCGCCTGGAGCGGAAGCCGCAATTCTCGGCCAGTTCGTCGCCGAGGCGGCGAACGAAATGAATCGCAGGGTGCAAGCCGAGGTCTTCTACATTCAGGCCGACGCGCCGTTCGCCGCGTCAGGCGAGATCGAGGAGATCGTTTGGATCGCGCCGAATAACGACACGCTTCCGCTGGCCCCGCTCACGCGTGATCTCTTGCAGATCGCCCGGCAGCGGCTCGCGGCACCAACTTAAGCACGTAGGATGGGTTGAGCGCAGCGAAACCCATTAATTATGGCGGTATCGCTCCGCCAACGCATTGAACCTCTCGAACGCCTGCGCCGACCAAGACCATGCTGGCATTCCTGATCACGCTGATCACGCTGCTCGTGCTGCTCAGCGGCTATGGCGCCTACCGCGCGATCCGTGGCGGGTTTGAGCGTCCGCAATCGGAGAGGCTGACCGGCTACGGCATCATCGGGATCGGCGTCATTCTGCTGGTCGTGCTGCACTGGCTCGACTAGCTGTTCTTTTAACTATCCGCGCGTTCCCCGGCCTTAACGGGATTAACACCACGCCAGTCCCACAGCCGCAAAGCCTTCACCGTTCGATCACATCGCCGGCTGATTGAGGACACACTGATTGAGAACGCTCCGTCTCGCGCATCAGGACGATGCAGGGAGGGCGACATGAAAAGAATTTTCATCGCAGCCGCGATGGCCGTGTGTCTCGCGCCGGCAACCACGCATGCGAACGAGCGTATGGGCGGCGTCGCGGCCGGCGCGCTGGCGGCGGCGCAGTACTCGGCCCGGTCGGCGCGATCGTCGGCGCGGCAGCCGGCTACGCGGCGGGATCGGCGATCGCCCACCGGAACGCCGCTCCAGCCGAGCCGCGCGCCTCCGCAGCGATGCCCAACCGTCAGGCGGCGCGTCAGTCTCCAAGTCCAGCACCAAGTCCTCGCGGCGGCGAAGCCGGCCGCCACGGAGAAGACCCGCCGAGGCGCGGGCCTCCGCCGCGCCGATCCCGCTGCCGGTCCCTGCGCCGCGTCGCGAGCCGCCGGGCAACGCCATCGCGGCGGCGGTGCCGCATTAACGATGCCGGAGCGTCGCGGCTGCGCGGCGCGCGAGCCGCCATGTCAACGCCTTGCCACACTGTCCGCGCACACTCTAAATGCGCGCGGAATGGGAATGCGGAATGGAAATGCGTACCGTGGAAGTGACTTGCGAGTTCCTTGAGAAGACCGAAGAGCTGGCCAAGGCCACCAAGATCCCCGAAGTGAAGGCGCGGCTCGAACGCCTCGCCGCCGACTACCGCAGCAAGCTCCAAGCGCTGGAGCGCGTGGACGCCGCGCCGCTCGCGCCGAAGTAGCAAGCGCAGCCTGGATTGAGCGCGGCGGGTGAAGATCGACTGACAGCGCAGGGCGTTGACCCGGCTACTCCGCGGCGGAGTATCGCGACGAAGGGAGTTGCCATCGTCACGGCGTCGGTCGTTGGCGAATTCGGCTGCCGCCGCGGTTGCGCCTGCTTGCGAGCGGGCGCGTTGGACTGCTTGGCCTGCGGTGGCGTCTGCTTCTGGGTCCTGGCTTTGGCAGCCTGACCCCGCTTCGCCGTCGTCCGCTTCACGCTGCCGGTTACGATGTCCGGCTCCGATGGCGGCCTGATGATGATGAGATTGCCCAGCGGAACGCGCGGTCCATCAGGTGATGCGGCGACCAGATGGACCTCGTCCAGCCTCGGCGCTTCAACGGTGATGGGTCTGGTCTGGGCGGTGCGGAAAGGCGTCGGTCCATCCACCAATCGATAGATTGCCGTCCCCGCAATGATGAGGCCAACCACGGCACTGGCGATGATCGCGTTACGCATCCTGCCATTCCACATTGCTGAATGTGATGCGCCGGAAATGGTAAATATTTCCTTTCGCCAGCGGCCGGCACCGGGCCTCGCGAGCCCGCTATTCCTCCTTCTCGGTGGTGAAGTACAACGGATAGCCCTTGCTGCGGCCCATCTCGGTCGCCTCCTTGGCCTTGGTGTCGGCGACGTCCTTGGTGTAGACCGCGATCACGCAGGCGCCGCGCTGGTGCGCGGTCAGCATCACGCGGTAGGCTTGGCTCTCGTTCATGCGGAACACGGCCTTCAGCACCTCGACGACGAACTCGCGCGGCGTGTAGTCGTCGTTGAGCAGGATGACCTTCCACAGCGGCGGGCGCTGCGTCTTGGTGGCGGTCTTGGTGCGCGGCTTCTCGGTGGTCTTGGTGGCCATGGTGGCGGGCCTGCGCGCCTCGCGGGCGATGTGGCGGCAGTATAACCCCGGTTCGCCGGCCGCGTGAACCGGCGGCCGGGATTCGGCCGCGCTACTGGCTGAGCTGGAATTCCTGCGTCACCAGCTTGCGGTCGCCCTGAAAGCACCTCGAGCGTCCAGGTGCCGGGCACCACATGCCAATCCTGCGTCAGGCCCCAGACGATTGGAAATTTCTCGCCGATCAACTGGGTGTCGGCGTATTCGTCCGAGGTGTTGGTGGCCTTGGTTTCGGGATTGGTGAGACCCGGTGCCGGATATCGCCACACCACCCTGAGCGGCACCTTGCCGCGGCGCGGGGTGCCGACGATCGTCAGTTCGGCGCCGATCACGGTGCCGGTTCTGGCTTCGATCTGCGTGCCGACCTTGACGTTCTTGTAGGCCTCTCGCCTCGACGCGGTGTCCGGTGGCGACGCCGGCGTCGGGGATCGGCTTGCCGACCTGAATCTCATAAATGCCGGGCCGGCTCACTTCGATGCGCTCGACCTTGATCGATTGCGCCAGCGCGGGCGCGGCGAGCAACGCCATCGCGGCGACCAGGCCGCCAACCGTCCGTTTCATGGCCATTCGCAGCTTCATGTCCACAGACTGCTCAAAAAAGGCGCGGCGAACAAGACCGCCGCGTCATGCTGCCGCCCAAGAGATTTCCATCTTGCAGCGGACGGGGAAACGGCGGACCCTGAGCGCAAAGTTCGCTTGGGAGGACAGGGAATGCGCAGACTTTTGCTCTTGGCCGCGCTCGTTTTTGCCGCCTCGCTTTTTGCGCTGCCGGGCGGTGCATGGGCGCAGTCGAAGACCATCAAGATCGTGGTGCCCTACACACCGGGCAGCGGACCCGACATCACGTCGCGCCTGATGGCGGAGCAGATCAGCAAGGCGCATGGCGTCAACATGGTGATCGAGAACCGCCCCGGCGCCGGCACCGTGATCGGCACCGAGGCGGTGGCGCGCGCCGCGCCGGACGGCACGACCCTGGTCATGGTGGCCAATTCCTTTGTGATCAACCCGGCAGTCGGCCGCGGCAACTACACCGTCGAGGGCAGCTTCGAGCCGGTCTGCCAGCTTGCCGCAACACCGATGGTGCTCGTGGTGCAGGGCTCGTCGTCGATCAAGACGCTCAAGGAACTCGTCGACGAAGCGAAGGCCGGCAAGATCGTGTTCGCGAGCGGCGGCCCGGCCTCCTCGCTGCACGTCGCCATCGAAGTGCTCAAGCTCGCGCAGAAGCTCGACTCCAGCTACGTGCCGTACGGCGGCACGGCGCCGGCGATCAACGCACTGATGGGCGGCCACGTGCAGGCGGTCTGGGCCGACTACCCGACCGTGGTGAACCACATCAAGGCCGGCACGCTGCGCCCGATCGTGATCACGTCGAGCGGCCCGATCGCGGAACTGCCGGGCGTACCGACGCTCAATTCGACCGGCCTCGCCAAGCACGAGGCGGATATTTTCTACGGCATCATGGCGCCGGCGAAAACGCCGCCGGAAGCGCTCGCCCAACTGGCCGGCTGGTTCGAAACGGCCATGAAGAACGAAGAGATCAAGCCGAAGCTCGCGCAGCAGGGCCTGTTCCCCGCGGTGAAGTGCGGCGCAGCATTCGGCACATTCATGAAGAATCTCAACGCGGACTACACCCGCGTCGTCAAGGAAGCCGGCATCAAGGTGAACTAAGCTTGGCGCTGCGGTGACAGCAGCGTGACAAACACGTCAGTCCCGCTGCTTCACTTTCGGATCCGGCGCTGTCATCGTCGATTCCATTGGGAGGGGAGGACACGACCGCGAGGAGATCGCCATGCAACTGCGTCCCCCGAGCCGGCAGTATGCTCGCGCGCGCCCGACCGTTGAATGCGCGCAATGCTTCGAGCGCATCTACGCCGCCGAATGGTCCGAGTATCTCGACGATTGCCACGTCCGCCACCTGTGGGCCTGCGACATATGCGGCTACAGGTTCGAGACGCTGGTGAAATTCCCGGCGTACGTGCGGCCGGCGGCGTAGCGTCAGGCCGCCGGCATGCCCAAGAAGGAGCGGACCGCCGCGATGGCGGCAGTCGCGCTTTTCTTGTCATCGGCCGCCAGCACCCAGCCGCCGCCGGACTTCAGCTTCAGCATGGTGTGATCGACGTCTGCATGAGACGCGGGATCCATGACCGTGTCGAGCGTGACGTCGCCAATATCCGTGAGCGGCACCGAGGTCGGCTTGAGCGAAACGAACATGATTTTGCGCTGGAGCGTCGCGGTGCCGGCGGTCTTGTCGAGGATAACCTTTGTCGAGCCGGATTGCAGCGCCAGCCGCTGCGGCGTGTCCTCAATAATCTTGGCCATGGCGTCCCCTCCCTTGGCCGGTACGAAACTCCGTCATCCTAGCGCGTGGCGACGCCTGGAGAAACCGGGTTTTTGACGCCGCACCGATTGTCCCCTTCCCTCTCGCAATTGCGAAGCCGGCAAGGGAGAATGGCTCCGCACGGAAGATTTCGGTTCAGAGCCAAGGGGCAGAAAATGTCGAAGGGTGTCAGCGGCGAGCCGCGGATCGATGCCGCGTTGTCGCGCCGCGGTTTCCTGGCCACCGTCGCCGCGGCGGGTGCGGCGGGTGCCCTGCCCGCGACGGCGAACGCACAATCCGCCGGCCCAGCTCCGCAGGGCGGCCTGAAGGTCCTGTCCGCAGGCTCGACGCTCTACGGGATGCGCCCCGCCGCCGAAACCTTCACGCGCGTCGCGGGCATCCCGGTCGCGGTGGCGACCGACCACGGCCACAACATCGAGAAATTCGCGCTGGCCGGCACTGCGGATGCCGATGTCGTGGTGATCCCCACCGCGATGATGGCCAAGCTCGTCGCGGCCTCCCAAGCCGACAGAGCATCGCTTGTCGAGATCGGCGCGGTCCGGATTGGCGCCGCCGTCCACGACAGCGCGACGCGGCCCGACGTGACGCGCATGGATACGTTGCGCGCCGCAGTCCTGGCCGCGAAGGAAGTGTTGCTGACCAACGCGCCGACCGGCGAGCATCTCGCTCAGGTCTTTGCGCGGATGGGCATCGAGAACGAGATCAAGCCGAAGACAAAGCGGTTCGACACCGCGACGCTTCTCAACAAGTACATCGCCGAGCATCCGCAAGCTGGCGCGCTCGGCTTCGGCCCGACCACGGAAATCCTCACCTGGCGGGGAAAAACCGTGACAATGGCCGGCAATCTGCCGGACGAAATCCAGGTCGTGCTGCCGTATCAGGCGGGCATGCTCAACCGCACGCCATCGGCCGAAAATGCGCGCAAGCTGCTGGCCTTCCTGGCCACGCCGCCGGCGCGCAAGCACTTCCACGACAGCGGCGTGGAGTGAAAGCGACGCGTCTGATTCAGCGTAGCTAGCGAGACGGGTTGAGCGCGCGCAGCAGCGCCGGCCGGTCGGCGCTCGCGATGCGGCGCGACGGCTTGCGCTCGACGACCACGGCACGCTGAATCCCGGTCCGCGTGGTGGTGAACGCCAGCGTGCTGGCGACCTTGGACTGCGGGGCCAGCTTGGCCAGTTCGGCCGCGACCTGCTCGCGGGAGACGCCCATCAGGGAGGCCGCGATCTCGACCTGGGCCTCGCGCTCGTCGGCAATGTCCCTCGCCGCGGCGATCGCCTCCGACAGCGTCGGCGGGTCGTGACGGACGCGGCGGGGGCCGTATTTGGTATTCCAGGCTGGGCCTGTGTTCTTGGTCATCGAGATCGATTCCAGTTTCCGTTGCGACCCCGAATATGGGGCCTATAGTGCGCTGCAACAAGAAAATTGTGCAACGCCGTAAACAGCTTATTTTTCAAGGAAATCAGCGCATTTCTGGATCTGGTCGGCGGTTCCCCAGGGCATGACCGGGACCGACGAGGTCGAGTTCTTCGGCGAGCCTTCGATGATCCGGTCGGAATAGACCATATAGACCAGAACGTTCCGCTTGGGGTCGCAGCCCCGCACAATCTGCATCTTCTTGAACAGCAGCGAGCGGCGTTTGCGGAACATATCCTCGCCCTGCTCGAACTTGGCCTTGAACCGGATCGGCCCGATCTGGCGGCAGGCCAGCGAGATGTCGGACACCTCCTCCGCGACGCCGATCCAGCCCTTGAAGCCGCCGCGCTCCGGCACCGTGAAGTGGCACGCAACACCCTCCACATCGGGATCGTCGATTCCGTAGGTCGCCAGCTTGTCGTTCGGCGTGAGCCACTTGAACACGGTCGAGCGCTTGAAGATCAGGTCGGGATCGTCGGACGCCACCGCCTGCGCAGGAGCGAGCGAAATGACGAAAGCCAGCGCCAACGCCGAGCGCGGCTCGAGCCTGAAAGCGAGTTCATGAGAGCATCCTTCGAAGAGGCAATTTAACGCGATGGCGGGTGAGCCGTTCCCGGCGCAGGGCAAATTAACGCCTCACCACGGGAACCAGATGGGCGGCCGGGACTTCATTGGCAAGGCCGCGCTGGCCGCAGCCAACTGAGGGGAAGACCATGGCCGTCAACCGCAATATCCTGTTCATGCTGATCGGTGCGCTGATCGTCGGCGTCGGCGTGCTCGGCTACGCGCTCTATCAGGAGAAGAAAGAGCCGAGCGGCGTCCAGATCAACCTCGGGCCCGGCGGCCTGAAGATCGAGAAGAAATAAGCGCAGGCGCAACGAGACGAGCATGGCCGAAGCAAAAATTCAGGCGGGCGGCTGCCATTGCGGCGCCGTCCGGTTCGAAGCGCTCATCGATCTTGCGCAGGTCGTGCAGTGCAACTGCTCGATCTGCCTGAAGCGCGGCGCGCTGTGGTCCTTCGTCAAGGCGGCGGATGTCAAATTCCTCAAAGGTGAGCACGCCGTGACGGACTACCAGTTCGCGGCGAAGAAGCTGCACCATTTGTTCTGCCCGACCTGCGGCGTCGGCTCGTTCTCGCGCGGCAAGATGCCGGACGGCCAGGACACCGTCGCGGTCAACGTGCGCTGCCTCGACAACATCGACGAGACCAAGCTCAAGCCGATGCCGTTCGACGGCAAGAGCTCGTAGTCGCGCACGCGGTCACGATCCGCTAAAATTCGCCACGCATTGCGACGGGAGGCGTCATTGGCACGCGTCAAAATGATCGCGCCGGAAACGGCGGAAGGCGAGACCAAGGACGTCTATGACGGCGTGATGCGGCAGTGGGGCCGCATCAGCAATTTTTCCAAGGTGCTGGCGCATCAGCCCGCCGCGCTGGCGGGCTGGATGCTGCCGAACGAAAGCATCCGCCTGAACAACGTGAAGTCCGATCCAGACTATGTGAAGATCCAGCAGCTCGTCATCATCAAGACGTCGGCGCTCAACGCCTCGGCGTATTGCATGTCGCACAACGTGCCGCTCGGCAAGAAGGTCGGCCTGACGGCGGAGCAGATCGCGGCCGCGCAGGGCAGCGACTACATGGCTCGCCGCATCTCGACGACCGGCAGAAGGCAGCGGTGCGCTGGGCGGACGCCGTCACCAGGATGACCGCGCGCGACGACGACGAGGCGTTCGCGGCGATGAAGCGGCACTTCAGCGAAAAGCAGATCGTCGAGCTCACCGTGTTCTGCGGGATGTGGAACTACTCCAACCGGCTGTGCGAGGCGCTGCACGTCGATCTGGAGCATCCCGACAAGCGCATCGAATTTCAGAAATAGCGCCGGCCAAAAAGATTGCGGCGCCGGCGTTGCCACCGGCGCCGTGAAAATCCCGGACTTCGCCTAGCGCGCCGGCATTTCGCTGAACAGAACGCCGCCCTTGGCCTTGTCGGTCTTGGCGGTCTCGACCAGCGTGACGACCACGGCATCCGCCGGGGCGCCGAAATTCTTCATCACCGCTTCGGTGATGTCCTTGCAGAGCCCGCGCTTCTGCTCCTGCGAGCGGCCACCCAGGGCATAGACGACGACTTCAGGCATCGAAACCTCCCGTGTTTAGGTCGGGGCTACTATAGCGCCCGGCGTTCGCTGGAGGTCAAGACGGTCTCGGCAGGCCTGTTGTGATGGCGCGGTAGGCACCCCGCAGTCGCGCTTCCAAACATTGTGATTTTACGGATTGGATGCGGGCGGGCATGCTGGCCCGAACCAACGGGATGAGCCTTATGATCAGCCGCAGACACGTTCTCGCACTGCTTTCATCCGCTCTCGCCTCCCCAGCACTCGCGCAGATTCAAATGAGCCGTCCCACCGCCTACGCGTTCTCCTTCACCGGCCTCGACGGCAAGGCGATCCGGCTCGCCGAACATGCCGGCAAGCCGATCCTGGTCGTGAACACCGCCTCGCAATGCGGCTACACCCCGCAATACACCGGGCTGCAGCAATTATGGACGCGCTATCGCGAGCGCGGCCTTTTCATCGTCGGCGTGCCGTCCAACGACTTCGGCGGCCAGGAGCCTGGCGGCACAGCCGAGATCATGAAGACCGCGCAGCACGAATACGGCGTGAGCTTTCCGCTCGCCGCCAAGGCCGAGGTGCGCGGGCCTGCGACGCATCCCTTCTACAAATGGGCGGCGCTGGAGCGGCCGGGCGACACCCCGCGCTGGAACTTCCACAAATATCTGGTGGGGCGTGACGGCCACATCGCCGCGGTGTTCTCGACCCAGACCGAGCCGACCGACCCGCGCGTCATCGCGGCGATCGAGCGGGAATTCAGAACGCCTTGAGCGCGGATCGCTGCAACGGCAATCACTCCGTTGCGGACTGCAACAACCTCGCCGTTAGGATAAATCCCCGCAAAATAAGGTTAACGCAGGTTCCTTCTGGGCTCCGCTGCGGTCGTAATTGACTCGGCGGCGGAATGGCCCCATGGCTAGTTTTGGGCCGTGTGGGCGGCCGTGTCCGTGTTCGGGGAGGCTTGTATGCGTCGTGCTATTGCATTGATTTTGTTAGCGTCTGCGTCGGTCGCAGTCTTGGGTCCGGCATCCGCGCAGCGGGCTCCGACCACCGGATCGGCCTCCGCATCGGCGACCCCTCCGGCGGCCACCCCTGCTCCCGCGCCGTCACCCGGCCTCGGCGTGGCAGTCACGCCTCCGAAGTGCACCAATCCGAACGCGCTCGGCGTCAGCCGCACGGTTGAAGTCGACACCGCGGGCGGTCCCGGTTTCGGCGGCGAACACTTCAAGCAGCATGACTTCCTGCGCAACAAGGAAGTGGTCCTGACCTTCGACGACGGCCCGTGGCCCACCACCACTGCCGTGCTCAAGGCGCTGGCCGATGAATGCGTGCGCGTGACGTTCTTCCCGATCGGCAAGCACGCCACCTACTATCCGGAAATTCTCAAGGCGATGCACGAAGCCGGCCACACCATCGGCTCGCACACCTGGTCGCACAGGAATCTCGAGAGCATCAAGGACGTCAACGAAGCCAAGGCCGAGATCGAAAAAGGCATCAGTGCGGTGAGCCTGTCGGCCGGCGTCCCCATGGCCCCGTTCTTCCGCTTCCCCGCGCTCCGCCATCCGCCCGCAATGGTCACCTACATCGGCGAGCGCAACCTCGGCATCTTTTCGACCGATATGGACTCGTTCGACTTCAAGATGCGCAAGCCCGAGCAGGTCGTGAACGCGGTGATGACCAAGCTCGAGAAGCACGGCAAGGGTATCGTGCTCATGCACGATTTCCAGACCGCGACCTCGCAGGCTGTTCCTGACCTGCTCGCGCAGCTCAAGGCGAAGGGTTACAAGATCGTCCACATGCGCGCGAAGGATCCGGTCAAGCCGCTCGCCGAATACGACGAGATGGTCAAGAAGGAGCAGAAGCTCCCGACGGTCAGCACGCGGCCGACTTCGAGCGTGATCCGCACCGTCGAATAGCGCGACGCATCGTCTAATGATTGTAGAGGGCGGCCAACCAACCGGTGGCCGCCCTTTGCATTCCATGGAAGGCCTCCTCATCGAAGGTCTCGCCATCGTCTCGGCCGATGGCATGATCGCGGATGCGGCCGGCGTGCAGCCGGAAGCGACTCAAGCCCGAAGCCGATCAGCGTTTCTTCCACGAGCGTCTGCGAGCCGCCGACGTGCTGGTGCATGGCCGCAACTCCGGCGAAGGCGCCAGCGGTGAAGCAGCACGCCGGCGCCGCATTGTCCTGACCCGCCGCATCGGCGGCGTGGCCCGCGATCCGGAAAACCCGCTCGCTGCGCTCTGGAATCCCGCCGGCAGCCCGTTCGCGGCAGCCTGCGCGCTGCTCGGCATCCGTGAAGGCCGCGCCGTCGTCATCGGCGGGACGACGGCGTTCGGCCTGTTCCTGCCAAGCTACGGCATTTTCCACTTGAGCCAGACCGGCGCCATCCGCCTGCCCGGCGGCCTGCCCGGTGTTCCCCGGCGTGCCGGAGCTCAGCCCCGAGGACATGCTCGCGCGACACGGCCTGAAGCCAGACGCCACGCGGGTTCTCGACCGCTCGGCCGCCCTGACGCTGACCACCTGGCGGCGCTGACGCCCGGCCTTCCACAGGCTTATCCACATCACAGAAAAAGCCGCGGCGGCGGCTATCGATCAGAAAATACGTGACGATTTAGGCCGAATCAGATTTTATCCACATCGACACTTTTCGCGATCACGCGGTTCGGCGGCGTTGCTTGGGGCCGACCCGTCACGAGGTTCCTCCCGCGTGGCGTATCAACTTAGGGCGGCCTGCCAAGGCCGCCCTTTTTCGTTGGCGCCGCTCAGTCCTCGGGCGGGCGCCCGTCGACCGAATGCGGGCCCGAGCCGACCGCCACGATCAGCAGCAGCGCCCCCATGATCGACAGGTTTTTCAGCGCCTGTATCTGGTTCTGCTCATAGGCGTCGCCGGTCATGTCCCAGAAGTGGTGCACGAAGAAGATCGTACTGGCGGTAAACACGACGAGCACCAGCGCGCCCCAGCGTGCCTTGAGGCCGATCAGAATCATAATGCCGCAAACCAGCTCGAGCACCGCCAGCGCCCACGCCAATGCCTCGTACTTCGGCATGCCGCCGAGATAGGGTGCGATCTCGTCGGGCAGTGGAACCTTGCTGTCGGTCAGGAGCTTCGCGAACCGGCCGATGTTGATGAGCTTCTGGATCGCTTCCCAGATGAAAACGATCGGCACGAAGATGCGGCCGAGTGCATAGGCTGTGCTCATATGCCCCTCCCTCATGCGCCGGGCGGATAGGCATAGCGCCCGGCATGGAAGGTGGCAATTGGCGTCACGCCACGTTGAAGCGGCCTTCAACCGCGGGCTCGGACGGCGCATCCGCGCCACCCTGGTCGGCGGCGCGCTTGATCGGATCGATCGCCTCGACGAGCTGCAGGAACGCGCTGCCGGGCAACGGCGGAGCGAACACGTAGCCCTGCGCGGCTCGCACGCCGAGCTCGCGCAGACGAACGACCTGCTCGAAGCTCTCGACGCCTTCCGCGATGATTTCCATGCGCATGTTCTGCGCAAGATCGATCAGCGTCTCAATGATGGTGTTGGAGTTGCGGTCGGTGCCGATCGCATCGATGAACATCTTGTCGATCTTGATGATGTCGACGCCGAGCTTGAGCATGTAGGAAAGCCCGCTGTGGCCGGTGCCGACGTCGTCGATCGCCACCCGCACGCCGAGACCCTGCAGTGCCGCAATGACGCGCCGCGTCTCCGTCAGATTTTCAAGCGGCTGGCGCTCCGTCACTTCGAGCACGACCTGGGACATGCGGATCTGCGACTTGTTGAAGATGCGGCGCACATCCTTGACGATGTCCTCATTGCTGAAATGCATGGCGGTCAGGTTGAACGTCACCTTGAGATGCGGACGACGGGCAAACTCCGCTCCAGCCTCCGCGCAAACCCGCCGCATCAGGGCGCGGGTCAGATCGATGATCAGCCCACTCGACTCCGCCAGCGGGATGAATGACGCCGGCGGCACGATCGAGCCGTCCGGCTTTCGCCAGCGCATCAGCACCTCGGCGCCGCGCAGCCGCCCGGTCCGGATGTCCACGATCGGCTGGTAGTACGGGATGAACTCACCGGCCTTGAGCGCGCGCTCAAGCTCCGCAACGGGATTGTCGCGCACCCGCTTGGGCAGCATCAGCGACAGCATCAAAATCAATATCGCCAGCGTGCCGGACGCCACCGTCCCTAGCGCGCGAAGGTCGCCATGGCTCAGCGCCACATTATCCCGCGGCAGCGAAACGAAGACATCCAAGGCATAACGATTGGACTGGCGCGAGCCAATGATGCGGTCATCGGTGTCCCTGGCCGGATCGGGTGGCGCGCCCGCTTCGCCCATGACGTGGCCGCCACGGGTGACCATCTTGCTATACGTGTCGGGCGAGCCGCCGTGGTTCGAAACGCTGGGGTTGAACAGCTCGGCCGGAATCAGCGCCGCGACCCCGTTCGCCGAGCCGCTGCCCGGACGCCGCAGCCGCACCATCCGGTCCGAACGATCGCCAAGCCGCACGACCTCGATCAGCACGTCACTGTCCGCCGCAAGGCGCTCGGAGGCAACCACCTTGCGCTGCTCAAGCGCACCGCCGATGTCGGAGCACAAGGTGCGGCCGTCCGCAGCAACGATCGAAATTTCCTTGACTGGCGTGGTGGCGAACGTCGCTTGGCGGAGCGCTTCGACGTGGCCGGCGCGGCAGGAATTGACACCGCGGCTCGCCAGCCCGTCGAGTGTTGCGACGGACCTTGCAATACGCCGCCTCGGCCAGCGCAAGGCTGCGCCGGGCCGTGAGGTCCAGTTCCTCCTGGCCCTGGCGCTCAACCAGGCCGTTCAGCCAAATGTTGAACGCCGCCACCGGCGGGCCCGCAAGCCCCACGCCAGCAACAACGGCGATGATAAATTTCCGACTTGGAACCACTCAACCCCTCGCGCCCGGCCAGTCAAAGTGCCCAAGCGTCGTAAAGGCGGGCTTAAGCTTAAGCACCGGTAAGCCCGCCGCGACCGCCTGACAGCGGCGAGCCCGGCGCGCATGGCTAACCAATGGTTAAAATCGGCGGCTTTTTTGCCCGGCAACGCCCTGGAATGCTCTAAAGTGCGGCGGGAACGAAAAAAACGGCGCGGGTCGATGGGGGCGTATCTGGTGTTCAGGCCATTCGCGATGGCCGCCGTGGTCCTGCTTGGCGCGGGCATGGCTCAGGGCGTCCGCGCGCAGCAACTCGAGTTGTTCGACGCGCACATGCACTACAACCAAGAGCCCAACCCGTTCTATTCGCTCGACAAGGTGCTCGAGATCTTCAAGCGCAATAACGTCACTGGCGTGCTTGCCACCAGCCGGCCCAACAAGGGCACCCACGAGCTGGTGAACGCCAAGACGCCCGGCCTTTGGGTGGTTCCGTTCATCCGTCCCTATCGAGTCCGCGCCGACATCGGAACGTGGTTTTCCGATCCCACCATCGTCGATCTGATCAAGGACGAGTACAAACGCGGCTATTACCGCGGCATCGGTGAATTCCACATCTCGGGCAATGCGGCGGCCGGCGCGCAAGTGAAGCAAATCGTCGATTTGGCGGTGGAACGCGACCTCTATCTGCATTGCCATTGCGACGAGACGGCGCTGCTGCACCTGTTCGCCCACAACGCGCGCGCCAAAATCATTTGGGCGCATACGGGATTCTCCACCGCTCCGGCGCGCGTCGAGGAGTTGCTCAAGAGATATCCCGCGCTGTGGGGTGAATTGTCCTATCGCGGGGGCATCACCGACGGTGCCGGCAAGCTGACGCCTGAATGGCAGGAACTGCTGACGCGCCATTCCGAGCGGTTCCTGATCGGCTCGGACACTTGGATCAACGAGCGCTGGTTCGGCTACGACACAATCTTCCAAAACTACCGGGCCTGGCTGGCGCAACTGCCGGCCACACAGGCGCAAAACATCGCCAGCGGCAACGCCAAGCGGCTCTTTGGCGCGAAAACGGTCCATTAGCGGCCAAGCGCAAACCTTGGGTTAACGAGAGTCAGGCTTCTTGGACCGGGCACGGACGTCGCGCTTCCGCGACCCAGCTCCGCTGCCCGCGCCGCTGAATCATGTCTTTCACGTCACTGCATTTCCTGCTGTTTTTCCCGATCGTGACGCGGCTCTACTTCATCGTGCCGTACCGGCAGCGCTGGGGCCTGCTGGTGATCGCCAGCTACTATTTTTACATGTCGTGGCGGCCCTGGTACGCGCTGCTGCTGCTGTTCGCGACGGTCGTCACGTTTGTCTGCGGGTTGCTGATCGGAGCTGAAACGTCGCAAGCGCGACGCCGCGCGTATCTGATCGCCGGCTGCACCCTCAACCTCGCTGTGCTGTTCGTTTTCAAGTACTTCGATTTTCTCAACACCCAAACACGCGATCTGATGGCGCTGATCGGCGTCGACTACAACGTGCCGAATCTCGATCTCATCCTGCCGGTCGCGATTTCCTTCCACACATTTCAGGTTCTCAGCTATCTGTTCGATGTGTATCGCCGTGACGTCGCGCCGGAGCGCCATCTCGGCATATTCGCGCTCTACGTCGTCTATTATCCTCAACTTGTCGCCGGACCGATCGAGCGCGCGTTCCATTTCCTGCCGCAGCTTCGGCTTTTGCGGACGCCCGATCCGAAACTCGCCTACGACGAGACCCGCGCCGTCGACGGGCTGAGGCTGGTGCTGCGCGGCTTTGTCAAAAAAATCATCGTCGCGGACAATCTGGCGCTGTTCGTCGACCCGATCTACAACGCTCCTGCGAACGCGACGGGCACCGCGCTGTTCGTCGCAACCATCGCATTCGCGTTTCAGATCTATTTCGATTTTTCCGCCTACACCGACATCGCACGCGGATGCTCACGCGTCATGGGCCTGGAGCTGGTTCACAATTTCCGCCGCCCCTATCTCGCGCGATCGGTCTCCGACTTCTGGAAGCGCTGGCACATCTCGCTGACGTCGTGGTTCCGCGACTACGTCTATCTGCCGATGGGCGGCAACCGCGTCTCCCACGGACGCTGGATCGTCAACGTGATGACAGTCTTCCTGCTGAGTGGCATCTGGCACGGCGCCAACTGGACGTTCGTGGTGTGGGGCGCGTTGCACGGTGGCTATTACATCGTTTCGCGCAATACCGCGCTGTTGCGGGCGGCAATCGCCTCTAAAACCGGCCTTTCGAACCATCCGGCCCTTCACGCCGGCTGGCAAATCCTGGCGACGTTCGGCCTCGTCTGCTTTGCGTGGATATTTTTCCGCGCCGCCGACGTTTCGACCGCGCTAGGGATCATCGGCTCGATCGGCAACGCCTTCTACAGCGGCACAGCTCAACTGCTGGGCGCGCCCGCACAGCCAGTCACCGCGGCGATAAGCGCAGCGTTTTTCAACGATCCGCGATTTTATTTTGCCGTCGCGACGGTTGTGCTTTTCACCATATGGGACTGGCGAAAGGAGTACGGCGAAATCCGGTTCTCCGATTTTCCGCGCTGGCAGCGGTGGGGCGTCTATTACGCGGCCTGCCTGGCAATGCTGGTGATTGGAAACCTCGGCAACAAGCAATTCATCTATTTCCAGTTCTAGATGCACCCATGAAAGGCCTCGCCCTCAAATTTCTGCTGCTGGCCGCCCCGTTCGTGATCTTGATCGGCGTCGAGCTGTTCGTCCTGCCGATCGATTTTTTTACGTTCCGGGCGTGGGAGGCGCTGGTCACCAAGTATTTCCGTCCGGCTGACGGCATCTTCTATCCCAACATGCACCTGACCAAGATCGAGCACGCCGACAAACTCGGCTTTCGCGATCCCAATCCTAAGCGCGTTGAATGGTTCACCGACCGGTACGGGTTCAGGCAACGCCCCAGGGATCGCGAGCCGGAGCGCTACGACATCGTCATTGTCGGCGACTCGAACATTGCAGGATCGTACTTCGACCAGAAGGACACGATCGCCGAGGTGCTGGAGCGGAAGTGCTCATGCCCTACGTATTCCTATGGCGGCGCTTTCAAGCGCCAATTGTTCAACGATCCGCGATTCAAGAGCCATCCGCCGCGCGCGATCGTCGCGGAAGCGATCGGCGCCGAATTCCACAAGAAGGACTACGCCGACCTGAACTATTCGCAAGGCGATGAGATCGCCGGCCGCACCAACATGCCGGTGTTTCTTGCGGTCCTGCTTGACCGCATAATGAAGACCAACATGCTCGAATTCTTCCGCAGCCGGCTCAGTGTCCAACGAAAAGCAGAGGACAACGAACCCGAGATTTCGCGGCAGGAGCGCGTGCCCTTCATGGTCAATGCCGTCAAGCGGATGCATGACGAGGCGGCGCGGCGGGGCAGCGACTTCGTCTTCATCCTGATGCCATACGACAAGACCCTCGACGAAGCCGTCGCGCAGTTGCGGCGGACCGGCGTCAAGATCATCGACTACGGTCCCTCGCCCGATCGTCCGAACGGCGTCGATCTCAAGTCGTTCTATCACGAGCACGATTCGCACTGGCGCGAGGAAACCGTGCGCATGACCGCGGACGAAATCCTGAAAGTGCTGGGCTGGCCCAACAAGGCGCCGGCAGACCGCGCGCAGCGACGCTAGCGGCGGCCTGCAGGCTTCGCCGAACGGCTTGACCGGAATTCCGAAAGCGCGCGAACCTAGGTCCATGCGGCGCATTCTGCTTGCCACATTTTTCCTGTCCGCGGCTCTCGGCGCCGCGACGCCGCTCCACGCGCAGCAATATCCTGCCAGGCAAGTGCGCGTTATCGTGCCGTTTGCCGCCGGCGGCACGCCGGACGTGGTGGCGCGCGTCGTCGCGCAGCAATTGTCCACGCAGACCGGCCAGACCTTCGTGGTCGAGAACCGGCCCGGCGCCGACGGCGTGGTCGGCTCGCAAGCCGTGGCCGAGTCGGCGCCCGACGGCTACACCATCCTGATCACGTCGAGCTCGTTCGTGGTCAATCCGAGCTTTCACAAGACGATGCCGTTCAACGTGATCCGCGATTTCGAGCCGGTGACCAATATCGCAGCAACCGAGGCCTATATCCTCGGCGTCAACCCGAAGGTGCCGGCACAGAACGTCCAGGAGTTCATCGCGCTCGCCCGCAGGCCTGACAGCAAGATTTCGTTCGGCTCGCCCGGCGTCGGCAACGGGCTGCATCTTGCCGCCGAGCTGTTCAAGTCGCTGACCAAGACTCAGATGGTGCACGTGCCATACCGCGGCGCGGCGCCGGCGCTGACCGGCCTCGTGGCGGGCGACGTGCAGATGATGTTCATGACGCCGCCATCGTCGATGCCTTATGTCGAGGCCGGCAAGGTGCGCGCCATCGGCTACGCCGGCACCAAGCGGTTTGCGCGGCTGCCCGACGTGCCGACGCTGGCCGAGGCCGGCGTGCCGGGCATGGAGGTGCTCTCGAGCTGGACCGGGATGTTTGCGCCCGCCAAAACGCCGCCCGCCGTGCTGGCGCGGCTCCACGAGGAGGTGAAGAAGGCTGTCGACAGCCCGTTCGGCCGCGAGCGGCTGACCGGGCTCGGCGTGATCCCGGTCGCCAACCCGCCTGCCGAATTCAAGCCATACATTGCTGCTCAGGTGAAGCAGGTCGCCGACATCGTGAAGGCGGCCGGCATCGAGCCGCATTGAGAGACGTTGAATGAGCTTCTTCCCCGGCAAAGATCCCGCCCCCGGCGACAAATTTTCCTGCGATGCCCTGAAGGCGGTGATCGTGCCGCGCACCTCCGACCTCGGTGACGGCTTCACGGTACGGCGCGCGCTGCCCTCGATCCAGTCGCGCATGGTCGGGCCGTTCGTGTTCTTCGATCATTTCGGCCCGACCGAATTCCGCTCCGGCAACGGCCTCGACGTGCGGCCGCATCCGCACATCGGGCTCGCCACCGTCACCTACCTGTTCGACGGCGAGATCATGCACCGCGACAGCCTCGGCACCGCGGTGCCGATTCGGCCCGGCGAGGTCAACTGGATGACCGCCGGCAGCGGCATCGTGCATTCCGAGCGCACCGGCGCGGAGCGCCGCGTTCACGGCGACACGCTGCACGGTCTGCAGATGTGGGTCGCCCTGCCCGCCGCCAGCGAGGAGATGGACGCGGCTTTCGCCCATCACGCCACGGAGGAGTTTCCGGTGGTGCGCGACACTGGCAAGACCGTGCGGGTGGTGCTCGGCTCGCTCTACGGCCAGAAATCGCCGGTCGTCACCACGTCGGAAACGATCTTCGCCGATGCCGTGCTCAAGGCTGGCGCGGCCCTGCCGCTCGATGCCAGCCACGAGGAACGCGCGATCTATGTGATCGAGGGCGAGATCGACGTCGCCGGCGACAAGTTCGGGCCGCAGCGGCTGCTGGTGTTCAAGCCGGGCGACGCCATCACCATCCGCGCCGCTACCGACGCGCATTTCGTGATCGCCGGCGGCGCGCCGATGGACGGGCCGCGCCACATCTGGTGGAACTTCGTCTCCTCGCGCAAGGAGCGCATCGAGCAGGCCAAGGCGGACTGGACCGCCGGCCATTTCGGCAAGGTGCCGGGAGACGAGATCGAGTTCATCCCGCTGCCGCAGAGATAGCGCGCACCCTTTCGCCAGTTGCCATGGCTGCCGGGCGCAGCCATTCTGCCGTCCGCATGACAATCACATCGCAGCAGCGCCAGATGATCGGCACCGTGCGGGATCTCGCGCAAGCCGAATTCCGCAACGACGCGCTGAAGTACATGGACGGCACGTTTCCGTGGGACAACATGCGCAAGCTCGCCAAGCTCGGCGTGCTCGGCATGGCCGTGCCGGAGGAATACGGCGGCATGGGCCTGCCGGTGTTCGACACCGCGCTGATCCTCGAGGAGATTGCCAAGGTCGACTACGTCACGGCGATGGCGGTGCTGGGCGAGGCCGGCGTGCAGACCCGCGTGATCGCGACGTACGCGCCTGAAGAAATCAAGCAGCGCATCCTGTCGAAGGTCTGCACCGCCGAATGCATCCTGGCGATCTGCATGACCGAGCCGCACGCCGGCACTGACGTCGCCAACTACAAGACCAACACGGTGGTGAAGAACGACCGCGTCATCCTCAACGGCACCAAGACATTGATCAGCCGCGCCGCCGAAGCCGGCATGTTCGTTGTATTCACGCGGATCGACGGCAAGCCTGGCCGCGAGGGCATCGGCTGCGTGCTGGTCGAGCCCGGCGTCAAAGGCTTCGCCGTCACCGGTACGTATCACACGATGGGTGGCGAGAATTTGCACGAGGTGCAATTCACCGACTGCGAGCTGCCGCTGGAGAACCTCGTGATCCGCGAGGATGGTTTCCGCAAGCTGCTCACCGCGTTCAATACGCAGCGCTGCCTCAACCCCAGCATCTCGCTCGGGCTTGCCGAAGGCGCGTTCGACGAGACGGTCGCCTATGTCCGCGACCGCCAGTTGTTCGGCAAATCGTTGTCGGAATCGCAGGGCGTGCGCTGGAAGCTCGCCGACATGTACAAGGATATCGAAGCGGGACGCGGGCTTCTCTACCGCGCCTGCGCCAGCGCCGATCCCTTTCCTGATCCTTTCCTGTCCGCCACCGCCAAGATTTTCTGCAACGAGATGTCGATCCGCGTCACCAGCGACGCGGTGCAACTGCACGGCGGCTATGGCTTCACCGACGAATACCTGGTGTCGCGGCTTTACCGCGGCGCGCGTTATGGCTCGCTCGGCGGCGGCGCTTCAGAGACGCTGCGCGATCTGATCGGGCGCAAGATCGTCACCGACCTCGAGCGCGGCGACGGCATCCTGGGCCTGAGCGACGAGCTCGCGGCGATCGGCGAATAGTCCATGTTGCTGGTGGAATCTGACGGCAAAACGCTGCTGAGCGCGAGTGGTATTGCAGTTCCCGAAGGCGTGGTCGCTGCCGAAAACGCGCCCGCCCTGCCCGGTGCCGGCCCGTGGCTGGTCAAGGCGCAGGTGCCGGTCGGCGGTCGTGGCAAGGCCGGCGGCGTCGTGTTCTGCAAGACACGGGATGACGTCGATGCGGCGCTGAAACGGCTGATCGGCGCGCAGGTCAAGGGACATCAAGTTCGAAGCTGCCTGATCGAAGCGGCCGTGAGCGGCGCCGACGAGTACTATCTCTCGCTGATCGTGGATCCGGCGCAGTACGGCGTGCGCGTCACGCTGCTGCGCGAAGGCGGCATCGATGTCGAGCAGGCATCGGCGGCCGCAGCACACAGCCGGCTATGCGCGCCCGAGTACGACGCCATCGCCGCCGCAATCCGCGAGCTTGCCGCAAACGAATCCAGTGATCGAAACGCCGCGCTGATCGACACCGGCGAAAAGCTCGCCCGGCTGTTCCTCGAACGCGAATTGATGCTGGCCGAGATCAATCCGCTGTTTGTCGGCCCTCACGGTTGCATCGCCGGCGATGCCAAGATCGTCGTCGACCTCAATGCGGTGCATCGGCAGCCGGACTTGGCGGACCTGATCCAGCGCGGCGCTGCGATCTACCCTGATGCCATCCGCAAGCTCAACGACGGCTTCGACTACGTCGAGGTCGATCCGCAGGGCGAGATCGGGCTTGTGACCACCGGGGCCGGCCTCTCGATGATGCTGATCGACGAGATGACCAGCCGCGGCGGCAAGCCATTGAATTTTCTTGATATTCGGACAGGCTTGCTGCGCAACGACCCCATCCGTCTGGTCAAGACATTGGGCTGGATCGCCGAGCGGCCCAACGTGCGGGTCGTGCTGGTCAACATCTTCGCCGGCATCACCGACCTCGCGGAATTCGCCAACCTCCTCTGCATTGCGCTGGAGCGGACGCCTGCTCTGAAGGTGCCGGTGGTGGCGCGTATCGTCGGCAACCGGTTCGCGGAGGCGCGCGCCATCCTCGCTGACAAGCGGCCGGACATCGCGGTCGAGGAATTGCTCGATGCCGCACTCAACCGCGTCGACGCGGTCCTGCAAGGACGCGCGCCATGATCGGGCAACTGTCGCGTCATACGCCCGTGATCGTGCAAGGCGCCACCGGGCGCACCGGCAGCGTTCACGTCCGCCGCATGAAGGAATACGGCACCAACATCGTGGCCGGCGTGTCGGCGCGGCCGGGCGCGGGCAGCGTCGAAGGCGTTCCGGTGTTCAAGGATTGCCGCGCGGCGGTCGCGGCGACCGGCGCAGAGGTTTCGCTTGCGATGGTCCCGCCCAACGACGTGCTGGCTGCGGCGGAAGACGCCATCGGCGCCGGCATCAAGCTGCTCGTGACGGTTGCGGAGGGCGTGCCGGTTCACGACGCATTGCGGATCGGCCGCACGGCGCGTGACTCGGGTGCCTTGTGGGTCGGCGCTTCGACACCGGGCCTCGCGATCCCCGGCGAGATGAAGCTCGGCTTCCTGCCCGACGTGTCGCTCAAGCCCGGACCGCTCGGCATGATGTCGAAGAGCGGCACGCTGTCCTACGAGACCGGTTATCGCCTTGGAACGGTGGGATTGGGCACCAGCATCTGGGTCGGCGTCGGCGGCGACGCGGTGAAGGGCGTGCGGTTCCCCGACCTGCTCGACACGTTCCTGGCCGACGAGCGCACCAAAGGAATTGTGCTGGTCGGCGAGGTCGGCGGCAGCGAGGAAGAAGACTTCGCCGAAGCATTGGCGCACTCGCCCAAGCGCAAGCCGGTCTATGCGCTGGTGGCGGGCCGCGGCGCCAAGGAGGGCGTGCCGATGGGCCACGCCGGCGCGCTGGTGTTCGGCGAGACTGGAACGTTCGATTCGAAAAAGCGCCGGCTGGAAGCAGCCGGCGCGCAGGTTTTCGCTTCGATCGAGGATTTGATTGCCGCCTGCCGGCGGGATCACGCCTGACTATTTCTTGTCCGGAAGCGCCAGCCGGATATGCAGCTCGCGAAGCTGCTTGGCCGACACCTCCGACGGCGCGCCCATCAGCAGATCCTCGGCGCGCTGGTTCATCGGGAACAGCACCACCTCGCGCAGGTTCTCCTCGCCGCACAGCAGCATGACGATGCGGTCGATGCCCGGCGCGATGCCGCCGTGCGGCGGCGCGCCGAGCGACAGCGCGCGCAGCATGCCGCCGAACTTCTGCTCCAGCACGTCTTCCGGATAGCCGGCAATGGCGAACGCCTTCTTCATCACGTCCGGGCGATGGTTCCGCACCGCGCCCGACGACAGCTCGATGCCGTTGCAGACGATGTCGTACTGGATCGCCTTCAGGTCGAGTATCGTCTCATTGTCCTTCGGATCGAGCGCGAGGAATTTTTCGGGCTCCATGTTCGGCATGGAGAACGGGTTGTGGGAGAAGTCGATCTTCTTCTCTTCCTCGTTGTACTCGTACATCGGGAAGTCGACGATCCAGCAGAACGCGAACTGGTCCTTTTTGACGAGGTTCAATTCCTCGCCGACCTTGGTGCGCGCGGGACCCGCGAATTTCACGAAGTCCTTCGGATTGCCGGCGATGAAGAAGCACGCGTCGCCGACGCCGATCTTGAGCTGATCGGCGATCTGCTTCGTGCGCTCCGGGCCGATGTTCTTGGCGAGCGGCCCCGCCCCGCTCTCCTCGCCTTCGCGCCAGAAGATGTAGCCGAGCCCCGGCTGGCCTTCCCCTTGCGCCCATGAATTCATGCGGTCGCAGAACGCGCGGTTGCCGCCGGTCGCCGCCGGAATCGCCCAAACTTCGTTCTTCGCATCCGCAGCGAGGATGTTGGCGAAAATCTTGAAGCCCGAGCCGCGGAACGCCTCGCTAACGTTCTGCATCTTGATCGGGTTGCGCAGGTCCGGCTTGTCGGAGCCATATTCGCGCATCGCCTGCGCGTATGGAATCAGCGGAAACTCCGGCGTCACCTGCTTGCCGTCCGCAAACTCCTCGAACACGCCGCGCAGCACCGGCTCGACCGCGTTGAACACGTCGTCCTGCGTGACGAAGCTCATCTCGATATCGAGCTGATAGAACTCGCCCGGCGAGCGGTCGGCGCGCGCGTCCTCGTCGCGGAAGCACGGCGCGATCTGGAAGTAGCGGTCGAAGCCGGCGATCATGGTGAGCTGCTTGAACTGCTGCGGCGCCTGCGGCAGCGCGTAGAACTTTCCGGGATGCAGCCGCGACGGCACCAGGAAGTCGCGCGCGCCTTCGGGCGACGAAGCGGTCAGGATCGGCGTCTGGAATTCGAAGAAGCCGCCCTCCTTCATGCGGCGGCGGATCGAATCGATGATCTGGCCGCGCTTCATGATGTTGGCGTGCAGCCGGTCGCGCCGCAGATCGAGAAAGCGGTACTTGAGCCGGATTTCCTCGGGGTATTCCTGATCGCCGAACACGGGCATCGGCAGTTCGTCGGCCGGCCCCAGCACCTCGACGTCGCGGATATAGACTTCGACCTGGCCAGTCGGCATCTCGGCATTCTCGGTGCCGGCCGGGCGGCGGCGCACCTTGCCGTCGATCTCGCACCACCCATTCGGCGCGCAGCGCTTCGACCTTCTTGAACGCCGGGCTGTCCGGGTCCGCGACCACCTGGCTCAGGCCGTAGTGATCGCGCAGGTCGATGAAGAGCACGCCGCCGTGGTCGCGCACGCGATGCACCCAGCCGGCGAGCCGTACGTCTTTGTCGATGTCGCTCTCGCAGAGCGCGCCGCAGGTGTGGGAGCGATAGCGATGCATTCTGGGATCCGTCGAAAACGCCCGCGGCGCGGACGCGCGCGGGCCTGGAATCGGCCGCACAACCGCACGGCCCCCGGCCCCCTGTCAAGGCTCAGCTCGGCGACGCGGTTTAATCGTTGTAAACATCCTTGAACAGCAGCATGCGGCCGAGCTTGCGTTCGTTGTTGCGGGGAAATCCGCAGGCCGGCGCGAACTCATCGGCATCCCGGTAGGTGCCGAACAGGCGGTCCCAGATCGGCAGGTCGGCATAGTTGAAGTGGTGGACGTCAAGCTGGTGATGGATCGAATGCAACTCGGGCGTCTGGATGACGTACTTGAACCAGCGCGGCGACTTGAAGTTGGAGTGATAGAACAACTCTCCGGTCGCAGCGAAGCAGTTGAACCACAGCGCGCCCTCGAGCGAGACGCCGAGCAGCGCGTACAGCACCACGGCGGCGAGCGCCGCGTCAGCAAGAATTTCGACCGGGTGCTTGTAGAACGATGTGAAGGCCTCGATTCGGGTCGGCGAATGATGCACCTGATGGAACACCACCCAGAAACCGGTCTGATGGCGCAGCCGGTGCCACCAGTAGAAAAAGAACGTGCCGACGAACCAGCCGATGAAGCCTTCCAGCACCGGCATGCCAAGCTGGGAAAGCTTGAACAGCGAAGCGCCCGCGAACAGCCCGATCCAAAGCTTGTTGGTGGCGAGCGTGATCGCGACCTGGACCAGGGTGATGAGGATGGCGCGGGCATACCAGCCCGGCGCGTTAGGCAGCTCCCGCCCCGGCCTCGCCCGCTCCAGGACGAAGAAGAACACCGCCGCAAAAAGCATAACAATGGTCGGCAGGACAAGACTCATCCGCGTATTCCCAAAGGCATATTGGGCATTGGTCGCATCCTGACGCCCATTGGTTCAGGCCAAAACGATCGGCTAAGATCGACACATGAAAGCACGCCTGCGAGCAATGGTGACGGCCGGCGCGATGGCAGCGGTCTGGCTGGCCTGCGCGCCTGCCGCCGCTGAAGCGGCCACCCTCGACCGGGTGCGCGACAGCGGCATGTTCCGGATCGGCTACCGCTCCGACGCCAAGCCCTATTCGTACCGCAACGAGAACGGCCAGCCTGCCGGCTATATCGTCGATCTCTGCATGGAGGTCGCAACCGCAGTCCGCGCCGAGCGTCGGCGGCAACATCCGGATGGAGTTCGTGCTGGTGCCCGCGGACCAACGCTTCGAGTCGGTGCGCGACGGCAAGGTCGACATGCTCTGCGATCCGAGTTCGGTGACGATGCCGCGCCGCGAGCTGGTCGACTTCTCACTGCCGACGTTCCTCGACGGCGCCAGCGTGCTGTACCGGACCAAGAAACCGGTGGCCCGTTTCGAGGATCTCGGCGGCAAGCAAATCGGCGTGCTCGGCGGCACCACCACCGAGCAGATGCTGCGCGAGTCGTTGGGCGAGCTCAGTCTCAAGGCAGAAATCATTCCGGTCCGCGATCATCGCGCAGGCATCGATCTTTTGTCCGAGCGACAAGATCGACGCCTATTTCGCCGACCGCGCCATCATCGCCGCCATCCTCAACGAAGGCGGCCGGCCCGGCTTCCAGGTCAGCAGGCAATATTTCAGCTACGAAACCTACGCGCTCGCTCTGCCGCGCGACGACGGCGCGTTCCGGCTGCTGGTCGACCGCACGCTGGCGCGGCTTTACCGCAGCGGCCGGATCAACGCCATCCTCGCCAAGACCTTCGGCCAGGCGCCGCCGGACGACATGCTCAAGGCCATGATCCTGATCAATTCGCTGCCGGACAAATAACAAGTGAAGTCGCGCAAGAAGCGGACGCCGGCGGCGGCGAAAACGCACGCCGCCACCATGACCAGCGCCGAGGCGGTGATCGGCACGCTGCTCTCGCATGGCGTCGACACGCTCTACGCGCTGCCCGGCGTGCAGAACGATCTGCTGTTCGACGCGCTGTTCAAGGCGTCGGACAGGATGCGCACGGTTCATGCCCGGCACGAACAGACGGCTGCCTATATGGCGCTCGGCGCGGCATTGGCGACCGGCAAGCCGCAGGCCTACGCCGTCGTGCCGGGCCCCGGCCTGCTCAACTCCTCCGCCGCGCTGCTCACCGCCTACTCCATGAACGCGCCGGTGCTGGCGCTGATCGGCCAAATTCCCGACGCCGACATCGGCCGCGATCTCGGCCACCTGCATGAAATCCGCGACCAGGCCGGCATCATCTCGCGGCTGGTCGACCACTCCACGCGCATCCGCAAGCCGCAGGATGCCTCGCGGCTCGCCGCGCAGGCGCTGCGAGCCATGTTCACCGGCCGGCCCGGACCGGCGGCGCTGGAATGCGCGATGGATATCTGGGGCAAGCCCGGCCCTGTGACGATCGAGCAACCGCGCGCCGCGCCGACGCCAAAGATCGACGCGGACGCGATCCGCAAGGCGGCGAAACGGCTTGGCGCGGCGAAGCGGCCGATGATCCTCTGCGGCGGCGGCGCGCAGGATGCTTCCGAGGAGGTCACCGCGCTGTCCGCCATGCTGCAAGCGCCGGTGCTTGGCTATCGCCGCGGCCGCGGCGTGCTCGACAGCCGCGACCCGTTCAGCGTGACGCTGCCGCTCGGACGCGATCTCTGGGCCGAAGCCGATGTCGTGCTGGCGGTTGGCACCCGCATGCTGATCCAGCACCGGCAATGGGGCATCGACCGCGGCGTCGCGGTGATCCGGGTCGATGCCGACAAGGATGAGCCCGCCCGTCTGCACAAGCCGGCGGCGGCGCTGATCGGCGATGCCAAGCCGATCCTCGCGCGGCTGGTCGATGAGCTGCCGAAGCACAACGCCAAGCGCGCCTCGCGCCGGACCGAGATGCAAGAGCGGCAGGCCGCATGGCGCGGCAGGCTTCGCGACGGCATCGGCCCGCAGATGGCGTTTCTCGACGCGATCCGTGACGAGTTGCCGGACGACGGCATCTTCGTCGACGAGGTGACGCAGATCGGCTTTGCCGCGCGGCTCGCGCTGCCGGTCTATCAGCCGCGCACGTTCCTCTCGCCCGGCTATCAGGACAATCTCGGCTGGGGGTTCGCCACCGCGCTCGGCGTGCAGGACGCCCGCCGCGACGTGCCCGTGCTGTCGATCTCCGGCGACGGCGGGTTCCTCTATACCGCCAACGAGCTGGCCACCGCGGTCCGCCATCGCATTCCGCTGACCACCGTCGTGTTCGTCGACGGCGCGTTCGGCAACGTGCGGCGCATCCAGCAGGAGCACTATGGCAACCGGGTGATCGCCAGCGACCTCGCCAATCCGGATTTCGTGCGCTTTACCGAGAGTTTCGGCGCTGCGGCGGAGCGGGTGCGGACGCCGGAGGAGCTGCGCGGCGCGCTCAGGCGCGCGTTTGTGCGGCGCGACGGGCCGACCGTGATTGAGGTTCCGGTCGGACCTTTCCCCTCTCCCTGGCCTTTCCTCCACATGCCGCCGGTCCGCGGCTGACGAAGCCGACCGAACTCCGCTATGAAGCCCGCATGGAACCGATCAAAACGACGAGCGAGCTGGCCGCCGCCTGTGAGCGCCTCGGCAAGCACCCGTTCGTCACGGTCGACACCGAATTCCTGCGCGAAACCACCTATTACCCGCTGCTGTGCGTCGCGCAGATTGGCGAGTTCGGAAGAAGCCGTGGTGGTCGACGCGCTGGCGCCCGGCATCGACCTCGCGCCGTTCTTCGATCTGATGGGCGATGAGCGCGTGCTGAAGGTGTTTCACGCCGCCCGCCAGGATATCGAAATCGTCTGGCACCGCGCCAAGACATTCCGCATCCGCTGTTCGACACCCAGGTCGCCGCCATGGTGCTCGGTCACGGCAATTCGATCTCCTACGACCAGCTCGTGCAGCGCATCACCGGCGACACGCTCGACAAATCCAACCGTTTCACCGATTGGACCCGCCGCCCGCTTAGCGAGGCGCAGCTCTCCTACGCGGTGTCGGACGTGACGCACCTGCGCGAGGTTTATCTCGCGCTGGTCGCCGACTTGGGACGGCGCGGCCGCGCCGACTGGATGGACGACGAGATGGAGGTCCTCACCTCGCCCGACACCTACCGGATGGATCCCGACCGGGCTTGGCTGCGGCTCAAGACCCGGGCCCGCAAGCCCAAGGAGCTGGCGGTGCTGATCGAGGTCGCAGCCTGGCGCGAGCGCGAGGCGCAGAACCGCGACGTGCCGCGCTCGCGCGTGCTCAAGGACGAGACGATTGGCGACATCGCGGTGCAGACGCCGACCACGCCGGAACGGCTCGCCGGACTGCGTTCGCTGCCCAAGGGGTTCGAGCGGTCGAAATGGGGTGAAGGCATTCTCGAAGCGGTGCGGCGCGGTATCGAGCGCGATCCCAAGACGCTGCCACGCGCCGAGCGCCCGAAGAACGTGCCGAACGGCGCCGCTACAGTCGAACTGCTCAAGGTGCTGCTGCGCATGACCTCCGAAAACCATGGCGTCGCGGCCAAGGTGATCGCCACCGTCGACGATCTCGAGCAGATCGCCGGCGACGACGATGCCGACGTCGGCGCGCTGAAGGGCTGGCGGCGGGAGCTGTTTGGCGAGCGGGCGCTCGCGCTCAAGCACGGCAAGCTCGCGCTGTCGATCCAGCGCGGCCGTGTCGTCACCACGGAGCCGACCGGCTAATTCGGGATGATATTGAACCCGTAACTAAAGCTGCTCGTCGCGCTGCCAGACGACGATGACGCGCACCATCCTGTCGTTGAAATTCGGATGCGACATCGGCGGGCTCTCGATGAACAGCTTGTCGTCCTCAAATCGGATGTGCCGGACCTGCTCGCCGCCGACCCAGGACTCGTTCCAGGCGACTTCGACCTTGGTGGTGATCGTGTTGCCCTCGATCCGGTAGCGCCCTGAATAGGCGATCAGTCTGACGAACGCCTGGGCGCGCTCCTCGTCGGTCTTAGGGATCGTGCGCGTTGCGGGCGTCGCGAGCGCGAGCCAACGGCCGTCGCGGGTCGCGATCTGATAACCCTTGGGATTATCGCCCAGCACCGGCGTCAACGTCTTGGTCTCCTGGTCCTCGTACATGACGGAGACCAGCTTCCAGACGCCGACGATCTGCGATTTCGCGTCGGTCACCGCCGCCTCCCTATTTCAGCACCGCGGCCTCGAAGCGCGCGGCGTGGTCGTCCCACGACAAGCCTTGCTGCAACTTCAGGGCGGCTTCATGCTGACGCCGCCACAGCGCATCGTCGCTCAGGATCGACACCGCTGCATCGGCAAACCGTTGCGGGTCGCCATGGATGAAACCGGTGACGCCGTTGACCACGCGCTCCGGCACGCAGCCCCCCGTCCCCACCACGCACGGAACGCCCATGGCCTGCGCCTCCGCGAGTGCGAAGCAGAACGCCTCGACCTTGTGGCCGAGATAAAGCATCACGCGGGACCGCCGCACCGCCGCCATCAGTTCGTCGCGCGAAGCGGTCGGATGAATGCGGATCGAGCCGCGCGCCTGCATCGGCACATCGGCGGGCAGCACGCTGCCGGCCCAGGCTTGCCACGGATCGTCACCCGGCTTGATGTGATGCACACCGTAGATGTGCAGCACCGCGTTGGGCAGCCGCGGCAGGATGCGGTCGACCCAAATCTGCACCAGTTCCTTGAGATGGCGCTGCGGATTGGACGCGAAGATCGCCTCGGGCGGCGGCGGCGCCGGCAACGGCGGAAGGCCGCGGATGTCGTCGGGCAATCCGCTGTGCAGCACGATCGGATCGTCGAAGCCGCGGCAGCACTGGCGAATAGATGTTCACTTGATGCTGGCTGGTGAACACCGGCGTTGGCCGGTACCACCACACGGTCGGCAGGCGCTTGTAGTGCTTGAACTCGTTCGGCTGCCACAGCACCCAGACCACGCGCCGCTTCGGTTTCGGCACGAAGCCGAACAGCCGTGGATGCTGGCATGCGACATAGAGATCGCAGGTTTCCGGCGCCGGATGGCTGAGCGGGATCCAGCGCACGCCCTGGTGCTCGATCGGTGCCGCGCAGTTCGTGTAAGCCGTAACCTCGTGGCCGCGCCGCGCCATCGCGCGCGCGAAATTGATCACGGCAGATTCGGTGCCGCCAAGCGGTTGGGTTTCCAGGTAGGTGCCGTCGTAGAATTTGGTATCGTCGGCGATGACGATCGAGGCCATTACCGCGCCCTTCCCGCCACCACCATCGGCTCGCGGCCGACCAGACGGGCCAGGTGCCGCAGTCGCGTCGCCACCCGATCGCCGGCCAGCGGGACGTACTGCCCGGCAAGCCGCAGCACCAGCCGGTGCCGCTCCACCTTGAGCGGCGAGCGCGGCAGCACGCCGGGCTGCGAGGCCGAGACCATGTAGGCCACCCGCATCGCGGCGCCGAGCACGCGGGCACGATCGAGCGTGCGGGTCGAGGCCAGCTCGCGGATGCGCGGCGACAGTTCCTCGTCATGGGTCACGCCGACGTGGCGGAAGAACACCGCGAGCGCGAGATAGGCGCGGCCCGGATGGTCGATGCCGAGGAAGCCGGCGTGGGCGATGACGTTGAGCGACTGCTCGCCGCGATAGTCGGGATGCGCGCGCCAGCCGATGTCCGCCAGCAGACAGGCCGCATGGCGCAGCCGCTTCTCCTCGGCCGTCTCGTCGATGCCGGACGACGCCATGAAAGTGTCGGTCCACTCGATCAGGTCCTCGCCGTGGCGGCGGCGAGCGCGAGCGCAACTGATTGAGATCCCTGCGCCGCGGCGAGCAGCGCGTCCTGCTTGCGCTCGCGCGCGCTCAGGCGCGAATAGAGCAGGCCCTCGCGCACGCCGAGCGCGGAGAACACCACCTCGCGAGACTTTGCTCTTGCGCAGGATGTGTTCGAGCACCAGCGCGGCATAAGGCAGCAGCGGCCGGCGGGCCGAGGCCACGACCTCGATCTGCGACAGCGTTTCCGGATTGACGCGGCGCACCAGCCGGCAGAACTCCAGCGCCTCCTTGGCGCGCACCACATAGCCGTGCATGACGTGGAGCGGATAGCCGGTCTGCGCCATGTGCAGCCGGGCGAGCGAGCGCCAGGTGCCGCCGACCGCGTAGAAGATGCGGCCCTTGCCGGACTTGAGGTGCGGCACCTTCGACAGCGCCTGCCTGACGATCTTGTCCGCCTTCTTGATCGACTTGCCGGCGCGGTCCTGCAGCGCGAGGCCGCCGAGCGGCAGCGTGGCGCCGCGCTTGACGCGGGTGCCTTTCACATCGACCAGTTCGAGCGAGCCGCCGCCGAGGTCGCCGACGATGCCGTCGGGGCGATGGAAGCCGGACACCACGCCGAGCGCGGTGAGCTGCGCCTCGCGCTTGCCGGAGATCACGTCGATGTGCGTGCGGCAGATGCGCTCGCGCCTTGGCGGATGAAATCCGGCCCGTTCTTGGCGTCGCGGCAGGCCGCGGTCGCCAGCACCCACAGCCTTCTTGACCCGCATGGTGTCGCACAGCGCGCGGAAGCGCCGGAGCGCCGCGAGCGCGGTCGCGACCGCATCGGCCGGCATCAGCCCCTTGGTCTGCACCTCGCGGCCGAGACCGGCCAGCGTCTTCTCATTGAACAGCGGCGTCGGGCTGCGCGTGACGCCTTCGTAGACGACGAGACGCACCGAGTTCGAGCCGATGTCGATGACCGCGACCGGCGGGCCATGATCGAGCCGCCCCTGCGCCGGGAACGGCAGGCGTCCGCTTTCTAGCCCCGCTCCGACCGGCGCGTGAGACTGCGCGGCGACGATTCTTTGAGCGATTTGCCACGGCCGGAAAGGCTCGGATTTGTCATGAAATATTTGTGGGCGTTGAATGGCTCTTCGCCCGGCGCGGCCTTGATACGCGTGGAGGTGCCGTCAGGCAAGAGGTTCCAGCTCTGCTCGTTGTCCTTGAAATTCGCGACCATGATCTGGTTGAGCACCTGCTCGTGCACGGTCGGATTGAGAATCGGGCACAGCACCTCGACGCGGCGGTCGAGATTGCGCGGCATCATGTCGGCGGACGAGATGTACACCGCCGCCTTGGCGTGCGGCAGGCCGTGGCCGGCGCCGAAGCAATAGATGCGGCTGTGCTCGAGGAAGCGGCCGACGATCGACTTGACGCGGATGTTCTCCGACAGCCCCGGCACGCCGGGCCGCAGGCAGCAGATGCCGCGCACCACCAGGTCGACCTGCACGCCCGCCGCGGAGGCGTCGTAAAGCATGTCGCATGATTTCCGCGATCGACCATCGCGTTGTCCTTCATCCAGATCGCGGCCGGACGGCCCGCTTTGGCGTGGGCGATCTCCTGCGCGATGTGCTCGCAGATGCGCTGGCGCAGATTGACCGGCGACACCGCCATCCTCTCCAGTTCGGCGGGCGCGGCGTAGCCGGTGATGAAATTGAAGACACGGCCGACGTCGCGGGCGATCACCGGATCGGCGGTGAAGAACGACAGGTCGGTGTAGATGCGCGCGGTGACCGGATGATAGTTGCCGGTGCCGACGTGGACGTAGGTCGAGAGCGCGCCGCCCTCGCGGCGCACCACCATCGACAGCTTGGCGTGGGTCTTCAGCTCGATGAAGCCGTACACCACCTGCACGCCGGCGCGCTCGAGGTCGCGCGCCCAGCGGATGTTGGCCTCCTCGTCGAACCGCGCCTTGAGCTCGACCAGCGCGGTGACCGACTTGCCGGCCTCGGCCGCCTCGACCAGCTGCTTGACGATCGGCGACTCGGCCGAGGTGCGGTAGAGCGTCTGCTTGATCGCCACCACGTCCGGATCGCGCGCCGCCTGCTGCAGGAACTGCACCACGACGTCGAACGACTCGTAGGGGTGATGGACGATCAGATCCTTCTGCCGGATCGCCGCGAAAACAGTCGCCGCCGTGATCGCGGATGCGCTCGGGGAAGCGCGGATTGTAGGGCACGAACTTCAAGTCGGGCCGGTCGATGCTGACAAGCTGCGACAGATCGTTGAGCGCGAGCACGCCGTCGACCATGAACAACTCGTCGTCCGGGCAACGCCGAGCGCGCGCTGCACGAAGCGCTTGAGCTCGGCGGGCGTCGCCGCTTCGATCTCGAGCCGGATCACCGAACCGCGGCGGCGGCGCTTGAGCACGGTTTCGAACGAGCGGACCAGATCTTCCGCCTCTTCCTCGACCTCGATTTCAGAATCGCGGATCACCCGGAAGGCGCCCTGCCCCTTCACCGTGTAGCCGGGGAACAGCCGGCCGATGAACAGCGCGGTGGCCTGCTCGAGCGTGATGACGCGCACCGCGGCGGCATCGCTGCCTTGCGGCAAGCTGATGAAGCGCTCGATCTTGTTCGGCACGCGGATCAGCGCGTTCATCGCCTTGCCGTCGCCGCTGGCAAGCTGCAGCACGATGGTGAAGCCGAGATTGGGGATGAACGGGAACGGATGCGCCGGATCGATCGCCAGCGGCGTGAGCACCGGGAAAATGTGACTGCAGGAAATAGTCGTCGAGCCAGGACTTTTCCTGCTTGGTCACGTCGGGGCCATCGACCAGCACGATCCCTTTGTCGACCAGCGCCGCGCGCAGCTCGCGCCATTGCTTCTGCTGGTCGCTGGCGAGCGCCGTCACGTCCTCGCCGATGCGGGCGAGCTGCTCGGTCGGAGTCAGACCATCGGGGCTCTGGGCGCCGATGCCTTCGCGGACCTGCCCCTTGAGGCCGGCCACGCGCACCATGAAGAATTCGTCCAGGTTGTTTGCCGAAATCGACAGGAACCGCAGCCGCTCCAGCAGCGGATGGCCCTCGTTGGAGGATTCCTCCAGCACCCGCCGATTGAATTGCAACCAGGACAACTCCCGGTTGATGAAGCGGTCCGGGCTGTTCCGCAGGTTGGAAACGGCAGGCGCGGCAACAGCCTCCTCCGGCACCGTGGGCCGGAGGCAATTTCTTCTTTCAAGAACAACGGCTTGCGCTCGGTCGGCCATGACGGATCTGCGGGGTTGGACGGCCATGCTGGACGGTCATTGATGACCATCCAATGACAATTCGTCGCCTTTCCCGGCTTAACGTCAAGGCTCCCGGAATAGCTCCCCGGCCAAGCGCCCGGGTGACCGGCCGCTGCAGCCGAAGCGCCTCGCGGTCGAGGGCCTCGACCGCCTTTTGAGCTCCCGCAAACGAGCGCTCGATGCGGGTTGCCAGATAGGCAACCAGGCTCTCATCGACCGCCAGTTGCCGGTCGGCGAACAGCTTCACGATGATGGCGCGCAGCAGCGCGTCGTCCGGCGCCGCGAGCTCGATGACCGGCAGCACGCGCAGCCGCGACGCCAGATCCGGCACCGCGATGTGCCATGCGGCCGGCGCGCTGCGCGCCGTCATCAGCACGAAGGCTCGCTCCTCGCGCGCATGATTGATGAGATGGAACAGCGCGCGCTCGTCGAAGCTGCGCTCCGGCAAGATCCTCGACCACCAGCGCGCCGGTGGCGAAAGCCGCGGGGAGGTTCGCTGCGTCGATCGAGCGCGCGGCGATCGAGCGCGCGCCCGCCTGCGCCGCCCAGATCGCCGCGAGGTGGCTCTTGCCGGAGCCTTGCGGCCCGACCAGCAGCATCATGCGGTCCGGCCAGTCCGGCCAACGCTCGATCAGCGCAAGCGCCGCTTCGTTCGAAGGCCCGACCAGAAAATCCTCGCGCGCGAAGCTCTCGGCGTGATCGAGCGCAAGCGCGAGCTGGCGGGGGCGCGGCGGGCTGGATGTCTGGTTGAGCGCCCGTCTCCGGCATGGCTCAGCGCGGCCCGCCGCCGGTGTAGAGCGGACTTGCGAGATACTGCCGCAGCGCAAAGCGCGATCAGCACGCCGATCGCCGCAGCGAGCGGAACCGCGACCAGGAGACCGACGAAGCCAAACAGATAGCCGAACGCCAGCAGCGCGAACATCAGCCAGACCGGATGCAGGCCGACCTCGCGCCGACCAGCTTCGGCGAGAGGAAGTAGCCTTCCAGCACTTGTCCGACCGCGAAAACGCCAACAACCATGAGGATCGAACTCCAGTCCGGCCAGAACTGCGCGACCGCGACGCCGCCCGCCACCAGAAACCCGGTCAACGCGCCGACGAAGGGAATGAAGCTCATCACGCCGGTGCCGAAACCGATCAGAAAGCCGAAGTGCAGGCCGCACAACGTCAGACCGATCGCGTAGAAAACGCCGAGGATCAAGCAGATCACCGCCTGCCCGCGCACGAACCCGGCGATCGCGGCGTCCATCTCGCGCGCCAGGCCGCGCACCGTTTCGCGGTGCTGGCACTGGAATCCAGCTGTCGACCGTCGCGACCAGGCGGTCCCAGTCGCACAGCAGATAGAACGCGACCACCGGCGTGATGATCAAGCAGCGAGAACAGCGAAACCAGCGCGCGGCCGCCCGACCACAGCGAAGCCAGAAACGCCGCAAGCCAGCTCGCGCCCTGCGCCACCAGCCCGCCGACCGATTTGCCGGGATCGCCGGCCTGGCCGCCGAACATCTTGTTCAACCATTCCGGTTGGATCCGGAAATCAACGCCTGCAGCCGATCCATATATCCGGGAATGTTGTCGACGAAAGCGAACAGTTGGTCGCCGAGCATCGGCGCCACCAGGGAAATCGACCAGGACAACCATCACGATGATCACGGCGATGACGATCAGCGCCGACAACCCGCGGCCGAGCCCGGTCCGCTCGCACCCGGCGGGTCAGCGGGTCGAGCAGATAGGCCAGCGCCATGCCGGCGATGAACGGCAGCAGCACCGGGCTGAGCAGCCAGAGCAGCGCGGCAAAGATCACCAGCGCCGCGACCCAGAACGTGACCTGACGCTCGAGACTCATCGCAACGCCCGCTGTCGCGGTTGGGCCCGCCTCAAGATCCGGCCTCCGCCGAATTGATGTGGCGCACCCATTGGGCGAGATAGAGGACCACCGAAAGCGAGGTCAAGACGGCGACCAGAACCATCACCAGTGTCAACACCGGCTCGGCGCTGATTTGATAGCCGTGCGAGGCCAGCACCAGGCAGGCGAAGACGATCTGCGCCGCGGTGTTGAGCTTGGAGATCAGTGTGCGGCTTGATCGCGACCGGCATGTCGACCAGCCACGACAGGATGATGGCGCCGACGATCATGAAGTCCCGCGACACCACCAGGATGACGATCCAGAGCGGGATCACCCCGGTGATGCCCAGCGTGACGTAGATCGAGACGATCAGCATCTTGTCGGCGAGCGGATCGAGGTAGGCGCCGAGCTCGGTCTTCATGCCGAAGCGCTTGGCGAGAAAGCCGTCCACCGCCATCGCTGATCGCGGCGGCAAGGAACAGCAGGAACGCCAATTGCATCCGCCCGGACGCGATCGCCCAGACGACGATGGGCACCAGCAGAATGCGCCCCAGCGTAATGAGGTTCGGAATGCTCAAATTTTGCCCCGGCTCGCTCCGCGCCTGACGCTTGGCCCCCGCCCGGCGCTTCGCGACTTCCGCACGGAGTATAACCGGGATCAAGCCATTGCACAGGCTGCGATTTCGACGTAACGACGCACCATGTCAAAAGACCGCCTGACCTATGCGCAATCCGGCGTCGACATCGACGCCGGAAACCGCATGGTCGAGATGATCAAGCCGCTGGTGAAGGCGACCGCGCGGCCGGGCGCCGATGCCGAAATCGGCGGCTTCGGCGGCCTGTTCGACCTCAAGCGCGCCGGCTTCAAGGATCCGCTGCTGGTCGCCGCCAACGACGGCGTCGGCACCAAGGTCAAGATCGCGATCGAGACCGGCGTCCACGACACGATCGGCATCGATCTGGTCGCCATGTCGGTCAACGACCTCGTGGTGCAAGGCGCCGAGCCGCTGTTCTTTCTCGACTACTTCGCCTGCGGCAAGCTCGACCCCGAGATCGGCGCCGCGGTCGTCGCCGGCATCGCCGACGGCTGCCGCCAGGCCGGCTGCGCGCTGATCGGCGGCGAGACCGCGGAAATGCCGGGCGTCTATCACGGCGACGACTACGATCTCGCCGGCTTTGCGGTCGGCGCGGTCGAGCGCACCGAGGCTGCTGCCGCGCGACGACGTCACAGCCGGGCGACGTGCTGATCGGCATCCTGTCGTCGGGCGTGCATTCCAACGGCTTTTCGCTGGTGCGCAGGATCGTCGAGAAGAGCGGCCTCGAAGTGGAACGCGCGCGCGCCGTTCGACGAGACGCGCACGCTCGGCGAAGCGATGCTCACGCCGACGCGCATCTATGTGAAGCCGTGCCTCGCCGCGGTCCGCGAAATCCAAGGCGCTGAAGGCGCTGGCGCACATCACCGGCGGCGGATTTCCCGACAACATTCCGCGCGTGCTGCCGAAGGGACTCGGCGCCACGATCGATCTCGACCAAGGTCCAAGCTGCCGAGTGTTCCGCTGGCTGGCGCGCACCGGCGGCATCGCCAGACCGAAATGCTGCGCACCTTCAACTGCGGCATCGGCATGATCGCCGTGGTCGGCTCCGGGCGACGCCGACGCGGTCGCGGCGTTGCTCACCAGCCGAAGGCGAAACCGTCGTGCGCCTCGGCGAGATCGTGCCGGCCAGCAGCGCCGGCGCACGCGTCGTGTACTCAGGGCAGCTCGACCTCGCCTGGTGACGGATGGCCTAAGAAGCGCGTCGCCATTCTGATTTCCGGACGCGGCTCCAACATGGTGGCGCTGATCGAGGCGGCAAAGGACGAAAGACTTTCCCGCCGAGATCGCGCTGGTCGTCTCCAACGAGCCGGCGGCGCAAGGCCTCGAGCGCGCCCGCGCCGCCGGCATTGCCACCGCCGTGGTCGATCACCGGCCGTTACGGCAAGGACCGCGACGCGTTCGAGCGCGCGCTGCAGGCCGCGATCGAGCCGCACGGGATCGACCTGATCTGCCTCGCCGGCTTCATGCGGCTGCTCACGCCGTGGTTCATCGGCCAATGGGAAGGGCGGATGCTCAACATCCATCCGGCGCTGCTGCCCGCCTTCAAGGGCCTCGACACCCACGCGCGCGCGCTTGCCGCCGGCGCGAAGCAGCACGGCGCCACGGTGCATTTCGTCGTGCCGGAAATGGATTCCGGCCCGATCATCGTGCAGGAGGCCGTGCCGGTGCTTGCCCGACGACACCGAAGCAACGCTCGCCGCGCGCGTGCTTGCGGTCGAGCACCGCATCTATCCGCAGGCGCTGCGGCTGGTCGCGGAAGGCCGCGCCGCCGCAAGCCGCTAGCGGCCGCAATTTGATTGTGGAAGCCGCCGCCATCGCCGCTGCGTTGTTGGCCTAAACTGCGGGCGTCGAACCACGGGAGGCGACCGATGGCGGATACGTCACGCGAACCGAGACCGATCATCCCGGCGCTCGGGCCGTTCTATGACAACTCGCGCGATCTTTCGTGGCTTGTCGTCCGCTGCACCGCGGGCGGCATGCTGCTGGTGCACGGCCTCACCAAGGTGATCTACAGCTCGATCGCCGCGTTTGCTTCCGGCCAGCCTGGCGCGGCGCGGCATCGAGCCGTCGATCCCGCTCGCCTATGTGGTGTTCTTTCTGGAGACGGTCGGCGCGGTCTGCATCATCCTCGGCCTGTTCACGCGCTTCTTCGCGCTCGCGATCGGCATCCAGTTCCTGATCATCACGTTTCACGCCCACTGGGCGCAGGGCTTCGGCTGGAACCGGCCGGGCGGCGGCTGGGAGTATCCGCTGTTCTGGGGCATGATCTGGGTGGCGATCGGATTGCGCGGCGGCGGCCCGTATTCGCTCGACCGGTTGCTCGGCCGGGAGCTGTGAGAGGCGACCGCGGTGCGCAATGCGCTGGGCCGGTCCCCAGCCGAGCGGTTTTGCACTATGCTGGTCGCCTCGATATGGGGAGGCTCACATGGCTGACACTACAGGCGAACCGAGACGGATCATTCCCGCGCTCGGGCCTTTCTACGACAACGCGCGCGACTTCACCTGGCTCCTGATCCGGCTGACGGCCGGTGGTTTCCTGCTGATCCACGGGCTGCAGAAGCTGTTCAACCAAACCCTCACAGTCTGGGCCGCCAACAGCCTGGCGCGCCGCGGCATCGAGCCGGCGATTCCGCTGGCCTACTGCGTGTGGTTTCTGGAGACGGTCGGTGCGGTCTGCATCATGCTCGGGCTGTTCACCCGCCTTTTCGCGGCGATGATCGGCGTGCAGTTCCTGGTGATCGTGTTCGTCGCGCACTGGGGCGGCGGCTTCGCGGGCTTCCCGTGGAACCGGCCGACCGGCGGCTGGGAATATCCCGCGTTCTGGGGCCTCATCATCCTGGCGATCGTGATCCGCGGCGGCGGACCCTATTCGCTCGACCGCAAGCTCGGACGAGAGTTCTGACGCGCTGGCGCGGCGGCGGCAGCGTCAAGCTGCTGCAGCCGGCCTGATCCAGACCTTGTTGTCGTGGAACGCCGCGCCGCCGAACGGCGCGATCGGGTCCGCGCCGGTGATGGTGTTGATGCCGCGCCCGTCCGGATAGGCGTCGTTCGGCCAGATCGATTCCGCGATCAGCACGCCTTGGCGCACGCCGTCGAACAGCTTGGCGTGCAGATGCACCCTGCCCCGCGTGTTGCCGACGATGACAGCCGAGCCGTCGGCGATGCCGAGCCGCGCCGCGTCGTCCGGATGGATCATCACGGTCGGCCGCCCTTCCCTCGCCGCGAGGTCGGCGTCTCGTTGAACGTCGAGTTGAGGAAGCCGCGCGACGGCGAGGTGGCGAGCCGGAACGGATGCTGCTCGTCCGCCACCTCGATGATGGTCCAGTAGTCGGGCAGCTTCGGCATCTGCTCGACCGGGCCCGCCCGGAACCGGGCTGCGGAACGGCACGTTCGGCCAGTCCGGCTTGAAGCGGAATTTGCCGTCCGGCCAGTTGAAGCCCTTGATGTAGTGCGCGGTCTCGAAGTCCGGCTGGCAGTCGATCCACTTCTTGCGCTTCGAGCTCGGCGAGCGTGCCCCAGCCGGACTTCTGCAGCGTCCAGTCGATCATCTGGCGCGGCGTCATGTCGAAGCCCGGATGCTGCGCGCCGACGCGCTTCGCCAGCGCGCAGATCACCTCGTGGTTGGAGCGGCATTCGCCCGGCGGCTCGATCGCCTTCGCGCCCAGCATGATGTATTGGTGGCCGCCGCCCTGATAGACGTCGTCGTGCTCCATGAACATGGTCGCCGGCAGCACCACGTCGGCCATCCGCGCGGTCTCGGTCATGAACTGCTCGTGCACGCAGACGAACAGGTCCTCGCGGGCAAAGCCGCGCTTCACCACCTCCTGGTCGGGGCACACCGACACCGGATTGGTGTTCTGGATCAGCATCGCGGTGACCGGCGGGCCGTCGCAGAGCGCCGCGCTGTCGCCGGTGAGGATGGCGCCGATCCGCGACTGGTCGAGCATGCGCACCGACGTGTCGCGCACGTCGTGGCCTTCGATCATCGACTTGTTCCAGTGGTAGATGTCGGCGTTGTTGTGGAACGCGCCGCCGCCCTCGTGCAGCCACGCGCCGGTGACCGCCGGAATGCAGATCGCCGCGTGCATGCTGACCGGGCCGTTGCGCGAGCGCGCGAAGCCGTAGCCGAGCCGGAAAAACGCGCGCTTGGTCGTCGCCGACCAGCCGCGCGAACTCCTCGATCGTCGCCGCCGGGCAGCCGGTGATCGCCTCCGCCCATTGCGGACTCGCGGCTGCGCACATGCGCTTCGAGCTCGCGCGGCGCGTCGGTGTACTTGTTCAGATAATCCCAGTCGGCCTTGCCGTCGCGGAACAGGCAATGCATCACCGCGCAGGCGAGCGCCGCGTCGGTGCCGGGCTTCACCAGCACCGCGAGATCGGCCTGCTCCATGGTGCCGTTCATGTAGACGTCGACGGCGACGATCTTGGCGCCGCGCTCCTTGCGGGCGCGCGTCGCGTGCGTCATCACGTTGACCTGGGTGTTGACCGGATTGGTGCCCCAGATCACCACCAGATCGGACTTCGCCATCTCGCGCGGATCGGAGCCGGCGATCTTGCCGGTGCCGGCGGCAAAGCCGACGTAGGCGCCGTTGATGCAGATGGTGGAGTGGAAGCCGGAATATTTCTTGGCGTGGCGCAGCCGGTGGATGCCGTCGCGCATCACCAGGCCCATGGTGCCGGCGTAGTAGTACGGCCACACCGCCTGCGGCGCCGTAGCGCCGCTTCGGCTTCGAGGAATTTCTCGGCGACGAGATCGAGCGCGGCGTCCCAGGAGATCGGCTCGAACTGAGCCTGAGCCCTTCGCGCCCTTGCGGATCAGCGGCCGCGTCAGCCGGTCCGGGATGATGCACGCGCTCGGCGTAGCGCGCGACCTTGGCGCAGATCACGCCGGCGGTGTAGGCGTTGTCCTTCGCGCCGTGGACGCGGCCGATGGTGTGCGCGTCCAGCACCTCGATCTCGAGCGCGCAGGTCGACGGGCAGTCGTGCGGACAGGCGGACGGCGCGATCCGGATCGGAGTGGGCTGAGGGCGAACGGCTTGATTCATCGCCCCCAGCTTAGCACGGCTTGGCCGTGCAAGTTCGGCCCGCTAGGGCTTGGTGCGGCCGCGGGAACTCCTCCGGCCCCGGCGGATCGATGATCAGCGGATGCTCCAGCGGCGTCTTGTGCTTGGCGCGCCGGATGACCCAGCCGAGCGCGACCACGAAGACCGCGCCGACCGCAGCCGCCCAGAGGTGGATACTTGTCCACCGCTCCTGGCCGAGATAGCCGACCACGGCGACGTCCTTGATCATGATCTCGCCCGCGACCCAGCCGAGCAACGCGGCGCCGGCCCAGACCAGGATCGGATACTTTTCCATCACCTTCATCAGCAAGGCGCTCCCGGCGATGATCAGCGGCACGCTGGTGGCAAGACCGAAGATGATCAGCGTGGTCTTGATCGCCAGCGCGTGAGCGAGATCGACGCGCATCGCCGCGGTTTCGGCCGCGGCCGCGATGGCGATGACGTTGTCGAGGCTCATCACGATGTCGGCGACCGTCACCAGCCAGACCGCACGCAACAGCGTGTCGCCGGCTTTCACGCTCTCCTCGCCGTGCTCCTCGGTCGGCACGATCAGCTTGACCGCGATCCAGAGCAGCAGCAGGCCGCCGACCAGCTTGAGGAAGGCGACGCCCATGATCTGGGCGATGATGATGGTGAAGAAGATGCGGAGCAGCACGGCCGCGCCGGCGCCCAGCAGGATGCCCCAGAACCGCTGCTTCGGCGGCAGCGAGCGGCAGGCGAGCGCGATCACCACCGCGTTGTCGCCGGACAGCAGAATGTTGATCCAGATGATCTGGCCGACGGCGATCCAGAACGCCGGCTGCATCATGTCCGCCCACATATAGCCCACCGCTCACTCCCTTGGATGTTTGCCCCTGCCGATCCGCGCAGCCGCGGACGTTCGTCGCGGCACTTTGGCTGCGCGGCAGCCAAACGTACAGCGAGCGCGTTGCGATGTAGCCTGAGCGAAAACTAGCGCACCAGCGTGGCGAAGCGCCACGTTTCAGGATTACTGTTATCCGACGATTTCGTTGCCGGAGAAGAACTGCGCGATTTCCTTCGCCGCGGTGTCCGGCGCGTCGGAACCGTGCACCGAATTCTCGCCGATCGACTTGGCGTGGGTCTTGCGGATGGTGCCGGGCGCCGCCTTGGCCGGATCGGTTGCGCCCATGATGTCGCGATACTTCGCGATGGCGTTCTCGCCCTGCAGCACCTGGACCACCACCGGGCCGGAGATCATGAAGTCGACCAGCTCGCCGAAGAACGGCCGCTCGCGATGCACGGCGTAGAACGTCTCGGCCTGATCGCGCGTGATGCGCACGCGCTTCTGCGCGACGATGCGCAGGCCCGCCTGCTCGATCATGGCGTTGATCGCGCCGGTCAGATTGCGCGCGGTCGCATCGGGCTTGATGATCGAAAAGGTACGCTCGACCGCCATCGTTTCTGTCCTTCGGAATTGGGGCGCGTCGGCCACGGGTCGGCGGCTTATAGCGGGCAGCCCGGAAGGCGGCAAGATTCCGCCCTGGCGCGCCGCGACAACGCTCCAATGAACGTCTCGTGAACATGCTGCGGCGCCATCCCTTCAACTCGATAAACCGCCGCTGAATTGCGGCCTCAGCGCCGGTTCAGCCCGCACACCTAACATGGCCGAATGAACCCATCGGCCGGTCGGCCCGACTGACCGGCATGGGATGTGACGGACCCGCATCCAACCAACAGGAGACTGCCATGTTGTTCCGTAAGCTCGCTCTCGCCCTTGCCGCCACCGCGGCGCTCGGCACCGCTTCGCTCGCCGTCAGCAGCACCCCGGCCGAAGCGAAGAAGTGGGGCTTCCATCATCATCACCATCACCACGGCCATCACCACCACTGGCGCGCCCACCGGTTCTACGGCCCGGCTGTCGTCAGCTACGGCGCCTATGGCGGCTGCTACGTGAAGCGCTGGGTCGCGACGCCGTGGGGCTACAAGGTGCGCTGGGTCAACCGCTGCTTCTGAAGCGGTCGCCAGCCGAGCAAAGAAGCCCCGGCCTCGCGGACGAGGCCGGGGCTTCCGTTCGGCCTCGAACTCTGTTCGTCGGAGATCAGGCGAGGTCGAAGCGATCGGCGTTCATCACCTTGGTCCACGCCGCCACGAAGTCCTTCACGAACTTCTCCTTCGAGTCCGCACACCCATAGACCTCCGCGAAGGCGCGGAGCTGCGAATGCGAACCGAAGATCAGGTCGACCGGGTGCCGGTCCACTTGACCGCCTTCGTCTTGCGGTCGCGTCCCTCGTACACGTCGTCGCCAGCCGGGCGTCCACTCCGTGCTCATGTCGAGCAGGTTGACGAAGAAGTCGTTCGTCAGCTTCTCGGGCTGCTTCGTGAAGACGCCGTGCTTGGAGTTGCCGGCGTTGGCGCCGAGCACGCGCAGGCCGCCGACGAGAGCCGTCATCTCCGGCCCCGTCAGCCGCAGCAACGCGGCCCGGTCCACCAACGCCTCCACCGGCGCCATGAACTGCAGCTTCTTGCTGTTGATGTAGTTGCGGAAACCGTCGGCGCGCGGTTCGAGCGGAGCGAACGACTCGACGTCGGTCTGCTCCTGCGACGCGTCCATGCGTCCCGGCGTGAAGGGAACCTTCACGTCGACGCCGGCATCCTTCGCGGCCTTTTCCACCGCAGCCGCAGCCGCCGAGCACGATCAGGTCGGCGAGCGAAACCTTCTTGCCGAACTCCTTCTGGATCGCTTCGAGCTTCTGCAGGACCGTTTGAGCTGGGCCGGCTGGTTGACCTCCCAGTCCTTCTGCGGGCTCAGGCGAATGCGCGCACCGTTCGCGCCGCCGCGCTTGTCGGAGCCGCGGAACGTCGAAGCCGACGCCCAGGCGGCCGAGACCAGCTGTGACACCGACAGGCCGGACGCCGAGAATCTTCGCCTTCAGCGCAGCGATGTCCTGCTCGCCGATCAGCGGGTGATCCAGCAGCCGGGATCGGGTCCTGCCAGATCAGCGTCTCCTTCGGCACGAGCGGGCCGAGGTAGCGCTGGATCGGACCCATGTCGCGGTGCGTGAGCTTGAACCAGGCGCGGGCAAACGCGTCCGCGAACTGGTCCGGGTTCTCGTAGAAGCGCCGCGAGATCTTCTCGTAGGCCGGATCCATCCGCAGCGAGAGGTCCGTCGTCAGCATGGTCGGCACATGCTTCTTCGACTTGTCGAAGGCGTCCGGGATGGTGGCTTGCCGCCCCTTTCGCCTTCCACTGCTTGGCCCCGGCCGGGCTCTTGGTCAGCTCCCATTCGTTTTCGAACAGGTTCTTGAAGAAGTGGTTGCTCCACTTCGTCGGCGTCTGCGTCCAGGTGACCTCCGGGACCGCCGGTGATGGCGTCACAGCCGATGCCGGTCTGTGCTTGCTCTTCCAGCCGAGGCCCTGATCCTCAAGCGCGCCGCTTTCCGGGTCCGGTCCGACCAGCGACGGATCGCCGGCGCCGTGGGTCTTGCCGAAGGTGTGGCCGCCGGCGATCAGTGCGACGGTTTCCTCGTCGTTCATCGCCATGCGGAAGAACGTCTCGCGGATGTCCTTGGCCGCGGCGACCGGGTCCGGATTGCCGTTCGGCCCTTCCGGATTGACGTAGATCAGGCCCATCTGCACCGCGCCGAGCGGCTCTGCGAGCTGGCGTTCGCCGCTGTAGCGTTCGTCGCCGAGCCACGTGCCCTCGGGACCCCAGAAGAGCTCTTCCGGCTCCCACACGTCGGCGCGGCCGCCGGCGAAACCGAACGTCTTGAAGCCCATCGACTCGAGGGCGACGTTGCCGGCGAGGACCATCAGATCGGCCCAGGAGAGTTTCCGGCCGTACTTCTGCTTGATCGGCCACAGCAGCCGGCGCGCCTTGTCGAGGTTGGCGTTGTCCGGCCACGAGTTGAGCGGCGCGAAGCGCTGCTGGCCGGCGCCGGCGCCGCCGCGGCCGTCGGTGATGCGGTAGGTTCCCGCGGCGTGCCACGCCAGGCGGATCATCAGTCCGCCGTAGTGACCGAAGTCGGCCGGCCACCACTCCTGCGAGTCCGTCATCAAGGCATGCAGGTCCTTGATCACGGCGTTGAGGTCGAGAGTCTTGAACTCCTTGGCATAGTCGAATTCCTTGCCCATCGGATCGGACAGCGACGAATTCCGATGAAGCATCTCGAGGTCCAGCGCGTCCGGCCACCAGTCGCGGTTCCTGTGTCCGCGCGAGCCGCCCGTGAACGGGCATTTGCCCGCGCTCTTGTCGTCAGTCTTTGCGTCCATGTCACTCTCCGATCGTGTTCGGCTTTTCCCGTTCCGTATATCAAGGATCGTCAATCCTTGAAAAGTGATCCAGCGTCATGCCTGGCAACGGCAAGAGCTGTGACGGAAATGTGCTGATCCGCGGGGAGGCGTCGGCATAGCCAGGCCGAAAGCGGAAAATGATCACAAGGATCGTCAATCAGATCAGCGCGATCAGCCGGGCCGGGCCGCCGGTTGCGTTTCTCACCTTGGCCGCGCCCACCACCAGCGTGGCGCCCGCCGCGCGGCACCTTGTCGAGATTGGCGACGTTCTCCAGCCCCCAGCGCCCGGTCGGCAGCCAGAGCCGGTGGACCCTGAAGTCCTTCGACGGCCCGTGGTCGAGCGACAGCGTGTCGACCGCAAGTCCCACCACGCTGCGCTCCTTCAGCAGCCATTCGGCGGCTTCCGCCGAGAAGCCGGGGAAATGGAACGTGCCGCCGGACGCGCCGGTGTATTTCGCGCCGTCGCCGGCGTAGTCGCCCCAGCCGGACAGCATCGCGACGCAGCAGCGATCGGGCAGCCTGCGATTCTTCTTTTCCCAATCCGCCAGATCCTGGCGCGACACCAGATAGTCCGGATTCTGCGCGGCGCGGGAACGCACATCGACCACGGCCAGCGGCGCGACCAGCGTGTCGGCCGGAGATCTTTTCGACGGTGTCGCCGGATTCCGAAAAATGGATCGGCGCGTCGATGTGCGTGCCGGCATGCTCGATGATGCGCCACCAGTTGAGATTGAAGCCGTCCTTCTTGAAGTCGAACTGCTTCTGCAACTCGATCCCCGGCACGCCGAAGAAGGTCGGAAAATCCGGCGACATGGTGTGGGTGAGATCGACCACCGCCTTGAAGCGCCGGGGCGCCGGGGCGGGCTTGGGTGCCGCCTCGGCGCGACGGCGGTCGCGGCAAATCCGGCGGCGGCCGCTCCCTTGAAAAACCCGCGGCGGCTGAGCGCCGCGCGCACCGCCTCCTGGCATCCCGGGACACACATGACGGTCTCCATTCGCTTTCGGGGTCGCCGCCCAGCATGGCCCGCGGCCCGTGCGGGGCGCAACTGTTCGCTGACGACGCTTGGCGCCGCGCAAACCTGTTGCGCAAAACGGTTGCGTCGGCGCGCCGCAGTCCGCCACAACGCGCGCCCATGCTCGACATCGACGACCTTTCCGTCCGCGTTGCCGGCCGGCTTCTGATCGACCAGGCGACGGCGCGGATCACGCCCGGCTCCCGCGTCGGGCTGGTGGGCCGCAACGGCAGCGGCAAGACCACGCTGTTCAACGTCATCACCGGCGACATCCCGTCCGAGCAAGGCCGACATCGAGCTGCCGCCGCGCTGGCGCGTCGGGCGCCTGGCGCAGGAGGCGCCCAACGGCCCGGAAAGCCTGATCGACGTCGTGCTTGCCGCCGACATCGAGCGCGCAAGCCTGCTGGCGGAAGCGGAGACCGCGACAGACCCGCACCGGATCGCCGAAATCCAGATGCGGCTTGCCGACATCGGCGCCTATGCCGCGCCCGTCGCGTGGCGGCGTCGATCCTGTCGGGCCTCGGCTTCTCCGAGGCCGATCAGGCGCGCCCCTGCTCCGAATTTTCCGGCGGCTGGCGCATGCGCGTCGCGCTTGCGGCGGTGCTGTTCGCCAAGCCCGACCTGCTGCTGCTCGACGAGCCGACCAACTATCTCGATCTCGAAGGCACGCTGTGGCTGCAGGACCATCTGGCGCGCTACCCGCACACCATGATCGTGATCAGCCACGACCGCGACCTGCTCGACACCTCGGTCAATTTCATCCTGTCGCTGGAGAACGGCAAGCTCACGCTCTACCGCGGCGGCTACACCGCGTTCGAGAAGCTGCGCAACGAGCGGCTGCTGCTCGACCAGAAGATCGTGAAGAAGCAGGAGGCGCAGCGCAAGCACCTGCAGGCCTTCGTCGACCGCTTCAAGGCCAAGGCCTCGAAGGCGCGGCAGGCGCAGTCGCGCGTCAAGATGCTGGAGAAGATGGCGCCGATCGCCGCGCTCGTCGCTCAGCGACGTGCTGCCGATCAACATTCCCGCGCCGGACAAGCTGCTGTCGCCGCCGATCGTCACGCTCGACGACGTGTCGGTCGGCTACGAGCCGGGCCGGCCGGTGCTTGCGGAAACTTTCGCTGCGCATCGACGACGACGACCGCATCGCGCTGCTCGGCTCGAACGGCAACGGCAAGTCCACGCTGGTCAAGCTGATCGCCGCGCGGCTCGCGGCGCAGGACGGCACGGTGACGCGCGCGCCGAGGCTCAAGATCGCCTATTTCGCGCAGCACCAGCTCGACGAGCTCGAATCCGGACGACAGCGTCTATCAGCACCTGCGCGACCTGATGCCGGACGCATCCGAAGCCAAGGTGCGCGCCGTCGCCGGCTCGATCGGATTTTCCGGCCAGGCCGCCGACACCGCGGTCGAGCAAGCTGTCCGGCGGCGAGAAGGCGCGGCTGATGCTCGGCCTCGCGACATTCGCGGGTCCGCACCTCCTCATCCTCGACGAGCCGACCAACCATCTCGACATCGACAGCCGCGCCGCGCTGATCGAGGCGATCAACGACTATCCCGGCGCGACCATCCTGGTGTCGCACGACCGCCACCTGCTCGACGCCTGCGCCGACCGGCTTTGGCTGGTCGCCGACGGCGCGCGTCACGCCGTTCGACGGCGATCTCGACGATTACCGGCGGCGCGTGCTGACGGATCGCGGCGACACCGATGCCCCAGCCAAGCCGGAGCGCGCGCCAAAGCCGCCACGCGAGGAAGCGCGGCGCAGCAACGGCGAACGGCGCTCGCAGGCCGCGTCGCTGCGGCAGAAGGTGACCAAGGCGGAGGCCGAGATCGCCCGCCTCACCCGCGAGATCGAGAGGCTCGATGCCGCGCTCGCATCCGGCGAGCTTTACGCCAGCGATCCGGCGAAGGCCGCCGCGCTGGCCAAGACCGCGTCGGATCACGCGCGCATCCTCGCGCAGGCCGAAGAGGAATGGCTGGCGGCGGGCGCAGCGCTTCAGGCCGACGCAGTTAGCTTCGACGCTATGTCTGCGGTGCGCTTGGGTGCGGCGGCCCGCCGTTGCGGCTTGGGCGGCGCAGGCGGCTCGGGCGCCCGCTCGATCGACGTCAGGCGGCCGCGATGCGAAGCGATAGATGCCGGGCCGCGCACCGCCCAGTATAGGTCAGCATCGACGGTGCGCTCGCTGCGCTCGTTGGTGCCGAAATCGACCTGTCCCGGCTGACCGGCGCGCTTGACCACGTCGCATTCGGTCATGTCGAGCGCGACCGCAGTCGGGATCATCGGGATGTTGTCCTGCTGCTGGCCCATCGGCAGGTTGGGATCGGGCCCGAACGGCACGCCGGCGCAGCGCCCTTCGGTGTCGACCAGATCGTCCGGTCACCGGCTTCAGCGGCGTTTCGCGCAGCGTCGCCGTGGTCTTTGGCGCGATGATCGACAGGTCGGGCGGGCGGAACGATTCGTAGTCGATCGGTCCGCCGCAAGCGCCGAGCGCGAGTGCCGCCGGCAACCAAAATATTCTTGCAAACAGCAGCACGGCCAAATCCCGGTTCGAGGCGCCCTGCGTCGCGACTCAAAACGCGACTTTGCGTCACCATCGCGGCAGCCGCAACCATCAGGCTTTTTTGACCCAGCGGCCCTGCTCGTCCGGCTGCCAGTAGGTGGCATCGAAGCCCTGCGCCTTGACCTCGCTCCAGCACGCGCGGGCGGCGGCCACCGCGTCCTCGTCCTCGCCGTCGAAGATCAGCACGATGCGCTCATAGGCTGCGGCATCGGCCGGCACCGGCGCGCCGTCGATCAGGAAGCGGACCTTGGCGCCGTTCGGATTGTGCTCCGCGGTGGTCAGCAGGATCGGCTGCTCGCGCGGCATCGGCTTCCTTGCGCGGTGCCGTGCGGCAGGAAGTTGTCGTCGCGATAGGTCCACAAGATGCGCGTCGAGCGCCTCGACGCGCTCGTCCGAGGACGCCTGCACCACGACGCGCCAGCCGCGCTCCAGCGAGCGCTCCAGCAGGTCGGGCAGCACCCGCTCCAGCGGCTGGCGTTGCAGGTGATAGAACAACACTTCGGTCATTCGTCCGCCGCTTCTATCTTTCGTAGTGGTCCGCCACCAGCGCATTGAGCAGCCGCACGCCCCAGCCCGAGCTCCAGCTCTTGTTGATGTCGGTCTGCGGCGAGCCGAGCGCCGTGCCGGCGATGTCGAGATGCGCCCACGGCGTCTTGCCGACGAAGCGCTGCAGCAATTGCGCGGCGGTGATCGAGCCGCCGTAGCGGCCGCCGGTGTTCTTCATGTCGGCGAACTTGGAGTCGATCATCTTGTCGTATTCGGGACCGAGCGGCATGCGCCACACCCGCTCGCCGGTCGCCTGCCCGGCCTTGGTCAGCCGGTCGCACAGCCGGTCGTCGTTGGAGAACATGCCCGGCATATTCCTGGCCGAGCGCGACGATGATCGCGCCGGTCAGCGTCGCCAGATTGATCATGAACTTCGGCTTGTACTTGGTGTTGACGTAGTGCAGCACGTCGGCGAGCACCAGGCGGCCTTCGGCGTCGGTGTTGATGATCTCGATGGTCTGGCCGGACATGGTCTTGACGATGTCGCCCGGGCCGGTACGCGTTGCCGTCCGGCATGTTCTCGACCAGACCGATCGCGCCGACCGCGTTGACCTTCGCCTTGCGCGCCGCGAGCGCGTGCATCAGCCCGACCACGCAGGCGGCGCCTGCCATGTCGCCCTTCATGTCCTCCATGCCGGCCGCCGGCTTGATCGAGATGCCGCCGGTGTCGAAGCACACGCCCTTGCCGATGAACGCAACCGGCTCGGCGCCCTTCTTGCCGCCGTTCCAGCGCATGACCACGACGCGGCTGTCGTGCGCCGAGCCCTGGCCCACCGCCGAGCAGCGAGTCCATGCCGAGCTTCTTCATCGCCGCGACGTCGAGCACCTCGACCGCGACGCCGAGCTTCTTCAGCGCGGTGGCGCGCCGCGCGAACTCGGCGGGATAGAGCACGTTGGCCGGCTCGTTGATCAGGTCGCGCGCCATGCATGACGCCCTCGCTCAACCGCCTCGCGCGTCGCCCCACGCCTTGCTCGCTGCCGCGGCGGATTGCCGACCGCGATCGTGAGGTCTGGCGGCGGCCGGCGGCTCCTCGCCTTCCTTGCGCTTGGTCTTGTAGCGGTCGAACCGGTAGGCGCGCAGCGGCGCGCCGTAGCGCGATCTCCGCCGCCTGGTCGGGCTTGAGCGCGCCGCGCGGCGGTTTCCGCCACGATCGTCGCCGCGGCCGCGCGAGGACGGCACGCGTGCCCATCGCCGCGCCGCCGAGCTTGACGAAATCCTGCGTCTTGAACTTCCCGGCCTTGCCGATGCCCATCACGATCAGGCGCGCCACCGGCAGCGACGCCGGCGCAACGATGTCGAGCGCGCTGCCGCTCTTGCCGGTGAAGCGGTCGGCCGCCGCCGCGCGCTGCAGCAGATCGCCGGTCGGCGCCAGCATCTTGCGCGACGCCGGGCCGAGCTTCAGCCCCTCCTCGCACAGCACGATCAGCACGCCCTTCGGCGGCGTGGAAAATCGCTTCGAATCCGAGTTTGAGGGCCTCGGCCATTTGCGTCATTCCTTGTTGCAAGGTTGCTGGCGCTCAGAATGGTCGGCGCGAGCTCATGCGACGACCGCGCCATGAAGTCGGTCATACTGTCCGCAGCCGGGAACCTATCGGAGTGCCCTGCCGCCGCCAACGGCGAACCCCGCGCCACCGGGTGCCGGGAACATCGGTGCCAGGCCGAGCCCTGGTCTTGGCGCTGCGGCAAACCCGCATTGTCGGCCAGCAGACCGTACGAATGTGGCCATCCGAGAGCTTTTCTACCACAAATTGCAAGATGTAGAACCACAGCCATTCGCTGCGGGACAGGTCGATCGCCGCCGGACCCGCACAGGCCCGCCCGTCGACCTCGCATTTACTTTTTGTTGTGCATGTTCAACAGGTTTGCCTTGGCGAAGCCATTTTGTGGGCCGATCAAAGCATACTGCAGGGGGAGTCGGACCGCCTTTGAGGAAGCGCTGCGCCGGACGGGGGTCCGGCTGCGCCGCGTGGCTGGGCGACAGGGGACGGCGCGGGCGGATGGGGTCGATTGGCGTTTACATTTTCCGCACCACGTTTGGCGCGTTCCTGCTGGTGCTCGTCAGCCTGACGTCGCGTCATCTGGATCACGCAGGCGTTGCGCGACGTCGACCTGATGACCAACCGGGGTCAGTCGGTCTTCGTGTTCGTCGGCATCACCAGCCTGATCATCCCGCATCTGGTCCTGATCATCGCGCCGGTCGCGCTGGTGCATGGCGATCGCGCCATACGCTCAACAGGCTCGCGACCGATTCCGAAATCATCGTGATGAACGCCGCCGGCATGCCGCCGTGGCGGCTGTTCCGGCCGTTCCTCGCGGTCACCATCGTCGGCTCGCTGGTGATCGCCGGCATCAGCGCCTACGTCGCGCCGGAAGGCCTGCGGATGCTGCGCCGCTGGCTGACCGAGGTGCGCACCGACCTGATCACCAACATCGTGCAGCCGGGCCGCTTCACGCTCGATCGATCGCGGGCTCGCGTTCTTCATCCGCGAACGTCAGCCCAACGGGCTTCTGGTCGGCATCCTGCTCGACGACCGGCGCGACGAGAAGGAGCGCGTCACCATCCTCGCCGAGCAGGGCGAGATCGTGAAAAACGACGCCGGCACGTTCATCCTGTTTGAGACCGGCAGCATTCAGCGGCACGAGGCGAAGCAGCCCGATCCGAGCATCGTGCAGTTCGACCGCTATGCGTTCGACCTGTCGCAGTTCGCCGGAGACTCGCAGGTCATCCACTACTCGGTGCGCGAACGCTATCTGTGGGAGCTGTTCCGGCCCGACCCCAACGATCCGCACTACAAATTGGCGCCGGGGCAATTCCGCGTCCGAACTGCACGACCGCATCCTGGGGCCGATCTATCCGTTCGCATTCCTCGTGCTGGCCTACGCGTTCCTCGGCGCGCCGAGCACGACGCGGCAAAGCCGCATCTGGTCGATCGTCACGCTCACGGTCGGCGTGGTGTCGCTTGCGGCTGATGGGATTCGTCTCAGTCGATCGTCGGTCAATCCGTGCCGCTGCTGATCGCCTTCCAGTATCTGCTGCTCGCCAGCAACGATCGGAGTCGTGCCTCTTACGCGATTTCGCGCGGCATGGTCATCGAGCCGCCGGCCGCCCTGACCAACCGCGTCAACGCGCTGATCGAATACTTCAAGCGCCGCGCCATGGCGATGACGGGAGCGGCGCGATGAGCACCACGCTCGCACGCTATTTCGGCGCGCGCTTCCTGATCACGTTCGCCGCGATCTTTGCGGGCGTGTTCGGCCTGGTCATGCTGGTCGACTACCTGGAGATGATGCGGCGGCACGCCGATTTCCCGAACGCGTCCGCGCTGTTGGTCGCCAAGGCTTCGCTCTATCGGGTGCCGCAGATCGTCGAGCGCATCCTGCCGTTCGCCGTCCTGATCGCGGCGATGTCGTCGTTCCTCACCCTGTCGCGGCGGCTGGAATTCGTGATCGCGCGCTCCGCCGGCATGTCGGCCTGGCAATTCACCGCGCCGGCGCTGATGGCCGCGCTGGCGGTCGGCGCGTTCGCCACCGGCGTCTACAACCCGGTCGCCGCGCGTGCTCGCCGAACAATCCAAGCGCATGGAAGCCGAGATCACCGGCCGCTCGCTGCTGGCGCCGGGATCGACCAGCACCGGCATCTGGCTGCGCCAGCGCGGCGCCGACGGCCAGTCGATCATGAACGCCGCGACCAGCCGCGAGCAGGGCCTGTTGCTCGGCACGGTCACGATATTCGCGTTCGATCAGAACAACCGCTTCCTGGAGCGCATCGAGGCCAAGTCGGCGCGGCATGAGCCCGGCCAGTGGCGGCTCGAGAACGCGCGGGTGTTCGCGCCCGGCGCGCCGCCGGTCGAACGCGTCACCTACCTGCTGAGCACCAACCTGACCGCCGAGCAGGTCCAGGAAACGTTCTCGACCCCCGAGACCGTGCCGTTCTGGCAACTGCCGGAATACATCGTGCGCGCCGAGAACGCCGGGCTCTCCGCGGCCGCGTTACCGGCTGCAATACCAGAAGCTGCTGTCGCGGCCGTTCCTGCTCGCCACCATGGTTCTGCTGGCGGCCGCGTTCAGCCTGCGCTTCTTCCGGTTCGGCGGCGTGCAGAAGATGGTGCTCGGCGGCGTCGCCACCGGCTTCCTGATCTACGTCGTGTCGAAGCTCACCGACGACCTGAGCAAGGCCGAACTGATCAATCCGCATCATCGCAGCCTGGATGCCGACGGCGGTCGGCGGCCTCGGCCGGATTTGTCGCGCTGCTGTATCTGGAGGACGGGTGATGGTGCGTTCCGCCACCACTCGTCCGCCTGTGTCGTGCTGGCGAGTGTGCATCGCGGCCTGGTTGCGTCTGTGCGCTGGCGGCATTCGTCGCCGGCGGCTGGAGCGATGTTGCGCACGCGCAAACGGCACGGCTGCTGACCTTCCCGAAGCGGCCGAAGCCGATCGTTCCGCAAGCGCGTCCGGCCACGCGAAAAGGCGCCGATGCTGCTGCAGGCGACGGAGATCAACTACGACTACGTGAACAAGCGCGTCTCCGCCGTCGGCAGCGTGCAGATCTATTATTCCGGCTCGACGCTCGAAGCGGACCGGGTGATCTACGACGAAACCACCAAGCGGCTGCACGCCGAAGGCAACGTCCGCCTGACCGATGCCAACGGCCAGATCACCTACGGCGACCTGATGAACCTGAGCGAGGATTTCCGCGACGGCTTCGTCGATTCGCTGCGCCTCGAGACGCCGGACCAGACCCGGATGGCGGCGGCGCGCGCCGACCGCAGCAGCGGCGATTTCACCGTGTTCCAGAGCGGCGTCTACACCGCCTGCGAGCCGTGCAAGGACGATCCGAGGAAGCCGCCGCTCTGGCAGATCAAGGCGAGCGCGGATCATCCACGACACCGGCGAGAAGATGATCTACTTCGAGAATGCGCAGGTCGAATTCTTCGGCACAGCCGATGGCGTATTTTCCGTTCCTCTCGACGCCCGACCCGACCGTCAAGCGCAAGTCCGGCTTCCTCTATCCCGTCACGCTGTACAGCTCGATCTACGGCGTCGGAATCCAGGTCCCGTATTACTGGGCGCTGGCGCCGGACTACGACCTGACGCTCACGCCGCGCCTGATGTCGCGTCAGGGCTTGCTGATGAAGGGCGAATGGCGGCAGCGGCTGGACAGCGGCTACTACACCATCGCGCTGTCGGGAATCTATCAGCTCGACAAGGATTACTTCCTCGATAAGTACCACACGACGGACTATCCGAGTTATCGCGACTTCCGCGGCAGCGTCGAAACGCGCGGCCGTTTCGCGCATCACCGACAAGTGGAACTGGGGCTGGGACGGCCTGCTGCCGACCGACTCGCTCTACTACTCGGACTACGGGCTTTCGAGCTATCAGCGGAGCGCGAATTTCGTGCTCAGTCCGGCTTCACCGAGGGCGTCAATCAGGTCTACCTCACCGGCCGCGGCAACCGCAGCTATTTCGACGCGCGCAGCATCTACTACTACGGCTTCTCCGTCGCCGACGTGCAGAGCCAGATTCCGATCATCCATCCGGTGGTCGACTACTTCTACACCTTCGACCAGCCGGTGTTCGGCGGCGAACTCGGCTTCCGCACCAACCTGACGAGCCTGAGCCGCAACACCGCGTCGTTCGATCCGATCTCGCAGCTCGCGACCGTCCACCGGCGCTGTGCCCGCCGGCCAGCGCCGATCCCGTGCGCCAAGATCCCGGCCAACTGCCTGCTGCGCGGCATTCCGGGCAACTACAACCGCTTCTCCGCCGAGGCGAACTGGAAGCGCACCTACACCGACCCGATCGGCCAGCAGTGGACGCCGTTCGTGTCAGCTGCGCGGCGACGCCGCTGACGATGTCGATCGACAACCAGCTCGGCGTGTCGAACTACATCGCGCCCGGCGACCGCACCGAATTCCGCGCCATGCCGACCGCCGGCGTCGAGTACCGCTATCCGTTCATCAACGTGCAATCCTGGGGCACGCAGACCATCACGCCGATCGCGCAGATCATCGTGCGGCCGAACGAGACCGCGATCGGCAAACTGCCCAACGAAGACTCGCAGAGCCTGATCTTCGACGACACCAATCTGTTCAAGATCAACAAATTCAGCGGCTGGGACCGCATCGAGGGCGGCGGCCGCGCCAACGTCGGCCTGCAAGTACACCGCCCAGTTCAACCGCGCCGGCTTCGTCAACGTGCTGTTCGGCCAGTCCTACCAGCTGTTCGGCGTCAACTCGTTCGCGGTCGGCGACACCACCAACACCGGCCTCGGCACCGGCCTCGACACCAACCGGTCCGACTACGTGGCGCGCATCGCCTACCAGCCGGACCGGACCTACACGTTCACCACCCGCTACCGCTTCGATCACGACACCATGGCGCTGAACCGGTTCGAGGTCGAAGGCCGCGCCGCTTACGACCGCATCGTCGCTCGTCCGCCATGTACGGCCAGTACGCGCCGCAGCCGGAGCTCGGCTTCCTGACCTGGCGCCAGGGCATTCTCGGCACCGCCAACATCAAGCTCAGCGCCAACTGGGTGGCCACCGCCGCGCTGAACTACGACATCGATGCGCGCAAATTCTCCAGCACCGCAGTTCGGCCTCGGCTACATCGACGATTGCTTTATCTTCGCCATGAACTACATCACCGCCTACACCTACAGCACCCTGCCGAACACCGCGCCGGTGCTCGACCATCGCGTCATGCTGACGATCGCGCTGCGCACCATCGGCGCGACGGGCACGTCAGCAGTCGCTCGGCAGCAGCGGCCTGTTCGGGTCGCAGTAAGGCTTGCACGATGGCCGGCCGGCACCGATAGAAGGGACCAAGCAAGGGATAATGCGATGCCGAACCCGCTCGATATATCGGCGTATCGCCGCCTGCTGGCTGTCGTAGCCGCTCGCGGCCGCCCTGCTCGCCGCCACGCCGGCCCAGGCGCAGCACGTCATCGTGCTGGTCAACGGCGATCCGATCACGGCTTTCGACATCGAACAGCGCAGCAAGCTGATCCAGCTCACGGCGACACAAGACGCCGCTCACGCCAGGAGGTGATCGAGGAGCTGATCGAGGAAAAGCTGAAGCTCCAATTGCTCAAGCGCTTCACCATCGAGGGCATGGACAACGAAGTCGACAGCGCCTACGCCAACATGGCGCGGCGCGCACGGATGACCGCGCAAGGCCTCACCGACACGCTGGAAAAGAGCGGCATCAAGCCCGGCACGCTCAAGTCGCGCATCAAGGCCGAGCATCACCTGGAACCAGATCATCCGCGGCCGCTTCCAGAGCAGCTTCCAGTTCACCGAAAAGGACATCGATGGCGAAGCTGGAGCCAAGCAATCCGGAAACGCCCGTCGGTCGGCTACGACTACACGCTGCGCCCGATCCTGTTCGTGGTGCCGCGCGGCTCGCCGGACGGCCTGCGCGACACGCGGCGCAAGGAAGCCGAAGCGCTGCGCGCCCGCTTCATGAATTGCGACGAAGGCGTCAGGCTGGCGCGCGGCCTGCGCGACGTCGCGGTGCGCGGCAGCACCGTGAAAAGCTCCGCCGATCTCGCGCCCGGCGCTGCGCGACATTCTCGACAAGACGGAAATCGGCAGGCTGACCCCGCCCGAAGTGACCGCGCAGGGCATCGAGGTCTACGCGGTGTGCCGCCGGGAGAAGTCCAGCGCCGAGAACACGCCGGACAAGCGCAAGGTCCGCGACGAGCTGGTGAGCGAGCAGTTCGAGGCCAAGGGCCAAGGCCTACATGAAGGAACTGCGCAGCCAAGCCATGATCGAGTACCGGCAATAGCGATGTCGCGACCTCTGGCGCTGACGCTTGGCGAGCCCGCCGGGATCGGCCCCGATATCACGCTGGCGGTCTGGCTGCGCCGCAACGAGCTCAAGCTGCCGCCGTTCTACGTCATCGCCGATCCGCAATGCCTGCGAGCGCCGCGCCAAGCGGCTCGGCCTCGACGGTGCCGATCGCGGTGGTCGAGCCCCAGGATGCAGCTCGCTGCGTTCGCGCACGCCCTGCCGGTCGTCGATCTCGAGCTGCCGGCCGGCGCCGAGCCCGGCGTTCCCGACGGCGACCAGCGCGCCCGCCGCGATCGCCTCGATCGACCGCGCCGTCGCCGACGTGATCGGCGGCATCGCCGCGGCGATCGTCACCAATCCGATCGCCAAGAGCGTGCTCTACAAGTCCGGCTTCGCGGAGCCGGGGCACACCGAATATCTCGCCAAGCGCTCGTTCGAGCTGACCGGCGACCCGGCCTGGCCGGTGATGATGCTGTGGTCGCCGGAGATCGCGGTGGTTCCGGTCACCATCCACATGCCGTTCAAGGACGTGCCGGAGCGGCTGACCCGCGACCTGATCTTCGAGACCGGCCGCGTCGTCGCGCACGACCTGACGCGGCGCTTCGGCATCGCGCGCCCGCGACTCGCGGTCGCGGGGCTCAATCCGCACGCCGGCGAAGACGGCACGCTCGGCAAGGAGGACTCAACCATCGTGCAGCCCGCGATCGAGCGGCTGGTCGCCGACGGCATCGATGCGCGCGGGCCGCTGCCCGCCGACACCATGTTCCACGAGGCGGCGCGCAAGACCTACGACGTCGCGCTTTGCATGTACCACGACCAGGCGCTGATCCCGATCAAGACGCTGGCGTTCGATCACGCGGTCAACGTCACGCTCGGCCTGCCGTTCGTGCGCACCTCGCCCGATCACGGCACCGCATTCGACATCGCCGGCACCGGCAAGGCCAATCCGTCGAGCCTGGTCGCGGCGCTGCAGCTTGCGGCGCGGCTCGCGCTCAAGGACGAAACAGCAACGGATCCCGGCGGCTGCGGCGTCTTACGCATGAACGGCCAGCCCGATGACCTGCCGCCGCTGCGCGAGGTGATCCGCCGCCATTCGCTCGCCGCCAAGCGCTCGCTCGGCCAGAACTTCCTGCTCGACCTCAACCTCACCGGCCGGATCGCGCGCGCCGCGGGCCCGCTCGAAGGCGTCACCGTGATCGAGATCGGGCCCGGGCCCGGCGGGCTCACCCGCGCGCTGCTCGCCGAAGGCGCGCGCAAGGTGATCGCGGTCGAGCGCGACGACCGCGCGATCGCCGCGCTCGACGAAATCGCGCAGCGCTATCCCGGCCGGCTCGACGTCATCGCGGGCGACGCGCTCGCGTTCGACCTCAAGTCGCACGTTGCCGGCGGCCCGGCGCGCATCGTCGCCAACCTGCCCTACAACATCGCGACGCCGCTGCTGGTGTCGTGGCTCACCACCGAGCCCTGGCCGCCGTGGTTCGACCGGCTGGTGCTGATGTTCCAGCGCGAGGTCGCCGAGCGCATCGTCGCGCCGCCGGGCGGCAAGCAATACGGCCGGCTGTCGGTGCTGGCCGGCTGGCGCACCCGCGCCAAAATTCTGTTCGACGTTCATCCGTCCACCTTCGTGCCGCCGCCGAAGGTGACGTCGTCGGTGGTGGAATTGGTGCCGCGCCCTGACGCGGCGATCTGCGACCGCGCCTGCTGGAGCGCGTGACCGCCGCCGCGTTCGGCCAGCGCCGCAAGATGCTGCGCCAGAGCCTGAAATCGCTCGGCATCGATCCGCTGCCGCTGCTCGCCGCGGCCGGCATCGAGCCGACCGCGCGCGCCGAGGAAATCCCGGTGGAAGGCTTCATTGCGCTGACCCGCGCCTTCCACAACGCTAGTATCAAGACATGACCAAGCTTCGCCGCCTGTCGCTCACCGCCTACGAAGCCCCGCTCTGCGAGACCATCGTCGATTGCCCCGCGCCGCAAGGCAGCGAGGTGCTGGTCCGCATCGAGCGCTGCGGCGTCTGCCATTCCGACCTGCACATGCAGGACGGCTATTTCCTGCTCGGCGACGGCAAGAAGCTCGACGTGCGCGCCGGCCGCACGCTGCCGTTCACGCTCGGCCACGAGATCGCCGGCACCGTCGAGAGCGCCGGGCCGCAGACGCCGGGCGTGAAGCCCGGCGCCAAGGTCGCGGTCTATCCCTGGATCGGCTGCGGCGACTGCGCCGCCTGCCGCGCCGGCGAGGAAAACCTGTGCTCCACCAACCGCCACCTCGGCATCTCGGCCGACGGCGGCTTCGCCTCGCACGTGCTGGTGCCGCACCCGCGCTATCTGATCGACTACGCGCCGCTGTCGGCGTCGTTCGCCGGCGCGCTGATGTGCTCCGGCCTCACCGCCTATTCGGCGCTCAAGCGGCTCACCGAACATGCCACGCGCGGCCCGGCGCTGCTGGTCGGCATGGGCGGCGTCGGCATGATGGGCCTGTCGATCGCGCGCGCGATGTTTCCCGCACGCGCCGATCGTCGCCGACATCGACGCCGGCAAGCGCGAAGCCGCGCTCAAGGCGGGCGCCGCCGCGGCGTTCGATCCCGCCGATCCGGAGGCGCGCCGCGACCATCGTGAAGTCCACCGGCGGCGGCGTGTTCGCCGCGGTCGATTTCGTCGGCTCGGAAAAGTCGCTCGCCTTCGCGAGCGGCGCGCTCGCCAAGGGCGGCAAGGTGGTGGTCACCGGCCTGCTCGGCGGCAATTTCGCCACGCCGGTTGCGATGTTCCCGCTCAAGGCCATGACCATCGAAGGCACGCTGACCGGCACGCTCGACGAGACCCACGAGGTGATGGCGCTCGCCCGCGCCGGCAAGATTGCGCCCCGCCGATCGCCGAGCGGCCGCTCGGCGAGGCGCAGGCCGCGCTCGACGATCTGCGCAGCGGCAAGGTGGTCGGGCGCGTGGTGCTTTCGGCCGGCGCGTGACGGCGCCAGACACCGATCCTCATTTCGCCGTTTGCAGGTTCTCGAATGGAACGGTGACGGTGCAGACGACACCGGAAGGCTCATAGGCGACGGACGAAGTGCCGTTCAGTTCATTCGCCAGCATGTCCTTGATGACGCGCGAGCCAAATCCGACGTGCTTCGGCGCAACAACCGGCGGGCCCCCGAACTCCCGCCACTTCCAATGCAGGTCCTTGCCGCCTTCGCGCTGGACGACCGACCAGCCGATGTCGACCCCGCCTCCGGCGCCTTGCAACGAACCGTATTTCACCGCGTTCGTGGTCAGCTCATTGACCGCAAGCGCGAGCGCCAGCGCCTGCCGGGGGCCAAGATCGACGCCCGGTCCTTCGATCCGCACGGATGGGCCGGGCATGACGTGAGGCCGCAGCGCCGTTTCGACGATGGCCCGGATGCTGGTGTTCCCCCAATTGGCGTCTGTCAGCAGATCGTGCATGCGATCGAGCGTGATCAACCGCTCATTGAAGACGTAAAGCGGTTGCCGATGCGTTTCCGCCTTGAAGGTTTGGTTCGCGATCGAGATCACATTGGCAAGCGTATTCTTGACCCGATGCTGGAGTTCCTCAGTGAGAAACTTTTGCCGCTCCGCGGCTTTCCATTCCTCGGTGATGTCCTTTGATATCGACAACAAATGCGACGGCTTGCCGTCGGCGCCGACAATCGGCGAGACATGAACGTCCCAGAAGCGCGGGTTGCCTTTCGCGGTGTTGGCCGGGCCGCGAAAACTGGCGGCCCTGCCGCCGATCGCCGATTTCACGGCGGCGGCGGCGTCTTTGTTGCCTTGTCCTTCCCAGAAGTCGGGCCAGGGGCAGCCCTTGAACTTGCTGAAGTCGTCGACCTCCATGACGCGCTTGCCGCCCTCGCTCATGAATTGCAGACGGCCGTCCAGATCGAGAATTTTGATGCAGTCGCCGCAGCCGGCCAGGATTCCCCGCAGCACGTCGGCGTTGTCGACCAGCACTGGGCTGGCAGCGGCCAACTCGGCCTGCAGCGACGCGACAAGCGGATTTTGATGGCTGGCTAACATCACTGCGACGCACCCTGACTTTCAATAAGGTCTAACACGTTTCCAGAAGTGTGCGCTGGCTGATCCGCTCGCTCAGGCGGCCAGCAACGCGGAAAAACGTAAATCGCCGAAGGTCTATGAGGAGGGTCACAAAACGAGTCAACGTGACTTCACGGGGGTATGTATCAACGCGCTGACGCGTTAGCAGGTTCCCGGCTAAATTTTCTTTTGCAAGCCGCGCACGAACGCGGTCAGCCCGGTCTGGCGCTCGCGCTTGAGCCGCTCGGCGGCAAGGATCGCGCGCACGTCGTCGAACGCGCGGTCGAGATCGCGGTTGATCACGACGTAGTCGTATTCCGCCCAATGGCTCATCTCGTCCGCCGCCTTCGCCATGCGGGCGCGGATCACCTTCTTGTCGTCCTGCGCGCGGGTGTGCAGCCGCCGCGCCAGTTCGCCGCTCGACGGCGGCAGCATGAACACGCTGACCAGATCCGTCGCGGGCGTGCTTGCGCAAGTTGCTTGGTGCCCTGCCAGTCGATGTCGAACAGCACGTCGCGGCCGTGCTTGAGCGCCTGCTCCACCGGCTTGCGTCGGCGTGCCGTAGCAGTTGCCGAACACCTCGGCGTATTCCAGCAACTCGCCGGCCTTCACCATCTGATCGAACTTCTTGCGGTCGATGAAATGGTAGTGCCGGCCGTCGACCTCGCCGGGCCGCCTCGCCCGCGTCGTCACCGAGATCGACAGCTCGATGTTGTGCTCTTCGGTCAGCAGCATCGCGCGACAGCGTGGTCTTGCCGGCGCCCGACGGCGACGACAGCACCAGCATCATGCCGCGCCGGGCGACGGCCTTGCCTTTCGCAGCGCGCGCCATCGTCACTCCAGGTTCTGCACCTGCTCGCGGAACTGCTCGACCACCGCCTTGAGCTCCAGGCCGATGTTGGTCAGTTCGACGTCGTTCGCCTTGGCGCACAGCGTATTCAATTCGCGGTTGAGCTCCTGCGACAGGAAATCGAGCTTGCGCCCGACCGGGCCGCCGTCGGCGAGCAGCTTGCGCGCCTGCGCGACGTGGGCGGCGAGCCGGTCGAGCTCCTCGCGGATGTCGGCCTTGGTCGCGAGCAGGATCGCCTCCTGGTGCAGCCGGTCGGGATCGAGCCGCTGCGACGCTTCGAGCAGCGTTGCGACCTGTTCGGCGAGCCGCGCCTTGATCGCCTCGGCCTTGCGGCCCGGCGTCGTCTCCGCGCGCGCCGCGAGCGCGGCGATCTCCGAAAGCCGCTCCGCCAGCACGCGGCCGAGCGCCGTGCCCTCGGTGCGGCGCATCTGTTCGAGCCCTTTCAAGGTCTGCGCGAAGCCCGCGACGATCGCGGCCTCGGCGGCCCGGCGCTCGTCCTCTTTTTCCTCCGGCTCGGTCACCTCCATCACGCCCTTGAGCGACAGGATGCCGTCGAGCGTCGGCGGCGAGGCGTTGGCCTTGCCGCTGAGATCCTTGAGGGTCGCCAGCACCGCGGCGAGCACCGGCTCGTTGATGCGCGCCACCGGCGCGACGCCCTCGCGGCTGACCGTCAGATTGGCGAACACCGAGCCGCGCGCCAGCGCCTGCGCGGCGCTGTTGCGCACCGGCACTTCGACCGCGTCCCAGCCGGACGGCAGCCGCAGCTTGAGATCGAGCCCCTTGGCGTTGACCGACTTGAGCTCCCAGGCCCATGCGTAGGCGCCGGCGACGCCGTGGCTTCGCGCGAAGCCGGTCATGCTCGACAGCGCCATCGTTATCCGAATCCGTTCGTGAAAAGCCGCGCGACCTTAGAGCATGATCCCGAAAAGTGGAAACCGGTTTCCCGCCTGCGGAAGCCCGTCACCGGTCTATTGCGACTTGGTGCTTCGGCGGGCGAAAGCAGGTCGGATGAGATCATGCTCAGAACGAAAAAACCGCGCGGAAGGGACATTGCCGCGTCGCGGGGCGGCCGCCGGCTGCTGCTGAGGCGCCCGGCCGGTGGCGGCGGGCTGCGCCTGCTGCTCGAGCGCGCGCAGCCGCGCGACGTTCTTCTGGTGCTGCTCGTAGTTGTCCGCGAAGGCGTGGCCGCCGGTGCCGTCGGCGACGAAGAACAGCTCCTTGGTGCGCGCCGGATTGGCGGCGGCTTCCAGCGAGGCGCGGCCCGGATTGGCGATCGGGCCGGGCGGCAGGCCGTCGATGACGTAGGTGTTGTAGGGCGTCGGCTGCTCGATCTCGCTGCGCAGGATGCCGCGGCCGAGCGTGCCCTTGCCGCCGACCAGGCCGTAGATGATGGTCGGGTCGGACTGCAGCTTCATCTTCTGCTTCAGCCGGTTGACGAACACCGCCGCGACGCGGGTGCGCTCCTCCGGCTTGCCGGTTTCCTTCTCGATGATCGAGGCCAGCACGACGAGCTGCTCCGACCGAGCGGATCGGCAGGTCGGGCATCCGGCGATCCCAGATTTCCTGCACGAGCTGCGCTGCTGCGCCTGCATGCGCTGGATCATCTGCTCGCGCGTCATGCCGCGGGTGAAGCGGTAGGTTTCCGGCAGCAGCGTGCCCTCGCGCGGCACCTCGCGGATGTTGCCGGTCAGCACGTCGTTCTCGAGCAGGCGCTGCACGATCTGGTCCGAGGTCAGCCCCTCGGCGATGGTGAAGGCGTGCTGCACCACCTTGCCTTCGATGATGGTGTTGACCACGTCGCGCAGGCTGGCGTTCCTGGCGAATTGGTATTCGCCGTACTTGAGCTCGTCGCGCGCCTTGACAGCAGCGCGCCGGCCATGAACAGATAGGGCTGGTCGATCACGCCCTCGCGCTCCAGCAGTTCGGCGATGTCGCGGATGCCGCCGCGCGGAATGTTGACGATCTTGTCGGCCGCGAGCGGCCCGGGCAGCTCGAAGCGCTGCTTGCCGATCACGAAGCCGACGCCGGCGCCGATCGTCACCAGGAACAGCAGGTCAGCAGCAGATTGCCGGCGATCACGAACGGATGGCGCGCGCGCTTGGAGCGCGCTTCGTTCGGCAGCGGCATGCGCTCCGGCTCGAGCGCGGCGCGCGGGCTGCGCGGCGTGATGCGCGGTCGCGTCCAACGCTCGCGGCCTGCATCGGCGGATACGGATCGCCGGCGCCCAGCACGGCGCGCCCGGTTCGGGTGGCAGCGGCGGCGTGGGAGGCGGCAGGCGACGCGGGCGCGTCCGTTGCCGTTCGGCTGCGGCGCGTGGCTGGCCGGCGGGCGCGCGGCTTGCGGCGGGCGGCGCAACGGGACGCGCGGATGCCGGCGGCGGCGGCGCGGGGCGCTGCTGCGGTTGCTCGCGCAGGCGCGGCGGGACGCTGCGGCGGCGCGGCGGCGCGGCGTCTGTGGCATGGCGGCGGAGCGGCCTGTGCGGGCGGCCGAGGCGCGCGCGGAATTGGGCGCGGCAGCAGGCGGCGCGGCTTGCGGCTGAGCCGGCGCGGGCTGGAATGGGTTGCCGGGATTGGGCCGCGCCTGCGGCGGGGACGCCGGCGGCTGACGCTGCGGCTGGCCTTGTGAAGGCGGCTGACCGAAGCCAGGCGGCGGCGGACGGCCCGCCCCGTTGCCGCCGGGCGGCGGATTCGGGGAGTTCACCGCCCTGCCCCCGCATTCATGCGCGCACGTTCCCTATGGGCTGACGAATTCAAATGAACCGCTCATGAGAGACGTGCCCGCACGCATGGTCGCAGATTTCTCATGCCCTGCCCATGCCTTTTAGCATTTCCCCGCTCGGTACTCAGGGGCAGGTAACAGACGCCGGGAATGAAAACCAAATATGGCGAAAGGGTGGAGACGGTCCTAGGCAGCTCAGCCGTCGATAGCCGCCGGAAGATCAGCGAGGCGTTGGTGCCGCCGAAGCCGAACGAGTTCGACAGCACCACGTCGATGTCGCGCTGGCGGGCCTTGTGCGGCACCAGATCGATCGGCGTCTCGACCGACGGATTGTCGAGATTGAGCGTCGGCGGCGCCACCTTGTCGCGGATCGCCAGGATCGAGAAGATCGCCTCGACCGCGCCGGCCGCGCCGAGCAGATGGCCGATCGACGACTTGGTCGACGACATCGAGATCCGGCCCGCCGCGTTGCCGACCAGCCGCTGCACCGCGCCGAGCTCGATCTCGTCGCCGAGCGGCGTCGAGGTGCCGTGCGCGTTGATGTAGTCGATCTCGCTCGGCTGGATGCCGGCGCGCTTCACCGCCGCCTGCATGCAGCGGAACGCGCCGTCGCCGTCCGGCGTCGGCGCCGTGATGTGATGGGCGTCGCCCGACAGGCCGTAGCCGATCAGCTCGGCGTAGATCTTGGCGCCGCGCGCCTTGGCGTGCTCGTACTCCTCCAGCACGACGACGCCGGCGCCCTCGCCCATGACGAAGCCGTCGCGGTCCCTGTCATAGGGCCGCGACGCCTTCGTCGGCGTGTCGTTGAAGCCGGTCGAGAGCGCGCGCACCGCGGCGAAGCCGGCGAGCGAGATCCGGTTGACCGGCGAATTCCGTGCCGCCCGCCACCATGACGTCGGCGTCGCCGAGCGCGATCATGCGGCCGGCGTCGCCGATCGCGTGCGAGCCGGTCGAGCAGGCGGTGACCACCGAGCTGGTTCGGGCCCTTCAGCCCGTGCTCGATCGACACGTAGCCGGAGGCGAGATTGATGATGCGGCCGGGAATGAAGAACGGCGAGACGCGGCGCGGCCCGCGCTCCTTCAGCATGATCGCGGTCTCGGCGATGCCTTCGATGCCGCCGATGCCGGAGCCGATCATCACGCCGGTGGCGTTCTGCTCCTCGTGCGTGGCCGGCTTCCAGCCGGCATCGTCGAGCGCCTGGCTGCGCCGCGCACATCGCATAGACGATGAACTTGTCGACCTTGCGCTGCTCCTTCGGCTCCATCCACTGGTCGGGATTGTAGGTGCCGTTGCTGCCGTCGCCGTACGGAACCATGCAGGCGATCTGGCAGGCGATGTCGGAGACCTCGAAGCGGTCGATCTGGCTCGCGCCGCTCTCGCCGGCGACCAGCCGCCGCCAGGTCGTCTCCACGCCCGCAGCCGAGCGGGGTCACCATTCCCATGCCGGTGACGACGACGCGTCTCATCTCGCTGTCCGGTCGGTTGCCAACGCCCAGTTCGCGGCAACAATGGGACCTGGTTTCCGCGCGGCAATCAAGGCCGCGCGGCCTGCCCGCCAAAGCGAACCCGCCAGTCATCGCCATGTTCCGGGATCGGGCGTTTCGCGCGCCCGCTGCGGGACGCCGGCAGGCGACGGCAAGGTCAAGCCGGTCAGCTCTTGGCGTTCTTTTCGAGGAACTTGACGGCGTCGCCGACAGTCAAAATGGTCTCGGCCGCATCGTCCGGAATCTCGCAGCCGAACTCCTCCTCGAAGGCCATGACGAGCTCGACGGTGTCGAGGCTGTCGGCGCCGAGGTCGTCGATGAAGCTCGCGCGCTTCGGTCACCTTGTCGGGCTCGACGCCCAGATGCTCCACGACGATCTTCTTCACTCGCTCGCCGATATCACTCATCGTCTGACCCTCTAGTTTGTCGTCTAGTTCGTTGGGCTCGAACGGCCTTGAGCCAACGCGGTATGAGCGTCGCCTCATCTGACAGGGTGGATCAGCACGGTCGCGAGCGGACCGCGTATCGCCCTCGCCCATCCGGTTGCCCCAGCCAGGCCGCGGTTCGGTTAAAACATACTTCAGAAGCCTTGACCAGCACGGCCCGCACGGCACGCCGTTGGCCATACGCCTTCAGATCATCGCCATTCCGCCGTTCACGTGCAGCGTCTGGCCGGTGACGTAGGCCGCCTCGTCGGATGCAAGATAGACCACCGCGGCGGCGACGTCGGCGCCGCTGCCGAGCCGGCCGGCCGGCACCATGGCCAGGATCGCCTCGCGCTGCTTCTCGTTGAGCTTGTCGGTCATCGGCGTGGCGATGAAGCCCGGCGCCACGCAATTCGCGGTCACGCCGCGCTTGGCGTATTCCTTGCCGATCGACTTGAACATGCCGATCATGCCGGCCTTGGCGGCGGTGTAGTTGCTCTGCCCCGGATTGCCGGTGACGCCGACCACCGAGGTGATGCCGATGACGCGGCCGAACCGCCGCCGCATCATGCCTTTCACCGCGGCGCGCGCGAGCCGGAAGGTCGAGGTCAGGTTGACGTTGAGCACCTGCTCCCAGTCCTCGTCCTTGAGCTGCAACGAACAGGTTGTCCCTGGTGATGCCGGCGTTGGCCACCAGGATGTCGAGCTGGCCCAGCGCCTCCTCGGCCTTCGGCACCAGCGCCTCGACCGCATCCTTGTCGGCGAGATCGCAGGGCAGCACGGCCGCGCCGCCGAGTTCGGCGGCCAGCGCATCGAGCACCTCGCGCCGCGTGCCGGAGATCGCGACCTTGGCGCCCTGCGCGTGCAGCGCGCGCGCGATCGCGCCGCCGATGCCGCCGGTCGCGCCGGTGACCAGCGCGGTCTTGCCGGTCAGGTCGAACATCATGCCTCTCTCGCGTTCTACGCCGCCGCGCGCGGCCTTGAACGCCGCGACGTCCTCCGGCGTGCCGATCGCCGTGCCGGTCGCGCCGTCGGCGATGCGCTTGAGCAGGCCGGTCAGCACCTTGCCGGCGCCGACCTCGTAGAACGTCGTGACGCCCTGCCCCGCCATGTAGGCGACGCACTCGCGCCAGCGCACGGTGCCGGTCACCTGCTCGACCAGGCGGCGCACGATCTCCTGCGGATCGCTGATCGGCCCCGCCACCACGTTGGCGACCACCGGCACGCCGGCGCCTTCACGTCGGTCTTGCCGAGCGCCTCGCGCCATCGCGTCGGCGGCCGGCTGCATCAGCGCGCAATGGAAGGGCGCGGACACCTGCAGCATCATGGCGCGCCGCGCGCCCTTGGCCTTGGCGATCTCGACCGCGCGCTCGACCGCCGCCTTGTTGCCGGAGACCACGACCTGGCCCGCCGCCGTTGTCGTTGGCGGCCTGGCAGACCTCGCCCTGCGCCGCCTCCGCCGCCGACCGCCGCGCGCCGCGTCGAGCTCGAGCCCGAGCAGCGCCGCCATCGCGCCGGTGCCGACCGGCACCGCCTGCTGCATGGCGCGGCCGCGGATGCGCAGCAGCTTCGCGGTGTCGGCGATCGAGAACGCGCCGGCCGCCGCGAGCGCGGAATATTCGCCGAGCGAATGGCCGGCGACGAATTTCGCGTCGCGCTTGAGATCGACGCCGGCCTCGGCTTCGCAGCACGCGCATCGCCGCGAGCGACACCGCCATCAGCGCGGGCTGCGCGTTCTCGGTCAGCGTGAGCTTGTCGGCCGGGCCGTCCCACATGGTGGCGGTGAGCTTCTCGCCGAGCGCGGCGTCGACCTCGTCGAACACCGCGCGCGCCGGCGCGAAACGCCTCGGCCAGCGCCTTGCCCATGCCGACCGCCTGGCTGCCCTGGCCCGGAAACACGAACGCGACCGACATCGCAATCTCCCCTGAACGCGCGCCGAATGACACCGCGGATCAGCGCAGTGTCAAGGCGCAGCCGCGCCTACGGCGATCAGCCCTTCCTCCGCACGCCTTGATCTGCAAACCGAGATATTTCGAATAGATGCGGCACTGCGCGAAGCTGCCGGCGATGAACCACAGGCCCGGCTGCGGCGTGCGCACGAACATGTTGCGCAGCTCCTGGCCTTCGCCGAACCCCCAGATCGGCCCGACGCGAGCGGCGACCTCGTCGCCGAACAATTTGCCTGACCAGCGTGTCCTGACCTTGGTAGCCGGTCGCCAGCACGATCAGGTCGGCGGGCAGCGTCTCGCCGCTTCGCATCCGCGCGCCTTCCGCGACGAATTCCGCGATGTCGGAATACTGCACCAGCCCGACCTTGCCGTTCGGCGATCAGGTCGGAGCAGCCGACGTTGAAGTAGTAGCCGCCGCCGCGCGTCAGATACTTGAACTGCCAGCCGGTGCCGTCGTCGCCGAAATTCAGCCTGAAGCCCACGCGTTCCAGCCCGTCGAGCAGCTTCTGGTCGAGCTTCCGCGCCTGCTCGGTGAGCAGCTTGTGGCTCTTTCTCGCCAGCGACAGCGGGATCGACGTGGTGATGAGGTCGCAGTCCTCGAGCGGCGGGCCTTCGTCGTAGAGCGCATAGGGTAGCTGCGCGCTCGGCTCGATGTTGACCACCATGGTCGAGTTGCGCTGCACCAGCGTCGGCCTCGGCGCCGCTCGAGTGCAGATCCTGCGCGATGTCATGGCCGCTGTTGCCGGTGCCGATGATGAGCGCGCGCTTGCCTTTCCAGGCTTCACCGTCTTCGTATTGGGTGGAATGCAGGACCGTGCCGCGGAAATTCTGCAGCGTCGGAATATCCGGCACGACCGGCATGCCGCTCAAGCCCGTCGCCATGATGACGTGGCGCGGATGCATCGTCGCGCTTGCGTGCCGTCGGCCCGGCGCAGCACGATCGATCCAGCGCCCCGCTTTTTCGTCGTATGCGCCGCTCTCGAATTCGGTGCCGGACCAGACGTTGAGCTCCATGCTCTCCGCGTACGCCTCGAACCAGGCGGCGAGCTTGTCCTTCGGGATGTAGGTCGGCCAGTTCGGCGGAAAATTCATGTACGGCAGATGATTGACCTGCACCTGGTTGTGCAGCGTCAACGCGTGATAGCGCTTGCGCCAGTTGTCGCCGATGCGCGGCCAGCGATCCACCACCAGCGTGTCGACCTGCAATTGCTTGAGACGCGCCGCGATCGAAAGCCCGGCCTGGCCCGCACCGACCACCAGCACGGCCGGATCGCTGTCGGCATAGGCCGCGGCGGATTTCCGCAGATCGAGCCAGTTCGGGCCGCGGAAATCCCGCGAGTAGGACTGCCCGGTCGGCCGCGCCCGCCCGACCGTCTCCTCGTGACCTTTCAGCTCGTCGAGCGCCGTCAGCAGCGTCCAGGCTTTCGGCGCGTCCGCCGTCGCCGTCCGGGCGTGAGCCGCACGATTCCGCTGCCGCGGCCTTGCGCGGTTTCGAACCGGAAGATCGCTTCGATCGCTTCGGTGCCCGCCCGGGTCACCTGCCGGGGCGCGGTCCGGTCCGGATCGATCCGAAACCCTGACGGCTTGGCGCGAGCCGGCTTGCGCCTTCAGCGCTCCGGCGATGGCGTCGCGCGCCCTCGACCGTGGCGATGGTCCAGGTGCAGCGCCAGCAGGTCCCGCCAATGGCTGTCCGGGTGGAACAGGACCCCGAGCGCGGCCGTTCCAGGCTCCGTCAGAGCCCGCTCGAACCGCGCCAGCCACTCCGTCCACGACATTCGCGAGGGGCTCGGGTCTTGTTTTTGCCAGCATTGGTTCGCTCAGACACTCGAGTTTAAGTGCCCAAAACCTAGGCCTTTTGAACCCGTTAGGCGAGAGCGGGCCGCGCCGCGCGATGCTTGCCTTCTGCGCCAAAAGCCCCTATAACCACGCCGTTCCGTTGGTCCCGGCCGGGAGCTGAACGGACGGCCGCCCTCACCGAGGCGGTAGGGCCTCTGGTCCGGCGTCCCGTGTTCCCGCCTTCAGAGCAATCGAGCCTTTCCGAGGCTCGAAGGGCTTGGCGCCGAGAGACGGTCGAACAGAGGAAAGGCATTCCATGCCGCTATACGAGCACGTCTATCTTGCGCGCCAGGACGTCAGCGCGCAGCAGGTCGAGGAATTGACCGCGCAGTTCACCGGCGTCATCGAGCAGATGGGCGGCAAGGTCACCAAGAACGAATACTGGGGCGTCAAGTCGCTCACCGTTCCGCATCCGCAAGAACCGCAAGGCGCACTTCACGCTGCTGAACGTCGACGCGCCGCCCGCCGCGCTGACCGAGATCGAGCGCCAGCAGCGCATCAACGAAGACGTGCTGCGCTACCTCACCGTCCGCGTCGACGAGCTCGAGGAAGGTCCGTCGGCGATGATGCGCAAGGTCGACCGCGACCGCGAGCGCGACGAGCGCCGCGGCGGCGGCGGGTTCGGCGGTGGCGACCGCTTCGGCGGCGGCGACCGGTTCGATCGGGGCGATCGGGGCGATCGTCCGCCGCGCCGCGACCGCGATGAAGGCCGCCCGCGCGAAGACGCTGTCGCGGAAACCGAGGAGTAATCGCCATGGCATTCGGATCCTCACAAGGTGGTGCTGGTGGCGCCGGCGCTGCCGGTGGCGCGCGCCGTCCGTTCTTCCGCCGCCGCAAGACCTGCCCGTTCTCCGGCGAAGGCGCGCCGAAGATCGACTACAAGGACGCGAGGCTGCTGCAGCGCTACGTTTCCGAGCGCGGCAAGATCGTGCCGAGCCGCATCACCGCGGTGTCGGCCAAGAAGCAGCGCGAGCTGGCGCAGGCCATCAAGCGCGCGCGCTTCCTCGGCCTGCTGCCCTACGTGATCCGCTGAGATCGGCGGATTCAGGAACGATTTCCATGCGCCTGCCCTTCGACGGGCGGGCGTTACTGGTAAGTCAAATCGAGGACGCCGGGAAAATCCCGGAGTCCGACAGTTGGGACGGACCTCGATCCGTCTCTAACCGCTCAAAGGCGCGGGACAGCTCGATGACGCAATTGTTTCTCATTGGCATCGGCGCCGGCGCGGCGACAGCGCTGCTGTTCGCCTCGGTTGCGTCCGGCTCGCTGATCTCCGTCCTGCTGTTCTATCTCGCGCCGCTGCCGATCCTGATCGCGGCGCTGGGCTGGAGCCATTGGGCGGCGCTGATCGCCGCGGTGTTCGCGTCGGCCGGACTCGCCGCGGTGTTCGGCTCCTTCATGTTCGTGGCGTTCCTGTTCGGCATCGGGCTGCCGGCGTGGTGGCTCGGCTATCTCGCGCTGCTGGCGCGGCCGACCGGGCAGCCGGCGCCGAACGACATGGAATGGTACCCGGCCGGCAATCTGGTGGTTTGGGCCGCGATCCTCGGCGCGCTGATCGTCATCGCCGCGCTGATCAACTTCGGCGCCGGCGAGGGCGGCTTCCGCACCGCGCTGCGCAATGGACTCGAACGCATGCTCCGCATGCAGATGCGCGCGCCGAAAGGCCCGCCGCTCGACCTCAACCGGACCGTTGAGATTTTGATGGCGTTCTGCCGCCGGCCGCGGCCGTGCTCACGACCATCACCAACGTGCTCAATCTCTGGCTCGCGGGGCGGATCGTGTCGGTGTCCGGGCGCCTGAAGCGGCCGCTGCCCGATCTTTCGGCGATGCAGATTTCCCCCCTACGCGCCGCTGCTGACCGGCGCGGCGCTCGCCGGCTTCGTTCCTGCCCGGGATGATCGGGACAGCCGGCCTTGTCCTTGCCGCCGCGATGCTGATGGCCTACGCCATCCTCGGGCTTCGCCGTGCTGCACACCATCACGCGCGGCGTGAACGCGCGGATGCTCCTGCTCGGCGGCGTCTACGCGGCGGTGATCGTGCTGCTGCTGGCCGGCGCTGCTGCTGATTCTGCTGGGCCTCGCCGACACCGCCCTCGACATTCGCGGCCGCGTCGCCGGACGGCGCGGCCCGCCCACCGCCCCTTCAACCTGACAACATCTTCAAAAGGAGAAACGAAAATGGAAGTCATTCTGCTCGAACGCATCGCCAAGCTCGGCCAGATGGGCGACGTCGTGCGCGTCAAGGACGGCTTTGCGCGCAACTTCCTGCTGCCGCAGGGCAAGGCGCTGCGCGCCACCGGCGCCAACAAGTCCAAGTTCGAAGGCATGAAGGCCGAGCTTGAAGCCAAGAGCGCCGCCGCCAAGGGCGACGCCGGCAAGGTCGCCACCAAGCTCGACGGCAAGAGCTTCAACGTGCTGCGCCAGGCGTCCGAAGTCGGCCAGCTCTACGGCTCGGTGTCGCCGCGCGACATCGCCGGGCTGCTCAACGACGGCGGCTTCGAGGTCGACCGCAACCAGATCGCGCTCAACGTGCCGATCAAGACGATCGGCAGCCACAAGGTGCCGGTGCAGTTGCACCCGGAGGTCGAGGTGACGATCACGCTTCACGTCGCGCGCAGCGCCGACGAAGCCGAGCGGCTCGCCCGCGGCGAGGACATCACCCTGCAGCGCACCGACGCGGAGGAGGAAGCGGCCGAGGCCAAGGCTGCGGCGGAAACCTTCTTCGAGCCCGGCGCGAGCAAGGCCGAGGACGAGCAGGAAGACGGCGAGGAAGCCCCGAAGAAGACGGAAGAAAAGGCCTGAGCCGCCTGTTCTAGTCGAAAATATCCCACTGCGGTTTCGGCGGCTCCGGTGGGGCCGCCGGCGCCGGCGGCTCCGGTGCCGCGGCGGGTGGGGGAGTTGGTTGTGCCGGCGCAGTGGCTTGGCGGCCGCGTGGCGCGCGCGCTGCCGGCGCCGGAGCGGGCTTGGCCGGCTCGCCGGTTTCTCCGGACGGCGTTGCAGCAGATGGAATTGCGGCCGGCGGCTTGCCCGGCTTCGCCGCATCGTCGGATGCGCGCCGCGGCCCGCGGCGGTTGTTGCTTGGGGTCGGCCCTGGCGCCCGGCACGCCCACGAGATAGGCGGCCAGCGCAGACGCGCTTTCGCGGCTGTTGGTGTAGTGCTCGCGCAGGAAGCTGGCGAGCGAACCCGCGCCGCGATCCTTCGCCAGTCCCTGCGGCCCTTTGTGACAGCCCGCGCCGGTGCAATCGCTGGCGAAGAGCTGCGCCGCCGGCTTGGCGCTGAAATTCTCGCCCCGCGATGCGGCGGGCGGGGGCGCGGCCTGAGCCTGGGGAGTTGGCGAGGCCGGCGTCGTCCAGCCCCATTGCGCCCGCGACTCGGTGGCGGCGAGCCCGGCAAGGATGCCCCCGAGGGTCAACTGCAGTGCCAATTTCCGTAAGCCGATCAATGTGATCTCCCCGCGGCTGGGCAACAGGCCGACGGTACGCCGCCGGGTCTTACCGCATATTCGCGCGAAAGTGAGGCGTCCGCGAGCCCGAGCAGGCTTGTTCGCTTGGTTCGCCATATGCCCGGTAGCGGACGGTCCACATCCATCTTGTCAGCTAAACTTGCTCTTTAGTTTAATACGAAAGCCGCAGTTGGCTCTCAAGGGACGGCATTAAAGGGGTGTTGGGGGCGGCCGTGGACCGGTTGCTTCAGTGGGGGCTCAGGCGATTCATCCGGCGTGGCAACCTGCGCGTCGCCACGGCGAGCGGCCGGTTTTTTCACTTTGGCGACGGCTCCGGCGCGCCTGTCGCGCTGCGATTCACCAGCGCGGCGGCGCAACGGGCCGTGATGCTCGACCCCGAGGTCAAGCTCGGCGAAGCCTACATGGACGGCACGCTGCAGATCGAGGAAGGCACCATCGCCAACCTCCTTGCGCTCGTGCTCGGCCAGACACCCGACGGCATGCCGCCGGTGTGGGCGCGCCCGCAATGGTTCGTCCGCTATCTCAAGCGCCGGCTGCAGCAACTCAACCTGCCGTCCCGGGCGCGGCGTAATGTCGCTCACCACTACGATCTCGACGGCCGGCTCTATTCGCTTTTCCTCGATGCCGACCGGCAATACAGCTGCGCCTATTTCGAGACCGCCGATCAATCGCTCGACGACGCGCAGCTCGCCAAGAAGCGCCACCTCGCCGCGAAGCTCCTCGTTGCAGAAGGGACCGACCGCCGCGTGCTCGACATCGGCTGCGGCTGGGGCGGGCTCGCCCTTTATCTCGCCGAGTTTTGCCGCGCAGAGGTCACCGGCATTACGCTGTCGGACGAGCAGCTGGCGGTCGCCCGGCAGCGCGCCGGCGAAAAGAACCTGACCGGCACGCTCGACTTCCGCCTGCAGGATTATCGCGCCATGGCCGAAACATTCGACCGGATCGTCTCGGTCGGCATGTTCGAGCACGTCGGACTGACCTACTACGACGCGTTCTTCCGCAAATGCGCCGAACTGCTGGCGCCAGGACGGCGTGATGCTGCTGCACACCATCGGCCGCTCCGAAGGGCCCAACGTCACCAATCCCTGGATCGCCAAGTACATTTTCCCGGGCGGCTACATCCCTGCGCTGTCCGAGGTCATGCCGGCGATCGAGCGCGCCGGCTTGCTGGTGACCGATATCGAGTTCCTGCGGCTGCATTACGCGGAAACCGCAAAAGCCTGGCGCGATCGCTTCCTGGCGCACCGCGACGAAGCCGAGAGGCTGTACGACCGGCAGTTCGTGCGGATGTGGGAGTTCTACCTCGCCGCCTCCGAGATGGCGTTCCGCGAGCAGGCGATGATGGTGATGCAGATCCAGCTCGCCAAGCGCCAGGACGTGGTGCCGATGACGCGGGACTACATCTTCCGCGAGGAAGCGCGGCTGCGCGCCATCGAAGGCCGGCAGGCTCCGCCCTTGCGACTCGCCGGCGAATAAACCTACCCACAGCAAATCACAGCCGCCCTTCGTAGGCGTGCGGTCAAGCGCCGATAGCGCATCCACACCTGAGACTGTGGGAATCGCGGACAGCGTCAAACAAGGCGCCCTGCCCTTCCCGCGCGGTGCTACGCCATACGTCCGAGCGCTCGCCAGCGCCGTTTCCGAGAGAGTGCCACGATGTAGCGTTGAGTTCCGGCTGTTGCTTCGTTCACACCGCGTTCCCGATTTTTGACACATCCGGCTTCTTCGATCGCAGATCATGGCACCCGTTGATTCGACAGCGCGCAAGCTCGCCGACGCCGCCGCCCCGCAATATCGCATCGCGCCTCACAACATCGAGGCCGAGCAGGCGCTGCTTGGCGCCATCCTGGTCAACAACGAGGCGTTCTACCGGGTTTCCGATTTTCTCGAGGCGGCGCATTTCCATGAGCCGCTGCACCAGCAGATTTATCAGATCGCCGCCGACCTCATCCGCGCCGGCAAGGTCGCGACGCCGATCACGCTGAAGACCTTCCTGCCCGCCGACATCGACATCGGCGGGCTCAACGTGAGCCAGTATCTCGCCCGCCTCGCGGCTGAGGCGACGACCGTGATCAACGCCACCGACTACGGCCGCACCGTTTCCGACCTCGCGTTGCGCCGCAACCTGATCGGCATCGGCGAGGACATGGTCAACGTTGCATTCGACGCCCCGGTCGATTTCGCGCCGCGCGACCAGATCGAGGACGCGGAGCGCCGGCTCTACGAGCTCGCCGAAACCAATCGCTACGGTTCGGGCTTCCAGCGCTTCGCGCAGGCGCTCACCACCGCAGTCGACATGGCGGCCCGCGCGTTCCAGCGCGACGGCAAGCTGTCCGGGATCGCGACCGGGCTGAAGGACCTCGATTCCAAGATGGGCGGGTTGCAGCAGTCCGACCTGATCATCGTCGCAGGCCGCCCAGGCATGGGAAAAACCGCGCTCGCCACCAACATCGCCTACAACGTCGCGCATGCCTATCGCGGCGAAGTCCAGCCCGACGGCAGCATGACGACCGTCAACGGCGGCATCGTCGGCTTCTTCTCGCTCGAAATGTCGGCGGAGCAGCTCGCCACCCGTATCATCGCCGAGCAGACCGGCATTGCTTCCAGCACGATCCGCCGCGGCGGCATCCACGAGGAGGAGTTCGAGAAGATCAAGGACGTCTCGATCGCGATGCAGAATCTGCCGTTCTATGTGGACGAGACCGGCGGCCTGTCGATCGCGCAGCTCGCGGCGCGCGCGCGGCGCCTCAAGCGCCAACGCGGCCTCGACCTGCTCGTGATCGACTACATTCAGCTGCTGCAGGGCTCGCAGCGACGCGCCTCCGAAAGCCGCGTTCAGGAGGTGACCGAGATCACGACGAACCTCAAGGCGCTGGCGAAGGAGCTCAATGTTCCGATCGTCGCGCTGTCGCAGCTCTCGCGCCAGGTCGAGAGCCGCGACGACAAGCGGCCCGCAGCTTTCCGACCTTCGCGAATCCGGCTCGATCGAGCAGGACGCCGACGTCGTCATGTTTGTGTTCCGCGAGGAATACTACCTCGCCAACAAGGAGCCGCGGCCCGGCAGCGAGGAACACCTCAAGTGGCAGACCGACATGGCGCTGGTCCATGGCAAGGCCGAACTGATCATCGGCAAGCAGCGTCATGGACCGACCGGCACCGTGCAGGTCCAATTCGAGGCCAACGTCACGCGCTTCGGCGATCTCGCCGCTGAACACCATCGGCCGGAGCGCATCGGAGATTAACCGAACCGGCCGCTGGACGGGCGCGCCACGCCCGGCCATAACCCGCCCATGGCACGCCAACCCAAACCAGAACCTCGCTGATGCGCCGGAGCCGGCCACCGCAGCCGGCCCGGCTGAGGCCGAGGCCGGCGGCCTCCTCACCATCAATCTCGGCGCGATCTTCGACAATTACCGCGCGCTGGCCATGAAGGTGATGCCGACCGAATGCGCCGCGGTGGTCAAGGGCGACGCCTACGGCTGCGGCCTCGATCAGGTCACCGCAACGCTGTCCCGCGCCGGCTGCAAGACGTTCTTCGTCGCCAATCTCGACGAGGCGCGCCGCGTGCGCCGGTGCGCGCCGGAAGCCGCCATCTACGTGCTCAACGGCTTCGCCTCCGGCGCCGGACCCGCGCTTCGCCGAGGTCTATGCGCGGCCGGTGATCAATTCCTCGGTCGAGCTCGCCGAGTGGGACCAGTTCGTGCCTCGAGCGGCATGGCGCGGCGGCGTCGGGCTTCATGTCGATACCGGCATGAACCGGCTGGGCTTGTCGCTCGACGAGACGGCGGCCGTCGCCGCGCGCATGCAGTCGGAAAATCACGGGCTCACGCTGCTGATGAGCCACTTCGCCTGCGCGGACCAGCCGCAGCATCCGCTCAACGATCAGCAGATCCGGCAATTCCGCGAAATCCGCACCCTGTTCCGCGGCATTCCCGGCTCGCTCGCCAACTCGTCCGGCATCTTCCTGGACCAGTCCGCCTACTGCGACATGGTCCGGCCGGGCGCGGCGCTCTACGGCATCAATCCGACGCCGGGCAAACCCAATCCCGATGAAGCCGGTGATCGAGCTGCAAGGCCGCGTGCTGCAGGTGCGCAGCGTGCCGCGCAACGCCACGGTCGGCTATGGCGCGACATGGACGGCGAAGCGCGCGAGCCGCATCGCCGTGGTCGCCGCGGGCTATGCCGACGGCATTTCTGCGCGCGGCGCAACGCGGTCGAGCGCGACGTGATCGTCGCCGGCAAGCGCTGCCGCATCGTCGGCCGCATCTCGATGGATCTGCTCACCGTGGATGTCACCGACTTGCCGGATAACGCGGTGCGGCGCGGCCACCTGGTCACGCTGATCGGCGGCGAACTCGCCGCCGATGCGGTCGGCGCGCAGGCGGGCACCATCGGCTACGAGGTGCTCACCTCGCTCGGCCGCGCGCTATCACAGAATCTGGAAGGTCTGATCCATCCCGTCCGTGACGGGCTCGAGCCCGGCGGGGCGCGGTGTCATTCGCAACTGGACCAGCAGGACGAAGCAGCCCACGACAATCGCCTCGAACATCACCGTGAACACGATCGCCATGGCGACAGAAACATGGCCGGGCAGCACCAGGCCCATCCATATGCCCAGCAGAGCCGACGGCCAGCGCGCCGAATGCCAGCAGCGCGATCCATCCCTCCGGCGAAACTGGCCTGAAGACGTACCTTGTCCGGCGACGCGGCGCCGGAGCGAGCCCATTGTGAGTCGGGACGCTTCGCGATCTCCGGCGTCATCACTAAAAACCAAACTTTACGCTCAGCCAACGTCGCCTCCCTTGCGTGCGGCAGGCTGAAATCATCAGGCCGTCCGGGGCAATCTTATCGTTAGTGAATAGTTAATGGCGCCGACCATTCGGGACGGATTCGAATGTTCTTGATATGTTCTCATTTTCTGGTATCGTCTTCGCCCAATCACCGGAGAATTCGCACATGGCCATCACCGGCCTCACCGCCCATGACGCCCTTGGGCTCACGCTGTTCGTTCCCCACGGCCGTCAGGAGGCGGCCGCTGCCTTCTACATCTGCGCGTTCGGCGCGACCTCGCCGCGCCACTGGATTCATCCCAGAACCGGTGAGGTCGCCGGCATCGACATCACCATCGGCCGCGCCACCTTCACAGTGTGCGGCGCCAATCCGAAGCGCGATGCCGACCCCAGCGTGCCCGGCCCCTGCGCGGTCGCGGCGCCGGGCCGCGGCAGCACCATCTTCCAGATTTGCGTCGACGATCTCGAAAAAACCCTGGCGCGCGCGCTCGCCGGCGGGCGCAACCATCCGCACGCCGGTGCAGGACGCCGACTGGGGCGACCGCGTCGCCACCATCGTCGATCCGTTCGGACACATCTGGGCGCTCGCCGCTATCCGGGACTGGCTGTCGGTGCCGGACTACAACGCGCGCGGCAACATCCAGCTCATCGAAGCGCGGCATAGCGCATGATCCTCGGTGAGCGACACGATCGGATGCGCACGGATCGACAATGCACATGGCGCGGCTCCAAGACCCTTAACTTCGTCTGCCAGAACTGCGGCGCGGTCGCCAGCCGCTGGCAGGGCAAGTGCGACGGCTGCGGCGAATGGAACACGCTGGTCGAGGAAGGCATCGCGGCGCCCGCTCCGGGCGGCGGCCGCGCGCCCGCAAGGGCCGCCTGATCAAGCTCGAGCCGCTCGCCGGCGACACCACGGAAGCGCCTCGCCTGCCGTCGCGGCGTCGCCGAATTCGACCGGGTCACCGGCGGCGGTCTCGTGCGCGGCTCGGTGCTGCTGATGGCGGGCGATCCCGGCATCGGCAAGTCGACCATCCTGATCCAGGTCGCGGCGGCGCTGGCCAACGCCGGCCACCGCGCAGTCTATATCTCCGGCGAAGAGGCGGTGGCGCAGGTGCGGCTTCGCGCCGAGCGGCTCGGCCTTGGCGGCGCCAAGGTCGAGCTCGCCGCCGAGACGTCGGTCGAGGACATCATCGCCACGCTGTCGGAGGGCGAGCTGCCTCGCCTCGTCGTCATCGATTTCGATCCAGACCATGTGGTCGAGCGCGATCGAGTCCGCGCCCGGCACGGTCACGCAGGTGCGCGGCTCGGCGCAGGCGCTGATCCGCTTCGCCAAGCGTTCCGGGCTGCGCGCTCATCCTGGTCGGCCACGTCACCAAGGACGGCCAGATCGCCGGCCCCCGCGTGGTCGAGCACATGGTCGACGCCGTGCTCTCGTTCGAGGGCGAAGGCTCGCACCAGTTCCGCATCCTGCGCGCGGTCAAGAACCGCTTCGGCCCAACCGACGAGATCGGCGTGTTCGAGATGACCGGGCTCGGCCTGCGTGAAGTCTCCAACCCGTCCGAGCTGTTTCTCTCCGAACGCGATCTCGGCTCGCCCGGCACCGCGGTGTTTGCCGGCATCGAGGGCACCCGCCCGCTGCTGGTCGAAATCCAGGCGCTGGTCGCGCCGTCCGCGCTCGGCACGCCACGACGCGCGGTGGTCGGCTGGGACCAGAGCCGGCTCTCCATGGTGCTCGCGGTGCTGCAGACCCATTGCGGGGTCAATCTCGGCAGCCACGACGTCTATCTCAATGTGGCGGGCGGCCTGCGGATCGTGGAACCGGCCGCCGATCTCGCGGCCGCCGCCGCGTTGGTGTCGTCGCTGGCCAACGCGCCGCTGCCCTCCGACGCCGTTTATTTCGGCGAAGTCTCGCTGTCCGGCGCGGTTCGCCCGGTGGCGCAGTCCGCGGCACGGCTCAAGGAAGCCCAGAAGCTCGGCTTTGCCCGAGCGGTCCTTCCTGAAGCCGCGCGCGGCGACAGTCCCGAAGCCAATTCAGGCTTGGCTCTCACCTCGGTCGGCGCCCTGGTCGGCCTGGTTTCGGAGATTGCTGCAAAGGGCGACAAGGCACGGCGCGTTGAGCGCGATCGCGGCTTCGACGGTTGATCGACTATGGGGTCGCGCCGGACCGGGCCAGACGGTCGGCCAGCGCGCGAAAGATATGCGAGGCGGCTGCAGCGAAAGCAGCGATGGCTGGAATCTGCAGGCAGCTCGAAAGAACGACAAAGATGATCTGGCTCCCGAGCGTCACGCCGGGTGGCTTCATCAGCATCCAGAACAGCGGCGCGCTGATAGCGATCACCGGTATCGACACACAGACCATGATGGAGAACACGCGCCAGGTATGGCCCTTGGTGTCGTTGCGCGCGTTGGCCCAGCCCGCTCCCGGTGCGTCGATGGCGATGGCAGGGAACAGAATGACCCGTCGCAGCGTCACGATAGCGATGACAATGAACAGAACGAAAGCGAGCAGGAAACCGACCGCGCCGAGGGCCATATTCGGCCCATCAGCCGGCAGGACGGCGAAGATGATGCCCGGCACCACCATCAGCACATTCAACACCACGGCAAAGCCGACAAACCTCAGATAGCGCGGATTCGATGGTTCGACCGCAAAGCCGGTCGAAATCTCTCCGAGTAACACGTAGCGATGAACCGCGATCGCGAGCGGTGCGAGCAGAAAGGCCTGGATGATGCTGGTGATGGCGCTCGCGAGTTGCAGGGCCGCGCCGGCCTCCGCGGCCTCCCGTACCGGCAGTAACGCGGCGCTGACCCCGGACACGATGAGCATCAGGACGAAGGTAATGCCGGAAATCACGGGCATCGCCGCAATCGCGGCGAAGGCATCGCGCCATGCGGCCACCGCCGTGCCGACGATGGGTGGTTTGTCGCCGCTCGCCATCATCCCTGCCATGCCAACCGGGCTCGGCCGCATGATGGGACCCGGCTCGTGCCGCAACAAGGCCGCCGTACCAAACAGCACAGCTTTTCAACCACATAGAAGAAGGATGACGGCGGGATGTCGGGCGGCTATACACCCCTCGCATGGCAGCCGGACGGACGCGAAAAAGCCTCAGCCTGAGGATTTTTTCCGCCCCCGCCCGCCGACCCTTGCCGAAGCCAACCGGCGCAGTTGAGGTGGTGCATAGCGTGCCTTCGATTCGCGCCCGGCGCTCCGATCCAAAGAACCAGCAGGCCTGACGACCCATGCCGATTACGTGGCTCGATTTTCTTCTGCTGGGCGTCATGATGATTTCAGGGCTGCTCGCCATGATCCGCGGCTTCATGCGCGAGATCCTATCGATCACCGCCTGGGCCGCGGCCGCGGCGGCGACCATCCTGCTCTACAATCGCCTGCTGCCGATCGCGAAGGCGAACATCTCGAACGACATGCTGGCAACCGGCGCGGTGATCGGTGGCGTGTTTTTAATCACGCTGCTGCTGGTTTCGATCATCACGGTGCGCATCTCCGACATGATCCTGGACAGCCGGATCGGCGCGCTGGACCGCACCTTGGGGTTCCTGTTCGGGCTTGCCCGCGGATTGATCATCGTCGTGGTCGCCTTCCTGTTCTTCTCGTGGCTGGTGCCAGGAAACAAGCAGCCTGACGGCGTGCGCAACGCGAAGTCGCGCGTAGTTCTGGAAAACACCGGGGAATGGTTGCAAGCCCTGTTGCCGCAGGACATGGATAACTACTTGTCCCAGTGGTTCAAACGCCGCCCCAAGGACGGCGAGCAGGAACCTCCGGATGGCCCGCCCGATCGGCGCTCCGATCTGGATCGGCCGGTAAATGTTGCGTTCGTGCCGTTGAACGACATCACGAAACAATGAGGCGGCAGCCGATGGGCGAAACGATGGACCACAATCCCGCAGAGACCATCTTCGACCCGAACGCAGATCGGCTCCGCGAGGAATGCGGGGTGTTCGGCATCTTCGGCCACCCCGATGCCGCCGCCATCACGGCGCTCGGCCTGCACGCCCTGCAGCACCGCGGCCAGGAGGCGGCCGGCATCGTCTCCTTCGACGGCAAGCGCTTCCACTCCGAGCGCCGCATGGGCCTGGTCGGCGACAACTTCTCCCGCCGCGAGGTGATCGACCGCCTGCCCGGCATGAGCGCGATCGGCCACGTGCGCTATTCGACCACCGGCGAGACCATCCTTCGCAACGTGCAGCCGCTGTTCGCGGAACTGGAAGGCGGCGGCTTCGCGATCGGGCACAACGGCAATCTGACCAACGGCATCACGCTGCGCCGCCAGCTCGTCCACGAAGGCGCCATGATGCAGTCCACCACCGACACCGAGGTGATCCTGCACCTGGTGGCCCGCGCCAAGCGCAACCGGTTCGTCGACCGTTTCGTCGAGGGCCTGCGCCAGCTTGAAGGCGCCTATGCCTTCGTCGGCATGACCAACAAGAAGCTGGTCGGCGCACGCGACCCGCTTGGCATCAGACCGCTGGTGCTCGGCAAGCTCGACGGCGCCCCGATCCTCGCCTCGGAGACCTGCGCGCTCGACGTGATCGGCGCCCAGTACGTGCGCGACATCGAGAACGGCGAAGTCGTGGTGTTCGACGACGACGGCATGCAGAGCCACAAGCCGTTTCCGCCGATGCAGGCACGGCCCTGCATCTTCGAATACATCTACTTCGCGCGGCCGGACTTCGTCGTCGGCGGCCGCCCGGTCTACGACATCCGCAAGAACATGGGCGCGGAGCTGGCCCGCGAAGCGCCGGCCGCCGCCGACGTCATCGTGCCGGTGCCCGACTCCGGCGTGCCGGCCGCGCTCGGCTTCTCGCAGGCCTCCGGCATTCCCTACGAGCTCGGCATCATCCGCAACCACTACGTCGGCCGCACCTTCATCGAGCCGACCCAGCAGATCCGCCAGCTCGGCGTGCGGCTCAAGCACTCCGCCAACCGCGCCGTGGTGAACGGCAAGCGCATCGTGCTGGTCGATGATTCCATCGTGCGCGGCACCACCTCGACCAAGATCGTGCAGATGATGCGCGACGCCGGCGCGAGCGAGGTGCATTTCCGCATCGCCTCGCCGCCGATCACGCATCCCGACTATTACGGCATCGACACCCCGGAGCGCGACAAGCTGCTCGCCGCCACCCATGATCTCGAAGGCATGCGGCAATTCATCGGCGCGGACTCGCTGGCCTTCCTCTCGGTCGACGGCATCTACCGCGCCATGGGCGCGGGCGCGCGCGACCCGCTGCGCCCGCAGTTCACCGACCACTGCTTCACCGGCGAATATCCGACGGGGCTGACCGACCAGACCGGCCAGCAGACTCCCCGCGTCAATTGTCGCTGCTGGCGGAAGCGGGCTAGTCGTCGCCGCCGTTCGCCCAGCTCAATCCCGCGGCACGCAATCGATCGACGTCGCGCTCGCCTTTGCGAGCGGCTTCGATGATGCAGTTGGCCATGCAATCCTGAACGATCAGGCTGGTCGGTCCGGGAAGCCGCAGCTTTGCCGAATCGAGCGCCTCTCCCATCAGCTGGGTCAGCTCGGGGTCGAACGCGGCGTTCTGGAAAACCGGCAACACCTGCATGAATCGGCTCACTGCACCACAGCGGGATAGGCCCAACCCGCCTGAATCGAAACTCAGCTACTATTCTACCGTTGCTGACCGGCCAGACCGGCCAGCAGGCGAAGACCAGCAAGGTCCGCTCAAAATGGCGCAGATTTTTGTCAGCGCAATGAACGACGACGACATCAAGCACTGCAATAAATCCTGCGTGGGCCGCAAGCTCATCACCATCACCGCGCAGACGCCGGGCGGCGAACTCAAGGTTTACACCGGCATCGTGAAGACGATCGAGGATCTCGGCCCGGAGGCGGAAGGCGGGCGCTGGCGGATCACGATCGAGGAGGTCGGGAGCTGAGGCTAACGTCGTATTCGCTCGCTATCGGACTTGGCGAAATTGGGTGTGTCTCAGTTTGAAGGGAGTAAGAATATAATCGCACATATATACTTGACAATTGTGCGAGTATATTCCTAGGATAGCGGAGCCTGTAATGACCCGCAGGCTGGCGCGCCCTGAGAGCCCCGAAAGGGAGAATTGTGCGTTTCGCAAATCCGAGCGGTCGGATTGTGAAACGAAATGTCCGAACAAGACTCTGCCCGACAGGGAATTTAGAATGCCGATCCCTCAGAGGAAATGCTTCGCGCGGGGCTTGAGGCATTTTTGGCCTATGACCGCCGGTTTGAGGAACCCGCGGACTGTGTGATCCGAATTTGGAAGGCCATGCAGGTTGTCAAAAGGCAGGAATGCGCGGGTCGGGCCGGCGGACGTGCGCCTCGTGATAAAGCAGATTGCTAAGCAGGCTGACGGCATCAAGAAACTTGCCCCGGTTTGTCGCCAGGTCCGGAATTTCGGGCGGCTCAGGCATGACAACCAAATGGCTCCCAATTGTCACCGGGATTGCTTTTGTTTCTGGGCAACGATCTCTGATCTTGATGAGCCGAATGTGTTCGGTAATCGGCTGGTCCTTAAACGTTTTGACTTCGAGTTTGTGTGCAAAAGCATTCCTAATTTTCTCGATTTGGATGAGATCAAAGTAGGTTTCAGGGCCATAAAGACCGGTAGCGTAGGCAACCCGAATTAAAGTCCCCAAGGAGGCAATTTCGCCGCTGGTTCCAAACAAGTCTTTGAAGATGGTTGTTCCGCCTCTGATCTTGTTATCCACCCACCTGTGCTGGATGGCGCATCTAATTCGATCTTCGAGGATTATTGGTGCTAAAATTTCCGACGAGGCGATCGGATAGTTGCGTAATTTCTTGAACAAAATCGACCTCTGCTTGGTCTTTATAAAACCACATGACCAAAACGCCATCCGGGATAAAAAACACAAAGCGCTTAATGGCCGCGCTCGGGCGTATGCCGCCCAAGCAGCACAAGGACATGAAGCTTGGGAAACGTAGCGCGCCGAAAGCTAAGAAGTCCCGCGAAGCGCGCAGCTTCCGCCAAGCCAAAAACCGCCTAGCGAACTGCTTTTTGTTCTTGATCTTAGTTAGTCGGCCGGTACGTCAGGCGCTTACCTTCGATGCCCTTCATCGCAAGCGCCGTCCGTTCTCCATCGTTGATACCGAGGCCGGACCTGTTGTTGTGGCGGAATTCAAATTCCGTCAGGTAACGCTGAAGTGTTGTTCGCTGCAAAAGCGATACGTGCCCTTCATGCTGCGCTTGAAATTGCCGAAAAAGTTTTCGACTGCGTTTGTTGTCTGACCGTCTTTGCCAACGTAGTAGCCGCGCTGGTTCCAGCCGTGCTCGACCGTCTTGTGAGCAGCGAACTCGCGACCTACTTTCGTGTAGAGCTTGCTTTCGTCGGTGTGCAGTTCTGACGTGCGATCCACGTTGCGAACCAGAATGTCACGGACGGTTTCGGCGTTCGCGTGTTGAGCTGGAACGCGCGGACGCGGCCCTTGGGTTCGACCAGCGCGACAACGCTCGCCTTCTTGCTGTGGCCCTTCTTGTAGCCCTTCGAGCGTTTGGAGGAATTGCCGTAGTAGGTTTCGTCGGCCTGAACGGATTTGCCTTCGCCGCCCATGCGCGCCGGGAGTTGAGTCGCGCATCGCCTCGCGCAAGCGTGCATCATGAACCAAGCGGTTTTGTAGGTGACGCCAATCGTGCGGTGAATTTCATGAGCCGATACGCCGTTCTTGCCGGAGTTGAGCATGTGAGCGGCCATCCACCATTTGGTGAGGCCGATCTTGGATCGTTCGAACACGGTGCCGACCGTGACGGTGAATTCGCGTTCGCACTCGTTGCAATAGTAGAGGCCGCGCCTAGCGGACTTGCCCTGCATCTTGGCGATCTTGTCGGGGTCGGAGTTGCCACAGTGGCGGCAATAGGGACCATCGGGCCACCGCACGCCTCAAGGGCGTCGCGCGCGGTGTCCTCGTCCTGAAAGATGGGGTCCTGAAACTTGGCGATCTTGGCCATGGGAAGCTCCTATGACCAAAAGCCTATAGAAGCTTGATACAATTGTCAAGTATATAAATGCGTCTATATTCCTATCCGCAATCCCATCCATCCGAGGGCGTTCTCATGAGACGTCATTTGAGCGGGGTGGGAGGCGGCGCCTGCGGGCGGGGCTCGTAACCCCGCCTCCGGGGAGGCCCGGGCCACCGTCCGCCCCGACTATGCGGGGCCGCCCTTGATTGGGCTGGTGGGGACCGGAGGAAGGCGGCGAAAGCCCGGCCGATCCAGGGGTGAAGATCCACCCATCCGGTCCTGAAAGTACGGTCCCGGCGCTGAGCGAGAGCCCTTCCGGGGCGCTGGCGACACCGCGGTGAAGCGCCGGAAGGCGCGCCGGCCGGCGTCATCGGCGGGTGGATCCAGAAGGGACCGGCCCGACCGCAAGGCGGGCCAGGGGTGCGGCGATCCGCACCAGCGCCTGCCGGCGCTTCACCCCCTTGGGCTGGGGGGAACGGACCGGCGCTCCGGCCCGGAAAAAAACAAAACCCCGGAGCGATGGCGCCCGCCGCAACCCCAGCCCTCGCAAACACGTTTTCCCCGGACGCCAGCCGACAGGAGGACTGCAATGACCGCAAAGCCCACCATCGCCCGCATCTGGCGCGGCCGCACCAGGCGCGAAAACGCGACGAATACGAGGCCTACAACTACGAGGCCGGCATCAAGCCGTTGATCGAGAAGGCGATGGGCGTGCAGACGCTGCGCGAGGACCGCGCCGGCGAAACCGAGTTCATGACCATCTCGTACTGGGAAAGCGTCGAGGCGATGGCGCGCTTCACCGGCGGCGATCCGGCGCGCATCCATCATCTTCGACCGCGACGCCGAATTCCTCATCGACCTGCCGCAAAGCGTG
>CAVQGC010000021.1:0-193862 GCA_963711955.1 uncultured Alphaproteobacteria bacterium | reverse complement strand
CACTTAGCGGACATCGCGGCCCAACCGCCTCACGTCCGCTTTCGGTAAGAAAGCAGACATGGATCAGACACCTGCGATGTCCGCTTTTGAACCAAAGCGGACATCAACCACCGGCTAACCCGCGACTTTGCGAAGGAAATCTTCCACTTTGCCGCGGAGCTGGGTGGTGCCGTTTTCGATTGCCTGCGAGGCCGTCAGCACCGTGTTGGCGGAGCTGCTGGCTTTGGTCACGGACTGCGCCACCTGCTCGAGAACCGATGCCACTTCTTTCGCGCTCTCCGCGGCATTGGCGACGCTTTGTGAAATCTCTCCGGTAGCAGCATTTTGTTGTCCGACCGAGGCGGCGATCCATGTGGTGCGCTCGTTAATTTCCTTCATCCGACCAGCAATCCGTCGAATGGCCTCGACGGCGCCGTTGGCAGAATTCTGAATGGCCCCGATCTGGCCGGCGATTTCTTGGGTGGCCTTTGCGGTCTGCACCGAAAGCGACTTGACCTCAGTCGCGACCACGGAGAAGCCTCTGCCGGCTTCTCCCGCGCGCGCCGCTTCGATGGTCGCATTGAGCGCGAGAAGGTTGGTTTGTCCGGCAATGTTCTGAATGAGCTTCACCACGTCGCCAATCTTCTGCGCGGCTTCTGCCAGCCCGATAATCTCTGTGTTGGTTTGTTCGGCCTCGACGACGGCATCGTTGACAATATCCTTGGCCTGAAACAGCTGTCGATCGATTTCCATGATCGAGATGGCCATCTCATCGGCCGCGCCCGCGGCCGTGGCGACGCTGTCGGATGCATCGGTCGACTTTGCGGCAGCCCCCGCCGCACTCCGCGAGGTGTCATTTGAAGATGACGACAGTTCCGCTGCGGTCAATCTCAGTCTCCGCGCTGTTTCCAACCGTTCTTAAAACGGTCTCGATCTCCCCGCGGAACGATTGAATGGCGGCATCGATTTTCGCGCGGCGGCTTTCCTGTTCCGCTACCGAAGCACTTTTTCTTTCCGCCAGGCGGCGCTCGGTAATATCGTCGTGGGTGCCGACCCAATACTCGCCGCCGACAATCGGCTTGTTCACCACGGAGATGACAAGTCCGCCCGGGTTTCGACGATTGCACTGACGGTCCTGCCTTGTGCCATGCTCGATACGAGCTCGTCTCGATATTCCTCCGCTTTGCGCGTCAGGCTTCCGGTCGCCGCACGATGTTGGACGATTTCCCGGAGCGTACAGCCGGGTTTCACAATATCGCGCGACAAATTGTACATGTCCAAATAGCGATCGTTGCAGATCACGAGCCGCTCGGCTGCGTCGAATATTACGACGCCCTGCGTCATGTTGTTCCAGGCGGTGGAGAGCAGCAGGCTTTTATCGCCGAGACGGCGATCGGCGAACGCGCTGATCAGGCTCATGCTGAGGATTGCAACCGCCGTGCTTGCAACTGTAAGCGCCAGAGTAGTCGGGGACAGCGCGAGGGCGGTGATGGAGCGGGTTGGATCGGGAAGGATCTGATCGCTCCCATGGCGGTAAAATGGTGCGATACGATTGCGAGAGTCAGCAGCAGCGCGGCAAGCAGGACGGCGCGAATATCGCTTCGTCTAACCGCTAGGGCGAGCGCGGCTATTCCCAGCAGCATTCCTAAGGCGATCGAGGCAATTACAAGGTCGACCGACCATGTGACACGGCCAGGCAATTCAACGGCGAACGGCCGAGGTAATGCATGCAGGCAACGCCCGCCCCGACGATGCCGCCTCCTACCGGGGCTGCCCAGCTCTGTGGGTAGTAGACGGCGAGGCCGAGCCCTATACAGGTGACAAAAACCGCAGCCATCAACGAAAGCGCCGTGAGACCGATGTTGTAGGCAATCGAAATGCCCGGGTCGTAGGCCAGCATTGCAATGAAGTGGGTCGCCCAGATGCCACATCCGGTGGCGGCGCCAGCGCCGATCACCCAGATCGCGCGCGGCCGTCCCGTCACTGCTCGCGCCCGGCCGAACAGGCTGATGGCCGTCAGGCTAGCCAGGAAGCACACCACGCCCGCCACGATGACGAGGCGCCAATCGTGCTCCGTTGCAAGGCAGGTGAAGACCCGAAACATGCGTATGGCGACTTTTCAGAGGTTTTGGGTGCTGAAAAGTATGTTGTAAATATTTCTTTAACGTTAAGTTTTGGCTCTTCCAGTTCAGGCTCCGGCAAAATTCGAATTGGTCGAAAATCTGAAGTCTGGAAAAGCGCTTGGCCTCACTATCCCACGATGTTGTTAGCCCGCGCTGACGAGGTGATCGAGTAAGGTCGGTTGATGTCGCCTATTGGCACTTAGCGGACATCTAGCGCGACCTGATCCATGTCTGCTTTCGGGGGAATAGCGAACATCGGGACTAGGCGCGGCCGCCCGCTTCTGACCCAAAGCGACATCGGCCCCTTTCGGAATGCTTGGCTGAACCACTACGATGCCCTTGTTGGAGGCGTGGCGAACATGAGGCGGCGCGTGTTCATCGCGGGCTTGGGCGGGGCGGTGGCGTGGCCGCTAGCGGCGCGCACGCAGACAAAAGCCACTCCGGTGGCGGGCGTGACGAAGCACGATGACTTTGCAAGCAAACTTGACTCCCTTTTGCTACAGGCGCAGCAGCTTGGCGCTCCCGTAGCCGCGATCCAGCGCGCCGCTGCGATCTCACGCCAGCCGATTTTTCCCAAAAAAGATGTGCTCGCGGTCTTCGACATTTCGCAGCCCTCGGCGAACAAGAGATTTTACGTTTTGGATTTCAAATCAGGCCAGGTTACCGCCCACTTCGCGGCGCACGGAAGAACCAATGGACCCAACGCGAGAGCCACCAAATTCAAAGGCTTTCAGCGGGACTTGGACATGGTCCCGCTGGGCCCGCTCAAGACCGCGCATCCCGAGGTGATGGAACAATACAGGACGATCGTGGACCGCTACGACGGAACCGTTTATCGAAACATGCTCGTTGCCGGCCTCGAGGGCGTGACACCGTACAATCGTTACCTCAATCACACGCCGCCGTATAAATGGATCATCCATCCGAGCTGGTACACGACCGCTGGTTTTCGCGCCAAGAATAACGGCATGCTGGGGCGGAGCAACGGCTGTATCGCTGTCGATCCGGTCCAGAACAACAAGCTCATCACACGCCTTCAGGGAGCACTGATCTACGTGACGGTCGGAGATGCCCCTATCGAACAAGACTTGTACTAAACGTGGCGGCGCGGCTTGAGACGCTCGCCGATCCGGGCGGCACTATGGTGGCCCCTTACGCTTGCTCGCGCGCGCTGACTAAATGATCGAATAGCCGGATGAATGTTGGCTATTGACCCATAGCGGACATCGGTGATGTGCCATTTCTCACTCCACGCTTTCTCTTGGCTTGCTATAGTTGTGAGGCTCTGCACAAAGCTGCGGTTAAAAGGGGGCACATGCGACGTCGCGCGTTCATCACCCTTCTCGGCGGCGCAGCGGCAGCGTGGCCACTCGCGACGCGAGGGCAAACTTATCCAACCCAGCCATTGAAACTCGTCGTGCCGTTTGGCGCCGGCGGTTCGCTTGATGTGCTTGCCCGCCTAGTTGGCGAACAGTTGAGTCGAAATCTCGGGCAGCCAGTGGTCATCGAAAACCGCACGGGCGCAGCAGGCAATCTCGCCGCCGAGGCAGTCGCAAGGGCAGATGCCGATGGCCACACTCTGCTGACCGTTGCAACTGCCTTCGCGGTCAACGCGACGCTGTACGCCAATTTGCGTTACGACCTCGAAAAGATTTCGTTCCTGTTGCGATGTTCGGCGCAACGCAAAATATCCTGGTTGTAACCCCGCAGTTCCCCGGCCGCACCGTGGGTGAGTTGATCGCACAAGCGAAGGTGCAACCGGGCAAGATCGATTATTCGTCTGTAGGCGTCGGGACGTCCGGCCATCTCACCATGGAATTGTTCAAAACCATGGCAGGGATCGACCTGGCCCACGTGCCTTACCGCGCAGCCAGCCAGCAGATCACCGATCTTATCGGCGGGGTGGTGTCGCTCGCCATGCCGACCATCCCGGGCGTAACCGGCCAAATCGAGACTGGAAAGCTGCGTGCACTTGCCGTTTCTGGCAATCGCCGGTCCTCGAACTTGCCCGCCGTGCCAACCATGGCGGAAGCCGGCGTTCCGGGTTACGAAGCCACCACTTGGTATGCACTCCTTGCCCCGGCTGGCGTGCGAAGTGACGTCGTGAACCGCCTCAACACGGAAATTGGGCGCATTCTCGCCGATCCGGTGATCATCGAAAAATTGAGCAAGCAAGGCATTGAGCCGATGGTTATGAGTCCACGCCAATTGGCGGATTACATGACGAGCGAGATCGACAAGTGGGGCGCTGTGGTCAAAGCCGCGAACATCAAGGTCGAGTAGGTCATTCTTAAGAGCGCATCAGGGCAGCCATGCCCACTCTTGCGCCCCTTCCTTCCTTGCTCGAACCGCGGGAAGCCCCAGTTCCGGACCTCGCGTTTACGAGTGCAATGCTTTTGCCGGCGGACGTTCTGCGTCTTGCGGGTCCGTGTTCTTGAATGGTCAGTCCCTGTTCGCAGCAAAGATTTCCCAAAGGCTAAAATCCATGACAAGACCGATTTTCGTTCTCAACGAACGAACATCTGAATGGAGCAGATGATGCCTGCGCGGCTCACGATTCTGAATGGTCCGAACCTCAATCTCCTGGGAATGCGTGAACCGAACATCTATGGCTCGACAACGCTCTCTGCCATCAAGAAGAGCTGCGAGCAGTTCGCTAAGATCGCGAATGCGCGGCTGTCGTTTCATCAGTCGAACCATGAGGGTGTACTGGTCGATCTCATTCAAGCCGCGCGACGGGAGGCCGACGCCATCATCATCAATCCGGCCGCGCTTTCATTCACTTCGATTGCCCTGTTCGATGCACTCAAGGTCTTTGAAGGCCCTATCATTGAATGCCATATTTCTAACATTCACGCCCGGGACGAACTGCATCGTCATTCGAAGCTGTCATCCGCGGTTAAGGCGGTGATCTGCGGCCTTGGGCCTTATGGCTACATCGTTGCCATGCAGTCAGCGCTTCAAATGCTTGGAAAGTTGCCGGCCAGCCTGCCGGCTCCGATCCGTCTAGGTCCCAAATGACGCTTTCCGCTTCCGATAAACCTGGCACGTGGCCCGGCATTCTGGCGATCTTTAATAACGTCGCGCCCGGCCGCGAGGCAGAATTTGAGGAGTGGTTCCAGCACGAACACTTGGCGGAGCGGATCGCTATCCCGGGCTTCCTGGTCGGGCGCCGGCACGAGGCGGTCTCTGGTTGGCCGCGCTATTTCAATTTCTATGTCACGCAATCGGTCGAGGTTTTGAAGTCTGCGGCTTATCTCGGGCGGCTCGATGATCCGACGCCGATGACACGCACGGTCATGTCGGAAATCTTCAAGGATATGATCCGGACGGTCTGTCACCGTACCTTTCGGCTGGGAGCTATGCGAGGCACCGGCGTGGTGGCCGTGCGGTTCAGCGAAAGTCCCGATGAGACAGCCTTGAAAGCGACCCTTGAAAGGTTGATGCGGGACAAAGCGGTGGCTTGCGGCAAATCTGGCGCGCTGCGGACCCGCTCGAATTCCCGATATCCATGGAAGAACGGCTGCGCGGTGGCGACCGCAAGATCGAAGCGTGTTTGCTCGTGGAAGCACTGCGCGTGCCGGACGCCGAGAGGATTGCAGCAGCGCTGGCGAATGACTTTCAAAGAACCACGATTGGCGTCTATCGGCTGCTTTGCGAGATTACTCCAGCATGAGCAAACACAGAGAGAGAAGACGATTTCCTGCTGCTCGCTCGCACCGACAAGGTGATCGAATAACCGGGCGAATGTACGGCTATTGGCACTTGACGGATTTCGCGGCCTAGTAACCCGATGTTCGCTGTTGGGGTAGAGCGGTTGTCCTATCCCGCCTTGATGTTGCCCGCGCGGATCACCTTGCCCCACTTCTCGACTTCGTCCGCGATCAGCTTCCCGCAATCGGCGGGTGAACCTGGCAGGACCCACGCACCCATCTCGGCAAGCTGTGCTTTGAGCTTCGGATCCGCAAGTCCGGCGTTGATCTCCCGATTGAGCTTGTCGACGATTTCGGCCGGTGTGTTCTTGGGCGCACACACGCCGTTCCACGTGCTCGCCTCGTAGCCCGTCACGAAATCGCCGATCGTTGGCAGGTCGGGCAGCGCTTGCGAGCGCGTCGCCGTCGTCACCGCAAGGGCGCGGAGCGTCCCCGCCTTGATGTGCGGCAAGGACGGTTGCGTGTTGTCGAAGGCGACCTGGACTTGTCCGGAGAGGAGGTCGACGAGCATCGGCGCCGAGCCGCGATAGGGCACGTGCTGCATGTTGACGCCAGTCAGCGTCTTGAAAAGCTCGCCGGACATATGAATCGACGTGCCGATGCCCGACGACGCCATATTGATCTTGCCCGGATTCGCCTTGGTGTAGGCGATGAACTCGGGAACCGTTTTCGCCGGAACTGATGGATGGACTACCATGACATTGGGCGCGCGGCTGATGCCGGCGACCGGCGCAACATCGAGAAAATTGTAGTTGAGCTTTTCATAGAGGGTGGCGCTGATCGCGTTCGCCACGCTGCATAGCAGGAGCGTGTAGCCGTCGGGGGGCGAATTGATCGCCGCCTCGCTGCCGAGATTTCCTCCCGCGCCTGGCCGGTTTTCGACGATGACTTGCTGACCGAGCCGCTCCGACAGCCATCCGCCAATCAGGCGTGCCGTCAGATCGATCGAGCCGCCCGGCGGGAACGGCGCGATCAACCGCACAGGTCGCGTTGGGTAGGATTGCGCCCTCGCGACCCGAGACACGGCCGGGAGCACTGCAGCCCCCGCTGCCAGATGTAGAAATCGACGGCGTGGAAGTTTCATGGCATTTCTCCAAATGCGAGAAGGCGGGACTTGAGCATTTCTTGTTCCAGCTCTCGAAGAAAGCTAACCGGTTGCCGATGTGTGAGGAAGGGTGGCGGTATCTTTTCCTGGCACTGAGCGGACATCGAGCCGAACGGCGGGAATGTCTGCGTTTGACCCAACGCGGACTTCAGCCGCCGAATGTGAGCACGTCGAGCTCAATCGCCCCGCGCCTCAAATTGTCCGGTGTTGTAGCAACAGAAGAATGCCCGTTTGGCAGGTGGCGGGGTCTGTCTGCTGCGGTCGCTAACCACAAATTCCCCATCGATAAGCACATGGGTAATCCCTGGTAGATCGCCATGTCCGATCGCGTCGGTCAATGTTGACCCAGCTGAACCGGTGATCGGACCGCAGACCACGAGATCGGCGGTCTTACCGACGGCAAGAACGCCGACATCGACACCGTGAGCCTTCGCGGTGTTGCCGGTTGCCACCGCAATGGCCTGTCCAGGAGTCAGTCCACACATGGACGCGAGATACAGGACGTTGCGCAGCATACCTCGAGGAATGACGCCGGTTCCGCCTGGTGTATCCGTTCCAAGTGTCAGGCGATGCAGTTCGTTGCGCACCTTGAGTCGTTCGACCAGGCGGTGTGTCGACAGATAATTGCCGGACGAGCAGACTTCCAGTGCAAACGCCGTGCGGTCGACGACCAAGTCGATGTCCTTCATCACTCATGGGGATTGGCCCCCCACTGACGTGCGCTGCAATATCTGGCTGCAACCATGACAGTACTTGATAGCCGCAAACGACACTTGATCCTGAGCGCGATACTCCACCGGTGTGAACTTTCACACGCATTCCACGAGCATGACTCCAAGCGACATAGTTGCGCGCCTCTTCAGTATTTGCGCTAAACGGATAGAACAGAAACTTCACCCACTTCACACCGGCTGCTGCTAAGCGGTCGAAATGAAGTTCTGTCATTTTTGGCACGAGCAGAGCCGTGCCAGCATAGACTTTGACACCGCTCCAGCGCACGCGGCCAGTCGTAGCGGCTGTTACGACAGCGAGTGAGGTGACCAACTCGGCAGAAAGATTTTCGTAATCGATGCCAGGAATGTGCAACTCACCAGCAGAGATCATTGTCGTCGTACCACCGTGCAGATAGTTTCCAATCCACCCGATGGCGTCCTGTGCCGGGGTCCACTCGCCAAGCACAGGATGGACATGGCCGTCGACCAGTCCAGGCATTACAGCGCCACCTGCGGCATCCAGTACTGTATCGGCGCTTGCCCGATCGCCTTCGGGATCGAGGGCTGTGATCCGGCCGTTTTCAACCCGAATGCTGTTAACCCGAGCCGTCGGCTGAGCCAGCTCGCCGGTGAAAAACTCACCTATGTTTTGGATCAGTAACGCCATCGTGTCGCTCCCGGTCTGGAAGACGGCATCTTACAGTCGCTTTAACGTGCGGCTACTCCGGGCGCCCAGCCGTAGCGAGCATGCAACCTGCATTCAAAATCGCAATCAGCCTCAAAAGGCTTGGTGGAGCCGATAGAATACGCAACCACGACACAAATACCGACGTGATGGACCGATTAGCGGTAGGGATGGCGAGGCTAGGCCATCGCGGCTATCGTTCTAGTCACGGAGCAAGAGATGGCTAGGGCGCGTCGCATCGCAATTGTAGGAGCGGGCCTCGGTGGCTTGGCGGCAGCCATCGCTCTGCTCCGCCAGGGTTTCGAGGTGCAGGTCTACGAGCAGGCCGCCGAACTCGCCGAATTCGGCGCCGGTATCAACATCAGCCCCAACTCCGTGAAATTCTTTGAGGCGGTCGGACTTGTCGGCAAGCTCCATGGCGTCGGGTCTGAGCCGATCGGATTGACCTGGCGCAATTGGAATTCGGGCGAGATCAACAACTGCCTGCCTTTCGTCGATTTCGAAAAGCGCTACGGCTCCAAATATTACGTCGTCCACCGTAGCGACCTGCATCGCTTGCTCTCGGAGGCCGTGCCGCAGGAGAGCATCCAGCTTGGCAAGAGATGCACGGCGGTCGAATCTCGCAATGGCACTGTTGGCCTGTCGTTTGACGACCGCACCAGCGGAGAAGCCGACGTTGTCGTGGGTTGCGACGGTATCCGCTCGGCGGTCCGTGCCTGCGTTTTCGGCGGTGAAGGTCCACGCTACGCGGGAACGATGTGCTGGCGCGCGCTGGCGCCCAGCGATGCGCTGCCCCAGGACTATCACGACCGCCATGTGAACCAGTGGTCCGGCGACGGCGGCTTTGTGATTAGTTATTTCATTCGGCAAGGCAAGTTCATCAATTTCGTTGCGGTCCGCCAGCAGCCGGGCTGGACCGAGCAGTCCTGGTCGGTGCCGAGCAATGTCGAAGAAATGCTGGCGGCCTTCCCCCATGCGGGAGAGAAGCTGCGCCGGATGATGGGAGCTGCGACGTCCTGTTCGAAATGGGGGCAATTCACCGGGGAACACGCGTCGCAGTGGACCAGGGGTCGTGTGACACTGCTCGGCGATTCCGCGCACGCCATGCTCGCGACCTTCGGGCAGGGGGCCAACATGGCCTTCGAGGACGCCTATGTCCTGGCGCAGTGGCTGCGTGCGGAGGCGGACGACCCACAGGCTGCACTTAACGGCTACGAGGCCGCGCGCAAGCCAAGGGCGACGCGGCTGCAGCAGATGTCTCACACTGAAGTGCTCTTCAAGAAGCAACAGTCGACCTGGGATCGGCTCCGTCGCGAATGGGCGTTCTTGACGCGCCATGGCACGACGACCAGCGGAATCTACCCCTGGATCTTCGGCTACAATCCCGCCGTGCAATGGCGCGGCACTTGAGAGCGTGGTTCTCCGGCGGCCGGCGTCGACCTATTGATATGTCGCGGCCTTGATGCCGAGCACCTTGGAAACCTCGACGAGGCCCGCGCGCTGCTTCTCGATCGAAGCGGCCAGTTCGGCAGCAGTTCCGGGAACGACAATTTGTCGAGTGGCGGTCAGCCGAGCGTTGATCGAAGTATCATCCAACGCAACCTTCACATCAGCCGCGATACGGTCACGCACACTTTGAGGCAAAGTGCGCTGACTGAAAATTCCGATGAGGCCATCGAGGTTCAAATCGGAAAATCCTTCCTGCGTGACGGTCGGGATGCCGGGCAACAGCGAGGTGGGCTCGCTGTTGGTGATCGCGATGACCTTGAGTTTGCCGGCCTCCACCTGCGCTTGGACGATCGCGTGCGCGGCCCAATAGATGTGCACGCGGCCGTTCACTGTGTCGGTCAAGGCTTCAACCGGGTTGCGGTATGGCACTCGGACCATGTCGAGCCCGGACTTCTTGATATAGGCGTGCAGGATCAGATCGGTCGCGCCGGTGGTGGACACCCAGTTCAGCTTCCCCGGCTGCGCGCGCGCCATCGCAAAAAATTCCCGCAGCGAGCCGACGCCGAGCGAGGGCGGCACACTGATTGAGATCAAGGTCGACGAAATGCGGGCAACCGGCGAGAGTTCACGTGGGTCGTAGGATAGCTTGTCGGATGTATAGGGATGCGAAATGAAGGCCGATGACGGGCTGAGCAACATCACATGGTCGTCGCGGGCGCTGATGAAGCTGTTGATGGCGACAACTCCATCCCCGCCGGGGCGGTTCTCAATTACCACAGGCTGGCCCCAGCGCGCGGACAGCTTCTCGGCGATCAGGCGCGCGCCGATGTCGGCGCCCGAACCCGGTCCGAGGGTGAGGATGAACTTGACCGGCCGCTGCGGCCAAGTTTGGGCCGCCACGGGCGCCAGGGAAAACGCAAGCGTAAGCAGCGATGCCGCGGCGATGCCGAGCCTAGTCTTCATGTTCGTCATCGTGCCGCCCAAGGTCTTACTCGCGGGATTGCGATGATCGTTGACGATCGTGCGAATTCTGTAAAGCCGCGAATGCGGGTAGTTTCAGTGAAACCACCGGGCGTCTGGCAGTTTGCAGATCCGTGTTCTGGAAATATCAATCCCTGTTCGTAGTGGAATTTTCCCTGTTCTTGTTTCCAGGGAATTTGCAAAAAAACCCGATGATCCGCGGGTAACCTGCTTCGTCAATAGCCTCAACCTCCCGGAATTTGCAAAATTCCCTGTAAAATTCCCTGTTAGCAGGGAATTGCGGATGGAGACTGGTCCGATCTGCACTGGCTCGCCAGCCAACCAGTCCGGTCTCTCCATTTTATTTGGTACAAAGGGCAAGAATGCCCATGCGGGGGCAATTTTGCGCGTCCCTGGGTCTCTTCGAGAGTCCAACTGTCCGAATCTTTTCGACGAATTGCGATTCGCATAAGGACCAATTACGGAACTATCCGCCCGCTGTCTTGGATGCTTCGCCCATGAGCCGATTCATTCCTAAATCGGCATTCTTCAGATTGCGATTGGCTTCGAGGAGATAGGGGAGAGCTGGTTTTTGTTGGGCCGCGACCTGTTCATAGTCGCGCTCAAAGCTCTTCATGATCTCCAGAAGCTCCTCGCGAAAGGCGCTTTCGTCCACAGTCATGAGACGTCCGTCTTTGAGCACGATCCGTCCATCGACCAGAACGGTCTGTACGCCACGGCCGGTCTCGGAGAACACCAATTGGCGCGCGGCGCTGTTGAACGGCAGATAAGCCAAGTCAGTCAGGTCGATAATCGCCATATCGGCGATCATGCCTGGGCGGATATCTCCCACTGCTCCAGCAAGTCCGATCGCCTGTGCACCACCTGCTGTCGCTGCTTCGATGGCATCGCACGCAAGAATTCCGGTTGGCTCTGCATCCATGCCGCCAGCCAGCAGTGCGAACAACTTCATGGATTGGAAAAGATTCTGGCAGTCGCTGCAGCTGCAATTGTCGCATCCCAGGGCCAGATTGATTCCGGCGCGCTTGAGCGATAACAGCGGCGCCACACCGTTCTTCAGCTTAAGATTGGCCAGCGGATTGTGAACAACGCCAGCGGCGGCGCGCGCCACCGTCTCGATCTCGTCGTTCGTGATGTAAATGCTGTGCGCCAGCGTCGTGCGTTTCGTGAGCAGGCCCACGGCCGCCATGTATTGCACCAGCGATCCGTCATGTTCGCGATAGTGCGAGCGCGCCTTGGCGAGTTGGGCGCGCGTTTCATAGACATGCGTGAAAACCGGAAGCTGATAGCGGTCGGACAGCTCTGCAATGCCTTCCAGCAGGCGCGTCGAACAACGTTGCGGGCCGGAAGGGCTTAGCGCCCAGTGCAGACGCGCGGGCAGAGGATTGAGGCGCTTGAGTTGCGCCTCGACGAAGGCGAGATCGGCGGCAGCGTCACCCGGCTTGCCGGCCACCAGCGCATGAACGTCAGGCGGCATGTCTGGCGGCAGAAACGGCTCGATGTCGAGAGCTGCGATATCGCGGACCGCGATCGAGAACACCACGCGGACGCCGACCTCCGCGTAGGCAGCGAGGATGATGTCCAGCGTTTCCTCGTCCTGCGGCACCAGCGAATTCATGTCCTGGATGGTGGTGATGCCGTGCCGCAGGCATTCCATCGCACCGAGCAGCGTTCGCGCCCGCAACTCGGCTTTGCTTCGCTTGCCCCAATAGGCCGGTTGAGAATGCAGAGCCCAGACGTCGAACGGCATGTCTTCGAAGCGTCCCTTCGAGAGGACGTCGTAGGAATGGTAGTGCGCGTTGATCAGCCCGGGAATCAGGAGCTTGCCGGCGCCGTCTATGACGCTGGAGCCGGGCTTCTTGCGCTCCGCTGCCTCGGCAATCGCTGACTTACGGTCAGCCAATTCATCAGGTGCGGATACGGAGGCGATGCGGTTGCCTTCGACAATGACGTCGCGCACCGCCGGGCGGTGAATGTCGAGCGCCCGGTCGTAGACCCGGGCGCCCTTGATCAGCAGCGTGTTGTCGGCATTCCCAGCATCTTGAGCCATGTTGACAGGATAACAGGATCAGTTCGTCTTGGCCGAGATCTGGCGATCTGCTTTCGGCGGCAGGAATGAGCGATTGAACACGTCGCTTGCGGCCGGCTTGGCCTTGAGTTTGTAGGCTTCGACGACGACGTCGATTGCGCTTGCCAGGCGGTCGTCCTTGAGATCGCCGATTCCAAGTTCCGATGCTTCCGGCGCGTTCATCAGGTTGTTGAGCGCGAACATGATGCGCTTCTTCTCGATGTCCGCATTGAGCAGCGGCTCGACCTTGACCAGCGTGGCGATGCCGGCGTCGGGATTGGCCACCACTTCCTTGATGGCGCGATTGATGGCGCGCACCAAGCCGGCGACGGCTTTCGGGTTCTCCTTCAGCAGCTTCTGCGACACCATCACCCCGTTCGAGTACAGATTGAGGCCGTGTTCGCCGTAGTTGAGCCAGCGGAAATCCTTGTCGGGGTCCTGCCGCTGTTGCAGCAGATTAATGTAGCTCGTGACGTTGAACACCAGCGCGCCGGCAATCTGGTCGGTGATCAGCATCTGCTCCTGAAGGTTGGGCGCCATGTTCAGGAATGAGATGTTCGACGTGTCGAGGTTGTTCGCCTTGGCGAAGCTCGGAAAGAGGTGAAGCGTTGCGCTGCCCGCGGGGCCGCCAAGCTTCTTGCCCTCGAGGTCCTTCGGCGTCTTGATTGGCCCGTTTGCCTTGGTGAGGACCACGAACGGCGGGCGGTTGTAGATCTGATAGACCATGACCGGCTGCTCGCCAGGCTTGTTCGCGGCCTGTTGAATGATGGCGTTGATGTCACCGAAGCCGGCGTCATAGGCGCCCGACATGATGCGAGTGATCGTCGCGGCGGAGCCTTCGCCCTGGTCGATCGTGATGTCGATGCCTTCTTCCTTGAAGTAGCCCTTCTCCTTGGCGACGTAATACCAGGAGTGGATGCCCTGGAATTTGAAGTCCAAGGTGAACTTGATTGGCGTCAGCGATTGCGCAGCGGCGGAAAGAGGGGCGACGCCGGCTATGGTCAGCGCAGCGATAAAAGCTGCGAAAGGACGGTTTCTTGTCATGGGATGACCCTCCAAACATTCTTAGTTTCGGGGATCATCAAGCAAGGGCCACGCCAAACCCGAACCGGCGCTGAGTTTAAAGGCAATGTATGCAATGTGGTGGCTGAACCAGCCTCGCACGGGCCTGTTTGGCCAATGATGCGGCAGGCTATGCCTGAGAATTGATCAGCGACCAATCAACGTGTGCCGCTGCGGCTGTTGCCACGCATGCCTTCGAGGACACGGATCAGCCGTTCGGCGAAAATCGCGGTCGGAATCGGCAGATTGCGCGACCGCAACTGGCCAAGCACCAGATTAGCTCGCGGTACGTCGCGATCGTCGATGTCGCGCGCCACGACTCCCAGCTTGTTGCCGTCCGGCACAGTGCCGATGCGGATCTGGAACGAAATCAGGTCGGCATGCAGCACGAGGCCGCGCAGCATCTCGAAGGAGTTCGATTCCGCCGAAACCTGGAATTGCAGCCGGCCGCGGGCCAGGACTTCTTCGAGCAGTTGCCGCCCGCCGATCTGCCGTTCGGCCAGGGCGACTGGATAAGCCGCGCAATCCCGCAGCCGCACGGTACGGCGACTGGCCAGCGGATGGCTGGCTGACATGACGGCGACGATCCGCTGCTCAAGCGTCATAAGTGGCAGGAAATTCGCGAGAAACGGCGGCCGGAAGACCAGGACCAGATCGACCTCATACGTCGCCAGTGCCGTCATTGCCTGCTCGTGGTCGAGCACCTTCACTTCGAACGACACGAGCGGGTGGCGCTTGCGGAATTCGCCGATCTCGCGCGGCAGGAAGTCGAGCGCCAGCGCCTGGCTGCACGCGATCCGGACGGTGCCGCGCCGCATGCCTTTGAGGTCTTCAATCTGCGACCGCATGCGTTCGACTTCGCCATCCTGCTCGCGCAGGTAGTTCACGAACACCTCGCCGGCGGCGGTCAGCCGCACGCCACGCGGCCGCCGTTCGAACAGGTCGGTGCCGAGCTCTTCCTCCAAATCCATGATGCGGCGGTTCACCGCAGAGGCAGTGACGTTCAACTGATCCGCAGCCTTGCGGATCGAGCCCGCGCGCGCGACCTCGTCGACATAGCGAAGGATGCGTAAGTGCTTCATCGCGTGGACCAAAACGAGTGATGCTGTTTCGGCACCACAATAGCAAGAAATCAGCGGCAGATGTCATCACCCGTGTTGGCTAGCGTTGGCTCCGTGCCGCAATCACGGGGCTTCGAGGCACACGGATTGCAGCGTGCGTGGAAGCGGCGGGCGAACAGCACCGTCGAGCGAAGTTTGCCGGGGAATCCAAGAACGACGCGGGGAGCGTGCGGCTTTCGGGCCTTCTCTGACCTGGAGCGCCGGTCCTCGCGATCTCGATTGCTCAAAAGGAGTGCACCCATGACGCCGACCTTGCGATCCGCGCTGCTGGCATTGACTGCCGCATTCGGACTTTCCGCTCCTCTCGCGGCTCCCGCGGAGGCTCAAACCACTAAGATCAAACTGGTCTTGAACTGGAAGTATCAAGGACCGCAGGGAATGTTCTTCCTCGCGGACGACAAGGGGTATTTCAAAGCTGAGGGGCTCGAAGTCACGCTCGACCAGGGCAACGGGTCCGGTGCCGCCGTGCCGCTGGTTGCCAACGGCACCTATGACGCAGGGTTTGGCGACATCAATGCGCTGATCGAACTCGCGGCTCGAAAGCCGGAGGATGCTCCGATCGCGGTCTATGTGATGTTCAACCAGCCGCCATTCACAGTGGCGGTGAAGGCTGACAGCCCGATCAAGACGCCGAAGGATTTCGAAGGCAAGACGCTTGGCGGCGCCGCCAACGACGGCGCGCTCAAGCTGTTCCCGGCGCTGTGCCAGCTCGCCAAGATCGATTGCGGCAAGGTCAAGATCACGAACATGCAGCCCAATCTGCGCGAGCAGATGCTGATGCAGGGGCAGGTCGATGGCGTGTTCGGATACGTCAACACCATCCGCTTCTCGGCGAAGCTGATGGGCGTGCAGGACAGCCAGCTTCGCTTCATCAATTTCGGCGACTATGGCATGGACCTCTATTCCAACGGCATCATCGTTTCGAAGAAGCTGGTGAAGGACAATCCGAAAGCCGTGGCCGGCCTGATCCGCGCTCTCAACAGGGGCATGATCGATGCTCTAAAGGACATCGACGGCGCCGTCGCCGCGGTGGCCAAGCGTGAGCCGCTGATCAAGGTTCCAGTCGAGCACGAGCGGTTCGTGCAGACGCTCAAGGATGAGATGAACCACCCCGAAATCGCGACCATCGGTCTCGGCAACGTCAATCCGGAGCGGCTGAAGAAGTCGATCGACATCCTGGTGCAAGCCAGCAATCTGCCGCGCACGCCGACGGTGGCGGAAATATTCACGCCCGCTTTCCTGCCGCCGGTCGGGGACCTGCCGAAGAAACTGTTCTAGCCAGGCCATCCGGGTCCGCCCTTAGCAGGGCGGGCCCGTTCGTTCAGGGAAGTCGCACGTTCATGGACCTCCAGCTCAAAGACCGCGTCGCGGTGATCACGGGCCCGGCCAAAGGGATGGGCGCGGCGATCACCCTGGCGTTCGCCACCGAGGGCGCGAAGCTCGCGCTGCTGGGACGTGACGTTTTGGCGGTCGAACCGGTTGCTGCGGAAGCGCGCACGGCCGGCGCCGAAGCGATCGTCATTCCCTGCGATCTGACCGACGCGAAGCTGTGCGAGAGTGCCGCCGCCAAAGCGAAGGACAAGTTCGGCCGCATCGACATCCTGGTGAACGTCGCGGGCGGCTCCGGGCCGATCGGCAAGACCGGCGTCGAAACCTCGCCGGAGGAATTCGACGACATCATCACCCTCAACATGAACGGCTGCTTCCATTCCATGCGCGGCGTGCTGCCGACGATGATGGAGCAGCGTTACGGCAAGATCGTCAACGTCGGTGGCACGTTCGGCATGCGTGGACGCGCGGGTCGCATGGCTTATTCGGCGTCGAAGTGGGGCTTGCGCGGCATCACCAAGAGTTTCGCGCTCGAAGTCGGCTGCTACAACATCAACGTCAATTGCGTTGCGCCCGGCATGGTCGACGGTCCGCGCTTTCGCGACAAGGTATGCGCCGACATGGCGAAGAAGCTCGGCATCAGCGTCGATGAGGCGATGCAGCGCCACGCGGCCGACTACGCGCTCAAGCGCGTGACGAACGATGTCGATGTTGCCAACGCTTGTCTTTTTCTCGCCAGCGACGCCTCGCGCCAGATCACCGGCATCGACCTGCCGGTCGACGGCGGCTGGGCCATGTTGTGAGGGCCGCCATGGTGACCGCCGATCTCATCATCAAGAACGGCAAGGTGGTCTCGCCGGACAGCGTGATCGCGGCGAGCGTTGCGATTAAGGATGGCGTGGTGCTCTCTGTTGGCGCGGACGAAATGATGCCGCCATCGAAGGAGACGCTGGACGCCAAGGGCATGCACCTGCTGCCTGGCGCGATCGACGATCACGTTCACTTCCGCGATCCCGGCTATGCACATAAGGAAGACTTCGCGAGCGGCACCATCGCTGCGGCGTTCGGCGGCGTGACCACGGTGTTCGACATGCCGAACACCATCCCCGCGACCGGCACGCCGGAAATCCTTGCCGAAAAGCTGCAGATGGCCGCCGGAAAAGCGCACGTTGAATTCGGCCTCTATGCGCTGCTCGGCGAAGACACCATCGAGCATGTGCCGGAATTGGCGAAGGGCGCCATCGGCTTCAAACTCTATATGGGCAACACCTTCGGACGGATACCGTCGCCATCGACTGGCGGGATGCTCGAATGTTTCGAGGTCGTTGCCCCGACCGGCAAGCGGGTTTCACTCCATGCCGAGACGAATTCGATCATGGAGCGGCGCGAAACGCGCATGCGCGAAGCCGGCCGGATCGATCCGCTCGCGCATATCGCTTCCCGCCCGGCGGTGGTCGCCGTCGAAGCGGTCAGCCGCGCCGCGATCCTGTCCGAATGGACCGGCGCGCGGATCCAGATCCTGCACATCTCTTCGGCCGAGGAATTGCGGCCGTTGCGCGAGGCGAAGGCGAGGGGCGTCGATATTACGGGCGAAACGTGCCCGCACTACATGATGCTGTCGACTGACGACTACGCGCGTTTCGGCGGCGTCATCCGGGTCAATCCGCCGGTGCGCGAAAAGCGCAACCAGGAGCCCCTTTGGTCGGCGTTGATCGATGGCACCATCGACGTGATCGCGACCGATCATGCGCCTCATTCGGTCGAGGAGAAGACCCGCAAGGAGATCTGGACGGTCGACTGCGGCTTCCCCGGTGTGGAAACCCAGATGCCGCTGATGCTTACGGAGGCTGCAGCGGGACGTTTCAGTGTTTCGGACTACGTGCGCTGGAGCTCGTTCAATCCGGCAAAAATCTGGGGACTTTATCCGCGCAAGGGCGTGATCCAGGTCGGCGCGGATGCCGACATCGCAGTTGTCGATCTCGATCGCGAATGGACGATCGATGACGCGAAGTTGCAGTCGCTGTCGAGGATCACGCCGTTCCACGGCCGCAAAGTGAAGGGCCTTCCGATGCACACGCTGGTGCGCGGCCGCTTCGTGATGAAGAACCGCACGCTGATGCCGGACACGCGAGGCTGGGGCCGCTCGGTCCACGTCATTCAGAATTTGCCGCCGCCGCGGATCAATAACGCCGACAACACAATGGCGGCTATCGTGCGCGCCGGGGCGGGTAAGCGGGAGAACGCAGCATGAGTGTTGCCGCGGTCGCACCGGTTTCGCACAGTGCCGCACCGGAGGGGATGTCCCGTACGGAGGCGTTCGTCGAGCTCGAGAAGGTGACGCACACCTATGGGCGCGGCGACCGTCAGGTCCACGCGCTTACGGAAACCAATCTGCGGATCGAGAAGGGCGATTTCATCGCGCTCGTCGGGCCGTCGGGCTGCGGAAAGTCCACGATCCTGAAACTGGTGACAGGCCTCATCAATGCCTCAAGCGGCTACGTGTTTGTGGCCGGCCGTCAGGTTGGTGCCGAGCCGGTCCGTGTCGGAATGGCGTTCCAGAATCCGACGCTGCTGCCGTGGCTGACGCTGCTCGACAACGTGATGCTGCCGCTGAAGATTGTCCCACCGTTTCGGCAGGAATACCGGGCCAAGCGAAAGGGCGAATTCCGCGACAAGATCGAGGCCCTGCTGACGCAGGTCGGGCTTGCCGGATTCAGCAGCAAGTTTCCCTGGCAGCTCTCGGGTGGGATGATGCAGCGCGCGTCGTTGTGCCGTGCGCTGATCCACGAGCCGCAGCTTCTGATGCTCGACGAGCCATTCGGCGCGCTCGACCAGTTTACCCGCGAAGAGCTATGGGGCGTGATGCAGGACCTCTGGATGACGCGCAAGCCGACGGTGCTACTCGTCACACACGATCTCAAAGAGGCTGCCTATCTCGCCAACCGGATTTGCGTCATGCAGGCGCGGCCGGGGCGCATCATCGACGACAGCGTCGTGCCGTTTGCCCGGCCGCGCACGATTTCCATGTCCTACGATCCAAGTTTCGTCGCGCTGACCCAGAAGCTGCGCGAAATGATCGTTCACGCCCAGCCCGTCAAGGAAGCACGGCTATGAATTCGCAGACCAAGCGGCGGATCGGTTCGGCGGCGCTCATCATCGGCTTCTTCGTTGTGTGGGAACTGTCCTGCATCGTTTTCGGAATCAAGGACATCGTACTGCCGCGCCCCACGCAGATCGTTTACACGCTGTTCGCGCGTATGCCGGCGATCTGGCCGCACGCGGTGCAGACGCTCTACACCACGCTTGTCGGTTTCGGATTCGGCATTCGTGTTTGGCGTGGCGATCGGCGCGCTGATCGGCTCGTCACGGCTTGCCTACGATGTGGCCTATCCGCTGTTGATCGGATTTTCGAGCATCCCAAAGGTCGCCATCGTGCCGATCCTGGTGTTGTGGTTTGGCGCGGGTACCGTACCGGCGGTCATCACCGCGTTGACGTTGTGTCTCTTCCCGATTGTCGTGAACGTCGCGACCGGGCTCGCTACGACGGAGCCTGAGCTGGAAGATGTGATGCGGGCGATGAAAGCGAGCCGCCTGGATATTCTGTTCAACGTCGGCCTGCCGCGAACCATGCCGTACTTCTTCGCGTCGCTGAAGGTCGCGGTGACGCAGGCCTTCGTCGGCACGGTGATCGCCGAGACGGTGGCGTCCAATCGCGGCATCGGCAACCTGATGATGATCGCAAGCTCCAGCTTTGACGTGCCGCTGGTGTTCGCCGGATTGATCATCCTGGCGTTTTTGGGCGTCGGTCTCTACGTCATCTTCTCCTTCATCGAAGTTCGCGTGACCGGCTGGGCTCGCCGCAACGACGAATTCGCGATGGGTTGATAGTGGCGCGGCTGCGATGACCCGTGAGATCCATTGCGCGCACGTCCTTACGGCGGCAGCGGAGCCGGTTTCACGTGCGAGCACGATCCGGATCGACGGCGAGCGCATTGTCGCGGTGACGCCATCCCGAACGACAACGCAGGCGCTTTTGGCGATGCCGCCGTTCGCCAACGCTCACGACCACGCGCGCACCGTCAGATCCAGCTCGTACGGAGCCGCAGGCAAGCCGCTGGAAAGCTGGCTGCACTATCTTGCGCTGCCGCCTGCGGCCGATCCCTACCTCACCAGTGCCGTTTCGCTGTCGCGCAGCGCCCTCGGCGGCTCCGGCGTCGTTATGGTGCATTACACCCGCGTCCAGGGGCTGACGGATCTTCCGACGGAAACCAAGGAAGTGGCCCGGGCGGCGCGCGACGTCGGCATTCGTGTCGGCTTTGCGGTGGCGATGCGCGACCGCAATCCGCTGGTCTATGGCCCGTCCGAGCCGATCCTCGACGCGTTGCCCGCCGATGCTCGCACCGAGGTGACCGCGCGGTTCATCCGGCCGCCATTGCCTGTGAAGGAACAGACTGGCGCTCGTCGATGCTATTGCCGCCGCCACGCACGGTCCGATGTTCGATGTGCAGTATGGGCCGAACGGCGTGCAATGGGCGACACCAGAACTGCTCGAAGCGATCGCGGACGCTTCAGCGCGAACCGGACGCCGCGTTCACACGCACCTGCTGGAGACGCGTTATCAGCGCGCGTGGGCCGATGCGGAGTTCCCGGACGGCGTCGTGAAATATCTCGACAAGATCGGCCTGCTCAGCCCGCGCCTCACCTTGGCGCATTGCACGTGGGCCAGGCCGGATGAACTGGAGTTGATCGCGGAACGGGGGGCAACCATCTCGGTCAACACGAGTTCGAACCTGGGCATTCGCTCAGGCGTCGCGCCGATGGCCGAGATGGTGCGCCGCGGTTGCCGCGTGGCACTTGGCCTCGATGGGCTCGCGTTCGATGAGGACGACGACGGTCTGCGGGAAATGCGGCTCGCGCATCTGCTGCATGGCGGCACCGGCTTTCGCGTCGATGTGAGTCGCGCGGATATCCTTGCGATGGCTTTCAAGAACGGACGCCGCTCTGTGCTGAATACGGAGGAAGGCGGGACGCTCGCTGCTGGCGAACCCGCCGACATGCTGCTGCTCGACTGGAACGCCGTCGACGACGATCGTTTGCGCGACGACCTCGACCCGACCGATCTGCTATTCGCACGGACCACCGCACGGCACGTCCATGAGTTAATCGTCGCCGGCAAATCCGTGGTGCGGGATAGCCGCATACTTGGCGTCGACTACCCAGCAATGCGTGACGAGCTGGATGACACGGCTGCGGTCGGCCATGGCGAAGAACACGGCGCTGGCGTCCGCGCTTGGGCATCTCGACCGCGCGATTGCTAAGCATTTCGAAGCTGCTCCTTGTTGCTGAGGTGACACGATGCCGGTTGCTAAGGTTCATCGAATTTCTGCCGCCGCTCCCGATGACGTCAGCGGCATCGAGGCGGCAATCGCTGCCGGACGCATGGACCCAAAGGGCGTCATGGCGGTCCTCGGCAAGACCGAGGGCAATGGCCTCGTCAACGATTATGCGCGAGGCTACGCGAGCTATGTCCTGAGCCTCTTGTTCCAGCGTCATTTGCCGAAAGAGCAGGCCGACAAAATCTGCCTCGTGATGTCGGGCGGTACCGAAGGCGGGATGGCGCCCCACTGGACGGTGTTCGAGCGCGCTGAAGGCAACGGTGGGACAGGGCCCGCGCTGGCGATCGGCCGGTCTCACACGGCTGCGCTTCCGCCGGAGCATCTCGGGCGGCCGGCGCAGATCGATGCGGTGGCAAGCGCAGTGCGCTTCGCAATGGCCGATGCCAATATTGTCGATGTGCGCGACGTGCATTTCGTCCAGGTCAAATGTCCGCTGCTGACCGTGGCGCGCACGGCCGAAGCCGATGCCCGCGGTCAGAGCGTTGCAACGCGGGACACGTTGAAGTCGATGGGTTTGTCCCGCGCCGCTAGCGCGCTCGGTGTTGCGGTGGCGCTCGGCGAAATTCAACGCTCGCACTTGAGCGACGCCGATATCGGCGTGAACTGGGCTCTCTTGTCGGGTCGCGCGAGTTGCTCCGCCGGCGTGGAGTTGCTCGGTCACGAGATCGTGGTCTTCGGCATGTCGAAGTCGCTGGTCCGGCACGCTTGTCATCGATCACGCGGTGATGGCCGATGCGATCGACATTGAGCCGGTTCGTTCGGCTTTGGGGCGTCTTGGCTTCAAGGCGCCCGGCCAACTCGGGACCGCGGACCGCGACCGGCTCGTTGCCGTGCTGGCCAAGGCCGAAGCCAGTCACGACGGCCTGCTGCGCGGTCACCGTCACACCATGCTGGACGATTCCGATATTTCTTCGACACGGCACGCCCGGGCATTTGTCTGCGGGGCGCTGGCCGGGCTCGTCGGCCATGCGGAAATCTATGTGTCCGGCGGTGCCGAACACCAGGGCCCGGATGGGGGTGGGCCGGTGGCGCTGATCGTAACCAAAACCGAGCCGAACGCTGCAAAATGAATTGGCAGCCCTGCTCATGGAACGGTCAGAGTTGCCCGCGGCTACGATTTGTATCGGAAAGTGTATGCAATTTCAGAGCTCGGCCCTGGCACGCTTGATGCATCGAAATCCCATAGAGGACCGACATTCGGTCATTTTCGGGAGGCTGCAATGAAGCGTCGAGAATTCCTCAAGAGCACCGCAGCGGCAGCTGGCGCTGCGGCCTTCGGAATGCCCTACGTGGCACGCGGGCAGGGGCTGGAAACGGTCAACGTCGGCCATTTGGTCGGCATCTGCATGTCGCCGTTGTTCTACGCGAAGGCCACCGAAATCTTCAAAGAGGAGGGCCTCGACGTCCAGATGAAGTTCATGCCCAACCCGGGCGACGCGCTCACCGCGCTCAACAGCGGCGCCATGGACATCATCCACAACCCGTTCACCAACTCCTTCGTGGCGGCGGGGCAGGGCGCGCCGGTGCGCATCATCGCCGGCAGCGGTGCGGGTGGCTTGTTCCTGGTCGCGCAGAAGGAAACCGGCGTCAAAAGCATGGACGACCTCGCCAAGGCCAAAGGCAAGGCCCTTAAGATCGGCACGGTTCGCTTCAACACCTTCGAGCTAACGCTCTATCGCGCGCTGGCGAAATCCGGCGTCGCCTACAGCGACTACAACATCGTCTGGTTTAATGACACGCTCGCGCTAGCGGCAGCGTTCGAGTCCAAGAACCTCGATCTCGCCACCCACGTCGAGCCGTTCGCGACCCGGCTGATCGATCAACTCGGTGGCGTTCCGATCTACAGCAGTCTCGATGCCTGGGGGCCGCATGGCCCGGACTGCGTCACCAACACCACGGCAAAGTATCTCGAAGCCAAGCCGACGACGATCAAGAAGTATCTCAAGGCTCTCCTGCGCGCCGATGCCGCGATCAAGGCCGACATCCCAAAGGCGATCGACGTGCTCGACGCTGCGAAATTTTACCGCGTCAACAAGCAGGTCCTGACATCCGCGCTGCCGCGGCAGATGCCGCAGGTCGACATCACCAAGGGCGGGGACAAGGGCATGGAGATCGCGGTCGCCGACATGGTGCAGCTCGGCTACCTCAAGTCGCTCGCCGCCGATCATCGACACCAAGCTGCTGAAGGAAGTGCTTGGGTGAGCGATCGTACTGGAGCGCTGGATAGCGCGGGCGCTCCCGTTGCGGAAGCGCCGGCGCAGCGCGCGGTGCCGTCCTGGGCATGGGTCCTTTTCAAGGGACTTGTGCCTTGGGCGGTCGTCATCGCGATCTGGGAACTTGCGGCGGCCAGCGGTTGGAGCGGCTCGGTTCTGTTCCCGCCGCCGTCGGCGTTCCTCAGTTATGCCATCGAGAGCGATTTCCGTGTCGGCTTCGGCGGCGACGCCATGCCGATCCCGATCGCCATTTTGGTGAGCGCGTTGCGCGTGCTCGCCGGGCTCGCCATCGGCTTTGCCGCAGCTCTCGCCACCGGCATCCTGATTTCGGCGTCGGGCTCGTTTTCCGACATGATCCTGCCGCTGGTGCGCGGGCTTGCTCCGATCGCGCCGATTGCGTGGATACCACTTGGCATCGTGCTGTTCGGCATTGGCAATCCGACCGCCGTATTCGTCGTTTTCATGGGCGTCTATTTCATTCTGACGATTTCGACGGTTGCTGCGGTGAAGGCGGTCGACCAACGGCTGATCAAGACCGCGCGCAGCTTCGGCGCTTCCAAGGCGCAGGTGTGGACGCGCGTCATCTTTCCCGGCCGTGCTGCCGCAGGTTTTCACCATGCTGCGAATCAATTTCTTCGCGGCCTGGATGGCGGTGCTGGCGGCCGAAATGGTCGGCGTGAAGAACGGGCTCGGCATGATGATCATTCTTGGACGCGAGATGTTCAACACCAAGCTTATCCTGCTCGGCATGTGCATCGTCGGCGCGACCGGCTACGCGGTCGATGTGCTGCTGGTGCAGATCCAGCGCAAGATCCTCTGGTGGCAGCAATCGTCATGACCACGTTGAGCTGTCAGCACGTCGGGAAGGTGTGGCCCGGAGCGAGCGGCACATCTGTCGCTGCGTTGCGCGACATCGACATGACCGTCGAGAACGGCGAGTTCGTCGCGATCCTGGGCCCGAGCGGATGCGGCAAGAGCACACTGCTGGAATTGATCGCGGGCCTTGAACCGCTGTCGAGCGGCCGGATCACACTCGATGGCAAGCCGGTCACAGGGCCGGCGCCCGGCGTGGTGATGGTGTTCCAGGATCACTCGCTGTTTCCCTGGCTCACGGTCCGGACAACGTTGGCTTCGGGCTCGCCATGAAGAAGGTGCCGAAACCGCAGCGTGAGGCTCGCGTCAACGAACTTCTGGAGCGCGTGCGGCTCACCAAATTCGCCAATCACCGGCCGCATCAGCTTTCCGGCGGCATGAAGCAGCGCGTCGCGATCGCCCGCGCGCTGGTTGAGAGTCCGGATTTCATCATGATGGACGAGCCGTTCGCCGCGCTCGATTTTCAGACCCGCGTTCTGATGCAGAAATTCCTTCTCGAAGTGTGGCTGGAGTTCAAGCCGACCATCATTTTCGTCACCCATCACATCGACGAGGCGGTGTTGCTGGCCGACCGCGTGGTCGTGATGAGCGCCGGGCCCGGCCGCATCATCGACGAGGTTCGCATCGATCTGCCGCGGCCGCGGCGCATGACCGACCCCGGCTTCAACGACTACCGCGCCCGCCTCACGGAAACGCTGGAGCGCGAGGTGATGCGCGCCCATGCCGAGGACGAGGGTCTGGCGGTCGCGAACGCGGCCTGACGCCATGCGGCTGGTGCTTAGCTTTGCCGATCTGTTCGATCACCTGGGCACCGACGAGGTGCGTTACAGCGCGATGGCGAAGGATTTGTCCGGCCGCGACGTGACGATCGAGGGATTTCTCTCCCATGCGCACGGGCCGCGCCCGTCCATGCTTCTGGTCGACCAGCCCGGTGTCTGTCCCGACTGCGCTGCAGTGCCGCCGGCGGTCATCACGCTTTGTTGCGCCTCGCCAATATTGAGCGAAGGTGGCGAGCAGCCGGTGCGTGTGGTGGGGCGGCTCGATTATGGCTTCCGCATCGACGCCGGCGTAGCCTCGTTCCTGCGGATCGAACAAGCCGCGGTCGAACGTGTGGAGACGCTAGCGTGAAGCAACTCATCCATGGCGGCCGCGTGCTAACGGCGGGCCGGCTCGATGGCGGCCATGCCGATCTGCTGATCGATGGCGATACAATCGCGGCTGTGCTGCAGCCCGGCGAGAGTGTCGGTAGCGATGCCAAACGGATCGACGCAACCAACCGCCTGCTGATCCCGGGATTGATCAATTCACACACCCACGCCACCGTCGCGCTCGGAAAGGCGATGGCCGACCGCTGGTCGCTGGAACTGCTGCTCAACGCCTACCCGTGGACCGCGGGAGGGCGCACGACCGAGACCAAGTATCTTTCCGCCAGGATCGGCGCGCTGGAGATGCTGCAGAAGGGCTGCACCGCTTGCTACGACCTCGCCGCCGAAATTCCCGCGCCGTCGGTCGAAGGCATCAACGCGGTCGCGCGGGCCTATTCCGACGTCGGTATGCGCGCGGTAATCGCCCCGATGATGGCTGACACGACATTCTTCCGGGCCATCCCCGGAATGATCGAAGCAATGCCTGCGGGTTTGCGCGAAAAGGCCGAGGCGCTACGCGCCACACCTTATGACGTGAGCCTCGCCACCTGCCGCGAACTGATCGAGAACTGGTCCTGGAACCGCGAGCAGCTACGTCCGGCGCTGGGGCCGACCATCCCGCATCATTGCAGCGACGCGTTCATCACCGCGTGCCGCGATCTCGCCAAGGCGCACAGCATCGGCGTGCAGATGCACGTGGCCGAATCCAAGGTGCAGGCGATTGTGGGCCCGCGCAAATACGGCACCACGCTGGTCGGGCATCTGCACAAGATTGGCCTCCTCGCTCCGAATTTCACCGCGGCCCATGCGATCTGGCTCGATGATGACGACATGACGCGGCTTGCTGATGCCGGCGCCACGGTCGCGCACAATCCGGGATCTAATCTCAAGCTCGGCTCCGGGATGGGCGCAGCTCGGAAGATGAAGGAGAAAGGCATCATCTTCGGTCTCGGCACCGACGGCTGTCTATCCTCCGACAACCAGAACATGTTCGAGGCGATGCGGCTCGCGGCCTATATCTCGCGTGTCCAGGGCCCCGATCCACGGGAATGGCTCAGCGCCGCAGAAGCGTTCGAGGCTGCGACCAAGGGCGGCGCTCGTGCGCTCGGCATGCAGAATTCGATCGGGCAGCTCGCGCCGGGTTTCAAAGCCGACTTGGTGCTCCTGGATCTCACCCACATCAACTACGTGCCGTTGAACGAGCCGCTGTATCACGTCGTGTTCGTCGAGGATGGTACCGGTGTCGACCGGGTGATGGTGGGTGGCAAGATGCTGGTCGAGGGCGGCAAGGTGCTGGGCGCCGATATGCCGAAGCTGGCGATGGAGGCCAATGCCGCGGTCGAGCACCTTAACAAGGTCAATGCCGGCGCCCGCGACTTCGTCCAGATGTTCGAGCCCGTGGTGCTCGACTATTGCGTCGGTTTGGCGCGCGAGCCCTACCGTGTGCAGCGATGGTGCGAGCAATGCGCAACGTCGCACTGACTTGCAAACCAGCCGGCGTCTGATGCTACAACGGTCACCCAACCAACGGCGGAACGGTCGGACGGCCTTGGCCAAAGCTGCGAAACGCAATCCGAAAGAGGGTACCGACCGCGCGGGAGCGATCTATCGCGCGCTGCGCCATGCCATCATCGAGCAGGCGCTCGAGCCTGGCGCGAAGTTGCCGGAGGATGCGATCGGCGAGCGTTTCGGCGCCAGCCGCACCATCGTCCGGCATGCGCTGGGCCAGCTTGCGGCCGAGGGGCTGGTGGAACTGCGCCGCAACCGTGGCGCGACTGTTGCGACGCCGAGTTGGGACGAGGCGCGGGACATTTTCGATGTCAGGCTTGGTCTCGAAGCACTGGTTGTGTCGCGGCTGACCGGGCGCCTCACGCCGGACCAGATCAAGCGGCTCAACGCTCACGTCGACGAGGAGGAGCAGGCGCGCGGCAATGACGAACCGCTGTCGATCCGTCTCGCCACCGAGTTCCATATCCTGCTGGCGGAGATGACCGGCAGTCCGGTGCTGACCCGCTACGTCAGCGAGAACGCCTCGCGCTGTGGGCTGACCCTCGCGCTCTATAGCCGCCCGCATTCATCGGAATGCGCGGTGAGTGAGCACCGTGCCATCATCACGGCGCTTGCCAAGGGAGATGCAGCCCGCGCAAAGGGCTTGATGCATGATCATCTGGACGCGGTCGCGGGGCGCGCCTTGATCGTGTCGCGGCCGCCCAAGGACCGCGACATCAAGAATATCCTCGGCCGCTATGCCGGCGACGAATCCAACGGCGCACGGCCGAAGCGGACGAAAAAGTAGCCGGTCAGGCCTCAATGCCGTTGCGGATCAGCAGGCGCTCGGCGCTGTCATTCCATACATCCATCTGCACGATCTTGCCGCCGCGCACCACGAAGCGATCGACGTAGCGGTTGCTCTCAAACGGCGTGCCGTCCGGCCACTCGCCATAGAGCGTGCCCAGGTTGTAGACGATGGTCTCGCCGTTGCCGGGAACGACGTCGGTGCGTTCCATCTTCTTTTTCACCAGCTTGTAGCGCTTGCTGTTGAACGCCGCGGTCTCGCGCGGATGGGTGTATTTGCGGCCGCCGGTAAAGGTGATCTTCAGGTCGTCCGAAATGTAAAGCGCGGCGGTCTGCGGGTCAGGTACCATGGAGGCGACCAGAAAGCGCTCAACGATGTCGGCGGCGGCAGCGGTTTCGTCGGTGGCGACGGGGAAGGCTTTGAGCTGGGCCATGGGGTCCTCCTGAGAAACGGTCTCCTACAACCCATGCACATCGCGGGCCACAAAAAGCATGCATGAGCTCGTAAGATTGTATACACTATTGAATACAAATTAGGCCATCGCTCTGAAATTGCCTAGCTTGTAAGCGCGCCAAACGCAGAAAACACGTGGTTTTTCAGATAATCTGCAGGATGCGTTTTGGCACGCCCTTTGCGTCATGGAAGTCCGGTTCATCCGTAGCGAGAGGTGCCGCCATGCGAATGCTTCTACCCACACTGTGCAAGTCCATGCTGCTTGGTGGCGCCTTAGCGCTGCTTGCGGTTGCTCCGAGCCACGCCCAGCAGACGGTGAAACTGGGATTGGTGGCGGCCATGTCCGGCCAGTCCGCGAAGTCCGGCGAGGCCATCGTTCGCGGTCTGTCGCTCGCGGTTGACGAGATCAACGCAAAGGGCGGCGTGCTCGGCAAGAAGATCGAGCTTCTGGTCCGCGATGACGAAAGCAACCCGGCCAAGGGTGTTGTCGCCGCCCGAGAACTGGTGCAACGCGAGAAGGTTGTTGCGCTTTTTGGCGGTCTCGACACGCCGGTGTCGATCGCGATCGTGCCGTTCGTCAACGGCGCCAAGGTGCCGTTCATGGGCGTATGGGCGGCGGGCACGCCGATCACCCGCAACGGCGCGCCTGAGAACTACGTGTTCCGTGTTTCCGCGGTGGACGAGATCGTCGACATCGCGCTGGTGGATTACGCAGTGAAGAAATATGGAACCAAGAAGCCCGGCATGATCCTGATCAACAATCCGTGGGGAGAGTCGAACGAAAAAGGCCTCAAGGCCGCGCTCGAAGCCAAGAAGATTCCCTACGCGGGAATCGAAAAGTTCGAGACCAATGACGTCGACGTTGTGCCGCAACTGACAAGGCTCAAGCAGGCCGGCTCCGATGTCCTTTTCATGGTCGCCAACGTCGCGCCATCCGCCCAGGTGGTGAAGTCGCTCGACCGCATGAGCTGGGATGTGCCGATCGTGTCGCACTGGGGTCCGGCCGGCGGCCGTTTCTCGGAACTCGCGGGCCCGAGCGGTTCAAAAGTCCACTTCATCCAGACCTACAGTTTCTCCGGTAAGCTCGCGCCGAAGGGCCAGGCCGTGCTCGACGGCCTGAAGAAGAAATATCCGGAGATCAAGTCGCTCGCCGACGTCACGCCGGCGGTCGGCATCGCCAACGCCTACGATGCGATGCATCTGACGGCGCTCGCGATCGCCAAGGCCAATTCAACCGAGGGGTCGGCGATCCGTCAGGCGTTCTATGGCATCGACAAATACGAAGGCTTGATCAAGACCTACGCGAAGCCGTTCACCCCCGACAATCACGATGCGCTCGGGCCGAACGACTACATATTCACGTTCTTCAAGGAAGGCGAAATCCTTCCGCTGATGAACTAGCATTGTTCGAAACGACACGGGGCGCGGCCGAAGCCGCGTCCCGGCGCCTCTCGCCAGGATTCGAGCCCGCATGCTGATCACATCGGCGATCATCTCCGGCCTCGGCCTCGGCAGCATGTACGGCCTGATCGCTCTCGGCTTCCACGTTACTTACGTGGTCTCCAATACAGTCAATTTCTCTCAGGGCTCCGCGATGATGCTGGGCGCCGTGCTCGGCTATACCTTCGCCGTCACGTTGGGCTGGCCGCTACTTCTAGCGGTGGCGCTATCTTTGACCATCTGCGCGCTATTCGGGCTGGTGATCGAGCGCACATTGGTGCGACCGTTCGCGGAGCGCGGCTCGAACGCTTGGCTGATGGCGACCGTTGCTGGCGGCATCGTGCTCGACAACGCTGTGCTGTTCACATTCGGCAAGGAGCCGCGCAGCTTCCCATCAGTGCTGGCCGTCAAGCCCGTGGAGATATTCGGCGCCGGAGTTTATCCGCTGCAGCTTGTGATTCCCGTCGTGGGGCTCGGCATTGCGCTGGCGCTTCACCTGATGTTTCACCGCACGCGACTCGGCAAGGCCTTGCTGGCCGTAGTGCAGAATTCCGACGCGGCCAGGCTGATGGGCATCAACGTGCGCTTCGCCATCGCGGCTTCCTTCATGATCTCCACGGCGCTTGCGGGCCTTGCGGGCCTGCTGATCGCGCCGCTGTTCAACGTCAATTCCGACATGGGCACGTTGTTCGGCATCAAGGCTTTTGCTGTGGCCATCCTCGGCGGGATCACTTCGGCGTGGGGTGTGATGCTGGCGGGACTGATCTATGGCCTGGTCGAGTCGCTGGTCACCGCGTTTGCCGGCTCGGTCTACACGCAGATCGTCACCTTCTCAGTGGTGATTCTGGCGCTTGCTGCCATGCCCAACGGCTTCTTCGGCCGTGCCGCGGTGAACAAGGTATGACGGCGCACGCGTTCCTCACCCGGCATGGCATGCCATTGGCGATCCTTGCGCTGACCGCGATCGCCGCGCTCTACGCGGCAATGGCCGATGGTTATGCACCTTTCGTGCTGGCACTGGTCGCTTTGACCACCGTGGTCGGCGTCGGCCTCAACATTCTCGTCGGCCTGGCTGGCCAGATTTCGCTCGGTCACGTCGGCTTCTATGCCATCGGAGCCTACACCGCCGCGATCGTTACAATGAAGGGCATCGACTTCTGGATCGCGTTTCCACTGGCGGGTTTGGCAGCGGGAGTGATCGGCTTCGCGCTCGCGTTGCCCGCGTTGCGGGTCAGTGGACCGTATCTAGCGATGGTGACCATCGCGTTCGCCTTCATCATCCAGCACGGCGCGACCGAATGGCGCGATCTCACCGGCGGCGCCAACGGGCTGATGAACCTCAAGGCGCCGGCGTTGTTCGGCCATACGTTCGCCGAGCGCGAAATGGCGGTGCTGGCCGTGCTGCTTGCCGGGTGCTCGTTATTTTTCTTCTATCGGCTGGCGAACAGTGCCTGGGGCCGCGGGATGGTTGCAGTGCGCGACGCCGAGGTGGCCGCGCGCTCGATCGGCCTCAATCCGGTGATCGTGAAAACGGTTGCGTTCGCGTTGTCCGCCGTGTTTGCGGGGCTTGCCGGGGCGATCTTTGCGCCGCTGTTCATGTTCGTTGCGCCGGATTCCTTCCCGTTCTCTCAATCAATCCTTTTTCTGCTGGCGGTGATCGTTGGAGGGGCAGGGTGGGTATTCGGACCTGTGGTCGGCGCCGCGATCAGCGTCATAGGACCGGAATTGTTGTCGAGCCTGGCCGAGTATAGGTTGCTGTTCTTCGGTGGCCTTCTGCTGGTCGTGCTGTGGCTGGCGCCCGAAGGCGTGCTCGGTACGCTGACGCGATTCATGCGGCACACCGATTCGGCATCGGCGGACGGCGCGGGTTTCGACATCGCGGCGTTTTTGCAGGCCAGCGAACCGAAGACCAACCTTGAGGTTTCCGGCATCGGGATCGCATTCGGTGGCATCAAGGCGGCAACCGATGTGAGTTTTGTTGCTGTGCCTGGAAAGATCACCAGCATCATCGGGCCGAACGGTGCGGGCAAGACGACGGTTCTCAACATGGTCGGTGGTTTCTACCGGCCGGATACCGGCAGTGTCCGCCTGGGTGAAACAGAACTGGCCGGCGCGCCCGCCTATGATGTGGCGCGTGCCGGCATCGCGCGCACCTATCAGACCACAAAGCTCTTTCCCTCGATGAGCGTGCTCGACAATGTGCAGATCGCTCTTCGGCGCGGCAGTCTTGGCGGCATGCTGACCGACGACGCCACGGAGGAGGGGCGGCAAGCGGCGGAGGGGTTAATTGCATTCGTCAGCTATCACGGCGCGCTGGCGACGCCGGCAGGCGACTTGCCGCACGTCGATTGCCGTCTGATCGAGATCGCGCGGGCGCTGGCGATGCGGCCGCGCGTACTGCTGCTCGACGAACCGGCCGCCGGGCTGATGCGCGCCGACAAAGATGCGCTGAGCATGCTGCTGCGCCGGATCGCGGATCTCGGAGTCGCGGTCATCTTGGTCGAGCACGACATGAAGCTTGTGATGGGCATTTCCGACCACGTGGTGGTGCTCGACGCGGGAGCGCCGATAGCAAGCGGTCCACCGGCTGCGGTGCGCCGCGATCCGAAGGTGATCAAGGCCTACCTCGGTGGAGATGTCGGCGTGCGCAAGAGGGCCTTGCCGTGGTCGGGTAGCCGCGATCCCGTCCTGGTGGCGCAAAAGCTGACCGTGGGCTATGGCGCTGCTCCTGTTCTGGAAGATGTGATGCTGGAGGTTCTGCCAGGCGAAACGGTCGCAATGATCGGCGCCAACGGTGCCGGAAAGTCGACCACGATGCGGGCGGTATCGGGACTGCTGCGGCCGGTGAGCGGCGACATATTGCTCGACAATGAAAACGTGGCGCGGCTCGAAGCTCATCGCATCGCGGCAAGCGGCCTTGCGCTGGTGCCGGAAGGCCGCCAGGTATTTCCTGAGCTTACTGTTTACGACAATCTTGCGCTTGGCGCGCACTCACGCGCCGATGCCGACTACGAGGCGGAAATCGAGGCGCTGCTCAAGCGATTTCCACGGCTACGCGACCGCCTCCACGGACGCGCGGGATTGCTGTCGGGCGGCGAGCAGCAGATGCTTTCGATTGCGCGCGGACTGATGGCCAAGCCGCGCATCCTGCTGCTCGATGAGCCGTCACTGGGTCTGGCTCCGGCGATGATCAATGAGTTGTTTGCAATCCTTGCCGAACTGCGCGACGAAGGCACCACGATTCTCCTGGTGGACCAGATGGCCTCGCTCGCTCTCTCGCTTGCCGATCGCGGCTACGTGCTCGAATCCGGACGGGTTGTGCGCTCCGGCGCAGCCTCCTCGCTGAAGCAGGACCCGGATCTCGAAGCCTCATATCTGGGACGGGCTGAGGCTGCCCAATAAAATGCTGTCGCCACTCGATCTTGTGCTGCGCCAAGCGCGCATCGCCGGGAAGGCTGACGCGGTCTGCGACATCGGCATCTTGGGAGGCCGCATCGTGGCGATCGAGCCGCGGATCGACACTGGTGCGAAGCAGGAGCAACTCGATGGCCGTCTCGTCATTGGCGGCTTCGTCGAGACCCATATCCATCTTGACAAGTCCTGCATTCTTGACCGCTGCCGATCGGAGCAGGGGTCTCTCGAAGAGGCGATCGCCGAAGTTGCTGCTGCCAAGCGCAATTTCACCGAGGATGACGTCTACGCGCGTGGCCGGCGCACGCTCGAGAAGGCCATCGTGCAGGGCACGACCCGGATGCGGACCCATGTCGAGGTTGATCCGCGGATCGGGCTTCGCAGCTTCAACGCGCTGCGCCGGTTGAAGAGGGATTATGCATGGGCGATCGATCTTGAGCTCTGCGTTTTTCCTCAAGAAGGACTGACCAACGATCACGGCGCCGAACAGCTCCTGATCGAAGCCTGTGAAGCTGGTGCCGACGTTATCGGGGGGTGCCCTTACACGGACACAGCGCCGAACGAGCAGATTGCCCGCATCTTTGCGATCGCGGCACGTTTTGACCTCGATATCGACTTTCACCTTGATTTCGATCTCGATCCGAGCTGGATGCATCTCGATGAAGTGTGCCGGCGGACCGATAACCTAAAATGGGGCGGACGGGTTGCGATCGGTCACGTCACCAAATTGTCGGCGGTCGACGGCAAAGAACTTGACGTCATCTCGCGCCGCCTTGCCGATGCCGGCGTCGCGGTCACGGTGTTGCCGTCGACCGACTTGTTCCTGATGGGTCGTGGTCATGAACATTCGGTCCCCCGCGGCGTGGCGCCGGCGCACCGTTTGGTGTCGCACGGCGTGACCTGCTCTCTTGCTACCAACAACGTGCTCAATCCCTTCACGCCGTTCGGTGACTGTTCGCTGATCCGGATGGCTAATCTGTACGCCAACGTCGCACGGCTTGGTCGTCCGAATGACATCGCTCAATGCCTGGATATGATTACCACCTTACCAGCGAGACTGATGAACCTCACCGATTATGGCATTGAAGTTGGCAACCCTGCCGATATGGTTGTGCTGGATTGCAGCGACGGCCTGTCCGCCGTGTCAGAACTCGCGCAGCCGTTGACCGGATTCAAGCGCGGCCGTCGAAGTTTTACTCGAGCGCCTGCGATTATTCACCGATCCTAAGCGAGCAATCGCTCTGACGCGTTCACCAATGGGTCCAGCGCAACCCGAACGGGTTTGCAGACCCGCAGGAGGATTTGTGGCATCGCTCTGGTGACGGCTCGCGCCGGCTCGAATGTGCCTATTTCTTGAGCAAGGGCGCCTCATTGTATGCAGGTGTCGGGAGCGCCTTAGTTCATGCGAACTCGCCGATTCTTGTTCGGAATCTGGGCGAAATCAATGCATTGCAACTCTTTACCCGCGTTCTGACGCATTGGCACGGCCCTTGCGGAAGCCTCCTCAACGCATTCGTTCGAAGCTCGGGAGGCTGCCAATGAAACGTCGCGACTTTCTGAAGTCTACGGCTGCTGTAGCAGGTGCCGGTATGGTGCCGGCACCGGCCATCTGGTCCTCGGCCAAAGCGCAATCCCGCCAGGAAACGCTGCTCATCGTGTCCGAGAGCGGCCCCAACAACATCGACATTCACGGCGTCGGCACCAACGTGCCGGGCTATGAGGTGTCGTGGAATTGCTACGACCGCCTGATCAGTCACGAGATGAAGACGGTCAACGGCGTTCCGTACTACGACCGCGACAAGTTCAAGATGGAGCTGGCCGAAGACATGAACGTCGGCCCGATGTCGGCGACGTTCAAGCTGAAGAAAAGCGCCAAGTTCCATGACGGTACGCCGGTCACCGCGCAGGATGTCAAATGGTCGCTTGACCGCGCGGTGAGCGTCGGCGGCTTTCCGACCTTCCAGATGGGAGCGGGCTCGCTGACCAAGTCCGAGCAGTTCGTGGTAGTCGACAACAATACGGTGCGCGTCGATTTCATGCGCAAGGATCGGCTCACGATCCCCGATCTCGCTGTGATTGTGCCGGCGATCTACAACTCCGGCCTCGTCAAAAAGAACGCCACGGAGAAGGATCCGTGGGGTCTGGAGTACACCAAAATCAACAGCGCCGGCAGCGGCGCTTACAAGGTGTCGCGGTGGACGGCCGGTACCGAAGTGGTGATGGAACGCAATGACGATTGGGTCGGCGGACCGCTGCCCCAGGTCAAGCGCGTGATCTGGCGCATGGTGCCGTCGGCCGGCAATCGACGCGCGCTTCTGGAGCGAGGCGACGCCGACATCTCCTACGACTTGCCGAACAAAGATTTCGTCGAGCTCAAGGACAGCGGCAAGCTCAACATTGTTTCGACCCCCTACTCAAACGGTATCCAGTATCTCGGCATGAACGTCACCAAGCCGCCGTTCGACAACATCAAGGTTCGGCAGGCCGTGGCCTACGCCGTGCCGTACCAGAAGATCATGGATGCGGTCCTGTTCGGCCTGTCCAAGCCGATGTTCGGCGCGAAGCCGGGCACGCCGACCGAAGTGGCTTGGCCCCAGCCGCACGGGTTCGACACCGACATCGCCAAGGCCAAGCAGCTCATGACCGAAGCCGGCTATCCCAACGGATTCGAAACCACGTTGTCGTTCGACCTAGGATTTGCTGGCGTCAACGAGCCGCTCTGTGTGCTGGTGCAGGAGAAGTCTCGGCCAGATCGGCATCAAGTGCACAATCAACAAGATTCCCGGCGCGACGTGGCGAACCGAGCTCAATAAGAAGGTGCTGCCACTCTACACGAACGTGTTCTCCGGCTGGCTCGATTACCCCGAGTACTTTTTCATCTGGTGCTATCATGGCAAGAATTCAATCTTCAACACCATGAGTTACCAGTCGAAGGAGCTCGACGGCTACATCGACGGCGCGGTGACCGCCGCCGCCGAAGGCAACAAGGAAGCCTACGACAAGGATGTGAAGGGCTTCGTCGATCTTTCCTTCAAGGACATCCCGCGCATTCCGATTTTCCAGCCTTACGTCAACATCGCGATGCAGAAGAACGTCTCCGGCTACCAGTACTGGTTCCATCGGCGACTCGACTATCGCTCGTTCGTTAAGGCCTAGCCGGAGGTATTCGGGGCTCGTCATGGCTGCGCGCCGCGCAGCGTCCGCGCTGAGGTCTTCCGGTCACCGGCGCGGATGGCTGGACCAGAAACGAAAACGGTTTCCGGTCCGGCCATGGCGACGTCGGAGTTTCAGAGGAATGCAGCCATGTTGAGCATGGTGTTCAAGCGGATGCTGCTGGCGGTGCCCTCGCTGATCGGCGTGGTGATTGTCACGTTTCTGCTCACCCGTGCCCTGCCGGGCGATCCGGCCGCGTATTTCGCGGGGCCGGCCGCGGACAGGGTTGCGATCGAGCAGATCCGGGTGAAGCTCGGGCTCGACCAGCCGCTAGTCGTGCAGTTCGGGCGCTATGTCCAGGATCTCGGCAAGGGCGACCTCGGCAATTCGCTGACCACCGGCCAGCCGGTCGCGACCGAGATCAAGAATCGGCTGCCGGCGTCCGCCGAGCTGACGCTGTTGGGCTTGATCGTGTCGATGTTAATCGCGATTCCACTCGGCATCCTCGCGGCGACGCGCCCCGGCTCGCTGGTCGATCATGCCTGCCGAGTCGTGGCGACCGCCGGCGTGTCGTTACCGGTGTTCTTCCTCGGGCTGATCCTGGTCTACGTCTTTTACTACATCCTCGGCTGGTCTCCGGCGCCGCTCGGGCGGCTCGACGTCTTCTTCAGTGCGCCGCCGCAAGTGACCGGGTTCTATCTGATCGACAGCGTGATCGCCGGCGAATGGAGCACGTTCCGCGCCGCGATCAGCCAGCTTATCCTGCCCGCGATGACGCTCGGCATCTTTGCGCTGGCGCCGATCGCGCGCATGACGCGCGCGTCCATGCTCGCGGTGCTGTCATCCGATTTTGTGCGCACGGCACGCGCGAGTGGCCTGACGCCCTATACAGTCACGGTCACCTACGCATTCCGCAACGCCATGCTTCCCGTGGTGACCACGCTTGGCATGGTGTTCTCGTTTCTGCTCGGCGCCAATGTCCTGGTGGAAAAGGTATTTGCCTGGCCCGGGATCGGTTCTTACGCCGTTGAAGCCCTGATCGCCTCGGATTTCGCGCCGGTGCAGGGCTTCGTGCTGACCATGGCGATCATGTACGTCGCGCTCAATCTGCTGATCGATATTCTCTACGTTCTGATTGATCCGCGCATGAGGATCGAGGCATGAGCACGGTCGCCTCGAGCGCACCGCCGCCCCGCGCGTCTTCAGGCTTAATGGCGACGCTGCGGCACGCCCGCTACATCATCAGCGACAACCCTGTCACCGGATTGGCGTTCGGCCTGTTCGTCCTTATCTTGCTGTTGGCTCTGTTCGGGCCCTATATCGTCCCGTACGACCCGCTCGCCAGCAATACGGGGTTCGCGCTCAAGCCGCCGTCGACGGCGTATTGGTTCGGGACCGATCAGCTTGGGCGTGACGTGTTCAGCCGCGTCATCGTCGCGACGCGGCTCGATTTCATCATAGCGGTCACATCGGTTGCCCTTGTCTTCGTGATGGGTGGCCTGTCGGGCGTCGCCGCCGGCTTCTTCGGAGGCTGGACCGACCGCATCGTCGGCCGCATCGCCGACACCATCATGGCGTTTCCGCTGTTCGTGCTGGCGATGGGCATCGTCGCTGCGCTGGGTAACACGGTCGAGAATATCGTGCTGGCGACCGCGGTCGTGAACTTCCCGCTTTATGCCCGCGTGGCGCGCGCTGAGGCCAACGTCCGCCGCGAGGCCGGTTTCGTTCAGGCAGCGAGGCTTTGCGGCAACGGCGAGTTTCGTATCCTGCTGACGCAGATCTTGCCCAACATCATGCCGATCATGATCGTGCAGATGTCGTTGACCATGGGCTACGCCATCCTCAACGCGGCCGGGCTGTCGTTCATCGGGCTCGGCGTGCGGCCGCCAACGGCTGAGTGGGGCATCATGGTCGCGGAAGGCGCGGCGTTCATGGTTTCGGGCGAGTGGTGGATCGCCTTCTTCCCGGGTGCTGCGCTGATGTTGGCGGTGTTTTGCTTCAATCTCCTGGGCGACGGCCTGCGCGACATTGTCGACCCGTCGCGGCGCACATGAATATTCCCAACACTGTTCCACTGCTGGACGTGCGCGACCTTACCGTCGAGTTCCAGACGCGGCGGGGCATCGTTCGCGCGGTGCAGAACGTCGACGTCACGGTCGCCAAGGGAGAGACCGTCGGCATCGTCGGCGAGTCTGGATCAGGCAAATCGGTAACCTCTTATGCAGTGATGCGTATTCTCGATCGCGCGGGACGTATCGCTGACGGATCGGTGATGTTCTCCGGCATTGATGTTCGCGGAGCGGACGAGCACGCCATGCGCGATCTGCGCGGGCGTGAGATGTCGATGATCTTCCAGAACCCGCGCGCGGCGCTCAATCCGATCCGCAAGGTGGGACGCCAGATTGAGGACGTGTTGCTGCAGCACGTTCAAGCGACGCCTGCTGAGGTAACCGAGAAGGCAGTCGAGATTCTTGAGCAGGTCCGCATCGCCAGGCCGCGCGAGCGCTATCACGCCTATCCATTCGAGCTGTCGGGCGGCATGTGCCAGCGCGTGGTGATCGCTCTGGCACTCGCCTGCCGGCCGCAATTGCTGATCGCCGATGAGCCCACCACCGGTCTCGACGTCACCACCCAGAAGACGGTGATGGATCTCGTCACGGAGCTGACGCGCCAGCGCGGCATGTCGACGATCCTCATCACACACGATCTCGGGCTTGCGGCGGCCTACTGCGACCGCGTGGTTGTGATGCAGAGGGGAAATGTAGTCGAGACCGCCGGTTCGAGGACGATCTTCCAGTCGCCTTCGCACCCCTATACGCGCAGGCTGATGAAGGCGACCCCGCGGCCGGGCGTTTCGCTGCGTGATCTGCTGCCCGAGGACGAAACGCCGCCTGTTCAGTCGGTGCCCGTGCACCTCAACGGCAAGGCCGGCAAGCCATTGCTCGTGGTGGAGAAGCTGATCAAGGAGTTTCCCCGGCAATCGACACAGAATCCGCTCAAGAAATTGTTTCGCCGCGGTCCCGCCCCGGAGCCGGAGATGTTCCGCGCAGTCGACGGCATCAGCTTCAGCGTCGGTTATGGCGAGAGCGTCGGGCTGGTTGGCGAATCCGGCTGTGGCAAGTCGACCACCTCAACCATGGTGATGCGGCTGCTCGATAAGTCGGAAGGCATCATTACCTTCGACGGCGAGGATATAGGCGAAATCCCCGCCAAAGAGTTCGCCAGGCTGCCGCTACGCAAGCGCATCCAGATGGTGTTCCAGGACCCGACAGACAGTCTCAACCCGCGCTTCACGGCGGCGCGCGCCATTGCCGATCCCATCTTGCGGCTGGGCGATATCAAGGGCGGCGTCGGCGTGCGGGCACGCTGCGAAGAGCTCGCGCGCCAAGTCGGGTTGCCGATCGAATTGCTTGATCGCTTCCCCCATCAATTGTCCGGCGGTCAGAAAGCCCGCGTCGGCATTGCGCGCGCCATCGCGCTCAGTCCAGAACTTGTGATTCTCGACGAGCCGACCGCTGCGCTGGACGTCTCGGTGCAGGCGGTCGTGTTGAACCTTCTTCAGGACCTCAAGGACTCGCTCGGCATGAGCTACCTGTTCGTTTCGCACGACCTCAACGTGGTGCGACTGCTTTGCGACCGGGTGATCGTCATGCGAGCGGGCAAGATCGTTGAGCAGGGACCAACCGAACGGGTCTTGGTTTCTCCGGAAAGCGACTACACCCGCGAACTGCTCGCCGCCATCCCGCATCCTCCCGTCTGAGAACGACCATGGCCGAACCGCTGGATGACATGATCGATGCCGCCACGCAGGCGCTGCGCATCCCGCTCGATCCGTCATGGAAGGCCGAGGTGAAGATTCAGCTCCAGGTCAACTTGCATCATGGCGCTGTGGTCGCCGAATTTCCCTTGCCGGATGAGACCGAGCCGGCGCCCGTGTTCAAGGCGTAGGGGTTGCGATGGATTGGGCATCTGCCACCGACATCGCAGCTGCCGTGACGCGCGGACAGAGCGCGCTCGCGGTCGTCGAGGATGCGCTGCAAGGGATCGCCGCGCAGAACAAGTCGCTCAACGCGTTCACATCGGTGGTTGCGGATCGTGCTCGGGCCAAAGCCCGGGTGCTCGATCAGGCCCGTGCCGCGGGGAAGCCGTTGGGGCCGCTCGCGGGCGTGCCCTTCGCGGTGAAAAATCTGTTCGACGTGAAGAGCATAACAACCTTGGCGGGTTCCAAGATCAACCGCGACCTGCCGCCGGCATCCCGTGACGCCACGTTGATCGAAAATTTGGAGGCGTCGGGCGCTGTCCTGGTCGGCGGGCTCAACATGGGCGAATACGCCTACGACTTCACCGGAGAGAACTCGCATGACGGGCCGTCGCGCAATCCGCATGACGTAAGCCGCATGACGGGCGGTTCCTCTGGCGGCTCGGGCGGCGCGGTGGCGGGTGGATTGGTGCCGCTTACGCTCGGATCTGATACCAACGGCTCCATCCGCGTGCCGTCCTCGTTCTGTGGGATTTTTGGATTGAAGCCGACCTATGGGCGACTGTCTCGCGCACGCACGTTTCCGTTTGTCGGCAGCTTCGATCACCTCGGTCCATTCGCTCGCAGCACCAAGGATCTGGCGCTCGCATACGACGCCATGCAGGGTCCGGACGCCGAAGATCCGGTGTGCACCGAGCGGCCACCCGAGCCGGCCGCTGCCACGCTGGATCAAGCCATCAAGGGCCTGCGCATCGCCGTGGCCGGTGGCTATTTCCGCAAGGGCGCGTTCCCGGAAGCCCGCGAAGCGGTCGCCCAGATCGCGGCGGCGCTCGGCGCCAAGCATGACATCGAGATACCAGAGGCAGAGCGCGCGCGTTCCGCGGCCTATGTCATCACGGCGACCGAGGGTGCCGCGCTGCATCTCGACCGGCTGCGAAAGCGCGCGGGCGATTTCGATCCCGCCGTGCGCGACCGCCTGATCGCCGGCACCATAGTTCCCAGCGCGCTGGTAATTCGGGCGCAGAAGTTCCGCCGCTGGTATCGCGAGCGCGTGCTCGACTTGTTCAAGCAAGTCGATGTCATCCTCGCGCCGGCGACGCCGTGTGTCGCGCCCTTGATTGGGCAGAAGACCTTCTTGCTGGACGGCAAGGAAATCCCGCTGCGCCCCAACATCGGGATCTACACGCAGCCGATTTCATTCATTGGGCTGCCGGTGGTTGCGGTGCCGGTCCCGCTCAAACCGCTGCCAATCGGCGTACAGATCATAGCCGCGCCGTGGCGCGAGGACGTGGCGCTTCGGGTTGCTTATGCGCTGGAGCGATTGGGAGCCGCAGCCTCGCCGCGGCCGATGATGTAGCCAATGGCGAGCAGCGACGCATATGCGCACCATCACGGGCTGCTGAGGCGCCAACTGCCGGGCGTGGTCGTGACCGATGGTCGGCGGACGACGCTCGCGGAGGAACTGCATTCGCAATTGGCCGACGAGATCGTTCGTGGTGTGCTGGTTCCCGGTTCGGCTCTGGACGAGATGGAGCTGGCGCGCCGGTTCAATGTCTCACGTACGCCAGTGCGCGAAGCGATCCGCCAGCTTGCGGCGAACGGCTTGATCGAGGTGCGGCCGCACCGTGGCGCGGTGGTGGCGCGGCCGAGCGAGGCACGCCTGGCCGGCATGTTCGAGGTGATGGCTGAGCTGGAGGCGCTTTGCGCCCGTCATGCGGCCGAGCGCATGACCGGAGCCGAACGGCGCGCGCTCGAAGCGGTGCACGAGACCTTGCGTGAGCTGATTCATGTCGGCGACCCGCAGCGCTTTCACGAGGTCAACGAGGCGTTCCATGGCGCGATCTATACCGGCGCGCACAACACCTATCTCGCCGAAATGACGCTAGCGACCCGCTCCCGCGTGCAGCCGTTCCGCCGCGCCCAGTTCCGCAACCTCGGGCGGCTCGCCAAGTCGCACGTCGAGCACAATCGGGTCGTGCAGGCGATCTTGCGCGGCGATCGCGAGCAGGCGGCAAGCGCCATGCGTGCCCACATCGTGACGGTTCGCGAGGAATTCGGAGATTACTTCAGCTCGCTTTGAGGCGGCGGACGACGCGAAAACGCCCCACGAATACGAGCATTTTGCGCATTTCGAATTGAAATAGCTCTTGTTCTCAGCGGCTAGGCGCGTCACGCACCGCTGCGCGCTACTCCGCCTTTATGTTGGCTTCCTTCACCACCTTGCCCCACTTCTCCAGCTCGGCAAGGAAGAACCGACTGGACTCTGCTGGGCTCATCTGCACGATTTCCGCACCGTCCTTGGCGAACTGATCCTTCACCTCGTCGGTGTTCAGCACCGACATGATCTCCCGGCTGAGCCGGTCGATGATCGGCTGTGGCGTGCCAGCCGGGACCGCGATGCCCCACCAGTTGCCCGCCTCGTAGCCCGGCACGCCAGCCTCGTCGATCGTTGGCACATCGGGCATGAGAGGCGATCGCTTGGTGTCACTTAGCCCCAGCGCCTTGAGCTTCCCGGAACGGATGTGCGGCAACGACGAGAGCGGGGAGGTGAGCAGAGCCTGGCTGTGACCACCGATCACATCGATCGTCGCCGGGCCACTGCCCTTGAACGGCACGTGCTCGACTTCGATGCCCGCCATCGACGCGAACAGGACGGATGAGACGTGCGTGAAGCTGCCTATGCCGGCGTTCGCGAAAAACAGTTGCTTCGGCTTTTTCTTGGCAAGCGCGATCAGCTCCTTCACGGAGTTGGCCGGCACCGACGGGTGCACGGTCAGCACGTTGACGCCCTTGGCGAGCATGGTGACCGGGACGAAGGCGCGTCGCGGGTCATAGGGGACCTTGTGGACCCACGGCGTCACGGCGTGAGAGAACGACAGCATCAACAGCGTGTGGCCGTCGGGCGGCGAGTTGACCGCGAGTTCAGTGGCGACGATGGTGGCCGCACCCGGCCGGTTTTCAGCCACCACCTGTCTCCCGAGCCGTTCACCAAGCCGCGCGGCGATCGCGCGCGCCACGATGTCCACGCTGCCGCCGGGTGCGAATGGGACGAGCAGCCGGACCGGTTTGGTCGGATAGTCCTGCGCCGTGGCTGCCTGCAGGGTTAGAACGAGACAAGCCAGCCCCAAGAGCAATGGTCTCATGTCAACTCCTTATCGGACATTGTCTTGAAAGCGCGGGGTCACAATCCGAGCGCATAAGACGGCCGGCGTGGGTCGGCACCGCCCTTGAGTACGCCGGACTCCTCATCGGAAACAACCGTACAGACGGCGCCGGCGAGCCACGTCCAATCGGGCCACCATCCAACCTTGTGGCCCAGGCGGCCGAGCGCCTCGCCGGTCGACCGGTTGATCCGGCTTTCCAGATTGAGCAGACCTGGATGATAGGCGTGCGGCTCGAACGAGGAGGGAAAGCTGTAGGACGCGACGCGCGGCGCCTCGACCGCCTCTTGCACCTCCATGCCGAACAAATGGATGTTGAGGAAGAGCTGCATCATCGCCTGGGTCTGCACGTCGCCGCCAGGCGTGCCAAATGGCATTTTCATCTTGCCGGGTTCAATCGCAATTGCCGGACTGGGCGTGAGCCGCGGCCGCTTGCCGGGGGCTACGCCCGACGGATGATCCGGGTCGCCCCAGTTCTGGCTCCCGCGCGGTGACGGGATGATGCCCAATTCCGGAATCACCGGGGCGTTGTAGGAGCCATCGCTCGGCGTCGCAGCAAACACGTTGCCGAGCCGGTCGATGACGCAGACGTGCGATGTGTCGAGTTCTGGCGCCGAGAAGGCGCGCTCCGGCACCAGGACAGTGCCACGGGTGCTGCGTTCGGCGGCAAGTTTGCGTGGATCGCCGGCCGGCGGCATTTCCGGCCAGGCGCGATCCGGGCGGATCATCTCGCGCCGCTTGCGCGCGTACTCACGCGACAGCAGCGCCTTGATCGGCACGTCGACCATGCGAGGGTCGCCGAAATACGCTTCCCGGTCTGCAAAGGACAGTTTCACCGCCTCGGTGATGCGGTGCAGGTAGCCGACGGAGTTGTGCCCCAGCTTGTGCAACTCGGCCGGATCCAGGAGGTTGACCGCCTGCAACATTGACGGGCCCTGACACCAGGGACCGCACGCGTAAAGCTTGATGTCGCCGAACGATGTCTCGACGGGCTCGTCGAAGCCGGAATGATAATCGCTGAGATCCTCGGCCGACAGCAGACCGCCGTTCTCCTTCTGATACTTGACGATGACACGGGCGATGTCGCCCCGATAGAAGGCATCGCGCGCGGCGGCCAGGCCGATCTCGCGTCCGCGAGAACGCACTGCGGCCTCCTGATCCGCCATGTGCTGAAGCGTGGCGCCGAGTGCCTTCTGCACGAAGACTTCGCCCGGCTGCGGCGGACGGCCCTTCGGCAGATAGAGCGCGACGTTCGATGGAAACGCCCGATACTCGGCTTCATGGTCGGTGATGATCTCCGACATCAGCGGGTAGACGGGAAAGCCGTCGCGGGCGTAGCTGATCGCCGATTGCGCCACTTCGCCGAAGCTCATGGTGCCAAAGCGCGTAAGCGCCGTGATCCAAGCATCAGGCGCCGCCGGCACCACGGTGCGCATGATGCCTTGCGGAATTGTCCCGTCGTGGTGTTTCTTGAAGTGGTTGCGATCGAGCGCCTTCGGCCAGGTGCCGAGACCCGGGATCGTGACGATGCGCTTTTCGGAGGCGGAATAGATGATGATCGGGGCTACGCCCGCGACGTTGACAAATTCCGGCTGCACGACACCCAGTGAAATACCCGCAGCGACACCTGCGTCGATCGCATTGCCGCCCGCTTCCAGAATCCGGAAGCCGGCCTCGGCTGCCAGGTACTGGGTAGCGGCGACCATATGGCGCGTGCCCATGATGGTAGGCCGATGTGCCTTCATATTTTCCTCCGTGGGGCGAACACTTCCTCGCCTGCAAGGAATGGAATGTCATGCCGACCTTGCCCCAGGATTTCCATCGTTTGCAATCTCTATTGTCTGCCAGTCGTGCCGCCAACCAAGTTCGAGATGGTGATGAACCTGAAGCCTGCGAAGGAGCTGGGACTTTTGCAGATTGCAAATCCGTGTTCTGGAAATGTCAGTCCCTGTTCGCAGTGAGGATTTCTCTGCTCTTAATTCCAGGAGCCCGATGGTCGCCCTGAAAATCTGCTCCCGCAATAACTCGAAATTGCGCTTTCCGCGAAATTTCCTGTAAAATTCCCTGTTAGCAGGAATAGCGGCCGCCGCCGGAACCGTCCTGATCCCATTCTCCACTAAAATCGCGATCATTCTGCCGGATGCTTGCTCGCCCTCCTCTTTAAAAGTCTTAGTTAATAAATTCGCACTATCGTCTTTCCTCCGGACGCTTGAGCTCAGGTGCGTGAGTTGAGGCTGGCAAAAGCGTCCCTGGTGTTGTCGCCCCAGTGAAGAGGAAGATTTGCATGGCGAAAATCGGCTTTATTGGACTTGGCCTCATGGGCCTGCCGATGGCGTGCAACCTCATAAGATCGGGTCACGCGGTCAAGGGTATGGAGATCGATAAGGTACAGGTAGACAAACTGGTCGCGGCCGGCGGAGTGCCTGCCATGAGCGTCAAGGACGCGGTGTCGGACGTCGAGGTGGTCGTTACGATGCTTCCAGATCTGCAACATGTGCGCGAGATCTATATGAGACCCAACGGAGTGATCGCGAGCGCGAGGGCTGGTGCGCTGCTGATCGACTGCTCCACAATCGACGTCGAATTTACCCGCACGTTTGCTATCGCGGCAGAGAGGGCGGGCCTGAGCATAGTGGACGCGCCAACGTCAGGGGGTATCTCCGCAGCGGAGGCTGGAAGGCTTACCTTCATGGTCGGCGGACCCTTTTCGGCCTATGCGCGCGCGAAGCCCATTCTCACGCAGATGGGTACCACCATCGTGCACGCCGGCCTCGCCGGCAACGGCCAAGCCGCAAAGATCTGCAACAATATGATTTTGGGCGTGTCGATGATCGCAGTTTCGGAGGCTTTTGCGCTTGCCGAAAAGCTCGGAACTCGATTCGCAAAAAATGTTCGATATTTCGTCGAAGTCTTCCGGGCAGTGCTGGGCGATGACGAGCTATTGCCCGGTGCCTGGCCCTGTGCCGTCTTCGCCTGCCAACCGAAACTATCAGGCCGGCTTTACCGCAGCGATGATGTTGAGGGATTTGAAGCTAGCGCAGAACGCGGCAAAGGCCGTAGGCGCAAAGACTTAGCTTGGTGCAGATGCTTTTGAACTTTATTCGGAATATGTCCAGACGGGTGAGGCGGAGCGCGATTTTTCCGGAATTATCCAGCTTATGCGCAGTACTTAAGCGAACAAATCCACCAATGCTTTATAAACGAGGCGGCTTCGACGAAAGTGACGAAGTCAAACTATCGGTTCGTTAGGATATTCGCGCCGCTCGAAGGATTTGTGTCTTTATTTCAGTGAGAGGCAACCAATACGATTTCCGCGTTGCTCGCTGAACCAAATATTTCCGTCGGGGCCAGCAGTAATGCCGCGGGGCTGGCTATCTTTCGTGGGAATGTCAAATTCACTAATCGTTCCCGCGAGTGTTATCTGCCCAATACGGCCACCCCTCAGCTCGCCGAACCACATGTTGTTGTCCGGACCAGGCTTGATCAATATGGGCTGACTACCCGGTTTTGGAAGATTGAACTCTTCGATGTGACCATCCAACGAGATTCGTCCGATCCGATTTCCTGCCAACTCGGTAAACCACATCTTCCCGTCAGGCCCAGCCGTGATGTCCGCAGGTGCACAATTTGGATGGGGGAGATCGAATTCAGTGATTACACCGTCGACTGTGATGCGCCCAATGCGGTTTCCGTGACCCTCAACAAACCACATGTTTCCGTCGGGGCCGGCTGCGATGCCGCGCGGATTACTTTGCTGATGAGGAAGTAGGAATTCTGTGATTTGGCCGCTCGGAGTGATCCGCCCAATCTGATTGGCGTTCGACTCTGCAAACCAAAGATTTCCGTCGGGGCCCGCTTTGATGCCGCGAGGCTGGCTGTCGTCGGTTGGAATGGCGAACTCGGTGATGGTCGCCCCGTCTGGGCTGATCCGCCCAATCCGATTGCCCAGGTTCTCGGTGAACCATATGTTGCCATCGGGACCGATGGCCATAATGCGTGGGCCGCTTTTCAGATGAGGCAGTGGGAATTCGTCGATGGCGAAGCTTTGGGGATCAATGCGTCCAATCCGATTCCCGTTAAATTCGCAAAACCAAAGACGTCCGTCCGGACCACCCAGGATGTCATGGGGCCCGCTATCCCGATGAGGTAGCTGGTATTCGGCGATCGACATTTCGACACCCGGCCTCTATTCCGCGAAGCTCCAAATCCAAATCCGCTTCAACTTCTCGTGTAGCAACCGATAAACGAGTTCGCTAAGCCACGCTATCAGCGGCGTGGAGTTGGGCAGAAACCTCATCTCCGAATGAAGCACGGCCTTGCTAGCCCGGACAGCGCCTGCCGGGTGTTCGATACTTTCTATCTTCTTGATTGGGTTTGGAAGTCCGAATTTCGATAACGTAGAAATTCATTTCCACAGACTTAGTCTTGTCTAATTCTGGACAGATTTTTTCTCAGATTGGAAGGTTGAGCCCATCGACGGTTGGGGCTTGTTTTCTGGCAAGTGGCGATGGAATTCAGGTTCGCCCGGCAGATTTTCAAAGGGTGAAATCGATGCCAAAGGCACGGTTATAACTATACACTTTGTCTCGTAAGCTTGCTGGAGTGGTGCCAACGCGCTTTGATTGCAGAAAAAGTCACAATACATAGCTTCGCGCTTTATCGCGCCGTAGAGCCCCAAACAATTTTCCGCGTTTGCCTGATTACCGCAACAAAGTGCGACAAAGATCACAAATTCTCTGAGGCGCATTTACGACCCCGGGCCAAAACTGCATCCCAGTGCTTTGAGGTCGCAAGGCTACCTTTCGGTTATTACGGTTTGGTTACGCGCTTCAGAGTGCTGGGTGCAGGCTAGCTCACGCATCAAAACCCTGCATCTGTCGCGCTTTTTCAGCAAGAAGATCGACCATCATATTTGTATCCGCCTCCAATTTTCTGAAGGCTGGGTCGAATTCTGACAAATCAAGCTCGTGCGAAGGAACCATGTTGAGGATGTGCCTCATCGAGTCACGGCGATGGGAGAGCAAGGAATTTAGCCGATCTGCGAACAAAGACAAAATGAGATCGTCATAGCCAAGGCTTGTCTGGGTCAGCCCAGCAGACACGAGGCTCGTCACTCCAGCAGATGGATATTTCAGGTCGGGCTTTGGATTTGCCTCCAGAATATGAAGCTTTCCATTTTTGTCGGAACGCAAGTCCAGCCGAATGAGCGAGCCCAAATTGAACTCGAGAAAGACCTCGCGAGCGAGCCGATGCATGTCGGACCACAGACTGGATTCCAAGGGGCTGACTTGTTTGAAGCGATTCGCTGTTATGGGCTTGGCGTCCATCGACGTGAAAATTTGATCGCCGGGCGCCAGCACTCGTTCAAGCGCACCGAATGCCACTGGCTCGCGGTGACGGAAGACTTGGCCGCTATGGGTGGTGATCGGGCCGGCGACCGAAATGCAAAATTCTCGACCTGGCAGAAATTTCTCGATCAACACGAGGTTTCCAGTTACCTGGTAAATCTCTTCAATCGCTGCAGACAAATCTTGCGCATCACGAACGACATGGACGTGAAGAGATGCCCGGCCCGATACGGGTTTTACTACGAAGGGTCCCGAGTAGTTGCCGAAAGTCCGGATGAAGCGGCTGTTACGATCCGGCTGGAATGGTCCACGCGCCATATGCCAGGTAATGAAAGGTGCGGTTGGCAAGCCCGCGCATACGGCTTCGCGTTTGAATGCATGCTTGTTATCGAGAGTTGTCGCGTTCAAGGGATCGTGGCCCACGTAGGGCACACCTAGCATTTCCAGTATCGCAGATGCGTGGGCGGCGGAATTGTGACCTTGCACACCGCCGGTATTAAGCCACGCCATGTGAATTTGGCCGCTGCGAATCCGGTCACCCAGCGTCATGTCTTCTGGGATGAGTTCAACATTGCGAAAGCCGCTCCTGCGGAGCGAGGCAGCAATGTCTTCAGCTACGGCTTCATAGCTTTTCCAAGAGCGCGTGTTTTGCGATTGATAGATGACGCTGCCATCGACGCTTTTGTTCCCGCCAAAAATAACTGCTAGCCGCAGCTTGGGCAGCAACATTTCAATAATTCGCAGAAGTTCGGACCTCGCGGCGGATTCGCAAGGCAACGCCGACGCGCCTTGTCCGGCGCGTACCGCTACGCTTCTCTGCATGACACCCCATCCCCGTTTATTTCCAGGCATCATGCGTGGGGTGGATCAAATCCCCGTAAATGCGACGGCCGTTTCACGGACGAACTGTTGTCAGACTTTCTGGAGTCCTAATCATCGCCTGTTTCATCGTTTGAAAATCTCTCAAGCTGCCCTGTTAGCGAACAATTTATTGTTTGCGGTGCAATTTATGGCGGGGAAGTGGGGAGATATAAAATGCTGTTAGGATTTCCTGACTCTCTATATCGAGCTCGCTTCGTTAATTGTTACCGGCGGTTGCATCATCTCGACTCTATCTATTTCGTCATTTTCTTCAGCCCTTCCGAGTTCCATTTCGCCCGAACAGGCTCTGCTGCTCGCCATGCAGTAGTCGGCCGGGCAATCCTCCCTCGCGTCCGTTGGATCTCTGGTCCGGCGGCCGTGCCGGGCCATCATAAGGTGTCGTTAACTTTTCCAAGGGCGCATCGACATGCGTATGGCCATTGCGCGCCAACACCTACCCGAATCTCAAGAGCCTGCCACCGTTCGGCACAACCCGCCCGAGTGGGTAGTATTAAGCGAAGTTTCATAACTGCCAGCTAATTTTACCTTACCTCTATACCCAGCGTTAACCAGGGCCGCGAGGTGACTAATCACTTCTGGCCCGCCGGATGAGTAGATAACAATGCTGATGCCAGGTTCGCTCGTAAGTGCCGGCAACCGACGAATGGTAGACGGCATCACGATGTTCATCGTGACAGGGCTGTCACTTCTGCTCCTCGTTTATGTCGGCGTTGGAGAAGGCAAGCGGACCTACGAGCAGCTGGAAATCGAGAAATTAACTTCCCAGGGCCGGCACCTGCAGACGTCCATTGAGAACAATCTGCGCGCCGGCCTGCCGCTGAAGCAATTTGCAGGATTCTCCACGCTCGCTGATTGCATCGTCATCGGCATCGAAGAAGTTGACGCGATTGCGGTGTACGACCAAGCCGGGCATCAGCTCTTCATTGCCATCGACCAGAAAAACCCGAAATTGCCTCAGCCGTCGCCCGCCATCAAGCGGGTCAAGCAGGACATCGAATTAGACAAGGATGACACGCACACGCAAGTCGTCCTGCCGCTGCGCACCCGGTTTGAGACGGTCGGCAGCCTGGTGGTGATGGCATCGCGGGATGGGCTGGCCAAGCGACTGAGTTCAAACTTCCGTCCGTTGCTGTTTGTCGTCCTCGCGCTGTCCGCGCTGTTCGCGATCGTTGTCTGGATCATGGCGCCATACCTTGCGCGGACGCGCACGCCGTGGCTTCAAATTGGCTATGCGGTGACATTTCTCATGACGGCGGGAGCCGTCGTCGGCACGCTGGTAAGGCTCTACTCCGAAGGCGTTCAAGGCAAGGTGCAGGCTTCCGCGTCTGACGCTGTCGCAACGTCTGGGCGACGTTGTGGAATTCAAGCTGAAGTTCGAGCACATCGAGGGTGTTGAGCGCGTCTTCCAGAGACTATCGGCGGCTGAATCCGGACATCGGCGAAGCGGCGCTCGTCGTTGATGACGTCATTCAGATTTCCACCGATGCGAAAAAAGTCGGCAAGCCCTGGCAGTCCGAATCCCGCAACTTCGAATACGAGATCAATCTGTCCCGTTCGAACAACTCACGCGTCGCCTACCTGGTCGTCACCGCGCCCACCGCGGTCGTCTACAATCAAGTCGAACGCAGCGTCAGAAATTTCGCGGCGTTGTTCGTCGCGTCGGCATTCCTGGCCGGCCTGTTTCTGCAAGTGGCGAATTCGATGCAACGCCTGCGAATGTCGAAATCGGCAGTCGGCCAATTTCGAGCAACGCGACGTCAAACGAAGAAGCCAGCCTTATCATCGTCAAACCGATCTTCTTCCTGGCGGTGTTTCTTGAGCATCTGCTGTATTCGTTTCTGCCCAAGTTCATGCAGGACGTTGCATCGGCATTCGGGCTTCTCGTTGGCATATGCAGCGGCGCCATTCACGGCCTACTATCTGTGCTTTGCGCTCAGCCTCATTCCCGCCGGACGTTTTGCCGAAAAGCACGGCCCCCGTGCGCTGATCTGGGGCGGCTTGATTTTGGCCGGCAGCAGCGTGCTCGGCCTCGGCCTGCCGCTCGACATAGCCCAGATAACGGTCCTGCGAGGAATATCGGGTATCGGCCAAGGGATGCTCTTTATCGGCGTGCAGGCCTACATCCTTGCGGTCGCGTCTCCGGAAAAGAAAACGCAAGGCGCCGCGATCATCGTGTTCGGATTCCAGGGCGGCATGATTTCTGGGATGGCGATCGGCTCCTTGCTGGTCAACTTATCTGGAGCCGCACGGGGTGTTCCTGGTCAGCGGCGTCATCGGACTTGCGGCCGCGGGCTACTGCGTCCTGCTGATCCCGCGCGTGATCGAGCGAATTCTGAGCTCCAGCGCGCAGCGGCCAATTTCGGAATCGTGAACGGGCTGAAGCACGTTCTGCGCAACGGCGAATTCCTGAAGACGATGTTCTGCATCGGCGTTCCCGCAAAGGCGATTCTGACCGGGACGATCACCTTTGCGCTGCCGCTGCTGCTGGGCCAGCACGGCTACCGTCAGGAAGACATCGGCCAGATCATCATGCTCTACGCCATGAGCGTGGTCGCGGCGAGCAGCCTGATTTCCCGCCTGGTTGACCAGACCGGCAATACCACGACGATCCTGTTCCTGGGAGCGGCGACCAGCGGAGCCGGATTGGTCCTGCTTGGATTGATGGGTTCGCCGCTCGTGGGCGATGGGATCGCTCGGCTCTGCCATCGTCATCCTAGGCGTCATTTTGGTCGGCATCGCTCACGGCTTTATCAATGCACCGGTGGTGACGCACGTCGCTCACTCCGAGCTGGCGAAGGAGATCGGCGCCAATTCGGTGACCACGACCTATCGCTTCGTGGAACGCATCGGCCACGTGGCCGGCCCGGTTTTGATCGCTCAATTGTTCCTGATCTGGGGACAAAGCCCGCAAATCCTCATGGGATTGGTATCGCCGTCGCGATCTTGGGTTTCTTGTTCCTCATACAAAACTTCTCCTCCCCGCGTAGGGGCCCTTGGGCCGGAGGCTGCACGATGATTGATCAGGATTCGGATCGACGCGCATCACTGCTACGGGATTCTCGCGAGTCTTGCGTCGCTGTCATTGGCCGTCGCCCGCACTGCGCAGGCGCGCGACAGCCAAATGGTTCCGCTACGCTGCCGTCATCGACCAGGCCTGGGCAGTATCGGAGGTTGCCCGGCAATCCGCTGCAGTTCGAGATTCAGCGCAAAGCAAAAGAAAAAGGCCGCGGCATCGAAGCGCGTTCTGGTGCTGTATCCGCGCGCATCGTCCGCATATGACATCGCGATCACCAAAATCCTTCAGGTGTTTGAATCGAAGGATCTCGATGCTAACGTGACCGTGATCAACTTCAATATGAACGACGCGGCCGGCGCAGACGCGATCCGATTTGCCGAGACAAACAAAGTACGACCTGATCTTTGCCATGGGATCGGAATCCACGGCTTGGCTCTTTGATAATTATCGCGGCGGGAAGATTCCCGTGGTGTCAGTCTGCTCAAAAGATCCGGTCCAGCTCGGACAAATCAAGGATTATGAAAGAGGCGGCGGCAACAACTTTGCATTCACCTCGCTCAATGTTCCGGTCGACGTGCAGATGGCCTACGTCAAGGAACTGAAGCCCGATCTGAAGAACCTGACGGTGCTGGTCGACAGTAAGAATGTGAGCGCGGTGCAAACCCAGGCCGAGCCGATCGCAGCCTATGCGCGTGAACGGGGCATCCAGGTGATCTGGGGCGCAATCGACAATCCGGCCAAAGCTCGCGAACAGCTCGTTCCGATCATCAAGTCCGCCGTACAGACGATGCGGAAAAATGATCCGGACCTGTCCAAGAGTCTGTTCTGGTTGACGGGCAGCACGTCGGTATTTCTGGAAATTCGCACCATTAACGAGCACGCTGATCGTGTGCCGGTTGTCAGCGTCGTGCCAGAAATCGTAAATGCTGGCACCGACACGGCTGTGCTCGCGATTGGGGTCAGCTTTGAAAGCAACGCGCATCTTGCGGGCATCTACGGCGCCGAAATCCTGGCGGGACGGACGAAGGCTGGCGATCTCAAAGTTGGCCTCGTGTCGCCTCCCGACATTGCCATCAGCTTCTTGAAGGTCCGTGAGATCGGCCTCCGCGTTCCCTTCCAGTTCTACGAAACCGCCAGCTTCATCTACGACTATGATGGCAAGGCTGTGCGTACAGTGACAAACAAGGTCACGTTAGATAACGACAACTAATCCGGCTGAGGGCTACTTGCCGAGAGGTTGAAGACCGCAACGACATCGTGGGTTTCAGACGGCTCGGGCGTGCTCGGGTGTGGAGGCTTGAGCGTCGGTTAGGTGAGCTATTTTGCGCGCGTGCTCGACAGCATGACGTGCATCGTTGCTATGCGTGAACAATTCGAGCAATTCGGTTTCGTCGTCCGTCACCTCAGCGAGGGCCTGATCGGTATAGAGGCGCTTGTTCGGGTCCTTGCGGATGCGCCTCACAGCCGCCTCGAGCCGCAACCATGATCGCAGCAGGACAGAATATTTCGAGACGCTTTCCCACGCGTACTTCGGATAGAACGCCCAGATCGGCTCGATCGGAAGTCCGGGGCGGCGGTCACGCCGGTATTTGCAGCGCCACAATCCGCCCTGAAGCGGATGCATTTTTTCGAGTGGAACGAAATTGGCAAAGAACATCAGGTGGCCCGGAAGTGCCGAAATCGGTGAGTTGGTGGCCGCACCACGCCGCAGGATCGTGACCATGTGCTCCGGTGTGTAGTAGGCCTGCCAAGCCTCTCTATAAATGTCCTCCCATGCTTGCCTGGTCATCCTGGGATGATCCGTAACGGCGTGTTCGCTGTCATACTGGTTCATGTCGGAATCCATCGGCGTGCGCGCCTGCCACAACACCTTGTGGTCTTCCGATCCGGGCAGCGGAGTGAGGACGAAGAATTCGAGGAAATCGATCGGCAGCTCCTTCTTGATGATCTCGATGTCGGCACGGATCGATTCGGGTGTGTCGGCAGCGAAGCCAAGGATATAGCCGCCGTACGTAATGACACCCGCCTTCTTCCAGGCGAGTAGCATCTTGCGGTACTCGGTGATCTTGTTCTGCCGCTTCTTGGCGGCGAGCAGGTTCGCCGGATTGATGTTCTCGAGGCCGATAAACACGCGGTTAACGCCAGCCCGCTTCGCCTTCTCGATAAATTTTGGAATCTTGTGACAGAGCGTGTCGACCTGGATCATGAACTTGATTTTGAGACCATCCCGCTCGCGCAACTCGATCAGCCGGTCGAAAATCGATTCCCAATCCTTGTTGCGTGCAAAGTTGTCGTCGGTGATGAAAAAGTTCCGGATGTTCTCCGAGAGGTGCTCCCGGATTGCCTTCTCAACGTCATCCGCCGTACGCCCCCGCGATTTCCTCCCTTGTACGTTGATGATGGTGCAGAACGAACATTGGTACGGGCATCCACGGCCAGCATCGAAGCTTGCAAAGCTCTGAACGGTTCTCCTCACGAGCTTTTCAGGCAGGATGGGTGTGGGTTCGCCTTCGAGCGATGGCAAGTCCTTCATATGATTGTAGATCGGGCGAAGCGTGCCCGCGGCCGCCTGCTGCAGCAGCCCATCCATCCTTCCTTCCACTTCTCCGGCAAACAGACTGATTCCCATATCGAGAGCTGTCTGAATGTCCGCTTGCATGTCTGGCAGCATGGCAAGGCAGCCCGAGACATGAAAACCGCCGATGATCACCGGAATGTCCGCTGCGCGCAGCGGACGCGCGATATCGAGTGCGCGCGGAAACTGGTTTGATTGCACGCCGACAAGCGCGACGAGGCCAAATCCGTCGTGGCGGCAAAACCGGGAAAGAATCTTCGCGATGTTAACGCGTGTATTTGCTTCGTCGATGACGGTAATATCGAAGTCGACGTGGGGGCCCAGCACGGCCCTGCGCGTGGCATCGCGTGCAATGCTGTAGATGACGGCGAGCGAGTTCGACGGAATGAATGCCCGCGCCCATTGGATGACGTAGCCGTCGTCGTCATAATGCGACGGCTTGATCAGGACGAGTTGGAAGCGACGTTTTCAACTCGCCGATTAACTCAATATGCCCCCTATCTGAATGCTCAACGTGTGAGCGCTAAAGATGCGCGCTTTCAGCCTCGTCGACAAGGTCAAACCTGTTTGGGACAAGCAATTGTAATCAGCCTCGGATCGTGATCTGCGGATTCTGATCGTCGCTTTTTGGAACTCGTTATCTGACCGGGTAGGGCAAGCCGGCCGGACGCGGATTGGCGGATCTCTGCTGCATTCGTTGACCCATTATGCTGGCAATCACGCGCGGCCTTCCGCCGCACCACCAAGCCGGATCGCTCACGCGACAGCGGCCGATAGCTCGAACTCGAACACCGCGGCAAATGCAGAACGCGGTTGGGATTGCGGTTCGATCAATCCTTCAGGCGAGGGTAGAGCGCGAGCGCCGTCTTGCCGAAGATCCAGTCCTGGTCGCTCGATTTGGCGAACGAGAATGCCTTCTGCGCCGCTGTGAGGATCTCCTTCAACGTGCCCACCGAGTTGGGGAAATTCGATCCCCAGCCGATGCGCTCGGCGCCGAACGTATCGATCATCTTGCCGAAGAACGTCTCCGGCGAGCCCTTGCCCCAGCTCTTCGGGGTGACGTTGATCGGCGTGATCTTCAGATAGACCTGCTTGTATTTCGCCAGCGCGAGGAAGTCGGCCGCACCGGCATAAGGCGGCCCTTCTGCAAACGGCGTGCGCGACAGATGGTCCAGGATGATCGTCACCTTGGGGAACTTGTCCATGATCTGGCGCAGCAGCGGGATGCCCTCCTGCCTCATCTGAACGCAGACCGGAATGTTTTTCGCGGCCGCGTGCTCCCAAAACGGGTAGGTCTGCGGATCGGCGAACCACGTGGTCTGATCGGGGATGGTGCTGCCGGTGGTGAACAGCCGCATGCCGCTACAGCCGCGGCCGAGCCAATAGTCGAACACCTTGACCGCATCCCGCGCCATCACGTCGATCGAATACACGCCGGTGAAGCGCGACGGCACCGCTTTCACTGCATCCGCGACATAGCTGTTGTCGAAACCGTACGCGGTCGAGGAATGCACGATCGCCGCCTTGGCGACGCCGGCCTCGTCCATCGCGCGCAACAGATCGTCATAGGTGGTCGGCCGCTCCTGCGACCAGGTCGACTGCGTGCCGCCGAGCGGATCGAGCGGATACCTCTTGGTGTCAGGCGAGACGATGTGCGGATGAATATCGATGATGGATGACATGGCATTTCACTCACTGGTGTTCGAAAAATGGAGGCTCAGGGATCGATATCGACGAAGACCTGATCGAGCTGCGGACGCGAGGGGATCAGTTTCTGCTGCAGCGCGTAGGTTACCAGCGCTTCGATGCTGGGGCGGTTCGCCGTCATGCCGTAGGGCAAGGGATCGTTCATCAGCGGCGCGAAGCTACGATAGCGCTTGTCCTCGGGCTTGTCGCCGCGGCCAAGCTTGAGGTCCTCCAGGTACGGCTTCTTCGCCGTCACGAAGGCATCCATCAGCGAGCGCGGCAGCCAGGGATGGCGCTTGATGTGCTCGTCCTTCACCACGATGAGGCCGTGGATCGGATAGATGCCGGTGCGGCGAAACCAGTCGGCCTCGACTTGCTCCACATCGGCGATGAGCTCGGGATAGGTGCCGGTCGCCCCGCCGGTCGGCGCGTTCATGTCCCAGTTACCGATCGGCGGACCGGCGCGGTCGACTCCGGCGGGACCGGTGAAACCGGCCTGAATCTCGCCCGACGCCATCATGCTTTGCAGCGACTTGCCCTCGGGCGCGTGGACCACATTCGGTGGCAGCTTGAGGCTGGTGACGTGCTCTTCGTCGTCCACCACCCAGGTCACCTTGGAAGAATCGAGCCCGTATTCGTTGATGAAAATGCCGCGCGTCCATACGCCGGTCGTCACGGAATAGGCGCGCACGCCGACCTTCTTGCCTTCGAGGTCTTTGGGCTGACGGATGCCGGCGTCTGGCCGCACGATGAAGCCGCCATGGTGGAAGCGGCGCATGATGAAGATCGGCAGCGCGATATAGGGTGCGCCGAGCGCGCGCGCGATCATGTAGGTTGTCGGCGCCATTTCGCAGATGTCGAATTCGAGGTCGCGCACCATGCGGCGGAAGGCGCCGATGATCGGGTTCACTTCGATCAGGTCGGCGTCGATGCCCGCGATCGGCGCGCTGCCGTACTTGACCGCCTTGGTGTGCCCGTAGCTGCCAATCGCAATCTTCAAACGCGGGTTCGGCATTTCCATTCCGTCAGTCAATAATCGCCGTCACTGCTTGGCGATCCCGGCCTTCTCGATCACGCCGGCCCAGCGCTCGATATCACGCGCCATCCGCGCGCGCATCTCCTCGGGCGTGCTGCCGCGTGCGTTCATGCCGAACTGCTTGGCTTTGACTTGGAGATCAGGGTCGGTTAAGGCCGCATTGATCTCGCGGTTGAGGATTGCCAGCACGTCGGGGGGCAGGCCGGCGGGAGCAGAGAGCGCGTTCCAGCTCGTCACCACGTAGTCGGGAAGTCCGCTTTCTTTGGCGGTCGGCACATTCGGGAGCAGCGGGTTTCGCTGCTCGTCGGACGATGCGGCGATATGGATTTTGTTGTCGGCGATGGCGGACTGCAAACCGGCATAGAAGTCAAAGGCAACGTCGACGTCCTTGCGGATCAACGCGGTGACCAGATCCGGCGTGGTCCGATAGGTGACGATGGTGGCGTCGATGCCGGTAAGCTGCTTGAACAGATGCGCCGACAGATTCTGGGTGCTGCCGGGGTTGATCGCCGCGAGGTTGAGCTTGCCGGGGTTGGCGCGCGCGGCCTTGATGATCTCCTGAACCGTCTTGTATGGCGAATCGACCGGGGTGGCGATCAGCATCTCAAACGACGCCGCGACGGAAATTTGCGTAAAGTCGGTCAATGCGTTGTAGGGACGGATCTTGAACAGCGACATGCTGATCGCGGTGCCGTTGCCGGTGACCAGCATGGTGTAGCCGTCCGGCGGCGAATCCATGGTTGCCTTGGCCGCCAGCACGCCGGCGGCGCCCGGCCGGTTCTCGATGATCACCTGCTTGCTCATGCGCTCGGTCAGCTTCTGCGCGAGGAGCCGCATGGTGAGGTCGCCGACACCACCCGGTCCATAGGGCACGAAGATGCGCACCGTGCGGTTTGGGAATCCGGGTTCCGCCGCCGCTGGCGTGGTCGCAGTCCCCCACACCAAAGCGCCGGCAACGGCGAGAGCGTTCGCAAGCCGCCTCCGACCGCAGATCGCGTTCGTGGACACGTTCGATCGTGTCATGGCTGAACCTCCCATTGTCGCGTCGTGCCGGCAGCATGGGCTGACGCTGTTTTGCCTTGGTTTGGAAGACTAGCGCAGTGGGCGATCCGACGCATCCTCCAATAGGGCTGCGAAACCTATGGCGGCGCCGGAGGCCATCCAATCGGATTGGCCTGCTGAATGAGTTTTGCAATCGAAAGGATTTTCGGTTCTTCAAATCGTGGCGCAACGATCTGAAGACCGACAGGCAGGCCGTCCTTGGTCTTGCCGGCAGGCACGCTTCCGGCCGGCAGGCTGACCAGCGTGATGAGGAAGGCCGGCGCGATCCAATCGACGTAGTTCTCGAACGTCCGTCCGTTGATTTCGTGGGGGAAGTTCATCGTTACCGGATAGGGCCGCACAGGCGCGGCCGGCGTGATCAGAACGTCGTAGCCTTCGAACAGTTCGCGGAAGCGGTGGAATACCTGTTGCCTGGTTTGCTCGGCCTCGGCGATGTCGAGCGCGGTCACTTTGAGGCCGGCCTCGATGTTGCCTCTCAGGTTCATGCCGAATTGCCCAAGCATCGATATGCGGTTGAACTGCTGGCCCACCATCCAGGCACCGCGCCACGTCTGGTATGGATCGCGCCCGTCGGAAACGTCGAATGCTATGGGCTCGACGGCTGCGCCCATGTCGCGCAAGCCTTCCGCCGCGCGCCGGCAGATCGAATCGATCTCGGAATCCACCCCGATGCCGGCGATGTCGGAGGCGTAGGCAACCCGCAGACCCTTCGCGTCGCAGGCCCGGTCGACGATCGCCAGCGCGTTGTTCCAAGGCGGCGCAACGGAAATGGGCGACAACCGGCTGAACCCCACCATGGCATCGAGCATCATGGCGGCATCTTCGGCGGTGCGGGCGAGGGGGCCGTGCACCTGGCCTGGATCCCACGCCAGCGGCATCGGGTAATTCGGCGTCAGCCCCGGCGTCGGACGGATGCCGACGATGCCGCAGAACGCCGCGGGAATGCGGATCGAGCAGCCGAAGTCGGTGCCCTGCGCGATCGGCAGCATTCCGGCCGCAACGGCGACCGCGGAGCCGCCGGATGAGCCGGCCGGGCTGAGCTCCGGGTTCCAAGGATTGCGGGTCGCGCCGAACAGCTCGTTGGTGGTGTTCGCGCCGGTCGCGAACTCGGGCGTGTTGGTTTTGGCGAGAACGATCGCGCCCGCGGCCTTGAGGCGCCGCACCACCTCGGCGTCGTCCGCCGGTATATTGTCCTTGAACAGCGGCGAGCCGAACGTCGTGCGAATGCCCGCCGTCAATGTGACGTCCTTGATGCCGATCGGCAGGCCGTGAAGCGTCCCAACGTTGTCGCCGCGCACCACGGCGTCTTCCGCGGCCCGCGCTGCCGTGCGCGCCTGTTCCGCCGCCAGTGTCACGATGGCGTTGAGCTTCGGATTAACGCGCTCGATCACGGCTAGGTGCGCGTCGAGCACTTCGACGGGGCTGACCGCGCGCGACTTGATCAGCGAAGCCAGTTCGCGCGCGGCTTTCTTGGTGAGGGCAGCGTCCGCCATGCGGCTATTTGCCGGACCAATGGACAAAATAGCGCTCGACCAGCAGGAACAGCAGGTTTAGTCCGTAACCGAGCGCGCCGGCCGCGAAGATCGCGGCATACATGTCCGGCATGTTGAAAAGCTGCTGCGCCTCGAACACCCGATGGCCGAGCCCGTCGGTCGAGCCGATGAACATTTCGGCGACCACGACGATGACCAGGGCGAGCGACACGCCGTTGCGCAAGCCGATGAACGTCTGCGGCAGGGATTCGAGAAGAACCACGCCGGTCAGCACCTGCACGCGCGAAGCGCCCATCACTTTCGCGGCCAGCAGCCGCGTCTTGCGCGCATTCATCACGCCATAGGCGACGTTGAATAGGATGACCAGCGCTGCGCCGAACGCCGCCACCGAGATCTTGGTTTCATTGCCGACGCCGAACAGCACCAGAAACAGCGGAAACATCGCCGAGGCGGGCGTCGAACGGAAGAAATCGACGACAAATTCGACCGACCGGTACAGCCGCTCCGAAGCGCCCAGCACGATACCCAGCGGGATCGCGATCGCAGCGGCAATCAATGTGGCCAGGATGGTGCGCTCGACCGTCTTGACGAAGTCGAAGCCGAGGCGGCCGCCGGCCATGCCCTTGTACATCGCCTGGAACGTATCGGTCGGCGAGGGCAGCAGCACCGGGTCGACGATCCGTTTCCAGACCGCGAGATACCACAGGCCGATCAATCCGATCACGCCGACAATGGGCAGGAATGGGTCGAGCGCTTTTTCATCCCTTGCGCACCTCGCGCTGGAATACCTCGAGGCAGTGCGCTTTGGTGGTGATGAAAATGGGCTCCGACAGCGTTGCATCGGTCCGCGGCCTTGCGGTGCCGAAGGGGACGAAGTCGGCGATCCGCGCCGGTCCGCGCGACAGCAAGAGGACGTGGTCCGCCAGATAAACAGCCTCTTCGAGGTCGTGCGATACCAGAACGGTCGTGGTGCCGGTCTCGATGAAGATGCGCTGGAGCTGCTCACGCATGAACAGCGTCATCTCGTAGTCGAGCGCGGAGAACGGCTCGTCGAGAAACAGGATCTCCGGCTCGACCACCAGCGCCCGCATGATCGAGATAAGCTGCTGCTGCCCGCCGGACATCTCGTAAGGGTAGCGGTTGAGATCGATCTTCACGCCGAGATGCGAGACGAGCTTCTCGACCCGGGCGCAGCGCTCGGCCTTCGGCATCTTCATCAGCTTGAGTGGATATTCGATGTTGTCGACGGAGCGCAGCCAGGGAAACAATGCCTCGCGATAGTTCTGGAACACGTAGCCGAACTTGATCGCCCTCAGCGGCTTGCCGTCGAACAGGATTTCGCCCGCATCCGGGGGGATCAGCCCGGCGATGATGTTGATCAGCGTGCTTTTGCCGCAGCCGTTTGGGCCGAACACGGAGATGAGCTTGCCGCGCGGAATGTCGAGATCGAACCGTTCGTAGATCGACGCCGTGCCGAACCGCTTGGTCAGGCCGCGAACGGTGACATGCGGCGCTGCTACGGCGGCGGGAGGCGCGCCGCGCGGCGCGCCTCCCATATCCACCCGTGTCAACAGCGCGCCATCGGCCATAGGGATCAGAACGCCTGCAAGTATTGGGTGACGTCGACCTGCTTTTCGAGCGTGCCGGCCTTGACCGAGAAGTCGATGAACTTCTGATAGTCCGCCTTGTCCTTGGCTGTCAGATCTTTGGCCATGAAGTAGCGGATCATCGGCACGGTCTCGACGACGTCCTCCGGAGTAAACGTGTTCTTGACGAGGTGCTTGCGTGCTTCGGTCGGGTTGTTGTTGATCAGGTCGACCGCCTTGCCCCAAGCCACGGTGAAGCGTCGGGCGACATCAGGACGGCTCTTGATGAAGTCCGTCGTCAGCGCCGCGCCACCGACAAAGGCGTTCGCGTTGGGATCGCCCAGGATGTACTTGGCAATCACGCCGGCTTCGAGTGTCGTGGCCACGCCCATCTTTTTCATCGTGGAGGCGTTTGGCTCGAGCGTGTAGCCCGCGTCGAAGGTGCCGGCCGTCATGGCGTTGACGTGCTGGCCCATGTCGAGCTGATCGAGGCTGTATTCGCCCTCCTTGAGACCGGCGGCTGCGAGCGCCGCCCTTGCCATTGTGACGTTGGCGGGCCCGGGCGCCGACATGATCTTCTTGCCCTTGAGATCCGCGAGCGACTTCGCGTCGAGGCCTTTGCGGATGACGAATTGCTCCATCTGGTACTTCTGGTTCTGGCTGTTGATGGAGATGTACATCGCGACGCCCGGCTTCTTTATGTTGGCGTTGATGCCCTCGATCGTGACCAGGACCGCGGCGGCATCGATCTGGTTGCCGATCATCGCGGCGACGTTCGGCGGCCCGCCGATCAGGCGGACCATTTCCGGATCGATATTCTGCTCTTTGAAAAAGCCCTTCTCGACCGCGACGAAATACGGCAGGGACGAGCTGACCGGGAAGACGCCGACCTTGACCTTGTCCTGGGCGGAGGCCGGCAACGCGGCGAGTGCAATAGCGAGCCCTGCCAACAGGCTTGCAGCGGTTCGTCCATACTTGCTCATTTCGGTTCTCCCATTCTTGAAGCAGCGTCGGTTCAGTTTGCTTTCCATTTCAAGCAAGGTTTGTGCCCTTCAACGTCATTCTCCGGCATCGATGATGGCGATCACCGGCCCTCCGCCGTGCGGCCCCTGGTGCATGGCGTCGACCGACACGAACACGGCCGGATCCCCGATCGCGGCGGCGGCGACGCCGCCGACGGCGGCCTTCGAATGGCGATGGTGATGCACGTCGGAATCGTCGAGCATGATCTGCCGCCGGCCTCGCAGCGTGCCGCGCTTGTCGGCCTCGCACTTCATGAAGCAGTTGACGACACGCCCTTTCAAATCCTCTGAGCGCGGACGCTCCGGCAATTCGAGGCCGGCGTCGCGGATGGCGTCATAGATGCCATCCATGTCGAGCGCGTCTCGCATCACGGCGTGGCCGATGCGATAGCGCCCGCCGGCGCCCGGTCTGTTGCCGAGCAGAACGATCTGCGCCTGCGTCAGCTCGACGCCGGACGAGCACGATGCCACGGAAGAATAGAGTTCTAGATCTTTGCAGATCTGTTCGGCCTTCGGCATCTTGATCTCGCCCAGCGCAACCGCGATGCCGAGCGCCGTGGTGCCGTTGGAAACCCCCATCGAGTCGTGCACCTCGCATGCGACCTCGTGGCCGCGCTTTTCGGCATCGATCACGGAATCGATGGTGAGCAGGGGCGTCTTGGTCTGGACGTAGTGCACGTCTTTCGGATTGCTGATGCCGGCGTCCTTCATCGCAGCCTTCACGGCGTCGGCGACCTTCTCGACCATGGCCGGGCGGCCGATATCTTCTGGCAGCAGCTCAACGCTCATCGCGGTACCGATCGCAAGCCGCGGCTTCGAATCCGGACCGGTCTTGCCGTTGGCGGCGAACACGGTGGCGTGCGGCGTGATTACCCCGTCACAGCCGCCGGACCACACCATCGGGATCTTCGCGATGTCGGCTTCGCTGCGCTTGCCGTTTTCAGCAGCACGCGTCGGAACGCTTCGTCGGCAAGAATGCGAGTGAAATCGTTCACGCCGCCGTTGCCTTCGGTCTTGCCGATCACGGCGATCACTTCATCCGCCGCGAACTGTCCTTTGGCGATGCACGCCTCGAGACCTGATGCGTCCTTGACGGTTTTCAACTCAATCTTCGCGACTTCAATCGCCATTCTTACACTCCGGCCTTCATGCGCGGCTTGGCCTGGCCGCTCAGCATCACATCGTATCCCGGCCCGCGGTCGATCATTGCGGACGATCTGCCGCGCTTCGCTCTCATATCCTCGCGCAGCTTGGCCGTTGCGGGCGCGTCGACCGAATAGATCGGAACCAGTCAGCACCACACCGTAGTCGTCGCGCGCAGCCGTTCCCGAAATCTTCCCCTCGGTCACGTCGCGTTGCACCAGCTCCGGCTCGCGCTCCAGTGGGTCGCCCCAGCCGCCGCCGCCGGTCGTCACAACGCGTACGATCTGGCCCGCCAGCACCGGCTCGCCATCCACCAGACCGCCGAGATCGGTTCCGGCGCCAAGCGCATCGACCGTCACGCAGAACGGCTGCCCCGCCTTGCCGCCGTTCAATCCATAGCAGCCGAGTCGGACGCGGTCGGCAGTGACGATGGTCCGGCAATCCACCAGCGCGCGATAGTGCTTTTCGTAGCCGAGACCGCCGCGGCGTTTGCCCGCGCCCCCGGAATCGGTGCGCAGCGCCAGCTTCTCGACCAGCAATGGGAAGCGGGTCTCGGTGAACTCCGCCGGCTGGTTGCGGGAATCCGGCACGATGTGGATCGCGTCGTTGCCGTCGGCGTAATAGCGCCCGCCGGAGCCGCCACCGAGCACCTCGCGGGACAGGAACGGCTTGCCGTTATCATCCGTGCCGAAGAACCCTGTGTAGCGGATGGTCTCCTGGTCGGCCGGCATGCGGCCATCGACCGCCTGCGCCACCACGCCGGCGAGCAGTCCAAGGCAGCGCAGCAGCACGAACGAGCGCGCGTTGGTCGCGGCCGGCCACTCCGGCGTGATCAGCGTGCCTTTGGGCGGGAAGATCACGTCGAAGATTTCGCAGACGCCTTCGTTGACGTGGATCTCGGCCGCGCGCTCCGGCGTATCGGCGAGGTTGCGCAGGATCGGTGCGATCCACTTCACCAGAAACGCGCCGCCGGCATAGTCGGCCGGCCAGTTGATCGGACCGGTCGATTGCGGGTCGGTGCCGGTAAAGTCGAGCGTGATGCGCCCGGCCTTCTTGATCATCGTCAGCTTGAGCTTGTGCAGCTTCGGGTCGGTGACGCCATCGTGCTCGACGTAGTCTTCCCAGACGTATTCGCCGTCGGCGATCTTCGGCAGCAGCTCGTCGCGATAGATGTCGCGGCATTTGTCGAGGATGGCCTGGAAGCACGCCTCGACGACGTCGCGGCCGAACCGTTCGAACAACGACGCCATGCGCCGCGCGCCCATGATGCAGGCCTGCACTTCGCTGTCGAGATCGGCCGCAAGCATCTCGGGCACGCGTGTGTTGCGCTTGACGATGGTAAACACCGCATCGTTGCGCACGCCCTCGCTGTAGAGCTTGACCGGCGGTATCGCGAGCCCCTCCTCGAACACGGTGACCGCGGTGCCAGGCATCGATCCTGGCACGCGGCCGCCGATGTCGTCGTGATGGCCGAATGCCTGGATGTAGGCGACCACTTCGCCATCGTGGAACACCGGCACTGTGCTGCACAGGTCGGGCAGGTGGCCGATGCTGCCTTCGGTCAGGTACGTGTCGTTCATCAGGAATACGTCGCCCGGCCGCATGGTCTCGGGCGGAAAGTCGCGAACCACGGCGTTCGGCATCGCCGAATAGGAGCGGCCGGTGAGCTTGCGGCAATAACGGTCGAACAGGCCGACGCGATAGTCATGCGCCTCGCGGATCATCGGCGAGCGCGCGGTGCGCTCGATGGCGTATTCGATCTCGGCCTCAATCGAGTTGAGCGTGCCTTCGACGATCTGCAGCACGATCGGATCGACCGGCTTCGGCGTGCGCTGCGGCGCGACCGGCCAGGGATGCTTCGATTGGGCTGTGATGGAGCGACTCATCGCTTCACCTCCGCGGGACGGCGGCTTGAGCGAACGATCAGCACGCCATGCGGATCGACTTCGAGATACTGGCCCGGGAACACGACGGTGGTGGAGCCGAACTCCTCGACGCTGGCCGGCCCGTCGAGCCGGAATCCGGGCAGGAGAGCCGCGCGATCATAGACCGGGGTGTCGCGGAAGGCGCCATCGAAATAAACCGGCCGCATTCCTTTGCGCGCCGGCGTCGCGCCACCGCGGCTGGCGAGCTTGGGCAGCTCCGGGCGCTCGATCAGCCCGAATCCCGAGACGCAGAGGTTCACGATCTCGATCTTCTGTTGACCGGCATAGTTGTAGCCGAACGTGCGTTTGTGAGCGGTGTTGAAGGCCTCGATCAGCGTCGCGAGGAATTTGGCGTCGACCGCGCCGCCCGGCGCCGGAACGCGGACCTCCATGGACTGTCCTGCGTAACGGACGTCGGCTTCGCGGACGAGCCGCATGCGCGAGCGCTCGATGCCGTCGCGCGTCAGCGTCTCGATCGCTTCGTGCTCCAGCTTCGCGTAGATTTCGGACACCGCGCCGAGATCGACACTGTCCTGGTGCATGACCTTGGTGACGATCTGGTCGGTGCGCCAGTCGACGGCGAGCAAGCCGAACGCGGACAGATTGCCCGGGTTCGGCGGCACGATGCAGGCCTGCATGTTGAGCAGGTCCATGACGGCTGGCGACTGTGCCGGGCCCGCGCCGCCGAACGACAGCAGCGCGAAGCCGCGCGGATCGATGCCGCGCTGGATGGTCATCTGGCGGATCGCGTTGGCCTGGTTCCAGTTGGCGATCTCGATGATGCCGTGCGCGAGCTGCTCGACCGTCATGTTCCCGGGGAGCCGCTCGGCCAGCGCGGCGATCCCGGCGCGCGAGCGCTCGACGTTCAGCGCGATGCCGCCGCCGATCAGCGCCGCCGGAATTCGGCCAAGCACCAGATTGGCATCGGTGATGGTCGGCTGCTCGCCGCCCTTTGGGTAACACATCGGGCCGGGATCGGCGCCCGCGCTCTTCGGGCCGACCTTGAGATGGCCCTCGCGGGTGATCCACGCGATCGATCCGCCGCCGGTACCGATCGTCTCAATGTCGATCATCGGAATGCGGACCGGGAAAGAGCCGACCGCGCCGCCGTTGGTGACATGGGGCTTGCCGCCTTCGATCAGGCAAAGGTCGGTCGATGTGCCGCCGGCGTCGAGGGTGACGATGTTCGGGAAGCCTGCCAGCTCCGAGATCACGGCGCTGCCGAGCGCGCCCGCTGCCGGTCCTGACAGAGCGGTGGTGATCGGCTTGCGCACCACCTCCGCCGCGCTCGCGACGCCGCCGCTCGACTGCATGACCAGGAACGGCTTGTCCTTGAGATCGCCGAGCTCGTCGTGCACGCGGCGCAGATAGCGTTCCATGTGCGGCTTCACGAACGCGTCGACCAGGGTAGTCACGGCACGCTCGTACTCGCGATACTCCGGCAGCACATCGCAGGAGAGCGAGAGGGCGCATTCTGGATATTCTTCGGCGACGATCTCGGCGACGCGGCGCTCATGCGTGGCGTTGGCGTAGGAGTGTATCAGGCAGACGCCAACGGCGCGGATGTTCTGCTCGCGGAAGAATTTCACGGCGCGGCGGACGCTCGCCTCGTCCAATGGGCGCAGCTCCCGACCCTTGAAATTGAGCCGGCCGCCGGCCTCGCGGACGAAGCGCAACGGCACGATGCGGTCGGGCTTCACCCAAAAGTACGAATTGCCGTAGCCCTCCGGCACCGACTGGCGCGCGATTTCGAGAATGTGCCGGAAGCCTTCGGTGACGATCAGCCCCAGCGAGTCGATCTGACCTTGCAACAGCGCGTTGGTTGCCACCGTGGTGCCGTGCGCCAAGCCGGCGACATTGGCGGAGGTCCCGCCAACCTGTTCGAGGATGGCGCGGACCCCGCGCACCAGCGCGATGCCGGGGTTTGCTGGCGTGCTGGCGACCTTGGTGACGGCAATGGCGCCCGACGCGGTATCGACCGAAACGATATCGGTGAAGGTGCCACCGGTGTCGATCCCGATCCGGTAGCGCGCCTGGCTGGAAGCTGGTCCCATGGTTCGCCTTGACGTCGATCCGCAGAAGTTCGCTCAAACCCTTGCAACGCGCGGGCTGCAAAGATCCGGCAATCCGACCGGCGCGAAATTATGGGTGCGGCGGCGGCTGCAAGTCAAAAGCCGTTTGGCGATGCCATTATCGGAAAAACCGATGACTAAGCCTGGTCCTTCAATGCCGCCTGAAGCGCCGCCAGATAGCCCTCCTTGCGGCGGGACAGCGGCTGGCGGCGGCGGAACAAGCTTAGCGCAACCGTCCGGACCGGCACGATCGGCAGCACCTTGAGCACGCCGAGGGCGGCCTCGTTGTCGGCACAGGGCCGCGGCACGATGGCGATGCCCGTGCCCGACTGCACGATCACCTTCATGGTCTCGATGTTGTCCGCCACCGCCAGGATGTTGGGCCGGATGCCGAGGTCGCTAAAAAGCGAAAGCACCACCTGGCCGTAGCCGACGGTGAGCTCGCTCATCACGATCGGCTCGGCGACGAGCTTGCCGACGTCCACCGGCCGGCGGCTGCGGGCGAGGGGATGCTTGGGGTGGGTGATCAGCGCCATCTCCGCCGCGGTCAAGCGGGCGAACACCAATCCCGCCGGAACGCGATCCGAATCGGATTCGATGGCGATGCCGGCATCGAGCCGCTCCTCGTGCAGCTCGTCGAAGATGGATTTGGTCGGTGCGGTGAGGATTTCGAGACGAACGCCGGGCAGGATGGTTTTCAGATCGCCAAAAAGCCGCGGCATGAAAATCTGCGCCATGCCGGAACCCATGCCGATGGTGAGCGTATCGGACGGCGCCCCGCGCAGGCGGCGCGCGGTGTCGGACAGGCTGAGCACGTCACCAACCACACGTTCGGCCTCGTAAAGGAACGTGCGGCCCCGCTCGGTGACTTCGATGCCGCGCGGCGTGCGGCGGAACAGCGGAAAGCCGATCTCGTCTTCCAGCAGCTTGACCTGCTCGCTAACCGCGGATTGCGAGATGTTCAGCCGTATGGCCGCTTTGGTGAAGCTGCGCTCCTTGGCGACGGACAGTGCGTATCGAATCTCTCGGAAGTCCATCGAAGCGTCCCATGGCCGGGGTGGCGCTGTGCGAGGCGGAAAAATGCGGTTCGGACGCAACCGTACCGCCTCGGAAGCAAGCGGGCCATCGGACTAGGGCGAGAAATAGCTGGGTGTTAACCGGTTGACCGCTGCGTCCGGTAGGTCTTGCGAACCGTTCGCGTGACGCGGTTGCCAGCATCGCGGGGCAGGGCGGCTCGTCGGCGCTTTGCCGATCGTGAGGTGCGCATGAAGCGCGAGATTTCCCGCGTCGAGCGGACGCGGCGCTTTTTTCTTAAGGCCCTCCTGCTCGTCGTCGGCAAGGTTCTGGATCACGGCGAGCAGCGTTCGCCGGGTCACCGCAATGTCGCGGCTGGACAGCCCGGCGACCGCAAGCGCGTCGATTTCACTCGCGTAGGGCGCCAGCTTTTTGCGCAGCGCGCGACCGGCCGTCGTAAGGAAGATGTGCACGTTGCGGCGGCTGCCCGGCAGCTTCTCGCGCCTGATGTAACCGAGTTGCTCCATGCCGTTGACGGCAAAAAAGGTGGTGGGCTGCATCAGCCCGGCGCGCTCGCTGAGCTCGCTCTGAGTCAGGCCGTCGTCGACCCAATGGATCCGCAGGAATGTCCAATGGCCGAGCGACACCGAATGCTCGGCCAATCGCATATGAAGGCTGCGTGAGGCTCGCCGCAGCGCATCCTTGATCAGATGGATCAACTGGTGTTGCGAGGCGTCCTGCGCGCGTTTTGACGTCATCCTGGCACCCGGGCGTGATCCTTGACGCACAAGCCTTGCTTGGAGGCTCAAGCCTCATGAAACCCTGAAATTTCTGATTTATTCCCGCTTTCGCCGGCCGACCACGTGGGGCGGAATTGGTGGCGGCGCGAGGTAAACATCGCTATATTACCGCTTTAGCGGGTCCTCGATCGTTCGCGTCGGGCCTGCCAATTAGTGAAGCGTTGATCGGTCGGCCCGTCATCGTGGCGGGCCGTTGGGCTTTTGGATCGTCAGATGAACTCATCGAACCGGCAGGATCATATCCGGCTTACGTCGCACCCCGACCCGCGGGCGAAGGTGCGTTTCCCCATTCATTGGGGTGCTGCCACGGCTCGCGAGCGCGGCCCGGTGATCGGCACGGTGTCGCAGCCCGGCCTGCGCAACGTGATCGGCAGCCACGGTGGCTCTTACGCACTCTACCGCGCGCTCGCGGTCTCGTCCGGCGTGCTCGATCCGATCCGGCGGCCCGATCTCACCAACACACATCCGGCGGCGGTGTTCGGCCCGTTCCCGCAATGGAGCGAGCCGGAGCGCATCGTGTCGCTCGATCCGTGGGGGCATCTGACCTCTGATACGTTCACGCCGGAAATCACCGAGGGCCTCGACATCCGGCCGTCCATTGCGATCACGCGCGCGCGGCTCGACCTGATCGAGATGCGCGATGCGCTGGCCGCCGGCAGGCTGAAGGCTGACGGCAATGCCGTTCATGCCAACGGCAGCCTTTCGGTCGTCAAGATCGCGATCGATCCGGTCTGGTATCTGCCTGGCATCGCGCAGCGGTTCGGCACCACCGAAACGCAGCTTCGCCGCAACCTGTTCGAGCAGACAGCCGGCATCTTCCCCGAGCTTGTCACGCGTCCCGACATGCGCGTGTTCCTGCCGCCGATCGGCGGCATCACCGCCTATCTGTTCGGCGACATCGCGAAGCTGTCCGACCCGCGCGCCAAGATCACCTGCCGCGTGCACGACGAGTGCAACGGCTCCGACGTGTTCGGCTCCGACATCTGCACCTGCCGGCCTTATTTGATTCACGGCATCGAGGAGTGCGCGCGCGCCGCCCAGCAGGGCGAGTTCGGCATCATCATTTACAATCGCAAGGAGGGCCGCGCGCTCGGCGAGGTCACCAAGTTCCTGGTCTACAACGCGCGCAAGCGCCAGGAGGGCGGCGACGCCGCGGCCACCTACTTCGAGCGCACCGAATGCGTCGCCGGCGTGCAGGACGCGCGCTTCCAGCAACTCATGCCGGACACGCTGCATTGGCTGGGCGTTCGCAGGATCGACCGCTTCGTCTCCATGAGCGACATGAAGCACGACGCATTGGTGAGCCAGGGCGTCGAGATCGTCGAGCGGATTCCGATCCCCGACGAACTGGTGCCGCCCGATGCGCATGTCGAAATCGCGGCCAAGAAGGCTGCCGGCTACTATACACCGCAGCCGTCAAAGCCCGAAGACCTCAACACATCCGGCCGGCCGCTCGAGAAGTATTGATCGTGCCGTCGCAGGCCGCCGCAAGGTCGCTTCTCAACGCGGCCGCCGTCAGAGAGCGCGCTCACCGTTTGCTGTCGCTCGGTGATCGGCTGCCGAACTTTCGCATCGACCTGGACCGTCTCGGCGATGCCGCGCGACTTGTGATCGCAACCACGCGCGAGGCGTATCCTTCTCTTGATGTCCCATTTCATTCGCGCTGGCGTCATTTCGAAGTGGGCGGCGAGGATCGCTGGGCCGTCATCGCCCGCCAGCACCAGTGGCCCGATGTTGCGGCCCGCGCACGCACGGCATTCGACCTTGCGATCGTGAGCGTGCTGCTCGACGCCGGAGCCGGGCCGGTCTGGCATTTCAATGATGCCGAAAGCGGCCGGGCCATCGGCCGCTCCGAAGGGCTTGCGCTAGCGAGTCTCGGCATGTTTCGCGACGGGGCGTTTTCAGCCCGTCCGACCGATCCCCTGAGGGCCGACGGCAGTGCGCTCGCTCGGCTTTCGGAGCAATCGCTGCTCCGAGGTTTTCAAGTCTCCGCCGAAAACTCGTTGATGGGAGTTGAAGGCCGCCGCGCTTTGCTGCAGCGGCTTGGCAGGACGGTTACGAATGGGCCGGCGATCTTCGCGCGCGAGGACGCGCCGCGTCCCGGCGGTTTCTTCGATCATCTCGCGTCACTCGCGCAGGGCAACAGCATTGCCGCTCCAACCATCCTGTCGGAGTTGCTGACGCATTTCGGGGCGATCTGGCCGTCGCGGCTGACGCTCGATGGGATCGCGCTCGGCGATTGCTGGCGGCACCCGGCGCTGATCGTGGGCGACGAGACCGACGGGCTGGTTCCGTTCCACAAGCTGTCGCAATGGCTCGCCTACTCGCTGATCGAGCCGTTGCAGCAGGCCGGTATCGAGGTCACCGACGTTGATGGGTTGACCGGCCTTGCGGAGTACCGCAACGGCGGGCTGTTCATCGACACCGGGGTTCTGACCCCGCGCGACGCGGACGCAGCGGAGCGCCAGCACACCGTCGATTCCGAGCTCGTGGTGGAATGGCGGGCGCTTACGGTCGCGCTGCTGGACCGGCTCGCCGACGTGGTCCGCGCCGAGCTTGGCAAGGACCGGCAGTCGCTGCCGCTGGCGAAAGTGCTTCAAGGCGGAACCTGGACGGCCGGCCGGATCGCGGCCGCGCGGCTGCGTGCCGACGGCTCGCCGCCGTTGAAGATCGTCAGCGACGGCACGGTGTTTTGAGCGGGGAGGGCATGATGGAAGGCGTCACGGTCGTCGGTCATCCGCTGGTGCAGCACAAGCTGACGCTGCTTCGTCAGAAAGACCTTTCGACAAAGTCGTTCCGCGAGCTGTGCCGCGAGCTTGGAATGCTGCTTTGCTACGAGGTCACGCGCGATCTGCCGCTCGATTGGGTCGAGATCGAAACGCCGTTGAAACGTATCAAGTCGCCCAAGATTGGCGGTAAGAAGCTGGTGTTCGCGCCGATCCTGCGCTCCGGCTTGGCGCTGGTGGACGGCATGCTGGAGCTGGTTCCGGCGGCGCGCGTCGCGCATATCGGGCTCTACCGCGATCCCGGCACGCTGGTCGCGGTCGAATACTACCTCAAGACGCCGACCGATCTCGCCGAGCGCATGGCGATCGTCGTATCGCCGGTGATCGCCACCGCCAACACCGCCGTGGCGGCGATCGACCGGCTCAAGGAGCGCGGCGCGCGCAGCATCCGCATGGTGTGCATGATCGCGGCGCCCGAGGGCCTGGAGCGGCTGCGTGGCATCCATCCCGACGTTCCGGTGTGGACCGCGGCGATCGACGATCATCTCAACGAGCAGGCCTTCATCGTTCCGGGCCTGGGAGACGCCGGAAACCGCGCCTACGGAACGGAATAGCGGCGCGGCCTTTCCCGGCACAGATGCCGCACTTGGGTAGTATTGCCATTGGGTACGCGGGCAGTCAGGTTCTGCAGGCAATCGTTGGGCGGGGGATGAAATGCTGCGGATGGTCGCGCCGGTCTGCGTGCTGGCGATTCTGATGACGGCGGGTGAGGCTCTGGCGGCCCCGGCGGCGTCCTCCCCGGTGCAACTGCACTATCTCTTTGGCATTCCCATCGACTTCATCCTGTTCGCGCTAACGCTGCTCGGCGTCGCGATATTTCATAACCGCACGCTGGAGGTGGCGCTCACGGGGCTTGCCGCGGTCACGCTCTACAAGGTCGTCTTCACCGGGTTCAAATTCGGCTCGGGGCTCGGCGGCCTTGCGCTGCACATGCAGCACGAGTGGGTCATTCTCGCCAACCTGTTCCTGCTGCTGATGGGCTTCGCGCTGCTGTCGCGCCACTTCGAGAAAAGCCGGATCCCGGAGCAGATGCCAGGCTATTTGCCCGACGACTGGAAGGGCGCCTTCGCGCTGCTCGTCATCGTCGCCGTGATCTCGAGCTTTCTCGACAACATCGCGGCGGCTTTGATCGGCGGCACCATGGCGCGGCACGTGTTCCGCGGCAAAGTTCACATCGGCTATCTCGCCGCCATCGTCGCGGCGTCGAACGCCGGCGGCTCCGGCAGCGTGGTCGGCGACACCACCACCACCATGATGTGGATCGACGGCGTCAGCCCGCTCAGCGTGCTGGAAGCCTTTGTCGCGGCGAGCGTCGCGATCGTCATTTTCGGCATTCCGGCCGCGTTCCAGCAGCACCGCTATTCGCCGATCGTGAAGGATGCGCCGCGGGGCTTGCAGATCGATTGGACGCGCGTGTTCATCGTCGCGGCGATTCTGGTCGTCGCCATCCTCGCGAACGTCACCGCCAACCTGAAATTCCCTGCGCTGCTCGATATCATCCCGGTGATCGGGCTGGCGGTCTGGGTGGTCATCCTCGTCACCGCGCCGCTGCGCCGGCCTGACTGGGAGGTCATGCCGGAGACGTTCAAGGGCACGATCTTCCTGCTCGCGCTGGTGACCTGCGCGTCGATGATGCCGGTCGAGCAGCTGCCGCTGGCGTCATGGCAGACCGCGCTGGGCCTCGGCTTCGTGTCGGCGGTATTCGACAACATTCCGCTCACCGCGCTGGCGCTGAAGCAGGGCGGCTACGACTGGGGCTTCCTCGCCTATGCGGTCGGCTTCGGCGGCTCGATGATCTGGTTCGGCTCGTCCGCCGGCGTCGCGCTGTCCAACATGTACCCGGAGGCGAAGTCGGTCGGGCTCTGGCTGCGCCACGGCTGGCACGTGGCCGTCGCCTACGTGATCGGCTTCTTCGTCATGCTGGCCGTGCTCGGCTGGCACGCCGATCGCCGATCATAAGAAGCGCGTCGAAGCGCCGTTGCCGGCTATCGTGCAGATGGCGACGCAAACTAGAACTCCGACTGCAGCGGCAGCCGCACCGACTGCCCGGTCGCCACCGCGCGCTCGATTGCGATGGTGGTTTCCAGGTTGATGCGCGCCTGCTCCGGCGTGGTGTGGACGGTCGGCGCGCCGGTTACCAGATGATCGAGCCAGGCGCGCGTCTCGTTGCCGAGCGGCCCCCAGAAATCGCCGACCGCCCAGTCACCCGCCGTGTTGCTGCCGAGGAACGCCATGTTGACGCCGTGGTTGGGCACATAGGCGTGCGGGATGCCTTTTTCAGAATAGAGCAGGTGGTCCAGATGATCGTCGTCGATGATCATGGTGCCTTCCTTGCCCAGCAGCTCGACGCGGTCGGATTGGCCAAGCGTCGGGTAGTTCGCCGGTAGCGCGTAACTGACGCCGAAGTTGATCACCGCGCCGTCGGCGAAGGTGACGATCGCCCAGGTCACGTCGTGCGCGCCGTAGCCCGCCTCCTTGAAGATGCCATGCTGGCCGCGCGCCACCACCTCGACCGGACGGTTGCCCTCGAGGAACCAGCACATCAGGTCGACGTAGTAGGTCAGCACGTCGAGCACCGGCGTGGCGTGCGGATCGCGCTTCAAGATCGAGAACGCCTGCGCGCGAGAATTGTAAACGCGCGCGGTGCCGCCCACGACCTTGCCGAGCCGGCCCTGCAGCATCTGTTCCTTGGCGCGCAGGAAGCATTCCTTGTAGCGGCGGCTGTAGCCGACCCGCAGGTCGCCCTTGGTCTCGCGCAGGGTTTCGAGGATGGTGTCTGCCTCGGAGAGCGAAAAGCCGATCGGCTTCTCCACCAGCACCGGCTTGCCGAGCTTGAGCGCTTGCAGGATCGGCTTGGTGTGCTCCTGCTCCGGCGTCGAGACGATCACGGCGGTGACGTCGGGGTGGGCGATGATCTCCTCGTTGCTGCCGGTGTGCAAGTCGGCGCCGGCTTGTTCCGCCAGCGCCTTGGCGCGCGCCGGGTCGCGGTCGGACACCGCGAGGAAGCGCACCGACGGATGCTTGGCGGCGAGCCGCGCCCGCAGTGTGCCGATCCGCCCGGCGCCGACGACGGCGATGCCGATCTTGTCCCGCTTCATACAGCCCTCACGCGCTTCCGCCGCGATAATAGAGCACCACGACGTGCTCCGCTTCGGCGAAGAACAGCCAGCGTTCGGTCAGGACGCCGGCTGTAGCGCTCGCCAGCGCGACGACGGCGAGAATGACCTGCGCGAACGCGGGCAGCGGGGTGAGCAGCCAGAGCAGCAGCGCGAGCGGCACCAGGAACAGCAGCGCAACGGACAGCCGGCGCAGCTTCTCCGCATGCCGCCGCGCCACCTGATAGCCCATCTCGCGCATGACGAAATTCGGCTGGGTGTGCGGCGGATCGAGCGGGCGCACCGTGCCGAGATGGCCGAGGCCGGTCGCGGCCTCGGCGGTGTAGCGTCCTGCTCGGCCGCTGTCGATCGCGGTCCAATAGCGCGCCTTCAGAATCCATCCCGCCGCCAGCGCCAGCATTGTCACTGCCGGCGGCCCATACGCAGGTCGTGGCCGAAGGCGGCGAGCAGGACACAGAGCAGCACGCCGCCGGTTGCCAGCGCCAGCACGATGTAGATCGGCGCGACCAGCGGATGGTGCCAGGCGCGGATGGTCGGCAGCGACGCGTAGATCATTCCCGGTGCACCAGAGCGTGACCAGCGCGCAGCCGACCGCGAGCCAAGCCGCGGCCGCGAGTCTGGCCCGCCGTGATCTCGCCGAACACCCAGCCGAGCGCCGAGCGCGCCGGCTGGAAGATAGGTCACGAGCGCAGCGACGCCCTCGCGCGACAGCCACGACGAGCGCCATTGCGAGAAGCGCGCGCCACGCCCGCTCCGGCCGGCCGAGATGCAGCCATCGAGGACAGCAGTCCGATGGTGATCAGCGCAAGCGCAAGGCCCAAGCCGACGAACGCCGAACATCGGAGTTCGCGGGCAGCAGGCCGAGCGCGACGCCGGCCGACAGCCAGATCAGCAGGCCGTAGCCGGCGCCCGATGCCGTGGTGAAGACGATGACCGAATAGGCGGGATGCATCGTGCGCCGAGTTCAGCGCGACAGGGTCTTGTCGACCCAGGCAAAGAACCGGTCGGCTGTTTGAGCCAGGCGCAGCGCTGACCGGCAGCTCGCGTGCGGCGCCCGGCGCCGCGTGATCCTTGCGCGCACGCGGCGGCAGATATTTGTTGACCGGCTTGAAGCCGAACTCCGGCAGCAGATCGAAGCCTTCGCGCTCCTTCGACCAGACGCGACACCGCGCTGTGCCGGATCGCCGAGATCGCCGAAGTGCCGCGCGCCGGTCGGGCAGGCGCGCACGCAGGCCGGAATGCGGTCCTCCGGCGCCATCGTCTCGTTGTAGATGCGGTCGACGCACAGCGTGCACTTCTTCATCACGCCGTCGTCGTAGTCGTATTCGCGCGCGCCGTACGGGCAGGCCCAGGAGCACAGCTTGCAGCCGATGCAGGTGTCCGGATTGACCAGCACGATGCCGTCGGCGGCGCGCTTGTAGGACGCGCCGGTCGGGCACACCGTCACGCAGGCCGGCGTCTCGCAGTGCAGGCAGGAGCGCGGGAAATGCACCGTGCGGCTCTGACGCGCCGTCGCCCACCTCATAGGAGTGCACGCGGTTGAGCCACGCGCCGTGCGGGTCGCGCCCGTGCGCGTCCTGGTCGGTGAGCGGCGCGGAATAGCCGGTGGCGTTCCATTCCTTGCAGCTTGTCGCGCAGGCGTGGCAGCCGACGCAGGTGTCGAGATCGATCACCAGGCCGAGCTTCTTTTCGGTAGCGGCGGGGAGCGAGGTCATAGCGCCAGTTCTTTCTCGGCCGGAACCGGCGGCTTGAGCGGCTCGAACCGCGGCGACGTTTCACGCGCTTCGTCCGGCCGCGGCCTTCTCGATGCTGACGCGCAGATCGTACCAGGCCGCCTGGCCGGTGATCGGGTCGCTGTTGGAGAAGCGGTAGCCGCCCTCGCGCTCCGGCAGCAGCTCCGTGATCAGATGATTGAGCAGGAAGCCGCGCGTCGCCTCCGGCGCGCCGGGATCGAGCGCCGCGGCGCCGTCGCGCCGGCCGATCGCGTTCCAGGTCCACACCGTATCCGGATTGACGCCGTCCATCAGCCGCACGCGGCCTTTGACGCGGCCGATCGCGCTCTTGATCCAGACCCAGTCGCCATCGGCGATGCCGAGCTGCCGCGCGCGACTCGCGGTGCATGTAGAGGCAATTCTCCGCCGTGATCTGGCGCAGCCAGCCGTTGTGCGAGCCCCACGAATGGTAGACGTGCATCGGCCGCTGCGTGACGGCCGAAAACGGAAACGTCATGCTCGTCCGTGCCGTCGAACGCCGGATACCAGAACGGTATCGGATCGAAATATTTCTCGATCCGCCGCGCGATGGCTGGCGGGCGGCACGATCGTGCCGTGGCCTTGCGCGGCGAGGCGGAATTTCTGCAACGATTCGAGATAGAGCTGGAACACCACCGGCTTGGCATCGCCGATGAAGCCGACCTGCTTGGCCCAGTCGAGATACGCCTGGTTGGCGTGCTTGTAGTAGCGCTGCTCCGGGCGCAGATGATGATGATGGAAGCAGCCGGCTTCGATATAGGCGTCGAGCTGCTTCGGGTTGGGCGCGCCGCGCCCGTAGCTTTTGCCGTCGGCGCCGCGGAAGCCGGCCAAGCGACCCGATGCCGGGCATGCGCTCGTGATTGACGATGTAGTCGGCATAGCCGCCGGGATAGCGCGGCTTGCCGTCGTCGGTGACGAAGCCCGGCAGCTTGAGCCGCGCGCCGATGTCGAGCAGCACGCTCTGGAAGCCGCGCACGTCGCGGTCGGGCTCGAACCACCGGCTGGCGGATCGCGTCCGCCGGGCCGTCCGGCGCCGGAGATCGGGCGGTCCAGCAGCGAGATGCAGTCCCAGCGCTCCAGATAGGTCGTGTCGGGCAGGATCAGGTCGGCGTAGGCGACCATCTCGGATGAATAGGCGTCCGAGTAGATGATCTTCGGAATGCGGTACTCGCCGGTCGCCGGATCGGTTTCCGTCAGGTGCTTGAGCACCGCCGGAATGTTCATCGACGAATTCCAGCTCATGTTCGCCATGAACATGAACAGCACGTCGACCGGATAGGGATCGCCGTTCGCGGCGTTGGTGATGACCATGTGCATCAGGCCGTGCGCGGCGAGCGGCGCGTCCCACGAATAGGCCTTGTCGATGCGCTGCGCGCTTGCCGCTCGGCGTCGACCAGCAGGTCCTCCGGCCCTTGCGGGAAACCGAGCGGCGCGCCTTTGAGCGGCGTGTCCGGTCCTCGACGGCCTGGCCGGGCGGTTGGCCGGCGGCGCGGGGCGCGGGAACGGCGCCTTGTAGCGGAAGCCGCCGGGGCAATCGATCGAGCCGAGCAGGATCTGCAGGAGATGCAGCATCCGGCAGGTCTGGAAGCCGTTGGAATGCGCGGAGATGCCGCGCATGGCATGCATCGAGACCGGCCGGCCGACGGTCTTCTCGTGCCGGCGGCCGGTCGCAGTCGGTCCACGGGATGTCGAGCGTGATCTGCTGCTCGAACGCCGCTTGCGCAAGCTCGCGCGCGATGCGCCGGATGGTTTCCGCCGGCACGCCGGTGGTCGCCGCGGTCGTTTCGGGCGCATAAGTCGTCGGCGAGATAGCGCTCCGCGATCAGCGCGAAGGCGGGCCGCGCGCTGCGGCCATCCGCGAGCTTGAATGTGCCGGTCAGCGCGGGCGCGATATCCGAGCGCGTCGCATCGACGATGCGTTCCACTCTTGCGGTCGAACGCCAGCGGCTTGCCGTCGCCATCGCGGGCGAACAGTCCGTCGTCGGCGGACCCTGGATCATGGATCACCAGCCACGGCGAGTTGGTGAAGCGCACCAGATACTCGAGATCGATCTTCTCGGCCTGCATCAACTCGTGGATCAGCGAGCCGACGAACAACCCGTCGGTGCCGGGCCGGATGCCGATCCATTCGTCGGCGATCGCGCCGTAGCCGGTGCGGACCGGATTGACGGCGACGAACTTGACGCCCTTGGCCTTGAGCTTGCCGAGCGCCATCTTGATCGGGTTCGAGGCATGATCCTCGGCCACGCCGAACATCATGAAATAGCGGGTGTGCTCCCAGTCCGGCTCGCCGAACTCCCAGAACGAGCCGCCGAACGTGTAGAGGCCCGGCCGCCGCCATGTTGACCGAGCAGAAGCCGCCGTGCGCGGCGAAGTTCTGCGTGCCGTATTGCTGCGCGAACCAGCCGGTCAGCGCCTGGCTCTGGTCGCGGCCGGTGAAGAAGGCGAGCCGGCTCGGGTCGCGCGCGCGCACCTCGCGCAGCCAGTCCGTCGCGGTCGCCAGCGCCTCGTCCCAGGAGATTTCTTCGAATTCGCCGGAGCCGCGCGGGCCGACGCGCTTGAGTGGCGCGCGCAGCCGCGACGGCGAGGTGTGCGTCATGATGCCGGACGCGCCCTTGCCGCAGATCACGCCCTTGTTGACCGGATGATCGCGGTTGCCGTCGATGTAGCGGACCTTGCCGTCCTTCAGGTGCACCCGGATGCCGCAGCGGCAGGCGCACATGTAGCAGGTGGTGGTCTTGATCTCGTCGGCGGACGGCTGCGACAGCGCGATATCCGGTTCATCGCGAGGCATTGCACCGGCTCCGGCCTGATTTGCTTGAAAGGACGTTTGCACTGGTTCCAATGATGGCACAGGCGGACCGCCGCGCGGTAGGGCCGCGGGTGCCACGGTTTGTGGAGAATCCCGACGTCGCCCGCGGTTCAGCGGTTCCGCCCGGTCCAGTCCGGCGGATTGCTGTGCTTGATGCGGCGGCCTTCCTTCACCAGTTCCTTGATGGCGCCGGCGATCGGCAGCGACAGCCCGGCCTTGTCGGCCATCTTGATGACGATCTGCATGTCCTTGAGCGCCCAGGTGAACGACACGTTCTCCCAGTTCTTCAATGCGTCGGAGGCGCCGGACGAGATCAGCAAGGCTTCGCGCAGCTTCACGAGGTCCATGCCGTTGGCTTCGCTGAGCCGGCCGGCCTCGATCAGCGCGACGCCGTTGACCCAGAGCAGGAAGTTGTTCAGCGCCTTGCCGAACTGCCCGGCGCCGACGTCGCCGAGCAGCACGACGTCGGAGGAAAAGGTGCGCAGAATCGGCTCGGCGCGCTTGAACACGGCTTCGCTGCCGCCGCACAGGGTCAACATGGTGCCGGCGTCGGCCGCCATCTGCCCCCGGCAGATCGGCGCATCGAGCAGGTCGACGCCTTTCTCGCGGGCGCGTTCCGCCAGCATCTTGACGTGGTCCGGCGTGCAGGTGGACGACACCGAGATGACCGAGCCGGGACGCATGGTTTCGAGCAACCCTCCCTTGTCGAGCATCACCGCGGCAGCTTCCTCGTCATAGCCGACCGCGACGATGACGAACGTCGCCGCCTTGCCGACCTCGGCGGGCGTTTTCACGGCCTCCGCGCCCGCCGCGCGCGCGGCATCGATCGCCTTCGCGTCGATGTCCTGCCCGATCACTGCGTAGCCGTGCTTGATCAGGTGCTTGGTGATGGCCAGGCCCATCCGCCCGGTGCCGACGACGCCGATCTTTTCCTTGTCCGCCATGATGCCTCGCATTTCCCCGCTGGCGGGCATGTTAAGTGCGCCTGTACGCATGGCAAGGCTTCCAGGGACAAGGCTTGCTTGCGCGTGCCGAGGCCTGCAAACTCAAATGCAAACGGGAGGACGACATGCGGCATCATTGGAATCGAAGGCAGGCGATTGTGATGGCCGCGGCCGCCGGAACCGCAGCCGCATTCCCCAGCGTTGCATTGGCGCAGGCCAACTTCCCGAACAAGCCGATCAAGATCCTGGTCGGGTTCGCGCCCGGCGGACCCTCGGACCTCATCGCGCGCGTGGTCGGCGCCAAGATGGGCGAAATCCTCGGCGGCCAGGTCGTCATCGAGAACCGGACCGGTGCCGGCGGCATGATCGCGGCCGAAGCCGCGGCGCGGTCCGAGCCCGACGGCTATACGCTGCTCAACACGCCGCTCGCCACTGCGGTCAACGAGACGCTGTCCAAGTCGATCAAGGTTTCGCTCGGCAAGGACCTGATGGCAATCGGTCCGCAGGCGGAAACCGCCAACATCCTGGTGGTGCATCCTTCGCTCGGCGTGAAGAACCTCAAGGACTTCATCGCGCTCGCCAAGTCGAAGCCGAACGAGATCCTCTACGCCACCGCGGGCCGCGGCTCGGCGACGCACCTCAACTCCGAGTTCTTCAATATGGAGGCCGGCACCAAGATGAAGCCGGTGCACTACAAGGGCGGCGCCGAGACGGTGAAGGACCTGCTGTCGGGCGAGGTCAAGGTGATGTTCTCCTCGATCGCGCCGGTCCAGGCGCTCGTGCGGGATGGCCGTCTGATCGGGCTCGCCACCACCGGTCCGAAGCGCGATCCCGCGTTCCCCGACCTGCCGACCGTCGCGGAGACCATCCCCGGCTTCGACGTGCGGCTCTGGATGGGCGTCAGCGCGCCGGCCGGCATGCCGCCCGCGATCGTCCAGCGGCTGGAAGAGGCCAATCGCAAGGCGGTGGAATTGCCGGAGATCCAGAAGGCGCTTGCCGCGCAGGGCTTTGCGCCGCTGCCCGGCACGGCCGAGGAATTCGACAAGTTCTACCGCGGCGAACGCGACAAGTGGGCCAAGGTCATCAAGGCGTCCGGCATGGACAAGGAGTAGGCGCCGGACGCCGCGGCGGAAGGAGGTAGCGTTGCTGGCCCCGACCGGATCGATGCAAGAGCGGCTGGCGATGTACAACGCCAACGCGCTCAAGATCGGCATGTTCGGCTCGAACTGCTCGTCGTCGCGCACGGCGACCAAGGCGCCGGAGCGCTGGACCGCGAGCTGGCCGGACTGTCTCGCGCTCGGCAAGATGGCGGACGAGGCCGGCATCGACTTCATGCTGCCGATCGGCCGCTGGAAGGGCTACGGCGGCGACACCGATTTTCACGGCAGCACGCTCGAGACCATGACCTGGGCCTGCGGGCTGCTGGCCGCGACCAAGCGCATCACCGTGTTCGGCACCATCCATGCGCCGCTGTTCCATCCGATCATCGCCGCCAAGGAGTTCGTCACCGCCGATCACATCGGCGAGGGCCGTTTCGCGCTGAACATCGTCGCCGGCTGGAACGAGGGCGAGTTCGAAATGTTCGGCGTGGAGCAGCGCGACCATGAGACGCGCTACGAATATGCCGAGGAATGGCTCGGCGCGGTGAGGCGCGCCTGGACCGAGCCCGGCACGTTCGATTTCGAGGGGCGCTTCTTCAAGCTCAAGGGGGTTCGCGCGTTCCCCAAGCCTTACGGCGAGACGCGGCCGCTGATCATGAACGCGGGCTCGTCGGGCACCGGGCAGGCGTTCGCCTTGCGCAATTGCGATGCGTTCTTCACCGCGACGTCCGATATCCGCGCCTCGCTCGATGCTGCCGCCAAGAAGGTGCAGGAGGTGAAGGCGCAGGCCCGCTCGCTCGGCCGCGAGGTCGAGGTCTACACCGTCGGCCAGGTGGTGTGCCGCGCGACGCAGAAAGAGGCCGACGAGTTCTACCACTACGCTAACATCGAGAACGCGGACTGGGGCGCGGTGGAGCGCATGCTGGAGCTGCGCAACATCACACGGCAGAACACGCCGCCAGCCGAATACGATGCGAAGCGGAACTTCTTCGCCGGCACTTCGATCGGCGGATTTCCCTACGTCGGCACGCCCGACAAGGTGGCCGAGGAGCTCGCCACGGTCGGCCGCGCGGGCCTGCGCGGCATTGCGGTCTCGTTTGTCAATTATCTCGACGACCTGCCGTTTTTCCGCGACGAGGTGCTGCCGCGGCTGCAGCGGATGGGCTTGCGGGCGTCGAATTGAGCAGGGCGGTGAGGTTGCGTACCTCTCACCGCTTGCGGGGAGAGGAAGCGTGCCACTGATGCCGCTTCATTTTGAAGAAAAAATCTAGTCCAACCTGTACGTCTGGTCCGAAAAATCGATGCTGATGTTGAGCCGGCCCTCATTCATCGTCCATTGATAGAGCTCGTACGTCCGCACGCCTTCCTTGTGCATCGGATCTGCATCGGCGATGCGGCGCGCTTCGGCTTCGTCCTTGGCGCGGATGACGATAAGCCCGAACGAAGCCTCGGACGCGCCGGGCGCGACCGCCGGACCCGCACCATACATGATGCCGTCCTTCTCCAGCTTGATTTGGTGCAGCAGATGCGCCTTGGTGTGCTTCTGCACCTCTTCGAGCGGCACCACGCGCTTGGTCATGATGACCCAGAGCTTCTTGCCCAGCATCTTCTTGCGCAGTTCGTCGATGGACAGATCGCTCACGACAAGCTCCTTGGATCAGTTCAGGCAAGCTTTGATGAACGCCAGCATCTGCGGCGCGGCCAGCGCGGTGGCCTTCTGGTTCTCCTCCGGCTGAGGGCGGTGCATGAAGCCATGCTCGGCGACCGGATGGTATTGCAGGACGCTCGGCGCGGCGCGCCCGAGCAGGGTGCCGTTGAGCGCTGCATACGTCTCCACGCTGGAGACGTGGTCCTTGCCCGGCTGCACGATGTGGACGGGACATTCGATCTGTGCGGACAGCGCCACAGCATCGAGCTCCTGGTTGGCGAGCCGCGGATTTTCGATGGATGGATAGGCGGCTACGCAGGTCTTCATGCGCTTATCCTTGGCACACAGCAGCAGCGCAAAGCGGCCGCCGATGCAGAAGCCAACCGTACCGATCGAGGTGAGGTTCAGGTCGCCACGCATGAACGTGAGCCACTCGTCCAGCATGGCGGCGACGCCGGTGTCCGTCAGCGTGCGGGCGCGGCTGATGCACTCCTGGTAATCCGCGGTCAGCGGCAGTCCGGAATTGATGTCCCAGACCGCGGCCGTGATGCCGTTCTTCGCCAGCATGTCGGCATAACCGCGGGCAAATTCGTTGATGCCGAAGATGGTCGTCAGGATCAGCATGCCCGCGCGCGCCGGGCTTTCCGGCAGGGCGAGATAGCCGAACCGGTCGGGACCGGAGAAGGTTTGCGTGTTGATCGGCATTTCGTTACTCCGCCGCCACCGGCCGGCCAATCGCGGCATTCACCGCGGGCATCACCTTCTCGGCCATCAACTCCATGGAACGGCGGCTCAAGCCCGGATCGGTCCAGTCCTTGCCGCAGTAGAGCAGCGTGCCGAAGTCGCCGATCGTCTCGCGCATCGCCAGGATCCGGTCGACCACGTGGTTGACGGTGCCGCGGATCACCAGGTTGTCGACCGCATAATCAAGCGTGACATCGGCGTCCGGCATGTCGGGCCGGCTCTTGAGCGCTGCCAGGCGCTTGAAGCGCGCCAGCTTGGCGAGAAGCTGTTTGATGTAGAAGCGATACGGGCTTTTCGCGTCATCGCCGCCGTAGGCACGCGCTGTCTTGTCGTCGTCGGCGACGAAGATCGAGCGCCCGACCCGCCAGATCGCGCGATCGGCGGGATGGCCGCCTTCCGCCGCGCCTTTGGCGTAGTTGACCCAGTGGTTGCCGAGGCAGTTGGCGTGCAGCAGGTTCGACGACACCGGGCCCCAGCCGCGCTTGCCCAGCGCGATCAATCCCTTGGAGTCCGGGTCCGATGCGGTGCCGACGATCGGCGGATGCGGCTTCTGGTAGGGCTTCACGATGCTGCCGACGCCGACCTCCGGCCACAGCGTCTTCTCGGTCGAGATCGTCCAGTACTTGCCCTTGATGTTGTAGGGCGGGTCGCTGGCCCAGATCGCCAGCACCTGGTCGATCGCCTCGACGAACATCTCCTGCCGGTTCAGGTCGAGGATGCCGAGCGCCTCGGCGTCGGAGCGCAGGACGCCGGCGCCGATCCCCATGATGAAGCGGCCCTCGAACAGGTTGTCGATCATGGCTGCGTTGGAGGCGATGATGGCGGGATGGCTGTGCGGCAGGTTGATCACCGCGGTGCCGAGCTTGATCTGCTTGGTGGCGCCGAGCAGCGTGGCGATGAACATCATGCTGTTGGGGATGTTCTCGACCTCGTCGGTGAGGTGCTCGCCGCAATAGCCTTCGGTGTAGCCGAGCCGGTCGGCGAGGATGAAGGCCTCGCGGTCCTCCTTCAGGGTCTCGGCATAGTTCCGGCCCTGCGGGTGGACCGGCATGGTGAAAAAGCCAAGGTTCATTCTCAACTCCCCGACGCGGCGGCAGTTAGGTTGCGTCTGCGGCCTGGGGCTGTCAACGCACGCTACTCGCTCGCGCTCTCGATCTGGAACTGATGCACCACGCTCGGCTGGATGATCTTGGCGTGCAGCGTCAGCAGCACCAGTTGCGCGTCGAGGCCGTCGGGCTTGTCCAGCGCCGCCTCGATGCGCCGCTCCACGGCCTGGGTGAGGTCGTCGCCGTTGGCGCCGGCAAAGCCGTCGGCGCCGATCATGCAATAGGCGACGATTTCGGCGGCCGCGCGATAAGATTGCGGCGCTGGCTCCGGGCCGATGGCGTGATCCTTGAGCAGCGCCACGGCGGTGAGCTTGACCGCCTCGGGAACCATCCGCGGGTGAACGTCGACCGAGCGCAGCGCCTGGTCCATCTGGCGAAGGTCGGCCGAGCGGCCGAAGATGCCGAACAGTCCGAGCGATGAGCGGGATCTTGCCATATCACCACCAGCGCAGCAGCAGCGCCGGATACCAGATCGTCGGCGACATGTAGTCGAACAGCAGCACAAGGACGCCGAGGCTGGCGGCGGCGTAGGTCAGCGCGAGCTTCCAGCCGTAGCTGCCCCAGACCAGCAGATAGAGCAGGACGAAAGCGGGCAAGGCGACGTGCTGGCCGAGCAGGACCGTGACGACCACGATGCCCGCGAGCCAGCCGAAAAACTTGAACGTGCGGATGAGTTCGACGGAATTCGCCGCGCTCCAAGCGGCGGCGGCCGGCGCGAGGCGGATGGCCCGCCAGTCGAAATAGACCGCAAACAGCGCGAGCAGCAGGGCGGGAATGCTGAACGCCAGCGGGAACAGCCGCACGATCGGCGGCCAGGAGAACGCGGTCGCGATGGCATAGATCAGCAGCAGGCAGATGCCGATCGCGAGGCCGAGCGAGAGCCGCGGCTCGCCGGCTTCGGCGTCGGTGACGTCCACTGTGCTGGTGTCGCGCTTCATGCGCAGATGCGAGCGCACCGCGTAGAACAGAGTGATGACGATCGCCGCGAGCAGGGCCAGGCAGATCGGCCGCGTGATGAATCCGATGCCATAGGCCTGCATGCTGATGTGCAGCGAGTTCTCCATGATGCGGCCGAGGATGAAGCCGAGGATGAGAGGAGCGCGCGGCCAGCCGGCGCGCTTCATAATGAGGCCGATGACGCCGAACACCAGCAGCGTGATCCAGTCGCCGATGTTGTTGCCGGCGGTCCAGGCGCCGATCAGCACGAAAAAGGTGATGCCGGGCAGGATCAAATTGGCGGGGATGAAGACGATCTTCTGGAGCTGGTTGGCCCAGGCCATCAGCAGCAGCGCGCCGATGATGTTGGCGAAGATCAGCGTCCACATCATGCTGAAGGTGATGTGGAGCTTGGTGGTGAGCATCTCGGGGCCGGGCGTGAGGCCCTGGATCAGGAACGCGCCGAGCAGGATCGCCATCGCGGCGCTGCCGGGGATGCCGAAGGCAACGGTCGGGACCAGGTCGCCGCCTTTCACCGAATTGTTCGCCGCCTCCGGCGCGATCACACCGCGCACGTCGCCCTTGCCGAACTGCGACTTGTCCTTGGCGCTCTGCACGGCATGGCCGTAGGCCACCCAGTCGGCGATGGTGGGCCCTAACGCCGGCAGGATGCCGATGTAGATGCCGATGACGGATGAACGCAGCAGCAGCCACCAGTGGATGAAGCAATCCCTCACGCCGTCCATGATGCCGCCGGAAATCTTGGCGCGCGGCACGTCGGAGATCGAGCGGTTGGAGACGGCAAGCGCCACCAGCTCGGGAAGCGAAAACAGGCCGAGCACCACCGGCACCAGCGGCAGGCCGTCGAGCAGATAGGTGGTGTTGAGCCAGTAGCGCGGGATCGCGATCTGCTCGGCGTAGCCGATCTGCGAGAGCAGCAGGCCCAGCCCCGCGACCGTCATGCCCTTGAGCACGGAGCGGCCGCTCAGCGAGCCGACCATGGTGAGGCCGAGCAGCCCCAGCATGAAGAATTCCGGCTTGGCGAACGATAGCACCAGCGGCTGCACGATCGGCACCGAGAGCCCCATGAACAACCCGCCAAGCACGCCGCCGATCGCCGAGCAGGTGAACGCCGCGCCAAACGCGCGGCCGGCCTCGCCGCGCTTCGCCATCGGATAGCCGTCGAGCACGGTGGCCTGCGCCGCCGCTCCCGCCGGTACGCCGATCAGGATCGCGGTGACGCTGTCGCTAGTCGTGGTGACGGCGTACATGCCGAGCAGGAACGAAAACGCCGACACCGGGTCCATGCCGAACGTGAAGGGCAGCAGGATCGCCATGCCGGTTAGCCCGGACAGGCCGGGCACCGCGCCGAAGTAAAGCCCGAGCGCGATGCCGAGGAACAGGTAACCGACGGCCGGCCATTGCACCGCGGCGATCAGCCCGGCCATGGCGGCGTCAAGCATGATGGATTTCCGTCGCGCCCCGCGCGGTTATCGCTTCGCGAGGTTGTTGCCGTAGTTCTGCAGGAACGTGCGGATGTCGGGGCTGACGTCGGCAAGACTCTTCATGATGGTCTCGCCGTCCGCGCCCGACACCAGCACCGGATCGGAGCGCACCGCCTTGGCGTAGTCCTTGATGAAGGCCTGGTCCTTCCACAACAACTCGATCGCCGCGCGCATGATTGCGATGGCCTCCTTGTTGGCCTTCGGCGGCATGAAGAAGGTGCGGAACATCGCGGTCTGCGCATCGATCGCCGCGCGCATCGCCTGATAGTTGACGCCGGACGGCTTCTGGCCCGGGTTCGCCGTGGCGTAATACTCCTCGAAGGTCTGGATCTCCGGCACCGCGGGGCTGCGCGGGTAGGCGCCCTTGACCGGCGGCGCGACCTGCCAGAGCGGGATGACGATGCCCTGCTTCATCATGGTCGGCTCGATCGAGGCGCGCCAGCCGGGCAGCGACGAGTTCGCCAGTTGCCCTTCGTTCTGCAGGATCGCGGTCTCGACCTCTTTCAGGCCCTTGTAGCCGGTCACCGCCTTGAACTTGACGCCCAGCACGTCGAGCGCGAGCGCCTGATGCACCGTGTTGGTGTTGTGGGTGTCGAGCGAGAGCGTTTTGATCTCCTTGACCTTCATCAGGTCGGCGGCCGTGTTGAGGCCGGGCGCGGTGTCCTTGCGCGCATAGACAACCACCGGGTTCTGCACGCCGCCGAGCAGTTCGAATGCCGAGAAGCGCACCCGCATGCCGGGATCGCCCAGCAATTCCGCGATCGGATTCCAGGTGAAGAAGCCGAACGTCTCGCCGTCGGGCTTGGCGATCTCGCCGAGGAAGTTCGAACCGATCATGCCGCCGGCGCCGCCCATGTTCTTGACGATGACGTTGGGCTTGCCGGGAATGTGCGTGGGGAGATGATGCGCGATGATGCGGCCTTCGATGTCGGTCGGCCCGCCCGCCGGATAGTTGATGATCATCGTGACCGTCTTGCCCTTGTACATCTGGGCAAGCGCGCTTTGAGGCGCGGCAATCGCAAGCGTGGCCAGACCGGCAATCAATGCTCTGCGGAACATATCGCTCTCCCACTCGATCTGGCCGCTCTTGATGGCGGCTCCGAAAGCCTAACAGCGCGGATGAAGTGCGCCAAGGCTGCGCCGCCGCGGCGGGGACCCTGCGACGACAAGTCCCCGCCTGCGATCACTTCTTGCGCTGATCGGTCAGCATGGTGCCGAGCTTGAACGGCTCGTAGGTCGGCTTGTAGGTCTTCTCGTCGAGGAACTGGCGCAGCCCCGTGTTGTAGGAGTCTTCCTTGTCGCCGGCGCGGATCGCCTGGCCCTTGGCGGCGAGGTACTCGTAGGACTGCGCCACATCCATCGTCCGGCAGTGGCGGATGGCCTGCTTGGTGGCGCGCAGCACCGCCGGGCTCTTCTTCATCAGCCGCTCGGCGAGGTCGGTGACGGCGCCCTCGAGCTTGTTCAGCGGCACCGCGTAATTGATCATGCCGATGCGCGCGGCCTCCTTGCCGTCGAACGGATCGCCCAGGCATGCGTAGTAGAGCGCGTGACGCGGCAGCACCGTGTCGGACACCGCCTTCGACACCAGAGCGCCGGGCAGGATGCCCCAGTTCACCTCGGAGAGCGAGAACGTGGCGTTCTCCGCGGCGATGGCAAAATCACACGCCAGAAGCTGCATGAACGCGCCGCCGACGCAGAAGCCGTGCACCATCGCGATCGTCGGTTTGTCGTACTGATAAATCCTCTCCCAGCGCCAGCGATTGGCGGCGGCGGCAGCCTTTTTCTTCTCTTCCGGGATTGCGTTCCAGCTCGCGGAAGAACTTCTGCAGATCCTGTCCCGCGCTGAAGTTGCCGCCTTCGCCGGTCACCACCACGACCTTGACGTCGTCGTCGGTCTCGAGGCGGCGGAGCGCGTCGTCCATGTCGTAGTGGAGCTGAGGGCTCATGGCGTTGCGCTTCTCCGGGCGATTGAGCGCGGTCCACGCGATGCCGTCGCGGATTTTGACGTTCACGAACTCGTACTTGTACTCAGCCATCGGCCACTCCTCTCATTTTCCGTTTCATCAACCGTAGGTGCGCAGCACATGCCGCGCCAGCGTCATCTTGAGGATTTCGATCGGGCCCTCGGTGATCATCATGCTGCGCTGATCGCGCCACATTTTTTCGATCGGCAGGTCGGTTGCCAGCCCCATGCCGCCGTGGATCTCCATGCAGCGATCGGCGGCGAGAAACGATTGCGTGTCGCCGAAAATCTTCGCCATGTAGGCCTCGGTGCGGATGTCGCGGCCCAGGTCGTATTTCCACGCCGCGTCGTAGACCATCAGGCGGAGTTGATGCAGCTCCATGTAGCTGTCGACCAGCATCCATTGCACAGCCTGGCGTTCGGCCAGCGGCTTGCCGAAGGTGACGCGCTGCTTGGCGTAGCCGGCGCCGAGCTCCAGGCAGCGTTCGATCACGCCGATGCCGCGCGCGCCGTGCCGCAGCCGGCCGAGGTTGATCCAGTTCTGCGCGTGCTTGAAGCCGTCGCCTTCCTCGCCGATCCGGTTCTCGGCCGGCACCTTGACGTTCTCGAAGGAGATTTCCCACGGCCGGTCGTCGATCACCAGCTCCTGCGGCCGCAGCAGCTTGATGCCCGGCGACTTCATGTCAACGAGGAATGCCGAGATGCCGCCGTGCGAGCCTTTGGCCCGGTCGGTCGCGGCGATCAGTTGCGCGAAGTCCGCTTCGTCGGCGCCGGTGATGAAGCGCTTGGTGCCGTTGACGACGTAGTGGTCGCCTTGCCGCACGGCGGTGGTGCGCATGCGCCGGGGTCGCCGCCGGCGTCGGGCTCGGTCTGGGCCAGGCACCATTTGTATTTCCCGGCAATGGTCGGCAGCAGGTACTTTTTCTTCTGTTCCTCGTTGAGGTGATACAGCATCGGGCTCACCGCGGGGCCGAACACGTCGCGGCCGCGGGTCGGCAGCAGGATGCTGCGCGCGAGCTCGGCCCACACGACGGCTTTGGCGAGAATGCCGAGACCCTGGCCGCCGTATTCCTGCGGCACGTCGTAGCCGTTGAGCCCGAGCGCCGTCGCCTTCTTCTCGAGGTCGGCGCGCACCTCCGGCTTGAGCTTGTGGCCGTCGCGGCCGGTCCGCTCGATCGGGATCATCTCCTTGTCGACGAACTTGCGCACGGTTTCCTTCAGCATCCGGATTTCCTCCGGAAGCTCGAAATTCATATCGTTGGCAAAGCCGTTGTCGGCGTTCATGCGTTTGGCTCCTCCCGGCGCTGCGCGCGACGGTGCGGACGTCGACTGCGCGGACGCCCTGGCCCTCGGCAAGCACGATCATGGGATTGATCTCGATGTCGGACAATGTGTCCCGGTGCTCGGTGAAAATGCGCGACAGTCCGACCATCGCCTGCACGACTGCCTCGGTGTCGCGCGGCGCGCGCCCGCGGAACGCGCCGAGCAGGGCAGCGCCGCGCAGCGAGCGGATCATGTCCCGCGCCGTTTCCTCATCGATCGGGAGGAGGCGGATCGCCACGTCCTTGAGGACCTCGACCGTCACGCCGCCGAGGCCGGCCACGATGATCGGGCCATACTGCGGGTCCTCGCGTACGCCCAAGATCATCTCCAGGCCGTCGACCATTTCCTGCACCAGGAAGGCTTCAATGTTGGCTCGCGGATCATAGGAGGCGAGGCGCAGCGCCATGGCGGCTGCCGCCCCGCGTACCGCGTTCCCATCCGCGACGTTCAGCGATACGCCGCCGACCTCGGTCTTGTGAGTGGCTTGCGGCGAAACGATTTTGACCGCGACCGGAAACCCGATCGCCGCCGCTTTCACCGAGGCTTCATCTGCCGTCCTGGCGAGCTCGCTGCGCGGTGGCGTCAGACCGTTTGCTGCGAGGAGCGTGCCGAGCGCGGTAGCGTCCAGATCGGTCGCGCCGCCGCGCGGTTCGGACAACGCGGGAACGCCAAGCCGCAGCGCTGCCGCGTAGTGCACCAGCGCTTGCAAGGCGCGCACCGTCTCCGGCAAGCCCTGGATGAACGGCACGCCCGTCTCGCTCTGGAACTTGCGGCTCGTCTCGGATGCGTTCTGTGCGATGCGGCCGAATGCCAGAACCGGTTTGTCGGTCGAAGCCGCGACGCTCTTGAGCGGGTCGGGGTTGAACGGATCGTCGGGATTGACCGGCACCAGGCCCTGCACGGTCACCAGGTCCACGGTCGGATCGGCGCACACCGCCTTGCAGATTTCGGCGAACTTCGCCGCCTGCACGCCGACCGTCGGGCCGACGTCGAGCGGGTTCTCCGCGGCGAGGCCGGGATCGATCATGCCGAGCACTTTGGCTTTGGTATCCGGCGTGAGGGGCGCCATCTCGGCGCCGTGGTCGCCGGCGTAATCGAGGATCAGGCCTTTGGCGCCGCCGGAGTAGCAGGCCATCGCGATGCGCGGACCCTTCGGCAGGCGGTTCTGCGTGAAGGCAAGGCTGGTTTCGATCAGGTCGTCGAGTGAGGGGACGCGCACCACGCCGTACTTGCGGCAGACGGCGTCGAACACCGCGTCATCGCCGGCGATCGCGCCGGTGTGGCTCGCGGCCGCCGCCTTGCCGCGCTCGCTGCGGCCGAGCTTGACCAGAACGATGGGCTTGCGCGCTTTGAGCGCCTTCTGCGCCGCGGCCATGAACGCCTGCGGCCGCCGAATGCCTTCGACCATGCAGGAGATGATCCTGGTGTGCTCATCATCGACCAGGAAGCTGATGTAGTCGGCGAGATCGAGGTCGAGCTCGTTGCCGCTCGACACCGCGTAGGAGAAGTCGAGGCCGCGCATCGAGGCCTGCTGCAGCCAGAACTGGAATGTGCCGCCGGACTGGAACACCACGCCGACCGAGCCGGGACGCAGCGCGCGGACGCGCTTGGCGGGATAGAGCAGCAGCTTCTCGCGCAGCGCGAGCGAGCCCATGCAGTTCGGGCCGGAGATGCGAAGCCCGCTGTCGCAGAGCTTTCTCAGCGCCTGCGCGCGGGCCTGGCCTTCCGGATCTCCGCCTTCGCCGAACTGCGCCGCGTAGATCAGCGCGCATTTCAGGCCGCTGCCGGCGGCTTCGGTGAGGGTGTCAGGGATGGACGGCGAGGGGACGATGGTGAGCGCGAGGTCGACGCGCTCCGGAATCGAGGAGAAGTCCGGATAGACCGGCCGGCCCCACAGCTCCTTGCGCTTGGGATTGACCAGATAAAGCTTGGCCGGGAAGCCGCAGTGTCCGAGGTTGTCGTAAATTTCCTGCGCCCAGCCCCCGCGGCTGGAATCGGACGCTCCGACGATCGCGATCACCTTGGGGCGGAGCAAACTCTCGACGTCGCGAAACACACAACCTCCCAACGCGCGCTTTGGCGGACTCTAGGACAAGGCGCGGGCGGATGACGAGAGGCTTTGACCGCCGATTGGCTGCCATGCCGTCACACCTGGGCTGCGGCCGCGATGGATGCAGCCGTCAACCGCCGCTATAGTTTTGCGCAAGGCCTGAGCAATTTCGGGGAGCCACCGTGGCGCGGCGCAGCATCTATATCGACGAGTTCTCGCATCGCAGTCCGATCCCCAATGCCAGCCGGATCGGCAACATCCTGGTGTCAGGCTTGATCCGCGGCGTCGATCCCGCCACGCAGAAGCTTGCTGCGACGCTGGAGCAGCAGTGCGCCCTGATGTTTGACCACATGCGGATCACCGCGGAGAAGGGCGGCGCGACGATCGAGGACATCGTCAAGGTGACGTTCTGGATGGAGGCGCTGTCGCGGCCGCCCATCAATACGGAATGGGTGAAGATGTTTCCCGACCCGGCCTCGCGCCCGGCGCGCCAGATCATGGAGGTGCCGATGGAAGAGGGCGTGCTGGTGCAATGCGACTTTATGGCCGTGCTTCAACAATAACGGCAGAACAATAATGAACTTCGGCATCACGCTGTCGAACCGCGGCGTCCTGGTCGGGCTCTGCGCCGCCAAAGACCTGCTCATGCAGGCGGACGCGGTCGAGGCGTCTCCGGTGATGGATTTGGTGTGGTGCGGCGATGCGCTGTTCGTCAACCGCAGGCTCGATGCGCTGACGCTGCTTGCCGCGGTCGCGGGCCGCACCGAACGGGTGCTGCTCGGCCCGGCCTGCATGGGCTCGTTCGCGCTGCGCAATCCGCTGGTGTTCGCCTACGAGTGGGCCTCGCTCGACGTGCTGTCGAACGGCCGCACGCGGCTGGTCGCCTGCGCCGGCGGCGGCGCGGGCCCGCTGTGGGAGGCGGAATCCGCCGCGATGGATCAGTCTCCGGAAGATCGCCGCAAGCGCATGGTCGAGAACATGCACGTGCTGCGTCACTTGTGGACGAAGGACAACGAGCCGTTCGAAGGCCAGTTCACCAAATTCGCCAACGTCACGCTGGAGCCGAAGCCCATCCAGAATCCCTGTCCGATCTGGCTTGCCACCAACGCGGAGCGCCTGTCCAAGGGGCAGGCGGATTCTGGCGGCTCGGATTTCGCGCTCAACCGCGTCGGCAAGATCGCCGACGGCTGGATGACGCACTCGGTCAGCCCCGAGGCTTCCGCCGCTCCTGGGAGTTCATCCTCAAGGCCGGCCGCGACGCCGGACGCGACATGTCGGGCTTCGACAATATTCTCTATCACCATATCAACGTGAACGACGACAAGGCGGCCGCGCTCGCCGACTCCAAGAAGTTCCTCGATCTCTATTACGGCGCCGACTACAGCAAGGAGCGGCTGGAGGCCTGGCTGACCTACGGAACGCCGCGCGAGTGCATCGAGCATCTCAAGACGTACAAGGCGTCAGGCTGCAAGCGCGTGACGTTCCGGATTTCCACCATGCGCGATCCGATCGCGCAGTTGCGGCGGGTGACCGAGGAGGTGCTGCCGTTTGTCTAGTTGCCGGCCTTGATGCCGGCTTTCGCCGCGGTCTGCTTCCAGTTGCGGATTTCAGTGGAGATCAGCGACTTGAATTCATCAGGCGTGCCGCCCGCGGCCGTGGTGCCCTGGGCTGCCAGCTTCGCGATCAGCTCAGGATCTTTGAGCGCGTTGTTCACCGCGGTGTTGATCTTTGCCACGATCTCGCGGGGCGTGCCGCGCGTGGTCAGAAGCCCGAGCCATTGCACCGCCTCGAAGCCGGGGAAGCCGGACTCAGCTGCGGTCGGCAGATGGGGCAGCGTCGGGTCGCGCTGCAGGCTGCCGGTGGCAAGCGAACGCACCTTGCCGGCCTCGACGAAGTTCAGGATGCCGAGCGGCGACAGCATCACGAACTGCACCTCATTGGTGGCGACGGCGAGCGCGGCCGGCGCGCCGCCCTTGTAGGGGATATGCTGCATCTTGATGCCCGCGCGCTCGCTCCACATTTCGATCAGCAGATGCGCCTGCGTCGAGGCGCCGGACGAGCCGTAGTTCAATTTACCCGGTTGCGTTTTTGCCAGCGCGACGAATTCGGCAAGTGTCTTCGCCGGCAGCTCGGCGTTGATCGAAAACAGCAGCGGGTTCTTGACCAGGATGCCGATTGGCTCGAAATCGCGCTCCGGGTCGAACGGCAGTTTCTCGTTGAGGGCGGCGTTCACGGTGAACGTGGTCGGCACGATCAGCAGCGTGTAGCCGTCGGGCGTGGCCTTGGCGACCGCGTCGGTTCCGATCATCGTGCTCGCGCCGGCGCGGTTGTCGACCACGATCGGAGCGCCGAGCGATTTCTCGAGGTAAGGCTGCAGCAGCCGCACGACAATGTCCTGAGCGGAGCCGGGTTGGGTCGGCACCACGATGCGGATCGGCCGGGTCGGATAGTCCTGCGCTTGGGCGAAAGCGACGTTCATCGCCAGGAGCGCGGCAGCCATGCCGAAAACACCGGAAACCAGACTCGACCGTCGGTTCAACAGCATCTCACCAACTCCCCAAGGACCCGGACATTAGTCATGAGGAGTTCCGAGCGCAATTCGCAGTACCATTGTGGTCCTCGACAAGAGGGTTGCAGTCGCGCGACATTCGGTCCCGGCGCAAAGCCGGAGGAACGACCACGAATGGGCGCTGCCGATCAGAAAAAATCCGCGGGACCACTGGCAGGAATCCGCGTCATCGATCTCACGTCGGTGATCCTCGGCGCTTATTGCACGCAGATGCTCGGCGATCTCGGCGCCGACGTCATCAAGATCGAGTCGCCGGAGGGCGACACCACCCGCTACACGGGGCCGTGCGTGAACGAGGGCATGGCCTCCTTGTTCATGGGTGTGAACCGCAACAAACGCAGCGTGGCGCTCGATCTCAAGCAGGCCGCGGCGCGCGATGTGCTGCTTCGCATGGTCGATGGGGCCGATGTGTTCGTCCACAACATCCGGCCGCAGAAGCTGGAAAAGATCGGGCTCGGCGCGGACGCGCTGATGGCGCGCAATCCGCGCCTCATTTACGCCGGCCTGCATGGCTGGCGCGAGGGCGGGCCCTATGCCGGCCGTCCGGCCTATGACGACATCATGCAGGGCCTCACCGGCATCGCGAGCCTGATGGACACGATGGCCGGCGAGCCGTACTACGCGCCGACCATCCTCTGCGACAAGACCTGCGGCGTCATGGCCGCGCAGGCGATCGTCGCCGCGCTGTTCCACCGCGAGCGCACGGGCCGCGGCCAGTTCGTCGAGGTGCCGATGTTCGAAACCATGGTTTCCTTCGTGATGGTCGAGCACCTGCATGGCGCGACCTTCGATCCGCCGGTCGGCACGCCCGGCTACAGCCGCATGCTGGCGCCCTGGCGGCGGCCGTACCGCACGTCGGACGGCTATCTCTGCACGCTGATCTATACCGATGCGCAGTGGCGGCGGTTCTGGACCGCAGTCGGCCAGCCGGAAATGATGGACGATCCGCGCTTTAAGGACATGGCGGCGCGCAGCCGCAACATTGCCGACGTCTACCGCATCGCCGAGGCGCAGTTCGCCGCCAAGACCACGCAGGAGTGGCTGGCGCAGTTCGACGAGCTCGAAATCCCGGCGGGGCCGCTCAATTCGCTCGACGACGTGCTGAACGACGAGCATCTCGCCGCCACCGGTTTCTTCAGGCACTTCAAACATCCGACCGAGGGCGAGGTGGTGATGACCGACGTGCCGCTCCGATTTACGGACTCGCCCGCAACGATCGATCGCCTGCCGCCACGGCTCGGCGAGCATGGCCGTGAGGTGCTGGGTGAATTCGGCATCAAGCCGGCCGAGATCGATGCGCTGGCCGCGAGCGGTGGCGTGGTCATTCCCGGCGGATCATCGAAGAAGAAACAAGCGGTGAGCTAATGGCGAAACAGGAGATGAAGACGCTCGGGCTCGGCTTCACCTGGGAGCAACTCTCGCCGGGACAGCGCTTCCGCACGCTGAACCGCACCCTCACGGAAACCGATCTGGTGATGTTCACCGGCGTCACCGGCATGCTGGAGGTGATCTTCACCGACAAGACGTTCGGCGCCGAGAGCGGCACCATCCAGGGGCAATTTGTTCCCGCTGCTCTTACTTACAGCCTGATCGAAGGCCTGCTGTGCCAGAGTATGATCCAGGGCACCGGCCTCGCCATGCTGGAATTGAACAAGAAGGTGCTGGCGCCGGTTCGGGTCGGCGACACCATCCACGGCGAGGTCGAAGTGACCTCGGTGCGGCCGACCTCGAAGGGCAATCGCGGCATCGTCGTCTCGAAGATCGAGATCAAGAACCAGCGCGGCGAGGTGGTGATCGCCTACGAGGCCACCCGCATGTTGGCGGGTAAATCGGACAAGAAGGTTTAGCGATGCGTGGATTGAAGGATCGCACGGTCCTAGTCACCGGCGGCGCCAACGGCATCGGCGCGGCGATCGCGCGCCGGCTCGGCGAGGAAGGCTGCACGGTCGGCATTCTCGATCTCGATGCCGACGCAGGCGCCAAGGTGGTGGCCGAGATCAAGTCGGCGGGCAGCAAGGCGAGCCTGCACGCCGCCGATATTTCCGACTACGCCGCCGTGGCGCGCGCCATCGAAAATTTCGAGCAGGCCGCGGGCCCGATCGCATTGCTCGTCAACAACGCCGGCTGGGATCGTGCCGCGAACTTCCTCGACACCACGCCTGAGTTCTGGGCCAAGGTGGTCGGCATCAACCTCTATGGCCCGCTCAATGTCAGCCACATCGTGCTGAAGGGGATGGCGGCGCGCGGCTTCGGCCGCGTCGTCAACATCGCGTCCGACGCCGGCCGCGTCGGCTCGTCCGGCGAAGCGGTCTATTCCGCCTGCAAGGGCGGCATGATCGCGTTCGGCAAGACGGTGGCGCGCGAACTGGTCGGCAAGGGCATCATCGTCAACACGCTATGCCCCGGACCGACCGACACCGCGATCCTGCGCAGCTTCCTGGAAGGCCCGGACGGCACCCGCATCGCCGAGGGGCTCAAGCGCGCCATCCCGATGCGGCGGCTCGGCACGCCGGAGGATTATCCAGGGCTGGTCGCATTCTTTCTCTCCGACGACGCCGCCTACATCACCGGCCAGACCATCAGCGTCTCGGGCGGCCTCACCATGCACGGATGAACGATGGACAAGTACAAAGACATACTGTTGGAGGTGCGCGACAGCGTTGCGCGCATCACCATCAACCGCCCGGACAAGTACAACGCCTTCACGCCGAACACCTGCGAAGAGCTGATCGACGCGTTCAAGAATGCGGGCTGGGACAAGAGCGTCGCCGTCGTCGTGCTCACCGGCGCCGGGGACCGCGCGTTCTGCACCGGCGCCGACCAGAGCACGCATGAGGGCAGCTACGGCGGGCGCGGCACGCTCGGCCTGCCGATCGACGAGCTGCAATCGCTGATCCGCGACATCCCGAAGCCGGTGATCGCGCGGGTGCAGGGCTTCGCGATCGGCGGCGGCAACGTGCTGGCGACGCTGTGCGATTTCACCATCGCTTCGGACAAGGCGGTGTTCGGTCAGGTCGGGCCGAAGGTCGGCTCGGTCGATCCGGGCTTCGGCACGGCGTACCTGTCGCGTATCGTCGGCGAGAAGCGCGCGCGGGAGATCTGGTACCTCTGCCGCCGCTATAGCGCGAAAGAAGCCTACGACATGGGCCTGGTGAACGCGGTGGTGCCGCCCGATCAGCTCGACGCCGAGGTCGACAAGTGGTGCGCCGAGATCGTCGAGCGCAGCCCCACCGCCATCGCGATCGCCAAGCGCTCGTTCAACGCCGACACCGAGCACCAGCGCGCCATCGGCATGCTCGGCTTTGAGGCCGTGGCGCTCTATTACGGCACCGAAGAGTTGAAGGAGGGCGGCCGCGCCTTCCGCGAAAAGCGCCCGCCCAAGTTCCGCAAATAGCGAGCATCCATGCGTATCCCGCTGAGCATCGGCATCACCGACAACCCGCGCACCTGGCCTGTCATCGAGCAGCGCGTGAAGCCCGACGGCATCGACCTGGTGCCGACCGTGCTGCACCCTTCGGAGCTGTTCTGGCGGCAGTTGCGCTTCTCGGAGTTCGACATTTCGGAAATGTCGATCTCGTCGCTGATGATCGCCCGTTCCAAGGGCGATGACCGCTTCGTCGGCATCCCGGTCTTCACCACCCGGCTGTTCTTCCACACCACCATCCTGGTCCGCAAAGACGCCAAGATCGACAAGCCTGCCGATCTCAAGGGCAAGCGGGTCGGCGTGCCGGAGTACCAGCAGACTGCGGCGCTGTGGGTGCGCGGCGTGCTGGAGAACGAATTCGGCGTGAAGCCGAGCGACATGGAATTCTGGATGGAGCGCAATCCCGCCAAGAGCCACGGCGGCGCCACCGGGTTCAAGCCGCCGCCTGGCGTCACCGTCAATCAGATTCCGGAGGACAAGAGCATCGGCTCGATGATGGTGTCGGGCGAACTCGACGCCGTAATGTTCTACCTGGTCGATCCAAATCTGATCGATCGCAGCACCGTGGATCTGCACAGCCATCCGGACATCAAGCCGCTGTTTGCCGATCCGCTCGCCGAGGGCATCCGGTTCTACAAGAAGACCGGGCTTTATCCGATCAACCACGGCATGGTGATGAAGCGCGAGATCGCCGAGCAGCATCCGTGGGCGATCACCAACATACTCAAGGCATTCAATCGGGCCAACGAGATCGCGAACCGTGAGCGGATCGCGCACGCCGACTACTATTTCGAGACCGGGCTGCTGCCGGCGGACGGCCGCAAGGCAGTGCGCACGCCGCTGATCTCCCATGGCGTGAAGGCAAATCGCCTGGTGCTGGAGACGATCGCGAAATACTCGCTGCAGCAGGGGCTGACCCCGCGGCTGATGACGATGGAAGATCTGTTCGCGCCGAGCATGCTGCAGCAGTAGGGGAGCCACGCCGTTGCCACGTCATGGCCGGGCTTGTCCCGGCCATCCACGTCTAGGCTAGGATAAGCCCCGGGTGCTGGGTCCCCGCCTTCGCGGGGACGACACCGAGCTTTTGGCTGCTATCGGTTTATCGTCCCCGGATCGAAAATCTCATCCAGCCGCATCACCCGCGGCGTCAGACCCTGCTCGTGCGAATAGCGCGCGCACGTCTCTAACGTCGCCCGATTAGAAACAATGCCGTGCCGCACCAGCGGCTCGCGCAGCTTATCCCGCGCGCCGGCGGGCAGGAGCCCTGTTTCGAAGTGATAGGCGAGCTGCTCCATGCGCTGGCGGTCGATCTTGGCGTTGGCGCGCTCGAAGGCGTCGAGCAGATTGCCGGCAAGCCAGGGGTGTTTGTCCGCGACCGCGCGCTTGACCACCATGCCGTGGTTGATCGGATAGATGCCGGTCTTGGTGTAATAGCGCACGCCCTCGGCCGTGCGGTCGGGAAACAGCAGCTTGATGTCGGGGTGGCCGTGCAGGTCGGCCGTGCTGCGGTCGATCAGGTTGTCGTTGACGATGTAGTGCAGCGCGGCCTGCAACTCGCCGGATAGCATCATCGAGCCGATGCTCTTGTCCCGCGGGATGGTGTGAACGGTGACGCCCGGCGGCGGCTTGAAGCCGGTGGCGCCGCCGTGGCTGTGCTCCGGCGCGCGCTCCATCCAGAACTCCATGTCGCGGGCCTGCACGCCGAACTCGTGCTGCAACACGCCGCGCGTCCACAGCGCCGCGGTCTGCTGATACTCTGGCACCGCGACGCGCTTGCCCTTGAGGTCGGCGGGCGTGTCGATGCCGGCGTCGCGCCGCACCAGAATGCCGGCGTGGAAGAAGCGCCGCGTGGTGAAGACGGGGAGGCCGGCCCAGCGCTGGTCGCCGTGCGAGCGCGCCATCATCAGCGAGGAGCACGACATTTCCGAGATGTCGAACTCCTCGTGATGCAGTTGCCGCCAGAACATCTCCGACGGGTGGAGCACGTTGCAGACCAGGTCGGCGCCGTCGACCTTGACGCTGCCGTCGATGATCGGCCAGTTCCGCGGGTTAGGCGAAAGCGCGATGCTCAGCGTGAGCGCGGCCATCGGCTCACCGCACGAGAACGTTCCTGAACTGCCAGGGATCGCTGGTGTCGATGTCCTCGGGGAAGAGACCCGGACGATCCTGCAGCGGCGTCCAGTCCGTATAGGTGCCGACCACCGGCCCCAGATAGGGCATCTGCACCTCGAGGCAGCGCTTGTAGTCCATCTCGTCGGCCTCGACGATGCCGGCGTTCGGATTCTCCAGCGCCCACACCATGCCGGCGAGCACGGCGGAGGTCACCTGAAGGCCGGTGGCATTTTGGTAGGGCGCGATCCGCCGCGTCTCCTCGATCGAGAGCTGCGAGCCGTACCAGTAGGCATTCTTTTTGTGGCCGTAGAGCAGGACGCCGAGTTCGTCGATGCCGTCCTCGATCTCGTCCTCGTCCAGAATATGCACCTTGGGCTGCTTCCTGCCCGCCTGTCCGAACATCTCGTGCAGCGACAGCACGGCGTCGTTGCAGGGGTGGTAGGCGTAGTGGCAGGTCGGCCGGTATTCGACGCCCTTGCCGTTGCGCAGCGTGAAGTAGTCGGCGATCGAGATCGACTCGTTGTGCGTGACCAGGAAGCCGTATTGCGCCTGCGCGGTCGGCGTCCACGAGCGCACCCGGGTGTTGGCGCCAGGCTGCAGCAGGTAGATCGCCGCCTGGCAGCCGGCTTTGTGGGTGCGGCCGTTGTCCGGCATCCATTTTTCGTGGGTGCCCCAGCCGAGCTCGGCCGGCTGCAGTCCCTCCGAAACGAAGCCTTCCACCGACCAGGTGTTGACGAACACTTCGAGCGGCTTGGGATGCTTGGCGCGCTGGGTGTCGCGCTCGGCGATGTGGATGCCTTTGACGCCGAGCTGCTGGGCGAGCTTGCCCCATTCGCTCGCGGGTCTTCGGCTCGGTGAATTTCAGGCCGGCGTCATTCGCCATATTGACCAGCGCCTGCTTGACGAACCACGACACCATGCCGGGGTTGGCGCCGCAGCACGACACCGCGGTGGTGCCGCCGGGCTTGCGGCGGCGCGCTTCCAGCACGGTTTCGCGCAGCGCGTAGTTCGAGCGCGCCTCGGGGCCAAGCTTGCTGTCGAAGTAGAAGCCGAGCCAGGGCTCGGCGACCGTGTCGATATAGAAGCAGCCGACCTCGCGGCACAGCTCCATGATATCGACCGACGAGGTGTCGACCGACAGATTGACGCAGAAGCCCTGGCCGCCGCCGGCGGTGAGCAGCGGCTTGAGCAGTTCGCGATAGTTGTCGCGGGTGACCGCCTTGTGAACGAACTTGATGCCGCGCTCGTCGAGCAGGCGGCGATCCTTGTCCTCGGGATCGATCACCACGAAGCGCGACTTGTCGTATTCGAAATGGCGCTCGATCAGCGGCAGGGTGCCTTTGCCGATCGAGCCGAAGCCGATCATCACGATGGGGCCGCTGATGCGGCCGTGAACGGGCCATGTGGTCATCGTGGATTTTCTCCCAGCCGCAAGGGTCTTAGCCGTCACGAACGGCGAACGGAATAGGACGCCGCGAGAATCTCTCGCGGCGTCCACGATTTTGTGAGGGTTAGGCGGCCTGAGGCGCGGCCCTGCGTCGGGTCACCGCGGCGACCAGCGGCGCGAGCTTGGACGCCGGGCGTCGCGGCGCGCGGATCAAGCCGCGGGCGCCGTCCAGCGCGCCGGCGACGAACTCGCAGCCGAGCAGCCGGTGCTGTTCGTACGGGCCGGGCAGCCACAGCCCTGCCGGTCTTCTCCGCGGAGAAGCCGAAGCGGCCGTAGTAGCAGGCATCGCCGACCAGCAGCACGGCCTGGTGGCCACGCTGCGCGTCTTGCATCGCGCGGCGCATCAGCGCCGAGCCGATGCCGCGATTGCGGTACGCCGGATCGACGGCGAGCGGCCCGAGCAAAAGCGCTTCGCGGCCGGCGCCGGCCGTGACCGGCCACAGCCGGACGGTGCCGACCACCCGGCCGTCCTCGACCGCGACGAACGACAGTCCGTCGGCGGGATCGCGGCCCTCGCGCAGCTTGTGCGAAGGCTTGCTGAAGCGGACCGGACCGTAGGCGGCGTCGAGCAACCGCTCGCGCGCCGCCTGATCGGTCCGCCGTTCCCGGCGGATCGTGATCATGTTCATGCCGATCCGCCGGTCAGATGTGGACGGTCTTCAGCGGCGCGAAGCCGTTGAAGGCCACAGCGGCGTAGGTCGACGTGTACGCGCCGGTCCCTTCGATCAGCACCTTGTCGCCGATCTCCAGGCTGACGGGCAGCGCGTAGGGCTGCTTCTCGTACAGCACGTCCGCACTGTCGCAGGTCGGGCCGGCGAGCACGCAGGGGCCGGTCTCGCCACCGTCCCGCGGGGTGCGGATCGGGTAGCGGATCGACTCGTCCATCGTCTCGGCGAGCCCGCCGAACTTGCCGATGTCGAGGTAGACCCAGCGCACGTCGTCGTCCTCGCTCTTCTTGGAGACGAGCACGACCTCGGCCTCGATCACGCCGGCGTTGCCGACCATGCCGCGGCCCGGCTCGATGATGGTCTCCGGGATGCGGTTGCCGAAGTGGCGCCGCAGCGCGCGGAAGATCGCCGAGCCGTACGATTTCACCGTCGGCACGTTCTTCAGGTACTTGGTCGGGAAGCCGCCGCCCAGGTTGACCATGGCGAGGTTGATGCCACGCTCTCCGCATTCGCGGAAAACGGCGGCAGCCTGCGCCAAGGCGCGGTCCCAGGCGTTGGTGTTGCGCTGCTGCGAGCCGACGTGGAACGACACGCCGTGCGCTTCGAGCCCCAGCTTATGGGCGTGCTCCAGCACGTCCGCGGCCATGGAAGGCTCGCAGCCGAACTTGCGCGACAGCGGCCATTCGGCGCCGACGCAATCCGACAGGATGCGGCAGAACACGCGTGAGCCGGGGGCCGCACGGGCGACCTTCTCGACCTCGGGCTTGCAGTCCACCGCGTAGAGGCGGATGCCGAGCGCGTAGGCGCGCGCGATATCGCGCTCCTTCTTGATGGTGTTGCCGAAGGAGATGCGGTCGGGCGATGCGCCAGCCGCGAGCGCCATCTCGATCTCGGGGACCGAGGCGGTGTCGAAGCAGGAGCCCATGGACGCGAGCAAGGCAAGCACCTCCGGCGCCGGGTTCGCCTTCACGGCGTAGAACACCCGGGTGTCAGGCAGGGCCTTGGCAAAGGTCTGATAGTTGTCGCGCACGACGTTGAGGTCGACGACGAGCAGCGCCTCGGTGTCGTTGCCGCCTTGGCGGCGGTTGCGCAGGTACTCTTGGATGCGCGCGGTCATTGGCGCTCTCCTTCCAATGGCGGCGAACCGCCCAGATGTACGGCTTGAGAGCCTGTGATCAGCGCACGATGGAGACGCGCAGAACCGCCAGAGCTCCTGAGCCGCTCATGCTGCCTTGGATTGGATTGGGGAGGCCCCGATCCGCACGCCCGGCAATGATGAACAAGCCTTTTCAGCGACCCCGAGCCGGTGGGTGGAAGACCGGCGAGAGACCAAAAGGGCCCATTCCGTCGTTGCTTTAAGCCGCGTCGCCTGCTGAGAGCAGACTGTGCCGGTTTCGCCTCCGGCTGCCGATCGCATGGTTAGGAAAGCTAGAGACTTTCCCAGGCGGCTGTCCGGCCTCTTGTCCGGATGCCCACCGATCGACACACGGCCACAGGCACGTGCGAAAATTGGACAGGGGTTACATAGAGCTATTGCGCCGGAACGCAAGAGTTTTTTCTGCGGCTTGGTGAGGAACGGTTAAGAAGTCGTCCGAGCGAGCGCGGCGAGGAAGCGCCGCGTCGCCGGCGCGTCGCCGCCGACCGTCGCCGGCGTCGCGCACGGCGGCGGCGTGCCGTCGAGCTCCGCTTGCAGGACGCGCAGCGACGCGAGATCGTCGATGTCGTACCAGGGTGGAACGTTTGTGACAGCGAGAGCGCTCTCTGCGGCGCGCTGGAGTGTCATTTTGTACACGTCGGCGGTGCTCCACGGGATGCCGGTGAAGATCTCCGGGCGCGGCTCGCGACAGGCCGACCAGCGTGTAGCCGCCGTCGAGCGCCGGGCTCAGCACCACGTTGTCGCCATGCTATCGCTCACGTCTCACAGCGTCGACCGCCGCGCGCAGGATAGAGCCGGGCAGGGTGGGGCCGTCCGAGTTGACCAGCACCGCGCCGGCGTGGCCCGCGCCGAGGAGGTCGGCGACGGCCTTGATGAGTCGCTCGCCGAGGTCGCCGTCAGCCTGGAGCAGGACAGCGGAAGCCTGTCGGCAGCAGCGTCCGCAGCGCCGGCTCCGAGCCCTCCGGGCGTGTACACGGCATAGCCGGTGACGCCGTCGTCCAGCGAGTCGATGGTCGCGGCGACGTCGCGGATGAAGCACGCCGACAGCCCCGCGCACTGCTCGGCGGTGAGCGGCGGCGACAGCCGCGTCTTCGACTGGCCGGCGAGCGGCGTCTTGCACACCATGGCGACCGCGACGGTGTTCACGACGGACAATCTCCCTGCATCGCTGCCATCCGGGCCGATGCTGGCGACGCGGTCGAAACCGTGGTATTATGGCCAAAATCGCAATTCGGAGATCGGAAATGTCGGCCAAGACACTCACAGGCAAGCTGACGGGCTCGTTCGTCGCCCTGATCACGCCTTTCAACAAGGATGGCTCGGTCGACTTCGAGGCGTTCCGGTCGCTGCTGAAGTTCCAGGCCGACAACGGCACCTCGGCGATCCTGATCATGGGCTCGACCGGCGAGACCTCGATGCTCTCGCCGGAGGAGAAGAAGAAGATCATCGTCGAGACCGCCAAGATGAAGACGGCGGCGATGCCGATTTTCTTCGGCTGCACCGGCAACAACACCGAATCCACCATCGCCAACGTCAGGTTCGCCAAGGACAACGGCGCCGACGGCGCGATCCTGGCCGCGCCCGCCTACATCTGCGCGCCGGAGGCCGACATCGAGGGCTTCTTCCTCGACATCGCGGACGCCACCGACCTGCCGCTCGGCATCTACAACAACCCGCCGCGGGTGAAGAGCGACCTGCACTGGGACCATCTGCTGCGCATCTTCAAGCACCCGAACTACGTGATCCATAAGGAGTTCGACCGCCCGCGTCGGCCAGGTGGCGCAGGTGCTGGCCGGCCAGCCGGACGTCTCGGTGATGTGCTGCGACAGCACCGAACCTCGGTCTGGTGGTGCCGACCATGAGCCTCGGCGGTCACGGCACCGCCAACATGACCGGCAACCTCGCGCCGGCCGAGCTGGCGACCATTTCGAAGCCCTGGACGAGCTACGCCGAGGCCGAAGGCTTCAAGCAGGCCTACCTCGGCCTGCTGCCGCTGCTGCACTACACCTATTCGGCGATCAATCCGGTGGCGGTGAAGTCGCTGATGAAGGCCGTTGGGCTGCCGGCGGGTGACCTGCGCAAGCCGCTCACCAATCTGGATGGCGAGGCGCTGGCGAAGGGCATCCGCATCATCCAGGAGCTTGGCCTCGACAAGCGGTACGGCTATCGCGTCAAGCCGCTGTCGGCGGTGGCGGCGTAGCGTTCTCTCCGTTGTCGTCCCCGCGCAGGCGAGGACCCAGACTTCCGGTGGCGATATGCGTCCCCGCGTTCGCGGGGACGACGGCGTTGAGTGACGACCGAAATCGCACGTTTCCTCAGGAAAACGTACTTATCCCCGCCCCGAAATCCTGCCGTATCATGCGCTCACCCTGCTCGATCGAGGGCGTCATCTAGAGGCGTCTGTTTGGCGGAGCAGGGTGCGGTCCCTCCGGACAGGTTTTCGCAAGACCTGGACTGGGGCTGCGGCGGGGCTCCCCCGGGGATATTAAGGTCCCCTGCCAGGAGCTGGCTGACCTTGGAGGCGCAAATGCCTTCCTGAGAAAGCGGGGCCCGACGCAGGAAGGAAAAGGCCGCGGTGGAGCGCCGGCAGGCGGCACGCTCTCCGAGCGTGGTCGCCGACCCGCCTACGCTCACTTCGTAAGCTTCGGCGGGTTCAAGTCCGCCGAAGCGCGGAGCGCGAAGGCGGAAAGGCGAAGACTGAGAAGGAACGCCTCCCGGCGCTCCGCCTCCCTCACATGGAAAGAGGGAGGAGACGATAAGGAAGGCGTCGCGAGCCTCAAGTCCGCGGGCGATTTCGCACGACTAAAAGTGTGCGGGCTGCATCGAAAGGAGAAGGGTGACATGGATCTCGGCATTCGCGGCAGGAAGGCGCTGCTGAGCGGCGCGAGCCGGGGGCTCGGCCGCGCCTGCGCTCACGCGCTTGCCGCCGAAGGCGTCGACGTCACGATCGTGGCTCGCACCAAGGACGTGCTGGAGCGCGCCGGCGCGGAAATCGCCAAGGCGACCGGCGCCGCGGTGACGACGGTCGCCGGCGACATCACCACCCGGGAAGGCCGAGCCGCCGCGCTCAAGGCGTGCCCGCAGCCCGACATCCTGGTCAACAACGCCGACGGCCCGGTACCCGGCGATTTCCGCGACTGGTCGCGCGAGGATTGGATCGCCGCGCTCGACACCATGATGCTGAGCCACATCGAGATGATGCGGCTGACCGTCGACGGCATGATGGAGCGCGGCTTCGGCCGGATCGTCAACATCGTTTCGCGCAGCGTCAAGACGCCGCAACTCGAGCTTGGCCTCTCCAACGGCGCGCGTTCGGGTCTGGTCGGCTTCGTCGCCGGCCTCGCTCGTCAGACCGTCGCGCGCGGCGTGACCGTCAACAACCTGTTGCCGGGCATCTTCGACAGCGACGCGCAGAAGCGTCACATCGAAGGCATGCTCGAGATGACCGGCAAGTCGTTCGACCAGATCTGGCGCGAGCGCGCCGCGGCCAATCCGGCGAAGCGCTACGGCGACCCTAAGGAACTCGGCGCCCTTTGCGCCTTCCTTTGCTCGAGCAATGCCGGTTACATTACCGGACAAAGTCTGGTGATCGACGGAGGAAGCTACCCGGGGACTTACTGAGCATGATCCCGAAAGTGTGTAGCGGTTTTCGGAGAGATCATGCTTAGTCATTGGGAGATTGCGATGAAACTCTGTTGTCCCTCGCGCTGGCTGCCGCCACGCTTGCCCTGTCGCCGAACCTTGCCGCCGCCCAAGCCTACCCGAACCGCACCATCACCGTGGTGGTGCCGTTCCCGGCCGGCGGATCGGTCGATGGCGTCGCCCGCATCCTGGTGCAGAAGCTCAATCAGATTCCGGGCTGGTCGGCGATCGTCGAGAACCGCGCGGGCGGGGCGGGCGGAACGGTCGGCGCCAATACGGTCGCGAAGGCGGCGTCCGACGGCTACACGCTGATGCTGACGGCGTCGGTCAACGCCATCAACCCGCTGCTGTTCAAGAACCTGCCGTATGATTTCGTGAACGACTTCACGCCGATCACGCTGCTGGCGATCGGCCCGCTGCTGGTCAGCGCGCCGCCCACCATCCCGGTCAACAATCTCAAGGACTTCTTCGACATGGTCCGCAAGGACCAGCAGAAATACACCTTCGGCCACACCAGCCCGGGCTCCGCGAGTCATCTCGCCATGGAGTTGTTGAAGCGCGATGCCAAGCTCGACACGCTGATCATCGCCTACAAAGGAACGGCTCCGGCGCTCAACGACCTGATGGGCGGGACCATCCACCTGCTCGCCGATCCGATGCTGTCCTCGCTGCCGCTCGCGCAGGGCGGCAAGACCAAGGCGCTCGCGGTGACCAGCCTGAAGCGGATGGCTGCGGCGCCCGACGTTCCCACGGTCGAAGAAGCGGGCATGAAGGGCTTCGAACTGGTGTCCTGGTATGGCGTGTGGGGACCGAAGGCCTTGCCGGCGGACATCACCAACAAGCTGCAGGCCGAGATGGCCAAGATCATCAAGCAGCCGGACGTGTCGCAGCGTCTGCTGACCATCGGTTTTGAGCCGGTCGGCTCGACCGCGCCCGAGTTCGACAAATACATCAAGGATGAAATGTCGAAGTACGAAAAGATCATCAAGGCGGCAAACATCAAGCTGGACTGAAGGTACCGCCTCGATGCGCTGGCTGATGCTCGCACTTCCCCTTGTTGTCGCCGGCTGCAGCAGCGACTACGCGTATCAGCGCGAAGCCAGCCTGCAGGCGCACAGCGTTTTTCCGCAGAGCTATCGGGCGGAGATCGTCGCGCTGATGCGCACTTACCTCAACGATCCGACCGGCGTGCGCGACGCATATGTGTCGGAGCCCGCGCAACGCACCATCGAAGGCGTCAACCGCTACGTCTCCTGCGTACGTTACACCGCCAAGAAGACGGGCGGGCAATATGCGCCCAGCAAGGACAGCCTGGTTCTGTTCCGCAGCGGCCGTCTTGAGCGGATCGTCGACAGCGAGATCATGGCGCGAGGCCAATGCAAGGACGCAGCCTACGTGCCGTTCCCCGAACTCCAGCAGATGACGCGCTAACGTCTAGCCAAGCAGCATTCGCACCAGCGCAGCGACGCCGGCAAACGCGCCGCCGAACACCATGAGCAACCGCTGAAACCAGGATTCTGCTTCCGCCTTGGGCTCGATGGCGGCGGTGAGATTGCGGGATCCGGCGAGATCCCGGGACAACGAGTCGAGCGAGACCGCGATCGGCGTGTCCGCCCGGCGATCCAGCTCGTTGACCTCGGCGGCGCTGACGACCTGAACGTTGTCGATGCTGACCATCGTGGTCGCGTTTGCAGCGGCATCGGCAAGCTGGCGTGCGCCGTCAGCCTCTTCGGCCGTCACCACGCGCACCCGCGCCAACTCATACGCGGCGAAGGCCTGTGCGGCGGCCGGGGTCATGATGACAGGTGTCGGCGCGGGCGCCGCGACGACTCTGGTCTTGGCGCGGCGCTTGACCGCGACCTTGGCGTAATCGCCGTTTTGCTTCTTGACGGTGCGAGTCGCGGAGGTGGCGACGGGCTTTCGCATGAAGGACTTCAGCTTGACCGGCTTGGCCTCGGTGGCCGGCGGGCTGGGTGCGGCGGTGGCGGGGACTGCCGACGCAAGCGAGCAGACTGCGGCTGCGGTCAAGATGCGGATCAGGCTGGCGGTCATCACGTCCTCCCCTCAGGCTCGGGACCGGCGCCATTGGCGTCAATGGCCGTGACCTCAGCTTGGCGTAATTGGGGAATTGTCAGGCCCATACGTGGTCGGAATGGGGCCGCGGATCCGGTCGCGGCTTCGCCCGCGTCCGCCGGATGTTTCCAATTCGGCGAAGCGGTGGGCCTGTTCGTTGTTGAATTCCCTGGTTGATTCCGGACCGCGCGGGCGCGACATTGCTGAGTTCCCTCCTGCAGAACATTTGCGCTGGACTGCAAGCCCAAGGATTTGCCTCAAATGCCGGCACTGGTCGCGTTGTGGTGCGTTGCGGCGCTGCTGGCGCTGGCACTGGCCGCGATCGGCGCGGCGCGCACCAAGGTCGGCTCGTTCCTTGTCTATGGCGGCAGCCTGATCGCCTCTCTTGGGGCGCTCTCATTCGGCATGATGACGCTCATCGAAGGAGCCCCGGCGGAGACGATGCTCCTGCCGGTGGGACTGCCGGGCTTGGGCGCGCACTTCCGGGTCGATGCGCTCTCCGCATTCTTTCTCGTGGTGGCCAACCTTGGCGGCGCGGCGGCGAGCCTCTACGGCCTCGGCTATGGCCGGCACGAAAAGGCGCCACTTCGCGTGCTGCCGTTTTTTCCGGCGTATCTGGCCGGCATGAACCTCGTCGTCCTGGCGGATGATGCGTTCAGCTTCCTGATCGCGTGGGAGTTCATGTCGCTGTCGTCCTGGGCGCTGGTGATGGCCAACCACCGCGCGCCGGAGAACGCACGCGCCGGCTACATCTATCTGGTGATGGCGAGCTTCGGCACGCTCGCGCTGCTGCTCGCGTTCGGTTTGCTCGCGGGAGCGGGCGGCGACTATGCCTTCGCCGCGATGCGTGCGAACCATCCGGCGGAGACCACGGGCCTGATCGTGCTGCTGCTGGCGCTGCTCGGCGCGGGATCGAAGGCCGGCCTGGTGCCGCTGCATGTCTGGCTGCCACTCGCGCATCCGGCAGCGCCGAGCCACGTCTCGGCGCTGATGAGCGGCGTGATGACCAAGATCGCGGTCTATGGATTCATCCGTATCGTGTTCGACCTCGTTGGCGAGCCGGTGTGGTGGTCGAGCATGATCGTGCTGGCGCTCGCCGGCATCACCACGGTGCTCGGCGTTCTCTACGCGCTGATGCAGCACGACCTAAAGCGGCTGCTCGCCTATCACACGGTCGAGAACATCGGCATCATCTTCATCGGCATCGGCCTCGCGATGGCGTTTCGCGCAAGCAACATGAGTTGGGCCGCGGCGCTGGCGCTGACCGCCGCGCTGTTCCACGTGCTCAACCATTCGATTTTCAAGAGCCTGCTGTTCTTTGGCGCGGGCGCGGTGTCGAGCGCCACCGGCGAGCGCAACATGGAGCACCTCGGCGGCCTCATCCATCGGATGCCGAAGACGGCGGTTGCGTTTCTGATCGGCTGCGTCGCCATCTCGGCGCTGCCGCCGCTCAACGGCTTCGTTTCCGAGTGGCTGACGTTCCAGGCCATCCTGGTCAGTCCGCAAATCTCGCAAATCGGGCCGCGCTTTTTGATCCCCGCGGTCGGGGCGCTGTTGGCGCTTTCGGCGGCGCTGGCCGCCGCGTGCTTCGTCAAAGCCTACGGCGTCACCTTCCTCGGCAGGCCGCGAACAAGCGCCGCCGAAACCGCCAGCGAGACCGACGGCTTCTCGCTCGCCGCGATGTTCGCCCTCGCAGCGCTATGCGTGATCCTGGGCGTCGTGCCGGGCGCGGTGGTCGAACTGATCTCGCCGGTGGTGGAGAGGCTGGTCGGCGCCCGCATGCCGGCGCAGTCCTATTTGCCGTGGTCGTCGCTCGTTCCGATCGCCGAGAGCCGCAGCTCCTACAACGGCCTCATTATCCTTTGCTTCCTCGCGGCATCCGGCATCGCCACCGCCCTGTGCATCCATCGCTTCGCGACGCAGGCGACGCGGCGCAGCGCGATCTGGGACTGTGGCTATCCCGATGCCTCACCCGCCACGCAATACACCAGTTCAAGCTTCGCGATGCCGATCCGCCGGGTGTTTGGCACGACGGTGTTTGGCGTTCGCGAGATGGTCGATATGCCGCGCCCCGGCGACACGCGCGCGGCGCGCTATCACGTCAAGGTGCTCGATCCGGCCTGGCGCTATGCTTACGGGCCGGTGGCGCGCTGGATGCTGCGCACTACGACGAAGCTCAATCGCCTCCAATTTCTGTCGATCCGTAGCTATCTCACGCTGGTCTTCATCGCGCTGATCCTGCTGCTGCTGATGGTGGCCGCATGGCGATGACGATCGACCTCGCCGCGCAGGCCGCGCAGATGCTGCTGGTGCTGGCGGTTGCGCCGCTCATTCTCGGCATAACACGCAAGGTCAAGTCCCGGCTGCTGCGCCGCATCGGGCCGCCGCTGTGGCAGCCCTACCGCGACCTCTGGAAGCTGATGCACAAGGAGGCGGTGCTGGCGCACAACGCCTCCTGGATTTATCGCGCCGCGCCGTATTTCGTGTTCGCCGTGACCTGGGTCGCCGCCGCGCTGGTGCCGACCTACGCCACCAACCTGATGTTCTCGTGGTCGGCCGACCTCATCGCACTGGTGGCATTGTTGGCGACCGGCCGCTTCGCCCTGGCGCTCGCCGGCATGGACGTCGGCACGGCGTTCGGCGGTATCGGTTCGTCGCGCGAGATGATGATCGCCACGCTGGCGGAGCCGGCGATGCTGCTGGTGGCGTTCACTGTTGCGTTGATCGCAGGCACCACCCAGCTCTCGGCTATCGCCGAGACGTTGGCGACTGCCGACGTGGGGCTGCGGGTCTCGCTCGGTCTGGCGCTTGGCGCCTTCGTAATGCTGGCGATCGCCGAAAACGCGCGCATCCCGATCGACAATCCGGCGACGCACCTTGAACTCACCATGGTGCACGAGGCGATGGTGCTGGAATATTCCGGGCGGCACCTCGCCATGATCGAGGCCGCGGCAGCGCTCAAGCTGGTGCTGTACTTCTCGCTGCTCGCCTGCCTGTTCGTGCCGTTCGGTATGGCGACCGCGGACAAGGGCCCGGAGGCGCTGGCCCTAGGATTGGCCGCATACATCGGAAAGATCGTCGTGCTTGCGGTCCTGCTGCCGATCGGCGAGACGGCAATCGCGAAGATGCGGGTCTTCCGCTATCCGATTTTCCTCGGCGGCGCATTTGCGGCCAGCGCTCTGGCGGTGTTTTTGCTCTTCGTATCGAGGAGCTTCTGATGCGCACGCTCGCCTTCGACGCGGCGCATCTCCTCGCCGGCACTATGCTGGCGCTGAGCTTTTTGCTGCTCTACCAGGTCCGCATAACCGCAACGCTCAATGTGTTCGCGCTGCAGGCGATCGCGTTGTCGTTGTCGGTTGCTTGGCAGGCGCTCATTCAGGACGCGCCGCATCTTTTGGTCACTGCCGCCGTCGCGTTGGTGGTCAAGGGCATCGTAATCCCCACCGCGCTACACCGCATCGTTCGCCGCCTCGGCATTCACCGCGAGATCGAGGAGGTGCTTGGCGCCGGGCCGGCCATGCTGATCGGTCTCGGCCTCGTCGCGCTGTCTTTCCTGCTGGTGCTGCCGGTCGGCGAGAAGGTCAGCATCCTGGCGCGCGAGGATCTTGCCTTCGCGCTCGCGGTGATCCTGCTCGGTCTTCTGATGATGATCACCCGGCGCAACGCGGTGACGCAGATCGTCGGGTTCATGTCGCTGGAGAACGGCCTGATCCTGGCGGCGAGCGGCGCAAAGGGCATGCCGCTGGTTGTCGAGCTCTCGGTTGCCATGTCGGTCTTGATCGCCTTCATCGTATTCGGGGTGTTCGTGTTTCGCATCCGCGAGCGGTTCGATACCATCGACGTGCGCGCGCTCGATCGGTTCCGCGGCGAACGCAGAGACACGCCGTGACGATCCCATTCGACATCGCGCCGCTCCACGCCGTGCTGCTGATCCCAGCGCTGGCTGTTTTGGTGCTGGCGTTCGTGCGATCCTATCGGATTGGCGCCGCGATCAACGTCATTGCCGCCGGCGCGACGTTTGCCATGAGCGTGGTTCTGCTCACTGGCGAGCGCTTTCGCGGCGACATCTTCATCGTCGACGATTTCAATATTTACCTGGTTATGCTCACCACTTTCGTGGGTTTCACCACAGCGATGTTTAGCGCAAGCTACATCGGCCACGAGCTTGAGATCGGGCGGCTGACGCCGACCTTGCTGCGCTTCTATCACGCACTTTATCAAGCAATGCTCGGCGCAATGAACGTGGCGCTCACCGCCAACAACATCGGCCTGCTTTGGGTCGGCGTGGAGGTGGCGATGCTCGCGACCGTGATGATGGTCGGCATTTATCGAACCCCCGAGGCGATCGAGGCAGCGTGGAAATACTTCATTCTCGGCTCGGTTGGTATCGCGCTCGCGTTCTTCGGCACCATCCTAATTTATCTCGCTGCGCAGGAGACGTTGGGTGAGGGGCTGCCCGCGATGGCATGGGACCTGATGCGAGAGGGCGCGGCGAAGTTTGATCCCAAGCTGCTCTCGCTTGCGTTCGTGTTCCTGCTGGTGGGCTACGGCACCAAGATCGGGCTGGCGCCGTTTCATGCCTGGCTGCCCGATGCGCACGCCGAGGGGCCCACTCCGATCTCGGCGGTGCTGTCCGGCCTCCTGCTCAACGTGGCGCTCTACGCGCTGCTGCAATTCAAGATGATCATGAGCGCGAATCCCGGGACCATCGACGTCGGCATGATCATGATGACGCTCGGCCTGGTCAGCCTGGTGTTCGCCGCCTTCATGCTGTACCGGCGCCGCGACATCAAACGGCTGTTTGCCTATTCTTCGATCGAGCACATGGGCATCATGACGTTCGCGTTCGGGATCGGTGGGCCCCTCGCGAATTTCGCCGGGCTGCTACATATGACCATGCACTCACTGACCAAGTCCGCGATTTTCTTTGCGGTCGGAAACGTGGCGCAAGCGAAGGGCACGCAGCGCATTGACGACATTAAAGGGCTGTCGATGACGCATCCCATCCTTGCGGTTGGTCTTGCCACCGGCGTCATCGCCATCGCCGGATTGCCGCCGTTCGGCGTGTTCACCTCGGAGTTCATGCTGGTGTCGTCGAGCTTTACGCGGCAACCGGTGCTCGCGGTGGTCCTGGTGTTCGGTTTGATGGTTGCGTTCGGCGCGCTGGTGTGGCGCTTGCAGGACATGCTGTTTGGCGAGCCCAGCGGCGAGGCGCATCGGGTGAAGGCGTCGTACCTTCCGATGTTCCTGCATCTCGCGATCGTGCTGGTTGCGGGCGTCTGGCTGCCGGAGCCGTTGGTGCAATGGTTCAAGGCCGTGGCGGCGCAGTTGGGATGATCCGATGAGCGAACATCTCAGCAGGCTGCTTGCCAACGAAATCCCGGTGCCCGGCCACCGGCCGTGGCCGCGGTACGAGGTCGACCACATGCTGTGGGTGACGATCGGGCAGGCGCTGGCCGACGGCACCGACGATCTGATCGGGCTTTGGGCCGACAAGGAGGCGGTCCACATGGCGATCCGCCCCGCGCCACCGAAGTCGGCCTGCGTGATTTCAACCGCTGTGCGGAACGGCGAGTTTCCCTCGATCGGTCGTTTCCATCCGCCGGCGATCCGGCTCGAGCGCGCGATCCGCGATCTCTACGGCTTTGCGCCGTTCGCCGCGCAGGACAAGCGGCCGTGGCTCGATCACGGCGCGTGGGGTTTCCGCGCGCCGCTCGGTGCCCGTTTTCCAACCCAGTTGCGCGACCCGTCGGCATACGAATTTCTGCCCGTTCGCGGCCACGACTTGCACCAGATCCCCGTCGGCCCGGTCCACGCGGGCATCATCGAGTCCGGGCATTTCCGTTTCACCGCGAACGGCGAGGCGGTGGCGCGGCTCGAAGAGCGGCTCGGCTACGTGCACAAGGGTATCGATGCGCTGACCACCGACGTCGAGATCGAGCAGGCCGCGCGGGTGGTCGCCCGCGTCTCGGGCAATTCAACCGTGGCCTACAGCTTCGCGTTCGCTCGTGCCGTCGAGGCCGCGATCGAGGTCGAGCCGCCGCCGCGCGCCCAGATTTTGCGCGGCGTGATGGCGGAGCTTGAGCGCGTCGCCAATCATTTCGGTGACATCGGCGCGATCTGCAACGACGCGTCGTTTACGTTGATCCATGCCTATTGCGGGATCTTCCGCGAGCGCGTGCTGGCGGTCGCCGACCGCGCGTTCGGCCACCGGCTGATGATGGACCGCATCGTGCCGGGCGGTGTCGAGGACATGTCGCCAGGCGGCGCGCGCGGCATCCTGCTGATGATCGAGGAGACCGAGCCGCAGTTCGCCGAGGTCGTGCGGCTCTATGACGACACGCCGTCGCTGCAGGATCGCACCTGCACCACTGGCATCGTCGGCAACGACTTGGTGACGCAATGGGCCGCCGGCGGCCATGTCGGCCGCGCCTCCGGCCGCGACTTCGACGCGCGGCGCGATCTGCCTTACGCGCCTTATGTGGACGCGAGTTTCGATGTGCCGGTGCTGACCAAAGGTGATGTCGACGCGCGCGTCTGGGTGCGCGTCCGGGAGATCGAGCAGAGCTTCCGCCTGCTCAAGGCCTGGTGCGCCGATCTGCCGGCCGGTGCGACCCGCGCCCTGATGCCGCCGTTGAAGGACGTCTGCGAGGGTGTCGCGGTGACGGAAGCATTCCGCGGCGACACGCTGGTCTGGGTGCGGCTGGAGCAGGGCCGCGTTGCGCGCTGCCACGCCCGCGACGCATCGTGGTTCCAGTGGCCGCTGCTCGAGGCCGCGGTCGAGAACAACATCGTCGCCGACTTCCCGCTCTGCAACAAGTCGTTCAACTGCTCGTATTCGGGGCACGACCTCTGATGCGCACGCTGCTGCTCAAATCGCTGTTCTCGCGCGCCGCGACGATCGCGGCGCCGACGCCGGACAGCGAAGCGCTCGCCGAACTCGGCCAGGCGCTGGAGAAGCGCGCGCGCCGTCTGTTCGGCCGCTCCATCACCATCCGCGAGGTCGACGCCGGCTCGTGCAACGGGTGCGAGCTGGAAATCCACGCGCTCAACAATGCGGTCTATGACGTCGAACGTTTTGGCATCAAATTTGCCGCGTCGCCGCGGCATGCGGACGTGCTGCTGGTGACGGGGCCGGTGTCGCACAACATGAAGATTGCGTTGGAACGAACATATGCCGCGACGCCCGATCCGAAGTGGGTGGTGGCGGTGGGGGACTGCGCCTGCGGCTGCGGCGTGTTCGGCGAGAACTACGCCACGATCGGCTCGGTCGCGCAGGTGGTGCCGGTCGACCTGCACATCAAGGGCTGCCCGCCGCGGCCGATCGATCTGCTCAAAGGTCTGATCGCGCTGATGGACAAGGCGACGGCAAAGAAGCCCGGATAGTCACCCCGCCTTCCCATACACCGCGAGTGCGGCATCGACGCCGGCCCCGGCCGGCGCCCTGTAGCCGAATTGGCGCAGGCAAGCTTCCAGCGCGCCGAGGCAGATCAGCACGTTCTCCTTGCGGCAGACGTAGCCCATGGTGCCGACCCGCCAGATCTTGCCGTGCAGCGGGCCGAACGAGGTGCCGATCTCGATGCCGAAGTCGTCGAGCATCATGCGCCGCGCGCCGTCGCCATCGACGCCCTTGGGGATATGGATGCCGGTGACGTTCGGCATCTTGTTCTTCTGATCGCCGAACAGCTCCAGCCCCATGGCATGAAATCCGGCGGTGATGGCTTCGCTGGCGAGCTTGTGCCGAGCAAACCTTGCATCGAGCCCTTCGTCCAGCGCGATCCGCAGCGCCTCGCGGGTGGCATAGAGCATCGAGGTCGCCTCGGTGTGATGGTTGAGGCGCAGCTCGCTCCAGTAATCCATCAGCATCGCGAGATCGAAATAGTTCGACTGCACGCGCGGCCCGTTGCCGTCCACGAAGCCCGCCGGCTTGATGCCGGCCTCGAGATGCTTGCGGTGCTTGGTGATCTCGGCGCAACGCTCGTTGAAGGTGATCGGCGCCGAGCCCGGCGGGCCGGACAGGCATTTCTGCAAGCCGGCGCTGACCGCGTCGAGCTGCCACGCATCGACCTCAACCGGCATGCCGCCGAGCGTCGCTGTGGCGTCGCTGTAGAGGATGATGTCGCGCTTCCTGCACATTGCGCCGATCTCGGCGAGCGGCTGCGCCATCGTGGTCGAGGTGTCGCCGTGCACCACCGCGAGCAGCCGCGGCTGGTGCTTCCGGATTGCGGTCTCGATCTCGTCCGGCGTGAAGACCGTGCCCCAGTCGCGCTCGATGGTGGCGACCCTGCCGCCGCAGCGCTCGGAGATTTCGGCAAGCAGGTGGCCGAACCGACCGAAAATCGGCACCAGCACCTTGTCGCCCGGCGTGATCAGCGAAACCAGAATGGCCTCGATTCCGGCGCGCGCGGTTCCATCCACCACCAGCGACCATTGGTTCCGGGTGCGGAAAATCTGCCGCGTCAGCGCCATGGTGTCGTTCATGTAGGCGGTGAACGCCGGATCGAACTGGCCAAGCATCGGCATCGACATGGCGCGCAGCACGCGCGGATCGACGCCGACCGGGCCGGGACCCATCAGCAGGCGGGGCGGCGGATTGAGTTCGGCAACCGTCATTTTTATTGCCACGCGCTCTTGCCGGCGGGCGTCGCCAGCGGCGACTTCTCGCGAGCAACATACGTGCCGTTGCCCGGCTTTCCGACCAGCGCGCCGTCGCGCACCACGAAGGAGCCGCGCACCATGGTGGCGACCGGCCAGCCGGTAACGCTAAGGCCCTCATAGGGCGTGTAATCGCAGCCGCCGTGCATCAGAGCTTGCGAGATCGTCACCTCGCGCGCGGGGTCCCAGATCGCGATGTCGGCGTCGGAGCCGACCGCGATGGTGCCCTTCTTGGGATAGAGGCCGTAGGTCTTGGCGTGGTTGGTCGCGGTCAGCGCGACGAATTCGTTCAAGGAAATGCGGCCCTTGCCGACGCCCTCGGAGAACAGGATCGGCAGCCGCGTCTCGACGCCGGGGATGCCGTTGGGGACCCAACGAAACGAAGTCCGGCCCTTCGGCGCGAGCTTGCCCTGCGGGTCGTCGTAGCGAAACGGGCAGTGGTCCGACGAGTACAGCGAGAACACGCCCTGCTGCATACCCTCCCAGCACGCCGCCTGGCTCGTCTTGTCACGGGGCGGCGGCGAGCAGACATACTTCGCGCCCTCCATGTTGAGGCCTTCGAGGTCCTTCTCGGTCAGCACCAGGTATTGCGGGCAGGTCTCGCCGTAAATCTTCAAGCCGCGCTGCTGGGCTCTCCGGATTTCCTCCATCGCCTCGCGGTTGGAGACATGGACGATCATGATCGGCACGTCGATGATCTCCGACAGCGAGATGGCGCGGTGCGTTGCTTCGCGCTCGACCGGAATCGGCCGCGACGCGGCGTGGAAATGCGGCGCGGTCTTGCCGGCGCGCTCCAGCCGGTCGGTGAGGAAACGGATCGCGTCGTAGTTCTCGGCGTGAACCATCACCAGCGCGCCGGTCTCGCGCGCCACGCTCATCACGTTGAGCATTTCCATGTCGGACAGCGCGAGGCCCTCGTAGGTCATGAACACCTTGAACGAGGTGTAGCCGTCGTTGACGAGGGCAGGGAGCTCCTGGCCGAGCACGCGGTCGGTGGCGTCGGCGATGATGAGGTGGAACGAGACGTCGACGTAGCACTGGCCGTCCGCCTTGGCGTGATACTGCTTCACCACCTCGCGCAGGCTTTCGCCCTTCTGCTGCATGGCGAACGGCAGCACCATGGTGTTGCCGCCGAATGCCGCGGCGCGCGTGCCGGAGGCGAAGTCGTCGGCCATCACGATGCCGGGCGCGGACGGCTGCGAGAGATGGACGTGGCTGTCGATGCCGCCGGGCAACACCAGCTTGCCGCGTGCGTCGACGATGTCGTTGGCTTGGCCGAGGTCGGTGCCGAGTGCGGCGACTTTTTCGCCGGTGATACCGACGTCGCAGGTGAAGGTGTCGGACGCGGTCGCGACGGTGCCGCCGCGAATAATGGTGTCGAAGGTCATGAAAATTCTTCTATCATCTCACTCGATTGTCGTCCCCGCGAAAGCGGGGACCCAGTAAACACCACCGCGTCGAGGGACGGAGTTCTGTCGATGCTGTTGCGGGTACTGGATGCCCGCTTTCGCGGGCATGACAGCCGTGGATGTTGAGACATTCGGGCAAGCCTCCATTCAGCCAACGCTGCGCCGCCCGATATCGCGGCCTCGGGCTGGCCTCATTCCGATTGCGCTTCCTTCAAGTGTGAGGGTGGCGCGGGACGCCTGGGCTCCGGAGGACCCACGGGCCCAGCTCTCTCACGAAAGCGGGGCGATCCGGATTGGGTAGTGCCGCAAGTCCGCTGATACCCTCAGCGTCCCGCGCGCGGTGTTTGAGGCTTGCTCCGTGAGACCCCCGGTGGGCTGACTTTGCTACCCACCGCTCTGGGACCTTGATGAACGCCTGCCCGTTGGCGCGGGGTTACGGCATTCACCGCCAAGGGGGCCCCCTGTGCTGCGAAGCTGTCGCTGCGGGAGCTCACGGCTTGGGCCGCCCGGGCGGGGTGTTCGTTCTGCACCCCTCATTTCGCATTCCCGGGCCACCGCCCCCGATCCGCCCGACTGACGCGGCCGCGCCCCTCACGTGGATCGAGACGCGCTCACGATAAATCCGCCCGCAGGGGGCGGGGATAAGTTCTCACGAAAATGTGATTAAATTCCTTGACCATGCTGAGAAACGCGGTTTGACAAATATTTGTACATGTACCATATTTTGTACAAATCAGGGGCGGCAACATGGCTCAAGTCACTTATTCAGATCTTCGCGCAAATCTCGCCGGCTACATGGATGAGGTGTGCGACAATCGCTCGCCGCTGCACGTCACACGGCAGAACGCGCGCAGCGTGGTGATGATGTCGGAAGCGGATTACGAGGGACTGATGGAAACCGTCCATCTGCTGCGTAGTCCGGCCAACACCTTGCGGCTGCTGCAATCGATCGATGAGGCGAACAAAGGCAGCCTCGCCGAGCGCGAATTGATTGAGCCGCACCCCGGAAAATGAGGATCGTCTGGACGTCCCACGCATGGGACGATTATCTGCATTGGCAGAAGACCGACCAGAAACTCCTTGGTGCAATCAACGACCTCATCCGCGACATACAGCGCGATCCGTTCCGGGGATTAGGTAAGCCTGAACCTCTCAAGCATACGCTGCAGGGTTTCGGGTCGCGCCGCTTAAGCCACGAACACCGGTTGGTTTATCGCGTCAGCGGAACAGGTGCGGCGCAGCAGGTTGAAATTATCCAGTGCCGCTATCACTATTGAAAATGCGTGGCGCAAATCCTTGCAAATAAACTCTTGCTCTATCCCGCGGTGGGGCGAGACGAAGTCTGAAAATCGCAGATCGGCCGGTACACCCCGTGCTGCACGCTGGTGCCGCCGGTATCGACACTCGTCTGTGCTGGCAGCACGCGGAGGCCGATCACCGGCGTGTGGCGATCGAGGCCGGCGACTGGCAGCCACATCATGCCTTGGCCCGCCTCCACGATGGCAGCGTTGGCGCCTTTCATGTCGTCCGCACTGATGCCGTCGAACGAAACAACTTCGAGTGCGCCATCGCGCGCCACCGCGAAATCCGTTGGCGTCGCCGCGCCGCCATCGAACAGGTCGCGGCTCCACGCGGTGACGTCGCCCTCCCATTCGGCGAAGCCCCACTGCGAGACGTACTGCGATGTCGTGAGCGCATCGGGAGATGCCACGACCCAGAGCGCGAGATAGTCGCGGCCGGTGCCCGCCGCGCGATGGAAACGCTGGCAGGAGAGAAAGTGCGGCTGCGCCAGCATCTGCTTGATCTTCGGTCCGCTGTACCAGTCGTTCCAGGCCTGCTCCTTGCCGGGCGCGGTGAAGTTGCAGCGGACGATGTAGACGTGGGTCATGCGATGAGAGCCGGCCGGCGTGCGGATGAATGAGCGTGCCGATGCGCCGCACTTGCAATGAACGCACGCTCCATCATTCGATCATCTCGTCGGCGGTGGCGAGCATCGATGCCGGCACTGTGAGGCCAAGCGCCTTTGCGGTCTTGAGATTGATCACCAGCTCATACCGGGTCGGCGCCTGCACCGGCAGGTCGGCGGGCTTCTCGCCCTTCAAGATGCGCGCCACATAGCCGGCCGCCTGCCGGTACTGCTCGGTCAGGTCGGGCCCGTAGGAGGCGAGGCCGCCGGCGGCCGGGAAGATGCGCCGGTGGTAGATCGCGGGCAGTCGGTGATGGGCCGCCAGCCCGACGATCAGATCGCGGTGGACCACCGTCCGTGCGCTCGCGGTCGCGATTATCGCGCCATTCGGCGACCGCGCAAAGGCCGCGAGGCGCCGCTCGATGGCGTTGCCATCCCGCACGTCGATCGGAACAACCTCGACGCCCGCCGAGGGCGCCACGGACTGGATGACCGCGAACTGGCCGATGCCGGACGTGATGGTCGGATCGCGCAGGACCGCGGCGCGCGTGACACCCGGTGCAAGCTGCTTGATGAGCTCCAGCCATTTTCCGCTCAGGCTGTATTCGAACTGCATGAAGCCCGTGGCGTTGCCGCCCGGCTGCGCCAGGCTCTCGACAAAGCCGGCGCCGACCGGATCGGCGACATTCACGAACACGATCGGCAAGGTTGGCACCGCCGAAAGCAGTGGCGCCATCGAGGCGGTCCCGCTTGCGACGACGACATCGGGCGCAAGCGCCACAAGCTCCGCGATACTTTTGCGCAGTTCTTGCTGGTCCCCCTTGGGAAAGCGTGAAGTGATCTGCACGTTGCGGCCTTCGACCCAGCCCGCCCGCTGCAATCCTTGCACCAACGCCGCGCTGCGACCGGGCATGTCGTCATCGTCCTGACCTGACGCGCCCGTGAGCACGGCGATGCGCCGCACGCGCTCACGCTCCTGGGCGTGTGCGGCGAGCGGCATTGCCGCCGCCGCCGCAACCCCGGCGATGAACACGCGCCGTTTCATTGGATCGCCTCGCCCGCGATGGCGACAGGTTTCAAGCTACAGCTTCTTCACCGCGAGCTTGCGGACCTTCAGCACGCCGGAGCCGTACTGCAGCGTGAACGGGCCTTCCTCGAACATGCCGTTGCGGAAGTCCACCGTCTTCTGACCGTTCATCTCGACAGTGATCTGCCGGCCCTTGAGGGTGACCAGGAAGGTGTTCCACTTGCCGGCCGCCTTCGGCATCGGATTGACCTCGGCGAAGTTCACCACTCCGCCGGTGCCGTAGCTCGGGTCCGGGCGGCCGTCGAAGATGTTGACCTCGTAGCAGTTCTTGGCGCCGGGGTTCTTCGGGTCCTGGCAGCGGATGAACAGGCCGCTGTTGACCTTCTCGTCCGACCACCACTCCAGATAGATCTGGTGGTCCTTGTACTTTTCCTTGGTCAGCAGGTGATTGGTGCCCTTGTCGGCCGAGAGCTTGTCGGCGACGAGTTCGCCGTTCTCGACCCGCCAGTTGGCGCCCGGTCCGACGCTGTCCAGGTTCGCCGGCACGGTCTTGCCGTCGAACAGTTGAACCCAGCCTTCGCCCGATTGGGCCAAGGCGGGTGATATGGCCGTTGAAGATGCGAACAGTCCGATCAGAAACGCGGATGCAATCGTCGCCCAGTGCTTCATGACGCTACTCCTCCCAGTGGTGCAGGCTTGTTGATCGCGAACGATAGCACGGAAGGGGCCTGTGTAACGGCCTTTGCATTGCAGACGGGAGAAGGTACAGGATCGCGGTCAAACACGGGGAGGGAGTGCCGATGCTTTCAGACGCCGACCGCAACAAGGCCGTCGATATCCTGGAAAAGGCGTTCAAGGACCGCAAACAGGCGACCCAGCTTTCCACCACCTGGCCGAATATCACCATCGAGGACGCCTACGGCATCTCCACGCTGTGGGCCAACCGGCGGATGAAGGCCGGCGCCAAGCTGATCGGACACAAGGTCGGCCTCACCTCCAAGGCGATGCAGCGCTCCTCCAACATCGGCGAGCCGGATTTCGGCTACCTGTTCGAAGACATGATGATCGCGGACGGCGGCAAGGTGCAGCACGACGCCTATTGCCGGCCGCGCGTCGAGATCGAGCTCGCCTTCGTGCTCGGCAAAAAGCTGATGGGACCGGGCGTCACCCTGACCGACGTGCTGCGCGCCACCGAATACGTCGTGCCGTCGCTGGAGCTGGTCGACGCGCGGCTGCAGGACCCGCGCAAGATTTTCGACACCGTGTCCGACAACGCCGCGGCCTCCGGCATCGTGATCGGCGGCCGCCCGGTGCGGCCGATGGACATCGACCTGCGCTGGGTCGGCGGCATCATGTACGTCAACGGCGAGATCGAGGAGACCGGCGTCGCGGCCGGCGTGCTCGGCCATCCGGCGATGGGCGTGGCGTGGCTGGCCAACCGGCTCGGCACGCTCGGCACCGCGATGGAGCCCGGCCATATCGTGCTGGCCGGCTCGTTCACCCGCGTGGTGTTCCCGAAGAAGGGCGACACGCTGCATGCCGATTTCGGGCAGCTCGGCGGGATTTCGGTGCAGTACGTTTAAGGAAGCGCTCTCATGGACATGCCGCGTAACCACTTCAAGCACGCCATCGCCAGCCGGGCAATTGCAGATCGGGCTGTGGTGCAGCCTGTGCAGCAGCGTCGCGATCGAGGTCGTCTCGCACTCGGGCTACGACTGGCTCCTGCTCGACACCGAGCATTCGCCGAACGACGTGACCGACATCCTCGGGCATCTGCAGGCGGCGCAGTCCGGCACCGCGTCGTGCATCGTGCGCCCGGCCTGGAACGACATGGTGCTGATCAAGCGCTATCTCGACATCGGCGCGCAGACCCTGCTGCTGCCGTTCGTGCAGACGCCGGAGGAGGCCAAGCGCGCGGTCGAGTGGACGCGCTATCCGCCGGGCGGCGTGCGCGGCATCACCGGCTCGGGCCGCGCCAGCCGCTACGGCCGCGTGAAGGATTATCTGAAAACGCCTCAAGCGAGATCTGCGTGCTGGTGCAGGTCGAGACCCGCGAGGCGCTGAAGCAGATCGAGGCGATCGCCTCGGTCGATGGCATCGACGGCGTGTTCATCGGGCCGAACGACCTGTCGGCCTCGTTCGGCCACATCGGCAACTGGGGCCACCAGGAGGTGCAGGACGCCATTCAAGATGCCGCGCAGCGCATCAAGAAGACCGGCAAGGCGGCCGGCATCCTGACGCCCAACGAGGAAGAGGCCAAGAAATTCATCTCCTGGGGCTACACGTTCGTCGCGGTCGGCGCCGATCTCGGCCTGCTCTCGAAGAACGCCGACGCGCTGGCGAAACGGTTCAAGACCGCGTAATCAGGCGCATGGCCTTGAACTGGCAGCACGTCACCGTTGCCGACTACCGCAAGCTGCGCGATGCGCGCTTGCTGGCGCACTACGGCACGCAGTGGCTCGCGCGGGCGGCGCGCGCCTACATTGCCGCGAAGCCGCACGACGGCCACACCAGTCTCGGCTGGGACGACAAATTCCGCGGGCTGGTGACGCATGCGCTGCCGGACGGCTCGCGGCTGGGTTTGCGGATTGCCGATCTGACGCTCTCGATCCTCGACACCAACGACGCGCTGCCGCTCGACGGCCGCGCGGAGTCGGAAGTGCGGGCGTGGCTCGGCTCCAAGCTGAAGGCGCGCGGGTACGATGCGGCCAAGCTCGACACGGCGTCGCCCTACCAGATGCCGCACAACGTGCTCGCGCTCGGCGCGCGCTATTCGATCGAAGAGCTGGCCGATCCGCTCAACGCCATCGCGGTTTGGTTCTCGAACGGCAACGCGATGCTCAACGCGATCCGCGATGGACTGGTGAAGCGGCGGCTGAAGGCGCCGGAGGTGCGCTGCTGGCCGCACCATTTCGACATGGACTCGCTGATCCAGCTCGGCGGCGACCGCGCGGTCGGCTCGGGGTTCTGTCCGGGCGACGAGTTCTGCGACGAGCCGTATTTCTATATTTCGATCTACCCGGAGCCGTACATTCCGGCGCTGCCGCTCTTGCCGCCGGTCGGGCACTGGCACTCCTACAAGTTCATCGCGGCGCTGGCGCCCGCGCACAAGATCGTCGCCTCGCTCGACCAGCCGCGCGACATCGCCGGCTTCTTCGACATTTCGATCAACGCGGCGCTCGAAGCGCTCAAATAGAGTGGGACGGCTGAGCCGATCGCGCTAGATTGTTGGCGCCCGCCAGGAGGGCGCGATGATCGACTGGCTGACCAATCTCATTCTGCACGCTGCGGCCTGGCTGAGCGGTTTGTTCTTTTCGCGGGACGCGCCCAATTTCGCGGTTATCGCCGGCATGACGGCGATCCTCCTTGTCGTGCTGTTCGTTTTCTTTCTGCTGTTCTGCTCCTGGCAGCGGTCCAGACGCCATCAGCGCGACGCCTGAAGCGCCGCGAGCAGCGGATGGGAACTCTGCGGGTGGGCTAGTCGGTCGAGCCGAAGTACTGCGACCCGTAAAGAATGATGGCCCACAGCACCACCAGCATACCAAGCGAGACGAACAGCACTTCGATTCCGGTCATCATCAGCATCGGTGCCCCCAATGGCTATTTCAGTTCGTAACTGCCATCTCCACGAATGATTTCGAGATAGCGCTTCGCCGATCGCTCGACCACGCCTTTGCCGTCGCTCCAGATGGTGCGGTGGTCGAACGCGCCGTGCACGCGGTCGTAGGAATAGGGCTTGAGCGCGTCGACCACGCCCTGCACGCGCGGCGCCGACAGCGGGATGAAGTTCGGGAAGCTCCACATGAAGCTGACCGACTTGTTGTCCTGCACCACCTGCACGATGTCGCCGGAGAGGAGCGCACCCTTGCCGCCGGCGCCCTGCGCCCAGTGCAGGCAGGTGCCGCCGGGGTAGTGGCCGCCGGCGTTGATCAGGGTCAGGCCGGGCAACAGCTCCTTCTTGGCGCCGCTCCACAGCTTGACCGTGTCGTCGCTGCGCATGATCCACTTCTTGTCGCCCTCATGCAGGTGGATCGGCACGCCGCCGAGCGCGCGGCTCCATTCCGTCATGGTGGTGTAGTAGTGCGGGTGCGAGATCGCGATGCCTTTGACGCCGCCCATGCCCTTGATCAGCTCGACGGTGGCGTTGTCGACCAGCGCGATGCAGTCCCACAGGATGTTGCCGGCCGAAGTGCGCAGCAGCTGCGCGCGCTGGCCGATGCCGAACGCCGGCGCGGTGGTGATCGAGATCAGGTCCGGCTCGAGCTCGCGCCAGGCGTTGTAGAAGCGCAGCCGCATCGATTCCAGCGTGGTCCAGGCCTGGCCGGTCGGCGGAACGTATTGCCGCTCGTCGTCGCAGATCGGGCACCCAGCCGGCGGCTTGTCCGACGGCGCGTACTGGGTCCCGCAGGTGTTGCAGATGAAGGCCGGCATGGGGGGAATTCTAGATCGTCATGGCCGGGCTTGTCCCGGCCATCCACGTCTTGGTCAAAAAGAAAGGCGTGGATGCCCGCGACATAGGCGAGCGAAGCGACGCCGTCCTTCGGACGGCTATGCGCGGGCATGACGGCTGTGGTTTACCGCACCAACTTCTTGCCGATCTTGATCTGCACCTGGCCCGCCGGCACCTCGCCGTTCATGTAGATGGTGTTGCCGTCGGTCAGGCTGAGCTTGCGCACGACGTTGATCAGCGCGCCGACCGCCACGTTGACGCGCCCGGCACGGCCGTCGGCCTCGTTGAGCGTGATCTCGACGCCGACCGGATCGCGGTCCCAGCGCCGGTAGGCGATCGCGGGGTGCTCCCAGCCGGCCGCCTCGAACACCTCGGCGAAGTCCTTTGCGTAAACCTTGCCGTCCTCGTCGCCGTCGATCGCGGCGATCGTGACCTTCTGGCCGGCGAACGGCCGCAGCGCGTCGATGATGGCGTATTTTTCTTCGATGGTGAGGCGGCGGTGCGTCGTCAGCGAAACGAGCTTGCGTTCCGTCTGCGTGAGCTCACGCTCCAGGCGGGCGATCTCGGCGGCGGCGCGGCTCTCCGCCTGCTGGACCTCCCAGCGCAGGCTTTCCACCGATGCGACGCGGCGGCTTTCGGCCTGGCGGATGCGCCCCTGCAATTCGGCGATCTCGGCGGCGTGGCGCTTGGCGGTCTGGTCGCTGGCACGGTGCAGGGCCTCGATCTCGGCGGTGAGGCGGGATTCGGTTTCACGGTCGGGGAGCGCGGTGGCGCGGCGCTTTTGCATCTGCTCGATCTCGCGGCGCAGCGCCGCCGTCTCGGCAAGATGGCGCACCTCGGCCTCACGCATCGACTGGCGCAACGCGAGCGTGTTGGTGGCGCGCGCGTCGCGCTCGGCCAGCGCGCGGCGCAGCGTATCGGCCTCGGTGCGCGCCTTGGCGATATTGGCGGCGTGCGTCGCCGCGACCAGCTCGGTCTTGCGCTGGCCGTATGCGAAGGCGGCGTAACCAAATGCCAGGAGGAGGGCGGTGCCGAGGATGGCGACCTCGATGAGGGTGTTGTGCACCGTGGTGGCGGTGTCGGTGCGCCAGCGCGGCAGATATTGGCGGCGCGCGCGCTCGGCGATGACGACGAGATCAGGCCAGCGATTCCAGAAATGATAGGTGGTCATGCCGGCCGCGATCACGATCGCGGCAACCATGAGGCCGGAGAGCTGCAGCAGGGTGTGGAGCGTGCCGACCGAGTTCGAGCGAATGCCATCCGGACATGATGCGGGTTCGGCTCGCGCCGTCCTCAGTTCATTCCGCGCCCCGCATCAGGCGCGAATTGGACGAGACTATCCCCATGGCGGGCCGGCGCTTGGTTAACGTGCCGAGATGATTAACGACCGTTGGGCGGTCTGATAGGATGGCCGCTATGCGAAAGCCCGCCATGCCTCCCGCGATCCATCCGGGGCGATTGCTCAAGAGAGAGTTGAATGCCCGCGCGCTCAGTGCCAACCATCTCGCCATCGACCTTGGCGTGTCTTCGGGGCGCATCACCGACATTATCAATGCAAGGCGCGGCATCACCGCTGACACGGCTGTGCGTCTAGGACGCTATTTCGGCAACAGCGCGCAGTTCTGGCTCGATCTACAAAGCCAGTATGACATCGCGGTCGTCGAACGAGAACATGGTGCCGAAATTGCGAAGCGCGTTCGGCCAGCCGATGCAGCGTAACATCAGAAAAACCGCACCGAAATTCCTTCCAGCGCCACGCCCATCAGCTCTGTGCTCCACGTCTCGCCCGGCTTGACCGGCAACGCCTTGGTCAGCGTACCGGTGGTGACGATCTCGCCCGGCGCGAGCGGCGGATTGGCACGGTCGTTCGCCAAAAGATCCATGACATAGCGCAGCGTCGAGAGCGGGCCTTCCATCACGTTGCCGGCGCGGCCGCGGTCCATCGGCGCGCCGTTGCACTTGAGGTCGATGTCGAACGCGGTGAGGGTGCGCCGCCATTCCTCGGCACGCGCGCCGACCGGATGGCGCGGCCCGATCAGCAGCGCGCCGTGCAGGCCGTTGGCGGCGACCGTGTCGGCCGGCGAGAATTTCCAGTTCGGGAAGATCGACTGCACCAGCTCGAAACCGTGCGCGACCCATTCGACGCAGCCGATCAGCGCGGCGTCGTCCATGCCTTGCGCCGGCGCACGCGCCAAGCCGAACACGATCTCCGGCTCGATGCGCGGCTCGGCGAGACCGGCGAGCGGAAATGCACCGCCGAGGTCGACGAGATTGCGCACCGTGGTGTCGTACAGATAGCCCCACATCGGAGCGTAGACGCCGTACTCGGCCCAGATGGTGCGGTTGGTGAAGCCGATCTTGCGGCCCAGCACGCGCTCGCCGCGCGCGAGGCGCGTGGCTCGCATCGCGGCGGTGACGTTGTAGGCGTCGTCGAGCGAAAAATCTGAATGCCGCGCCGAGAAGGAAGCGATCTGGCGGCCGTTGTCGATGGCCGCCAGCGCTTCGTTGGCGATTGCTTCGACATCGGCCGCCATTGTTCGGGCCTTACGCCGGGATCGGCACGTCGCCCACGTCCTTCGGCACCTTGTAGCCCTTCTGCGTCGCCGGCTTCTTGGCGATGGTCGTGTACCAGCGCAGCACGTTGGGATACTGCTTCAGGTCGACGGTCTGCCACTCGAAGCGCGACACCCACGGCCAGATCGCGATGTCGGCGATCGAATAGTCGTCGGCGACGTATTCGCGGCCTTCCAGGCGCGTGTTGAGCACCTTGTAGAGGCGGTGGCCTTCCTTGAGGTAGCGCTCCTCGGCGTACGGCGCCTTGCCGGGATTGTACTTGGTGTAGTGATGCACCTGGCCGAGCATCGGGCCGATGCCGCCCATCTGCCAGTTCAGCCATTCGAGCGTGCGCCAGCGCTTCTCGCCGGATGCCGGCAGCAGCTTGCCGGTCTTGTCGCCGAGGTAGGTGAGGATCGCGCCGGACTCCATCAGCGACAATCCGTTGTCGCGATCGACGATCGCCGGGATGCGGTTGTTCGGGCTGATCTTGAGGAATTCGGGCTTGAACTGCTCGTCCTTGGAAATATCGACCGCGTGCGAGGTGTAAGGCAGGCCCAACTCTTCGAGCGCGATGGAAACCTTGCGGCCATTCGGCGTGGTCCAGGTGTAGAGATCGATCACGTATGCTTCCTCCTTTGAAACGCTAACTTCCCCGGTAAGTCGTATAGCTCCACGGCGTCACGAGCAACGGCACGTGGTAGTGGCCTTCCGGCTCCGCGATGCCGAACCGGAGCGGCACGGCATCGAGAAAGCCGGTGCGGAAATAGCCGCCGACGTGGAACGTCAGCTCATAGGTGCCGATGCGCAGCGGCTCGCCGGAAACCAGCGGCTTGTCGGTGCGGCCGTCGGCGTTGGTAACGGCTTCGGCGATCAGGCCGCGGGCGCTGGCGCCAATCTCGTGAAGCGTCACCTGGATGCCGGGGGCAGGGCGGCCGGTGGTGACGTCCAAGACGTGCGTTGAAAGCCGTCCGTCAGTCACCGGTTTGCCCGGGCCATCCACCAGCGCGTTGAGCCGCAACCGGGTGATCAAGCCGATTTCGTCGAGCGCCTGCGCCCGCTCGGCTGCGAGGTCGTTGCCGAGCCGCCGCTCGAAATTCCTCAGGATGGAGTCGCGGGTGTGCCGGCGCACGCAGACGATGAAGGGGAAGCGGAATTTCTCGCGGTAGGCCTGGTTGAGGCGCGAGAAGGTCGCGTATTCGTCGGCGCTGAGGCTGTTGAGGCCGAGGCTTCCTTGCTCCGACTGGGAGGCATCGGTGAGGCCGGCGGCCTGGCCGACCCGGCTGCCCAGCTCCGGGTGTCCCCCGATGAAGGCCAGTTGCCGCTCCGCGGTCTCCCGCCCCAATGCGCCGGTCATGGCGTCATGCAGCGCCGCGACCGTGGGATAGGGCCGCCCGGCCACCGCGGCTTCCGCCACCCAGGGCGAATGTTCGAACACTTCGCCGAGTGCCGCGACAAAGGCTTGAGGGGCCATCGCGTTGAGGGCGGCCAGGGTCAGGGGCAGAGTGGGCATCGGACGATCGTGGCGGCAGTCCAAAGGGGCGCTGGAGGCCCCTGAAGGTAGCGGACGGGGCCTGGTGTTGCGACTATTTTCGCTTGCAGATCAAGGGGTTTGGGTAGAAATTCGCAAACGATTTGAACCGAACGCCGTTTTGCCGCGTCTAACCTCACGAGAGCCGAAATTGGTCACGAACCCTGCCACATCGGACGAAGTTCTGATTGGTCGGATCGCGAACGGCGATCGGCTCGCCATGCAGGTGCTGTTCGCACGGCACCATGTACGGGTCTACCGCTTCACGCTCCGCCTGGTTCGTAACGAAGCCACGGCCGAGGACTTGATCAGTGAAGTGTTCCTGGACGTGTGGCGTCAGGCGGGAAAGTTCGAAGGGCGCGCTGCTGTTTCGACCTGGCTCCTGGCGATCGCAAGGTTCAAGGCGCTATCGGTGCTCCGGCGCAAGCCTGAGCAAGAGCTGGACGACGAGACTGCAGAGGCGATCGAGGATACGTCCGACAATCCCGAGGTCGCGCTGGAGAAAAAGGAGAAGGGCGCAATTCTGCGGAAGTGCATGGACGCACTCTCCGCTGAACACCGGGAGATCATCGACCTCGTGTACTACCACGAGAAGTCGGTGGAGGAAGTCGCCGAGATCGTCGGCATCCCGGAAGCGACCGTCAAAACAAGGATGTTCTACGCGAGAAAGAAACTCGCAGAACTTCTAAAAGCTCAAGGGATCGAGAGAGGTTGGCCATGAATACCAAGAACAAAGAGATGCAAGAGGACATCGAACTCCTCCTGCCGTGGCATGCCGCAGGCACGCTGAGCCGCCGCGACGCCGAGCGCGTCGAGCGCGCTCTCGCCAACGACAATGAGCTCGCGAGCCGCTACGAGCTGGTCCGCGAAGAGCTGGGCGAGGCCATCCGCCTCAATGAATCGCTCGGTGCGCCGTCGGCACGCGCGATGCAGAGCCTGTTCGCCAAGATCGACGCCGAGCCAGTCCGCACGCCGCGCACCTCGTTCAACGTGGCCGCCTGGTTCACCGGTTTCGTATCCAGCTTGCAGCCGCGCACGTTGGCTTATGCCGCGGGCGCCGCCGCCATCGCGATCCTGCTGCAGGCAGGCTTTCTCGCGAACTTCGTGATGCAGGACTCGCAGGGCGGGCCGACGCTCGCTTCCCATGGCGTGCAGCAGAATGGCACCGGCGCTTATGTCCTGATCCGCTTCAACCCGCAGGCCAGCGTCGGCGACATCAGTAAGTTTCTCGCCGAGCACAATGCCTCGATCGCCGGCGGTCCGGCGGCCGGCAGCGGCCTGTTCCGCCTCAAGGTCGCGGAAAAGCCGGTCGGTCAGGCCGAGCTCGGCGCCATCGTCAAGCGCATGCAGGGCAATCCGGTGGTCGGCTTCACGGTCCCTGCCGCCCAGTAAATCCAAGGCGCCGTAGAAACGGCGCCTTGTCGTTGTTCGATATCGAAACCCGCAGCCCCGCCTGGAGGCTTCCATGCGCTTGCATCGACGCGCTCATCTCGCACGCGGACTGTCCGTTGCGACGGTCGCCGCAGTGCTCGCCATCGCAGCCACCGGAGACGCTGAGGCGCAGCGCCGCGGCGGTTTCGGTTTCAGCGGCTCTCGCATGAACATGGGGGCGAACATGGGCGCGCCGCGCCCGATGATGATGCGCCAGACCGTCGTGCCGCGCGTGACCGGCGCCAAGATGGTCAATCCCAAATACGGTTCGAAGTACGGGTCGAAGGTGGGCTCCAAGGTTGGCTCGAAGTCCGCTGCCACCAATCCCGGCAAGGATGGCGGCCGCAAGCCGCCGAAGGGCCCCGTGGTCGGCGAGAAGCCGCCGGAGCCCGGCGCCGGCCGCCCGCCGCGCTGGCCCGGCCGCTATCCGCGCCCCGGCTGGGTGCCGCCAGTTGTGATCGGCACCGGGGTGGCGATCGGGACGGCCGTTGCGGCGCCGATCGGCTCGCCGCCGCCTCCGCCTCCGTCCGGTGGTCCCGCGGGTCCGCAGATTTCGCTCGCCCCGGTCGGCGGCATCAACATCCCGCCGCAGAACGAAAACCGCTTCGTGCCGAACGAAGTGGTGCTCGAGTTCGCCGGCAATCTTCCGCCGCAAGCGATCATCGCGCTGACGCAACGCCATCGGCTCGCGCGTCTCAACTCGGTCAGCCTGCAGAGCACGGGCACGACCTTCTTCCGCGCCCGTATCGCCGACGGACGGCCGGTGCGTGTGGTGCTTGCAGGGCTGCAGCGCGAAGTCCAGTTGCGCGCCGGACAGCCGAACTACCTCTACGCCGCCTCGCAACAGGCGGCTGAACAGCCCGCGACGTTTACGCCGCCCACCGCCTCGATGCCGGCTGCGACCCCGGTCGCGGCAGCGGCCGGCGCGTTCCCGGCGCTCGGCGGCGATCCGGCGCAGTACGCGCTGACCAAGCTGCGGCTGCAGGAGGCGCACAGCCTGACCAAAGGCAACAACATCCTGGTCGCGGTGATCGATTCCGGCGTGGACGCCGGGCATCCCGAGCTGCGCGGCGTGATCGCCGGCACGTTCGATGCGCTGGGCAAGGCCGAGAAGCCGCATACGCACGGCACCGCGATCGCCGGAACCATCGCCGCCCGCTCGCGGCTGATGGGCGTGGCGCCCGCCGCGCGCATCCTGGCGATCCGCGCGTTCGGCGTCTCCGGAAACAGCGCCGAGGCCACGACCTTCGCGATCATCAAGGGAATCGATCACGCGGTGGCGCAGAAGGCCCGCGTCATCAATATGAGCTTCAACGGCCCTGCCGATCCCGGCATGGCGCGCCAGATCGCCAACGCGCGCGCGCGCGGCATCGTGATGGTCGCCGCCGCCGGCAACCTGGGCGACAAGTCGCCGCCGCAATATCCGGCCGCCGACCCCAACGTGATTGCGGTCTCGGCGACCGACGCCGATGACAACATCTTCAAAGCTTCGAACCGTGGCATGCACATCGCCGTCGCGGCGCCGGGCGTCGACATCCTGGTGCCGGCGCCGGGGGCCAACTACCAATTGACCTCGGGCACTTCGTTCGCGGCGGCCCATGTCAGCGGCGTGATTGCCCTGATCCTGGAGCGCAAGCCCGGCCTCGATCCGGATGGCGTGCGCAAGATCCTGCTGTCGACCGCCAGGGACATCGGCCCGGTGGGTCCGGACGAGCAATTCGGCGCGGGCCTTGCCGACGCCTATCAGGCGATCCTGGCGCTGGAGCCGCGCACCGTGGCCGGGCCGGACGTGCCGCCCGAGCCCAAGGCGGCGACGGCGCAATAACCGACCGACCAGGTCAAAGCTGCCGGGGCCAGCCCGTCCCTGGCAATTTGCCGCCATTATGCCTCGTAAAGCATTGGTAGAAATCGCTTATTTCGGCTTGAACCTTTCCCGCCTCCCGCACGACCAAACTTCAACAAGGCCGTCCGGCCGCTGTCATTTCAGGGAGGCTACCCATGAACACCAAGACCAAGTTTGCGGCTGCCCTTTCCGCGCTCGCGATTGCCGCCACGCTGGCGTTGCCGAGCACTGCCGAGGCCCGCGGCCGCGGTTGGGCAATCGGTGCCGGCCTGCTCGGTGCCGGGATCATCGCCGGCTCGGTGTACGCCGCCACTGCTCAGCCCGTGTACGTCGATGGCGGCTACCGCTGCCGCTGGGTGCGCAACTTCGATGCCTGGGGCAACTACGTCGGCTCCAGCAAGGTCTGCCGCCACGTCTACTACTGAGGAACCTGCGATCGGCGCGTACGCCCCGCCTTCCCCCGCGCCGATTTGCTTGACCCGCCCGGTCCCCTCCGGGCGGGTCGTCCTTTTTCAAGGACATCGAACCGGCCTTGAACCTTTTCTCCCGCCGCGCCGACCAATCGGCAGCAAGGGCCTTCTGGCCCGCAGGCACCAAGGGAGACCACCATGAACACCAAGACCAAGTTTGTCGCCGCCCTGTCCGCCCTCGCGATTGCGGCCACGCTCGCGCTGCCGAGCCAGGCTGAGGCGCGCGGCCGCGGCTGGGCCATCGGCGCCGGGCTGATCGGTGCGGGCATCGTTGCCGGTTCGATCGCCGCCGCTGCCCAGCCCGTCTACGTCGAGCCCGCTTATGGCTACAGCTACGGCGGCTACGGCTATCGCTGCCGCTACGTCGACCGGTTCGACCAGTGGGGCAATTTCGCCGGCACCGTGAAGGTCTGCCGCTAGTTTCTCAAGCTGCGATCGGTGCGCAACGCCCCGCCTTCCCCTCGCGCCGGTCTCAACGGCCCGCCCCGGACGCCCCCGTCCGGGGCGGGTTCGTTTTTGACCCACCCCTTCCAATTGAGGTCTAGACGCCCGGTCCCAAGCGCCTCTAAATGCTGATTACAGGGGACTTCCGCGTATGAGTGAGATCATCCTCGAAACCGAGGATCTGACGAAAGAATTTGCCGGTTTCGTCGCGGTGAACGGCGTCAGCCTGCGGGTCGAGCGCGGCACCATTCATGCGCTGATCGGTCCCAACGGCGCCGGCAAGACCACATGCTTCAACATGCTGACCAAGTTCCTGCAGCCGAGCCGCGGCCGCATCGTCTTCAAAGGCCAGGACATCACGTCGCTGGCGCCCGCCGACGTGGCGCGGCTTGGCGTGGTGCGCTCGTTCCAGATCTCGGCGGTGTTCCCGCATCTCAGCGTGCTCGAGAACGTGCGCATCGCGTTGCAGAGACAGCGCGGCGGCTCGTACGATTTCTGGCGCAGCAAGAAGGTGCTCGATCAGTTCAACGAGCGCGCGCTCAAGCTGATCGATGACGTCGGCCTGTCCGATGTCGCGCATGTCACGGCCGTTGAGCTGCCCTATGGGCGCAAGCGCGCTCTCGAAATCGCGACCACGCTCGCGCTCGATCCGGAAATGCTGCTGCTCGACGAGCCGACCGCCGGCATGGGCCACGAGGACATCGATCGCATTGCCAAGCTGATCAAATCGGTCGCCGCAGATCGCACCGTGCTGATGGTCGAGCACAATCTTTCGGTGGTCGAGAACCTGTGCCATCGCATTACCGTCCTCACCCGCGGCCGCGTGCTGGCCGAGGGCGATTACGCGACCGTCTCCAACAATCCGGAGGTGCGCGAAGCTTACATGGGAGTGGGGCATGCTTGATAAGCGCACCCCGCTGCTCGCGGTTTCGGACCTGCAGGCTTGGTACGGCGAGTCCCATATCCTGCACGGCGTGAACTTCGAAGTGCATGAGGGCGAGGTGGTCACGCTGCTCGGCCGCAACGGCGCCGGCAAGACCACGACGCTGAAGTCGGTGATGGGCATGGTGGGCCGGCGCAGCGGCTCGGTGCGCTTCGAGGGCCGTGAGCTGATCGACGCGGCCTCCAACCATATCGCACGCGCCGGCATCGCGTTCTGCCCGGAGGAGCGCGGCATCTTCGCCAGCCTGACTGTCGAGGAAAATCTGCTGCTGCCGCCGCAGGTGCGGACCGGCGGACTGAGCCTCGATCGGATTTTTGAATTGTTCCCCAATCTCAAGGAGCGGCTCGGCTCCAGCCAGGGCACCAAGCTGTCCGGCGGCGAGCAGCAAATGCTGGCGATCGCCCGCATCCTTCGCACCGGCGCGCGGCTGCTGCTGCTCGACGAGCCGACCGAGGGATTGGCGCCGGTTATCATCCAGCAGATCGGCAAGACGATCCGCACATTAAAGCAGCAGGGCTTCACCATCCTGCTGGTAGAACAGAACTTCCGGTTCGCCTCGACGGTCGCCGACCGCTACTATGTTATGGAGCACGGCCGCGTGGCCGAAAGCTTCATGAACTCGGAACTGGACGCAAACCTGGAAAAGCTGCACGAGTATCTTGGAGTCTGAATACGAGTGCCTGGGGGCACAACCAAAGGGAGAGTGGAATGAAAGGTCTCATGAGTTTGGCCGCGTTCTCGGCCGCGTTGATGTGCGGGACCGCGCAGGCGCAACAGGTCAACGTCAAGATCGGCGTGATGAGCGACATGTCGAGCCTGTACGCCGACATCGGCGGCCCGGGCTCGACCGCCGCCGCCAAGCTGGCGATTGCCGATTTCGCCAAGGCCAATCCGAACATCAAGGTCGAGCTGCTGAGCGCCGACCATCAGAACAAGGCAGACGTCGGCTCGAGCGTCGTCAACCAGTGGTTCGACGTCGAGAAGGTCGACATGGTGGTCGACGTGCCGAATTCCGGCGTGGCGTTCGCGGTCAGCGAGATCGCGCGCAGCAAGAACAAGGCTTTCATCGTCTCGGGCGCCGCGGCGTCCGACCTGACCGGCGGTAAGTGCAACGCCAACACGGTGCACTGGACCTACGACACCTGGATGCTGGCCAACGGCACCGGCAAGGCGCTGGTGAAGACCGGCGGCGACACCTGGTTCTTCCTCACCGCCGACTACGCGTTCGGTCATGCGCTCGATCGTGACACCAGCGCCGCCGTCGAGGCGAACGGCGGCAAGGTAGTCGGCCGGGTGCGCCATCCGCTCAACACCAACGACTTCTCGTCGTTCCTGCTGCAGGCCCAGGCGTCCAAGGCCAAGATCGTCGGCCTCGCTAATGCTGGCGGCGACACCATCAACTCGATCAAGGCGGGCGCCGAGTTCGGCATCGCCAAGGGCGGCCAGAAGTTCGCCGGGCTTCTGGTGTTCGCGAGCGACGTCAATGCGCTCGGGCTCAACACCGCGCAGGGCCTGACCCTGACCGAGAGCTGGTACTGGGACGGCAACGACGCCAACCGCGCCTGGACCAAGCGCTGGCAGGCCGAGCGCGCCGCGGCGGGCAAGTTCCCGACCATGGTGCAGGCCGGCGTCTATGCCGGCACGATGCATTATCTCAAGGCTGTCGCGGCGCTCAAGAGTGCGTCGGACGGCAAGGCCGTCATCGCCAAGATGAAGGAACTGCCGACCGACGATCCGCTGTTCGGCAAGGGCACAGTGCGCGCCGACGGCCGCAAGGTCCACGACGCGTATCTGCTGGAGGTGAAGAAGCCGGCCGAGTCGAAGTATCCGGGCGACTTCTATCATGTCCGCGCCACCATCCCGGCGGCGGAAGCATTCCGCGCGCTCAAGGACGGCAACTGCCCGCTGGCGGGAAGCTGATACTCGACTCCATCACCGGGCCGCCGCGCGCTCGCGCGGCGTGCCCCGGTGATCCGGCGTCAGGCGTATGTTCGAACTCTGCATTCCTGAATTCCTTGGCGGGCGCTGCATCCCTTCGATGGCGCTGTTCAGCCAATTGCTGATCGGCCTGATCAACGGCTCGTTCTATGCGCTGCTGAGCCTCGGGCTCGCCGTTATTTTCGGCATGCTCAACATCATCAATTTCACCCACGGCGCGCAGTACATGATGGGCGCGTTCGCGGCCTATCTGCTGCTGCAGTACATCGGTTTGAACTATTGGATGGCGCTGATCTTCGCGCCGATCATCGTCGGTGCGATCGGCATCGCGATGGAGCGGCTGTTCCTGCAATGGCTCTACAAGCTGGATCACCTCTATGGGCTGCTGCTCACGTTTGGCTTTGCGCTGATCATCGAAGGCCTGTTCCGCAATCAGTTCGGCTCCTCCGGTCTGCCGTACCAGATGCCGGAGCAACTCACCGGCGGGCAGAACCTCGGCTTCATGTTCCTGCCGAACTACCGCGCCTGGGTGATCGTCGCTTCGCTCACCGTTTGTCTCGGCACCTGGTTCGTGATCGAGCGCACCCGGCTCGGCGCCTATCTGCGCGCTGCCACGGAGAACCCGGCGCTGGTGCGCGCGTTCGGCATCAACGTGCCGCGCATGATCACGCTGACCTACGGATTCGGCGTGGCGCTCGCGGCCTTTGCCGGCGTGATGGCGGCGCCGATCTACAACGTCAGCCCGCAGATGGGCGCCGAGCTGATCATCGTGGTGTTCGCGGTGGTGGTGATCGGCGGCATGGGCTCGATCATGGGCGCCATCGTCACCGGATTCGGGCTCGGCGTCATCGAGGGCCTGACCAAGGTGTTTCTGCCCGAGTGGTCGAACACGGTGATCTTCATCATCATGGCGATCGTTCTGCTGGTGCGTCCGGCGGGCCTGTTCGGACGGCGGGCGTGAGGACACGATGACGGACCTCACCGCAGCAAGCCGCGCCCAGACCTCCACCAGCGAAACGGTCGCCTTCCTGGTGATGGTCGGCTTCTTGGCGGTCGCGCCGGCCTTCATCTATCCGGTGTTCCTGATGAAGGCGCTTTGCTTCGCGCTGTTCGCATGCGCGTTCAATCTGCTGATCGGCTATGTCGGGCTGCTGTCGTTCGGCCACGCGCTCTATTTCGGCTGGGCGAGCTATCTCACGGCCTATGCGGCAAAGGCTTGGGGCTTCCCGCCGGAGCTTGCGATCCTCACCGGCGTTGCCACCGCGGCGCTGTTCGGTCTGATCGCCGGGTCGCTCGCGATCCGGCGGCAGGGCATCTATTTCGCCATGATCACGCTGGCGTTCGCGCAGATGATGTTCCTGGTCGCGGTCCGCGCGCCGTTCACGGGCGGCGAGGACGGCATCCAGGCGGTGCCGCGCGGCACGCTGTTCGGTCTGGTCAACCTGAACGACCAGACCAACATGTACATCACGGTGGTGGTGATCTTCCTGGCCGGCTTCCTGCTGATCTATCGCGTCATCAATTCGCCGTTCGGTGAGGTGCTCAAGGCGATCCGCGAGAACGAGGCGCGCGCGATCTCGCTCGGCTACAAGACCGAGCGCTACAAGCTGGTCGCCTTCGTGCTGTCGGCGGCGCTCGCGGGCCTTGCCGGCGGCACCAAGGCGATCGTACTGCAGATCGCTTCGCTCACCGACGTCAACTGGCCGATGTCTGGCGAGGTGGTGCTGATGGCGCTGGTCGGCGGCCTCGGCACGGTGTTCGGCCCGGTTGTCGGCGCGTTCGTCATCATCGCGATGCAGAACTATCTGGCCCAGGTCGGACAGTGGGTGACCGTGATCCAGGGCATCGTCTTTGTCGCCTGCGTGCTGCTGTTCCGGCGCGGCATCATTGGCGAGCTTGCAAACCTGCTGCGAATTCGTCTGTGACGGCCAAATCGAGAGAACATCCATGTCCGCAGAAGCCCGTTTGAAACAACTCGGCATCGTGCTGCCCGAATTGATGGTGCCGGTCGCCAACTACCTGCCGTACCGCATCGCTGGAAACATTCTCTATCTGGCAGGGCAGGGACCGCGCGAGGACGGCAAGATCCTGCTCGGCAAGGTTGGCACGGAAGTCTCGATCGAGGAGGGCTACCGGCGCGCCAGGCTGACCGGGCTTGGCATGCTGTCCGCCATGAAGGCCGCGCTCGGCACGCTCGACCGGGTCGACTTCATCGTGAAGCTGCTCGGCATGGTCAACGCGCCGCCCGACTTCAAGGACCAGCCCAAGGTGATCAACGGCTGCTCCGACCTGTTGGTCGAGGTGTTCGGCGACGCCGGCAGACACGCCCGCTCGGCGGTCGGCATGGGCTCGCTGCCGAACGGCATGTCGGTCGAGATCGAAGGCATCATTGCCATCAAGCCCTGAGAACGCCGTTTCCAACACGAAACAGCGTGTTCTCGCTTGCGTTGTGGGCGCGAATCGAATCACCTTCAGCCCGTCGGTGGCGTCCGTCGCTTTCCCGCTTTTTCTGTGAAATCCCTGTGAATAAGCGTGATCCGGTGTCTTGGCCGGACAATCGCACGTTGTTCGCGTTCTGCGTGCGCGTCAGCATCAGATGCCGCCGATGCGGCGGCCGGCGGTTTGACGATGACCACTCGGCAATACCCGTTCGCAATGGACAGCGCCGCGCTCAAATGGCGCAATCTTGCCGAGCGCAGACAGGCGTATTTCGTCGATCTCTACAAGACGGGCCGCTGGAAGCACTACTACACCCACGAGCAGTTCGTCGCTTGCATGCGCCAAGCGATCGCCGCCGCCGAGCGATGGGCGCAGATCGCGCCCCGGCCCGAGGACTATCGCCGCGAAGCGGCGGAATAGCTGAAGAAGACAGCGTTTCGGTCATAGCCGGGCTTCTTCAGGCCATCTCGATTCATAGGGTCTGCCTGTGCCAGATTGCGGCCCGCACAGGGCCCTGCATGACGAAACCCACCAAAGACGAACAGCCGATCCTGGACTGGCTGACGAGTCAGCGCGGCGCCATGCTGGCGCTGCTGGAAACGCTGGTGAACACCGACAGCGGCAGCTACGACAAGGCCGGTGTCGATGCGGTCGGCGCCCACATTCGCGCGTTCCTCGATAGCCAGGGCATCGCCAGCGAAGTGACGCCGGACAGCAAGTTCGGTGACGCCATCAACGCCACGGTCGGCAATTCGGGCGGCAGCAACCGGCCGATCCTGCTGATGGGCCATCGCGACACGGTCTTCCCCAAGGGCGAGCCGACCCGCCGCCCGTTCAAGATCGAAGGGTCACGCGCCTACGGCCCCGGCGTCTCCGATATGAAGTCGGGCCTGGTGATGAACTGCTTCATCCTGGCGGCGCTGAAGAAATTCGGCGGCGCGCCCGCGCCGGTGACGGCGCTGTTCACCGGCGACGAGGAGATCGGCTCGCCGTTCTCGCGCGAGGTGATCGAGAGGTTCGCGCGGCCGGCGCGCGCGGTGTTCAACTCCGAGCCGGGCCGCGGGCCCGGCATCGCGGTGACGGGGCGCAAGGGCGGCGTGTTCATGCGCTTCGCGATCACCGGCAAGGCGGCACATTCCGGCGCCAATTTCGAAGCCGGCATCAGTGCGATCAATGAGCTTGCGCACAAGACGCTGGCGCTCCACGCGCTGAGCGATCCGGGCAACGGCATTACGCTCAACGTCGGCGTCGTCTCGGGCGGGCAGACCGTCAACACGGTGGCGCCGTGGGCGAAAGGCGAGGTCGACCTACGCTTCATCACGTTCGACCAGCGCAAGGCGACGATGGAGAAGGTCGAGGCCATCATGGCCAGGAGCTTCGTGCCGGGCACCGCGGCCAAGCTCGAGATCAGCGGCGAGTTCCTGCCGATGGTCGAGACCACCGACAACAAGTCGCTGTTCGAGCACTACGCGGATGGCATCCGCGAGCTTGGCAACGAACCGAGCTCGATCTTCACCGGCGGCTGCGCGGATTCCGGCTTTGCTTCGGCAACCGGCGCGCCGACCATCTGCGGCGTCGGCCCGGTAGGCGGCAAGGGGCATACGCCGGAGGAGTTCATGGAAGTGGATACGCTGGTGCCGCGCGCGCAGGCGCTGGCGCTGGCGATCCTCAGGTTGCGGATGTAATCGCGTAAGGACAAAGATCACATGTCGAAGTTGTTTTCTCCCATCAAGCTTGCCGGCCTCGAACTGTCCAACCGCATCGTCATTGCCCCGATGTGCCAGTATTCGTCCGAGGACGGCTGTCTCACCGATTGGCACATGAGCCATCTCGGCATGCTGGCGAATTCCGGCGCCGGGCTGCTGGTGATCGAGGCGACGCACGTCGAGCGCCACGGCCGCATCACCCACGGTTGCGCGGGGCTGTACTCCGACGCCAACGAGGCGGCGATGCAGCGGGTGGTTGACCATCTGCGCTGGATCGGCACCGCCAAGCTTGGCATTCAACTGGCGCACGCCGGCCGCAAGGCTTCGGCGCAGCGGCCGTGGGAGGGCGGCGGTCCGCTCAAGGCGGGACAGGACCCGTGGCAGACCATCGCGCCGTCCGCGATCCCGTTCGGCGACGGCTGGCACACCCCGCGCGAGATGACGGCGGACGATATCGCGCGCGTGCGCGACGCCTTTGTCGGCGCGGCCAAGCGCGCGGTGCGCGTCGGCTTCGACCTGATCGAATTGCATTACGCGCACGGTTATCTGGGCCACGAGTTCCTGTCGCCGGTCTCCAACAAGCGCACCGACCAGTATGGCGGCTCCTTGGAAAACCGTATTCGGTTCGCCCGCGAGGTGGCGCAGGCGGTCGCGCGCGGCGGTGCCGAAAAACGTGGCGCTCGGCGCGCGCATCACCGGCAGCGACTGGCGCGACGACGGCTTCACACCGGCCGACGCGGTCGCCTTCGCCAAGGCGCTCAAGGAGGACGGGCTCGATTTCGTCGACGTCTCGTCGGGCGGCATCACCGTGGACACCCGCAACCCGACCGAGCCGGGCTACAACGTGCCGATCGCCGAGCGCGTGAAGAAGGAAGCCGGCATCGCGACGCGGGTGGTCGGGCTGATCGTCACGCCGGAGCAGGCCGAGGCGGTCATCGCCGACGGCAAGGCCGACATGGTGGCGATGGCGCGCGCCTTCCTCAACGATCCGCGCTGGGGCTGGCACGCCGGGGTGGCGCTCGGCGCCGAGGTGCCGCGAGTCAATCAATACCTGCGAGTCGCACCGAAGCTCTGGGCGCCGGCCGCACAACGCGCGCGTGCATGAGAAATCTCGCCATCAATCCCGAGCGGCTGTGGGGCGAATTGATGGAGACCGCCGCGATCGGCGGCACCGCCAAGGGCGGTATCTGCCGGCTGACGCTGACCGATCTTGATCGCCAGGTGCGCGACTGGTTCAAGGTGCGCGCCGAGGCGCTGGGCTGCCGCGTCACCGTGGACGACATGGGCGCGATGTTCGCGCGGCGTGAGGGCGCGGCCGCCGTGCCGCCGATCGCGATGGGCAGCCATCTCGACACCCAGCCGACCGGCGGCAAGTTCGATGGCGTGCTCGGCGTGCTGGCCGCGCTGGAGGCGCTACGAACGCTCGTCGAAGCAGGCTACGAAACCCACGCGCCGATCGAGGTGGTGAACTGGACCAACGAGGAGGGCTCGCGGTTTGCGCCGGCGATGATGGCGTCCGGTGTGTTTGCCAAGGTGTTCGAGCGCGACTGGGCGCATGCCCGCCAGGATCCCGCGGGCGAGAGCTTCGGCGCGGCGCTTGAGCAGATCGGCTATCGCGGCGCGGAGCGCTGCGGCGATCATCCGCTCTCGGCTTTTTTCGAGCTGCACATCGAGCAGGGACCGCTCCTGGAGGCTGAACGCAAGGATATCGGCGTCGTCACCGGCGTGCAGGCGATGCGCTGGTACGAGGCGACATTGACCGGGCAGGATGCCCACACCGGCGCGACGCCGATGCAAGGCCGCAAGAACGCGCTGCTTGGTGCTGCCCGCGTGATCGAGCGCGTCGATGCCATCGGACTGATGCATGCGCCGGACGCGGTGGCGACGGTCGGGCGGATCGAGAACCGGCCGAACTCTCCCAACGTGGTGCCGGGCGAGGTGTTCTTCATGGTCGACATGCGGCATCCGGACGATGCCCAGCTCGACCAGATGGAAGCCGCGCTCGAAACCTCGGTTCACGAGATCTGCCAGCCGCTCGGCCTCGCCGTCGCATTCCAGAAAATCTGGCACCAGCCGGCGGTGCGCTTCGATGCCGGCTGCGTCGCCGCGGTGCGGCGCGGCGCCGAGCTGTCCGGCTTCTCGTCGCGCGACATGATCTCCGGCGCGGGACACGACGCGGCATATGTCTCGCGGGTGGCGCCGGCTGCGATGGTCTTCGTGCCCTGCCTCGGCGGCATCAGCCACAACGAGGCCGAGTTCAGCTCCAAGGAACAATGCGCCGCGGGCGCGCAGGTGCTGCTTCAGGCGGTGCTGGACTACGACCGTCAGCTCGCGGAGCGAGGCCGGCCGCGCTGATGGATGGGTTCGTCTTCCTCGCCGTGCTGTTCGCCGCCGCCTGCCACGCCGGCTGGAACGCCAGCATCAAGCGCACGCTCGACCCGCTCGCCACCACAGTGCTGATCGCGCTCGGCGCCGGCGCGGTGGCGCTGGTGTTCGTGCCGTTCGTGGGCATCCCGGCGCCGGCGTCATGGCCGTGGCTGATCGCCTCGATCATCATCCACCTGTTCTATTTCGCCGGCCTGATCGAGAGCTATCGCGCGGGCGATCTCGGTCAGGTCTATCCGATCGCGCGCGGCAGCGCGCCGCTGATGACGGCGGCGGTGACGACGCTCACCGTCGGCGAGCGGCTTGGCTTCACCGGCTGGGGCGGCATCGTGCTGCTTGCCGCCGGCGTGCTGCTGCTCTCGCTGCGCGGCGGGCGCGACATCGCGGCGCTCGACCGCCGCGCCGTCGGCTTCGCGCTGTTCACCGCGGTGACGATCTGCATCTATTCGGTGGTCGACGGCATCGGTGCGCGGCTCGCCGGGCCGGGCATGGCGAACGCCTATTCCTGCTGGCTGTTCGTTGGCATCGCGCCGGTTGTGCTTTGCTATGCGCTGGCGCGCCGCGGCGTTGCGGTCATTCCGTCGATGACGCCGCACTGGAAGATCGGGCTGGGCGGCGGCGTGATGGCGGTGATTTCCTACTCGATCGCGATCTGGGCGATGACGGTGGCTCCGATCGCCATTGTCGCGGCATTGCGCGAGACCAGCGTGCTGTTCGGCGCGATTATCGCGGTGGTGTTCCTCAAGGAGCCGCTGCGCGCAAACCGCGTTGCTGCTGCACTCATGATTTTGTGCGGCCTGGTGTTGCTGCGATTTTAGGTATCGCGCGGCACGTAGCCATAGCGCCGCGCCAGCGCAGCGGGATCGGCGCCAAGCCAGTAGGCGAGGCGAAGCCGCCACATCAGCACGATGGTCCGGATCGTGCCGTTCTCGGTCCAGCGCCGCGCCGAGGTGCGGACCCGCGCCGCCAGGCACAGCGGCCGCCCGGCGCGCTTGAGCGTCTTGGAGAGCGCGATGTCTTCCATCAGCGCGATGTCGGGAAATCCCCCGGCCGCATTGAAGGTATCGCTCTTCACGAAAATGGCATGATCGCCGGTGGCGATGCCGGTAATCTGGGAGCGCCAGTTCATCATCCCCGCGACCAAGGCCAGCAGCGGGTTCCTGCCTTCGATCTCGACGTCGAAGCGGCCCCAAATCCGGCCGGTACCTGCGAGACCATAGAGCACCAAGCCGTCAGCATCGTCCGGCAGCACCGTATCGGCATGCAGGAACAGCAGCACGTCGCCGGAAGCCGAGGCCGCGCCGGCGTTCATTTGCGCCGCCCGGCCGCGCGGCGCGCTGAGCACGTGATCGGCAAGCGGGCGAGCGAGCGCCACGGTGTCGTCGCCGCTGCCGCCGTCGGCCACGATGACCTCGACGCCGCGCTGGCGGAACGGCACGAGCGCCGTGAGCGTTCGGGCGATGCCGGCGGCCTCGTCGAGGACCGGGATGACGATGGAAAGGCGGGACATGCGGGGTGTTCTATTCCGCCGCCTCTTTCAGCGCGCCGCCGCAGCTCGAGCCCTGGCCGGCGGTGCAGCCATAGCAATGGGCGGCGACGCGGATGTCCCGGCCTTCGAGGTCTGTCGCGAGGAGATCGCGCAGGTGAATGCGCTCACTACCGCGCATCATCGGCAGGTCGAGCATCTGGTTGAAGTCGCAATCGTAGACGTAACCGCGCCAGTCGATCGAGATGAGGCTGCGGCACATCACGCCGTCGAGATTGGCGTGCTTGTGCGCGTGCTGAAGCAGCGCGAGGTAGTCGTCGAACTCGCCCTTGGAGATCAGGGTCGAGCCGAACCGCTGGATCGGCATGTTGGCCAGCGTGTAAAGCGAATTGAACGTCACGCCGTATTGCTCACCCAGGATGCGTTTGTAGTCGGCTTCGAGCGCGGCCTGCGGCGGCGGCAGCGACGGCCCTTGCGGGTTGTAAACGAGATTGAGCATGAGGCCGCTGCCCTCACGGGCATAGCCCAGCGCGTTGAGCCTGCGCAGTGAGCGGATCGAGCCGTCGAACACGCCTTTGCCGCGCTGCTGGTCGACATTGCTTTCGAGGTAGCACGGCAGCGAGGCGACGATCTCGACCTGCTCGCCGGCGAGGAATTCGGGCGTGTCCTCCTGGCCCGGCGTTTCGAGGACGGTGAGGTTGCAGCGGTCGATCACCCGCGCGCCCATCGCGCGCGCCGCGGTCACCACGCGGCGGAAGTGCAGGTTGAGCTCCGGCGCGCCGCCGGTGATGTCGAGCGTAGCGATGCGGCGCTTCTCCATAAATTCGAGCGCCAGGTCGGCGACGTCGCCGGTCATCTCCTCGGTGCGATGCGGGCTGGCGTTGACGTGGCAGTGCACGCAGGACTGGTTGCAGCGGTAGCCGACGTTGAGCTGCAGCGTGTCGAGCCGGCCGCGGCGGATCGCGGGGAAGGGGATTTTGTCGAGCAGCGGCAGGGTGGCATGCATGGCGGCAATCTGGCAGAGCAGGGTGGCGGCGTCATCCGGCTTGCGAGCACCGACGGGACAATTCGGCGTGAGCAGCGCACGCCTATTCGATCACCTCGGTGGCGCGCAGCAGGAACGAATCCGGTATCTTGAGTCCCAGCGCCTTGGCGGTCGTCAGATTGACAATGAGGTCGAACTTGGTCGGCTGCTCGACCGGGAGGTCGCTCGGCTTCGCACCTCGCAAAATCTTATCGACATAGCCGCCCGCGCGCCGGAATAGGTCGGTGTTGTCTGCGCCATAGGACATGAGGCCGCCCGCTCCGAGGTAGTCGCGGAAAGGGTGCATGGTCGGCAGCCGCGCGCCGAGCGCCAAGGTGTTGATGCGCGCGTGGTTGGCGTTGACCAGGGGATCAGGACATACATAGAGCGCCTGCACATCGCTCTTGAGTGTACCGAACGCGGGCACAATCTCCTCGGCGCGCCGAATTTCGAGCACATCGACTTCGATACCAAGCTTGCGAGCTGCTTCCTGCGCTGCGGCGATTTCCAGAAGGGTGGTGGGAGCGCCTACATTTCCGATGATCGCCAATCGACGAATGCCGGGCACCACCTCGCGCAGAAGCTCGATACGTTTGCCCGCAAGTTCGCTCGATTGGAGCGACAGGCCGGTGACGTTGCCGCCCGGACGCGCCAGAGAAGCGACCATACCGCTCCCAACCGGCTCCGACGCCAGCGCGAATACGATCGGGATCGTTGCGGTTGCTTGCTTGGCGGCGGGCACCGCACTTCCGACCGTGAGGATGACATCCATTTTGAGCTGCACGAACTCGGCCGCGAACTCGGCAAATCGCTCGCTGCGTCCATCCGCCCAGCGATACTCGATCGCGATCGTGCGGCCCTCAATCCAGCCGAGTTCGCGCAGCCGCTGCACAAAGGCAGCGGTCCAGTGGCTCCAGGCCGAAGAGGTGCTCGCGCCCAGGAACCCGATGGTCGGCAGCTTCTTCGCCTGTTGCGCGCGCGCGACGAGCGGCGCAAGCGCCGCAGCGCCGCCGGCCAGCGTGATGAACTCCCGCCGTCTCATTGCACCACGATATTCTTTTCCTTGATCACGCGCCCCCACAGCGCGGTTTCCTCGGCGAAGAACTTTGCCGCGTCGGCCGGCGAGCCGAGCATTGGCTCCAGCGTGAGCTTTTGCAACCGGTCGCTGATCTCGGGGCGCTTGAGGCTCTCCGCCACGTCCTGATTGATCCTGGTTGCCAGCGCGGCGGGAAGCCCGGGCGGGCCGGCCATGGCGAACCACGTGACCGAGCGGAAACCCGGCAGGGTGTCGGCGACCGGCGGCGCCTCCGGCACGACCGATGAGCGCTCGGTGCCGCCGACCGCGATGATCTTGACGTTGCCCGCGCGGTGCTGCGGCGTCGACGTGGTGACCGTGTCGAAGAAGAAGTCGATCTGGCCGGCGACGACGGCGTTGAGCGCGGGCACCGCGCCGCGATAGGGCACGTGCACCATTTCGGTGCCGGCGAGCAGGTCGATCAGGTTGGCGGAGAGGTGCGCCGTCGAGCCCGCGCCCTGCGAGGCGAAGGTGACCTTGCCGGGATTGGCCTTGGCATGCGCGACCAGCGCTTTCACGTCGTTGCCGGGGAAGTCCTTGCGCACCACCAGCGCGTTGGGCACCCGCACGAGTAGGGAGATCGGCGTGAACTGGGTTGGTTCGAACGGCAGGTCCTTGTAAAGCAGCTTCATGATGGTGACGGGCGAGGGTGGGCAAATAAACAGCGTGTAGCCATCGGGCGGCGAGCGGAACACCTGCGTCGCGCCGATCGACATGCCGCCGCCGCTGATGTTCTCGACAATGACGGGCTTGCCCCACTTCTGGCTGAGTTGGTCGGCGATCAGCCGCGCCAGCATGTCGGTGGTCGATCCGGGCGCGGAAGGCAGGATGATCTTCACCAAGCGCGACGGATAGACGTCCTGCGCGAAGCTCGGGACGGTGCTCGACGCCGCGATCAACACGGCCCACAGCCACCGGCGTATCGACATCGTTGCCCCCTCAATGCAGCTGACGAATCCCCAGCCGCGCCAGCCGCGGCAGCACCTCGTCGCAGAAATACGGCGTCTCGTTAAGATAATTGACGAATGACACTGCGATGCCGCGCATGCCCGCGCGGCTGATGTTGGCCAGTTCTTCAGCGACGCGGTCGGGCGTGCCGACGAATGGATAGCCGCCGATCGCCTTGCTGGCGTAATACTGCTGCTGCTGCGCAAAGACTTCGGCGGTGACCGTCTGCCGGGTCACATTCTTTAGCGCCATCATCTTTTCGATCGCGCCCCAATCGGCGTTGTCGATCTGGGCGTGGCGGTAATAGTCGTCCGCCTCTTCTGAGTCGGGCGGCATACCACCTGGCCGACGGTGTAGACGTCGATCTCGCGGCCGATCGCGCGCGCCGCACTCTTGATCTCCTCGACCTTCTTCGCGTTGGCCTCGATCGAGTGTCGCGAGTTCGACGGTGGCGGTGAAGAACGCATCGCAGTTTTTCAGCGCGAAGGCCTGGCCGACGCCCGAGCGGCCGGCATTCATGATGATCGGCCGCGTGTCGCCGTAGGGCTTCGGAAAGGCGCGCACGCCCTTGAGCTTGAGATACTGCCCCGCGAAATCGAAGTCGGCGTGATCGGACCAGGCGCGCTTGATGACGTCGAGCCACTCCTGCGCGAAATCGTAGCGCGCGTCGTGCTCCTTCTGGCTCACGCCGAACATCTCGAACTCGCCCTCGTTCCAGCCGACCACCAGATTGATGCCGAAGCGGCCTTCGCCGATGTGATCGACGGTGACGAATTCCTTGGCGGCGATGATCGGATTGAACAGCGGCGCGTGCACGGTGCCGAACACGGTGATGCGCTCGGTGGCGGCGAGCAGGCCCGCGGCCCAAGTCACGGTCTCGAGCGTCGAGCCATGGAAATCGGTGTCGCCGCCGTAGCCCTTCCAGCGGCCGATCGGCAGCATGAAGTCGATGCCGGCGTCGTCAGCCATGCGCGCGAGCTTGAGGCAATCCGGCCAGCTGGCCGACCAGCGCTCCGGCACCTTGGTTGCCGAGCGGCCGGACGAGCAGTTGGCTCCGAACAAGCCGATCTTGAACGCATTCGCGTTATACATCGCGGTGCGTTGCTGCATCGATGCGGTCGTAGCGAGCACAGCGTTTCCCCTGTGAGGCCCAGCGTATCGGGAGGCGGGCGGTCATTAAAGGCGTCATTCCGGGGGCCCTTAAGCGCGTGAACGCGCTTAAGGCGCGGTCCCGGAATGACGGCGACTGCTATCGCTGTGCCGCGGTCGCCGTGTTGTCGAAACCGACACGGCCATAGCCTGGAACTTTCAGGGCAGGGTTTCGCACATCGACCCCGGCGACGAGGCCGAGCACGTTGATCTCGACGCCTTCGACCCAGCCGAGCTTGACGCCGAGCACGCCCCAGAGGTTGGCCTCCACGCCGGTGCGGCTGTCGGTCAGACCCAGGTATGGCCATGGGCGGAAGTCGCGGCCGACCGCGTTCGGCGGCATGGTGGCGCCGGCTTCGGGGATCGCGCGCAACACGCTGGCGACGAAGGTGTTGCTGTTGGGGCCCGGCCAGATGCGGTAATCGCCATAATTGCGATATTGATAATCCTTGATCGCCGCATCGACGCGCGGGATCAGCGCCTGCGCCTTCGGCCCCTTGAGGTCGGCGACGACGGTGCCGTGCGTGCCGAACCACAGGTCCGGCGGCCACCAGTTCAGCCGCACCGGATTGCCCCAGCCGGCGACGTCATAGCGCCGCCAGGCCCTTTCGTTTTCGCCCTTGATCACGACCCAGCTATGGACCGCGACCACGCCCTTCCAACCGCGCGTGCGGCTCGACATCACCAGGATGCGTGCGTCCGGATGTGCCGCGGCGGGCGGCAATCGGCTGGCGATGGTGTGGTCGTATTGGCCCCAGTGCGGCGGCCCGCCGCGATAGGCCAGGGCGCCAACCGCGAACAGCACAGGTGCGAGGAACACGGCGGCGAAAATCCAGCTCAATGTCTTGCGGCGTGATCTGCGGTGGCGGGGAGGGGCAGCGGAGTTCATGATCGTTCAGTATAGATGAGGGTCGGCCGGAACTGTGGCAAGTGGTCCAAGCCCGCATTAAAAATGAGTAATCCAGTCCTTGTCGAGGTCGTGCGCGGAGCGCTGGTCGAGAGCCGGCATTCCGGCGCCGTGGCTGTGGCGCATGGGTCGGGCCGCCTTGTGTTTGCCGCAGGGGACGTGGAGCGTCCGGTCTATCCGCGTTCGGCGATCAAGGCGATGCAGGCATTATCGCTGGTCGAATCCGGCGCGGCCGATCGCTTCGAGCTTGGCGGAGAAGAGCTGGCGCTGGCCTGCGCCTCCCACAACGCCGAGCCCGGCCATGTGGCGACCGCGACGAACATGCTCACGCGCGCCGGGCTCGATCCGAGCGCGCTCAAGTGCGGGGCGCATTGGCCGATCCACCAGGCCTCGGCGCAGGCGCTGGCCCGGTCCGGCGGACAGGCCAGCGCGCTGCACAACAACTGCTCCGGCAAGCACAGCGGCTTTCTCTGCGCCGCCTGCGCCATGGGGGCCGACACCGGCAACTACGTCGAGGCAACCCATCCGGTGCAGCGCGAGGTGAAGGCCGCAATCGAGAGCCTGACCGGCGCGGTGCTGTCGCAGGACGTCTGCGCTGTCGACGGCTGCTCGGTGCCGACCTGGGCCATGCCGCTTGGCTCGCTGGCCCGCGGCTTCGCGAGATTCGGCACCGGCGAGGGCCTGCCGTCCCAGCGGGCCAAGGCAGCCGCGCGGCTGCGCCGGGCCTGTGCGCAACACCCGTGGCACGTCGCAGGCACCGGCCGGTTCTGCACCGAGATGATGCGGACGTTCGGCGAGCGGGTGTTCGTCAAGACCGGCGCCGAGGGCGTGGCCTGCGCGGCGCTGCCAACGCTCGGACTGGGCATCGCGGTGAAATGCGACGACGGCGCCGGCCGCGCCGCGGAGGTCATGCTGGCGGCGGCGATCGCGCGCTGTCTCAACTCCGATGCCGACCGTGCCGCGCTCGAGCGCTACGTCCGGCCGGCGATGCGTAACTGGAACGGAATCGAGGTCGGCTCGCTGCGGCCAACGGCCGCAATCGAGTCGTGATAGTATTTCGGAAAACGTGGGAGACGACTTCATGAGAGCGGCACGCACCATCGTTGCAACGGCGGCAATCGCCGCCTTGGCCGCTCCGCCGGCTGCCGCCAATGAGGTCGCGGACTTTTACAAGGGCAAGACCGTCAACATCGTGGTCGCCCACGAGGTCGGAACCGGCTTCGACATCTACGCGCGGGTGCTGGCGCTGCATCTCTCGCGGCACATTCCGGGCAATCCCGGCATCGTCGTGCAGAACATGGTGGGCGCGAGCGGCATCACGGCCACCAACTGGCTCGCCAATGTCGCGCCCAAGGACGGCACGGTGATGTCGACCTTCGTGCACACCGTGGCGTTCGAGCCGATATTTGGAAACGCGAAGGCGCAGTACGATCCGGCCAAGCTGACCTGGATCGGCAATCTGGAGGACAGCGCGGGGACGTGCGGCGTCGCCAAGGCGTCCGGTATTACGTCCTTCGACGAGCTGTTGACCAAGGAGGCGATCTTCGGCGCCACCGGCGCGACCGGCCCGCTCGGCACGTTCGCGCAGGCGGTGCGCAACCTGCTCGGCGCCAAGCTCAAGGTCGTTTACGGCTACAAGGGCTCCGCCGAAGTGAAGCTCGCCATGAACCGCGGCGAGGTGCAGGGCATCTGCGGCCTGCCGATCTCCACCATCAAGTCGTTCTGGGGCGACGAGTACCGCGCCGGCGAGTTCAAGCCGATCATCCAGCTCAGCGGCAAGCCGCACCCCGACCTCAAGGGCATTCCGCACGTCGACCGCTATGCCAAGACCGACGAGGATCGCCAGGTGTTCGACCTGATCTTCGGCGCGCAGGCGATCGGGCGCGTCTACGCGTCGCCGCCGGGCCAGCCGCCGGCGCGCACCAAGGCGCTGCGCGATGCGGTGACGGCGACCCTGAAGGACGAAAAATTCCTGGCCGACGCAGCCAAGGCGAAGATCGACATCGATCCGATGACGGGCGAGGAGGTCGCCGCTTTGATTGCGCGGTATTCCGCCGCCACGCCGGCGGTGGTGGCGCGGGCCAAGGCGGCCCTCAGCAGGAACTAGCGAGCCGCTTACTGCGCCTTGATGGCGTCCTTGAACGCCTGGCGCACTTCGGCGCCATGGATGCGATTGTAGTCGCGCTGCTGCGGCCGCTGCGGCTCGATCTTGAGCACGCCGAACACCGGGCCAGGCTCCGCCAGCACCGCGCCGATCTGCTGCTCGAAATTCTTCAGATCGGAGAATTCATGCACGCTGGCGTAACCGGCGCCGCGCGCCAGTCCGGCGAAGCTCACCTTCCCTTGGTTCGGGATTGGATGTCCGCCATTGGCCTCATAGGTGCCGTTCTCACAGACGAAGTGATAGAAATTCTTTGGCGCTGCCGAGGCTGCGGTAACCAGCGTGCCGATGTTCATCAGCAGGCTGCCGTCGCCGTCGAGCACGATCACGCGCTTGTCCGGCCGTCCCAGCGCAAGGCCGAGGCCGTGCGACGAGGCGAGCCCCATCGCGCCGTGCGCCGTGTAGTTCAACGCGCGTGCCCCTAGGTCCAGCCACTCGAACGCGCTGGAGTAAACCGGCAGCACGATATCGGCATCGGTGATGTGGCGCGCCAGCGCCTTGAAGCACTCCCGATGGTTCATCATGGTTGCGGTCTCCGCCCGATCAGCAGAACGACGGGATGCGATTTCACGTAAGCTTCGTCGATGGCCGGCTTGATCTGGGGGATGTCCTCCTCGCCCTCGATCTCGTGATAGACGATGCCCATGGCGTCGAGGATCGGCTCGACGATGCGCACGCCGTAGCGCGTCGACTGGCGCGGGCGCACGTCCGGCTCCTTTTCGAGCAAGCCCACCATCATACAGATGGGCAGCGAATATTCGACCGCCACGCCGCGGATCGCGTTGATGGAATCGAGCAGGCCGGTCTGCTGGATCAGCAGCAGCGCGCGCTTGCCGGTGTGGGCGAGGCCGGCGCAGATGCCGACGCCTTCGTCCTCCTTGCAGACCCGGATCAGCCGGGGGCTTGCCATTTTCTCCAGCGGTGCGAGCAAGCCCGCGGCCGTGGTGATGTCGGGCACCGAGACGACGAACTCGATCCCGCTGTCCTTGATCTGCTTGATGATGTTCGCGCCGGAAAGCCCCCGACTTAACTCCGCAACTTGCATTCCATTCCCCCGCCGGCTGGCGAACGAATGCTAGCACCCTCTGTCGCCATTGCGGAAGCCGCACCGAGTGCGGCGTCCCGAATGGGGCCATGAGAGCCGCGGCGTCTAACGCAGCCGGTTGCCGCTGATCTGGAGCTGCGCGAACCGGGTCGGCTCCTTGACCAGATCTCCCGTGACGGCCTTCGCGAAGTCCATGCCGACGATCGCGCCGCGTGAGGCGCCAGCGATCAGGTTGCCCGCGATCACCGCGGTGCCCGCGCCGTCGGCGACGGAAACCGTGATGCCATAGCCGGCGGTGCGAACCACATTGCCAACCACCGACACGTCGCGCAGATGCTTGCCCCAGCCGAGGTTGATGCCAGCGGTCGGCGCGTTCTCGATGACGTTGCCGTTCACCGAGGCGTCGGCCTCGACCGCGATGCCGACGCCCGCTGCGTCGTTCGGGTCGGTGCCGGCCGGTCGCTTGTTCTTGAGGTTGCGGATCAGGTTGCCCTGCACCACCGCAAGCCGGCCGCCTTCGTTGAAGTTGGTGACCGAAATGCCGAGCGCGGCGCCATCGACCGTGTTATTGGCGATCACCACGCCTTCGAAACCGAACTCCGAATAGATCGCGACCTCGCCGACATCGCTGATCGCGTTGCCAGTGACCTGCAGATTCGAGGCGGCGTTGCCGCGAACCCCGGTGAAGGCGGCTCGGCTGATCCGGTTGCCGCGAACGATCACGTTGTCGGCGCGGAACACGTTGATGGCGTTGCCATACTGGCCGGAGCCGCCGCGCCGGGCCGCGACATCCTCGATGCGATTGTCGATCACCAGGGTGCCGTCGTCGCCCTTCGCGGTGCGCCAGACCAGGATGCCGTTATTGCCGGTGTCGCGAATGACGTTGTTCTGGATCGTGAGCCCGGTGGCGTCACGCGAGAAGATCGCAGCCTCCGTCGCGCCGGTGACGATATTGCCTGTCAGCGCTCCTTCGACGGTTTCGAGTGCGATGCCGTTGCGGCTGGAGCGGCGCACGTCGCAGTCGATCATGCGGAAATTCCTGGACTGTGCGATGTGGACGAGGGCGCCGCCCTCGGGCAGCGGCCGGGCAGCGCCGTCAAGGATGAGGCCGGACAGCGTGACGTGGTCTGAGCCGCGTGCTGAGATCATGAACGGCCCGCCGGCAAAGATCAGCTTCGTTGCGCCGCGCACGCCAATGAGCTGCGTGCCGGCCGGCAGCTTGAGCGCGCCGGTCCGGTACTCGCCGGGCCCGAGCACCAATGGCACGCGCGCGGCCGCGGTCTGATCGATCGCCGACTGCAGCATGTTGGTCTGCTCGGCACCGGCGCCGGCGCGGACGCCAAGCGTGGTCGCATCGACGCCGAGCGTCCCCAGCGGAGCGGCCATCGTCGGGGTGGCCAGCGTGGCGACGGGCACGGTGCCGCTCAGCGCAGAGATGGCGATCAGGCGGCGGCGGTCGATGTCCATGGTCCGGCTCCGGTTGGAATCGGACAGAACAGTTCAATTTGCGGGCCAGGAAATGTGTATCGCGGCGGCACAAAACGGCGGCGCAACGCCACGGTTAACCGCGGGGTCGTGCCGCAACGGGAATGCCGGGATGATCAGATGTTAACGGTTGGGCCAAAAGCCACGAACCGGTTGCCGGACGCCGGCGCCGGGCCGGGGCGCCACTGGGAGCTTGATGAATGAGAGGCCCAGTTGGTTTTTTTTGCGCCACATCACCTTGCAGCGGCGCTGCGTGCCTTGCTCGGCGAGCAGCAGCGTGAATCGCTCGGGAATTTTATCGGTCGCGTCGACAATCACCCTGGCGCCTGATGCGGATATATCGGCCAGAATGCACGGTACACGGGTGCCGCCGCCGATATCGATTTTGGCGGGATATTTCAGCGATTGGCGATGGTGTTTGCGCTTTTCGCCGCCCATGAACGCACACTGCGCAATGGATCCCAATGGATTGGGTCGAATGACACACATAGGGCGGAGTATTTAGCAAACATTGAAGCTATCACCCGGAATGAAGCCGTCGCATTTATCAATATCTTAAAGCCCAAGCGCGGCGGCGATCTCATCGACCGCGAGGGTCGGGGACAGCGTGCCGTCGGCGACGGCGGCTTCGATTTGCGGGAGCTTGGCGCGCAACGCAGCGTCAGTGCGAAGCCGCGAGAAGATGCGATCCTCCAGCATGCTCCAGAGCCACTTCACCTGCTGTTTCCGGCGGCGCTCCGCGATCTCCCCGGTTCCTCCGAGCCGCTCACGATGCAGCAGCACCTGCGCCCACAAGTCGGCGACGCCGTCGCCGGTCAGCCCCGAATAGGTCACGACCGGCGGCGTCCAGCTCGGCGAGCGCGGCGTCAGGATGTGCAGCGCCGCGCGATACTCCGCCGCCGCGCTCCGCGCGCGCTTGATGCTGTCGCCGTCCGCCTTGTTGACCGCGATCATGTCGGCGAGCTCGACGACGCCCTTCTTGATGCCCTGCAGCTCGTCGCCGGCGCCCGGCAGCATCAGCGCCAGGAAAAAATCCGACATGTCGGCGACCGCGGTTTCCGACTGCCCGATGCCGACCGTCTCGACCAGGATCACGTCGTATCCGGCGGCCTCGCAGAGCAGCATGGTCTCGCGCGTCTTCGCCGCCACGCCGCCGAGCGTGCCGGAGGACGGCGAAGGCCGCACGAAGGCGCTGGGGTCGACGGCCAGCCTCGCCATGCGCGTCTTGTCGCCGAGGATCGAGCCGCCGGTGCGCGTCGAGGACGGATCGACCGCCAGCACCGCGACCTTGTGGCCCTTGGCAGTCAGATGCGTGCCCAGCGTGTCGATGGTGGTCGACTTGCCGACGCCCGGCGCACCTGTGATGCCGACGCGGATCGCTTTGCCGGTGTGGGGCAGCAGATCCTGCACGAGGCGCTGTGCGGCCTTGCGATGGTCGGCGCGCTTGCTCTCGATCAGCGTGATGGCGCGGGCCAGCGTCGCGCGGTCGCCGGCGCGGATGCGGCTTGCGATGTCGGGGGCAGCCATGGCGCTATCTAACTGGAAACACAGACAATCTCAAAGCCGTTTGCGGCGGGCGCGCGCCATGTCCAAATGAAACGAGGAGATCGCATGCTGTCAGCTCAACTCGCCCTCATCGCCGCCACCTTGTTCGCCGGTGCCGCGCTCTATGTGAGTGTTGCCGAGCACCCCGCGCGCCTGCAGCTCGACGACCGCGCTGCGCTGACGCAGTGGAAACCCGCGTACGCGCGCGGCGCGGTCATGCAGGCATCGCTTGCGATCGCCGGCTTCCTGCTTGGTGCGCTGGCATGGTGGCAAAGCGGACGCTGGCTTTGGCTCGCCGGCGCGTTCCTTCTACTGGCGAACTGGCCATATACGCTGATCTGCATCATGCCAACCAATCACAAGCTCAAGGACACCAATCCGGCGGACGCCGGATTACAGACCCGCACGCTGCTCCAGACGTGGGGCATTCTGCATATGGGACGCACCGCTCTCGGTGTCGCTTCGGTGGCAATCTTTTTGTGGGCGTCGACGCGTTAGCCGCCCGCCTGGCGCTTCTGCATCCGCATCACGCAGGCGCGCCAGTCGTCGCCCTCGCCGAGGAATTTCTCGGCGCCGGGGAAGGTGACGCTCGACTGCCGTGGCGCGCAGATCAGGTTCGCGGCCCAAACCACCTCCGGCCACACGTTGACGGTGTTGGCGTAGTAGTTGCGCGGATCGTAGTAGGGGTGGATCGACCAGTAGGCGACGTAGTTCAGAGGCGCGAGCGCGTCGGCGATGCGCTTCGAGCTCTCGGCCTCGTTGTTCTCGATATAGAGGATCGGCTGGCAGCGCTCGATGGTCTGCCGGGCGCCCGACAGCACCATCGTCTCCATGCCCTCGACGTCGATCTTGATCACCGCGCATTGGCTGAGGTTGAGCGAGTCGAGCGTGACGAGCGGCACCTTGTCGCCGCTCTTGTCGCCCTGCATCAGCGAGACCGCGGAAAAGTTGAAGTGAAGGTCGGGCGACGGCAGCGGCGGCAGCACGATTTCGCCCATGGAATCGCCGACCGCGGCCTGATGGCAGACCACGCTCTCCAGCGCATTCAGGGCGATGTTGCCGGACAGCATCGTGAACAGCCGGCGCTGCGGCTCGAAGGCATGGACCGCGCCCATCGGTCCGACCATGTTGCCGAACGCGACCGCATGCGTGCCGATGTTGGCGCCGACGTCGATCACGGTGTCACCGAACTTGATGTGGTTGCGCAGCAACTGGATCTCGAAGTCGCACCACTCGCCGTAGAGGTCGAGCCCGCGTCCGACGAAGTTGTCGTTGCGGCTGAACATGAAGATGCCGTGGCGGCAGTGCTTCACCGCGATGTGCCGGTTTTCAAGCAGATAAGGCGACAGCATGGGACGGCCTTCCGCGGCTCGCTCGGAGCGGTGCCGTCAAGAACAGCCTGATTCCCCGCGGGAAGTCACGGACAGGCTGTGGAGGGCGCGGATCGCGACGCTGTCGCTGTTGACTTCGATCTATAACGGCTATCTCAACAGCCGTTTCCTGGACATTATCCAGCTCAACCGAGCCTGCTTAGCCCCCACCCGCGCTAGCGGTTCTTCTGCAGGGCCTCGCCTGCCGCGTCAGCCGCAAATTTCATCAACGCAACGTCAAACCCAGATTCTGATCTCGGTTCCTTAAACCCGAGCACGAATGTGCCGCAGGGCTTTCCGTTGAGCGCGATAGGGCGGGACTGGATGGCTCGCAGGCCGTGTTCAAGACACACCTTCCGCCAAAGCGGGTCGAAACGGTTGTCGTTTTCGATATCCGAGCAGGTAATAACCTCACCCTTCGAAATCGCTTTGACACAGGAACCGAAGTCGACAGGTTGCAGCGGTACATGCGTGATCGCAGCCGAGAATGAATACGGAAGGCTCGGGAAGATGGCGTTTTCAATGTGAGTCTGGCTTTCGTTGCAGATGGTGAGGCCGGCAACCGCACCCGGCGTCATTGATTCTACTTTTGCACACAGTGAAACCAGGGATTTCGCCAAACCGCTTTTCATGAGTAGCCAATCCTTCGCGCGCATCAAAACCTAGCAACCACATTCTACAGGCTCAGCCTATATCACAAGAAGGCTGACAGACGTCCGATGTCGGCTTTAGGACATGACACCTACGGCAATCTCGCCGCTTCGCTGAGCCGGCCGTCGAGCTTCTTGAGCAGCGCCTGCGCGGCTTCGGCGATTACCGTGCCGGGCGGGAAGATCGCCGCGGCGCCGGCCTTCGAGCAGCGTGTCGTGATCCTGCTGCGGCACCACGCCGCCGACCACGATCATGATGTCGCCGCGCCCCTGCTTTTCCAGCTCGGCCTTGAGCTCCGGCACCAGCGTGAGGTGCGCGGCGGCGAGCGACGACACGCCGAGAATGTGGACGTCGTTCTCGATCGCCTGGCGCGCGGCTTCGGCAGGCGTCGCGAACAGTGGGCCGATGTCGACGTCGAAGCCCAGGTCGGCGAACGCGGAGGCGATCACCTTCTGGCCGCGGTCGTGGCCGTCCTGGCCGATCTTGGCGACCAGGATGCGCGGGCGGCGGCCCTCGTTCTGCTCGAAGGTTTCGACCATCTTCTGCACGCGCTGCATCGCGTCGGACATGCCCATCTCCCGCTTGAACACGCCCGCGATCGATTTGATCTCGGCGCGGTGGCGGCCGAACACCTGCTCCAGCGCCGATGAAATCTCGCCGACCGTGGCCTTGGCGCGCGCCGCGTCGACCGCGAGCGCCAAGAGGTTGGCGTTGCCGCCGCTCGGCGCCGCGCGTCAGCGCGTCGAGCGCCAGCCTTCAGCGCCGCCGGATCGCGCTCGCGCTTGAGCCGGGCGAGCTTGTCGAGCTGAAGCTGGCGCACCGCCGAATTGTCGATGTCGCAGCACGTCGATCGGCGTTTCGTTCTCGGGGCGATACTTGTTGACGCCGATCACCGACTGCTGGCCGGCGTCGATCCGCGCCTGCGTCTTGGCGGAGGCCTCCTCGATGCGCAGCTTCGGGATGCCGGCCTCGATCGCCTTCGCCATGCCGCCCAGCTCTTCGACCTCCTGGATGTGGCCCCACGCTTTTTTCGCGATCTCCTGCGTGAGGCGCTCGACATAGAACGAGCCGCCCCACGGGTCGGCGATGCGGGTGGTGCCGCTTTCCTGCTGCAGCACGATCTGGGTGTTGCGCGCGATGCGGGCGGAGAAGTCGGTGGGCAGCGCGAGCGCCTCGTCGAGCGCGTTGGTGTGCAGCGACTGGGTGTGGCCCTGCGTTGCCGCCATCGCCTCGATGCAGGTGCGGCCGACATTGTTGAACACGTCCTGCGCGGCGAGCGACCAGCCCGAGGTCTGGCAGTGCGCGCGAAGCGACAGCGAGCGCGGATCCTTCGGATCGAACTCCTTCATCAGCTTGGCCCACAGCAGGCGCGCGGCCCGCATCTTCGCCACCTCCATGAAGAAGTTCATGCCGATGCCCCAGAAGAACGACAGGCGAGGGGCGAAGCGGTCGACGTCGAGGCCGGCCTTGATACCGGCGCGCACGTACTCGACGCCATCGGCGAGCGTGTAGGCGAGCTCGAGGTCCTGCGTCGCGCCAGCCTCCTGCATGTGATAGCCGGAGATCGAGATCGAGTTGAACTTCGGCATGTGCGCCGATGTGTAGGCGAAGATGTCGGAGATGATGCGAAGCGATGGTCCGGGCGGATAGATGTAGGTGTTGCGGACCATGAACTCCTTGAGGATGTCGTTCTGGATCGTGCCGGCGAGCTTTTCCGGCGGCACGCCCTGCTCCTCGGCGGCGACGATGTAGAGCGCCATGATCGGCAGCACCGCGCCGTTCATGGTCATCGACACGGTCATCCGGTCGAGCGGGATGCCGGAGAACAGCGTGCGCATGTCGTAGATCGAGTCGATCGCGACGCCCGCCATGCCGACGTCGCCGGTGACGCGCGGATGATCGCTGTCGTAGCCGCGGTGGGTCGGAAGGTCGAACGCGATGGACAGGCCCTTCTGCCCGCCCGCCAGGTTGCGGCGGTAGAACGCGTTGGAATCCTCGGCGGTGGAGAAGCCGGCGTATTGCCGGATGGTCCACGGCTGCGTCACGTACATGGTCGGGTAGGGGCCGCGCAGATACGGCGCGATGCCGGGATAAGTGTCGAGGAAATCGATGCCCGCGACATCGTCCGGACCATAGGCGGGCTTGACCGGAATGCCTTCCGGCGTGAGCCAGGGTTCGCCGGCTGCGGCAGCCGGCGCAGCGGCGGGTGTGAAATCAATCTTGGCGAAGTCAGGAATCCGGGTCATCGTGTGGCCCAAGGCGCCTTCTTTCGGATCTTCGCTCGGTGCGCGATCTCGTCACGCAAATCCTTTATCTCGCATTCTACCAAATATAGGGTGCCTCTTGGTCCCCTGAATATCCCGAAATATCCGATCTGCATCCTGTATGCGAGACGGGCATGAATTGGGCCGCGGCCAAAAGGCCATTCAAGGCCGTAGAAGATCGCACCTTTCAGGCTGCCAACGCGGGGCGTCGCTCCGAATCGCGTCTCCCTGTAGTTCAGCAAACGGTCAAGCTCGGCGGCCAGCTCTGCATCGCTGAGCTTTTTGAGGTCGCTGCGAAGATTAATTCCAAGCCGCACGGGTTTCCCTGACCCCGCATTCAATGGCGCATCATACTTAGCCAACGCTCGCCCCCGGTTTTTTAAAGACATCCGGCGCCCGTCTTTCCCTTTTTCCGTTTCCCCCATGAGGGGATGGATTTTCCGTGGGAAAGTGCAGTTTTTGCGCGAAGCCGGCCACACATTCGGTGTCATCGCCCGGCTTGGTCGCGCGGCGGCTTCCAATCCGCCAGCGTGTCGTGGTCCGGATGCTGGAACGATTTAATCGGCGGCTGCTTGCGAGCCGCATGAAGTTGCGGCGTGGTCTTGCCCGGCAGCGATGGTAGCTTGTCGATCCAGCGCAGGCGGCTTTCGTCGCCGGTGGATCGGGTCGGCGCCAGCCGCTCCGGCTCGTCGAAGCTGCCGGTGGTCAGTTCGACGTCGCCTTTCTCATCGCCCACATACGCGAGCGGCGTGCCGCAGTCGGCGCAGAACAGCCGCGTCGCGATGCCGGAGGAGCGGAACGAAGCGGGCTTGCCGCGGGTCCAGGTGATTTGATCGGAGTGCACGAGCGCAAGCGCGATGAACGGCCCGCCCACCGCCTTCTGGCACATCCGGCAATGACAGACCGATACGTCGTCTGGCAGCACCGAGGTCGCATAGCGCACGCGGCCGCACTGGCAGCCGCCGGTCAGAACATTCCTCTCGGTCATCGCGCCCTCCGGTCAGAGCGAAAGCAGCCGGTGCGCCGCCTGTAGGGTTACGAGCGCATCGCAGCCGGCGAAGATGAAGCCGCCGATGCCGGCCGCCTTGAGCGCGTCGGCGTCCTGGGGCCGGCCGGCCAGGTAGATGTGGCTTGCACCGGCCGCCGCCAGCGCCTTGGCGGCGTTCGCGGCACGCGCTGCATAGACGTCGTCCGAGGAACAGAGACAGGCCAGGCTCGCCCCAGACGCCTTGAAGGCTTTGCTCATGGTCTCGTCGTCGGCAAAGCCGTCGTTGGTGAGGGCCTCGATGCCGCCGGCCTCGAAGAAATTCTTGGCGAAGGTGGCGCGCGCATTGAACTCGGCCGGCGTGCCCAGATTTGCGAGAAAGACTTTCGGCCGTGAGCCGCTCTTGGCCAGCGCGCGGTCGGCGGCGTCGCGCAGCTTTTCGAAGGGTTCGGCAAGGCGGATGGCGGGTAGCGGTGCGTATTTGATGCTGACCGGATAGGGCGCGGGCGCGACCGGCTCGACGTCGAGCACATCGACCTCCGTGTCGCCGAGCAACGGGTAGTCGTTGGTGCCGGTCAGCAGCTCGCGGCGCAGCGCCACCGCCTTCTCGCGCTCGGCGCGCACGGAAGCGACCCTGCCCTGGATCAGGCCTGCTTCGAGCGCCGCCGTTGCGCCGCCAGCTCGCTCGATCTCCTGAAACAGCACCCACGCCGCGTGGCTAAGCTTCTGCGTCAGGTCCTCGATGCCGCCCGAGCCCGCGGCCGGGTCGCCGACGCGCCAGATGTTCGACTCTTCGAGCAGCAGGAGCTGGATGTTGCGCGCGACCCGCCGCGCGAATGGGTCGGGCAACCCGAGCGCCGCGGTGAAAGGCAGCACGGTGATGGCATCCGCGCCGCCGACGCCAGCGGCGAACGCCGCGATGCTGCCGCGCAGCATGTTGGTCCAAGGATCGCGCTGCGCCATCGTCCGCCACGCGGTCTCCGCGGAAATGAACGCCGGCGCGGGCGCGAGCCCGCACGCCGCCTCGATGCGCGCCCATAGCAGCCGTAGCGCGCGGAACTTGGCGATGGTGAGAAACTGGTCGGCATCGGCAGACAGCCGGAAGCCGATCATCCCTCGCGCCGCGTCGAGCGAGACGCCGGCGCCTTCCAGCGCGCGCAGGTAGGCCACCGCGACGGACAGCACATAGGCAAGCTCCTGCGCCTCCGAGCCGCCGGCGTTGTGAACGATCCGTCCGTCGGCGGTTGTGAGCGGGCCTTTGAAACCGAGCGTCGCTAGTTCGGCGACGTGTCCGGCAAATCTTGGCGCGAGGTCGCTCCACGGGATCGGCGCGCCGCCGCCGGCCGCGTGCGCGCCGAGCGGATCGTGGCCGAACCGGATGCTGACCGCGCCCGGCGCAAGGCCGCGCGACTTTACCAGCGCCGCGACATGGTCGGCGGCATCCTTGGTGGTCTCCGCGGTGTGCAGCTCGATGGCGATCCCGGCATCGAGGTGGATGCCGTCGAGCGCCTTGGCGATCCCGGGCGCCGAGGCATCGAGACCATAACCGTTCGCGCCGATCGCGCCGGGAAATACCAGCGCCAAGCCGGTCGCGCCGCTCTCCAGCTCTTGCAGCGCCTGCGCGTTGGCGGCGGCCGGATCGGGGTGATCGGCCCGCGCCATCACCTGCCAAGGGCCGTTGCGCGAGGAAATCGGCCGCGCGTCCTTGGCGCGGGAGTAAAGCGGCTCGATGGCGAGCCCGTCGTGGGTCTTGGCGGTCAGCCGCTCGAACGGCCGGTCCTTGAGCGCGGCGCGCACCAACTTCAGCCAGTCGTCGCGGGTGGCGGCCGGGAATTCGGCGGCGAGGGGCAGGTCGTCGGACATCGGGTCAAATTGCCACTTTATGGCGGCGGCCGCCAATGCGTATGCCGAGGCAGCCTATGCCTATCGTTTCGAGTCCGGAGCGCGGTAGGATGTGTTGCTTCAACCGAGATTCATCCATGCGCCGCCGGGACTTCGTTGCGTTGCTGGGAGGCACGGCGATGTGGCCGCTGCCGCTTCGTGCGCAACAGACCGGCAAGATGGCCCGGATCGGTGTCTTCGGCGGTTCGCCCGACAATCCCATCATGGGACCGGCCTACCGGGCGTTCGGCGAAGAACTACGCAAGCTCGGTTACGCAGAAGGCCAGAACCTGATTGTCGAATACCGCACCACGGTCCCGGACATTTCCGTGCTCACCGCACAGGCGAGGGAGTTTATCCGTTTGAAGGTGGATGTGGTGGTCGCCTTGGGTGCCGAGCCCGGGCTGAAAGCCGCTGCCGCAGCGAGCCACACTATCCCGATCGTGTTCGTGGCCAACAATTACGATCCCATCGCATTGGGCTACGTGGGCAGCCTGGCCAAGCCCGGCGGCAACGTCACCGGCATTTTTCTGCGTCAGACGGAACTGGCCGAAAAGCAGGTCGAGCTGCTGACCGAGGCTTTCCCCGACAGGAAACGGCTGGCCGTGCTGTGGGACGCCATTTCGGCCGGCCAGTTCGCCACCGCTGAAGCGCGCGCGAAATTATTGGGGCTTCAGGTTCGATCCCTGAAATTTGAAAATCCGCCTTACGATTTGGATGCGGCCTTCCAGTCAATCGCCGAGGACAAGTCGCAGATGCTGCTGGCGTTGACCAGTCAGTTTTTTGCCGAGCAAAGCGCACGTTTGTTGAACCTGGCGATCCAACATCGGCTGCCCTCCATGTTCATTTTCAAGCCCTACACGGAGCGCGGCGGGCTGATGTCGTACGGCGCCGACAACGTGGCGATGTATCGCCAAAGCGCGAGTTTCGTTGCCAAAATCCTTCAGGGAGCCAAGCCGTCCGACTTGCCCGTGGAATTGCCGACCAAGTTCGAGTTTGCCGTCAATCTCAAGACCGCCAAGGCGATTGGCGTCGAATTGCCGACCTCGATCCTGCTGCGCGCCAACGACGTGATCGAGTAGCGCTCAGCGCGGCGGCAGCTTCACGTTGCCGCGCAGATTGACCCGGGCCAGCGCATCCTTGACGCGGCGGCCGGAGATCACGCGGTCCGGGCCGAGGTCGGCGAGCGGCAGCAGCATGAAGGCGCGCTCGAACAGCCGGGGATGCGGCAGGGTGAGTTCCGGCGTGTCCAGTTCGATGTCGGCATAGGTGAGCAGGTCGATGTCGATGGTGCGCGGACCCCAGTGCGTTTCCCTGGTGCGGTCGCGACCGAGCGCAGCCTCGACGATGTGGGCTCGCTTGAGCAGTTCGTGGGGCGTCAGCGCGGTGTCGACGGAGATCACGCAGTTGACGAAGGCAGGCTGGTCGGTGACGCCCCACGGCGGGGTCTCGTAATCGGACGAGCGGGCCAGACACCGTATCGCTTTGCCGTCACACAGCCGCTCAATGGCGCGGTCGATGGTGTCGCGCACGTCTCCCACATTGCCGCCAAAGGCAATCAGGGCTTCAGGCATCTCAGCCCCCGTTGCGGGCTCGCATGATCGTGACGCCGACGTCGTCGAAAGTCGCGGCGATCGGCGCGTGCTGCTTGTGGATGGTGACGCGAACGGCGGCCACCCGATCGAACCGGGCCAGCACCGCGTCCGCCACCGCGCCGGCGGCGGCCTCGACCAGCCGGTAGCGCTTGGCGCAGAACGCCTTGCTGGCGACGTCGACCACCTGGTCGTAGCCGACCGTGTCGGCGAGCTTGTCGGATCGCGACGCGCTCTTGAGGTCGATGTCTAGGGTCATGTCGAGCTTGAAGGTCTGGCCGACCTTGGCTTCGTGCGGCATCACCCCGTGATAGGCGTGGAGCGCCAGTCCGCTGAAGAAGATCTGGTCGGTCATCGGGCACCCCGGATGGCGGCGTGGACCCGCAGCGCCTGGACCGTCTCGGCCACGTCGTGGGCGCGGATGATGGACGCGCCGTTCTCGACCGCGAGGATATGGGCGGCGAGCGAGCCGGGCAGCCGCTGGCCGGGCTCGGCCGCAACGATGGTGTTGATGAAACGCTTGCGCGAGGCGCCGACCAGCATCGGCAGGCCGAATTCCGCGAAGGCATCGAGCCGGGCGATGGCCATCATGCTCTGTTCCGGCGTCTTGCCGAACCCGATGCCGGGATCGAGCACGATGGCCTCACGGGCGACGCCGGCCTTGGCGGCGATGTCCAGCGAGCGGGCGAAGAACGCCTTGATGTCGGCAACGATGTCGATCTTGGCGTCGGCGTCATCGCGATTGTGCATGACGATCAGCGGGACATGACGTTCGGCGGCAAGCCGCGCCATGTCCGGATCGCGCTGCAGGCCCCAGACGTCGTTGAGGATCGAAGCGCCGTTGTCGAGCGCCCAGGCGCCGACCGTCGCCTTGATGGTATCGATTGAAACCGGAATGCCCAGCTTGACGATCTCCGGCAGGACCGGCTCGAGCCGGGCCATTTCCTCTTCCAGCGGACACTGGCTGCATGCCGGGGTAGGGACGCGTCGATTCCGCGCCGATGTCGAGAATGTCGGCGCCTTCTTCGACCATGCGCGCGGCGTGAGCGATGGCGCGCTGCGGGTCATTGAAGCGGCCGCCGTCGGAGAAGGAGTCCGGCGTGACGTTGAGGATGCCCATCACGATGGGGCGGTTCGCGGCAAGGAGCCCGCCAAGCGGTTCCGGCGCCGCATGGGCGACGTTGTGCGCAGCCGAAAGGGAGCGGCGGGCCATGCTCATGGGTCGATTTGCGCGGCGCAGGAAGGAGGTGTCAAGCGGCGGCGCGGGCGGTGCAGCGCGATCAGTAAGTGATCTTCATCTGCAGCTTGTTGGCGTGCTCGATCCAGCGCACCACGGCGCGGTCGGAGGGCAGCACGCGCACCAGCTTGCGCTTCACATTGGCCTCGGCCATCGCCTTGGCGAGCCTGGCCGGGTTGCGGTACTTCAGTTCCTTGACGGTATCGACGCCGGCCGCCTGCAGCAGGTTGGCGTAATCCTCGCCGACACCCTTGATACGCATTTTGTCCGAGAGATTGGCCCAGCGCAGAATGGTTTTCTCCGAGATTCCGGTCTTTTCGGCCAGCAGCCGGCGTCCCTTGGCATCCTTGGCGGTCTCAAGGAGCCGCGCGGTGGTGCGGATGCCGGCCTTTTTCAGACAGGCAATCGCGTCGGGATCGATCGCGTCGATATCGGAGATGGCGTAGGTCATAACGAGCGATCTCACACCATCAAATGAACTGACCGAGGCCCGGGATCGAGCCGACGATCTCGCCGACTGTGTCTTCGCCTGCCTTTTCGCGGGCGTAGCCGATGATTTCCTTGGTGACGCCCTGCATCTGTCCCATGCTCAGACCCGCGGCCATCAGCTTGGTCCCGACTCCCATGACGCCACCCATGCCAAACCCGCCCTCGGACGATGCCGCCTGCACGGCCGCATCGGCTCCAGGCATTTGGTCGATCAATGCTTGAACTTTGTCAGCGGGTCCTTCCTTGAGCAGGAAGGCGAGGATGATGCCAATAGACTTTTCAGCAACCGTTCGATCGATGCCGACACTTAGCAACGAGACGCCCGACAAGCTCGTCCATGGCCCCACGCCCTCACCGCACTGACGGCGGATTGGTACAATCATTAGCACCACGCCCGATGAACGCAAGCGCGACATGTTGCTGCGCGGGCACACTCGTTAGACTTTCTGACGATGCGGTGTGTCATGGTTGAAGCTCCATTGAGCGCACGCGCAAGTTTTTTGATCGGCGCTTTGAAGTTTTTTGGAACGATTGTTAGGTTGCGGAGAGTTGGACGGAGGCAAGCATGAGTGATCTCAACGCGGTGCTCGATCGCATCGACAAAGATCTCGACGAGAGTCTCGATCGTCTGTTTGCGCTGCTGCGCATCCAGTCGATCTCGACCGATCCCGCGTACAAAAATTATTGCCGCGAGGCGGCTGAATTCGTCGCGGCCGATCTCAAGAGCATTGGATTTGCAGCCGAGCTGCGGGACACCGAAGGCCATCCGATCGTGGTCGGAAAATCCAGCAATGGCGCGGGTTCCGGAGGAATCAAGAATGGCGCGCCGCACGTCCTTTTCTACGGCCATTACGACGTCCAACCTGTTGATCCGCTTGAGCTTTGGACGTCGCCTCCGTTCGAGCCGAAGATCGATACGCTGCCCGACGGACGCAAGATCATCGTCGCGCGCGGCGCCTGCGACGACAAAGGGCAGGCGATGACTTTCATCGAGGCGTGCCGCGCCTACAAATCGGTGACCGGCAAGTTGCCGCTGCCGATCACGATGATGATCGAAGGCGAAGAAGAGTGCGGCTCGAAAAATCTTTTCGGATTCGTGCGCGACAACGCCGACGAATTCAAACTTGATCTCGCGCTGGTGTGCGACACCGCGATGTGGGACCGCAATACGCCCGCGATCACGTCGTCGCTGCGCGGATTGGTCTATGAGGAAGTGCGGTTGACCTGTGCCGATCGCGACCTGCACTCGGGTCTGTTCGGTGGCGCCGCGCAGAACCCGATCCGGGCGCTGAGCAAGATTCTTGCGGCCCTGCATGACGACAACGGGCGCGTCGCCATCCCCGGCTTCTATGACGGGGTGAAGGACCTGCCGCCCAACATCAAGGCGGAATTGGCCGCCCTCAATCTGACGGCGGAGCAGTTTCTCGGCCAGGTCGGCCTCAAGGCGCCGGCCGGCGAGAAGGACCGCATGCTGATCGAGATGATCACCACGCGGCCGACCGCGGAAATCAACGGCATTGTCGGCGGTTACACCGGAGAGGGCGCGAAAACCGTGCTTCCCGCGAAGGCAATGGCAAAGGTTTCGTTCCGGCTGGTCGGCGACCAGGACCCGGTCAAGGTGCGCGACGCCTTCCGCGCTTTCGTGAAGGCGCGGCTTCCGGTCGACTGCACCGCCGAATTCGCCAATTTCTCCGACGCCCGCGCCCTTCAACTGGCGTTCGACAGCCCGGCGCTGACCAAGACCCGGGACGCGCTCAAGGCCGAATGGGGCAAGACGGCCGTCACGGTCGGCGCCGGCGGCTCGATCCCGATCGTCGGGGACTTCAAGAGCGTGCTGGGCATGGATTCCGTCATGGTCGGCTTCGCGCTCGACGATGACCGGGTGCATTCACCCAACGAAAAGTTCGATCTGAAGTCGTTTCACAAGGGCATCCGGAGCTGGGCCCGGATTTTGGATGCGCTTTCGGCCTGATTTCCGCCTGATGCCGGACAAGCGACGGCCTAACCGGTCGTCAATGGTTTTGCCGTTCTCTATAGTCGCGTTCATTCGGGTTTCGCGATGTTGAAACGGCTGACCATCCTTTCCGGCGTCATCGCGCTCGCTGTGGCGCTCGGCGGCTGCACCCGGTGCGGCTGGATCTGGAACGATTGGCAGACGCCGGCGTCCTGCCGCGACGACGCGCCCAAGCACGCCCGCTAAATTGCCAGCGTCCCGTTACCAGCGATGGGCTGCAAGCGCCGTCAGGCCGGACAGCACCACGGTCGGGGCGGGTGCACCGTACTCGTCCGGCATGCCGGCGCGGTTGACCCACGCGGTGCGGAAGCCGAATGCGCCGGCGCCCATGATGTCCCAGCGGTTCGAGGAGACGAACACCACGTCGGCGGGCTGGCAGGCGAACGCCTGGGTCACCAGCGCGTAGACTTCGGGTCGCGGCTTGTACATGCGCAGCCCGTCGATCGACAGCGAGGCGTCGAGCAGGTCCGCAATGCCCGCCGCCTGGACGGCCTTTTCCAGCATCACCGGCGAGCCGTTGGACAGGATGCCGGTCTTGTCTCCGCGGCCTTTAAGATCGCGCAGCGCAGCGCGTGCGTCAGGATAGGCGTCGAGCGTCAGGTAGGCGTCGAGCAGCTTGGCGCGCAGCGTCCGGTCCACGGACGGAAAGCGGGCCAGGCAGAAGTCGAGTGCCTGGCCGGTCAGCGTCCAGAAATCGGCGTAGCGGCCGGCCAGCGTGCCGGTCCAGGTGTATTCGAGCTGCTTGGTGCGCCACAGCATGGAGAACGCCTCGGCGTCGGGGCCCACCGCCTCGCGGTGGCGCGCGATCGCGGCGTGGACGTCGAACAGCGTGCCGTAGGCGTCGAACACGAAGGGCATGGAGATGGCTCCGATGACGAATTTTCATGAGCTTTGAGCCCGGAGCCCATCGTATTGTCCGGCGGATTGCATTGCGACGGAGAAAGCGATGGCCGCGGCCGGGTCGAAAGACAATTGGTCCAAGACTTGGACCTTCTTCGAGGGCGAATGGCACGAGGGCAACGTGCCGTTGTGGGGCGTTCGCACCCACGCGATCTGGCTCGGCTCCTCGGTGTTCGACGGCGCGCGTGCGTTCGAGGGCACCACGCCCGACGTCGACCTGCACTGCGCGCGGGTCAACGCCTCGGCCAAGACCATGGGGCTCAATCCGGTCGTGCCGCAGGGGCAATGGCTCGATCTGGTGAAGGACGGCATCAAGCGGTTCGACGCCAACACGCCGCTCTACATCCGCCCGATGTACTGGGGCGAGCGTGCGGGACCCCAGGCGATGCCGCCCGACCCGGAATCGACCCGCTGGTGCCTGTCGATGTACGAGACGCCGCTGCGCGCCCCCGACGGCTTCTCGATCACGCTGTCGCCGTTCAAGCGTCCGACCATCGAGACCGCGCCGGTCGACGCCAAGGCCGGCTGCCTCTATCCGAACAACGCCCGCGCCCTCCTGGAGGCGCGCTCGCGCGGCTTCGACAATTGCGTGGTCTGCGACATGGTCGGCAACGTCGCGGAGCTGGCGAACTCCAATCTGTTCATCGCCAAGGACGGCGTGGTGCTGACGCCGATGCCGAACGGCACGTTCCTCAACGGCATCACCCGGCAGCGCATCATCAAGCTGCTGCGCGGCGCCGGCGTCACGGTAACCGAGACGGTCATGCGCTATCGCGACCTGGAGACGGCGGACGAGATTTTCGCGACCGGCAACGCCTCCAAGGTGCTGCCGGTGACCCGGATCGGCGAACGCTCATTGCAGCCCGGCCCGCTGTATCGCCAGGCGCGCGAACTTTACTGGGCCTTCGCGCACGGCGGCTAGCGGCTCAGACTTACTTCGGCTGGAACATGATCGGGGCTTCGATCGGCAGCGCGGCGGTCTTGATCGTCTCGGTGCCCCAGTTGAAGCCGATCACCACCACGCCGATCACGAACAAGAGTCCGAGCGCCACTCCGAGCATAATGCCGCGGCTGTTGCTGTCCATGACACACGTCCCTGATTGACCCGCAGCAAGAACGCGCGACAAGGCGATCTGTTCCGCCAGAATCTGCATGCGCGGTTTCGCTGAACGGGCATTCAGCAAACAAAATCAGTGTTTTGCGACCGGTATCCGGAACCAATCGGGCGATTTCGCATTCCTGTCATGGAGCGAGGGGACGCGCTCAACCTTCTGGAGAATAGAAATGACCAAACTTGCATTGTTGGCGGCCGCCTCGGTGGCCGTGCTTGGTTTCGCCACCCCGAGCTTTGCGTCTGACGACACGTCGCAGGCCCGGATCCAACTCGCGCAGCTTTCGGTTGGCGTCAACGTCGGCGACCGGCCGCGCGTGCGCAGCGGCGTTGTGATCCGTGAACATGATCGCGGCTATCGCCGTGGTTACCGCAGCTACGGACGCAACGACAACGTGGTGATCGTGAAGAAGCGCAAGCCGGCGCGGAAAACCGTGATCATCGAGCGCTAAACGCTCGCGTTGATCATGCAGAACGGCCCCGGCGTTGCCGGGGCCGTTTTCGTTTGCGCCGAGCCGCGATCAGACGGTGCGGTCGAGCAGCTCGATCGAGACGCCTTGCGGCCCTCTGATGAAGCAGATCCGCACACCCGGGCGCACCGTGGTCGGCTCCTTGGTGAACTCGACGCCCTTGGCCTTGAGGTCGGCGGCGATGGCATCGATGCCGGTGACCGTAAGGCCGAAATGGTCGAGACCCTGGTAGGGCGTGACCGGCGGCGACGCGACGCCGTCGCCCGCCGCCACCGGGGCGAGGAACACATTTTGTCCGCCGATCTTGAGGTCCACGCGCGGGGCGCCCTGCTGCTGGCTGCGCAGCACCTGCGCGCCGAGCATCTGCTCGAACCATTTGGCGGTTTCTTCGACGTTCGGCGTGCGGATGTGAACGTGGTCCCAGGTGAACGTGGCCATGATGTCAGTCCTCGGTTGATGATCGAATGACGGTCGGCGATCTATTGGGTGGCGACGCCGGCCTTCGCGATGGTTTCCTTCCAGCGCACGACTTCCCTGGCGACCTGCGCCCGCAATGCCTCTGAATTGATGAGGTCGTCGCTTGAGATTTCGGCGCCCATGGACGTCAGCCGGCCCTTCACCTCGGGATCCTTGAGCGCATCGCGCAGCGCCGCCGAGAGCCTGTCGACCACCGGCTTCGGCGTCCCCTTCGGCGCCCACATGCCATACCAGACATCCATTTGCACGTCCGGCATGCCCATCTCGGCGGTGGTCGGCAGCTCCGGCAGCACCGCAAGCCGGGTCTTGGTCGGCACCGCATAGCCCTTGATCAGCCCGCCCTTGACCGGCTGCGCGATGTTGATGGTCTGATCGCACATGAAGTCGAACTGGCCGCCGATCAGATCGTTAAGCGCGGGCGCCGTGCCTTTGTATGGCACGGTGGTGACCTTGAGATCGATCGCCTGCAGGAAGGCCACGCCGCACATGTGCGACGCCGAGCCGAGGCCGGCGTGGCCGTGCACCACCTTCGCCGTGTTGGCCTTGAGCTGGGCGACGAACTCCTTGAAGTCGTTCGCCGGGAAATCCTTCTTGGCGACGATCGCCATCGGCGACTGGGCAAACATGCCGATGTGCTCGAAGTCGGTCACCGGGTCGTAGCGCAGGTTCGGATAGAGCGCGCTGTTTGCCGCGTGGCCGAAGTGCATGATGAGAAGGTAGTGGCCGTCGCCCGGCGCGGTGGCCGCGACCTTCTGCGTGCCGATCGTGCCGCCGGCGCCGCCGACGTTCTCGACCAGGAATTGCTTGCCCAGCACCTTGGTCATGCCGGCGCCGATGATCCGGGTGATGGTGTCGCCGGGCCCGCCCGCGGCATAGGGCATCATGATGGTCACGGGCTTGGTCGGATAATCCTGCGCGAGCGCACCGGTTGCGGCGGCGAGGCCCAGGGCGGCGGCGGCGAATATTCGAATCACGGCGTTTCCTCTCTGATTTATTGTTGGCGCCATTTCATGCCCTCTGCGACGGCCGGTCAACGGGTGGGCGACGCGGGATTGTCGCGCTCGACCGGCGGGATGGTGAAAAGCGTGGGCACGGTCCAGCCGCGGATATCGTGGACGCGGCGCGAAAGTGACGTTGGCGCGCTCGATCCGCCCGATCGCCGGCGCGTCGAGCCTGGCGCAATAGAATTCGCCGAGCATCAGTGCGAAGTCGGCGCCTTTCGGGTCCCAGGTCGGCTCGAATGCGTCGCCGAGCGCGATCTGCACGCCCGGATGCGGCCCGCACACCGCGACCTTCCACTTGCGTCCGGCGGGGGGCATTTCGCCGCGTGCGGCGAGGTGGTTGCGCAGTGCCTCGGCGGCCTGCTTCAGCGACAGCCCCCAGTAGTCGAGCATGAAGCGGGCGCGGGCACCGGATGCGCCGCCCGCGATGAGATTGAAGCTGGCGTACTGATACGGATGCAGCCGCACCATCTGCACCACTTGCAACGGCAATGCGAAAGCGAGCATCGCCGCGAGCGCAATCCGCATTATCCACGACCGCGCAGGCTGAAAGGCTCGCTCCGCCGCCAGACCGGCGCAGACCGCGAGCGGCGGCAGGATGAAGAGAAAGTGGCGTACGCCGTTGTACATCGCCGGGCGTGTGGCGACCGCGACCAGCACCGGTAAGATCATGGCAAGCGCAATCGCGGCATAGATGGCACGCTCGCGCGCCGGCCTGGCCGATCGCGTCGCGGCGACGAGCATTCCGCCCGATCCCACCATGCCCAGCAGATTGAAAATCACGGGCAGTTGCAGGACCGTGAGTTCCGGCACATACCGGCGCGGCATCTCGGGCGGCGTCAACAGCACGCCCTCGAACAACTCCTGCCACGGCTTCTCGAAGAAGTGCGCGAACACGCCGATGGCGCGGATCGGATTGAGCGGATCGACGACGCCCCACGGCCAAATCACCGCCATCACCGCGTAGGCGAGGATCGCGGCGATCATGAGTCGGAGAAGGCACGCACCGAGGCGTGACAAGGCGGCGCGCGCTCCCTCCGCGCGTGCTTCGGCGCCAACAAGCACCGCAAATGCGCCAAGCGCGGCGAGCACGCCGAAACCCGCCATGATGCGCGAGCCGATCGACAGGCCGAAACCGAGGCCGAGGATCGTCAGCGTGGCGGCGCCGGGCTTCGGATACTCCTCGAACACGCGCACCAGCCCGAGCAGGAATACGGCCATCGCCACCGCGAACGGCGTGTCCTTCGGATTGATGAACATGTGCCCGTAGTAGAGCGGGCAGGTCGCGAGCAGCAGAAGTGCGATCAGCCCCGCGAGCGGCCCGCCGACGCGGCGCGCGATGCGCCACGTCACCGCAAGACCGAGGATGCCGACCGCTGCGCCGAGCAGCCGCCGCGTCTCGAACAGGCCGAACGGCAAGATTTTGGCGAGCAACGCCGCGGCCATGTCGAAGCCGCCGCCGTAGAGATAGAGATTGACGAACGAGAGCGCGCGCGTGTCCTTGAAGCCGGACGCGTAGAACGCGAGCAGCAACTCGCCATATTGCGAGTGGGTGTAGTCGTCCCAGCCGAGCCCGTAGTCGCGGAAGGTCAACGCCGCGATGACGGCGACCAGCGCAAGCGTGCCGAGGGCGAGGCGGTCCAGTGTCTGCGCGGCGATCGGCAACATGGTCAGTTCATAACAAAAAAGCGGGGCCGATACGGCCCCGCTCGTTGTTCGTTTTGTCGTTGCGGATTACTTCGCCGCCGCGCCGTACATCTCGTTGACATAGTCCCAGTTGACCAGGTTCTCCCAGAACGCCTTGAGATAGTCCGGCCGCCGGTTGCGGTAGTCGATGTAATAGGAGTGCTCCCATACGTCGCAGCCGAGGATCGGCTTGGCGCCCTTCACCAGCGGGCTTTCGCCGTTGGCGGTCTTGTCGATGACGAGCTTGCCGTCCTTCACCGCGATCCAGGCCCAGCCGGAGCCGAACTGCGTCACGCCGGCCTGGATGAAATCTTCCTTGGCCTTCGCCACGCCGCCGAGATCGGAATCGATCTTGGCCTTGAGCCCGCCCGGGATCTTGTCGCCGCCGCCGCCCGGCTTCATCCACTTCCAGAAGTGCAGGTGATTGTAGTGCTGCCCGGCGTTGTTGAAGAGGCCGGCGTTCTTGCCGTGCGAGCCCTTCACGATCTCTTCAAGCGACTTGTTTTCCCACTCGGTGCCCTTGAGCAGGTTGTTGCCGTTGTTGACGTAGGCGAGGTGGTGCTTGTCGTGGTGAAACTCCAGCGTCTCCTTCGACATGTAGGGGGCGAGGGCATCGTGCGAATAGGGCAGATCGGGCAGCGAAAACGCCATTTGACTTCTCCTTGGATGCGATCAGGTGCGGTGCAATATGCGCATAGGTGAAACCGGCCCGCAGCGAAGATGGTTCCCACTCGGTTAATTAGGCCCTGGCGCGGGGGAGGGCAACGCCCTGGAGCCAGCCGGGATTTACGTTCCGGTAACGGCTATGGCCCCCGTCGCGGCCTTAACCTCCCGTCAGCGTTAATCAATCGTAGATTTGGTGTCCGTATAAAGGATAGACCTTTGCGAGCGTCGCGGAGGGCCACCACCTTATGATGGGCCTCCGTCGTGCCGCCCGTGTCGCAGTAGGGTAGGGGACGTAGTTATGTATCTGGTTCTGTTCGCAGTCGGCCTTCTGATCACTGCCGCCGGCCTGCTGACCATCGGATTTGGCATTCCGATCAATGCGTTCAGCCTTGGCAACACGCTGATCATCTCCGGCACGGTCGCCGTCGTCGGCGGTCTCATCATGATGGGGCTAGGCGCCGCGATCCGGCAGCTCAATCGGATTTCCGCTGCCCTCAACAGCCGCCCGCTGGCGCGCCCCGCCGCGAGTGCAGTTGCGGCGCAAGCCTCCGCTCCGGTCGTTGCAGAACCCGTCGCCGACACACTGGTGCCGCCCACCGCACGCATTCCGCAGGCGCCGGTGCGCGCTCCGCAAACTCCCACACCGCCGGCCCCGCGCCCGGTCGCCGAGCCGCGTTTCCCGGCTGCCGCCAGCGAGCCCGCATCCGGACCGCTCGACTGGCTGCGCTCGAAGCCGAAGCCCGCGGGCGAAGCGCCGCCGGTTGCGGCCGAACCTCCGGTGATGGACGCCGACGAGGCGCCGTTGTCGCCGCGCGCGCCGCGTCCCATGTTCTCGCCGCCGCCAGCGGCGCCGTCTCCCGGCATCGACCCGCCGGCCGAGCCGAAGGTCTGGATGCCGCCGAGCCGCGGCAACGGCACGAATGAACCGCTCCACAAGGAGCCAAGCTTCAAGGAGCCGCGAGCGGATTTCCCGCCGATGTCCGCGCCACGCTCCGAGCAGGTCGCCCGCACATATGCGCCGGAACGGACACGCGATATGCCCCGCGACACCGGCAAACCGGCCGGCAAGGACGCCGGATTGTTCGATGTCGTCTGGCCGGACGCCCGCTCCAAGGCTGCGCCGGGTGGCGAGCCAGGGCCGCGCGAGCCCGTGCAACGTGAGCAGAGATCCGAGCCGATGCCCCCGCAGCGTCCGCGTGAGGAGCCGCGCGCCGAGCAGCGCGTGGAGCCCGCCGCTGCGCCAGAGCGTCCCGCCGCGATCCTCAAATCCGGCGTGATCGACGGCATGGCCTACACGCTTTACGCCGACGGCTCGATCGAAGCGGAGCTGCCGCAGGGGATCGTGCGGTTCGCGTCGGTCGATGCGCTCCGCGCGCATCTGGAGAAAAGCGTCTGACGCTTGGCAAGTTCGAGAAAACGCGAACGCCGGCTGTACTGCAGCCGGCGTTTTGCTTTGCGCCGATCGCTCAGCCTGTCTTCGGCACGAACGTCAGCGCAGTGCCGTTCATGCAGTAGCGCTGACCGGTCGGCCGTGGACCATCCGGGAATACGTGGCCGCGATGCGCGTCGCACCTCGCGCAGCGCACTTCGGTGCGGCGCATGAAGAACCAGCCGTCGGTGTGCTCGCTGACCGCCTCGCCGTTGAGCGGCGCGTAGAAGCTCGGCCAGCCGGTTCCGGACTCGAACTTGGTTTGCGCGTCGAACAGGGGCGCGCCGCAGCACACGCAGGCGAATGTGCCGGCTCGATTTTCGTGCAGATGCGGACCGGTGAACGGCCGCTCGGTGCCGTGTGCGCGCGTGACATAAAATTGCTCGGGCGTGAGCGCCGCGCGCCATTCGTCGTCGGACTTTTGCACTTTCAGCGGCGCCGCCTTTTCGGTCGAGTTCATGACAGACCCCGCATCAAACACGGCACGGTGTTAGGCCGCGGCCTTCAAGTGCACAAATCACGTTTGCTCCAGCGTTCCGTGATGAATTCTGTGATGCTCATGTAAATCCTAGAAACTGTCAGCAAAGGCCAGTCTTTATGCGACGTTGTGAAGGCCTGTACTTGCCGGACTTCTTCTTTGATCTTATAAATGTCGACGTTATTGAACTCGATTCGATGCTACCGCGTTCTATCCAAGCACAGACGACAGCAAGGACTCAGGTGGCCATGAGCGACGGCAAGGAAAGCGGCCCTTTCGTCGGACTCACCGCGAATATCGTTTCCGCCTATGTCAGCAACAATTCGGTCGCGGCGGCGGATATACCGGCGCTGATCAACCAGGTTCATGCCGCTCTGCTGCGGGTTTCGAGCGGACAGGGCGACGTCTCCTCCGAGCCGCTCAAGCCCGCGGTGACGATCAAGAAGTCGATCACGCCGGACCACATCGTCTGTCTCGAGGACGGCAAGAAGTTCAAGTCGCTCAAGCGTCACCTGCGAACGCAGTACAACATGACGCCTGAGCAATACCGCGAGAAATGGGGCCTGCCGTTGGACTATCCGATGGTGGCGCCGAATTACGCTGCGGCGCGCTCGCAACTTGCGAAGCAGATGGGACTGGGCCAGCAGCGCCGTCGCCGCAAGTAGAGTATCTCGCACATTTCTGCGGATAAATTCCTATTATCTGTGGAAAACTCGGCCTTTGTGTGGCAGCTAGAATTTCAAATATTGCTGCCTAAGCAATGACTTAGGAACAAATAAAGAACTTATCCCCGCCCTCGCAAAATCGGCGATTATCTAGGTAATAAATCCTGGATAGGAGCATGTTGCGATGCCACTCATTTCAGCCTTGGGACCAACCCGGCTCGAAGCCCAGCCGCTCTGGCAGGCCGGCCAGCCCAGCCCCCGGACGGCGCGCCGGCTGTGCGACGCCGCCGCGCTTGCGACCGCGGCGGCCTTCGCGGTGCCGGTCGGCGAATTGCACGCCTCGACGCGGCGCTCGCCCTATGTCGCGTTGGCGCGGCAAAGCGCGATGTATCTCTCGCACGTTGCGTTCGGCGTGAACCTCAGCGCGGTCGGCCGCGCGTTCGGTCGCGACCGCACCACGGCAGCACACGCCTGCCGGCTGATCGAAGACCGGCGCGACGATCCGGCGGTCGATGCCGTGCTGGCCTCGCTCGAAGTCGCATGCCGCGCGCTGCGCCGTCGTCTTGCCGCGCCGGTGACGCCATGAATGCACGTGGCAAGACGGTGCGGCCGCGCGCGCAGGCCGCTGACATCAATGCGTTTCGCGCCCGCCATCTCGACCTGGCGCGGCGCAAAACCGCCGATGCCGGAGCGGTGACCGTCGACGATGCGGAAAGCCCGCTCGGCTGGCTGGCGCGGCGCAAGGGCCGCGACGGCCGCGCGCTGATCGAGCCCATTCAACTGCTTGCCGGCGAACGGCTGCGCGCCGAGTTCACTCGTGCGCAACTGATGCCGCGCATCACCTCGAACTGGAGCGCGCCGGTCGCCGATGGCGCCCGCGACGCCAGTCCGGCGGCGTTCACCGACGCGGTGATCGGAGCCCGGCAGCGTGTGCGCCGCGCTCTCGACGCGGTCGGGCCGGAGTTCTCCGGGCTGCTGATCGATGTGTGCTGCTTTCTCAAGGGACTGACCGACGTTGAAGGTGAGCGCGGCTGGCCGGCGCGATCGGGCAAGGTCGTGCTCCAACTTGGGCTCGACCGCCTCGCACGGCACTATGGGCTCGACGTTCAGGCGCGCGGAAAATCAGGTGGCAAGGTGCGAACGTGGCTGGCGGACGATGCTGCGTTTGTCGTCGAGCAGTACGATGCAGGGCAGGTGCTAAGCAGGCTGTCGCCAGCGCCGCCTGCGCGTCGCGCTGGATGCGGTTGACCATGGAGCGGAAGCCGTTGGAGCGCTGCGGCGTGAGGTGCTCGCGCAGCCCCAGCTTCTCGAACAGCGCGATCGCGTCGGTCGACAGGATGTCGCGCGCCGGCTTGCCGGAATAGAGCGCGAACAGCACCGCGATCAGCCCGCGCACGATGTGGGCGTCGCTGTCGCCGATGAAATGCAGCACCGGGCCGCCGATGCCGTTCGGCCTCACCTGCGTCGAAAGCCAGACTTGGCTGGCGCAGCCCTGCACCTTGTTGGCGTCGTTGCGGGCGGCGTCCGGCAGCGGCGTCGAGCGTGCGGCCAAGCTCGATCAGATAGCGGTAGCGGTCGTCCCACTCCTCCAGCAGAGCGAAATTGTCGATGATCTCGTCGATCGTGGTCATGCATCCGCCCGCGAAGGCGCAAAGGCCGTCTGAATTGGTGACCTTTATATAGGGAGGCGGGTCGCGGGCGTCGAAGAAAAATGGCCGCCGGAACGCCGTTAAACGGGGTGTTTGATTCGCGGGCCGAGGCAGCGGCACGGTTTCCTTGCGCGGCATGGAGCCCTGCCAGGCGGGTTCGAGATCGGCAGGCTTGAGCGTCGACTGCGAGCCGGGAAGCGCCGGCACTTGCCGCGTCATCGACGCGGGCACCACTTTGGCCTCGCTCACCGAGCCGGTTTCGCTGCTTCGCCATTCGCTCCTGGATGAAATCGTAGACCATCGAGGCGCCGGCCTGCGCGCGCTGGCCGATCACGACCGCGGCCTGGGCGCCGACCTTGCAAGCTTCGGGTTGGCGGTCGCAGAAGCCGCTCATGTCGGAGACCGCCGCGCCTGCGGCGACCACCGCGTCGGCGGCGTCGATCTGTGGCGCGCTGCGTGCGCCTGCGGCTGCGAGCTGCCGGTCGGCAACAGCGCCAGCACGATGCGTCAGCCAGAACGCCATCCGCAACAAGAAAGAACATGAGCCTGTCCCGTTCGTACGCAACCCCCGCGGCTGTTCTCACTTCGCCGCATGGCACATCAATAACAGGCAGGCTTGAAGACGCCGTTCGCGTTTTTGCGCACATTCGAAGCGAATGCGCTGGGAATTTTCTGGAAAATTCGAACGGTTTGCTTAAGGATTCATTGACGCTGCGAAGCGCCTGTTTTCACGCGTGTTTCACGCGTCCGGGCGCAACGTCCGGTGCGCTCATGGCGGCGCGGAAACCGCGCGTTCACCATGAACCGTTGCCGGGGAACTCGACCCGCATTGCGGCTCCAAGCACTCGTTAAGCGGCCTCTGACACGATCCGCGTCCGAATAAAGGGAGCGCGTCCCGCGCTTGGGCGTGCAAAGAGAAACGTGGGCTTGCTCAAACCGATCCGCGACTACCTGGACACGTTGGTGCACCCGTCGGCGCAGCACGATCCGCTGACCGCGGCGCGCCATCGCGCGTTCATCGCGCCGCGTCTGATCGGCAGCGTCGTCGCGCTGGCGGTGTTCCCGGTCTACATCGCGATGCGCGGCGTGCCGAGCATGCTCGAAGTGCTCGGTGTTCGCCTGGCTGGTGGCGCCGATCCTGTCGGCCTATTACCTGTCGCGCACCGGCCAGTATGAAAGCGCGCATGTGCTGTCGTCGCTGGCGCTGACCGGCCTGGTGACCGCGGTCGCCGCGGACACCGGCGGCATCGGCTCGTTCGCGGCGATCTGGCTGGTCATCGTGCCGCTCGAGGCCGCGCTGTCGGCGTCGCGGCGCGTCGTCGCGGTGGCCTCGACCTCCGCGCTGGTCGCCGCGGGCCTGCTGCTGTTCCTCGGTTCGCACGAAATGCTGCCCGATCCGGCACGACCGCGGACGCCGGCGCGCTCGCCGCGCTCGGCATCATTTCCGCGCGCGCTCTATGCGACCGGCCTCGCGCTCGGCGCCGAATCGCTCGCGCGCACCAGCTTCTGGCTGCTTTACGCCGAGGAGGACCGCTATCGGCTGCTCGCCCGCAACATGACCGACGTGATCAGCCGGCACGGCAAGAACGGCGCGGTGCTGTTCGTCTCGCCGGCCGCCGAAGAGCTGTTCGGCGTCGCGCTGAGCGAGCTGCACGGCCATGGCCTGTTCGACCGCGTGCATGTCGGCGACCGTCCGGCCTATCTCACCGCGCTGGCCGATGCCGCGGCGCTCGGCGAGGCGCGCTCGGTCGAATTCCGCGTCCGCGCGAGAGCCGGCGAGGCGGGCGTGCCCGCGGTGCCGCAGTTCATCTGGGTCGAGATGCGCTGCCGCCCGCTCGACAGCGCGACCGGCGAGCAACGCGGATCGACGCGAGGTGGTCGCGGTGATGCGCGACGTCACGCAAGCGCAAGACGCAGGAGCAGGCGGTCGAGGACGCCCGCGCCGAGACCGAGAAGGCCGCACGCCGCCAAGAGCAAGTTCCTCGCCAACATGAGCCACGAGCTGCGCACGCCGCTCAACGCCATCATCGGCTTCTCCGAGATGCTGATGAACGAGGAGAAGATGCGGCTCGACGCCGACGCGCCGCGCCGAATACGCGCGGCTGATCAACGATTCCGGCACGCACCTGCTCTCGGTGGTGAACGGCATCCTCGACATGTCGAAGATGGAGACCGGCGATTTCGCGATCACGCCGGAGCCGTTCGCCGCCGGACAAGGTGATCGGCAATTGCTGCGACATGCTGGCGCTCAAGGCGCGCGAGTCCGGGCTCGACCTGGTGACGCGGCTCGACGCCGGACCTGCCGGACATCGTCGCCGACAAGCGCGCGTTCAAGCAGATCCTGCTCAACCTGCTGTCCAACGCGGTGAAGTTCACCGATCGCGGCGGCCGCGTCGTCGGTGTCCGCCGCGGTGGACGCGACCGTGCTGCGCGTCACGGTCGAGGACACCGGCGTCGGCATCAGCGCCGCCGACCTGCCGAAGGTCGGCAATCCGTTCTTCCAGGCGCGCACCGCCTACGACCGCAAGCACGACGGCACGGGTCTCGGCCTTTCGATCGTCAAAGGCCTGGTGATGCTGCACGGCGGGCACGTGGACATCGCGAGCCGGCTCGGGCGAGGGCACCAGGGTCACGGTGCGGCTGCCGCTCGATTGCGAAGCGGTGCGGCCGGAGCGCAGCCGGCCAAGGTCGCCCATCCGTCGTTCGAGCGGCTGGTGGCAGCGCCGGAGCTCATTCGAGAGATGCAGGTGAAGAAAAGTGCGTGAACGTGTGGTGCGGGCCGGGGACGACGATTTCGACGCCGGCCATTATGCCGACGAGCGCCGTCCTTCGCGCTTGCGCGAATTCGGCATGTGGCTGCTGCGCCGGCCGGTGGATTTGCTCGCCGGGCTGATCGCGACCGGTCGGCATCGTCATGATCCTGGTCAACGCGCTGTTCCTGCAGTCCGGTCCGCATCCGGCGCCGATCTTCGCCAACAAGCCGCCCCCGGCGCCCGTCGTCAGCAACTCGCTCACCGCGGCCGACACGGCGCTGCCGCGCGCGCGCCGGCCGATCTGGTCGCCGCAGCCGCTGCCGCCAGCGCGGCCGCGCGCCCAGGTGATCGCCGACATCCAGCGCGAGCTCTCGCAGGCGCGGCTTCTATGATGGCTCGACCGACGGCGTCTACGGTCCGAAGACCGACGCCGCGATCCGCGACTTCGAGCAGGCCGCCGGTCTGCGGCCGTCGGCCGAGCCGAACGAGGCGCTGCTGCAGGCGATCATCCGCTCGCCGGTCAAGGCGAAGCCGGCCGCGGCCGCGCCCGAAGAACGATCCGATCGCCAATCTGCTGGCCGCCGATCCGCAGGTCATGGCGGTGCAGCGCGCGCTGTCGAGCTACGGCTACGGCCAGATCAAGCCGACCGGCGTATACGATCCGGAGACGCGGGCCGCGATCGAGCAGTTCGAGCGCGAGCGCAAGCTGCCGGTCACCGGCCGGATCTCCGACCGGCTGACGCGCGAACTGACCGCGCTGACCGGCCGCCCGCTGGAATAGCCGCTCGCTTATCGCAGCCCCGTTATCTCTGCTTGCGCGGCGACAGGCGCCGGGGCATCCAGTATCGATGCGGCTCAAATCCGGCATCTGGGTTGCGGCCTATCTGCGGCGCTGCCGAACCGAAGGCGCCGAGGCGGTGCTGCGCCGGCGCGGCGCCGAGGAGGCGGGCGCGGTGTTCATCAAGGTCGCGCGGCTCGACGGCACCGCCGAGGTGTTTGCGCCCGCGCCGCAGACCGCGTTCGACGAGGCGCGGCCGTCCGACCGGGCTTTCGCCGCTGCCCTGAAGACGCAGCCGGCGCCGGAAGCCGACGCGGAGGCCTATCTGGCGCGGCAGATCAAATTCGATCCGGATTGCTGGATCGTCGAGGTCGAGGACCGCGCCGGGCGGAATTTCCTCGACCTCGTGGTGAGCTAGCGCTTCGATCCGCCGCGTCGCGGCGACGTGCTCTGTCCCAGCGGATGGCGGGCCGCGCGCGGCAATGCGGGCTGCTCCTTGCCGTCGTCGTAATGCTGCGGCTGATGCGCGGCACGTCGCGCGGCCGGCCTCTGCGCCGGCCTGATATGCCGCCTGCCAGATCGCGACCAGGCGCGAGGCCGATTGCGGCTCCATCTCCTCATAGAGCTTGGAAAGCTCGTAGACCCGCAGCACCGAATGGCTGATCGCCGGATTGAGGCAAAGCAGAATCCGCTGCAGCACGTCGGCCGGCATGCCGAGCGCCTGCGCCACCACCAGGATCGGCTCGCCGGATTCGTCTTCGATCAGCCGGCGCGCCAGGGCGCGGTCGATGTGAAGCGACGTTCTCGATCTCCTGCGCGAAGCCTTCGCTGTTGTGGCCGAGCGCCGCCATTTCCAGGCGGCGGATCGCGTCCTGCGCGACCTGCGGGGTGATCGGCGCCGCCGGCGGCAGATCGGCATAATCGAGATGCAGCAGGATCATCCGCCGCTCCTGTCGCGTCCGCGGTCAGGAACAGCTCGCTGAGCTCGGCCAGCGTTGCGGCCTGCCCGCGCAGCGGCGGTGCTTCCACGTGCGATTCTTGGATTGCCGGCGCGTGCCTGCGGCTGCTGCGTTGCTGCCGGTTCGGCCTCGCCACGATGGATGCGGTCGCGCTCGAGGCGCTGCCACGATCGTCCGCGGGGCGCCCGGATAACTCGCCAGCCGGTTGGCGACGATGGCCCGGGTTGCGGCATCGACCTGGTCGATCAAGCGCAGCGCGAGTTCGGTGTAGTGGCGTTCCTCCTCGACCGTATGCACCGGCTTTTGCACGTAGAGATCGGTCATCACCCGCAGCAGCGTCGGCTTGATATCGACGCCGTCGCGGTTGGCGAGTTCGGTCAGCCCATCCAGATTGGGAATTTTCACGTGCTCCACCATGGCTGGCTCCGGTGACAGGCCGAAAATGCAACGGTGGACGAGCTTATGCCTGCCCTCGTTAGCAGACCGTTAACCATAAGCGCCTCTTAATCGCCGGGTGAGCCGGGCCGGCCGCCCGTATCGCGGCGCGCTGTGCCCAGTGGAGAAAGGGCATGGGAACGATTGTCAGATTTCCCGAGGGGCAACGCCCGGTGGGCGGCGGCCGGTACGTGGATTCGCATTCCGAGCCGGCCGACGTGATCATCCTTCCGGTGGTGCGGATCGAGCGTAAGCCCGATCAGCCGTCCGACGATTTCGAAGGCGGCACCGGCGCGGCTCGGGCCGCCGCCGGCGCCGGCGCGCCTCGCGGCCGTGACCGCCGGCGTCGCGCCATCGGCAATTCGATTTACAGGCGGCGCCAACGAGTGGCCGCCGCCGCGTTCGCGCTCACGCTGTTGACGGGTTGCAGCACCAACGGCGACTTCGGCCGGGTGCGCCAGTCGCTGCAAAACGACGACATCCATGCCTGGCTCGGACCAGCCGCTTACCGGCCGCCGACGCAGCCGCCATGGAAGCATCAGCTCACCGACGAAGAGCGGCGGTTGCGCGACTACGCCTATCCGCTGATCGAGCCGCCCTATGACCGCAATCGCTGGTACAGCGCGATCTCGGAATACGGATTGAGCAACCGGCCATGGCCGTATCCGGACCGCTCGGCCTACGCGTCGCGCCTGTTCCAGACTGCCTATCGTTCGCAGACCGGCCGCTACAACAAGCTGATCGAGGACATCCGCAACGATGTGACGCGGCTCGATCCGTTCTTTGCCAGCGCGCGGATTGTCTCCGACCTGGACCGCAAGCGCGAGAAGAGCCTGGCCTATGTCTCCGGGCTGACCAGCGAAGAGCAGCAGAACACAGTCACCCGCATGCGCGAGAACGACGCCATCCAGCGCTGGGTGCGAGAATCGGTGCACGAGCGGGTCGAGTCCTATCGGGTCGCGCTGGAGCGGATGGTGATCGCGGCGCCGTCGCCGATGGCGGTCGAGGCCGAGCGTGCCCTGACGCTGCTGCAGCAGCGCGCCGGCGCCTACGGCGTCTAGCGATTTCACGCTGCAACCCGGCAACGCGCCGCGTCGAGCGCGTTGCGCACCGCCGGCATCAGGCCCGGCTCGGGGGCGAGCGCGCGGACCATGATCAGTCCGGTCGAGGTCGGCGATTCCACGATCAGGCGGTCGGCGGCGGTGACCTCTTCGTCATCCGGCAGGTTGCTGCGCTGCGCGCTGGTCATCAGATCGAGCTCGATGACGCGCCGGCCGGCGGCGCGGTCGTTGATGGCGTAATAGGCGACGCCGCGCCGGGTGTAGAACGACACCGACGTATAGGCGGTGCTGACCGGAACGCTGAGCTTGAGCGGCCCCCGCCGAAAGTCGTAGCGGCAAACGGCGGCGGCGAAGGCCGGATCCATGAACGGCATGACTGCATTCTGCGGCGTCGGCGGCGGCACCGGTGTCACCGCATTGACCTGGCGCGATCGGCGGAGATCGCGAATAGGCGTCCTGCGTCGCGGTGCGCGGCAGGATCAGCACCGTCACCAGGTGCACGATGCCGCCGAGCAGCGCGCCGGCGAGCAGCCAGAGCAGCCAGCGCATCATGGGCACGATCTCACTTGGATCGCCGGCATCGGCGCTTCGCGCGCCGCGCGCGTCGCGACGCCGACCGGCGTGTCGTAGAGCCGCAGCATCAGCACATAGCTTTCGATGCCGCCGGTGGGCAGCCAGTTGCCCGGCCGCGCCCGCGGCGCGACGGCGATCTCGAAGCTGCCGTCGGCGCGGCGCACGATCTCCTGGCTGGTGAAGCCGTGCCGGTCGATCGAATTGGCGACCAGCCGGCCCTGCGGAGTCGTACAGCGTGATCGTCCAGAAGCGCGCCTGCGGCGTGATGCCGTTGATCAGCACGTCGCAGCGGCCGTCGAGCGCCTGGCCGTTGTCGTCGGTGCGGGCGAGAAAGGCGACGCCGTCGCCGGAGCCGACCGGCAGTTCGCCGCTGCGTGCGATGGTCGCGCGCGAGTAGGGGTCGGCATCCTGCGTGCCGGTCTTCGGCCAGGCGGTCCAGGCGCCGATCGGAACCGCGCCGAACGCGGTGCCGCGGCTGAGCGTCAGCCAGGTCGTGCCGAGGCCGATCGCGGCCGCGATCACGAAGGCGAGCAGGCATCCGAGAATCAGGCGCACGATCGATCCGGTCGAATGTGTCGGTGACTTGACTGCCGCCTGGCAAGGCAGCCGAACTCTAAAGTTTGATTCAGCTAAGCTGAATTCAGATCTCGCTTGTCTTCTTGTTTGAGCATGATCTTGTCCGAAAACCGGTTCCCACTTTTCGGATCATGCTCTAGTTACCGCGCACCTTGCAGGGGCCGGGCCTGGCGGCGAGCGCGTCGGGACGTTGCGCGGCGCTCTGCCGGCCGACCGTCGCCGGCTGCGCCGGCGTGTCGGCGATCGCGAGGCCGCGGGTGGCGTCGTCCATCAGCTGCTCGACCCGCAGCAGCACGTCGGCGCCGCGGCGCGTCAGCACGGCCGGGCGCAGGGAAGCGTCGCCGCGCGGCGCGGGACCGCGGCGACCTTGGCCTGCGGCGCCGAGCCGAGCGGCGGGTTCGGCGCGATGCCGGCGACGTTCTTCAGCTCGATGCCTTGGTGGCGCATAGGCTCATGATGGCGCGCCAGGTCATCGCCGGCAGCGAGCCGCCGGTCATGCGCTGCATCGACTGATAATCGTCGTTGCCGACCCAGACGCCGGCGACCAGGTTGCCGGTGAAGGCGACGAACCAAGCGTCGCGGTGCGCGTTGGTGGTGCCGGTCTTGCCGGCGATGCGCACGCCGTCGAGCATGGCGCGGCGGCCGGTGCCTTGCTCGGCAGCGCTGTTCAGCATCATGTTCATGTCGAGCGCGACCTGGCGCGGGATCACCTGGCGCGGCTTCGGCCCGTCGCGGTCGAACCGCCAGACCACCTCGCCGGTGGCGGTGCGCACCTCGAGCACGGCATGCGGGGTGACCGCCTTGCCCTCGTTCGGGAACGTCGCCATCGCGACGGTGTGATCGAGCACGGTCACCTCGCCGGCGCCGATCGGCAGCGACGGCGTGTCGGCGAGCGGCGTGCGCAGGCCCATGTCCTTCGCGGTCTTGACGATCATGTTGCGGCCGATCCGGGCGTTGCCCTTGCCGAGCGAGATCGAGAGCCGCACCGGGATGGTGTTGATCGACTTGGTGATCGCGGTGGTGAGCGTCACCGAGCCGGCGTAGGAGCGGCCGTAGTTCTGCGGGCACCAGTTGCCGATGCAGATCGGCGCCGTCGACCACGATCGAGGTCGGCTTGAAGCCGTTCATCAGCGCGGTGGCGTAGACGTACGGCTTGAACGAGGAGCCGGGCTGGCGCAGCGCGTCGGTGGCGCGGTTGAACTGGCTCTGGCCGTAGTCGCGGCCGCCGACCATGGCGCGCACCGCGCCGTCGTGATCGGCCACCACCGCGGCGGCCTGGCTGGCGTGATAGTCGCGGCCGTACTGGCGCAGCGAATTCTCCACCGCCTGCTCGGCGGCGCGCTGCAGGCCGATGTCGAGCGCGGTGCGCACCAGGAAGACGCGCTCGGTCATCGACTTCGGGAACGTGTCGACCAGCTTCTTCATCTCGTCGAACGCCCAGTCGAGATAGTAGTTGGGCGAGCGCTCGTCGCGGCGGTCCATGGCGATGGCGGGGTTGCGCCGGGCGCCGAACACCTGGCCCTCGGTCATGAAGCCGGCCTCGACCAGGTTGTCGAGCACGATGTTGGCGCGCGCGCGCGCGGCCGGCAGGTTGATGTGCGGCGCAAACTTGCGCCGGCGCCTTGAACAGGCCGGCCAGCATCGCGGCTCTCCGACAGCGTGACGTCCTTCGCCGACTTGTTGAAGTAGAACTGCGCCGCGGCATCGACGCCGAACGCGCCGCCGCCGAGATAGGCGCGGTCGAGATAGAGCTTCAGGATCTCGTTCTTGGTGAGCCGCGTCTCCAGCCAGATCGCCAGGAACGCCTCCTTGATCTTGCGCTCGATGGTGCGCTCGTTCGACAGGAACAGGTTCTTGGCGAGCTGCTGGGTGATCGAGGAGCCGCCCTGCACCACGCCGCCGGCGCGGTAGTTCGTCATCAGCGCGCGGAACGTGCCGGACGGGTCGATGCCGAAGTGCTCGTAGAAGCGGCGGTCTTCGGTGGCGAGCGTCGCCTTGATCAGGTGGTCGGGAAACTCGTCGAGCGGGATCGAGTCGTTGTGCTTGATGCCGCGGGAGCCCACCTCGTTGCCGTAGCGGTCGAGGAAGGTGACCGCGAGCTCGGACTTCTTCAGCCAGTCCTCGTCGGAGGTCTCGCGGAACGCCGGGATCGCCAGCGCCAGCATGACGACGAGGCCGCCGGCGCCCATGGTGGCGCCCTCCGACAGCGGCTCGACGAACACCCAGCGCCGCCAGCCGGCGACGTGGAAGCGGTCCATGAAGGCGGAGAAGCGCTCCCACAGTCTCGCGCAGCCAGCGCCCGGCCTGGAACAGCGCTGGAATCGATGCGCGCGTCGGCGCCCAGCAAGAAGCGGCCGAGCTTCGGCTTCCACTCCTTCTTCGGGTCTTCGGGATAGAGGTCGCGCATCGCAGGTCCGGGCAAACAGGAAAGCGGTCCCGGACGGCCCTCCGGACCTTCACCTTTCGGTAACTTTTAGCCGATCGTGGGGCAGGGGGCCATGATGGGATGGGCACAAGGTGAACGGAAAATGGGGGGAAATGACTCCGGCGGTTTTCTACCTCCCTCTGCAAAGGGTGAGCGTCGGTTTGCGAAGCACACCGGGCGGGTTCCTTAATTGACGGGCAGTCGGCGTGCCGACCCTGACCGCTGACCCTCCCCCCTTCAGGGGAAGGGAACGGTGGAGAGATGGCCCCGAAACGCGTGGCGCCGCCCGCGGAATCGATAGATAGAGGCCCATGGCCTTCTTCAAGCGCAAGCCCGCGCCCCAAGCCCGAGCCGGACGACCGCCCGTTCTGGAAGCGCAAGACCATGCGCGAGATGACCCAGCGAGGAATGGGAGAGCCTGTGCGACGGCTGCGGCCGCTGCTGCCTCAACAAGCTGAACGAGGAGGGACCGACAAGCTCTACTACACCGACGTCGGCTGCCGGCTGCTCGACGGCCAGACCTGCCGCTGCACCGACTACGAGAACCGCGCCGCCAAGGTGAACGACTGCGTCGCGCTGACGACCCGCAACATCAACCGCATCAACTGGCTGCCGCCGACCTGCGGCTACAAGCTCGTCGCCGCGGGCAAGGATCTGTACTGGTGGCACCCGCTGGTGTCGGGCGACCCGGACACGGTGCACGCAGGCCGGCGTCTCGGTGCGCGGCAAGGTGTCGGCGACCGAGAAGACGGTGCCGGACGACAAGCTCGACGAGCACATCGTGAGCTGGCCGATGAAATGGCCGAAGGGGAGCAGGGGGTAGGGCGTCGATGTGACGGCGGGTTCGATGCCATTCCGAGATATCAAGGGATTCAACGACGAGACGCTTCGCAACATGACGCAGGTGTTTGACGCTGCGTGCGATCGGCTCCGACTGGATATCGATGACCCGGAGCGAGCAGAACTGGTTGCTGAAATCGTAAAACTGGCCGCACGCGGCGAGCGCGACCCAGGAAGGCTCTACACGTTGGCCCTCGAAGCTTTTGATATGGGCTGAGGCGAACACCTTATGTATGGTGCGCTCGCAATGCTCAAGAGAACCGAGGAAACGACTTACGCGCCGGCATCGAGCCCGCCGCTCGACCACGCCGCGATCCGCGCCATTGTGGTCGGCATCATGCTGGCGGCGTTCCTGTCGGCGCTGGAGCAGACCATCGTCGCGCCAGCCTTGCCGACCATGGGCCCAGCGGAACCTGCGCTTCAAGGCCGCCGGGTTCGAGTACGGCTACACCAGCCGCGAGGCCCCCTGGTCGCCCTGGGCGAGCATCTGCGCCGCACCCGCTGCTGCGCGACGCCGGCGAGCCCTACCGGTACGAGCGCGAGGTCGAGGAGTTCCTGCGCTGGAGCCCGGAACGTGCGCAACTCGCGCCCCAAGGAGGTGGCGGCCCCGCCATGTGCCATGGTCGAGCTCACCGTCGCCGCCGTGGACCACTTCGACGCACCTCGAGGCCGAGGAGGTGCTCCCGCTGCTGGGATTGCTCGAGCCGGCCGACCTCGAGGCGCTGCGCGAGTACGAGCTCGCGCACCGCGGCCGCAGCCAGATCGGCGCGATCGAGCTCGCACCTGCGCCCGCCCGCCGCCGCTCCCTACGCGCAGATCCAAATGCCCTGCTGGCGCGGTACACCTGGACCGCGGCTTGTGCTGTGGCTGCTGGTTGAGGGCCGTACCCGGTCTCAGATGTGTCACAAATCGTTCATCGCCATCGCTGCACTGATCGTGCTGCTCGTTCTGGGGGCGGTCGGCCTGAGCCTGTGACCAACTCCGCCAAGGGCGACCAGATCGCCGAAGGGGTGACGGTCGCGGGCGTGGACCTTGGCGGGCTGACCAAGGACCAGGCGCGGACCCAGAAGATCCAGCAGCAGGTGGCCGCGCCGCTGGAGAAGCCGGTG
>CAVQGC010000020.1:0-17191 GCA_963711955.1 uncultured Alphaproteobacteria bacterium | reverse complement strand
GCTCCATATGCGCGGCCACCATGTCGGCCAGCATGTCCTTGAAGCCGGTGGTGGGCTGCCAGCCGAGCACCCGCTTGGCCTTGCCGGCGTCGGCGACGGCAGCTCCGGTTTCGGCCGGCCGAACCAGCCCAGGATCGGTCGCGACATGCTCGCGCCAGTCGAGACCGACCGACGCATAAGCCGCCTCGCACATCTCGCGCACGCTGCGGCTCACGCCGGTGCCGATCACGAAATCGTCGGCCTGCGGCTGCTGCAGCATCAACCACATCGCCTGCACGTAGTCGCCGGCATATCCCCAGTCGCGCGCTGAATTCGAGGTTGCCGAGCGATAGCTTGCCGTTCTTCACCATCGGTTCGCCCTGCTCGTTCCTCAGCGGCGAGTTGCGCACGCCGAGCTTGGCGCATACCGCGCCGTAGGTGACCTTCTGGCTCAGGAACGCCATGTCGCGGTAGCGGCTCTCATGATTGTAGAGAATTCCGCATGCGATGTAGCTGCCGTGGTTCTGCCGGTAGATCGCCGCGGTTTGGTGCGCGTAGGTCTTGGACACTGCGTACGGATTGATCGGCTGGAAAGGCGTCGTCTCGCGCTGCGGCGTCTCCGACGCCATGCCGAACATCTCCGACGACGACGCCTGGAAGATGCGCGCCTTCGGGAGCCAACGGCGCGTCGCCTCGAACAGGCGATGCGCGCCGAGCGCATCGACCTCGCCGGTCTCGACAGCCGCCTGCCACGACAGGCCTGGCTGCGACTGCGCCGCGAAGTTGTAGATTTCCGACACGGGATGCGCCTGCAGCGCCGCGGCCAGTAATTCCGGCTCACGCAGGTCGCCGTAGCAGACCGCGATCCTGTCGCGGAACGGGCGCAGCGTATTGCTCTGCTCGATCAAATCCTTCCAACCGAAGCCGACCACGCGATAATTCTTGTTCAGCAGCAGTTCGGTCAGCAGCCGCCCGTTCTGGCCGGCGATGCCGAGGATCAATGCGGACTTATCCAAACGGGCGCTCCGCGCGGTGACTGAACGGATGAGGCGCGTGATTTTTGCCGCTTTGAGATCGTTCGCGCAAGCGCGCCGCGGCTTGCCGCAATCAGCGGCCTAGGCTTAGCGGCCCCAGAGATGCGGACTTGCGGTGAAGATCGCCTCGAACAGGCCGTTGCCGCCGGGGCCACGCGAATGCGTCCCGGGTGGCGGCACGGGGTCCGGCCGGGCCGAGACGGCACGGGTGCTGCCGTGGCTGCTCGTGGCGATGGGAGGAGCTTGCAGCTTCGGTTGCGGCGGTGCGCTGGCGACAAGGTCCGGCACGGCGCTCGCGCCAGAAGGCACCACATGGACGATGCGGTAGCCGCGCGCCTTCATCTCGCGCAGCAGCGTCGGCAGCGTCAGCGCGGTCTTCGCCTGCACATCGTGCATCAACAGGATGCCGCCGCGCCGCTTCTCCAGCTCCGCCAGCGTGTGGTTGAGCATGTGGCCGGAACTGATCTTCTTCCAGTCGTAGGAATCCGCATCGACGCTCCACGCCATCAGGCCGCGCGAGCGCAGGTGCTGCTCGGCCTCGGCGGTGCGGAATAGGCCGGGGAAGCGGAAGAAAGGCGCCAGTGTGCGCTGCGAGCCGAATACGGCGCCGACCGACGCTATGCCGGTGTCGATCTCGTGGGCCGCGCGGTCGGGCGGCATGCGATACAGCAGGTGGTTCTGCGTGTGGGTGCCGATGGTGTGGCCGGCGGCTCGGACCTGCCGAGCGAGCTGCGGATCGGCGCTGGCCTGCCGGCCGACCATGAAGAAGATCGCCTGCAGGCATTCGTCTGCCAGCGCCTTGAGCACTGCGTTGGTGTAGGGCGCGAGCGGTCCGTCGTCAAACGTCAGCACCACCTCGCCGGGCGCGAGCGGCAGTGTCACGCCGTAGTCGTGGCTGCCGATCAGCGGCAGGGCGCGCGCATTTACCGTCATCACGCGGCTGACGCCCATCGCATTTGGGTTGGCGCACGGTGCGGCGTTTGCGCCGGCGCCGCCGAGCGCGAGGGCGCCGACTGCCACAGCAATGCGACGCAGCCGGAACATCATTGCGGAAAAAATCGATGACGCGCGCCGATGTGGCGGCGTTACGGGCCGCAATCTACCTGCGCGAGTCCGCCATCGCCGGCAATCCGGAGTTCATCATGAAGGAGCGTCGTTAATGAGGACGCGGCCGACCTGTTCAGCGGGCCATCGCCGCCAATCGGATAGGCCGCAAGCCCTTGCGCCGAACCCGCGCCCGGATTAGCTTTTCCGCTGCAATCTCATGGGGTGCCTGGCTATCGTTCAGCCGGGCTGAGAGGCGAAAGCCAACCCATCGAACCTGATCCGGATCATGCCGGCGGAGGGAGAGAGATGCGGTCGCCGCGAAGCGAACTGCCCGAGATCACGGCCGATATCGTCGAGCGCCTGCGCCAGCGCCGGCCGCGCGTGCATTGCATCACCAACCCGGTGGCACAGACTTTCACCGCCAACGTGCTGCTCGCCGCCGGCGCGATGCCCTCGATGACAGTGTCACCCCGGGAGATCGTGCCGTTCGTCCGCCGCTGTGACGCGCTGCTGGTCAATCTCGGCATGTTCGACGTCGAGCGGCAGAAGGCGGCGCTCGCCGCCATTCCCATTGCCAGCAAGAAGGGCACGCCTTGGGTGCTCGATCCGGTCTACATCGACTCCTCGGCGCCGCGCGCGGCGTTTGCCAAGCGCCTGGTCGCGAAGAGGCCGACGGCGCTGCGCCTGAACCAGCACGAGTTGGCCGCGCTCGGCGGCAACGCCAAGGACCTGGCCGCATTCACGCGTCATGCCGCCAAAATTCACACTGTGATCGGGCTGACCGGAGAGCGGGATTTCGTCTCCGACGGCACAAGGCTCTCCACGATATCCAACGGTGATCCGCTGATGGCAAAGGTGACCGCGATGGGCTGCGCCGGCTCGGCACTGGTCGCCGCGTGTCTGGCGGTCGAAAATGACGCCTGGCTCGCGACCACGGCGGCGCTGATTATGTTCGGCGTCGCGGGCGAGGTGGCGGCGGAGCGTTCGCGCGGTCCCGGCAGCTTCGCGATGGAGATTATCGACGCCCTGCATCGGCTCAACCGCGTGACGCTGGTCGGCAAGGCGAAGGTGACGTGATGGCCAAGGCAGTGCTCGACCTTCGCCTCTACGCCATCGTCGACCCGGAGGTGTCCGGCGGCCATGACTTGGCCGAGCTGTCTCGCGCGCTCGCGGCGGGCGGCACCACGCTGGTGCAATTGCGCGACAAGCTCTCCGACACCAAGGCGATGGTCGAGCGTGCCCGCGCCATCAAGGCGGCGCTGGGCACGGTGCCGCTGCTGATCAACGACCGTGTTGACGTGGCGCTCGCCTCAGGCGCCGACGGCGTCCATATTGGGTGGGACGACATGGCGCCGGAGGATGCGCGGCGGCTGCTTGGCCCGGACGCTATCATCGGACTCACCATCAACTCTCCGCAGCGCGCCGCCGCAACCGATCTCGCGCTGATCGACTATGCTGGGATTGGCGGCGTGTATGGCACCACGTCTAAAGCGACCAAGAACATGCCGATCGGAACGGAAGGTTTGAAGCGCGTCATCGATGCACTGCGCCGGAAGAACCCCGGCTTCCAGACTTGCGGCATTGCCGGGATCAACGCGCTCAATGCCGCGCCGGTGATCGAAGCCGGTGCCGACGGCGTGTCGGTGATCTCCGCGCTGTCGCTGGCGAAGAACCCGCAAGCCGCCGCGCGCGAGCTGCTTGGTGTGGTCGATGCCGCACTGGCGAAACGGGGAGGGCTATGACTGCGATCGCCTTCACTTGCTTTCCCTCGCCCCGCGAAGCGGGGAGAGGGTGCCTGAGCGAAGCGAGGGCGGGTGAGGGGCAAGCTACGCGCCTGTTGCAGATTCCTCCGCCCGGCTCGCATCTCGTTGCACTCGATGCTCGCCATCCTCTCCCCGCAAGAGCAGGGAGAGGGAAAGAGCTCGCGGGCTGCGCAATGACCGCGATCGCCGTCACTATCGCGGGCTCCGATTCCAGCGGCGGCGCCGGCATCCAGGCCGACCTCAAGACGTTCTCGGCGCTTGGCGTCTATGGCGCGTCGGTGGTAACCGCGTTGACCGCGCAGAACACCAAAGGCGTCACCGGCATCCATGACGTGCCGCCGGAGTTCATCGGCGAGCAGATCGACGCGGTGTTTTCCGATCTTGTCGTCGATGCGGTCAAGATCGGCATGCTGTCCACGACAGCGACGATCGAGGCGGTGACCGAGGGTCTCGACCGCCACGGCCAGACCAAGGTGGTGCTCGATCCGGTGATGGTCGCGACCTCCGGCGACCGCCTGCTGCAACCCGATGCGGTCGAGATGCTGGTTCAATTGCTGATCCCGCGCGCGCTGGTGATCACGCCGAACCTGCCGGAGGCCGCCGCGCTGCTCGGCCGCCCGATTGCCGAGAGCGAGCACGCGATGCGCGGCCAGGCCGAGCGGCTGATCCTGCTCGGCGCCAAGGCGGTGCTGATCAAGGGCGGCCATGGCACCGGAGCGGAGAGCATCGACCTGCTGGTTGGGCGCGACACCGTGCTTCGCCTGGCCGCGCCGCGCATCGAAACGCAGAGCACGCACGGCACCGGCTGCACGCTGTCCTCGGCGATCGCCGCCGGGTTGGCGAAGGGGTTGCCGCTGCAGGACGCCGCACGGGAGGCAAAGCACTTCGTCACTGGCGCGATAGCCGCCGCGAACCGCCTCACCATAGGTTCGGGGCACGGGCCGGTGCACCACTTCCATCGCTGGTGGGAGCAGGGCGAGAAGAAGAATTCCGACAAGCCGGAATAAGAGGCGAACAAGGAGCAGAAAGATGCCGAACATCACGCGCAGAGTGGCGGTCGCCGGGGGAATTTCAGGCGCTTTGGCGGCACCCTCCATCGCCATGGCGCAGACCCGGCGCTGGCGCATGGTGACGTCGTGGCCGCGCCGCCTGCCCGGTCCGGGCATGTCGGCGGAGCGTGTCGCGGAACGGATAAACGCGCTGTCCGGCGGGCGTTTACAGGTGACGGTGCACGCCGCCGGCGAGGTGGTGCCGGCGTTCGAGGTGCTCGATGCGGTCGGCTCCGGCGTGGCGGAAATGGGCCACACGGCGTCGTTTTATTGGCAGGGCAAGGACCCTTCCGCGGCGTTTTTCACCACCGTTCCGTTCGGCCTCACCCCGCATGAACATGTCGCTTGGATCGACGCCGCCGGCGGCCAGTCCCTCTGGGACGACCTCTACGCGCCATTCGGCGCAAAGCCGTTCATGGGCGGCAACACCGGCGTCTGCATGGGTGGCTGGTTCCGCCGCGATATCAAGAGTCTGGCCGATTTGCGCGGTCTGAAAGTCCGCTCGTTGGGATTGGGCGGCGAAGTATTCCGCCGCCTCGGCGCCACGCCGCAGACCACGCCGCCCGCTGAAATCCTCACCAGCTTGCAGTCCGGCGTCATCGATGGCGCCGAGTTCGTTGGCCCCGGCACCGACATCGCGCTCGGACTCTATCGCGTCGCGCAGCTTTATTACGGACCCGGTTTCAACAAGCCGAACGGCACCGGCGAATGTATCGTCTCGCTCAAGGCGTGGGAGGCGCTCAACTCCGAATTCAAGGCGATCATCGCGCACGCCTGCGCGGTCGAAGCGTCGTTCGCGCTCGCCGAGATGGAGCGGCTTAACGCGGAGGCGCTCGCCGCATTGACGACCACGCACAAGGTGCAGTTGCGCACGTTCCCGAACGATCTCATCGTTGCCGCACGCAAGACCGCGGGCGAGGTGTTGGGCGAATTGGCTTCGCGGAGCGAGCGCGCCCGCAAGATCCACGCCTCCTACACCGCGTTCCGCGAGCGGACGGCCGCCTGGTCGCACATCTCGATCAAGGCCGTGCTGGACGCCCGGGAAAGCTAGCCAGAGCCTTTATTTCTCAGGTTTTGCCGGTCTTTACCGGCCGTTAACAATTCGCGGCGGATTCATTAACCATAACGCTTCGGCCATCGCGTGCGGTGGCGCGCGTCGTAGGGCGCCGAAGCCGTGTCGCGTGTTTCCGTAACAAGCAGCGTGATCGAGATCGTGGCAGCGCGCAAGTCCGCGCATGTTGCGAGATGCGCATTCGGACTCTTAGCGACGTAACTCCGAGGGGAGAATTCGATGACGTTCAAGTTGATAAAGACCGGTGCGCTGGCCGTCGCGCTGCTTGTGGCGCCGTTTGCCGCCGCCGTCGAAGCCGCCGACATGAGGGTGAAGGCGCCCGTCTACAAGGGCGTGCCGCGCTCCGTGATTTCCTACTACAACTGGACGGGCTTCTACGCCGGCTTGAACGTCGGCTACGGCACCGGCACATCCGAGTGGGAGACGCTGGGGGTCGACGTCAGGCCGAAGGGCATGACCTACGGCGCGACGCTCGGCTACAACTGGCAGGCCGGCTCGTGGGTGTACGGAATTGAAGGCGACTACAACCTGTCCGACATGAAGGGCAGCGCCACGTGCGTGGTGGTCCTCACTTGCCAAACCGAGAACACCTGGTTCGCCACCTTCCGCGGCCGCCTCGGCTACGCGTTCGACCGCTTCATGCCTTACCTCACCGGCGGCGGCGCCTACGGCAACATCAAGACGTCCATCAACGGCTTGGCGCCTTTTAGCTCCGACAAATCCAAGTTCGGCTACACGTTCGGCGCCGGATTGGAATACGCATTCCTGGGCAATTGGACGGGGAAGGTCGAGTACCTCTATTTGAACCTTGGCATCGCACGACAACGGCTTCACCGCGCCGCTCGCTAACAATGTGAGCTTCGACGCCAGCATCGTCCGCGTCGGCTTGAACTACAAATTCGGCGGCGGCGGCTGGTAGGCCACTGACCCAGCCGGGTGCAGCCTCTGGACTGCACCCTCAGGAAACGAAAGCCCCGGGCGATGCCCGGGGCTTTTTCGTTTCATGCACCGGCGCGGAAGCTGTGTGGCAGGCCGGTCACTGCGGCGGGAATAGGCTTTCGGCCGGATCCGCGGCCGGCCATCAACCTATTGCGTGGGCTCGGTCCGATGGCTAGTCTCCGTTCACAGAGTCAAGTGATTCGCTCATTTTCGTGAATTTATCCCCGTCTTTCACTTTGACGACGGGCGGTTTTCCACAGAGAGCGAGCCTGCCGACCAGTCGGTGTGCGTCCCAGTTCAGCAGTGATGGTGCGTGTTGGCCGCCGCCTTTCGGGGCGCGGTCGCGTCTTCGACGCGTCGTCAAGCGTGGTTGCGCACGGTGCGATGCGGGCACCGATCGCGTCGAGAGCACTCACGGGCGCAGGGGAGACGGTACAATGAAATTCAAGATGATCGGGTCGGGCATCGCTGCGTTGGCCTTGCTCGCGACGTCGTTCAGCGCGGAGGCCGCCGATATTCCGAGGCCCGTCTACAAGGGGGTCCGCTCGGTCATCGCCTATTACAACTGGACCGGCTTCTACGCCGGTATCAACGCGGGCTACGGCTGGGGCACATCCGATTGGAGCCTCGGTCCGTTGGCAACGGCTGTGTCGAACAGCCCCAAGGGATTCCTCGTCGGCGGCACGCTCGGCTACAACTACCAGACCGGCTCGTTCGTCTGGGGCCTCGAGGGCGACATCGCCTGGTCCGACGTCAACGGCAGCGTCAACTGCGGCCTCGGCCTGACCTGCGAAACCGCCAACCGTTGGTTCGGCACGGCGCGCGGCCGGCTGGGCTACGCTTTCGACCGCTTCATGCCATACGTCACAGGCGGCGCCGCCTTCGGCGAAGTCGCGGGCCAACGTCAACCCGGGGCCGCTGTTCAGCGCGAGCGACACGCGGGTCGGCTGGACGTTCGGCGCCGGCCTCGAATACGCCTTCCTCGGCAACTGGACCGCCAAGATCGAATACCTCTACGTCGATCTCGGCAGCTTCGACACCGGCTTCACCGCACCGATCCGGAACGAGGTCTCCTTCAAGGAGAACGTTGTCCGCGCCGGCCTGAACTACAAGTTCTCCGGCCCGATCTTCACCCGGTGGTGAGCGCCGCAGACTCATAAGAACGTCCGAATGCAAAGCCCCGGGCCTTGGCCCGGGGCTTTCGTTTTTGGATGCAGGTCGCTCGAGAATCACGCGCGCGCCTTGACGATCTTCTGTTTCTGCTGGCCGAGGCCGTCGCAGCCGAGCTCGACGACGTCGCCGACGTTGAGGAACTTCGGCGGCTTCATGCCGAGCGCCACGCCCGACGGCGTGCCGGTGACGATGATGTCGCCCGGCTCCATGATGAAATACTGCGAGCACCACCACACGATCTCGGCGACGCCGAACACCATCGTCTTGGTGTTGCCGCGCTGGCGGTATTCGCCGTTGACCTTGAGCCAGATGTTGAGGCTCTGCGGGTCCTTGATCTCGTCCTTGGTGGCGACCCATGGGCCGATCGGGCCGAACGTCTCGCAGCCCTTGCCCTTGGTCCACTGGCCGGCGCGCTCGATCTGGAACACGCGCTCCGACACGTCGTTCGACAGGAAATAGCCCGCCACCGCGCCCATCGCCTGCTCCTTCTTGAGGTAGCTGGCGCGCTTGCCGATCACGATGCCGAGCTCGACCTCGTAGTCGAGTTTCGAGGAATCCTTCGGCGTGATGGTGTTGTCGTTCGGCCCGCAGATGCAGGACAGCGCCTTGTTGAAGATGATCGGCTCCTTGGGGAGCTGCATCCCGGCCTCCGCCGCATGGTCGGCATAGTTCAGGCCGATCGCGATGAAGTTCGACGGCCGCGCCACGCAGGGGCCGAGCCGCGGATTGCCCTTCACCAGCGGCAGCTTGTCGATGTTGGCCTTCTTGATCTTGGCGAGCCCGGCCGGCGAGAGCGCCTCGCCGTCGATGTCCTTCACGATCTTGGAGAGGTCGCGGACCTTGCCGTTCTTGTCGATGATGCCGGGCTTTTCTTTGCCGGCGGCGCCGAAGCGGACGAGCTTCATGGGTGTTTCCTCGTTGACTCAGATTGGTGAATGGTGCCGCATCATGCTTTGGCGGGGAGTTGTCGGCAAGGTGGTGCAGCCCGTGTCCCGGGCGAGCCGTAAGCGCGGCTACGCGCGTCTTCGACGCTATGGCGAGACCCGGGACCCGGCTTTTTGTCAGTAAGCTGGGTCCCGGCTCGCGCTGCGCTGCGCTCGCTTGGCCGGGACACGAGTTGAGAGTTCTGTGCCAAATCAAAACGCCCCCGGGAAAATGCCGCCGTCCATCAGCAGGTTCTGCCCGGTGATGAATCCGGCGTGCGACGAGCACAGGAACGCGCACGCCGCGCCGAACTCGTCCGGGTTGCCGAGGCGCTTGGCAGGCACCGACGCGGCGCGGTTGGCCGCGGCCTGCTCGACCGTGATGCCCTGCTTCTTGGCGGTGATCTCGTTGTTGTGGCGGAGCCGGTCGGTGTCGAACGGGCCCGGCAGCAGGAAATTGATCGTCACGTTGTGCTGCGCGACCGAGCGCGATACGCCCGCGAGGAACGCGGTCAGCCCGGCGCGCGCGCCGGACGACAGGTCGAGCCCGACAATCGGCATCTTCACCGAGCCCGACGTGATGTTGACGATGCGGCCGAACTTTTTCTTGACCATAGGGTCGATCGCCTTCTGGATCAGCTCGATCGGCACCACCATGTTGCCGATCGCGCCGGCGATCATCTTTTCGCGGTCGAGCTCGCGGAAATCGCGGAACGGGGGCCCGGCGTTGTTGGTGATCAGGATGTCGGGCTCGGGGCAGGCGGCGAACAGCTTGGCCTGGCCCTCGGCGGTGGCAACGTCGGCCACCACGGCGTTGACCTTGGCCTTGGTCGCTTTGCGGATGTCCTCGGCGGTGTTCTCCAGCGCGCTGGGTCGAGCCCGTTGACGGTCACCTCGCAGCCGGCCTCCGCGAGCCGCATGGCGCAGGCGCGGCCGAGCCCGCGGCTCGAGGCGCAGACGATGGCCTTGCGGCCGGCGATACCGAGATCCATGAAGTCCTCCTTATTGGTCGGCGATCTTATCGCAGCGTCATACTCAGGTGTCATCCCCGCGAAAGCGGGGATCCAGTAGCCGCCGGCGTGTACTGGGTCCCGCTTTCGCGGGGACGACATCACTTCACATCCCACCAGCGGTACGGCGTCGCATCGGCCGTCGAGTACGATTTAGCCACGGCCTTGAACCAGTCGATGCAGCGCGTCGCAAGCAAGGGTGAGCGTGGAATCAGGCACGGCGCTACTGGGAGCATACGTTGCGCGACAAGAACGACTTCTCGCATCATGTTGACTACATATTCAATCCCGTGGAGCACGGGACGTGAAGCGCGTCGGATTGACCGCTTCGTCGTTTCACCGGATGGTCGACGAGGTCCGCGGATGATGCGGGTGATGTGGCGAGAAGGTGGGTTTGGGAGGGCTGATGCGGTCTCGCTACGCTCAACCCGGCCGACGGGTTAACAATCGCGGCATCCTACGCGCAGTGCATTGAGTCGCGCAGCGATCAACGAGCCAACTTACAGTGCACAGAAAGGCTCGTTAGCCATCACAACGAGCCCGCGCCCGCGTTCCGCGCGCCGCCGCAATCGTGCGACGCGCACTTTCATGTCTTCGGCCCGGCGGACCAATATTCGCATGGCGGCGTGAACGAGAAGCTTCGCTACGAGCCGCCGCTGGCGCCGCTGCCGGACTACCTGGAATTGGCCAGACATCTCGGCATGGAGCGGTTCGTGTTTGTGCAGCCCAGCGCCTACGGACGCGACAACGCCTGCATGCTCGACGCCATGCGGGAGGTCGGTCTCGCGCGCTGCCGCGGGGTGGTCGACGTCGATGAGAATGCGCCGGACTTGCTGCTTGCCGAAATGGACAAGATCGGCGTGCGCGCCGTCCGGATCAACCAGTCGCCCATCAAGCCTCCGGAGGCCGGCTTTGCCGAGCAATGGAGCAAGCGGATCGAACGGGTCGACGCGCGTTGTGCCGAGCTTGGCTGGCATGTGGATTTTCTCAATCCGGGCTGGCTGACCGAAGAGCTGCTGCCCGTGTTCGCCAGGATGCGTTGCTCGTACACGATTGCGCACATGGGAATGTTCCTGGCCAAGGACGGGCCGCAGCAGCGTGGCTTCCAGAAGATGCTCGATGTGCTGCGGCACGGCGACGGGCGCATGTGGGTGAAGTTCACCGGCATCTATCGCATGGCGACGCTGCCGACCCTGTCCGATGCGTTGCCGATGGCGCGCGCGTTGATCGAGGTTGCGCCGGACCGGCTGATTTGGGGCAGCGACTACCCGCACCTGTCGTTTGCCGACAAGATCGGCTCGGTGCAGCTTTTCAACTTGCTGGCCGATTGGGCGCCTGACGAGGCCACGCGAAAACGGATTCTGGTCGACAATCCGGCGGCTCTGTTCGGCTTCTAGCGCGTGGCTCGGCCGGGCAGAGGAGACTTCTGCCCTCCGGAACGCGTCCGACCGACGGCAATCTTGCGGCATGCCGATCCCAGGCGGTAGGTTGCGGCCATGAACGCCCCGACCACCATCACGCTCCCCACCGCCGCCGACGTCGATGCCGCCGCGGCGCGCATCAAAGGCGTGGCGATCCGCACGCCGCTGGTCAACTTCGCCGGTGCTCGACGAGCGGCTCGGCGCGCGGGTGTTCCTCAAGGCCGAGACGCTTGCAGCGCACCGGCTCGTTCAAGTTCCGCGGCGCCTACAACAAGATTTCGCAGATCCCGCCGGACAAGCAAGCGGCCGGCGTGGTGGCCTATTCGTCCGGCAACCACGCCCAGGGCGTGGCGCATGCCGCGTCGCTGTGCGGCGTGCCGGCCGCGATCGTGATGCCGTCCGACGCGCCGCTGCCCAAGCGCCAGCGCACCGCGGCGTTCGGCGGCGAGGTCGTGCTGTACGACCGCGAGCGCGAGGACCGCGCCGGCATCGCGCGCGCGCTGCGCGAGAAGCGCGGCGCGACGCTGGTGCCGCCGTTCGACGATCCGCTGATCATCGCGGGGCAGGGCACCGCGGGCCGCGAGATCGCGCGAGGACCTGGAGGCGCTTGGCGTCAAGCCGGACATCGCGGTGATCGGCGCCTCGGGCGGCGGGCTCGCGGCGGGCATCACGCTCGCGCTCAAGGCGCGCTTCCGAGCGTCGAAGTTCTACACCGCCGAGCCCGCGGGCTTCGACGACACCATGCGCTCGTTCAAGTCCGGCCAGCGCGAGCGCAATCCGAAGATGAGCGGCACGATCTGCGACGCGCTGATGACCGAGATGCCGGGCGTCATCACCTGGGAGATCAACAGGAAGCTGATCGGGCAGGGCGTCGCGGCGACGACGAGGAGGTCGGCCGCGCGGTGGCGTTTGCGTTCCGCGAGCTGAAGCTGGTGGTTGAGCCGGGCGGCGCAATCGGTCTTGCCGCGCTGCTGGCCGGCAAGCTCGACGTGAAGGGCAAGGTGGTGGTCGCGGTGCTGTCCGGCGGCAATGTCGACGCGGAGCTGTTCCAGAGGCTGATCGCGGCGTAGCGCCTACTCAAACAGCGCGATCCGCTCCTCGTCGCTCAGTCGCCGCGAAGCGGGGCAAGCGAGCGGGTCGGGGTACTGTCGTGAGAGGTGCTCGCCCAACCCTCTGCCCGTCTCGCGCTGGTGAGGGCGTAGCGGCCGGCTCGTTCGCCGGCGTTCATCGCTGCGCGGCGGCAGGTAACGCGAGGCCATTCGGCGTCGCTCCAACAGCGCGATGCGCTCCTCGGCTCATCGCCTCTCGAATTCGCGACTGTCAAACAGCAGCGGACGTCGATGGAACGTCCGGAATCGCGCCGGCGTCGTGGCTCGGCCTCCGGCGCGTTGCGACGCATGGCGGCGGGATCGGGATCGCCGCTGGCTTCGAACAGCGGCGTCGGACGGTCTCGCGGCTGAGCGCTGTGGCTCGCTCCGCCGGTTCGGACGGGCTCGATCAGCTCGGCGTCGGCATGACCGACGGACCGGCTTCGGCGAGCAGCAGGCGCGTCCGGCGCGGGCTCGGACGTGCCGGCTATCGGCGGGCGATGGCTGCGGCGGCCGAGAGCTCGACGGTCGTGTCCGATTCAACGCGGGGCTCGAAAATCACCGCCGTGCCGATCTCCGGCGGCAGGAACGGCTCGCGTCGTCCGGGCGAAATTGACGAGCAGGTCGATGTCGGGCATTCGCGACGGCCGGCGCCGGCGGTCCGGCAGGCGAAGGCGGCTCGGGCTCAGCGTTCGCATGGTCCGGGCGAAGCCTGGGTTCGGGCGGCGCAGGCGCGATGGGTCCGGGCCAGTCCGGTCTTCGCCTGCGGAATGAATCGCGCGTCTCGGGCGCCGGCTCGGTGAGGCCGATCGGCTCGGCGGCTCGACCGGCTCCGGCTCGGCTGGACGTCGTCCGGCGGCGGCGCCTCTCGACCGATGCCGGCCGGCACGGTTTCGGCGAGCGTGTGCCTGCAGTGGCAGCTTCAACCGCGCCGGCGCCGCGCATCGACGCGGCGAGCTCCTCGACCATCGCCTCGAGCATCGCGACGGTGGTCGCTTGGCGCTCGCCGCTCGGTTCCTCGAGGCTCGGCGCCTCGTCGCGGCCGAGCTCGGGACACCACCGCCGGACACGGTCGGCACGCGATCCGGCTCGGCCTGCGGCGCTGCAGCGCGGCGCCGTCTGGCCATTTCAGCGCATGGGTCATCGCGCAGCGCGTCGAGAAATGCCTGCTCGTCGACGGCGCATCCGGACGCGCTGGTCTCGCGCAAGGTGCTGGCTCCGCACGTGGCCGCGGCGTCGGCGGCACGTTGCGGCACTGCCGATGACGCGCCAAGAGGCGCGCGGTCCGCGCCTCCAGGTCGTTCAGCAGCGCGCCGGGGTCGCTGTCGGTCAGCACCGCCGGGCGGACGTTCCCGATCACCTCGATCATCTCGGCCAGCTCGGCGCGCAGCCGTCCTCGCCGCGTCGCTCACCGCAGCTTGCATGCGCTGCAACGCCGCCTGAACGTCTCCAGCTCCGAGCGCGCCTCGGCGGCCGGACTGCACCGTAAGCCGCTTCCGCACAGGCTCGTTGGACATGCGCAAACCGCTGTGAGAAATCTCCACCAATCTGCACGATCGCCCTGAGTCCGCAAACGCATCGATGGCCAGCCAGGCCCAGCTATCCACCGATCGATTCGCCCTCAAGCTGGGGCTGTTCTACGCCGCCTACTTCCTGTTTGGCGGCATTCAACTGCCGTTTTTCCCGGTCTGGCTGGAGGCCAAGGGGCTCGACGCCGCGACCATCGGGCTCGTCATCACCGCGCCGACCATCGCCCGCATCGTCGCGGTTCCGATCATCGCCCGCGCCGCCGACCGGCATCGCGCGATTAAGGCGACGCTGGTCATATCTCCGCGGCCGGCACGCTGGCGATGACCGTGGTCGGCCTGGTGGAGGGCGCGGTCGCCATCCTGCTGGCGTTCGCGGTTGCGGCGGTGGCGTTCTCGCCGGCGCTGTCGCTCTCCGACGCCTACGCGCTGAACGGGCTCGGCGCGCGCGGCCGCGCCTACGGCCCGGTGCGGCTGTGGGGCTCGGTCGCCTTCATCGCGGCGAATATCGGCGCCGGCACGCTGCTCGGCTTCATCGCGCCGGTCATTTGATCTGGCTGCTCGTCGCGACGCTTTTGATCACGACGCTCGCCGCCATCAACCTCGATCCGCTCGAGCCGTCGATCGCGCCGGCCGGCGCCGCAGGCCTCGCCGCGCCAGCTCTGGCGCAATCCGGCTTTCCTTGCGGTCGCCGCGGCGGCGAGCCTGACGCAAGGCAGCCACGCGCTCTACTACGGCTTCTCCACGCTGGAATGGCGCGCCGCCGGCATCAGCGGCACCACCATCGGCGTGCTGTGGGGGATTGGCGTGTTCGCCGAGATCGTGCTGTTTGCGTTCTCGGCGCGGCTGACGATCGGGCCGACCGTGCTGTTGATGATCGGCGCCGCCGGCGCGGTGCTGCGCTGGGGCGCCATGGCGTTCGATCCGCCCGCCGCGATCCTGCTGCCGCTGCAACTCCTGCACGCCGCCTCGTTCGGCGCGGCGCATCTCGGCGCCATGGGTTTCCTGGCCCGCGCGGTGCCGAGGGAGCTGGCGGCGACCGCGCAGGGCTGTGGCGACGGTGTCGGGGATCGTGATGGCGTCGGCGACCGGGCTGTCCGGCCTGATCTACGCCGCGTCGGGCAGCCTGGCTTATCTGGTGATGGCCGCGATGGGGCTGGCGGGCCGGCTTCGCGCTCATCGCGCACCGCCTGGCGCGGCGGAATTGATGGGGCGTGGATTCAAACGGCGAGGTCGCCCCGTTGAGGTTGCTTTCGGGGGTCAACAAAGGCCGAGGAATGTCGGTCTAATGACCCAAAGCGGACATTGGCTCGGATTGTCACCAATGGGTAGCGCTGAACAATTCGGCATTATCTAACGAGCCTCTCGCACATTTTCTCCCAAGCCGTTGCGCGCCCGGTCCAACCAGAAGTGCTGCATCTGCAGCCAACGGGCCCGATCTTCTCCAGTGGTTCTTTCGGCAAGAGTGGCGCAATTCTCCGCATTTTGTTTGCAATCATTTGAGTGCGTATCGTTGGCGCGCCAAAAGTTGCAAACAATCGCTCACTGTCGCTTATCTCCCTGAGCGGATTTAATTGATCTCGGTATACCGAACAACTGTGATCTATCTATTTTTGCGTTTTGGACTTTGTGGTGACATGGATTTATGCGGCAAACGTTTACCACAAGCTAAGCGCGGAGTTTCGCTACGTCGCTCGGCATACTAAAAGGCCCCAACTTCAGTTTCTTAATTGAATTAATTTCTTTCGATTATAAAGTTCTTCATTTGTCGCTAATGTCCACACAACTCGAAGCTGAGGCTGGCGAAGGATGATGCACCGACGTACCCTCGATCCATAGTTGCGGGTTTTTGCAGGCGGACAGCAGCTTGTACATGCGCAAGTTGACCCGATCCATGCTGATGAATTCTGGAGTGAAAACGGTCCACGAAGTTGCAGATGGTATTGCCGCGATCGAGGCCATAAAGAATTTGAATTCCGATGTAATGATCATCGATTGGGATATTTCTGTGCTGAGCGGTCCCGAAGTCATGGGCATCGTGCGCTCTCCCGACGTATTTGCGTAATCTAACCTACCGGTGATCATGCTCACCGACGTTGTAACTGCAATCGCGAGTGGCTGATGCGGTCCGGCTAGGCGTTCATGAAATTCTTCTCGAAACCGATTTCGCCGATGGCATTGGAGCAGCGCTTACTCAGCGTGCTGCTCGCACCGCGGCCGATGATCCGCACCGGCAGATATCAAATCTCCTCCCGCACCGTCATGCTGATCTCAGTGAATTGATGGCAGGGGCGGCATAGTCTGAAAAGTTTCGCTGATAAAGCGATGGAGACGCGTGGTGCAGGTCGCGAAGGCAAAATAGGCAATTGTCGGCGTTAAAGATTTGATCGTCGATGATCAACACTACATGAGGAAAGTTTTGATCACGATGCTAGCGGCGGACTTGGGGGTTTCAAGAGTTTATGAGGCGCAAAATGGTCAGGAAGGACTTCAGGAGGTTCGAAGACTGAACCCCGATCTGGTGCTGGTCGATTGGGATATGCCAGTTATGGATGGTCTGGAATTCATCCGCAGAATTCGGACGCCTGGCGAGTTTGCCATCCCAGATGTTCCGATCATATATTTTGTTAACGGGGCACGGTGATCGGGGGCTGGCGGGTATTATTGAAGCCGCACGGTTCGGAGTTCACGAGTTTCTCCTGAAGCCCTATTTCGACGAATAATTTACTCGATCGGATCAAGGCGGTTTTGGGATCCGACCGCGTCCTATGATGGAACTTGATCATCGGTACATTCCGCGCGCCCCGTAAGCTTTTCGTTCTCGACATCGATTAAACATTCATATGTACGCTCGGGCCGTCCCAGCCCGCTTCGCGGCACCCCGCGACCGGATTTGACACCCGAGTATATGTGAACGCCAGCGATCACACCGACACAATTGCGTTGGTCGATATGACGGTGTTGCTTACCGCAGCGTCACGGAACTTCATCACAACGATTTCATCTCCTGATCGCGCCTGCTGATCGGGAAAGTACTCGGCATCAACGTGCCGCTTGTCCGCTAGTGGTACCGACCGGACATACGCCCGTAGTCCACGTCCGATTTCGTGCTCAAGCGGGCATTCCCGCGCCGTGCGTATCAAGCTCGGTTTACGGAGTGTATTGCC
>CAVQGC010000019.1:0-13366 GCA_963711955.1 uncultured Alphaproteobacteria bacterium | reverse complement strand
ATCAACTTCGCCGCAGCAGCCTGTGCGCCGTGAGCGCGCAGATCAGGCCCGCGAGCCCCATCGCGGCCATCGCCAGGTAAGCGAAGCTCCCAGACGCGGCATAGATCCGGCCCGACAGCCCGGTCGCCGACGCCATCACGATCCCGGACACGGTCGCCACATACCCTTGCGCCGTCGCCGCCAATTCCCGCGGCACCGCGCGCGCCAGAAATCCCATTGCGCCCAGATGCGCCGCCCCGAATGAGGCGGCGTGCAGGATCTGCAACGGCAGCAGGATCGCAATCGGCGGATCGAACGCCATCGCGCCCCAGCGCAGGATGGCGCCGGCCGCGCCGATCATCAGCAGCATCGCAGGCCCGATCGCCAACCGCGCGGAGAACGCAAATAGGACGATCTCGGCCAACACGCCGATGCCCCACAGCACCCCGATGGTGGTTCCGCTGATGCCCGCGGCGCGCCATTCCAGCGTCGAGAAGCCGTAGTAGAGCGCGTGGCTGCCCTGCGTCAGGCTTGCTGCCGCGGCGACCGCGAGAAACGCCGGATTTCTCCCCAACTGCCGCGGCGATGCCTGCGGCTGGTCGGCCGGTGTCAGCGAGGCGTCGAGCGAGTCCAGGTTGATCGCGGCGAGCGTCGCGATGACGAGCGCCGCGACGATCAGCCAGATCAGATGGACCGGGTCGATGATGCCGAGCAGAGTGCCAGCGCCGACATTCGCCACGATGAAGCCGACCGAGCCCCACAGCCGCACCGGGCCGTAGGCGCGGCCCCTCTGGCCAAGCCCGTTGAGCGCGTAGGCGTCGGACAGCGACAGCATCGGCGCGAACGCCACCGCGGCGATCGTGAACGCCACCAGGATCGCGACCGCGCCCTGGACCAGGCCGACCACGGTCATCGCCAGCGTGCCAACCGCCGCGATCATCACCAGCGTCGCCTTGAGCGCGCGGCGCCGGTCGGCGGCCCGGGTAATGATCGGCACCGCAACGATGCGCGCGATCATCGGCACCGCGATGACGATGCCGATGGTTCCGGCGTCGAGCCCCTTGGCTTCGAGCCAAAGCGGGAAAAACGGCAGTTGAATACCGCCGAACAGGAAGTAGGCGGCATAGAACAACCCCAGCTTGAAGGCGAATTGATCGGTGGATAGCTGGGGCAACTTTGCCATCGATGCGTTTGCGGACTAAGGGCGTTCGTGCAGATTGGTGGAGACTTCTCACAGCAGGTTCCGCATGTCCAACGAGCCCATGCTCAAGCGGCTTACGGTGCAGTCACCGGCCGGCCAGGCGCGCTCGGACGCCGAAAAAATGCAGGCGGCGCTGCAGCGCATGCAGGCCACCATGCGCCAGCCCGAAGCGATCGAGCGGCTGCGCGGCGATCTCGACGAGATGCGGGAGGTCATCGCGAACGTCAGGACGGCGCTGCTGACCGACAGCGACCCCAGCGCGCTGCTGGACGATCTGGAAAATCGGACCGAACGCCTGATGGCGGCCGTCATCGGCGGTGCCGCAACGCTGCCCGCCCGACCTCGTGCGGCCGCTTTTTGCCGGGGAGCCGGCGGCCATCTTGCGGGCTGAGGAACCGGCGGCCGCTTTGCCTGCCGAGGACGCGCTGCCGTTTGACGAGCAGGCGTTCCTTGATGCGCTGCGAGACGACCCATACGCCGAAATGGCCGTCGAAACGGCCACGGCGCCGCAGGCTGACGTCGCGCCGCAGGCCGAGCCGGATCGCGTGCCGACCGTGTCGGGCGTGTACTTGAAGCTCGGTCTCGCTCAGATACCGGCCTTGAAGCGGAACCTGGCCAAGCGACCGCCGTCGCGATGCTGGAGTCGATGGTCGAGGAGCTCGCCGCGTCGATGCCTGAGCGGCCGGCGGAAGCTGACACTCCCGACACGATCGCCGAAACGGTTTCATTGCCGGAGGCCGTCGAAACGGCGGCCGAGCCGGACGCCGTCCAACCCGAGCCGGAGCCGGTCCTTGAGACGGCAGCGTTCAATCCGGGCGAGCCAGTTGCCGTGACGGAAGTGCCTGCGCCGCAGGATCCGGCTTTGACCGCGGAGCATTCGATCGCTGAGCAAGCGCCGGTTTCGGCGGCGGAGGCGGCGCCGCTCGAATCAAGAATGCCCGAAGGGAGCTGCTCTCGAATTTCGCCCGGATGGAAACGATGCCGTTCCTGCCGCCCGAGGTCGGCACCGCGGTCATTTTCGAGTCGCGGGTCAAATCGGACACGACCGTCGAGGCTCTCGCCGCCGCAGCATCGCCCGCCGATCAGCCGGACACCTTCCACGAGCCCGCGGCGGCCGAGCCGCTTCTTGCGCAAGCCATTCTGGTCATGCCGACGGTCGATCTGATCGAGCCTTCCGAACCGGAACAGTCACAGGTCGCCGAACCGCCGGCCTTTGAAGCCGCGGATGAGCCGCCAGCGCCACAAGCGCCGGCCGAGCCACAGCAGGGCGATTCCGATCTCGACGCGCTGCTGTTTGAATCGCAATTCGAGGGCGACGACCCGGCCGCCTCGCTGCTGGAGCCGCGCTGGCCTGCGTACCTGCCTCCGAAAGTTGCGCGGGTGAACGAACCGGCGGCACCGCCTCAACAGATGCCTGCCGGACGGCCGCAGGATCGCACGACGGTCCCCGCCGTGGCCGACCCGCTCGCGCCCCTCAAGGCCATGAGCGACGAGGAGCGGATCGCGCTGTTTGAGTAACTACCCCGCGATCAGCCGCTCAAACATCTCCGGATCGACATTGCCGCCGGACAGCACCGCGACCACCACTTTGCCCTTCACGTCGAGCTTGCCCGCGAGCAGCGCGGCAAGGCCTATTGCGCCCCCCGGTTCAACAACCAGCTTCAGCTCGCGGAACGCAAACGCCACGGCGCGGCCGACCTCCTCGTCGCTCGCGGCGACGCCCTGCCCGATCAGCTTGCGGTTGATCTCCCAGGTGATGACGCCCGGCGTCTCGGTCATCAGCGCGTCGCAGATCGTGCCGCTCATCTTCGGATTGCGCTCTGGCTGGCCGGACTTGAACGAGCGCATGGTGTCGTCGAAGCCCGCCGGCTCGCGGTGTAGCCACCATCGATGGAAGCGCGCCTTCAGCGCGAGCGTGATGCCCGCCGCAGCCCGCCGCCGACGCGCCGATCACCGCAACGTCCGGCTTGACGCCGAGCGCCGGCCAGATCCTCCGCGATCTCGCGCCCGGCTGTCCCCTGCCCCGCGATGATCATCGGATCGTCGAACGGCGGCACCAGTGTCGCGCCGCGCTTCTCGCACAGCGCGCGCGCGATGCCGGCGCGGTCCTCGCGCTCGCGGTCGTACAGCACGACCTCGCCGCCGAACGCCGCGGTGCGCTGGCGCTTGGGCAGCGGCGCGTCGGACGGCATCACGATCGCGGCCGGCACGCCGCACAGCATCGCGGCATGCGCCACGCCCTGGGCGTGATTGCCGGACGAATACGCCACCACGCCGGCCGCTTTCTTCTCCGGCGGTATCCGCGAAATCTTGTTGTAGGCGCCGCGGAACTTGAACGACCCGGTGCGCTGCAGCGTCTCGGCCTTGAGGAACACGCGCGCACCGAGCCGCTCGTCGAGCACCGGCGAATTAACCAGCGGCGTGCGGATCGCCATGCCTTTGATGCGCGCCGCGGCGGCATCGACGTCGGCGACGGTGGGGAGCGTGATGGTGGCGGGGGCGTTCATGGCCGCAACCTACCGCCTGGGATCGGCATGCCGCAAGATTGCCGTCGGTCGGACGCTTTCCGGATGGCAGAAGTCTCCTCTGCCCGGCCGAGCCACGCGCTAGAAGCCGAACAGCGCCGCCGGATTGTCGACCAGAATCCGCTTTCGCGTGGCCTCGTCAGGCGCCCAATCCGCCAACAAATTGAACAGCTGCACGGAGCCGATCTTGTCGGCAAACGAGAGGTGCGGATAGTCGCTGCCCCAGATCAACCGGTTCGGCGCAACCGCGATGAGCGCGCGGGCCATCGGCACGCATCGGCCAGGCTTGGCAGCGTCGCCATGCGATAGATGCCGGTGAATTTCACCCACATGCGCCCGTCGCCGTTCCGCAGCACGTCGACATTTTCTGGAAGCCGCGCTGCTCGGCCCATCCTTCGCGAGGAACATGCCCATGTGCGCGATGCTGAACGAACAACGCATCTTGGCAAACACCGGCAGCAACTCTTCGGTCAACCAGCCGGGATTGAGAAAATCGACATGCCAGCCGAGCTCGGCGCATCGTGCGTCGACCCGCTCGATCCGCTTGCTCCATTTTTCGGCAAAGCCGGCTTCAGGCTGCTTGATTGGCGATTGGTTGATCCGAATGGCACGCACGCCAAGCTTGTCCATTTCGGCCAGCAGCGATCCGGCGCATACTCATCTACGTCCACGATCCCGCGGCAGCGCACGAGACCGATCTCGCGCATGGCGTCGAGCATGCAGGAGTTGTCGCGGCCGTAGGCGCTCGGCTGCAAGAATACGAAACGTTCCATGCCAAGATGTTTGGCCAATTCGAGATAGTCCGACAGCGGCGCCAGCGGCGGCTCGTAGCGAAGCTTCTCGTTGACGCCTCCATGCGAATATTGGTCGGCCGGGCCGAACACATGAAAATGCGCGTCGCACGATTACGGCGGCGCGCGGAACGCGGGCGCAGGCTCGTTGTACTGGCTCAACAAGGTCTCCTTTTCCTTGCCGGTCTGACGGGGGAGTTTTACAGGGAATTTCGCGGAACGGGCGGCTTTGTCACCACTCCCGCAGCAGTAGCCGGACGATGGTGGCGCGGTCAAATCATCGCCGTCTCGACTTAGCCCGCGCGGCCGGCGCACGAAATCCTGCACACGGCCCGCAACCCATGCCAACTGATCTTCGGAACATTCCCGTCGCGCGGCGCGTGACGCATAAGGTCACGCATCAGGCATCACCATCTGCGCTCTCCACGTTGTCCATCGCCTCGACCAGATCGTAGATGCCGAATGGGATCGCGGTGACGAGGATGATGCCGAGGAACTCGAAGCCGGCGACACCATGCCGAAGGCCGGCAGCGGCACCGAAAATCCGAAATTCGCGAACGCTCCGGTGAGGTTCTGCAGGCTTATCCGCCATAGGAAAAGCCAAACAAGGTCGAACCCAACCGATCAGCATGCCGGCAGAGATGGCGACGAGACCCGCCGGAATGCCCTTGGGTATTTGTAGCCGAACCAGCTCACCAGGATGATGGCGAAGCAGAGCAGACCAATCAGCGTTTCGAGTGCCGGCCGCATGGCGCAATTGGTGCAGTACTGGCACACGCTTTCCTTGTTCCAGGAGACGTCAATGCTTCTCGTTGCGGTGTCGGTGCGAGGTCGCTTGCGCGCCGTTTCGTACCAATTTTGCTACTGTCGACGGACTGTGCGTGAAGGCTCGCGCAGCGTGTTGGGCGTTGCTTGGCGACCTCGATCCAACGGGTGAGCGAACGCCCGACAAGCGAATGTCATTATCGATTGTTCGCGCGATCTTATACGACTTTATGATTCGAACCTTGAATGCCCCGGCGTACTGAAGAAGCTGGTGGCAGAAATTGAGAATGGGCATCCCGTTCGTCATATCTAATTTCGTGAATTGAAGCTCGCCGCACGGGGGCCAACCCCGCGATGGTGGCGGAGCCGAGCGGTTTCCGCATCGGCCGCGAGTTGGTGGCCTGGCTGGGTCTGGTGCCGCGGCAAAACTCGACCGGCGGCAAAACCCGGCTGGGCAGGATATCGAAGCGAGGCAACCAGTATTTGTGACGGTTGCTGATCAACGGGCGCCAGCGCCAATCTGTTGCGCTCGAAGGCGACCAATGCCGACCCATGGGTGATCGGGCTGCGCCGGCGACGGCCGAGTATGGTCGTGGCGGTGGCGCTGGCGAACAAGACGGCACGCATCGCCTGGGCGGTGATGCACCGGCAGCAGAATTACCAGCGCATGGCCGTGGCGCTTAAACTGCTGAGCTGGGGGCTGGAGCTTGCGAGAGAGCAATGATGCGTAATGGCACAGTCGGTCGATCCGACGAAACCGAGAGAAACCTGGCGTTTTATCGGGAGATCGATCCCGTTCGAATGATGAGGACTCGGTTCGCGGACTCCATCAGGGCCAGCAGTCCATCCGGACTGCATCAACAGGCCGGACACATGACTGCAAGCGACCTCTGTGCCGCGCGTCAAAAGATCTCTTGCCAGGCGGGGGCCATCCACACATGAGGCGGCGAGAATTTCTCGGTGCAATCAGCGGCGGAGCCGTAGCGTGGCCGGGGTGGCGCGCGCAATGGTAGGGTGGCCAATAAGGAGGACTTCATGGATCTCGGTATCGCCGGCCGCAAGGCCATCGTCTGCGCCTCGAGCCGCGGGCTTGGCCGCGCCTGCGCCATCCGGCTCGCGGAAGCCGGCTGCGAGGTGATCGTCAACGGCCTCGATCCCAAGCGCCTGGAGAACACCGCCGAGGACATCCGCAAAGCGACCGGCGCCAAGGTCAACGCCGTCGCGGCCGACGTCGCGCGCCGAGGGCCAGGCCGCGCTGTTCGCCGCCTGCCCCGAGCCGGACATCCTGGTCGACCAACAACGCCGGCCCGCCGTTCCGCGATTTCCGCGAGCTCGACCGCCAGAAAATGATCGACGGCGTGATCGGCAACATGATCGTGCCGATCGAGCTGATTCAGAAGGCGATCGATCCTATGATGAAGAACAAGTTCGGCCGCATCGTCAACATCACCTCGGGCTCGGTGAAGATGCCGATGGTCGGGCTCGACCTGTCGTCCGGCGCGCGCGCGGGCCTCACCGCGTTCCTCGCCGGCGTAGCGCGCTCGGTCGCGCAGCACAACGTGACGATCAACTTCCTGCTGCCGGGCCCGTTCGACACCGACCGGCTGCGCTCCAACAACGAGATCACCGCCAAGAAGCAAGGCATCACGGTCGAGCAGGCCGACGCGCACCGCGCCGCCGCGGTGCCGGCCAAGCGCTTCGGCCACCCGGATGAGTTCGGCGCGGCTTGCGCGTTCCTGTGCTCGACCCACGCGGGATTTATCACCGGGCAGAACCTGCTGATGGACGGCGGCATCTTCCCGGGGGCGTTTTGATGTGGCACAGATCTCAGACTGGTATCCCGGCCAAGCGAGTGCAGCGAGCGCGATGCCGGACCGCAGATCCGGGAAGCTGAGTTCTGCCTTTCGTGCATTGCACGATACGAGATCCCGCTAACGCGCTTGCTGCCGCTCGCTCCGCCGGACACGAGCGGCACCACCTTGCCGACACCTCACCGCCAAAGCATGATGCGGCACCAATTCCATCCAACATTTTGCAGTAAAGGGGAGATCACCCATGAAGCTCGTCCGCTTCGGCGCCGCCGGCCGGAAAAGCCCGGCATCATCGACAACAACGGCAAGATCCGCGACCTCTCCAAGATCGTCAAGGACATCGACGGCGAGGCGCTCTCTCCGGCCGGCCTCGCCAAGATCAAGAAGGCCAACATCGACAAGCTGCCGCTGGTGAAGGGCAATCCGCGGCTCGGCCCGTGCGTGGCGCGGCCTCGAACTTCATCGCGATCGGCCTGAACTATGCCGACCACGCGGCGGAGGCTGGCATGCAGCTCCCGCAAGAGCCGATCATCTTCAACAAGGCGGTGTCCTGCATCTGCGGGCCGAACGACAACACCATCACGCCGAAGGGCTCCGCAAGCTCGACTACGAGGTCGAGCTCGGCATCGTGATCGGCAAGCGCGCGCAGCTACCTGAAGAAGGAGAAGCGATGAACGCGGTCGCAGGCTATTTCCTGTCGAACGACGTGTCGGAGCGCGTATTCCAGATCGAGCGCGCCGGCCAGTGGACCAAGGGCAAGGGCTGCGAGACGTTCGGCCCGATCGGCCCTTGGGTCGCCACCAAGGACGAGATCAAGGACCCGCAGAACCTCAACATCTGGCTCAAGGTGAACGGCGAGTACCGCCAGCGCGGCAACACCAAGACGATGATCTTCAGCGTCGCGAGATCGTGTGGTGGTGCTCGCAGTACTTCATCATGGAGCCGGGCGACATCATCGTCACCGGCACGCCGTCCGGCGTCGCGCTCGGCATGATACCGACCGAAGTTCCTGCAGGTCGGCGACGTGGTCGAGCTCGGCTGCGACGGCCTCGGCCAGCAGAAACAGAAGATCGTCAAGCCGCGCGCGTGAATGGCGCCGAAACGACAAGGCCTGGGCTTGGCATGGGGTTCGGCGCGAGCGCCTCGGCTCACCATGAAGATCGCGCTCGGAGAACTTGTACGTCCGACGCCTCCCGCCGCGCGCCATCGCGCGAGATGGCCGAAGCGTATGGTTAATGAATCCGCCGCGAGTTAAGGCCCGGTAAAGACCGGCAAAACCGAGAAATGCTCTGCTAGCTTTCCCGGGCGTCCAGCACGGCCTTGATCGAGATGTGCGACCAGGCGCGGTTCGCTCCCGGAACGCGGTGTAGGAGCCGTGGATTTTGTGGGCACGCTCGCTCCTCGAGGCGACTTCGGCCAACACTTCGCTTGCGGTCTTGCGCGCGGCGACGATCAGATCGTTCGGAAACTTGCGGAGCTGCACCTTGTGCGTGTCGTCAACGCGGCGAGTGCCTCGGCATTGAGCCGCTCCATCTCGGCGAGCGCGAACGATGCTTCGACCGCGCAGGCATGCGCGACGATCGCCTTGAATTCGGACTCAAGCGCGTTCCACGTCTTCAGCGATACGATGCATTCGCCGGTGCCGTTCGGCTTGTTGAAACCGGGTCCGTAATACAACTGCGCGACGCGATAGAGTCCAAGCGCGATGTCGGTCCCGGGGCCGACGAACTCTGCGCCATCGATCACGCCCGACTGCAAGCTGGTGAGGATTTCCGCCGGCGGCGTGGTCTGCGGCGTGGCACCGAGGCGACGGAACACTTCACCGCCCAATCCCAACGAGCGGATCTTGAGACCACGCAAATCCGCCAGAATGTTGATCTCGCGGCGGAACCAGCCGCCCATGCAGACGCCGGTGTTGCCGCCCATGAACGGTTTGGCGCCGAACGGCGCATAGAGTTCGTCCCAGAGCGATTGCCCGCCGGCGGCGTCGATCCAGGCGACATGCTCGTTCGGCGTGAGGCCGAACGGAACGGTGGTGAAAAAGGCCGCGGACGGATCCTTGCCCTGCCAATAAAACGACGCCGTGTGGCCCATTTCCGCGACCCCCGACCGACCGCATCGAGCACCTCGAACGCCGGCACCACCTCGCCGGCGGCATGCACCGTCATCTGTAAACGCCCGCCGGACAACACGTTTATCCGTTCCGCGACGCGCTCCGCCGACATTCCAGGACCCGGCAGCCGACGCGGCCACGACGTGACCATGCGCCAACGCCGCGTTTGCGCCGCGGGCGACGCGCGGGTGCTGCCAAAGCGCCTGTAATTCCCCCGGCGACCGCGACTTCGCGTGATTTTCGGCATGCTTCCTGCTCCTTTCTCGCCCACCGTGCGTTTGTCGAGGCGTCCCACCAGCGGAAAAAATGATGCACTGGACCGTGGCCGGAACCGATCCTGAGCCCAGCTGCGGCTCGCGATGGCCCCGCTGACGTAAGCCTTGCTCCCGCGCCGCCTCAACGAGCGGCAACCCCTTCGCCAGCCCGGCGGCGACCGCCGACGACAGCGTGCAGCCGGTGCCGTGGGTGTTCGCGTGTCGATGCGCGGCGGCGAGCCGGGTGACGCCGGCGCCTCATCAGCAGATCGACGCTCTCCGCTCCGCTGGCGTGACCGCCCTTGATCAGCACTGCCTTCGCGCCCATCGCCAGCAGACGTTCGCGCCTGCCGCGCATCGCTGCCTCGCCTCGGCAACCACAGTCCGAGCAGCGCGGCGGCCTCCGGCAGGTTGGGCGTGACGACCATCGCGCGCGGCATCAGCAGCGGCGCAGCGCCTCGGCCGCGGCGGGATTGAGCAGCCGGTCGCCCGAGGTCGCGACCATCACGGGATCGAGCACCACGTTGGCGGGCCGTGACGGTCGAGCCCGTCCGCCACCGCTTCGATGATCGCCGCCTGCGACAGCATTCCGATCTTCACCGCGCGACCGCGAGATCGGCGAACACCGCGTCGATCTGCGCGACGATGAATTCCGGCGGCACGTCATGGATGCCGGTGACGCCCTGGTGTTCTGCGCGGTCAGCGCGGTGATCACGGACGCGCCGTAGACGCCGAGTGCTGAGAACGTCTTGAGGTCGGCCTGGATACCGGCGCCGCCGCCGGAATCCGAGCCGGCAATGGTGAGGGCAATCGCGGTCCTCGGCCGGCCCGCTTCGCCAACGCGGCGTCGACGACGCCACGCAACTCGCGCGCCGCCGTCTCCGGATCGGGCGCGAGCGACAGCGCCGAGATGACCGACACGCCATCAGCGCCAGCCTCGATCACCGCTGCGGCATTCCCAGCATTGATGCCGGCGATGCCACACGTATGGAATCCAGGCTTTCGCCGCCGCAACGCTTCGATGACACGCGCAAGCCCGGCCGGGCCGATCGGCGTGTTTTTCGTCGCCTTCGACGTCGTGCCGTAGACGCCGCCGATGCCGGCATAGTCGATCAGATCGAGATCGGTGGCGTCGGCGCGCTGCGGCGAGTTGATGGTGAGGCCGATAATGGCGTCGGGCCCGAGCAGCCGCCGCGCATCCTCCGGCGCCATATCCTCCCAGCCGATGTGCACGCCGTCCGCCCCTGAAGCGAGCGCAACGTCAACGCGATCATTGATCAGCAGCGGTACGCGTGCCCAGCGCCGCCTTGATCGCTCGTGCGCGCTCGACCATGACGCGGGTGTCGGAGAGCTTGTCGCGCAATTGCACCAGCGTCGTGCCGCCGGCCGCCACGCGCGCGACAGGTCGGCGAGATCATGCCCGCCGGAGGCTTCCGGATCGACGATGGCGTAGAGACGCAGGTCAAGCACCGCTCTGGCCATCACGTCACCCTCGCCTTTTCGATCAACGTCCCGCGATCAAGCGCGTGGAGCGCATCGATGATCTCCACCGCGAAGCTGCCGGGCCCCCGCGCGCGCGCCGCGGCATCTCGCCGGCGACGCCGAACGCGATCAGCGCCGCCGCCGTGGCAAGCCAGCATCAGCTCGACCGCGAGGCACGCGGCGACCAGCGCCGAACCGGCGCAGCCCATCGCGGTCACTTTGGCCATCAAGGGATGGCCGTTGGCCACGTTGCGAGCCGCTTGCCATCACGACACGGAGTCGTGCTCCCCGGTCAGCCCGACCACGCTGCGCCTTTGGCGGCGTGGCGCCCGAGCGGCAGCGTCCTGGCCTGCCGCCGAGCGCGGCGAACTCGGCCTGGTTGAGCCGCACCACGTCGGCTTCTTGACGAGGAGCCGTTTGGCAAATGCGGCGCGCGGCGCGAGCGGTCGATGAAGACCGGATCGAGCACCCATGGCTTGCGCTTCTTGTTGGCCGCGGCGATGGCGGCGAGCGACGCCTTTTGCCGCTCGGCGTCGAAGGTGCCGAGATTGACCAGCAGCGCGTCGGCACGGGCGGACGAAGGCGCGACCTCCTTCGGCGCGATAGTCATCGACGGGACCGCGCCCGCCGCCAGCAGCACGTTGGCGGTGAAGGTCTGGCCACCGCGTTGGTGATGAATGCACCCGGGGCCGGCGCTGGCGCACCCGGTCGACGATATCCGCTGCGATGTTGGGCAGTTCGCTTCGCGGCGACTGCATCTCTCTCCCTCCGCCGGCATGATCCGGATCAGGTTCGATGGGTTGGCTTTCGCCTCTCAGCCCGGCGGAATGTCAGCCAGGCACCCCATGAGATTGCTCGATATGTAATCTTGCGCGGGTGCCGCGTCAAGGCCACCGTTGACCGCGCCCAATTCTATTGTCGATTATGCCGGATTACGACAGTCAAGCCGCACCCTCGTGACGACGCGCCTTCATGGTGAACGCCGGATTTTGGCGACGTCCGCCTCCGCCGTCGATTGCGCGCCTTCACGGTCGCCGCAAGGCGCGCGTCATGCAATTAGTCCGGTCGCGAGATGTCTGTTGCGCCGCTCGCTTTGATCGTCTGCGCCATCGCGCTCGGCGGCACCGGCGCAACGCCGCGCCATGCGCCAACCCAAATGCGCTGGGGGTAAGCCGCGTGATGACGGTCAGCGCCCGCGACATGCCGCTGATCGGCAGCCACGACTACGGCGTGACGCTGCCGCTCGCCGCGGGCGAAGTGGTGCTGACCTTCGACGACGGACCGCAGCGCCCTACACCCACGCAGTGCTCAAGGCGCTGGCAGACGAATGCCTGCAGGCGGTCTTTTTCATGGTCGGCCGCCAAGCCAGCGCCCATCCCGAACTGGCCCGGCAGATCCGTGCCGCCGGCCACACCATCGGCACCCACACCCAGAACCACCTGCTGTACCGCATGCCGCCCGACCGCGCAGCCAGGAGATCGACGCCGGCATCGCGTCGGTCGGCGCCGCGCTCGGCGCACGCGCGCGCTGGCGCCGTTTTTTCGTTTTCCCGGCCTGTTCCGCACCGCCGAGGCGGAGCAGCTTCTGCGCGCGCGCGGCCTGATGGCTGGAGCGTCGATGTCAACTCCTATGACTGGAAGAGGATCGGCCCGGCCACATGCTCGCCCACACACTGGCGGAGCTGGAGAAGCGGCGCGGCGGCATCCTCTGATGCACGACGTTCAGCCGAAGACCGCGCTGACGCTGCCGACGCTGCTGCGCGAGTTGAAGGCGCGCGGCTACCGCATCGTCCATGTCGTGCCGGCTGGCGCGAGCGCCGTGCGGACCTTTTCGCCAGCACACCGCCGCAGCCGAGGCTGCAAGCGCCGCCCGTCCCCACGAGCCGCCAGGGCAGCACCCGAGCCGTCGCGGGCCGGCCGGACCCCGGCCCGCCACCCGAGACCATTCGCGTGGCCCCGGCGGCCGCGGCCTGTTCGAGGCGATCTTTACCGCAAGTCCGCATCTCTGGGGCCGCTGAGCGCCCTCCTGCTTGTCACGCGCGGGCGTTTTTGCTGGATTGGGCGCGGAGGTTCGGATGGTCCCCTTCTTCGTCCAGATCAAGTGCCAGCTCGGCAAGTCCTATGAGGTCGCGAATCGCCTGGCCGACGCCGAGATTGCGTCCGAAATCTACTCCACGGCCGGTGAGTTCGACCTGCTGATCAAAGTCTATGTCGACACCGGCACCGACATCGGCCACTTCGTGAACGAGAAGGTGCAGACCTTACCGGGCATCCAGGACACCCGCACCATCATCACCTTCAAGGCGTTTTAAGAGACATTCGCCGAGCGTTCGAGACTCGACCTCGCGGCGCAACCCACGCTGGCGTTCGCGCTAGATCACGAACAATCACGCCGCGACGATATAGACGCAGCCCGTCGGCAGAACATCAGACCGGCACGCCGGTC
>CAVQGC010000018.1:0-343936 GCA_963711955.1 uncultured Alphaproteobacteria bacterium | reverse complement strand
GTTGTCCCACAGCTCGATCTTGGCGCCGTGCTTGCGCATGATGACGCTCTGCTGCAGCACCGACAGCGTGTTGTTCCAGGCCCAGTAGATCACCAGGCCGGCGGAGAACGACGCCAGCATGAAAGTGAAGATCAGCGGCATCCAGTCGAAGATCATCTTCTGCGTCGGGTCGGGCGGCGACGGATTGAGCTTCATCTGGAACCACATCGTGATGCCCATGATGATCGGCCAGATGCCGAGGTGAAAGAACGAGCCGATGGCCACTCCGAGGTAGGCCGTCGGTTCCAGGCAATAGCCCGAACAGGCTGAACAGATTGGTCGGGTCGGGAGCAGAGAGGTCCTTGATCCAGCCGAAGAACGGCGCGTGCCGCATCTCGATGGAGATGAACAGCACCTTGTAGAGCGCGAAGAACACCGGCACCTGGACCAGGATCGGCAGGCAGCCGGCCAGCGGGTTGATCTGCTCCTTCTTGTAGAGCTCCATCAGCGCCTGCTGCTGCTTCATCTTGTCGTCGGCGTAGCGCTCGCGGATCGCCATCATCTCCGGCTGCACCGCCTTCATCTTCGCCATCGAGGCGTAGGACTTGTTGGCGAGCGGGAAGAACACGAGCTTGATCAGCACGGTGATCATCAGGATCGCGAGGCCGAAGTTGCCGACGTGGTGGTAGATCCAGTCCATCGCGATGAACATCGGCTTGGTGATGAAGTAGAACCAGCCCCAGTCGATCAGCAGCTCGAAGCGGTTGAGGTTGAACTGCTTGTCGTAGCCGTCGACCACCGCGATCTCCTTGGCGCCGGCGAACAGCCGCGTGTTGTGCGTGCCGGTGCGCGCCCGGCGCGATGGTCTGCGGGTCGCCGAGATAGTCGGTCTGATAGGTCTTCTGCGTGCCGACCGGGCTCGACGAGAATTGCGCCTGGATCGTGGCCTTGGTGTCGGGCATCAGCGTCGCCGCCCAGTACTTGTCGGTGATGCCGAGCCAGGCGTTGGTCGCCTTGAAGTTGATCGTCTTCTTGTCGTCGATCGTCGATGTAGGAGAACTCCTGCAGCCCCTGCTCGCCCATCACGCCGATCAGGCCTTCATGCAGGATGTAGAAGCCTTCGATCTTCGGCGTGCCGTGGCGCGAGATCAGCCCGTAAGGATAAAGCGAAACCGGGTTCGCGCCCTTGTTGGCGACCTGGTCCTCGACCGTGAACATGTACTTGTCGTCGACCGATGATGATGCGGCGGAATTCCAGCCCTTCGCCGTTGTCATAGGTCGAGCGTCACCGGACGTCCGATGCCGAGCGTGCCCGAGCCTTGCTGGCGCCAGACCGTGTTGTCGTCGGGCAGCTTCAGCGCCGGGCCGGAGCCGGCGGTCCAGCCGAACTGCGGCGTAGAACGGATGCGGGCTGCCGGACGGCGACAGCAGCACGATCGGCGGCGACTTCGGATCGACCGTCTCGCGGTACTGGGTGAGCGCCAGGTCGTCGATCCGTCCGCCCTTGAGCGACGACCGAGCCGCGCAGCTTCGGCGTCTCGATCGTGACGCGCGGCGACGCTGCGATGACGGCTTCGCGGGTCACGCTGACTGGCCGGTGCGGCCGGGGCGCCTGGCCCGGCACGGGTGGCACGCCGGGCGCGGCGCTGGGGCGCCCGGCTGCGCCGTGCGGCGACCTGGCCTGGTGTAGCCGGCGTGCCGGGCTGCTGGGCTTGCTGCTGCTGCTGCTGTTGCTGCCTTGAGCTGCGCCTCCTGCCGCTGCTTCTCCATCTGCGGCATGCCGACGAAGTATTGCCAGGCGATCAGCACCATCGCGGAGAGCACGATGGCGAGGATGGTGTTCTTCTGATCGGTCATTGCGGGCTCTGTTGCGCCTTGCGCCGATGTGGGGTGCCGGCGCGGCTCGCGCCAGTGTCGGTCGGCGCGCCGTGCACGCGCCGCAGCGCCCGGTCGAAATTCTTCGCTTGATCCGCTCGAACGGAGCGTCCAGTGCCGCGCGCCGCCCGATCAGCACATAATCGTGTCCCGGCCGCATATGCGAGGGCGGCGACAGCCGCACGACCTCCCGCAGCCGCCGCCGGATCCGGTTGCGTTCGACCGCGTTGCCGACCTTCTTGGAAACGGTGAAACCGACGCGCACCGGTCCGTCCTCGCGCCGCGGCACGCATCTGCAGCACAAACATCGGGGACGGGGCCTTGGCGCCGGCCGCGGCGGCCAGGAAGTCCGCGCGTTGTCTCAGCCGCTCCATGGCGTTGCCGCGCGCTGCCGCACGGCCTAGGCGGTCAGCCGCTTGCGTCCGCGCGAGCGGCGGGCGCTGACGACCTTGCGGCCGCCCGTGGTCTTCATGCGGGCGCGATAACCGTGACGGCGTTTGCGCACGAGCTTGCTGGGTTGATAGGTCCGCTTCACAGGTTTTGTTCTCCGTTCGCCGTCGCGTGCGGGCTTATACGGAGCCCCGCCGGGGCGGTCAATGCGACGCTGCCCGCTGGCTGGGCCGTTCACGTTTTGCCTCAAAAATCAGTGAGATGGCTTCGCCTCGGCGGGCGCTGGTGTATAGATCGGGGCCGCCGCTCGAACGCCGGACATCTTGGCCTTACCGTCCAGCACTGCCGCCCTGAGCATGCCCGCCGAACGACCGCGACGCGCCCGACGCCAGCCCGAGCCGGCTCCGGCTTCGCCGGCTCGTTCCGCTCGCGGTCATCGTGGCGCTGGCCGCCTGGTCCTGGCGATGGGCTGGCACCGCGAAATGTCGCTGGAAAACCTGGTCCGCTATCGCACCGAGCTCGACGGCTTCATCGCCGCGCATGGCTGGCGGCGGTCGCGGCCTTTGTCGCGCTCTATATCGCGGTGGTGGCGCTCTCGATTCCCGGCGCGCTGTTCCTGACCATCACCGGCGGCTTCCTGTTCGGCACCTTCGTCGGGCGGCGTCGCCGCGATTTTCGGCGCGAGCGTCGGCGCGACGCTGATCTTTCTGATCGCCCGGACGGCGTTCGGCGAATACCTGTTGCGGCGCGCCGGCCCGCTCGCGGCGAGGCTCGCCGAAGGCTTCCGCGACGACGCGTTCAGCTATCTGCTGTTCCTGCGGCTGGTGCCGTTTCCGTTTTTCATCGTCAACCTGGTCGCGGCGCTGGCCGGCGTTCGGCTGGCACCTTCGTCGCCGCGACCGCGCTCGGCATCATCCCGGCGACGTTTGCCTTCGCGTCGTTCGGCGCCGGGCTCGATAGCGTGATCGCCGCGCAGGAAGCCGCTTATCGCACCTGCCTCGCGGCGGGCGGCGCCAACTGCCGGCTCGATTTCGATCTGAAGGCGGCGATCACGCCGCAACTGATCGGCGCGCTGGTGGCGCTTGGTGTGCTCGCGCTTATTCCGGTCGCGGTGCAAGCGGCTGCGCGCGCGGCGCGCCGCGCGAGCTCCGTCGAGCCGACTGATGGCCGAGCAGTTGACCCCCGATCTCTGCGTCATCGGCGCAGGCTCCGGCGGCCTGTCGGTCGCCGCCGCCGCCGCGGCGCTTGGCGTGCCGGTGGTGCTGATCGAGAAAGGCCAAGATGGGCGGCGAGTGCCTCAACACCGGCTGCGTGCCGTCGAAGGCGCTGATCGCCGCGGCCAAGCGCGCCGAGGCGTTCCGCACCAGCGCGCCGTTCGGCATCAAGGCGCAGCGCCCGGCGTCGAGTTCTACCAGGTCAACGATCACATCCATGGCGTCATCGCGGCGATCGCGCCGAACAATTCCAAGGAGCGCTTCACCGGGCTCGGCGTGCGGGTGATCGAAGGCGAGGCGCGCTTCAGCGACGCGCAGCACTGTGGTGGTCGGCGACCGGTTCGAGATCACGGCGCGGCGCTTTGTCATCGCCACCGGCTCGCGGCCGGCGGTGCCGCCGATCCCCGGCCTCGACAAGATGCCGTACCTCACCAACGAGACGGTGTTCGAGATGCGCGAGCGGCCGAAGCATCTGATCGTTCTCGGCGCCGGCGCGATCGGGCTTGAGCTCGCGCAGGCGTTCCGCCGGCTCGGCTCCGAGGTCACCGTGCTCGAGGCGGCGGAGCCGCTCGCCAAGGAGGACCCGGAATGCGCCGCGGTCGTGCTCGATGCGCTGGCGCGCGAGGGCGTCACGGTCCGCAGCGGCGTCGAGGTCACCGCGCGTCGAAGAAGGTGCGGAACAGGGTCGAGGTGGTGCTGGAAGGCGCGAAGAAGCAGCGAGGAAACTCAGTCGAAGGCAGCGATCTTCTGATCGCGACCGGCCGGCGGCCGGCGCTCGAGGGGCTCGGCCTCGATGCCGCCGGTATCAGTCACGATGGCCGCCGGCATCACGGTCGACAAGCGGCTTCGCACCAGCAACCGGCACGTCTATGCGATCGGCGACGTTGCGGGCGCGGCGCAATTCACCCACGCCGCCAACCATCACGCCGGCGCTGGTGATCCGCCACGCGCTGTTCCGGCTGCCGGTAACGTCGATGCCGACGCGATCCCGCGGGTGACCTTCACCGACCCGGAACTCGCCCATGTCGGCTGTCAGAAGCCGAGGCCCGCCAGCGCGCGAAGACCATCCGCGTGCTGCGCTGGCCGTATCATGAGAACGACCGCGCCCAGGCCGAGCGCGAGACCTCGCGGCCATATCAAGGTGGTGACCGACAAGAAGGGCACTGATCCTGGGCGCAACCATCGTCGGCGCCGCCGCCGGCGAGCTGATCACCACCTGGACGCTGGCCATCAGCCAGGGCCTCAATATCCGCGCTTTCGCCGGAATTGTGGTGCCCTATCCGACCTATCCGAGATCGGCAAGCGCGCCGCCATCAGCTTCTTCACGCCGCGTTTGTCGACCCCCTGGGTGCGCCGCATCCTGGGCTTGCTGCGGCGGCTGGGCTGAGGGATGACGCGATGACTGTCAGCGCAATGCGACGCGCTCCATCCGCGGCGCCGCTGCGCGCCGGCTCGCGGGCGGGGCCTGTCCGGCAAGCTGCTGATCCTGACCATCCTGTTCGTGATGATCGCCGAAGTGCTGATCTATGTGCCCTCGATCGCCAACTTCCGCCTCAACTGGCTCAACGACCGGCTCGCCGCCGCGCACACCGCGGCGCTGGTGCTCGACGCCGCGCCGAGCGGCATGGTGCCGGAGACGCTGGCGCGGCAGTGCTCGACAGCATCGGCGCGCGCGCGGTCGCGATGAAGATGGGCAACACAGCGCCGCCTGCTCGCCGTCTCCGACATGCCGCCGGTGGTGCATCACGACATCGACATGCGCGAACGTGTCCCTGGCATCGCGCCATCGCCGATGCGTTCGAGCACGCTGCTGTGCAGCGACAACGACGTGATGCGCGTGGTCGGCCCGGCGCCGACGCGGCGGCGATTTCGTCGAGATCGTGCTGGACGAGGCGCCGCTGCGCGCAGGCGATGCTGCGCTTCTCCGTCAACATCCTGCTGCTGTCGCTGGTCATCTCCGGCGATCACCGCGGCGCTGGTCTATTTCGCGCTGCATTACCTGCTGGTGCGGCCGATGCGCCGCATCACCGCCAACATGATGGCGTTTCGCGCCGACCCGGAAAATCCCGACGCGCATCATCGCGCCGTCGGCGCGCGCAGGACGAGGTCGGCCTGGCCGAGCGCGAGCTCGCCGCGATGCAGGGCGATCTCGCCTCGATGCTGCAGCAGAAGAGCCGGCTCGCCGCGCTCGGGCTCGCGGTGTCGAAGATCAATCATGATCTGCGCAACCTGCTCGCCTCGGCGCAGCTGTTCTCCGAAGGCCTGTCGCATCTGCCGGACCCGCGGGTGCAGCGCTTCGCGCCCAAGCTGATGCGCGCGCTCGAGCGCGCCATCGCGTTCTGCCAGTCGACGCTGTCCTACGGCCGCGTCGCAGGAGCCGCCGCCGGACGCGCAGGCCGGTCGAGCTCGAGCGCGCTGGTCGAGGAGGTGCGCGAGACGCTCGGCGCTCGCCGACGCCGCGCAGATCGGCTGGATCGCCGCGATCGAGCGCGGCCTGAAGGTCGACGCCGACCACGACCAGCTGCTGCGCGTGCTGCTCAATCTGGCGCGCAACGCCGCAGCAGGCGCTGGAGAGCGCGCGCGCCGAACGATCCGCTGCGCGACCAGATCCGCATCACCGGCCGGCGCGAGGGCGCGGTGGCGGTGATCGAGGTCTCCGACACCGGGCCGGGCTTTCCGGCCAAGGGGCGCGAGCATCTGTTCGAGGCGTTCCAGGGCTCGACCCGCACCGGCGGCACCGGGCCTCGGCCTCGCCATCGCCGCCGAACTGGTCCGCGCCCACGGCGGCGAGATCGCGCTGGTCGAGGGCACCATCGGCGCGACCTTCCGCCTCACCATTCCCGGACCGCGCGGTGGAGCTCGACGCCCACCGCAGCGCGCGGCGGGCGTATCGCAGGCCCCGTCATTCCGGGGCGCGGCCTTAGGGCGTTCGCGCGTTCGACGCGCGGGCGCGAGCCGGAATCCGAAACTTCGAATTTGCCATCGGGTTCTTGCTTCGCTCGCCCCGGAATGACGTGCCCTAAACCCTTGCCAAAAGGGGCCGACCCTATAGCTATCCGGCGTTCCGCGCCCTTGGCGCGGTTCCGCCGCATTTTCATCGGCACGCGCCCGTAGCTCAGCTGGATAGAGCACCAGACTACAAGATCTGGGGGTCAGGAGTTCGAAATCTCTTCGGGCGCGCCATTTAGTCGGGCACTTCTTTAGCCCGCGCCGTAAAATCCAGAAGCCTGTGTACGGCGTTTGTACGGCGACATTCGTTATCGGTGCTTCTTCGCCGCCTTTTTCGCGGCTGTAAAATGCAATGAATAGGCCGCGCGCAGCCTTTCCAAAATCTTCCCCATCGATGACGCCGTACCAGACCTGCTTTCCGGTCGTGACCGACTTGGCAATGGCGGAAACTCCGCATTAATTCGACAACGCTCGAATTTATTTCCCGCCAATGTTGGACGAGAAACGCGTCTGCTTCCTCTTTGGAAAAGTCGTTGCATTTGGTCGCCGTTCTTACCCATTCGTCCGGGAACAAGGATACCTTTCTGCCCAGGCCCCTTAAACCCGAACGCTGCTGCCCGGCGCTTGCCAGCAATTCTCAACCTCGATGAGTAGAGGTCGCTCCTTTCGCCGCCCCAATCCTTAAAAATCCCAGGTTCTCCAAGAATTTTCTGAACGCCGTTCTTAAATTGAGTTTCCGAGATGGAATCAGCGAGAGACCCAGCAAACTTAATCTTCCTGACCTTACCGAACGAATCTATATCATCGACGGTAATGCGATTGACCTTCGCGCCTGCAGAGGGGATTGCGACGGACCTTGGAAGTCTGACGATAATTTTCCTCTTCGTCGGGAGCTTAGCCAGCTTCGCGGGATTCCCTGCAAGCCTTAAAAATCTGCTTTTTATGAGCGTGGAAAAAATCAATCTTCTCATACGCTGTGTCGTTGTCTTTCCGTGTCTGTTTGACGATGCCCCGCTGATATAGGTGCTTACCTTCCTGAAGTACGCGCATTCGCGTAAGGCCCGTGCGAAGCGCTATTTGGCCAACCGTTTTTATGGGTGCCTTGTGATAGTAGACCGCTTCAAACACTTTTCGCCGAGCTTTCGCACGGCCGATGGTTTTAGCCGCACGCTCAATCTGCTCTTCAGTGTTAGAGATTGAATCAGTTATCTCAACCGCGTTGGCCATCGTTTACCGACGCTGCTTCCCAGATTTGCCATTAGCAAGCATCCGACTGACTTGGCTCTGGTCTATTCCCAGTGCGCCGGCGATGTCTTTCTGGCTCGCCTCTGACCGCAGGAGGGCGAACACCAGCAACCGCTTAATGGAGGTCAATTCAGCCAGGAGAGCTTCTTCCACTATTTCTGTCTTCTTCTGCATGGCCGTTCCCTTATGTGTTAATTTTCCTTCAATTCTTGGCTTCGCGTTTGGCCATAGAAAGTGCAACGCTGACTGTGTTCGGTGTCGTGTCGCAAATGGCCGCAATATCCTTGGGCGTGAGGCCGGCACGTTGCAGTCGAATTGCACGTTCACGAAGTGAAAGCGTTTCTGATGCGATGCTAAGAGCGAGCAATTTAATTATGGTATCGAGCTTAGCCTCGACTTCAGACAGCCGACCGTCGTTATCTTTCACTTGGAACTCCGTTCTTGGCCGCATCCTTAGGGAGTGGGTAAACGTGAAGCAGCGTGGCGTCTCGGCCATTTCCAAGTCGGTACATCACACCTGCATCAATCCAGCGCGAAACTGAACGGCTGAAATTTCCCTCATCCAGTTTATTTTCCTTCGCGATGTCCCTCTAAGTCTTAGTGCCATCGCACATATTGAACGCGCGTAACTGTTTCTCGCCAGAACCGCGCAGCACAATCTCCGCCAACTGCGGTTCGGGAAATGTTTGACGCGCCGCAACACTCAGCAAGGCGCGGAGCAAGACTTCGCTATTGGTCAACATCGTCGCCTCTTATCTAATACTAAGAGTTCTGATGCCTGCGAATATAATTAGTGTGTTTCGTGCACACAAGCGCGGCAGTTAAAATACTGATATCATTGGTGATTTTCTATCGTAAATTGGCGCGCTGCGCGCGGTGCCCCGCAACTTGCTCTTAGTTATCTAAGTTCGTTTTATAACGCGGACTCAGGCCACTTCGGCGGAAAACTCCGAGATTGCCGGCAGGTCGAGCATCTCGCGGCCGTAGTCTTGCGGAACGATGACCCGCCTCACGTTGTGCTCGTCACGACCTACACAGAATGAACGACCGTCGAAGTCGACGAACAACTTTAAGGGAGAACCCTCGTGTTTACCCCATCCGCGGAGCGTAGCGATGTTGGTCGGCTGAGTGAGTTGCCTCATGTTGTCTACTTTTTGACGCACGTCGAGGGCTGCCTTGTGCGAACGCGAGAAGATGCGGAGCGCCTCTTCTCGGTGTTCAGGAGACATCTGATTAAGTCCACCGTTACCAACATTGACGATGGTGAGGCCCTTGATTGCGTTCCGCAGCCGACCGGCAAGCTTCGATGTGTTGTCCGGCCGCATGATGTCGACGCCGGAAACGGGGCCGTAGGTTTCCCGGACCACGTACTTCTGCTCACTCTCGTCGCCGGTCCTGCTGATGTTGAGCCGCGTCGTGACTCGCTCGATGGGGAGGTGACCGGACCGGACGTTGTTCCACAAGTCCTCGCCGAATAGGTCGACGAGCGTTTTCGTCAGGTCGAAACGGAAGGTGTCGAAGGCGGTGACAATCGGTAAGTTGTACTCCGCCCGCTCAAGCATCTCGGGCACCCTGTGAATGTTGCCCCCGAGGTAGTGCAGCGTCCTCTTCTTCTTCTGTTCTTGCTGGAAACGTTTCCACGCTTCGCTGTGGTAGCGCTTGCTGAAGTTCGCGAAGCAGTCCTTGCCCATTGCCCTGCATACCTCGCACCGAAGCTGATTAAAGCGCCCCACATAATCGCCTCCCGCTGCCGCAGAATTCTATATCGATTGCTTGCTGGCACCCAGGGTAAAGAGTGAGCTCGAACGGGAAGGATAGTCCGGCGGCGCAGACGGGTCGCGGGACGACAGCGGAGATGCGGCGACGACGCAAATCGACCCTCCGGAATGACGGAGACGAACGCTGAATAGTTGCTATTCGATCGCCCTCTCATGAACCAATTGGGAATCCGAAATTGGCAGAGCATCAGTTCAGGGGCCGCCGGGAAGACCGGCGGCTCGTCACCGGCCAGGGCCGCTACACCACCGATCATCACCTCAACGGACAGGTCGCGGCGCATTTCCTGCGCGCCGACCGCGCGCATGCCAGGATCGTGCGGATTGACGTCGCGGAGGCGCGCAAGGGCAAGGGCGTGCTGGACGTCATCACCGGCGCCGACATCGTCGCGGCGGGCTGGAAGACGCCGCCGGTTCTCTCGTTCTTCAAGGGCGTCGGCGGCAGCTCGGTGCGAATTCCGTTCCGTCCGGGCCTGGCGCATGAGCGCGTGCGCTTTGTCGGCGAGCCGGTGGCGGTCGTCATCGCGGAGACCGAGCACCTCGCGCAGGACGCGGCCGAGCTGATCGAGATCGAATACGAGGATCTGCCGGTGATGGTCGATGCGAGCGAGGCGCTGAAGGCGTCGGCGCCGCGCGTTCACGAGGAGATGCCCGACAACCTGAGCTTCGAGTACGAGTACGGCAACAGCGCCGGCGCGGAGCAGGCGTTTGCCAAGGCCGCGCACATCATCCGCGTCGGTGTCACGGCGCAGCGCATCGCCGGCAACCCGATGGAGCCGAAGTCCTGTCTGGCGCGCTACGACGCCGCGACGGACATGTACGATCTGTACTGCCCGACCCAGGGCATCTCGGACATCAGGGCGGCGCTCGCTTCGATCACCGGCCTCGACGCCGCCAAGTTCCGCGTCCACTCCAATGACGTCGGCGGCGGCTTCGGCGTGCGCAACGAAATCTATCCGGAGTTCCTGGCGGTGCTGCTGGCGGCCAAGCGAACCGGCAAGGCGGTGCGCTGGACCGGCACGCGCTCGGAGACAATCTCCGGCGATCACCACGCGCGCGGCGCCGACCTCAAGGGCGAACTGGCGATCGACGACAAGGGCAAGTTTCTCGGACTGCGCGTCGAATGGTTGGTCAACATGGGCGCTTATTGCTCGGGCGCCGGCGCGCTGATCAACACGGTCGCGGCGCCGACCAGCTCGGCCACCAGCCTCTACAAGGTGCCGGCGTTCTACGGCCGCCACCGCCTCGTGTTCACCAACACCACGCCGATCACCGCCTACCGCGGTGCCGGCCGCCCGAACGTCGCGTACCTGTGGGAGCGCTTGGTTGAGCAGGCGGCGGCGACGCTCGGCGTCGATCCGGTCCGGCTGCGCCGGCGCAACATTTTGCCCAAGACGGCGTTCCCGATGAAGACGCTGACCGGCCACACCTACGACAGCGGCGATCCGGTGCGGCTGCTCGACACCGCGCTTCAGGCCGCGGACTGGGACGGCTTCAAGGCGCGCCGCAAGGCAGCGAAGAAGAGCGGACAACTTCGCGGCATCGGGCTCGCGATGTTTCTCGAGCCGTCCGGCGCGGTCGGCAAGGAGCAGATCGAAATCCGCATCGAGCCGGACGGCAAGCTGGCGATGTATTCCAACGCCGGCCCGATGGGGCAGGGGTTGGAGACGGTGCTGCCCGAGATCGTGTCGAAAGTCCTCGGCATGCCCGAGGACAGGATCGAGCTTCGCTTCAACGACAATTCGGCGCCCAAGCTGATGGGCACCGGCTCGTTCGGCTCACGCTCGCTGATCAGCCACGGCGGTGCGCTGATGAACGGCGCCAAGGAAATCGTCGAGAAAGGCAAGGCGCTGGCGGCCGGCGAGCTTGAAGTGTCGCCGAACGACGTGACGTTCGACAACGGCGTCTACAAGGTGGCCGGCACCGATCTGTCGATCCATATCCGCACCTTGATCGAGAAGAAGTGGAGCCAGCCGACGCATCCGCTCGACACCAACGTCACGCTCGACACCGCCGCGGCATTCCCGAGCGGCGCACATATCGCCGAGGTCGAGATCGACCCCGACACCGGCGCATGTGCAGATCGTGAACTACATTGCCGCCGACGACTGCGGCAACGTCATCAATCACGCCATCGTCGAGGGGCAACTGCATGGCGGGCTGATGCAGGGCATCGGCCAGGTGCTGGGCGAACGCATCGCCTACGATCCGGACACCGGGCAGCTCTTGTCCGGCACGTTCATGGATTACTTCATGCCGCGCGCGCACCATCTCACGCCGATCACCTTGATCGATTGCGGCGTGCCGTCGCCGGCCAATCCGCTCGGCGCCAAGGGCGCGGGCGAGGCGGGTGCGACCGGCTCGGTGCCCGCGCTCGCCAACGCTGTGATGGACGCGCTCAAGGCGGCGAACGTGAAGCACCTCGAAATGCCATACACGCCGGATCGGGTGTGGCAGGCGATTCAAAAGGGCGCGTGAGGTTACGCGTCCTTGCGCGCCAGCCGCCCCAGCACGCGCGCCAGCCGGTCCGCGAACGCGCGCGGATCGGCGGGGCGCTCGCCATCCAGCACCCGCGCCTCGTCGAACAGCAGGTGCGCGGCGTCTTCCTTCAGCGCCTTCTCGTCTTCACCGAGTTTAGCCAGTGAGGCGATCAGCTCGTGGCGCGGGTTGATCTCGAGGATAGGGATCACGGCCGCCTTCAACCGGCCGGCTCCTGCCAGCATTCTTTCGAGATTGCGATCGAGTCCGGTCGGCGGCGCCACCAGGCAAACCGCGCTGTCGGTCAGCCGTTCCGAGGCGCGCACGTCCGACACCGCAATGCCCAGCGTCGTTTTCACGAAGGCGATGAAGTCGGCGGTGGACGGGTCGGTCTCCGCCTTCGGCTCGTCCTTGGCGTCGCTGCGCGGGATCGACGCGAGGTCCGCCGCGCCCTGGCTCGCCGACTTGAACGGCTTGCCCTCGAAAGAAGGGGACATGGTGACCCAGAAATTGTCGATCGGCTCGGCCAGCAGCAGCACCTCGACGCCGCGGGCACGGAAGCCTTCCAGATGCGGCGAGACTTCCAGCCGCGCGATGTCGTCGCCGGCCAGATAATAGATCGCGGTCTGGTTCTCCTTCAGCGATCCGACGTAGTCCTTGAGGCTGCGCCACGCGCCGCCGGATGACGTGGTCTTGAATTGCGCCAGCGCGAGCAGTGCGTCACGGCGCTCCAGATCCTCGTACAGTCCTTCCTTGAGGACGCCGCCGAAGTTGTCCCAGATTTTGGTGTAGAGTTCCGGCTCCGTCTCGGCGACGCGCTCCAGCTCGCCGACGACGCGGCCGGTGACGCCCTTTTTGATCGCGGTGAGGATCGGGCTGTTCTGCAGCATCTCGCGGGAGATGTTCAGCGGCAGGTCTGACGAATCGACGATGCCACGCACGAACCGCAGATAGCGCGGCAGGATTTCCGCATCGTCCGCGATGAAGACACGCTTGACGTAGAGCTTGATGCGGCCCTTGCGATTGGCGTCGAACAGGTTGAACGGCGGCGTGCCCGGCACGAACGCAAGCACGGAGTACTCCTGCCGCCCTTCGGCGCGGTAGTGGATGGTCAGCGCCGGCTCGTCGAACTGCCCGGCCGCACTGCGGTAGAAGTCGGTGTACTCTTCGGGCTTGATCTCGGAGCGCGGCTTGGTCCACAGCGCGGCGCCGTCGGCGACTTCGGCAGGCTCTCCGCCGGGCTTGGCGATAACCGAAATGGGCACCGGCACGTGGCCGGACTGCTCGCGGACGATATGCTCCAGCTTGAAGTGTTCGGCGTAGCCCTTGGCATTCTCCATCAGGTTCAGCACCACGCGGGTGCCGCGCGCGGGTGCGGCGTCGGCGGGCACCGGCATGATGGAGAACGTGCCCTTGCCATCGGATGACCAAAGCCATGCCTCGTCCGCTCCGGCGCGGCGGGAGAAGACGTCAACCCGGTCTGCGACCATGAAGGAAGAATAGAAGCCGACGCCGAACTGGCCGATCAGCGTTGCGCCCTCGCCGCCCTGTGTGGCCTCGACCCGCTCCATGAACGCCTTGGTGCCGGAGCGGGCGATGGTGCCCAGTGCCTCGACCATCTCGTCGCGGCTCATGCCGATGCCGTTGTCCTCCACCGCGATCTGCTTGTTGTCGGCGTCGATCGCGATGGTGATGCGCAGCTTGGGGTCCTCGCCCAGCAAGGATGGACGGGCGATCGCCTCGTAGCGGAGCTTCTCGCAGGCGTCGGCGGCGTTGGAAATCAGCTCGCGCAGGAAGACATCCCGGTCGGAATAGACCGAATGCACCATCATGTGGAGCAGCTTGGCGACGTCGGCCTCGAAGGCGCGATTCTCGGTTTTGATGTCTCCGGCGGCATCCGTCATGGCAGTCAACATCCCTTCTCTTTCAGCCGGCAACCAGATGGGACGGACGCCCCCGATTGGTCAAGGGCAGTCATGCGCGGCAAGCGGCTTGATAATATCGGCGGCATCCCGCACGGACATACGCGGAATAAACGGAAAGAGCGTTATGGAATACACAACGTTGGGCAGGACCGGCCTCAAGGTCAGCGTGGCCGGCCTGGGCACCGGCGGTTTCAGCCGGCTGGGCATGAAGGCCGGCAAATCCGAGGATGAATGCGCTAGGCTCGTCCACCAGGCCGTGGACCTCGGCATCAACTTCATCGACACCGCCCCGGCCTACGGCACCGAGGGCGTGGTCGGAAAGGCGCTCAAGTCGATCCCCCGCCAGTCGGTCTTCATCGCCACCAAGGCGTTCGTGCACCGCGGCGGCGAGTGGTGGACGCCGGAGAAGGTGGTCGCCAGCCTGGACAACTCGTTGCGCCTGATGGGCACCGACACCATCGACGTGTTCAATCTGCACGGCGTGTATGCGCACGAATACCAGCACGCGATCGAGACAATCGTGCCCGCGCTGCTGGTGCAAAAGGCCAAGGGCAAGATCGGGCACATCGGCATCACCGAAAATCCGATCGAGGATCACACCAACGAGATGCTCAAGCTCGCCGTGAAGGATGACGTCTGGGAGGTCTTCATGGTGGGCTTCCACATGATGCACCAGGGCGCCCGCCAGAACGTGTTCCCGGTCACCCGGCAAAAGGGCATCGGCACGCTGCTGATGTTTGCGGTGCGCAGCATGTTCGCCGATCCGACGCGCATCGCGCGCGAGATGAAGGAGCTTGCCGCGAAGGGATTGGTCGACAAGTCGCTCGGCGAAACCGACGATCCGCTCGGCTTCCTCATCCATGAGGCTGGCGCCGCCAATATCACCGAGGCTGCCTACCGCTACGCCCGGCACGAGCCCGGCGTGGACGTCGTGCTGTTCGGCACCGGCGACGCCGGGCACCTGAAAAGCAACGTCGCGTCGTTGCTCAAACCTCCGTTGCCGGAGGCCGACCGCCAGAAGCTGGTAAAGCTGTTCGGCCATCTGACCAGCGGCACCGGCCTTGATGGCCACCAGGCGCCGCTCAAATAGCCGCTTTGCACGGAGACCGCTTGTCGGTCCGCACACCATGATGCACGGTGTGCGCCGCATTCAGGGGTAGGACATGGACCAGGTTCGGGATCGCTTTCAGAATTTGCATGAGATCGTCGCAGCGGCGCGCGCCAAGCTCGACCGCAACGTGTGGGACTACCTGATCGGCGGCGCCGAGACCGAAACCACGGTGCGCCGCAACCGGCTGGCGATCGACTTGCTCGCGTTGCGCCCGCGCATCCTGCGCGACGTCAATCACACCGACACCAGCGGCAAATTCCTCGGCCGCACCCTGAAGATGCCGGTGGCGCTGGCGCCGATCGGCAGCATCGAGCGGTTCGACAAGGCAGGCCTGCGCGGCGGTGGCCGACGCCGCCGGCACGTTCGGCTGCGCCATGTTCCAGAGCTCGGTGGCGAAGCCGGAGATCGAGGAAACCGGCAAAGTACAGCCGAACGCGCTCAAGATTTTCCAGCTCTATGTGCGCGGCGACCACGCCTGGGTCGAGAATTTCTTCGATCGCGCGGTCGACTCCGGGCTTCGGTGCGCTGTGCCTCACGGTCGACACGCATCATTACAGCCGCCGTGAGCGCGACATCTCCAAGCGCTATCACGCCGCCTCGGCGCGCGAGCCCGACGCCGCGCGCCACCAGAAAGCGCTCGACTGGAAGCAGTTCGACAAGCTGAAGGCCAAGTACAAGCTGCCGCTGATCGTGAAGGGCATCGCCACCGCGGAGGACGCCCATATCGCGGTGGAGCATGGCGTCGACGTCATCTACGTGTCGAACCACGGCGGCCGTCAGCTCGATCACGGCGCGGGCTCGATCGACGTGCTGCCGGAGATCGTCGCGGCAACGGCAGGCCGCGCCGAAATCATCGTCGATGGCGGCTTCTGCCGCGGCACCGACGTGCTGAAGGCGCTGGCGCTCGGCGCCGACGCGGTGGCGGTCGGCCGGCTGTACGGCTTCGGGCTGGCGGCGGCGGGCCGCGACGGCGTGCTTCGGGTGCTGGAGCTTCTCCACGACGAGCTGGAGCGCGCGATGGGTCTGTCGGGCGTCAACACGCTCAGCGAGCTCAATCCGTCCTATGTGCGCGCAGCGCCGCCGATCCGGCCGCCGCACGTGCTCAGCGCATTCCCGTACATCGACGGTCCCGACGACCGTTATTGATGGCCGCCATGCTGGAAAGCCAGCGCGTTCGCCAGGAGATCCGCGAGGGCCGCATCGCGGGGACGAGTCGCGGGCTCGCGCACGGCTTCGTGCAATGCAATCTCGCGATCCTGCCGAAGCAGCATGCATTCGACTTCCTGCTCTACTGCCAGCGCAACCAGCGTTCGTGCCCGGTGCTGGAAGTGACCGATCCGGGCAGCCCGGAGCCGAAGAAGCTCGCGCCAGGCGCCGACTTGCGCACCGACTGCGCGCGCTACGCCATCTACCGCGACGGCATGCGCGGCGAGGACCGCACCGACATCCGCGAATTGTGGCGCGACGACCTGGTGACGTTCCTGATCGGCTCCGGCATCACCATCGACGGGCCGCTGGAGCGCGCCGGCGTGCCGACCCACAAGGATCGCTGGGTGCTGCGCACCACGCTGCCGACCGAGCCTGCAGGCCCGTTCCGCGGCGATCTGATCGTCACCATGCGCTGGCTCACCGCGCAGCAGGCCCTTGTTGCCACGCAGGTGACGTCGCGCTTTCCCTTCAACCACGGCGCGCCGATCCATATCGGCGATCCGGCGGCGATCGGCGCCGACCTCAAGGCGCCGCTGTTCGGCCCGCCGGTGCCGCCGACGCCGAAGGACATCGTGCCGGTGTTCTGGGCCTGTGGCGTCACGCCCCAGAGCGCGGCGGAGAACGCCAGATTGCCACTGTTCATCGCGCACGCGCCGGCGCACTCGTTCATTACCGATATGCCGTCCGAAGCCTTGATGAATCCGTGATGCGGCTGGTACCACGGCAGGCCTGCAGGAGTTCGTGTCAGTGAGTTCCAGCCAACATCCGCCTGTCCGCCGACGTCGGCGGCACCTTCACCGACGTGGCGGCGTTCGACGAGAAGACCGGCGAGCTGCGGCTCGGCAAGACGCTGACCACGCCGGAGCGGCTGGTCAGCGGCATCGAGAACGGCGTCGGCAAGGCCGGGACGGAATTCGCCGCCGCACGGCTTGTTCCTGCATGGCACCACGGTTGCGATCAACACCATCCTGGAACGGAGCGGCGCGCGCTGTGCGCTGCTCACCACGCAGGGCTTCCGCGACATCTATGAGATCGGCCGCGTCAACCGGCCGGAGGCCTACAACCTCGGCTTCCGCAAGCACACGCCTCTGATCGGCCGCGACATGCGCTTCGAGATCATGGAGCGGATCGACGCGCAGGGCACCGTGCTGATCAAGCTTGATGAGGAACAAGTCCGAGCGGTGGTCGCGCAGGCGGTGGCGCAGGGCGCCGAGGCGATCGCGATCCTGTTCCTGCATTCGTACCGCAACCCGGTCCACGAGCAGCGCGTCAAGGAAATCGTCGAGAAGGAATTTCCCGATCTGTTCGTCACTGCGTCGCACGAATTGTCGCAGGAGTATCGCGAGTACGAGCGCACCTCGACCGCGGCGGCCAACGCTTACATCGGCCCGCGCGTGCGCACCTATCTCACCGAGATGGAGGAGCATCTCGGCACCGCGGGCTTTGACGGCAATTTCCTGATCGTGCAATCGACCGGCGGATTGTTCGACGTTGAGGACGGCCGGCGCTCCTGCATCCGCATGCTGGAGTTGGGCCCGGCCGCCGGCGTGATCGGCACCAAAGCGCTGTGCGATTCTATCGGCATGAAGAACGCGATCGCGTTCGACATGGGCGGCACCACCGCCAAGGCGGGCGTGATCTATCAGGGCGACGTGCTGATGACCGGCGGCGCGCTGATCGGCGGCTACGCCACCGGCCTGCCGATCCAGATGCCGATGATCGACATCCAGGAGGTCGGCACCGGCGGCGGCTCGATCGCGCGTCTTGAGCTTGGCAATGCCTTGCGGGTCGGACCGGAGAGCGCCGGCGCCGCGCCCGGTCCGGTCTGCTATGGGCTCGGCGGCACCGAACCCACCATCACCGACGCCAATCTGGTGCTGGGCCGGCTCGGCGTCGATCGTTTCCTCGGCGGCGAGATGCGGCTCGACATCGAAGCGGCGAAAAAGGCCCTCAACGACAAGATCGCCAAGCCGCTCGGCCTCGATCCTATCGAGGCGGCAGAGGGTATCCTCCGCATCGCCACCACCAAGATGGCGCATGTGGTGCGCTGGGTGACGACCGAGCGCGGCCTCGATGCCGCCGAATTTACGCTGGTGGCGTACGGCGGCGCCGGGCCGCTGCACGCCTCGGCGGTGGCGCGCGAGCTTGGCATCGCCAAGGTGGTGATCCCGCGCGCGCCGGGGCATTTCTCGGCCTACGGGATGCTGGTTGCCGATTTGCGCCGCGATTTCGTCAACACCTGGTTCACCAGCCTCGCCGATGCGCCGTTCGCCCGCATGGAGGAGATTTTCGCCGACATGGAGGTACGCGGCCGCGAGACGGTGACGCGCGGCCAGTCGGTTGCCGGCATCGGCGCGACCCGCGGCGCCGACATGCGCTATGTGCTCCAGGAGCACGCGGTCACCGTCGACCTGCCGGTCGAGCTGTTCAAGAGCGAGGACCGCGACGGCATCAAGAAGCCGGTTCGATGCGGTGCATCAGACGCGCTACGGCTTCTCGGTGCCGAACGAGAAGGCCGAGATCGTCAGCCTGCGCGGCGCCATCATCGGCGAGATGAAAAAGCCGGCATTCGAGCCGATCGCCAAGGGCAAGGCCAAGCCGGAGGCGGGAGCGGGGCGGGGCAGCCGGAAGGTCTATTTCGCCTCCACCGGCTTCGTCGATACACCCACGTTCGACCGCGCCGCGCTCAAGGCCGGCAACCGGATCGAGGGCCCGGCGCTGATCGAGGAGCACGCCTCCACCACGGTGGTGCATCCCGGCGACATGCTCGAGGTCGACGCGTTCGGCGACCTCATCATCGAAGTGCGCAGGAGCTGACGATGGACGCGCCCGTACAATCGCCATCCAAGTCCGGCACCCGCATCGACCCGGTGGTGACCGAGATCGTGCGCAACGGTCTCGTCGCCATTACCGAGGAGATGAAGATCGTTTTGACGCGCACCGCGTACAACATGATCATCTACGAGGCGCTCGACTTCACCGTCGGCGTGTTCGACGCCAAAGGGCAATACGGTGTCGATCGGGCTCGGCCTGCCGATGTTCATCCGCGGCATGAGCGAGACGGTGAAGGCCAAGCTCAAGCATTTCGGCGCGGAGAATCTCGAGCCCGGCGACATTCTGCTCACCAACGACGCCTACACGACAGGCTCGCACCTCAACCACATGACCTTCACGGTGCCGGTGTTTCACGACAGTGATCTGATCGGCTTCTCGTGCTGCATGGCGCACTGGCCGGACGTCGGCGGCACGCTGCAGGAGGGCACGACCGACATCTACTCCGAAGGCCTGCAGATGCCGATCGTGAAGATCTACCGCAAGGGCGTGCCGAACGAAGAGCTGATCTCGATCATCAAGACCAACGTGCGGCTGCCGGATCGCGCGATGGGCGACTTCCGTGCCCAGGTCGCCGCGGTGAAGACCGGCGAGCGGCGCTTCCTCGACATGGTGCGCAAGTACGGCCGCGGCGCCGTGCTCGGCGGCATCGAGGCGATCATGGACCAGAGCGAGGCGCTGGCGCGCGCCCGCGATGAGCGACATTCCCGACGGCGTCTATGAGGCGGAATCCTTCATGGACGACGACGGCGTCAATGTCGGCCAGCGCGTGCCGATCCGCGTCAAGGTCACGGTCGCGGGCGACCGCATGACAGTCGACCTTTCCGATGTGTCGGCGCAGGTGCAAGGCTTCTACAACTCCGGCATCACCGCCGGGCGCTCGTGCTGCCAGGTGGCATTCAAATGCCTGACCTCGCCGCTCGACCTGCCGATCAATGACGGCGCATTTCGCGCGCTCGACATCGTGCTGCCGCCCGGCCGCGTCATCAGCGCGACCAAGCCCGCCGCGATGCGGATGTGGATGACTTATCCGATGACGGTGATCGACACGATCTTCAAGGCGCTTGCTCCAGCGCTGCCGGACCAGGTGATCGCCGGCCATCACGCCGACCTGGTGCTCGGCCGCGTCCACGGCCGCCGTCCGAAGGACAACGGCTTCTATCTCTATCCGGGCGGGCTGATCGGCGGCGGCTGGGGCGCGCGATACGACCACGACGGCATGAACGCGACCATCGCGATGAACGACGGCGACACCCACAACGGCCCGTCGGAGCAGGTCGAGGCGAAGTATCCGCTGCTGATCGAGCGCTATTGCCTGCGGCCGGATTCCGGCGGCGCGGGCCGCTACCGCGGCGGCCTCGGCACCGAGCAGGTGGTGCAGGCGCTGCATCCGATCGGATTCTCGTCGCAGATGGACCGCGTCAAGTGCAAGCCGTGGGGCCTGTTCGGCGGCATGTCCGGCTTCGGCAACGGCGTCGCGCTGCACCGTTTCGGCAAGACCGACGAGACGCTGTTTCCCAACGGCAAGGCGCTCAATCAAACCTTGCAGGCGGGTGACGCCTACATCCTCCGTTCCGGCGGCGGCGGCGGCTATGGCTCACCGCTGGAGCGCGATCTTGAAGCGCTGGAGCGCGACGTGCGCTCGGGCTACGTCACCCAGAAGTCGGCGGAAGAGAACTACGGCGCGGTGTTCATGGGCGATACGCTGGAGATCGACGCCGCGGCCACCAAGCGAAGCGCGACGAGATGCGCGCCAAGGGGCTGCCCTACGACAACCCGATCGCCGAGACGCTGATCCCGTTTGCCGCGGCGCCGCCGCCCGAGCGCAACCCGGAGCACGAGAAGCTGACGCCGGACGAGCGCGTGGCGTTTGCGATGCAATGTAGGTGTTGCACTTAGAAATCGGGCGTTGATGGACTTGGAACGCATTGCGTTTTGAGAAGGAAACGCACTACGCTGCCCTGGGGCCGAGGGTGCAGATGGAGTTGCGGGAGCGTGCCGCTTTGTACCGGCAACGGGCGGCGGAATTTGAGCAGAAGGCATCCGCCGCAAGGACCGACCAGATGCGGCGGTCGTGGCTGATTCTGGCCCGAGACTGGAAGATGATGGCGCTGGACCTCGAGCTTAAGTTTCTCGACGCTCCGGAAGCAAAGCTCAGCCCCGCGAATTTCGTTGAATCGCTTGAAGAAGCTCTGGCGCGGCTCGCGACCGCAACCTGGCTTCCTAGCGCATGATCCCGAAAAGTGGGAACCGGTTTCCCGCCTGCGCGAAGCCCTGTCACAACATTATTTGGCTTGATGCTTCGGCGGGCGAAGGCAGGTCGGAAAGATCATGCTCAAACGAGAAAGTAGCGACGAGTTCGATTCAGCGTAGCTGAATCAGCTCTAGCGATCACTGCTTCTCGATATTCAACTCCTGCGCCAATGCGCGCCACTTGTCCTGCTCGCGGCGGATGAAGTCGCCGGTCGACTTCGGCGTGCCGGCGCCGCTGGTGCCGAGCCCGAAGCCCGCCAGCCGCTTGTTGATGTCCTCGCCTTTGAGGAATTCGCCGATCGCTGCGTTCAGCCGCTTCACCGCGTCGGGCGGAGTGCCGGTGGGCGCGACGACGACGAACCAGCCGTCCATGGTCACGCCAGGCACCGTCTCATTGATGGTCGGCAGGTCGGGCACCGCCGCAAACCGCTTGGTGGCCGTCAGCGCCAGGCGGCGGATCTTGCCGGCCTGCACCATCGCGTTGGCTGCGGCCATCGATGAGATCAGCACCGGAACGGTGCCGCTCGCCACGTCCTGCGCCATCTGCGCGGCGGACTTGTACGGCACCTCGACCATGCCGAGGTTGGCGCGCTTGTTGAGGAGCCGCGCGGCAAACGGCGCGGCGCCCGCCGTCACGTCGACCGCGTAGGACAGCTTGTCGGGATTGGCCTTGGCGTATGCGATCAGCTCGGCGACGCTCTTCACCGGCACGTCGGCGTTGACCGACAGCATCTGCGGGCCGAAGTCCACCACCATCGCCACCGGCGTAAAGTCCTTGACCGGATCGTAAGGCAGCGTCTTGAAGGTCACCGGATTGGTGGCGAGGCCGGATGTGTTGGTGAAGAGAAACGTGTAGCCGTCGGGCGCGGCGCGCGCGACGTTCTGGTGTGCAATGATGCCGGAGGCGCCCGGCAGGTTCTCAACCACAAGCTGTTGGCCGAGCGCGCGCGACACGCTCTCGCTCATCATGCGTGCCATCACGTCGGTGGCGGCGCCGGGCCCGGTCGGCACGATCAGCTTGACCGGCCGGCTCGGCCAAGTCTGTGCCTGCGCGGAAGTCTGTGCATGCGCTGTGCCGGCGACGATCAGCAGCAGCGCGCCGATCAGAAAGCGAAACGAGCGCATCTATTCTCCCATCTGAATGGCAAGCTCGCGCACCGCGCGGCCGAACGAGTTGCTTTCCTTGTTGAGGAATGCGCGCACGTCCTGGCTCGGGCTGGGCTCGACGCCCTGCTTGGCGAGCGCCTCGCGTGTCTTGGGATCGGCAAGCGCGGCAAGTGTCTCCTTGCGGAGCAGCTCGATGACGTCCTTTGGCGTGCCTTTCGGCGCCAGCATCACGGTCCAGCTCGCCAGATCGAACTCGGGCACGCCGGCTTCCTTGAAGGTCGCGACATTCGGCAGCGCCGAGGAGCGCGTGTCGCCGGTCACCGCGATCGCCTTGACCGAGCCTGAGTCGATCGCGGCCTTTCCAGCGGCGACGCCCCCATAGAACATGTCGATATGGCCGCCGACCACATCGTTGATGCCCTGTGCGCCGCCACGGTACGGGACGTGCTGCACGTTGAGCCCGCGCAACCTGTTCATCCACGCACCCATGACGTGCGGCGGGCTTCCGTAGCCGCCGCCGAACGTGAATTTGCCCGGGTTGGCGCGCACCTCGGCGATGAAGTCCTGCAGCGTATTGGCCTTGACGTTCTTCGACACCATCAGCACCACCGGAACCAGGCCGGTGATCGCGATTGGCTCGAAGTCGTCAGCCACCGCATATTTGTGGGTCTTGGAGATCTGCGGCACCACCACGGCCTCGGCGGTGTAGCTGTTCAAGAGCGTGTAGCCGTCCGGCGTGGCGCGCATCGCGGTATTAAGGCCGAGCGTGCCGCTGGCGCCCGGCCGGTTGAGTACCACGACGGTCTGGCCGAGCCGCTCTTGCAGCTTCTGCGCGACGATGCGCCCAACGATGTCGGTCGAGCCGCCGGGTCCATAGGGTACGATGATTTCGATATTTCGGTTCGGGTAGGCGGATTGCGCGAGGGAGGGTGAGGCAAGCGCAGCGATGACCGCGCTCAAGCAGAAGGGCACGCGTCAACAACATGGCCTCCTCCCTCTCCGCCCTCATGCCGGGCATAGCCGTCCGAAGGACGGCGTCGCTTCGCTCGCCTATGACCCGGCATCCATCGCTTCGTGAAAGACGACGGATGCGCGGGTCAAGCCCGCGCATGAGGCCGTTGCGATGCTCCTACAGCTTCGTCACCCTCACGTGCAGGATCGCCGCGCGGCCGCCGCGCACCTCTTTCACCGCGCGTGCCAGCGCAGCCGGCACGTCATCCGGGTCAGTGACCTTCTCGCCATACGCGCCGAACGCCTCGCCGATCTTGGCGAATTCGGCGTTGGGCATCAGGTTGGCCTGGAACTTGTTCTCAGACTTCGCCTCGCCTTGCGGGAACACGCGCAGCGTCGATTCCTTCACCGCCGACCAGCCGGTGTTGTCGAGCAGGAGCACCAGGATCGGCAGCTTGTACTGCTGCGCCACCGAGAACACCGAGGCCGGGCCGCCGAAATAGAAGCCGCCGTCGCCGACCACCTGCACCACCATCTTGTTCTTCGCGGCAAGCTTGACTCCGAGCGCCATGCCGCCCGACCAGCCGAGTCCACCGCCGCCTGAGCGAACAATGGTGTTCGGCTTCGGCCGCTTGAGCTGCAACAGGCAGGCGCCGGCGTTGCGGACGCCCTCGTTGAGCACGACGTCGTCGTCCTTGAGGAGCTTGTTGAGCTCGGCAAAGAGATAATGCGGCTTGATCTCGTCGGGCTTGCCCTTGTTGGCGGCGAGCTTGTTGGCCTGCTCGCGCCAGGCGTTGCGCTCGGCGCTCAAAGCCTCGACGCGCTTTTGCGCCGCATCCTTGAATTTCGGCGTTGGCCTTCGCCTTCAGTTCGTCGAGCAGTTGCTCGAGGATGCGACCGAAGTCGCCCTGCATGCGGATGTTGCCCGGGAAGGTCCACATCGGCGACGCGGACTTGAGCGTGTCGACGTCGATGTGGGCCCAGTACGACCCGCCCTTGTGCGACACGTCGGCCGGGAACCACGGCACGTCGACGTCCACCAGAATGCCGACGTCGGCGCTTGGGCAGGTGCTTGTTCGGCGAATAGCCGAGGAAGCAGGGGAACTCATGGGAGATGTTGAAGGTCTGGTTGCCCTCGAACACCGCGATGCCGGCGAACTTCGCGAGCTCCTCGATCAGCTTCGCCGCCTTGGCGTTACGCCCGGCGTAGCCGCAGATCAGGATCGGATGCTCGGCGGCGATCAGCCGGTCGGCGAGCTGCGCGATCGTCGCGGGATCGGCGCCGCCGGACTGCGGCTGCGAGAACTGCTCGGCCGGGTAGCTGCGGATCTGGTCGGTGGCCCATTGCTCCGTCAACGTCTCGCGCTGCGCCATGAAATAGACCGGGCCCGCGGGCTTATTCTCCATGATGGTGTGGGCGCGGCGCAGCGCCTCCTTCACCACCACGCCCGACGGCAGCGTCCATTCCCACTTCATGTAGGGGCGCACCAGCGCGCCCTGGTCGATCGGCTCCTGCACGAAGTGCACGTAGGTGTCGCGCGAGCCGACCAATTCATTGCTGGATGTGTACGGCGCCTTGCCGGACATCAGCAGCACCGGCAGCCGCGAGCGGAACAGGTTGTGCATCGCGTTCGCGGTGTTCGCGGTGCCGACGTCGACGTGCACCAGCACGGCCTGGCCGCGGCCTGTCACCATCGCATAGCCCATCGCCATGTGCGCGGCGGTGTTCTCGTGCGGGCAGAGCATGACGTTCGGCACCTTCTCGCCGCGCTTCTCGCGATCCGCCATCGCCTCGATCATCGGCGCGTGGTCGGTGCCGAAGTTGCAGAACAGGTGCTCGATGCCGAGCTCGTTGAGGCCCTCGATGAAGTAATAGGCGGTCGAATGCTCGGGGGCGTTGGAGGTCTGGCGCGCGGCGGCTTGGGACATGGGGCTGACTTTCTTTTTGAAGCGTTTCCTGACCGATACTGTGCCTGCTTGGGAAGGGGAGATTCAAGCCTGCCGGGCCGGCCAGACCTATTCGATCACCGCGTCGGCGCGGGCCTGCAGCGTCGCTGGCACGGTGATGCCGAGCGTCTTGGCGGTCTTGTTGTTGATGACCAGTCTCGAACCGGGTGGCTTGTCGCAGCGGTAGCTCGCCCGGCCGTGTGCCACTCAAAATCTTTGCGACCTGTTCGGCGGCGCTCGTATAAACCTCCGCTGTGGTCGCGCCGTAGGACATCAGGCCGCCGGCGTCTGCATAGAAGCGGAATGCATGCATCGTAGGGATGCCGGCGTTGAGCGCAAAGTCGCCGAGTTCCCGCGGTCGCGGGTGCGAGCTCAAGACCATGTCGGGATACACCAGCAGCCCGTCCGGCCGGTCTCTTCGCGATTGCCGCAAGCTCCGACGCAAGGTCTTTGGCGGCGGTCACCTGAGCGGCCTGCAACTGAACACCGAGCCTTTTCGCGACCTCCTGCGTCAGCTCGAACGCGTTGGTCGCGGCTTCCGGGTCTTGCAGAAGCGTCGCACGTCTCGGTGCTGGGAACCAGCTCTTTGAGGATTTCGAGACGTTTCGGCATGAGTTCGGTCGTCATGCACGTCACGCCGGTCAGATTGCCTCCGGGCCGTGCGAGCTTCTCGACATGCGCGAACGGGTCGCACGAGTAGGTCGACGACCGGAGTCGACTGTCACAGTCGCGGCGACGATCCGCGTCGCCCTCGTGCCGATGGTGAACAGAACATCGACCGGAATTCGCACGAGCTCGCTGGCAAGCGCGGGCATCCGGTCGTAGTTGCAATCCGCAAACCGCTGCTCGATGACGAGATTCTTGCCTTCGATGTAGCCTTGTTCGGCGAGACGCGCGCGGAAAAGGTCGAAATGACCTCGCTGTGGACCGGGGCCGCAGACCTCCAGCCAGCCGAGGCGGTATGTCACGCCGGGCTTTTGCGCCTGGGCCGGGGCCGATATGGCGACGAGGCTTGCGCCGAGAGCGAAGAGCGCGAACGCGATCCGCACACCGTTCCTCCCTTTTCGGTAGCGGGATCGTAGCAGATCGGGCGAACCTTTTGGTAGGGACGAAGCTGGCCGTGGAAGGCGGGTCGCGTCCACTCAAGCAGCCGCCGGCACGCGCTTGACCTGATGCGCCTGCAATTTCGGCAGCACATCCCTGCCGAAGCGGCGGATCTGCTCCAGGAACACCTCGTGCTCATGGCGCCGACGTTCATGTTGAGCAGCAGCGTGTTGGCGCCCATGCGCTCGGCGCCGGCGATCAGTTGGTCGGTGACGTCCTTGGCGCGAGCCCCAGGCCAATTCCCCGCCGTCGATCTTGCGCTCGATGTCGGCCAGCGTGGTCTTCATCATGCCCTCGCGGTCGACGCCGGCGCCGACGCGGTTCTCCGGCTTGATGTAGTCGAACGAGGCCGACGACAGTAGCCGGTGCCCTCGGGCGAGGATCCCTTCTCCAGCGAGCCGTGGTGCCAGAGCGTGTGCACGAAATAGAGATAGAACGGGCTGTATTCCTTGATCGCGGTCGCGCGGTCCGGCGCCACATAGGCGTCGGTGAAGAAGCAGATGTGCTCCGGCGTGATCGTGTGGCCGTGCGTGCCGCATCTGCTTGGCGAAATAGCCGACGATGTCCTGCGTCAGCCCGCGGTGATGGTCGGGGATCACCGCGCTGAAATTGTGCTTCGCCGCCCACTCGATGGTTTCCTTCGAGCCGGTGAACGGCACCCACACCGGCGGATGCGGCTGCTGATAGGGCCGCGGCCAGATCGCGATGTCCTTGTACGACCAGAACTTGCCCTCGTAGGAGAACTTCGGCTCGGTCCACGCCTTCATGATGATGTCGACGGCTTCCTCGAAGCGCGCGCGCGACTCGCCCATCGACACGCCATAGACGTTGTACTCGCGCGGCACGCCGCGCGCGAAGCCGGAGAGGATACGTCCATGTGAAAGGCAGTCCGCCATCGCCAGCTCTTCGGCGATGCGCAGCGGATTGTGCAGCGGCACCAGATTGCCGAGCATCAGGAATTTGAGCTTCTTGGTCCGCTGCGCGCCGACCGCCGCCATCATGTTCGGCGAGTTCATCAGCCCGTGCGGCGTGGTGTGGTGCTCGTTCAGGCCGACGCCGTCGAAGCCGAGCTTGTCCATCTCCTCCCAGCACTTGAGATGCTCTTCGTAGGTCCGCGCGGCGATCTCGGGATCGAAATGATCGCAGCGGCAGCGGGTAGGGGAGGTACTTGGACTCCTTGTACTGGTCGAAGTGCTTGCCGTAGGGCAGCAGGTCGAAGATGAAGACTTTCATTCAGGGTTCCTGATACTTTTCGGCGTGCGAAATTCTCTCGTTCGTCATGCCCGGCCTTGTGCCGGGCATCCAAGCCTTACTTTGCTGCATGAAAGCAAGACGTGGATGGCCGGGACAAGCCCGGCCATGACGCGTCTGTCAATAGAGCCCGGCTCCTCATTCGATCACCTGGTCGGCGCGCTGCTGGAGGCTCGCTGGCACGTCGAGGCCGAGCGCCTTGGCGGTCTTGAGGTTGATGGTCAGTTCGAACTTGACCGGCGCCTGGACCGGAAGCTCGCTCGGCTTGGCGCCCTTGAGGATGCGGTCGACATAAGCCGCCGCACGCCGGTAGTTATCGAGAAAATCAATTCCGTATGAAGCGAGGCCGCCGTGCTCGGTGAAGAGACGGAACGCGTATACGGCCGGAAGACGGTGGCGCGCCGCCAGCGAGTGATCTCCTCACGATGGGTGACGGTGTAGGGGTCCGGCATGACGACAAGACCGCTATTCGGCGCGCGAGCCTGCGCGGCGATGACGGCTTCAAACTCGGACCGGTCGCGAACAGGTATGGCGGCCACTTCGATTGCCACGGACGCGGCAGCAGCCTTGAAGGGGACGAGATAATAGTCGAAATACGGCGCCGTTGCCGGATTGAACAGAAAAGCAACCCGGGCGACGCGCGGCGCGATCTCCTTGAGAAGCTCCAGCCATTTGCCCGCCATCGTCGGCTCCATCGTGATGAAGCCGGTGACGTTGCCGCCCGGGCGGGGAAAGCTCGCCACGAAATTGGTGCTGACCGGATCGGCAACGGTTGCGAACACGATGGGGACAGTGCGGGTCTGTTGCAGCAGTGCGGATGTCGTGGCTGTGGTGCCCGACAGGATCACGTCCGGCCGCAGCGCGACGAGCTCCTGTGCAAGTCGCTGTCTCGACGGCGCGTCACCGCCGGGCGTTGCCCAGCGGGTGTCGATGCGGATGTTGCGGCCCTCGGCCCAGCCGAGCTGCTGAAGTCCCTCGCGAAATGCGGCGGCGAAGGCCTGGCCCTCCCGGTCGCTCTCGGCAAAGCCCATCAGCACGCCGATCCGCCGCATCTCGGCTCCTGCGCGCGCAGCAGCAAGCGGCGCCGCGAGCGCCAGGCCGCCAAGCAGCGTGATGAACTCGCGCCGTCTCATCTCATCCCCGCGGCTTTCTGATCTCTGCGGCTGAGTTGATGGTGGCATGCAGGTTGCGGGCGTATTCGATCGCGCCGGCGACCGGCATGTCGGGGCCGGTGCGCACGTATTCCTTGGCGGCGGTGAGCGAGATGCGCGGCGCCTTCAGCATGGCGTCGGTCAGCTTCTTCACGTGCGCTTCGAGCTGCGCCGCCGGCACCACGTCGCTGACGATGCCGTAGGACAGCGCGCGCTCGGGCGACACCTCGAACATCGAGTAGACCAGATACGCCATCGCCTTCCTCGGCACGCGGTCGACGAACGACGACATCACCATGGTCGGCATGATCTGGTGCGCCATCTCCGGCACCGAGAATTTCGCCGCGTCGCTCGCCAGCGTGATGTCGCAAGCCGCCGCAATCGCGCAGCCGAAGCCGTGCGCGCCGCCCTGCACCACGGCGATGATCGGGATCGGGCAGTTGCGCATCGCGCCGTAGGCGTCGAACACCACGTCGGAGAAATTGCGCCGCGCGAACGCGGTCGGCTCGACCTCGGGCCGCGCGCCCATGCCGGCGCGGCCGACGCAGAAGTCCTTGCCGGCGCCGCGCAGCACCACGATGTCCGAGCGTCTTCGGCGCCTCGCCGATCAGGCGCGTCAGCTCCCGCACCATGTCGTCGGTCACGGCGTTGCCCCGGTCGGGCTGGTTGATCGTGATGTGCAGGACGGGGCCGTCCTGCTTGGTCAGGATATCGGGCATCGATTGCGCCTTTCGTGGGGGACGCGGCGCGCGGAGCATATCGCCTGGGCGGCGCGTTCGGCGCCAGCGTTGAAGCGCATGGCTCCCAGCCCTATGCTGCGCTACCACAATGAAACCCGCGCCATTCCAGTATCACGCGCCGAAAACCGTCGAGGAAGCCGTCGCGCTGCTCGCCGAGCTTGCGCCCGACGACGGCCGCGTGCTCGCCGGCGGGCAGAGCCTGGTGCCCACCATGGCGTTCCGCCTGGCGCGGCCGGGCCACCTGATCGACATCAATGGCGTCGCCGGCCTCGACCGGCTCGAGGTGCAGGATGGGCGGCTGTTCATCGGCGCCACGGTGCGCCATGCGGCGTTCGAAAAGCCGGCGGCGGAAGGCCCGCTCGGCCAATTGCTCGCCGAGGTCGCGCAGCACATCGCGCATCGTCCGATCCGCACCCGCGGCACGTTCTGCGGCTCGATCGCGCATGCCGATCCGGCCTCCGAGTGGTGCGCGGTCGCGGCCTGCCTCGACGCCGAGATGATGGCGATATCGACGCGCGGCGTGCGGCTCATCCCCGCGCCGGAGTTCTTCAAGGGCCTGATGACGACCGCGCTGGACGAGGACGAACTGCTCGCCGAGGTGCGGCTGCCGATGCTGCGGCCCGATGTGCGCTTTGGCTTTTCCGAGTTCAGCCGCCGCGCCGGCGATTTCGCCATCGCCATGGCGGTCGGTGATCTACGGCTGCACGAGGACGGCGCGATCGCCGAAGTCGCGCATCGCGATCGGCGGCGCGGAAGCTGCGCCGCGCCGCATCGTCGAGGCGGAGTACGCGCTGAAAGGCCGGCATGCCGACGTCGGATGCATTCACGCTCGCTGCCGAGATCGCCGCCAAGCGGGTCGAGCCGCTCGACGACCAGCACATCAGCGCCGGCTATCGCCGCGAGCTGGTGCTGGGCGTTGACGCGCCGCGCGCTGGAGCAGGCGCGCGACAGGGCGTTCCGATGAACGACAGCGGCGCCACCAAATGGATCGGCATGCCGGTCGAGCGGCTGGAGGACCCGCCGCTGGTCGCGGGGCAGGGGCCGCTTCGCCGCCGACATCAATTTCGCGCGCCAGCTTCACATGCGCGATGGTGCGCTCCAACCACGCGCACGGCCGCATCGTCGCGATCGACGCCAGCGAGGCCCGCGCGCTGCCCGGCGTGGTCGCGGTGTGGACCGCGCGCGACATCGACGACGTCGGGCCGATCGATTTCCGCGAAGGGCCGATCGAGAAGCTCGCGCCGTACCGCCAGCCGGTGCTGGCCACGGACAAGGTGCGCTACGTCGGCGAGCCGATCGCCGCGGTGTTCGCCGAGGATCCTTACGTCGCCGAGGACGCCGCCGAGCTGGTCGACAGTCGAGATCGAGGAACTGCCGCCGCTGCTCGACGCCCGCGCCGAGCCCGGCGAGTTCTCGCCCGGCCGCGACACCGAAGCGGCACTCCTCACGCAGGGCTACGGCGACGTCGAGGCGGTGTTCGCATCGGCGCACACCATCGTCGAGCTGGACCTGACCTCCGGCCGGCATTCCGGCGTGCCGCTGGAGACGCGCGGCGCGCTCGGCCGCTACGACGCCTCGCGCGACGTGCTGGAGCTGCACGGCGCCGCCAAGGTGCCGCACCGGAACAAGGAGCTGATCGCGCGCATGCTCGGCCGGCCGCCGTCGTCGGTGTCGGTGCTTCGAGTCGCACGTCGGCGGCGGCTTCGGCATCCGCGGCGAGATTTATCCCGAGGACGTGCTGGTCTGCGTCGCCGCGATGCGGCTCGACCGCCCGGTGAAATGGATCGAGGACCGCCGCGAGCATCTGATCGCCGCCAACCATTCGCGCAACCAGCATCACAAGGTCGCGCGCCGCCTGCACCGAGCAGGGCGAAATCCTCGCGATCGACGACGTGATCCATCACGACAACGGCGCCTATGTGCGCACCCACGCGACGCGCGTCGCGATGATGACCTGCGGCGTGCTGCCGGGGCCGTACCGCGTGCCGGGCGCCTATCGCGCGGTCTGCCACTTCCGGCTCACCAACAAGACGCCGGCCGCGACCTACCGCGCGCCGGGCCGCTTCGAGACCACGTTCGTGCGCGAGCGGCTGATCGACGCCATCGCGCACAAGCTTAATCTCGATCCGATCGATGTGCGCCGCATCAACGCGGTGCGGGTCGACGAGATGCCGTTCAAGCGGCCGCTCGAGGCGCTCGGCGAGGAAATCCATTTCGACTCGCGGCGACTATCACAAGCTGCTCGACAAGCTGCTCGACCATGTGAAATGGGACGAGCTCAACGCCGACCTGGCGAAGCGCCGCGCGGACGGGCGAGATGGTCGGCGTCGGGCTCGCGATGTTCGTCGAGAAGGCGGGCCTCGGCCCGGCCGACGGCGTGCGCATCCAGGTCGACACGTCGGGCATGGTCGAGGTGATCACCGGCGGCTCGTCGATCGGCCAGGGCTTCGAGACCGTGATGGCGCAGGTCGCCGCCGAGACGCTCGGCGCCGACTACAAGAAGATGCGCGTCATCCGCGGCAACACCGAGCGGATCGAGTTCGGCATCGGCGCGCACGCCTCGCGCGCCACGGTGATGACCGCGTCGGCGACGCGCGAGGCGGCGCTCAAGGTGCGCGCCAAGGCGCTCGACGTGGCCGGCGAACTGCTGCAGGCGCCGCCCGACGCGCTCGACATCGTGAACGGCGAGGTGATCCGCCGCGACAATCCAGGCGGCCCGTCGATCAGCCTCGGCAAGATCGCGGCGGCTGCTTTCCAACACCTCGAAGTTGCTCGGCGGCCGCGACCCGGGTCTCTCGGCGGAAGGCTGGTTCTTCGCCGACCACCAGGTCTATCCCTACGGCAATCATCTTGCGGTGGTGAAGGTCGATCCGGCGACCGGCGGCGTGAAGGTCGAGCGCTACGTCATCGCCTACGACATCGGCCGCGCCATCAACCCGACGCTGGTGAAGGGCCAGATCGCCGGCGGGCCTGGCGCAGGGGCTCGGCGGCGCGCTCTACGAGGAGTTCACCTACAACGAGCGCGGCGATCCGCTCGCCGTGACGTTCGCCGACTATCTGATGCCGACCGCGCGCGAGACGCCGGACGTCGAGATCATTCTGACCGAGGATTATCCGATCGCCGCTGAATCCTCTTGGCATTAAGGGAGCAGGCGAAAGCGGCGTGAACGGCGTCGGCGGCGCGATCGCGTCGGCGATCGACAACGCCATCGGCATTCCGGGCGCGATCACCGCGCTGCCGGTGACGCCGCAGAAGCTGAAGGCGATTTTCGATGCGAGGAACACGCGCTGATTTCACTCCGCCTCATCCTGAGGAGCCCGCGAAGCGGGCGTCTCGAAGGATGATCGGCGCGAAAGGCTTTGCCATGACTGACGACCTCGCCTTCATGCGCCGCGCCATCGAGCTGTCCGCCTCCTGCGCGCAAACGGACGAAGGCCCGTTCGGCGCCGTGGTCGTGAAGGACGGCAAGATCATCGGCGAGGGCGTCAACCAGGTGGTGCCGACCGGCGACCCGACCGCGCATGCCGAGGTGGTCGCGATCCGCGCCGCCTGCAAGACGCTCGGCACGCACGTTCTCGACGGCGCCGTGCTCTACACGAGCTGCGAGCCGTGCCCGATGTGCCTCGGTGCGGCGTGGTGGGCGCGGATTTCCGAGATCGTCTATGCCAACGACCGCGCGGACGCCGCCGCGATCGGCTTCGACGACGATGCGATCTATCGACGAGGTCGCGGCGCCGCTGCACCGGCGCAAGCTGCCGATCCGCCGGCTCGGCGCCGCCGAGGCGCTGGAGGTGTTCAAGCTGTGGCACGCCAAGCCGGACAAGGTGCCGTATTAGGGCGACGACCGTCGAATCTCTCAGGCGAATCTCTGAAGGCTTTGGTCGCCTACTGCCCTGGGTGGCATACCCGACGGACGAACCTCCGGAAACGGGGATGGTCCATTTGGGGCACCAGAGGGCCTGTTCGGACCGCCAGCCCTTGCGCCCCGCATGCGCTGCAGCTCGCGAGCCTGATTCTGCAGGTCGCGGTACTCCGCCACCGAAATGGTGACTTGGCCCGCGCCTGCTGTGGGCGAAGCGCTTCTCGCGACTGTGCGACCGTTCAGGACGGGGTGGTGCTGGCGAGCGGCATACTTTGTCGCCTTTGGAATCTTCGTGACCCGGGTTCGTAATTCAATCCGGCCATCGGGACGTGCGTGGCGGTAGTCCGGCCCGCGCGGCGCGACGCCAGGACCCATGCCCGGCGGTACGTTGGAGTAGCCCGCGGGTGGCCTGGGCTGCGCTTGATAGGCAGGCTGTTGATATGGCTGCCCCTGATGGTACGGCTGTCCTTGATACGGCTGTCCTTGATACGGCCGTCCTTGATGCGGTGCTTGGCGGTTGGGCTGGGCTTGCTCATACGGCGCCGGACGGTAGGGCTGCCCTTGATATGGCTGTCCCTGGTACGGTTGCCCTTGGTGCATATGCCGTTGATCGTACGGCGCTGAGCGATTGAACTGCCCGTTGTTGACCGAGTTCGGATGGAAGTTCGGACGTACGTCTTGATACGCCGGCGGGCCGGATCGTTGGCGCTCGCATTCCGGGCCATAGCATTGAGCGGCGACCGGATCAGACGTTGTCGCAGCCACCGTGAGCGCGACCAGCGCGAATGCGATTCCACGCATAGCAAACTCCAACGTGTAACCGCCGCATCTCGGGAAATCCTATCCTATAATTAACCATATATCTATCTGATATTTCGTGTATTTTTCCTGCATAGGTCGCCCCAAAGTGAAACACCTTCGCGTCGGCGCGCAGGACTATAATCACATTTTCGTGAGAACTTATCCCCGCCCCCTCAGGGTGGATTTAGGCGTGCGCCGCGTCTCGATCCACGTGAGGGGCGCGGCCGCGTCAGTCGTGGCGGATCGGGGGCGGTGGCCTGGGAATGCGAAATGAGGGGTGCAGAACGTACACCCCGCCCGGGCGGCCCAAGCCGTGAGCTCCCGCAGCGACAGCTTCGCAGCACAGGGGGCCCCTTGGCGGTGAATGCCGTAACCCCGCGCCAACGGGCAGGCGTTCATCAAGGTCCCAGAGCGGTGGATAGCGAAAGTCAGTCCACCGGGGGTCTCACGGAGCAAGCCTCAAACACCGCGCGCGGGACGCTGAGGGTTTCGGCGGACTTGCGGCACTACCAATCCGGATCGCCTCGATGTCGCGAGACATCGAGGCCCGTGGGTCCACCGGAGCCCAGGCGTCCCGCGCCACCCTCACACTTTCAGGAAGCGCAATCGGAATGAGGCCAGCCCGAGGCCGCGATATCGGGCGGCGCAGCGTTGGCTGAACGCGATGACGGAAACCACACACTCTGCTGTCATGCCCGCGAAAGCGGGCATCCAGTACCCGGGGTCTATCGAGAGGATTGCGTCTACTGGGTCCCCGCTTTCGCGGGGACGACAGTCTTGAGGCTGCGCTACAATCGTGCCCGATATACTCGAGGAACGCCGCCATGAACGAAAACGTCGATCCGCGCCGCACCGTAGCCAAGGCGAATGCCTCCAAGCAGGACCTGCGGGTCTGGCTCGCCGAGATGGAGGCGGCCGGCGAGGTGACCCATATCAGCGGCGCCGAGCGCGAGCGCGAGATCGGCGGCATCGTCGATATCTACCAGCGCAAGATCGGCAATCCCGCCGTGCTGTTCGACGACATCCCCGGCTACCCCAAGGGCTTTCGCATCCTCGCCAACATTCTCACGTCGAACCGCCGCATCAACATGACGATGGGCAATCCGGCGGACGGCAGCGAGATCGAGCTGGTCAAGCATTGGCGCCGCTACATGAAGGAGGCGAAGACCTTCCCGCCGGTCGAGGTGAAGAACGGCGCGGTCCTGGAAAACGTCAAGACCGGCGACGACATCGACCTGTTCAAGATCCCGGTACCGAAGTGGCACGAGCACGACGGCGGCTACTACATCGGCACCGGCGACATGGTGGTGATGAAGGATCCCGACACCGGCTGGATCAACTACGGCGCCTATCGCGTGCAGGCGCACGAGAAGAACATTGCCACCGTGATGTGCTCCAAGGGCAAGCACGGCGACATGATCCAGAAGAAATATTTCGAGCGCGGCCAGCCGTGCCCGGTCGCGGTGGTGTGCGGCATGCACCCGGCGCTGTTCATGATCGCGGGCCTCGAAATCCCGCATGGCAAGAACGAATACGACGCGGCGGGCGGCCTGCTCGGCGAGCCGGTCGAGGTGATCTACGGGCCGAAGACCGGTCTGCCGATCCCGGCGCATGCCGAGATCGCGTTCGAGGGCTTCATCCATCCGAACGACAAGCGCGACGAAGGCCCGCTCGGCGAATGGACCGGCTATTACGCCGGCGGCCTGAAGCAGGAGCCGGTGATCCGCATCGAGACCATGATGTATCGCGACAACCCGATCCTGCTCGGCGCGATCCCCGGCATTCCGCCCGACGACGACTCGTTCTATCGCGGCTCGTACCGCTCCGGCGCGGTGTGGAACCAGCTCGAAGCGGCGGGCGTGCCGGAGGTGCGGGGCGTGTGGTCGCACGCCGCCGGCGGCAGTCGGCTCTGGCTCACGGTGTCGATCAAGCAGATGTACGCCGGCCACTCCAAGCAGGCGGGACTGATCGCCTCGCAGTGCCATGCCGGCGCTTACGTCAACCGCTTCGTCGTGGTGGTCGACGAGGACATCAACCCCGCCGACATCGACAAGGTAATCTGGGCGATGTGCACGCGGTTCGATCCGCGCGAGGGCATGGAGGTGCTGCGCGGCTGCTGGTCGTCGGCGCTCGATCCGATGGCATATTCCGAGAAGGATCCGCGCAACGCCCGCGTGGTGATCGACGCCTGCAAGCCGTTTGGCCGGAGAGACACCTTCCCGCGCGAGGTGCGCGCCAGCGCCGAAGTGGAAAAGCTGGTGCGCGAGAAGTTCGGCGAGTTCTTGCCCAAGTAATTTCGTACCAGTGAAATGACCGACAAGCTCGACATCACCCTGAGCGTCAACGGCCGAGACTACCCGCTGCGCGTCGAGCCGCGCCGCACCCTGGTCGACACGATCCGCGACGAATGCGGGCTGACCGGCACGCACATCGGCTGCGAGCACGGCGTGTGCGGCGCCTGCACGGTGATCGTCGAAGGCGAGGCGGTGCGCTCATGCCTGATGTTCGCGGTGCAGGCGGACGGCAAGGAAATCCGCACCGTCGAGGGGCTGGCCGATGGCCGGCGGCTGCACCCTTTGCAGCGCGCGTTCATCGCGCACCACGGCCTGCAATGCGGCTTCTGCACGCCGGGATTCCTGATGCTCGCCGTCAACACGCTGGAGCAGCGGCCCGACATCGGCGACGAAGAACTGCTCGATGTGTTGTCGTCGAACCTGTGCCGCTGCACCGGCTATCAGAACATCATCAAGGCGGTGAAGGCCGCGCGCGAGGAGATGCGGGCGGGGAGGTGAGTTCTCGGCCGATTGAACATTGGGCCGTATCAGCCGTACACCGTCGTGTAGCTAGCCGGGATGTGAAATTCCAAAAAACTCGCGGCCGTCACGCCGTCCGCGGCGCGCAGCCCGTGCCGGTCGTTGGCGCCGAAGATCGCGGCCTGGCCGGGCTTCACCACCTCTTCCTTGCCGTTGACGGTGAACTGAATGGCGCCATCGAGCACCACGAACAGGCTCTCCGCGTTGGGATGCATGTGCATCGCGGTCAGCGTGTCCTTGTCGTAGACCACGATCATGGCGTGGGCGCGCTCGGAGTGCGCGGCTTCCTTGTCGACGAAATAGAGCCGCGTCTTGTGGTCCTGCGGCAATACTTTCACGGGCGCCTTGCCGCGCTCGATCACCGAGAGCCCGTCGCTGAAGCCCTTCAGCGAATGGATGTCCTGCTGCGGCGGCGCGATCACCTTCACCACGTCGGCCGGTGCGGTCGATGCGTTGTTGAGCGTGAACTCCGTGCCTTCTTCGACCGTCGCAAAGGCCTGGGTCGGCAGGCGGCGCTCGTCGCCCGCGGCCGAGATCATGCCGGCGCCGTTGAGCATGAAAAGATAGAGGTCGGAGCCGCGCGGCGCGATATCGGTCCAGCGTTTGCCCGCCGCGATGCGCACCAGCTCGGCGGCCATCTCCTTGACGTCCGCATTGATCGGCGCACTGGCGACGCCGTCGGCGACGGGGCTTGCCGGGAGCTGGGAAAACGTGACGACCTGGCCCATGCGATCCTCCGTTCACGTTGGCCTGATCCTAGCAGAATCGCCGGGCGGTCGGGCATGCGGCTTTCGCATGTTGCGCCTGGCGGTTGCTACGGCCCCGCGACCGCGCGCCTCGTCTCCTCCACGATGTCTTTCGGCGTGGCGTAGAGTTCGGCGAGCAGCTTGTCGATCTCGGCGCCGCTCACGGGATTGACTTCCTGGCCACGCGCTTTCGCCTCGGCGATGAACTCCGGGTCCTTCATGGTGGCGTCGAACGCCGCGCGGAGCGCTGCCTTGCGGTCGTCAGGCAGGCCCGGCGGCGCCATGAACGGCCGGCCCATGGTCTGGCGGCTGAGGATGATCTTCAGGCTGGCGCGCTGCCGGTCGTCCTTGGCGAATTCCATGATCATCGGCACGTGCGGCAATTCCGGATTCTTGGTCAGGTTGAGCTGGATCGGCAGGTTCACCTTCTTCTGCGCGATCCAGTCGGGCTTCAGGGATTTGATGCTCGACCATGACCAGCTTGCCCGGCCGTCCATCTCGCCGCGCTCCAGCGCGAGGGCGATCTCGGCGGTGCCGGGATAGCCGGTGACGAGGCGCAGCTTGGCGCCGAAGCTGTTCTTCAACAGCGATGCATAGACGTCGGGATCGGAGCCGGAGCCTTCGCCGCCGACGCTGAACGGCGTCGTCAGCATGTCGGCCCAGGTCTTCACCGGCGCGGCATGCCAGAGCACGAACACGCTGGCTTCCTCGGTGCCGCTGCCGAGCCAGGTGAATTTCATCGCGTCGAATTGCGTGGCGCTCTGGCCGATCAGCGGCTCCATCGCCATGCCGCGGCTGAACATGCCGATTACGGTGCCGTCCTTCGGCGCGACGTTGAAGAGGTAGTTCGCCGCCCGCAAGCTGCCGGCGCCCGGCATGTTCTGCACCACGACGCTCGGCTGGCCGGGAATGTGCTTGCCGATGTGCCGGGCGAGGATGCGCGCATAGGTGTCGTAGCCGCCGCCGGCGCTGTAGCCGACGATCAGCGTCACGGTCTTGCCGCGGAAGAAATCGGCGGCGCCTTGCGCCTGCGCGCCCTGCGGCAGGGCGAAGAGCGCTGCGATCAGGGTTGCGAATTGCCAGTGCATGTTGCTCATCGTCGCGGCGGTTCCCTATACTCAGTCTAATCTCCATTCGGGTCCGAAATGAAGCCGCCTCCGTTCCAATACCACGATCCCAAAACCGTCGCCGAGGCCGTGTCGCTGTTAGGCAGGCTGGACAACGCCAAGCTGCTGGCCGGCGGCCAGTCGCTGATGCCGATGCTCAACATGCGCTTCGTGCTGCCCGATCATGTGATCGACCTCAACCGCGTCGAGGGCCTCACCGGCATCAAGGAGACCGGTGGCGTGCTGGAAATCGGCGCGATGACGCGCCAGCGCGACGTCGAATATTCCGATCTGGTGAAGGCGAAATGCCCGCTGCTGCACCAGGCGATCATGCACATCGGCCATCGGCAGACCCGCAACCGCGGCACCATCGGCGGCTCGCTGTGCCATCTCGATCCGGCGGCTGAATTGGTGTCGGTCGCGGCCGCGCATGACGCGACGGTGGTGGTGGCGGGGCCGAACGGCCAGCGCGAGATCGCGTTCGCCGATTTCCCGGTCGCGTTCATGACGCCGTCGATCGAGTTGAACGAGATCGTGATCGCGGTGCGAATTCCGCTGTGGGCGGCGGGCCACAAGGCGGCGTTCATCGAGTTCTCGCGGCGGCATGGCGATTTCGCCATCGTGTCGGCGGCGGCGCTGCTCGAAATCAACGGCGGAAAAATCTCGCGCGCCTCGGTGACGGTCGGCGGCGTCGCGGTCGCGCCGGTTCGCGCGCGCGACGTCGAGCAGACGATCACCGGCCAGGCCGCGAGCTCGGAGCTGTTCCGCAAGGCCTGCGAAAGCTGCCGCGCGATCGAAGCGATCGAGGACGTGCACGCTTCTTCCTCCTACCGCCAACACCTCGCCGCCGTGCTGTCGCGCCGCGCGCTGGAGAAGGCGGCGGGACTTGCCGACAACGCGCCGTGGAACAGGGTGCATTGATGCGGCGGCGCGATGCGCTCATGCTTCTTGGCGGCGCGGCGGCGGCGGGCGCGCTGCCGCTTTCGGCGCGCGCGCAGCAGGCGATGCCGGTGATCGGCTGGCTCAGCGCCATCTCGGAACGCGCCGCAACGCAGCATCTTGCGTTTTTCGCGCGCGGCCTCGGCGAGAACGGTTTTGCCGCGGGCCGCAACGTTGCGATCGAATATCGTTGGGCGGAAGGGCAATATGACCGGCTTCCGGCTTTTGCGGCCGATCTCGTCCGTCATCCGGCGGACGTGGTCCTTGCACAGGCGCCGCCGGCCGCGTTGGCGGCGAAGGCCGCGACCACGACGATTCCCATCGTCTTCGTCGTGGGTATCGATCCGGTGGCGGGTGGTCTTGTCGCCAGCTACAGCCGGCCTGGCGGCAACGCCACGGGCACCACGCTGATGATCGCGCTTCCAGGACAGAAGCGTCTGGAGATCGTGCGCGAGCTTGTTCCCAAGGCTTCTGTTGTCGCTCTGCTGCACAACCCCGTCAGTCCGGATTCCGCGCCGGAGATTCGCGATGTGCAGGCTGCCGCCCAAGCGAATGGATTGCAGTTGCGGATTGTCAACGCCAGCACCATGGCCGAACTCGACGCAGCTTTTGCAGCGCTTGAAGCGCAGCGGCCGGACGCTCTTCTGATCGGTGGCGAGCCGTTCTTTCTGGTCCAGCGGCATCACATCGCTGCAAACGTTGCTCGCCTGCGCCTGCCGGCGGTGTATGCGCTTCGCGAAATGGTCGAAGCCGGTGGTCTGATCAGTTACGGAACCAGCATCCCGAATTCCTACCGTCAGGCTGGGATCTATGTCGGCCGCATCCTCAAGGGTGCCAAGCCCGCCGACCTGCCGGTGATGCAGCCAACCACTTTCGAACTGGTGATCAATCTTAAGACGGCCAAAGCCCAGGGTCTCGACATTCCGGCGAACCTGCACGCGCGCTCCGACGAGGTGATCGAATGAGGCGGCCGATGCCCTTGCACTAATCGGCGGCGCTGTGACGGCGGGCGCGCTCCCGTTCATGGCACGTGGCAATAACGTTGCTGATGCCTATCGCCGAGTTGAAAATTATACAGCACGGATTCTCAAAGGCGCCAAGCCTGCGGACCTGCCGGTCGATCGCGCGGTCAAATTCGAGCTGGTCGTCAATCTGAAGGCAGCCAAGGCGATAGGACTCGCCCTCCCACATTCGTTGCTTAGCCGCGCCGATGAGGTGATCGACTGAACATGAGCACCACGCGCGCCATCACCGTCAGAGTCAACGGCAAGGCCTACACCAAGGACGTGCCGGTCCGCCTCACGCTCGCGGACTTCCTGCGCGTCGAGCTGCAACTCACCGGCACGCATCTCGGCTGCGAGCACGGCGTCTGCGGCGCCTGCACCATCCTGCTCGACGGCCAGTCGGCGCGATCCTGCCTGATGCTGGCGGTGCAGGCTGACGGCCACGAGATCCTGACCGTCGAGGGCATCGCGCCGTCGCCGGACAAGCTGCACCCCTTGCAGGAGGCGTTCCGCGACAACCACGGCCTGCAGTGCGGCTTCTGCACGCCGGGCATGCTGACCACGCTGATCGAGTTCCTGCGCGACAACCCCGACCCGACCGAGCGCGAGGTGCGGGTCGCCATCTCCGGCAACCTGTGCCGCTGCACCGGCTACCAGGGCATCGTGCTGGCCGCGCTCGATGCCGCCAAGCGGCTGAAGGCGGCGAAGGCGTAGCTCGCTGTCATTCCGGGGCGCGCAGCGAACTCGAAGCGCGTAACCACGCTGCTGATATATCCGGCTCCGCTTCGGCCGGAATGACAGCGGTGGTCCGGTCGCGCTAAGCTCGCTTGCAACAAAAGCCCGGGAGGCCGCCATGCGAAGGTTGAGCGCCTTGCTTTGCACTGTGGTCGGAGCATTCGCGCTCACCACATCCGCCGCGGCGCAGGACTATCCCAGCAAGCCGGTGCGGATCGTGGTGCCATTCCCGGCCGGCGCCTTCAACGACCAGGTCGGCCGCATCATCGCCGCCGAATTGTCGGAGCGGCTTGGCAAGCAGTTCATCGTCGACAATCGTGGCGGCGCCGGCGGCATCATCGGCGCCGAGATCGTGGCCAATGCGCCGAAGGATGGCCACACGCTGCTGATCGTGTCGCTCGCCACCGCGGTCAATCCGTGGCTGTACACGCTGCCGTTCGAGCCGGTGAAGGCGTTTGCGCCGGTGTCGATGATCGTCACCGCGCCCAACGTGGTCGCGGTCTATCCGGGCCTGCCGGCGCATTCGATCAAGGAGCTGATCGCGCTCGCCAAGCAGCAGCCGGGCGCCATTCAGTATGGGTCTTCAGGAATCGGCACCTTCGTGCATCTCGGCGGTGAGCTGTTCAAGATGGCCGCCGGCATCGACATGCTGCATGTGCCGTTCAAGGGCACGGCGCCGGCCATGATTGATCTCATGGGCGGCAACACCAAGGTGACATTCGGCTCGACCGCTTCGACCATGCCGCATCTGCGCAGCGGCAAGGTTCGCGCGCTTGCCGTCGGTGGCAGGGAGCGCAGTCCCGCGCTGCCCGACGTGCCGACCGTCAACGAGTTCGGCGTGCCGTACGAGGCGGCGAACTGGATCGGCCTGGTCGCGCCCGCGGGCACGCCGGCCGCGATCGTGGAGCGGCTGCACAAGGAGATTGCCGAAATCCAGAACTCGCCGAAGGCGCGCCAGCAGTTCGACGCCGCCGGCGCGGAGATCGCCCGCATGAGCGTGGCGGAGTTCGGCGCCTTCCAGGCGAGCGAGCTGGCCAAGTGGGGCAAGGTTGTGAAGGAAGCCGGCATCAAGGCGCAGTAGGGGCCTTTCGGCAACTCACTCCAGCGTGATGCCGCTCTCTTTGATCATCGCACGCCATTTCTCGACTTCGGATCCCACGAATTTCTGGAGATACGCGGGCGAGCGCTGATCCGCCGCGATCGCGGTCACGCCGGACTTCTTGAGCCGCTCCAGTGTGACGGGCGAGTTCAAGATTTGCGTCGTTGCATCGTTGAGCTTCTGCACGATGGCGTCGGGCGTGTCCTTCGGAAAGAAGAAAGCGGTCCAGAAATAGGAATTGACGCCGGGCGTTCCTTGCTCCTTTGCGGTCTGCAGCTTCGGGAACAGCGACGAGCGCTCGCCGGTGAGCAGCGCGATCGCTTTGGCGGTGCCGCCTTCGAGCGGCCCCATCGCGGCGGCGCCCAGCGCGCAGAAGTAGTCGATGCGGCCGCCGATCAGATCCTGCATGGCCTGGCCCGAGCCGCGATACGGCACGTGCGTCGGGTTCACACCCAAGGCCGCGTTCAGGCGAGAGCAGGCGAAATGCGATCCCGAGCCGACGCCCGACGAGCCGAACTGCATCTTGTCCTGGTTTGCTTTTGCGTAGGCGGCAAACTCCTGCATCGTGTTGGGCGGCAGGTCCTTGCGGGTTATGAGGACGATCGGCTGCTCGACCACCAGCCCGACCGCGGCGAAATCGGTGGCGCTGTTGTAAAGCGGCGCCTTGTGCATGGTCGGGACGATGGCGATGGAATTGACGCTGGCGAACACGAACTGGTAGCCGTCCGGCGCGGACTTCGCGACGCGCGACGTGCCGGTCATGCTGCCGCCGCCGGCGATGTTTTCGATGATGACCTGTTGCCCGAGGACTTCGGAGAGGCCTGCGGCCAGAACGCGTCCCACCGTGTCGGATGCGCTGCCGGCGCCGAACGGCACCACCATGGTGAGGGGGCGGCTTGGCCAGCTTTGCGCCACCGCCGGGGAGGCGGCGCACGCGATCAGTGCGGCTGACAACAGCAGGGCGGGAATGTTGTTTTGCGGAACCATGTTTTCCTCCGTGCGATGGCCTTGGAAAAAAGCAAGAACCTGCCTCAGCGTCCGTTGCCGCGTCCGATGTAACGTTCGAAGCCGAGTGGAACCTGCCACGCGTTGCGGTTGGCGTTCAGCAGCGGCGCGATCAGGTCGCTGTTGCGGCTGGCCAGCGCCGCGGCATCTCTGCGGAATGCCGGCGAAACTTCCGCCGCTTCGGCAGCGAGCGCGGCCTCGTCGAGTGTAACCATCCTTCCGTGGCGCACCACCGGCCGGCCAGCGACGAACACGGTCTCCACCGCGCGCCCGCTTTCCGCGAACACGATCTGCCGCGCCGCGCTGTTGAACGGCACGAACGCCGGCTCGTTGAGATCGAGGATCGCAAGGTCCGCCGCCAGACCCGGCTTGAGCGCGCCGGCCTGGCCGCCGAGGCCCACCGCCCGCGCCCCGTTGACCGTGGCGGCGCGTAGCGCATAGGCAGCGTTGATCGGCCCGGGCTCCGGGTCGGACACGGCCGGCAGCAGGCACAGCATCCGCATCGCAATGAAGATGTTCTGCGTCTCTGCGCAACTGTAGTTGTCGCACCCCAGCGCCACTTCGATGCCCGCCCGGTAAAGGTCGAGGATCGGCGCAACGCCGCTCTTGAGCTTGAGGTTGCTGATCGGGTTGTGCACCACGCGCGCTCTTGCTTCGGCCAACTGCGCGATATCGTCGGGTGTGAGCCAGACGCCGTGAACAAGGTTGAGCTTCTCGTTCATCAGTCCGGCGTCCGCCAGCAACTTCAGCAGCGAGACGGATTGCACGCGCGCTGCTGCGGCTTGGGGTCGCGTTTCGTAAACATGCGTGAACACCGGCAGGTTGTGCTGGCGCGACAGCGCGGCAATGCCTTCGAGAAGCTCCCGCGAGCAGCGCTGCGGCGCCGACGGCGCCAGCGCCCAGGTCTGGCGTGGCGTCGGCTTGAGGCCGAGGCGCTTGATTTGTCCGGCGACGAAGTCGAGCTCTTGTTTTGCGGTGGTGTCCGACCCGGTGAGGCGCTTGCGGATCGCCTCGGGCAAATCCTTCGGCAGGAACGGCGCGATGTCGAGCGCGGCCTTGTCGCGTGCAGCAACCGCGAACACCACGCGCACGCCGGCTTCCTCGTAGGCCGACAGCACGGTGTCGACAATGGCGTCGTCTTGCGGCACCACGGTGAGAAAGTCCTGGATGGTGGTGATGCCGTTGCGCAGCGACTCGGCGGCGCCGAGCAGCGTGCGCAGCCGTATCTCGCGCAGCGAGCGGTTGCCGTAGTTGCCGGGATTGGAGTGCAGCGTCCAGACGTCGAAGGGCATCTCCTCGAACAGGCCCTTCGCCAGCACGTCATGGGAGTGATAGTGCGCGTTCACCATGCCGGGGATGACGAGCTTGCCCCTGGCGTCGATCACCTCGACGCCGGTCTCCGGCGCAATCGCGGGTGCGATGCGCTCGATCGTTTCGCCATTGATTTGAAGGTCGGCGATCGCCGATTGATGCACGTCGCCATCGTGATCGTAGATGCGCCCGCCGCGGATCAGGTAACGCGATTGTGTCACTTCACTCATCCTGCGTTGTTCGGTGGGCTGGCATGCTATTTGATGTACTGAAATATCGCCGAGCCGAATTGCGCGGCGAACGGGAACACGGGTATCGTAAGCCAGGCAGGCAACTGGAAACATCACGGATTTTCCGATGAAGCGGCGAGAATTTCTCACCTTGCTTGGCGCGGGGGCGGCCACTGCGTGGCCCCTGCGGGCGCAGTCGCAGCAAACCGCGCGGAAACCGTTGATTGCGGTTGCTGCTGGCTTCAGCGAAGGAGAAATGCGGCCGCTGCTGGATGCGTTCCGCAGCGGACTTCAAGCACAGGGCTGGACGGTCGGCGGCAACGTGACAATGGATATCAGCCACGCCAGTGGCGCCTATACGCCGGATCAGGCGCGTGCCCTGATCGCCAAGAATCCCGATGTAATCCTCACACAGGGCACGGGAATGCTGAATGTCGTCCGCAAGGAAACGCAGACCGTTCCGATCGTGTTCACCATGGTGCCTGATCCGGTCAAGCTCGGGATCGTGGCCAATTTGGCGAGGCCTGGCGGCAACGTGACCGGCTTCACCAATTTCGAATTCTCGATGGGCGGCAAGTGGCTTGAGCTTCTCAAAGAGGTGCAGCCGTCGCTCAAGCGCGTATTGCTGATCTCCAACCCGCTCAACCCCAATAACGTTCAGTTCGCAAAGGTGATTGAAGGGCAGGGGCGCGATTTCGGTCTCGACGTCAGCACCGCCGAGGTGCGCGACAGCGACGGCATTACAGCGGCGATAACGAAATTCGGAGAGCAGCCGAGTGGCGCCGTTGTGGCGTTGCCCGACAGTCTTCTGGTCGTCAACCGGGCGCGCATCTCGGAGACCGCCAGCAAGCTTCGCATGCTGGTGATGGGTCCATTTCGTGCCTTCCCCGAGGACGGTGCGCTGATTTCCTACGGCCCTGATTTCCTGGAATCGTTCCGGCAAGCCGCCGCATACACCGATCGCATCCTGAAGGGCGAGAAGCCCGGCGACCTGCCGGTGCAGGCACCGACCAAGTTCGAAATGGTCGTCAACATGAAGACCGCGAAGGCGATCGGCGTTGCCGTCTCTCCGCTGCTACTCGCGCGCGCCGACGAGGTGATCGAGTAAGCGCCCTCATTCCGGACGCGCGTTAACGCGCGTCTTCGACGCGCTATGGCGGCGCCCCGGAATGACGGCAGAGAGATCAGCGTGCCGCTTTTATCATCTCCAGCAATTTCATCGGCGACAGCGGCACGTGGCCGATGCGCACGTTGAACGGAGTCAGCGCATCCTCCACCGCCGAAATGAGAGCGGCCGCCGCCGGAATGGTCCCGGCCTCGCCGACACCCTTGACGCCCAGCGGATTGAGCGGCGAGGGCGTCTCCTTGTAGAGCGTCTCCAGCATCGGCACTTCGGTGGCGGTCGGCAGCAGATAATCGGCAAAGGTCGTTGTCACCGGCTGACCGGCGTCGTCATAGCCCATCCATTCATAGAACGTGTTGCCGATGCCGTGCACGACGCCGCCGAGGACCTGGCCCTCGACCATCATCGGATTGATCAGCACGCCCGAGTCCTGTAGCGCGACGTAGCGCAGGATCTTCACCTCGCCGGTCTCGACGTCGACCTCGACTTCGGCGGCGTGGCACGCGTTGGCGTAGGCCAGCGGATCGGTACGGTGCATGACGTTGGATTCGAGGCCGGGATCGACGCCGGGTGGAAAGCCGTAGCCGGGCGCGCCCTGCAGGATGCGCGCGATCTCCGCGAGCTTCACGTTGAGCTGCGGCGCGCCGACCACGCGCACCTCGCCGCCGGCAAGCTCAAGATCGTGCTCGGCCGCCTCCAGCATGTGGCTTGCCACCTTCTTGGCCTTGTCGGCGACCGCCTTCGCTGCGAGATGCACCGACGAGCCTGCGGTCACGGTCTGCCGGCTGGCGAAGCCGCCGAGGCCGAGCGACACGACGGACGTGTCGCCCGCAACGACCTTGATCTGCTCGACGGAAACGCCGAGCTGGCTCGCGGCGATCTGCGCCATCGCGGTGGCGAGCCCCTGGCCCATCGCGGACGCGCCGGTGAACACAGTGATCTTGCCGGTGCGCGAGATGCGCACGAGGCCCGACTCGAACGGGCCACGCCCGGTGCCTTTCACGCCATGCGACAGGCCGATGCCGAGATGGCGGCCGGTCTTCCGCGCCGCCTCCTGGCGGGTCCGGAAATCGTCCCAGCCGATCGCCGCAAGCGCCTCGGCCTGGCAGGCCGGATAGTCACCGCTGTCGTATTGGATGGTCACGCCGGAGCGCGCCTTGATCGGCTTCTGGTACGGCATCTTCTGCGGCGGAATCAGGTTGCGGCGGCGCACCTCGGCGCGGTCGAGCTTCATTTCGCGCGACACCAGATCGAGCAGCCGTTCCATCGCGAACGACGCCTGCGGATAGCCGGCGCCGCGCACCGACGACACCGGCGTGGTGTTGGTCATCGCGATGGTGACGTCGATGTTGAGCGAGGGGATCGCATAAGGCCCGCTCATGGTCGACGCCGAATTGTACGGAATGTTCGGGTCCTGCACCGTGTAGGCGCCGGTGTCGTGCAACAGCTTGCCGCGGATGCCGAGCACGCGCGCCTCGCCGTCGACCGCGATCTCCAGCGCCCAGTATTGGTCGCGCTCGTGCACCGCATTGGTGAAATACTCGCGGCGATCCTCGATCCACTTCAGCGAGCGGTTCAGCAGCTTTGCCGCGGCGACCACGGCGACGTCCTCGGAATAGACGCAGAGCTTGGCGCCGAAGCCGCCGCCGATATCAGGCGCGGCGACCCGCAGGCTCTCGTCCATGTCGAGCAGCGTAGTCAAAGTCTGCTGGAGGTCGTGCGCCTTCTGCGTCGAGGCATGGACCGTGATGCCGCCGTCGGCGGCGCGAATTTCCGCGATGGTGCCGCGCGCCTCGATCGAATGCGCCGCGCCGCGGTGCTGCCACAGCTCCTGCTTGAACACGTGTGCGGCCTTGGCGAACGCCGCCTCGGTGTCGCCGAAGCTCACCTTGTATGTCGTGATGATATTGGAGTTCAGTTCGCGGCGCACTGGTGGTCCGGACGCGGACTTTCGCACGTCGGCGACGAACGGCTGGACGTCGTAGTCGACCGCGACCAGCGCAGCGGCGTCCTCGGCGAGGTAGCGGCTGTCGGCGATTACCAACACCACCGGCTCGCCGACGTAGCAGACCTCGCCGTTGGCGAGCGCATAGAGCCACGCCTTGTCGAGCGGCATGCCCGAGTTCGAGATCCGCACCATGCGGCGGTTGGTCATCACCTTGGAGATGTCGTCGAGCGTGAGCACGGCATGAACGCCGGGCAAATCCAGCGCCATCTGCCTGTCGATGCTCTTGATCAAGGCGTGCGGATGCGGGCTGCGCACGAACGCGACGTGCAGCAGGTCGGGCAGCGCGATGTCGTCGACGAAGCGGCCCTCGCCGCGCAGCAGGGGTTCGTCCTCGAGGCGATTGATGCGGGAGCCGATCAGGGAAGGCGACATTTTATTTTGTAATCGCCTCGCTCGCCTGCTTCACCACGTTCTTCGGCGTCGCGTAGAGCTCGGCGAGCAGCCTGTCGAGGGCGGCGGCGCTGACCGGAGCCACGTCCATGTTGAGCCTCTTGGCCTCGGCGAGGAAGTCCGGGTCCTTCATGGTGGCGTCGAACGCCGCGATCAGCGCGGCTTTGCGGTCGTCCGGGATACCGGGCGGTGCCGCGAACGGGCGCGCCATTTCCTGCGCGGCCAGAATCAGCTTGAGGACCTGGAGTTTCTCGGCGTCCTGGGTCTGCTCCATGACCAGCGGCACGTCGCCGATCTCCGGCTCCTTTTTGAATGCGGCCTGCACCAGCAGGTTGATCTTCTTGTCCTTGAGCCACGCCGCGTGGCGGCCCTTGATGGTGCTCCACGACAGCCCGCACAGCCCGTCGACCTCGCCGCGCTCCATCGCCAGCATGATCTCGTTGGTGCCCGGATAGCCGGCGACCAGCTTGATCGGCGCGCCGAACACGTTCTTGTAGAGCCGCGCGAAAATGTCGGGCTCCGAGCTCGGGCCCTGGCCGCCCAGCGTCACCGGCTTCTCGATGAAATCCTTCCAGGTCTTCACCGGCGAGGTGTGCCAGGTGATGCACAGGCTGGTGTCGTCGGTGACGCTGCCGAGCCAGGTGAACTTGGTGCCGTCGAACGTTGCGCCGCTTTCGAGCAGCGGATTGATCCCGGTGGTGCGCGAGAACGTGCCGAACGCGGTGCCGTCCTTCGGCGCCGCCGTGTAGATGAAGTTCGCCGCGCGCAGGCTTCCGGCGCCGGCCATGTTTTGCGGCACGATCGAAGGCTTGCCGGGAATGTGCTTGCCCATGTGGCGGGCGAGATGGCGCGCATAGAGATCGTAGCCGCCGCCGACCGAGAAGCCGACCACGAGACTGATGGACTTGTTCTTGTAGAAATCCTCGACGCTCTGGGCGTGCGCCGCCGTGAAGGACACGCAGAGCGCGCCAACCAGAGCAGCAGGGCAAAGCAGGCGGAGGCAATTCTTCATGACCGTGTCTCTGACTGGAGCGGAAAAATTAACGGGCGATGGCTGCTCTGGCTTTGGTAAGGACGGTCTCCGGCGTGGTGTAAAGCTCAGCGAGCATATCGGCGAGCTTTTTGCCGCTGACCGGAGCGACCTCCATCTGGAGCTTGGCTGTCTCGGCCAGGAAGTCGGGATCCTTTGTCGTCGCATCGAAGGCTGTGATCAATGCGGCAGCGCGGTCGGCCGGGATGCCGGGCGGGGCGGCATAGGGTCGCGCAAACTCGTGCGCCGACACGAACAGCTTCAGGATCTGGAGCTTCTCGGGGTCCCTGGTCAGTTCCATGATCAGCGGAACGTTTGGCAGGTCGGGATCCTTCCGGAAGGCGGACTGGACGATAACATTGATCTGCTTCTCGGTGATCCAGCGCTGGCGCTGGGTCTTGATCGTGGTCCAGTCGATGCCGCAGACGCCGTCGAGTTCCCCGCGCTCAATGGCGAGCATGATCTCCGCCGTGCCGGGGTATCCGGAGACAAGTTTGATGTTGGCGCCGAACACGTTCTTGTAGAGGTTGGTGAAGATGTTTATTTCGCCGCCGGCTCCGGTGCCGCCCAGGGTGAGCGGCTTCACGAGGAAGTCATCCCAAGTCTTCACCGGCGAGGTGTGCCAGGTGATGCACACGCTCACCGCGTCAGTGATGGCGCCGAGCCAGGTCAACTTGGCGCTATCGTAGTTCTGGGCCGAGTCGAACAGCGGCGCGATGCCGGCCATGCGGGTGAAGGTGCCGAACATCAGGCCGTCCTTCGGCGCGGCCTGATGGAAGTATTGCGCGACCCGCAAGCCGCCGGCGCCCGGCATGTTCTGCGGCACGATCTGCGGATTGGACGGGATGTGCTTGCCGATGTGGCGAGCCAGCGTGCGGGCGTAAAGGTCGTATCCGCCGCCGGGGCTGAAGCTGATCGCCAGTGAGATGTTCTTGCCTTTGTAGAAATCGGCGACGGATTGCGCGTTTGCAGGAGCAGCGATTGCCATAACCACCGCCGTCATGCCCGCGAAAGCGGGCATCCAGTACTCACGCAGTCGAATGTCACGCACGGTACTGCTTCCTACGTGGTTTGGTGGCTACTGGATCGTCCGCTTTCGCGGACGATGACACCGAGGGTAGATGACACCGCCACTACATCGGCGGGAAAATATGCGGGAACTTCGCCCGCATTTTCGCGCGCATGTCGGAGCTGACATCAACCACGGTCGGGAACGTGCCTTTCAGCTTCATGTCGTACGGGATGCAGGCGTCGACCAGAATGCGGTTGTTGAAGTTGCCGGGCAGGAACAGCGGGTCGCGCTTCGACGCCCAGGCCTTCTGGATGAGGTCGATGTCGACGTTGGGATCAAACCGCGTGCACATCGCCCACAGCACCTGGTCCAGCTCACCGGCGTCGATGTCGTCGTCCACCACGATCGTCCACTTGCCCGCGTAAGCGCCGCCCTGACACGCCGCGGCGATGTGCAGCGCCTGCCGCGCGTGGCCCGGATAGCGCTGCTTGATCTGGATCACCGTGAAGCGCGTCGCCGGGCCCGCCTCGTGATTCCAGACGCCGAGCACCTCGGGCACGCCCGAGGCGTCGAGCGCGCGCCAGATCTGCGCCGCACCGGCGATGCCTTTCAACAATCCCGTCTCGTCGACCGGCTTGTGCTGCGGCGCGCAGCACAGGATCGGATCGTTGCGATGAAGGATGGTCTTCACATTGACATAGGGCCGCGGCTGGGTGTCGTCGGAGTAGTAGCCCATCCATTCGCCGAACGGACCTTCCGGCCGCACGTTGCCGGGCACCATCTCGCCTTCCAGCACGATCTCGGCTTCGGCCGGGATCGGAAATCCGGTGTAGGGCCCGCGCACCACGTCGATCGGCTCGCCGCGCAGGCCGCCGGCGACGTCCATCTCGCCGATCTCCGGCAGCGGCGATGACGCCAGCATGAACAGCAGCGGGTCCTGGCCGCACACGATCGCAACCTTCATCGATTGGCCGCGCTCGAAATACTTGTCGCGATGGATGCGGCCGTGCTTGCCCTCGGTGATCTGGCAGCCGACCGTGTTGCGGTCATAGACCTGCGAGCGATAGGCGCCGAGGTTGAACCAGCCTGCGTCGGGGTCTTGCGTGATGACGCAGCAACCGGTGCCGATGTAGCGCGAGGTGTCCTTCTCGTGATGGCGCGGCACCGGGAATTTCAGCACGTCGATCTTGTCGCCTTCCAGTACGTTCTGCAGAACTGGTCCGTCCTTCACGAAGCGCGGCGGGATCGTCTTCATCTCCTGCATGCGCGCGTGATAGCGCTGCACGATGTCGACCTTGCGGTCATGCTCAAGCGGCAGGCCGAGCGTGAGCGCGACGCGCTTGATGGTCGAGAAATGGCCGTACAGCGTGCGGAAGCCTTTGGCGTAGCCCGGAATGTCGTCGAACAGGATCGCCGGCGCCGTATTGTTGCTCTTCTCGGTCAGGATCTGGGTGATGCTGCCCATCTCGGCGTCCCAGTGCGCATTGCTGACATGGAGCAGCTCGCCCATCCGCTGCACCTCGTCGAGCCAGCCGCGCAGTCCGTCGCGATACCAGCCGCGGGATTTGGTTTCGCTGTCGAGCAGGGCCATGGGCGGTCTCCCGGATGCCTGGGAACGGTGAGGATTTTATCCGCAAAGTCCGGACCTTGTCGATCAAAGCGGCCACGAAAGCAGCATCCATGCCGCGCACAGCGAGCGGTCCTCATGCTATATTTGCGCGGGGGAAACCGATGAGGCGGCGCGAATTCATCGTATTGGCTACGGGCGCGGCGGCGCTGCCGCTCGCCGCTCGCGCGCAGCAGGCCGGCAAGGTCTGGCGCGTCGGCATGCTGGACACGACCTCGGCCGCGCTGAACGCCAAGAACATCGATGCATTCCGTGCCGGCATGCGCGCGCTCGGCTATGTCGAGGGGCAAAACCTCATCATCGAGTATCGCTCGTTCGACGGCCGCATCGAGCGGCTGCCGCAACTGGCGGCCGAGCTTGTCAAGCTCAAGTGCGACGTCATCGTCACGCGCGGCACGCCGCCGGCGCTGGCCGCCAAGAAGGTGGCCGGCCCTATCCCCATCGTGATGGCGGCGATCGGCGAGCCGGTCGAATCCGGCATGGTGGAAAGCCTGGCGCGGCCCGGCGGCAACGTCACCGGCATGAGCGCCTTCGTCACCCAGCTCACCCAGAAGCGCATCGAGCTGCTCAAGGAACTGGTGCCAAGCATCACGCGGGTCGGCGCGCTGGACAACCTCACCAACGCTAGCGTTCCGGCGCAGTGGGACGAAACCAAGCTCGCCGCCCAGACGCTGGGCTTGCAGGCGCTGATGTTCGACGTCAGGAAACCCGAGGATATCGCTCTGTCGTTCGAGGCCATGATTGCGAAGAACGTCAACGCGCTCGCGGTCGGAAACGACTCGGTGGTGATCGCCAGCCGGGAGCAGATCGCCGGACTTGCGGCGAGGCACAAGATTCCGTCGATCTACGCCAGCCGCGAGTACGTCGATGCCGGCGGCCTCATCGCGTATGCCGCCCACTATCCCGACCTCTATCGCCGCGCCGCGGCCTACGTCGACAAGATCTTCAAGGGCGTCAAGCCCGCCGACCTGCCGGTCGAGCAGCCGACCAAGCTGGAGATCGTCGTCAATCTGAAGGCGGCGAAGGCGCTCGGCCTCACCGTGCCGCCGACCTTGCTCGCCCGTGCCGACGAGGTGATCGAATGAAGCGGCCCGCCAAGCACGCCCCCACATTATCCCTCCCCCGCTTGAGGGGGAGGGCAGGGTGGGGGTCGCGCCGCGAGTTTATCGTGGCGCTGGGCGGCGCGATCTCCCCGGCAATCCTTTCGCCGCTTGCCGTGCATGCACAGCAGCGTGAGCGCCTGCGGCGCGTCAGCGTCTTGATGGGCCAATCGGAAAGCAATCCAAAATCGCCGCAACGGGTGACCACGTTCCGGGATGCGCTGAGGAAACTGGGATGGTCGGAGGGTCACAATGTCGCGATTGACTTCCACTGGGGCGCCGGCGACCCCGTCCGGATAAGCGGCTTGGCGAAAGAACTGATGGGAGCAGCGCCGGACATTATCGTGGCCGAAACCACACCGGTCACGGCGGCGTTGCGGCAGCAGACAAGCACAACACCGATCGTGTTTTTGCAGGTTGCGAATCCCATTGGCAGCGGCTTCGTCGCGAGCTTGCCGCGCCCTGGCGGCAACATCACCGGGTTCACCAATTTCGAGCCGTCGATAGGCGGCAAGTGGCTGGAGCTGCTCAAGGAGATCGCACCTCACGTTGTGCGCGCAGCGGCCATATTCAATCCCCAAACCCATTCCGGACAATATTGGAAATCAATCGAGATCGCCGCGCCAACTCATCGCGTTGAATTTGTTCAATCGCCAGTTCAGGGAGTCGATGAGATCGAGCGTGCCGTTAAGGCATTTGCGGCTGAAGCCGACGGCGGCCTGCTCATCATGCCGGATTCTTTCACGGGCGCCCATCGCGAACGGATCGTTGCGCTGTCAGCGCAATACCGTTTGCCCTCGGTCTACGCGTTCCGCGTCTTCCCAAGAAGCGGTGGTTTGATTTCCTACGGCATTGATCCGATCGACGGGTATCGGCAGGCGGCGGCCTATGTCGATCGCATCCTCAAGGGCGAGAAGCCGGCCGATCTGCCGGTGCAGGCGCCGACCAAGTTTGAGCTGGTGATCAATCTCAAGACTGCCAAGGCGCTTGGCCTCACCGTGCCGCCGTCGCTGCTCGCGCGCGCCGATGAGGTGATCGAATGAGACGGCGCGAGTTCATCGCGGGTCTCGGGGGTGCGGCGGCATTGCCGCTCGCGGCGCGCGCGCAAGCAGGCGATGCCGGTGGTCGGGTTTCTCCGGAGCACGTCGGCTGCCGGCTCCGCGCACCTTGTCAGGGCGTTCCGGCAGGGTCTGAACGAGGCCGGCTACGTCGAGGGGCAGAATGTCGCCATCGAGCTTCGCTGGGCGGATGATCGCCATGACCGTCTGCCGGCGTTGGCGGCCGATTTGGTCCGCCGCCCGGTGGCCGTGATCGTCGCGAACACCCCTGCGGCGCTGGCAGCCAAGGCCGTGACCGCGACGACGCCGATCGTCGCCGTATCGGGCAGCGATCCGGTCAGGATGGGCCTGGTCGCCAGCTTCAATCGGCCGGGCGCTAACGTCACCGGCGTGGTCTTTCTCACAGGTGATTTGACGGCCAAGCGGCTGGGGCTGCTCCACGAGCTGGTTCCTAAGACTGCGGTCATCGCAGTGTTGGGAGACCCCAACTATTCTGAAATCGAGCTCGTGGCGAAAGAGGCGCAGGAGGCCGGTCGCACCATCGGGCGGCAAATCCTGATCGTCAAAGCCGCCAGCGAGCGCGACTTCAATGCCGCCTTCGCGACCATCGTGCAGGCAGATGCCGGCGGATTGCTGGTCGGCGGCGGTCCATTCTTCAACAGCCAGCGTCGCCAACTCGTGGCGCTCGCCGCCCGTCACGCGCTGCCCGCGAGCTACGTCTTTCGCGAGTACGCCGAGGCCGGCGGCTTGATGAGCTACGGAGCGAGCCAGACCGATGGCTATCGCCGCGCCGGCAGCTATGTCGGCCGGATTCTCAACGGGGCCAAGCCTGCCGATATGCCGGTCGAGCTGGCGAGCAAATTCGAACTGGTCATCAACCTTGCGACCGCCAAGGCGCTCGGACTTGCGGTGCCGAGCTCGATGCAGTTGCTTGCCGACGAGGTGATCGAATGAAGCGGCGCGAGTTCATCGTGGCGCTCGGCGGCGCGGCGGCGCTGCCGTTTGCGGCGCGCGCGCAGCAGGCGATGCCGGTGGTCGGCTTTCATGCACAGCGGAACGGCCGACGCCGACGTTCGAGGGACAGTTGGCCGCGTTCCGGCAAGGCCTGAAGGAGGCGCGGCTACGTCGATCGGCCAGAACGTCGCCCTCGAGTATCGCTGGGCCGAGGGCAAGGCTGATCGCCTGCCGGAGCTCGCGGCCGACCTGGTGCGCCGCAAGGTCAGTGTCATTGCCGCTGTTGGCGGCCCGCCTTCGAACCTGGCGGCGAAGAACGCGACCACGACCATCCCGGTGGTGTTCGTCACCGGCGCCGACCCGGTGAAGATCGGGCTAGTCACCAAGCGTGCGCCGGCCGGGCGGCAATGTCACCGGCATCACTTTCTTCGGCGAGGAGCTGGGCGCGAAATCGCTCGGCCTGCTGCGCGAGCTGGTACCGCGCGCCAAGACGGTCGGCCTGATGGTCAATCCAAGCAATCCGGAAACGCCGCGTCGTGTCGGCCGATGCGATCGAGGCCGCGCGCAAGCTCGGGCTGACGATGCAAGGTCGTGCACGCCGCGACGCCGTCCGATATCGATAAGGCGTTCGCCACGCTCGGCGAGCGCCGGGTCGAAGCGCTGCTGGTCGGCGCCGAAGCGATCTTACGGCGGCCATATCCAGCAGATGATTGCGCTCGCCGCGCGCCACAAAATGCCGACCATGTATTGGCGGCGGGAGTTCCCCGAGGCGGGCGGGCTCGCCAGCTACGGCACCAGCGTGATCGATGCCTATCGCCAGGCCGGCGTCTATGTCGGGCGGATTCTCAAGGGCGAGAAGCCGGGCGAGCTGCCGGTGATCCAGACGGTCAAGTTCGAGTTCGTGCTCAACCTCAAGACCGCGCGGGCGCTGGGCATCGACGTGCCGATGGCGTTCTCGGCCGCCGCCGACGAGATCATCGAATAATGCGCAGTCCATGTTTCGCCGCGGCCGGTCCGGTGCTATTCTCGTCAAGCCCGGAGCGCGACATGGACCAGGCGGCATTTTCATTTTCGATCACGCCGCTGTCCCCGCACACCGGCGCGGAAATCCGCGGTATCGACCTGAGCAAGCCTGTCGACGAAGCAACACGCGCGGCGTTGAACCAGGCCTTCGTCGATCATGCCGTGCTTTGCATCCGCGGCCAGAAGCTGTCCGCGCCGCAGTTCCTTGAAGCGATGAAGGTGTTCGGCGAGATTTTCCCGCAGCACAATTCGCGTTTCTCGGTGCCGGAGTGCCCGGCGATCCATTACATCTCCAACCAGGACAAGCTGGAGGACGGCCGCGTCTACATTCCGGGCGAGGGCTATCACACCGATCATTCGAACGACGAGGTGCCGCCCAAGGCGACCGCGCTGCACGCGGTGAAGCTGCCGGCGACCGGCGGCGACACCCAGTTCGTCAACATGGTCGAGGCCTACGACGCGCTGCCGGAGGCGATCCGGACGCGCATCGACGGCTTGCAGGCGAAGCACGTCTATCAGAGCAAATACAGCGAGCGGAAATTGCCCAAGCTGCCGGGCGAGAAAAAAAAGATCGAGACCGGCGCGGTGCTGCATCCGCTGGTGCGCACGCATCCGAACAGCGGCCGCAAGGCGATCTACATCAATCCGATCCGCATCGAGGAGATCGTCGGCTTGAGCGAAGCCGAGGCGCTGCCGCTGCTCGACGCGCTGCTGGAGCACGCCACGCAGGACAAGTTCCAGTATCGCCACAAGTGGCATTCCGGCGACGTGGTGATCTGGGACAACCGCTGCCTGCTGCACAAGGCGAACGGCGATTATCCGGTCGCCGAGGTCCGCTATCTCTATCGCTTGATGCTCAAAGGTGAACGGCCGGTTTGAAGCGGCCTTGGTTGTTGGCCGTTTGATCTGAATCAAATCGTTCGATCCGGTCGTTGCTATTCGGAAAGAAATTGTTCGTCTGGTTGCAGTGTAAAGAGGAGGTGCGGCTATGGCTGTCCTGCTTGCTCGTCTCCTGACCCTGATCACGCTGTCGGTATTCGCGCTTGATGTGCAGGCGCAGAGCACGACGCCTCCGCCGGCTGCGGCGCCCGCCGGGCAGCTTCTGAAAACGGAGGAGCTCGACCAGCTCGTCGCGCCGGTCGCGCTTTATCCGGACACGCTGCTCGCCAATGTCCTGATGGCCTCGACGTATCCGCTCGAGGTTGTACAGGCCGATCGTTGGGCCAGTGCGAACAAGAACCTCAAGGCCGACAAGCTGAAGGCCGAGGTCGACAAGCAGGCTTGGGATGACAGCGTGAAGCAGCTCGCGGCGACCCCGAGCGTACTCAACATGATGAGCACGCGCCTCGAATGGACGCAAAAGCTCGGTGACGCCGTGCTGGCGCAGCAGGCGGACGTGATGGATGCCGTGCAGCGCCTGCGCAACAAGGCTCATGCCGAGAAAAAACTGAACACAACCAAGGAGCAAAAAGTTTCGGTCACATCATCCAACAACAAACAGACGATTGTGATCGAGCCGGCCGAGCCGAACATGATCTACGTGCCGTACTATAATCCGTCCGTGGTGTATGGCGCCTGGCCTTATCCGGCGTACCCGCCGTACTACTGGCCGCCCGCGCCCGGATACTACGCCGGCGCTGCGATCGCGACCGGACTCGCATTCGGCGCGGGCATCGCAGTCGGCGCCTGGGCCGCCAACAACAACTTCTGGGGCGGCGGCATGCGGTGGGGCAACAACAACATCATTTCCAACCGCACGACCAACATCAACGTCGACCGGAACTGGACGCACAACTCCGATCATCGTCACGGCGTGCGCTACAACAATGCCAATGTGCAGCAGAAGTTTGCCAACCGCGACGCGCGCGGCAACGCGCAGAACCGGATGGATTTCCGCGGCCACAACGGCGAGCAGGTTATCAAGCCGGGCGACCGCGGCAATCGCGGCGACCGTCCCGGCGCGGGCGACCGCCCCGGTGCCGGAGATCGCAGACCGGGCGACCGTCCGGGCGCGGGTGATCGCCCCGGCGCGGGCGCGGGCAAAGGTGATCGTCCGGGCGCCGGAGATCGTAGGCCTGGAGGAGATCGTCCCGGTGCCGGAGCAGGCAAGGGTGACCGTCCCGGCGCCGGTCAGCGCCCGGGCGGCGGCGGCCAGCGCCCGGCCGCGAGGCCAGCGGGCCGCGACCACGGATTGGGCAATATCGGGCACGGCAACGCAGCGTTCGCGCACGCCAATCGCGGCCGCGCCAGCCTTGGTGGCGGCGGTGGAACGCCACGCATGAGCGGTGGGATGCCACGTGGCGGCGGCTTCCATGGTGCGGGTGGCGGCGGTTTCCGAGGTGCCGGAGGCGGTGGATTCCGCGGCGGCGGCGGCGGACGTCGCTCGGATGTCGCGCTGAAGCACGACGTCAGGCTGCTTGGCTCAACTCGACAATGGGCTTGGCTTCTACCGCTTCGCCTATCACGGCAGCGACAAGGCCTATGTCGGCGTGATGGCGCAGGAGGTGCATGCGGTCATGCCCGATGCTGTCGTGCGCGGACACGATGGTTACCTGCGCGTCCGTTACGAAAAGCTCGGACTGAAGTTCGAAGCCTACGATCGCTGGTTGTCATCCGGCGCGCGCATTCCGGCCGTTGCGGCCGGCGGCGCGAAGTGAGGGAGGCACCGATGCAAGAAACCCGTTCATGGACTTTTGCCATCGGCCTTATTGCGGCGGTCGCGGTCACGACTTCGGCCGGTGCCCAGCAGGCCTTCAAGTCGCCGGAGGAAGCGGGCAGCGCCTTGATCGCGGCGCTGCGCGCCGACGACGCGAAGGCGTTCACCCGCGTGCTCGGGCCGACGGCCGACGCAATCCTGTCGTCCGGCGACAAGGTGCAGGACGCCAACACCCGAAAGCTGGTGTTGGAGGAGTATGACGCCAAGCACGGCATCACCAAGGACTCTACCGGGCGCGCGTTCCTGACGGTGGGTTCCGAAGACTATCCGCTGCCGATGCCGATGGTCGAGAAGGACGGTACCTGGAAGTTCGACACGGTCGCCGGCCGCGAAGAAATCCTGTACCGCCGGATCGGCCGCAACGAACTTGCCACGATCCAGGCGTGCCTCGCCTATGTCGACGCGCAGGACGAGTATGCCGAGAAGGCATTCGGCGGAAGCAACGGCGTCTACGCGCAACGCATCGTCAGCAGCCCCGGCAAGAAGGATGGGCTCTACTGGCCTGCCGCCGCAGGCGAGCAGGAAAGTCCGCTTGGCGAAGCGGTCGCCGCCGCCACGAGGCGTGGTTATCGCGTCGGCGCTTCGGCTCCGTTCCACGGCTATTACTTCAAGGTGCTGACGCGGCAGGGCGCGACTGCGCCCGGTGGCGCGCTGAACTACATCGCCAAAGGCAGAATGATCGGCGGCTTCGCGCTGGTCGCCTATCCGGCGCAATACGGCAACTCCGGCGTGATGACGTTCGTGGTCAACCAAAGGGGCGAGGTGTACGAGAAGGACCTCGGGCCGCGCACCGTACAGATCGCTTTGCTCATGTCCACATTCAATCCGGACCGCACGTGGAAGCGCGTGGCAACGGAGATGACCGAGAAGAAGTGATTGCGCTGGACTGGCACCGCCGGTCCAAGCGTGGAGAGCAACCATAGCTTAACGAGCTCCCAAAACGGCATGGCGGCGCGGTCCGGCCATGCCGGCTGCGCCCTTGACCCGCCAACGCTTGCGTCGGATTGTGCGGCCGAATTCAGCACAATCCGGAGGAATGAGACGTGGCGGGGAAGCAGTGGGATGTGGTGGTGGTCGGCGCCGGCAATGCGGCGTTCTGCGCGGCGCTGGCGGCGCGCGAGAACGGCGCCAGCGTGCTGATGGTCGAGCGCGCGCCGAAGGAGTTGATGGGCGGCAATTCGCGCTTCACCGCGGGGGCGTTCCGCTGCGTCTATGACGGCGTCGACGACCTCAAGGCGATCATGCCGGACCTGACCAAGGAGGAGGTCGAGCGCTCCGACTTCGGCACCTACACCACCGACCAGTTCTACGACGACATGTTCCGCATCACCAACTACCGGACCGACGGCGACCTGTGCGACCGCCTGGTGGGTCGCTCGCGCGACGCGATGCGCTGGCTGCATGGGAAGGGCATGAAGTTCGACCCGATCTGGGGCCGCCAGGCCTACCTGATCGACGGCAAGTTCAAGTTCTGGGGCGGCCTCACCGTCGAGTCCAAGGGCGGCGGCCCCGGCCTGGTCGAGCAGCATCTCAGCCTCGCCCAGAAGCAGGGCATCGAGATCGTCTACGGCACCCGCGCCTTCGAATTGATCTACGACGGCAACGTGGTGCGCGGCGTCAAGGTAAAGGTCAACGGCGCCATCGAGGAGATCAAGTGCAAGTCCGTCGTCATCGCCTGCGGCGGCTTCGAGTCGAGCGCGGAGATGCGCACCAAGTATCTCGGCCCCGGCTGGGAGCTCGCCAAGGTGCGCGGCACGCCCTACAACACCGGCGACGGCATCAACATGGCGCTGGCGATCGGCGCGTCGTCGTTCGGCAACTGGTCCGGCTCGCACGCCGTGCAGTGGGACTACAACGCGCCGGAGTTCGGCGACCTCTCGGTCGGCGACAACTTCCAGAAGCACAGCTACCCGTGGGGCATCCTGATCAACGCCAACGGCCGTCGCTTCGTCGACGAAGGCGCCGACTTCCGCAACTACACCTACGCGAAGTACGGCGCCGTGGTGCTGCGCCAGCCCAACAACTTCGCCTGGCAGGTGTTCGACGGCAAGATCGTGCCGATGTTGCGCGCCGAGTACCGCATCAAGCGGTGTCGCAAGGTCGCCGCCAACACCATCGAGGAGTTCGCCCACAAGCTCGAGGGCGTCAACGCCGAGGCGTTCCTCGACGAGATCAAGAAATACAACGCCGCTGTGAAGAAGGACGTCACCTTCAATCCGAACGTCAAGGACGGCCGCTGCACCGTCGGGCTCGACATCAACAAGTCGAACTGGGCCAACACCATCGAGGAGCCGCCGTTCGAGGCCTATCAGGTCGGCTGCGGCGTATCGTTCTCGTTCGGCGGCGTGCGCATCGACCCGGACACCGGGCAGGTGATCGACTCCGACATGAACCCGATCCCGGGCCTCTATGCGGCGGGCGAACTGGTCGGCGGCATCTTCTATTTCAACTATCCGGGCGGCTCGGGCCTGATGTCAGGCGCGGTGTTCGGGCGTATCGCCGGCACGGGCGCGGCGAGCACCGTGCGGAATGCGTAACGTCTGAAGGTTTACGCCCATTGCCCCACACTCTGCTGTCATCGCCCGCGAAAGCGGGCGATCCAGTAATCGCCGACATTTGAAACGGGCAATGCGCTTCCGCCGGCGCTGCGGCGTACTGGATGCCCGCTTTCGCGGGCATGACAGTTGGAGTTTGATGCGGCAAACTCGCTGGAAACGCGCGAGGCAACGCCATGAAATTGAAGAAACACAATCGCTACGCCTATTCGCCGATCACCGAGCGGCAGCACTTCACGTGGCCGGACGGCAAGCGCATCGCCTTCTATTGCGCGCTGAATGTCGAGCATTTCAGCTTTGGCGAAGGCCTCGGCCATACGCCGACGGCGCTCGGGCCCCAGCCCGATGTCCGCAATTACGGATGGCGTGACTACGGGCTGCGGGTCGGCATCTGGCGCATCTTCGACATGATGGACGAATTGAAATGGCCGATGTGCCATCTCATCAATGCGTCGGTCTGCGAGGAGATGCCGCAGATCACCGCGCGCATTCGGAAGCGTAACGACGAGGTGATCGGCCACGGCTACACCAACTCCGAGCGCCAGGTTGATATGGACGAGGCGACCGAGGCCGCGATGATCGCGCACGCGACCAGGACGCTGGCCGAGAGCTGCGGGCGGCGTCCCTATGGCTGGATGGGGCCATGGATCTCGGAAACGGCCGTGACGCCCGATCTGCTGCAGGAGAACGGTTATACGTTCGTGATGGACTGGCCGGCCGACGACCAGCCGTTCTGGATGAAGACGCGCGCCGGCCGCATCATGTCGGTGCCCTATCCGGTCGAGCTCAACGATACGCCGACGATGCTCAACCGCGCCCAGCCCGCGACGGACTTCCATCGCATGATCCTCGATCAGTTCGAGGAAATGCTGCGGATTTCGGAGAAACAGTCCCTCGTGTTGGGCATCTCGCTGCACACGTTCTGCACGGGTCAGCCGTTCCGGCTCGCGCAGGTGCGGCAAGCGTTGCAAACGCTCATGAAGCATCCGGGATTCGACAAGGTGTGGGTGACGACGCCCGGCGCAATCGCCGAGCACGCGGCCAAGCTGCCGGCGGGTTGTGTGCCGTAGAGGCGTTCGATCAATGACCGCGGCCGAACAACGCGACATCCGTTTCGTAAGGCCGCGACCGGAGGCGACCGGGACGGAGAAGGCAACCAGGCGGCGTGATTGACCGGCCATCGCTTTGGCTCGCAAGGGCCCGAGGCCAGTCTGCCTCGACCTTCCTATCCCGCGCCTTTGTCTTTATTTCCCCCCCGCACCCATGCGTATCTCCATCGCCTGTCTCTCATGCGGCCACACCGGCTCACTCGACGATCGTGATCTGCCGCAGCACGGCCTGCCCGAAGACACCTCGCTGGTCACGCTGACCAGGCGGCTCATTTGTCAGGAGTGCGGCAGCCGCGCCGTGCGCGCGTTCCGGTACGATCCCGACGCGCCGCCGCTCGCGCCGCAATAGACAGAACCCCGGCATCGCTGCCGGGGTTCTGCTTCGCGTCGCGCTCCAAGCGCTACAGCATCGGTATCAACGGCATGAACGGCAGGGTCGGCACGTCGCTCAGATACGCTGCGGTCCCCGCCGGATTGCTTGCCGCGGTCGAGAACACCAGCAGCAGTGCGAGCAGCGCAAGACCGATACCCGCGGCCCAGTAAACCCGCCGCGGCACGTCGAACGTCTGCGCCTCGTGATGATGAAGAACATTGGCCATTGTCGCCTCCATGTTTCATCTGCTGACATGAAAACGCTTGAACGATGAATGCTGTTCCAGCGGCTCTTTCAACGAAAGAAAGCGAAAGCGGAGAGACCTCAGACAAAAAGCGGAGAGGCCTCAGACAAGGAGGCTTCTCCGCTCATCTCATCCATTGCGTCGTTATGGACGGGTGTTGGTCCGGTCCGGCAGCGCCGGGCGATTCACCGCGCCGGAGCCGGTCGTCTCGGCTGGCGCGCGCGCGGCAGAGCCGGTGGTCTGCGCCGGCGCGTTGACGCCGGGTCTTTCGTTGCTGGCGGTCTGGTGACGGCCCTCGTTGGTGAAGGCAAATGCCAGCAGGCCGCCGAGCAGCACGGCGCCCACGCCGCCGTAGATCCACTTCAGGTAGGACGGGATCTCCGCATCGACGGTGTTCGGAGGTTGATTAGGGTCGTAGCGAAAGTCGCTCATCTGACGCCTCCTGTTTCCAGAAAAATTCAGACACAGGGAAAATTCGGGAGATCCCCTCCGGTTCCAACACAATCAAAGGAATAAAATCACGGCAGCGCTGATGACCTAACGCGCTTGCGCCGACACGAACAATTCAACAGTCGGTTGTGAAAACTGCCGCCGCGCTATCGCGCCGCGCGCGTCGAGTGGATCAGCGGCTCGCCATCGGGCGTCGTGAACGAACTGATCCTGCCCCACAGCGTGACGCCGCCGGAAATGCCCTCGGGGCGGAAGCTGACCTTCCAGATGCTGGCATGGGTGCGCTCGAGCACGGTGAGGGGGATGCCGGAACCGGTGCGGAGGCAATGCAGGCCGCGCAGGCGGGTCTGGCTTTGCGCGATGTCCGGCTGGCTCGCTGCGTTCAGGCTGCCTGGCTCCATGCACAGGATGGCGTTCGCGGCCGTGACGAGCTCGCGCGAATCGTCCGCGGCGTGCGCAACCGGCGCGCCGCCCGCGGCGAGAACAAAGAGAATGGCCAGAATCCGCATCGGTGCTCCAAAATGGTGCTCCTGTTCAACGCGCCGCAGTGCGATGCGTTCCTGCCCTGCCGCGGCGCACGGCTCCGCATGGCCGCCGCGCGCCCCGGCGAGCGTGGATTCCCGGTCCGATTGTCGGATGTCGAAGCGCGCCGGCGTCAGGTCGCGCGCGCGTCCATCACTTCGACCTTGCGGCCGCTGCGCTTGATCAACCATTCGGTGACGAACACGGCGACCGGCCATGCCAGGCCGAACGCCGCGAGAAACAGCACCAGAAATGTCATCACGCTGGTGGACGGAAATTGCAGGTGCACGACACGGCTGATCAGAAAGCCGAGGAACTGCACGAGCGCTGTGGTGAAGATGTAGACTATCATCAGTAGGAGAGCCTGCACGGCTTGATCCTTAAGCTGCGGTATGCAGCGGCTCCCACCGGCTCACGTTGGCAGACCCGAGTCCAGACATTTTGTCGCAGCGGTCCGCGAATGTGCTGTCGCGCTGGATCGAACTAGGATTATAATCATAATACCGCCACAATTATCCGTCACACCGCTCCGCATCCCAACTCAATCCGCCAGGCGCTGCAGTGCCGACGCGGCGAGGGAAGGATCGGCGGCCCACATATCGGCCGCCGCCAGTGCCGGGCCAAAAAGCTCGGCAGTGGAGCGCCGGGAAGGCGCTGGGCCCCCCGTCAGTGGGCCCGCGCGCTCCCGAAGCGGCGATCCCCGGTAACGGGGATATCGCCGTGAGCGCGCAGCGGACCCCCGATAGCGGTCCGCTCGAGGGCGCCTCGCAAGCGCTCTGGCGCCTTCCGGGCGCTCCAATCCTCTCAACGAGAGCGACGGAAAATGGGAACAGTGCGCGCGGCACTTAAAAACCCGCGCCGGTGGAGTCATGGCCGGCCTCCACCCGCCGGCGGTTCCTGTGATAGTTTCGCGTTGAATTGTTGCGTGCCGAAAACAGGTGAGTTCGCCGTGGGTGTGAACGTTCGCGTCGCCGCGGTTGCGGCATTGCTGATCGCGCTGATGCCGATGTCAGTGCGGGCGCAGACCTTGCACGGCGTCGGCAACACGACGTGCAGCCAGTTTCTCCGCGCCGCGCGCATGAGCGACATGCTCTATCACCAGGCGTCGAGCTGGCTGCTCGGCTACGTGAGCGGCATGAACGCGGCGCTGGCGTCGAACGGCGCGCCGGCCGCGGCCGTCAATCTCAGCAACGACCAGATCGCGAAATCGGCCGGCGACTATTGCGAGGCCAATCCGGCCAAGACCATCGCGAACGCGGCCGCCGAATGGTACCCGTCGCTGCCGCGGCAGGCCGCCGCGCCGATTGTGCAGCCGGCAGCGCCGCGGACCTACGAGCATCTCAACAGGCCGTTCGCGCGCCCGTCAGAAAACAAGCGCTGACCGATGCGGCTCGCGCGCAAGCTCGCCGACATGATCCGTCGCGACAGCGCGCCGGCGCGTTGCCTGCGGCGCGACGCCAGCATGGGTCACGCTTTCGCGCAGTCGGCGCTCGGCGACATGTACCGCAAGGGCAGGCTGGTGCCGCAGAACCATGCCGAGGCGGTGAAGTGGTATCGGCTTGCCGCCGAGCAGGGCGATGCGCACGCCCAGTTCAATCTCGGCGCCTGCTACACCGCCGGCCGCGGCGTGCTGCAGGACGACGCCGAGGCGGTGAAGTGGTACCGCCTCGCGGCCGAGCAGGGCGATTCGCTGGCGCAGTTCAATCTCGGCGCGATGTATTCGAGCGGCCGCGGCGTTCCGAAGGATCTGATCACCGCCTACATGTGGTTCGATTTGTCGGTCGCACGCGGCACGCAGGCCGGCGCCGGAAGCTGCCGGACCATTGCGCGGCAGCTCAGCCCGCACCAGGTCGAGCAGGCGCGCACGCTCGCCGTCGCATGGAAGGCGGCGCGGGCGCCGCGTGAGGGAGCCGCGCCCTAGCGCATGATCCGGGAAAGTGGGAACCGGTTTCCCAAAAAGATCATGCGCGCACGAAAGAGTTCTTCAGTCGATGCGGTCGATGCCGAACGCCGCCAGCGCCTGCTTGCACATCTGGTCCGGGTTGCGCTCACCGGCCGCCGCGATCGCGATGATCCGGCTCGCGATGATCTCCAGCACCATGCCGGGCTGGCCGCGGTCGTGCAGCAGCTTGCGCGCCCTGTCGAAGGCCTCGCTCATGGCGTGAATCGTTTCCGGATCGAACGATCCGTCCTTCAGAAACGGCACGATGGAGGCAGACAAAGCAGTTCCCGCATGTCGCAGACGGGAGCGCAAAATCTCCCGATGACCGGCCCCGACCGGTGATCGTTGATTGTGCAGGCCTATTTAGCGGGCCGTCTATACAAATTTACAACCGGTCTAATCTTCGGCCTTATCCGGCTTGGGCTGGATTTGCTGTTGTTGTTGCTGCTGCTGCGGGGCGCGCGGGCCGGCGTCTCGTAGACGATGTCGGTTTTGTGGTTGAGTTCGGCCTGCTCGGCCAATCGCAGATAGCTCCTGCCAAGCTGTTCGTACTGGGCACGCAGCGATCGGTCGGTTTCATGTTGCGCCTTGGCCAAGAACTCGTTGGCCTTGGCGCGGTACTCGTACACTGTCGTCATCCCGACCTATGTATTTTGACATCCCTGGGAAGCCAAGGCTCTGCCGCCCTTTTCGTTCCAGTAAAAAGCGGATTTTTTAGCCTTTTTTGCGAGGCGTGACTTTGACGCACCAAACCCGGCTGTTCGGGAACGCCGGTTTCGCCTGCACGTTTGTTATCTATACGAATGACAAACCAGGAGAAACGCCCATGAGCATGGCAACCGATACCGGCCGCGCGGCGACCCCGCTGGCCCGTGGCCGCCACGACCTGATCGGCTCGGACCGGGTCGAGGGAACCAACGTCTACCGCTCCGACGGCACCAAGATCGGGGAGATCGAACGCGTGATGGTCGACAAGTTTTCGGGGCAGGTGGCCTACGCGGTGATGGGCTTCGGCGGCTTCCTCGGCATGGGCGAAGACCACTACCCGATCCCGTGGCAGCGGCTCACCTATAACGAGAAGCTCGGCGGTTACGAGGTCAACATCACCGACGCGCAGCTCAAGAACGCGCCGAAGTACGCCACCGGCGAGGAATGGAAGTGGGACACCGCGCGCGGGCGCCAGATCTATGATTATTACGGCGTGCCGCCGTACTGGCCGATGTAAGACCCGAAAACGAAGCGGCGCAACGCTGGGCGTTGCGCCGCTTTTTGTCGAATCCAGCTTACCGGTTCTTCAGCGCCCGTTTCCGGTCGGCCGGCTGTTCCTGGCCACGCTCATCCTTTCGTACGCCCTGATCTTGCCCGTCCGATTTTCCTTCGTGGTGAGCATTGCGTTTGCTGTTCGTCTTACGCCGCTCCGCCAGTGATCGGGTGCTTTTCATCTCTATTGCTGCTTCATCGTTTTGTCAGGCAGTGCCTTTTGTGGCGGCGCGTTGCTGCTGGAACCGGTCGTCTCGGGAGGCGAGCGGGATACGGTCGAGCCGGCGCTGGCCGGCGGATTGCTGTTAAGCGCCGTGCTGGAACTGGTCGCGTAGTTGTACGCGGCGACGATAGCGACGATGAACAGCCCGGCGATGCCCGCCATGAAGATCGCCAGCATCGTGTTGGATTCCTGGTGCTTGCGCAGGATGGTCAGTTGGCGCGGTGAGCCTCCTTCGGGTGGAAGATCGGGCATGGGTTGCTCCTCTTGTTGATTCCCACTCGGAGAAACGCGGGCTGCGGCTGCTGCGTTCCGCAGCGCAACAATGAATAACCGACCGAAATCGGGTGGGGCGCCATCGCGGTTCGGTGTAGAAAACACCCATGAGCGTGCATCACCATGTGTTCGACACCCTGATCGGTCCGTGCGGCGTCGCGTGGAGCGAGCGCGGTCTGGTCGCTGTGCAGTTCCCGGAAAAAGACCCCGCCGTCACCGAGCGGCGCCTGATTGCGAAATCCCGCAGCACCGGCGCAGCGGCGCCGCCGTCCGTGGTCATGCCGGTCATCGCCGGCATCACGCGCTACCTCGCCGGCGAGCGGGTGGATTTTTCCGCCATCCCGGTCGATCTCGGCGGCATGGACGATTTCCGCCGCTCGCTTTACGAGGCGTTGCGCGCGATCGGCTTCGGCACCACCACGACTTATGGCGCGCTTGGCCAAGCAGCTCGGCCTCGAAGGGCCGGAGGCTGCGCGCGACGTCGGCGCCGCGATGGGCCAGAACCCGGTGCCGATCGTCATCCCCTGCCACCGCGTGCTGGCAGCGGGCGGCAAGCTCGGCGGCTTCTCCGCGCCCGGCGGCGTTGCCACCAAGCAGAAGCTGCTCGCCCTTGAGGGCGTGCATTTTGATGGCGGCGCGCCGCGCTTGCCGGGCTTTTGATCCGTCACGCATTTTTCCGGACGCGAACATATTTTAGATAAAACCGCGGCGGCCGTGGTTGAGCGCGGTTTAACCGCGTCGTTAGAACTCGGCTCTCGCGCTTAAGCGAGCGTTACAGGCCGCTCGCTAGAAAACTGCACGGCCGGACCCGGTCGTTAAATTTTTAGGGAGATGCAGGATGCGCTTGTTCGGGAAATTCCTTGCTGACGAGTCCGGCGCCACGGCCATCGAGTACGGCCTGATCGCTGCAGGTATCTCGGTTGCGATCATTGCCACGGTGATCGGCCTCGGTTCGAAGCTGAACACCACCTTCACAGGCGTGCAAAACGCCCTGAACTGATCCGGCGTCGGCAAGGTTCGCCACGTTCATCACACCGGGCCGGTTGCGGCCCGGTGATTTTTTTAGCCTTGGCTCAGCACCACGCGGCCGCGCTGCCTGCGGTCACGAATGTCCTTCATCGCTTCCGCGAACTGCTCGAACGGATAGACCTTGGTCGGCAGCGGCTTCAGCTTGCCGGCCGCGTGCCAGTCGAAAATGTCCTTGAAGCAGGCCTGCATGTCGGCCGGCCGTCGCTTGCGGTAATCGCTGATCTGCATGCCGGAGACTTCGATGTTTTTCACCAGAAAATAATTCGCCTTGATCGACGGGATGCGCCCGGAGGCGAAGCCGATCACGACCAGCCGCCCGCACCAGGCCAGCGCGCGGATCGCGGCGTCGAAATAGTCGCCGCCCAGCATGTCGATGACGATGTCGACGCCCTGCTTGCCGACCTTGTCGAACACCTGCGCGCGCAGGCTTTCCTTCAGGTCCGGCGCGGCGAGATCGATGACGTGATCGGCGCCGGCCGCGCGCACGATGTCCGCCTTGTCCTTGCTGGCGACGCCCGCCAGCACGATGCCGCCCATCGCCTTGGCGAGCTGGATCGCGGCAAGGCCGACGCCGCCGGTCGCGCCGAGCACCAGCACGCTTTCGCCCGGCTTGATCCGGGCGCGATCGCGCAGCGCGAAATAGGCGGTGTCGTAGATCAGCGACATCGCGGCAGCTTCGTCGAACGGCAGCGACGGCGGCAGCTTGACGCACTGGCCTTCCGGCATGGCGACGAATTCGGCAAAGCCGCCCTGCTCCGCCATGGCGATTGCATGGTCGCCTGGCTTGAATTGCGTCACGCCCGGGCCGACCGCGGCAACGACGCCGGCCGGCAGCTTGCCCGGGATGAATGGAAGCTGCGGCTTGAACTGGTATGTGCCGCCCATCATCACCAGGTCGACGAAATTGACCGCGGTGGATTTGACCTGCAGCAGCACCTCGTCGGCCTTCGGCTCGGGCTTCGGCATGTCGCCGAGCGCGGCGTTCTCGATGCCTCCAAATTCGCGAACCACGACCGCGCGCATTTGCTCTCCTTATGACGCCTGCTTGGTCTGCCAGCGCACCGGCAGCGGCGTGACGCGCCCCTGCGCGATTCCTCGGCGATGGCGCGCTTGAGCATCTTGCCGTTCGGGGTCAGCGGAATTTCATCGAGCGTCAGGAAATATTCCGGCATGTCGAACTTCGACAGACCGGCCGCGTCGAGATGCGCCAGCAGTTCGTCCGGCGGCCACGCTTTTGCCGGCGCGGAACACCACGGCGAGACAGACCTTCTCGCCGAGCCGTGCATCCTTCACCGGCACGGCGGCGGCGCGCTGCACGGCGGCATGGCGCGTCGCCAGTTCCTCGATCCGCGCCGGATGGATGTTATGGCCGCCGCGGATGATGATGTCCTTGCTGCGGCCCGCGATGCGCAGGTAGCCGTTCTCGTCGATCGAGCCGAGATCGCCGGTCATGAACCAGCCGCCGGTGTTGAAGGCGTCTTCCGTCGCCTTGCGGTCCTCGAAATAGCCGAGCATCAGGCTCGCGCCGCGTCCGCCGATCTGGCCCACCTCGCCGCGCGGCACTTCCGTGTCCGGATCGTCGGTGCTGAAGATGCGGAGCTCGTAGCCGGGGCAGGTCTTGCCCGAGGTCTCGATGATGAGCTTCGCGTCGTCATCCGGCAGCGTGTACTGGTGCGAGCAGCTCTCGGTCATGCCGTAGCCGCTCTGCGGCCTGATGCCCTGCTGGATCAGGCCCGCCACCACCTCGCTCGGCACCGCCGAGCCGGAGATGCGGAAGCCGGTCAGCCGGCCGAGACCCTTGAGGTTGCGCCGCCGCATCTCGGCGAGCAGGTCGATGGCATTCGGCGGCACGCCGACCAGGAAGCTCGTGCCGGTTTCGAGAATGCGGTCGGCGAGGCTCGCGCCGCGCGGCAGGTCGTTGATGACGAGCTCGCCGCCCATCGCCAGCGCCATCACCTGCGCGCCGAAGCCGAGATTGTGGCTGAGCGGGCTGAGCGAAAAGACCACTGACGTGTCGTCGATATGCCAGTCCTTGGCGAGCTGGCGCGCATTGGCGAGCAGCGTGTTGTCGGAGTGCATTACGCCCTTGGGCTTGCCGGTCGTGCCGGAGGTGAAGGCGAGATAGACGATGGTGTTGGGATCGGCTTTTCAGCGGCGCGCCGGTCCGGCGTTTCGCCGAGTGCCGGCAAACGGCGTCGTGTTGCGTCTCGGAGTGCGGCTCCAGCCGATAGACGTGCCGCAGGGTCGGCACGTCCTTCAGCGCGGCCATCAAGTCGCGCTTGCCGGCGTCCGCGCCGTAGCCGTCCTGCACGATCAGCGCCGCCGCGCGGGTCCGCTGCAGCAGCTCGACCACCTCGCCGACGGTGTGGTCGCGATGCAGCGAAGGGCAGCAGATCGTGCCGTCGCGCGAGCAGGCGAGCAGCGCCACCACGCTCTCGATCCGGCTCGGCAGCCACACCGCGACGCGCTGGCCCGGCTCGACGCCGCGCCGCGCCAGATCGGCCGCCAGCGCATCGGCGGCGTCGACAAGCTGGCGATAGGTGATGCGGCGGATATCGGTCGCGCACGGCAAAGGAATCCGGCGCGCGCTCGGCATGACCTTTGGCCAGCGCGTAGATCGTGTCGCCGCGCCAATGGCCCGAGGCGGTGTGGCGTTCGATCAGTTCTGGGGTAAGGCGCGTCGGAATCGTGAGCATGTCCGGATGGTTGGTCGCACGCATTCTCGCGCGTGTTCGCCGATTATCCGAACTTCGGGAGACGTGTGGAAGTCAGTCCGGGCTGCTCTCGCCGTTCGACCTGGCGAAACCGTTGCCCTGCATCATGTGAAGGCGGACGTCTTCGCCATCATCCTCGATCGCTGCCGCCTTGGCCCGTAAGTCGGCGGCCAGGAAGCGCAGCCGCTCCGCGGTGGCCATGTCGAAAGTCGCCCGCGACAGGCGTTGGCAGGTGGCGGCTTGCTGGCGGAGGTATTCGGAGATGAGGCATCGAATTACTCATTTGGCTCAATTGAGTGCGTCATTTTGAAAATGCATGGCAGCACATGTGGTTCCGAGCGATCTGTGAATAACTAGATTTTCTCCGAGCCATTGAAAACCAAGAAGAAAATCAGAAGGTTGACAGGTCGCGGGAGATAAGGAATCTATAAGAACAAATCAAGAACACAAGGTATCCCTCATGGGCTGCATCGCGCCCACGCTGCAACCGCCTCCGCCAGTCCTTGGCCGGCATCGATCCTAGCCTGAAACCGGCGCTTCCGGGCTGCGGGCGCGAGGTCGGCTTGGATCCAGCCATCGATGCCGCGCTCGGTGGCGGCCTGTCCTGCGGCGCGCTGCATGAGGTCGCTCCCTCGGAGCCTGGCTACCTCGGTGCCGCCAGTGGCTTTGCCCTTGCGCTTGCTTCGATTGCAAGCGGCCAGCGGCGGGAAGTGCTCTGGATCGGCACGGATTACGCCGTGACCGAAGGCGGCGGACCTTACGGTCCCGGCCTCGACCTGTTCGGCGTGGCCGCCGCGAAACTCGTCGTGTTGCGCGTGCCGAAGCCGGTCGACGTGCTTTGGGCGATGGAAGAGGCGCTGCGCTGCCGCGCATTGTCCTGCGTCATCGCCGAACTGACCGGCGAAGGGACGGTGGCCGATCTCACCGCGACGCGCCGTCTTTCACTTGCCGCGCGCGAAGGGGCAAGCACCCGCACCTCCGGCTTCGGTCTTCTTGTTCGCCACAATGCCACCGCCGTGCCGAGCGCGGCAGCGACGCGCTGGTCGATCGCGCCGGCGCTCAGCCGGCCCGATGCCTATGGCGGGCTTGGCCGCGTGCGTTTTGACCTTTCGCTTCGCAAGAACCGGCGCGGACCCGCCGGCCGCTGGATCATCGAGTGGGATCATCATGAACATGTCTTCGTCCCGGCGTTACCTGTCGGTCTGGCTCAGGCGGCTGTCGACCGACCGGGTCGAGCGCCGCTCGTCCAAACCGGTTGAAACTTTCGTCGTCGTGGCGCCGGTCCAGTCCGCGCAGCGCATCATGGCGCTGACCGACGATGCGGCGCGGCTCGGATTGAAAGCCGGCATGGGTCTCGCCGACGCCCGCGCCATGTTTCCGAAATTACCTGTTGTGGAAGCCGATCCGGAGGCGGACCGGCGGCTGCTCGAAGGCATTGCCGACTGGTGCGATCGCTACACGCCACTGATTGGTCTCGATCCACCGGATGGTTTGCTGCTCGACGTCACCGGTTGCGCTCATTTATTTGGCGGCGAAGCCGCGCTCGCCCGCGATCTGATCGTGCGGCTTGCGCAACAGGGATTGCGCGCCCGCGTCGCGGTGGCCGACACCGCCGGCTGCGCATGGGGTGTCGCGCGTTATGGTAAGCAGGGCATCGTTCCGGCCGGTGAGACCAGGGCCACGATGTTGGACCTGCCCATCGCAGCGCTGCGCGTCGATGCCGAGACTGTTGTCGATCTGAAGACATCCGGTCTGACTTGCGTTGCTGATCTCATGTCGCGCCCGCGTGCGCCGTTCGCCGCGCGCTTCGGCCAGGAATTGCTGCTCCGTCTCGATCAGGCGCTAGGTCATATCGAAGAGCCGATCTCGCCGCGCCTGCCGCTGCCCGCGGCGATGGCCGAACAGCGGTTCGCCGACCCCATCGCGCGCGAGGCCGATGTGCTGGGCACGATCGAGAGGCTGGCGGGCCAGTTGGTCGCCGTGCTGGATCGGCGCGGCGAGGGCGGGCGCTTGTTTCAGGTGGCGTTGTTTCGTGCCGACGGCGCGGTACACCGCCTCGAGCTCGGCACCGGCTCGCCGCTGCGCGATCCGCCACGCATCAGGAAATTATTCGAGGAGCGGCTCGCCGTTCTTGGCGACGCCTGCGATCCTGGCTTCGGCTACGACACGGTGCGGCTCTCGGCGCTGGTCACTGAGCGCACCGATCCGGCGCAGACAGGGCTTGGCGGCGACGATCACGCCGAAGAACTCGACCATCTGGTCGATCGGCTGGGCGCGCGCTTCGGCCTGCGCCGCGTGACGCGCATCGTGCCGCAGGACACGCACATTCCGGAGTATGCGGCCGCGGCCGTGCCGGCGCATGGGGTGAAGAGAGACATCATCAGCACCGCTGCTCACACAGGATAGCCTCGGTGCACTGCGGCCAGTCCGCCTGTTTTCCAAACCGCAGCCCATCTCTGTCGTTCATCAGGTGCCGGACGGCCCGCTGTCTCGCTTTCGTTGGGTGAAAGAAGGCGATGAATGGCCCGACCTTTGGAAACAGGACTGGCAAAAGATTGCTGCCTTCGAAGGACCCGAGCGCATCGCAATGGAGTGGTGGCGTAACGACCGGGGCGAGAAGCTCACGCGTGATTATTTCCGGGTTGAGAGCGAAACAGGCGCCCGCTTTTGGCTTTATCGCGAAGGGCTTGCTCAAACCGGCAAGCTCGCGCCGCGCTGGTATGTGCACGGCCTTTTCGCATGAGCGGGAATGTCGTTTCGATTGCCTCGGCGCCGCGTTCGACCGCACGTGAACCAACCAAGATCGAGCCCTATGCTGAGTTGGCGGTCACCACCAACTTCTCCTTCTTGCGTGGCGCTTCCGATCCGGAAGAGCTTGTCGCCCAAGCCAGACATTTAGGTCTCACGGGGATCGGCATCGCGGACCGCAACAGCGTGGCCGGTGTCGTGCGAGCCCTTACCCAAATCAGAGCTTTGGCCGAGGAAGAGAAAGAACGCCAGGACAATGCAGCAAAGAAAAATCCTCCAGAAACGCTCGAGCCAGCTCCGCCATTCAAATTAGCCGTCGGTTCAAGACTGGTCTTTGCTGATGAGACGCCCGATATTCTCGCTTATCCAAGTCACCGCGCCGCCTGGGGACGCCTCACACGGCTGCTCTCGCTTGGCAAGCTTCGCACCGATAAAGGCGAATGTGTTCTCAAGCTACCGGATCTTCTGGATCATACTGAAGGTCTCAATCTTATTGTCATGCCGCCGGCGCGCATCCAGGCTGGGCGGCTTGAATTGCTTGTGGTCCGGTTGAAAGAAGCCGCGCCGCGATCAGTCTGGCTCGCGGCCAGTATGCTCTATCGGGGCGACGACCAGCGCCGTCTCGTTCGCCTGGGCGATATCGCCGATAGGGCTTTTGTCCCGCTTATTGCGGTCAATGACGTTCTCTATCACGTGCCTGTACGCCGAGAGTTGCAGGATGTGGTGACCTGCATTCGCGAGCATCTGACGTTGGAAGAAGCAGGAAGGATTCTTGAATCCAATGCAGAGCGTCATCTGAAACCGCCGGCCGAAATGACGCGATTGTTTCGCCATGCGCCAAAAGCGATCGTGGAGACGCAGCGCTTTCTGAATCGATGCAATTTCTCGCTCGAGGAATTGCGTAAGACCGAATACGCTGACGAAACACGAGATGGCTATGCGACGCCGCAGGAAGCATTGGTGACTTTCTGCGAAGAGGGAGCCAAAAAACGTTTCCCTGGTGGCGTTGATTCGGAGGTCAGAAAAATACTGGATGCGGAATTGAAATTGGTTGGCAAACTTGAGTACGCGCCGTTTTTTCTGACAGTTTACGACATCATCAAATATGCACGTGGTCTCACACCTCCAATTTTATGCCAGGGCCGAGGTTCCGCCGCTAATTCACTGATTTGCTATTGCCTTGGGGTAACCGACGTATCGCCAAAGGTAGTCGATCTTTTGTTTGAACGCTTTATCTCTGAAGATCGCGGTGAGCCCCCTGATATCGACGTTGATTTTGAACATGAGCGCCGCGAGGAGGTTATTCAGCACATCTATAAAAATATGGTCGCGAGCGAGCCGGTATTGCTGCGACGGTCATTCGCTATCGCGGGCGCAGCGCAATTCGCGAGGTAGGAAAAGTATTTGGTCTTTCATCGGACTCGATCGCCGCGCTTGCCAGTACGCTTTGGGGCTGGTCGTCCAAGGGGGTGTCGAAGCAGGAGGCGCGAAGACTGGGGCTTGATCCTTCTGATGCTCGATTGAAGCAAGTCATGGACCTCGCCAATCAGTTGATCGATACGCCGCGCCATCTCTCACAACATGTCGGTGGTTTCGTCATCACGCGGTCGCGGCTGGATGAGGTCGTACCCATCGAAAATGCAGCGATGGATGATCGAACATTTATCGAGTGGGAGAAGAATGATTTGGAGGCACTTGGCCTTCTCAAGGTCGATGTGTTGGCGCTCGGAATGCTGACATGTTTGCAGCGTTCATTCGATTTTCTTAGGAGTCATTACGATGACACCCGCGATCTCTCCATGCAGGATGAGGACGAGCGAACTTACAAGATGATCGAGCGCGCCGATACCATCGGTGTGTTCCAGATCGAAAGTCGCGCGCAGATGTCGATGCTGCCGCGGCTACGGCCTGAAAAATTCTATGATCTGGTGATCGAGGTGGCGATTGTTAGGCCTGGGCCGATCCAGGGCAACATGGTGCATCCGTACCTGCGGCGACGGGAGAAGATTGATCCCGTGACCTATCCATCAAAAAACTTGGAAAGCATCCTTCACAAGACGCTCGGCATACCGCTTTTTCAGGAACAAGCCATGCGCATTGCCATTGATGGCGCAGGATTTGCACCTAGCGAGGCAGACCGATTGCGGCGTGCAATGGCAACGTTCAAGCGTGTCGGCACGATAGGAACGTTTGAGAAGAAATTTCTCAAGGGCATGGAAGTAAACGGCTACGATGCGAAATTCGCCGCTGACTGTTGGAAACAGATCGAAGGCTTCGGTAGCTACGGCTTTCCGGAGAGCCACGCCGCGAGCTTTGCCAACCTCGTGTATACGTCAGCTTGGATTAAATGCCACTACCCGGACGTGTTCTTAGCGGCATTGCTGAACAGCCAGCCAATGGGCTTTTACGCTACATCGCAGCTCGTGCGCGACGCGCAGGAGCACGCCGTTGAGGTGCGTGCCGTCGATGTGAACCACTCCAATTGGGATTGCTCGCTGGAAGGCACACCCGCGCCACAAGGCAAATTGCATGCACGCCATTCGTCAATGAGCGCGGATATCCTGACGACACACGCGGTTCGTCTTGGCTTGCGCCAGATTGACGGGTTCTCAGAGGAATGGGCAAAAAAAATCGAAAGCCTGCGTGGCGCCGGCTTCGATTCCGTCCGGCATCTCTGGTTGCGCACCGGATTACCGCCCAAGGCAATCGAGAAACTCGCGCACGCCGACGCCTTCAACTCGCTCGGCCTCAGCCGCCGCGACGCGTTGTGGGCGGTGAAAGCCCTTCAGCGGGCCGGCGACAAGGACAATCTGCCGCTGTTCGCGCGCGTGAGCATGCCGGCGCTGGAGCCGGATGCGAACTTGCCTGCGATGCTGCCGGGTGAGCAGGTGATCGAGGACTATCGTCATCTGCATCTGTCCCTGAAGGCGCATCCGGTGTCATTCCTGCGCCGCGATCTCGACGCGCGCGGCATCGTGCGGCACGAGTTGCTTCCCACCCTTGTTCCGGGCCGGCGCGTGACCATCGGTGGCATTGTCCTGGTGCGCCAGCGGCCCGGCACCGGCAATGCGATCTTCATGACCTTGGAAGACGAGACGGCGATCGCCAACACCATCGTCTGGCCGCGCAAGTTCGAGGAGTATCGTCCGGTGGTGATGGGCGCGCGGCTGATCAGCGTGGCCGGCGTGCTGCAGAACGAGAAGAACGTGATTCACATCGTCGCGGATCACTTCGAGGATTTGACGCCGCTGTTGGGGCGGCTGTCGGAGCAGGCCGACCGCATCGATGTGACGATGCCGCCCGATGTGATCAAGCGTCCTGTCTATTCACGTCAGCGCCATCCGCACTCGGGCGATGCGCTGGTCACGATGCTGAAGGAAGGCAAACCAGTGCTGGAAGATGTCTCGGCCGCCCGGGACACGGCCCAGGTTATGCCGAAAGGCCGTAACTTCCATTGATCGTGGGACAGGCTACCTTCACGTCTCCGGCTTCAGCACATCCGCCAGCCAGTCCCACATGAAATGCAAGCCGATGGTCACGTCGTCGACCTGACAGTGATGGAAGCCGCCTTCCTCGCGTGTGAATACCCTGAGCGTTTTCTGCTTGGAGCCGACTGCGGCAAAGCACTGTTCGGCGAGCGACAGCGGGATCTGCTCGTCGCCTTCACCGTGCAGCAGCAGGAACGGGCAGCGCATCTTCTGCACGATACCGTCGAGCCGGAAGCCTTCGAGCTTCTTCATCGCGGCCTCGCGCGTGTCGACGCCGAAAATCCACATCAGGTGCTCCGGCGGCACCGAGAGAGACGGTACCTTGCCGGAATCCAGCAGGTCGAAGCGCCGCTTCCACACATCGTAATAATCCCACTGCGCGCCCCAGGCGATGCAGGCCGCGTAGCGCGGCTCTAATGAAGCGGCGCGTGGTGCGTAGTAGCCGCCGAGGCTGATTGCCATCACGCCGATGCGTTTGGGATCGACCTCTTTGCGCGCTGCAAGATATTCATAAGCCGCGGTGCCGTATTGCTCCGTCTCGGCGATCAGCGGCAGATCGCGAAAGCGCACGCTCTCGCCGTTGCCCGGCCCGTCGACCAGCAGACAGGAGATGCCGCGCGCAACCAGATCGGGCACGCCCTTGAAATATTGAATCTCCTTGGTGACGTCGAAGCCGTCGAAGAACACCAGCGCAGGGCCTGGCTTATTACCGGCCGCTTCCGGCGCGGCGTGCACAAACAGCGCCGGCAGCGATTTGTCGCCGTAAGGCACTTCAACGGATTCGATGCGCGGCCGCTGGATCATCGTCGCGGCGTCGGCGAACGACTTCACCGCCTTCTTGTAGATCGCTGGCGCGCGCGGATCGCGCTGCAGAAACCGCTCGCCGGTCTGGTAATAGTGCGATGCGCGCATCAGGCAGGCTGCGGCAGTCAGTTTATGGCCCTTCTTCTCTTCCTCGCGGCCGCGGGCCTCGATCTTGTCACCCATCTTGGCCCACTCGTCAAACCAGGCCTTGTCGTCCCCGACCTTGTCCTTGAGCGCGCGGCCGACGCGGTTGATCTCATCGATCTCGGCGCCGCCCCACGGCGCTGCGCTCAGGTTCAGCAGCAGGCCCATCGACCAGCGGTAGTTGGTCGGAAAATAGATGAAGGCTGGATCGTCCTTGCGGTCGGTCATGAAAAATCCTCCCAACTTTTGTGGTAAGCCTAGGCGCTTTTTCTTGAGTGCACCACGCGCCGACGCTGCACACGGGTGCGGCGCTGATGCGCGCAAACTGGGCTGGCTGTTTAGATACCGCTGGCCTAGCCTGCGGCGTTTCAGGAGCAGGCCATGAACAGGCGCGAGATTCTTCAGGTCGGATTGGGAGCCTTGTCGGCAACGGCGCTGCCGTATGGCGCGCTGGCGCAGGCGAAATTTCCGGATCGCCCGATCAAGCTAATGATCCCGTTCTCCGCAGGCGGCGTGACGGACATCGTCGGCCGTCACTGGGCGGAGCGCATGAAGGGCCCGCTTGGCACCATCTATGTCGAGAACCAGGGCGGTGCCGCCGGCACCATCGGCGCGACGGACGTGGCCCGCTCGCCCGCCGACGGCCACACTATCCTGCTCGGCAACACCAGCGTGCTGGTGCTCAACCCGATGACGTCGGCGAAGCTGTCCTACGATCCGATCAAGGACTTTGTGCCGATCTCGATCCTGTGCGTTGCGTCGGTTGCCTGGGTGGTGAACGCCGCGCTGCCGGTGAAGACGCTCAAGGAATTCGTCGACTACGCCAAGGCCAATCCGGGCAAACTGTCGTACGGCTCAGCCGGCACCGGGACGATGACGCATCTTGCGGCCGAGCAGCTCAAGCAGGCGACGGGGCTCAACGAGCTGACGCACGTTCCGTACAAGGGCGCGGGCCCCGCCATTGCCGATCTTGTCAGTGGCCATATTCCGGCGGGAACGCCGAACGTCACCAGCCAGGTGCTGGAATTCCACAAGACCGGCAAGGTGCGCATTCTCGCGGTGTTCTCGAACGAACGGCTGAAGGGCGCTCCGGAGATTCCGACGGCCATCGAGGCCGGCTTCGCCAACCAGGTCGGTCAGTTGTTCGTCGGCGTGTTCGCGCCGGCCGCAACGCCGAAGCCCATCGTCGACCAGATTGCAGCGGCTAATCAAAAGGTGATGGCGGATCCGGCGTTCCAGAAAATTCTGATCGAACTCGGGCCTGGAGCCGATCAGCGACACGCCGGACCGAGCCAGGGCCTATATCGAGCAGGAAACGGCGCGCTGGGCGCCGGTCGTCAGGGCGACAGGCCTGGTCAAGTAGTCCGCGCGAAACGCGCGGCCGCTGCCGAAGTGAAGCGGATGCGCTTTTCTCGCATCTGCTCGATGAGCATCAGCGCTGCCGGCGTCACGATCAGCGTCAACACCGTCGCAAAGCCGAGGCCGAACACGATCGCGGTGGAGAGCTGGATCCACCATTGCGTGGCCGGCGCGCCGACCGTGATCTCGCGCGTCATGAATTCGATGTTCATGCCGAAAGCGATCGGCAGCACGCCCAGGATCGCGGTCACCGCGGTGAGCACTACCGGCCGCGCGCGCTCGCGGCAGGTCTCGATGATCGCGTCGTAGGCTTCGCGGCCTTCGCGGCGCAACCGGTCGTAGGTGTCGATCAGCACGATGTTGTTGTTCACGATCACGCCGGCGTTGGCGATGACGCCGATGCCGGTCATCACCACGCCGAACGGCTGGCCCATGATCATGAGCCCAAGCAGCACCCCGATGGTCGAGAGCATCACGGCGGTAAGCACCAGGAACACCGAGGTCAGCCGGTTGAACTGCGCCAGCAGGATCGCGAAGATCAGGAAGATCGCGGTGCCGAACGCCTTGAGTAGGAAGGCCGAGGCCTTTGCGCGTTCCTCGTCCTCGCCTTTGAGGCGCCACGTCACGCCCGCGCCGAGATCGGCCTTGGCCAATTCCTCGGCGATGTCTTCCTGAACCTTGGCGGTCTGCACGCCCGCCGCAACGTTGGCGGACACCGTTATCACGCGGTTGCCGGCGATCCGGTTGATATGGCCGACCCGCGGCGTCGCAACGCGCTCGACGAAGTTGCCAAGCGGCACGTAGCCCGACGGCGTCTGCATGCGCAGCTCGTCGATCTGGTCGAGGTTGCGCTTGCTCTCCGGGAAGCGCACCAGGATGTCGACCTCCTTGTCGTTGTCGGTCGGCCGATACTCGGTGACCTTGACGCCGTTGGTGACGAGTTGGATCGCGGTGCCGACCGTGCTGGGGCTGGCGCCGTATTTCGCGGCCTCGGCGCGGTTGACCTCGATCTTCCAATCGATGCCCGGCAGCGGCTGGCCGTCGTCCATGTCGCGCACGTCGGGATGCTTGCCGACAATGGCGGCGACCTTCTTCGCGGCAGCGGGAACCAGCTCGGAATTCAGCGCGCCGATCTGCACCTGCACGGCCTTGCCGGTCGGGGGCCGGCGCGCGGCGCCGCAACTTCGACCAGCACGCCGGGAATGTCGGCGGTGGCCTTGCGGATGTCGTCCATGATCTCGTGGGCCTTCGCCCTCGTCTTCCAGTCGGAGAATTCGAACTGAATGACGCCGATGGTGTCTTCGCTGATCTCGCTTGAGCCGCGCGGCTGCTCGCCGACGCGGGTGTAAACGGTCGAAAGTCCCTTCGTGTTCAGCACCCGCTTCTCGACCTCGGCGATGACGCTGTTCTTTTCCTCGAGCGCGATGTTGCCGCGGCCGTGCACGATCACCTGGCCGAAATCCGGCTCGACGTTGGGAAAGAACTCGACGCCACGGCCGAACTTTCCGTAGGCGACCGGCACGGCGACCAGGAGGAGCGCGACCAGCGCCAGCGTGGTGCCGGGGTTGCGCAGCGCGGCGCGCACGGTGCGCATGTAAGGGCCGCGGTCGGCGGTGCGCTCGTCGTGCGGGATCTGTGCGGCGCGGCCAAGCAGCGCGCCGAGCGTTGGCGTGAAGAACAGCGCCACTGCCAGCGACGCGGACAGCGTGGCGATCAGCGTGATTGGCAGATATTTCATGAACTCGCCCACCAGGCCGGGCCAGAACAGCAGCGGCGAGAACGCGGCAACTCGGGTCGCGGTGGCGGCGATCACGGGACCCGACATGCGCTTGGCCGCGAGCGAATAGGCTTCACGCGGCGGCATACCCTCCGCCATCCGGCGTTCGGCAAATTCGGACACGATGATGGCATCGTCCACCAGCATGCCGACCGCGAGGATGAGCGAGAACAGCACGACGATGTTGATGGTCATGCCGGCGAGGTGCAGGCCGAGCACACCGGCGAGAAACGACGCCGGAATGGCAATGCCGATGAACAGCGAGGCGCGGAAGCCGAGCGAGAACAGAATGATCACCACGACCAGCAGCACGCCGGTGGCGACCGAATTCTGCAGGTCGGCCAGCATCTGCCGGATGGTTTTGGACTTGTCCTGGGTGAACGATACTTTGATGGCTTCCGGCCAGGTTTTGCTCAACGCGCCCATGGTCCGCTTTACGCCGTCGACGGTCTCGATCAGGTTGGCACCGGTTCGTTTGGAGACTTCTACCGTCATCGCCGCGCGCCCGTTGACCCGCGTCACCGACGTGGCGTCCTTGAAGGTCGGCTTGATCTGCGCGACGTCACCGAGCGTCACCGACGCGCCCGCGGAGGCCGCAATCGGCATGTTGAGCACGTCCTGCGGCCGCTCGATCAGGCTCGGCACCTTCACGGCAAAACGCCCGGTGGGGCCTTCGAGCGAGCCGGCCGCGGTCAGCGTGTTGGACGCATTGAAGCCGGCGATCATCTGGTCGAGCGAGATGCCGTAGCTCTTCATCAGCATCGGCTCGGAGATGATCTCGACCGCCTCGTCGCGCGCGCCACGCAATTCCGCGGAAAGCACGCCCGGCACCTGCTCGATGGCATTTTTCGCCTGCCGCGCGATCCTTAGCAGCGTGCGCTCGGGCACGTCGCCGGCCAGCGCCACCACCAGCACGGGATAGAGCGACAGGTTGACCTCCTGCACGCGCGGCTCGTCGGCGTCCTTCGGCAGATCGCGTTTCGCCTGGTCGACCTTGGCGCGCACGTCGGCGAGCGCGACGTTGGAGTTGAAACCGGCCTCGAACTCGAGCAACACGTAGCCGCCACCCTCGAAAGCGGTCGAGCGCATTTCCTTGACGTTGCTGACTTGCTTGAGCTGGGTCTCGACAACCTTGAGCAGCAGCCGCTCGGAATCCTCCGGGCTGATGCCACGTTGCGTGAGCTGCACGTAGATGATCGGAATCTTGACGTCGGGCTCGGCCTCCTTCGGGATCGTAACATAAGAGACAAAGCCGGCGCCGAGCAGGAACAGCAGCAGCGCGATCGTGAGGCGTGAGTGGCTGATGGCGTAGTCGATCAATCGGAACATGGCGGTGATCTTTTCAGCTTCGGCTCAGCGTTGGGCGGTATGTGGAGCGGTGCTGACGGCCTCGACCTTCTGGCCTTCGCGCACGAAATCCTGGCCCTGCACGATAAGGCGCGCCCCGTTCGCCAAGCCGCCGACCCACATGAAGGACTGGTCGTCCTCGAGGATCGTGATCGCCAGAAATTCGACGATGCTCTCTGCATTGACGATACGCACGCCAAGCTGGCCCGCGGTCGAATAGGTCAGCGCCGAACGCGGGATGCGCGTGGCGGGAATTGGATCGAGCGGGATCGCCACCTCCACCGTGATGCCGTCCGGGATCGCGCCGTCGGAATTGGCGATCTCAAGCTCGACGCGATAGGTGCGGGTGGTCTGACTCGCGGACGGCGAGACGTAACGGACTTTGCCTTGCGCCGTCTGTCCGCTGACCAGCCGGATCTCGGCGGTCTGGCCGACTTTCACGCCCTGCCGCCTGCGCTCCGACACTTCGACCACTCCCAGCATCGGATCGAGCGCCACCATCTGGCCGATCTCCTTGCCGGCGAACGAGAACGCGGCGCCGCCGACCTCGCTGGTCAGCTCGGTGATGACGCCCGCCCAGGGCGCAATCAGCAGGCCGCGGTCGCGCTCAGCCTCCGCCATGGCGAGCGCAGCCACGGACGCCTTGTGCTGTGCTTCCAGGCTGGAGAGTTCGAGGCGCGGCACGGCGTTGAGCTCGATCAGCCGGCGCTTGGCGTCGAGCTCGATCCTGCGCTGCTCGACCAGCGCCTTGGCCTGCATGACCTGCGCCTCGCGTGCCTCGTCCGAAAGGATGGCGATGATGTCGCCCTTCTGGACGCGGCTGCCGCGGCGCACCCGCAGGTCGGTGAGGATGCCGCCGGTGCGCGCAAACAGCGTGACCTTCTTGTCGGCTTCGGTGCGGCCCGACAGCAGCAGCTTGCGGTGATGCTGCACCAGTTGACTGTCGAGCACCGCGACGCGGAACGGCGGCGCCGCGGCGGCGGCCGGCGGCTGGATGGCGGCGCGGCTTTCCGGCGTTTCATGCGGCAGGAAATGGCCGGACGCGATCCACAGCGCGGCGCCTGCGACCAGGCCGATGGCGGTGAGATGTCTTGCTCTCATTTTGTTGCCCCCGCGCTGGCGCGCTCCGGCGTGCGGAGCATGTGACGCGCGATGTCCATGAAAATCGGCAATGCCGTTTCCGGCTTGAAATTCGGGTCGAGCGCACGGCGCCACCACACGCCGTCGGCGATGATCATCAGCATGGTCGCGACGCCGTCGAAGTCGACGTCGGGCGACAGATCGCCGCGCTCGACGCCGGCCTTGAACAGATCGATCAGCCAGCGCTTCACATCGGCGTCGAAGCCGGCCGAGATGCGCGCGATCTCCGGATGGCGGCGCGCCTCGGACATGATCTCGGTGCACAGCTTGACCTGCTCGTCCGGCCGAACCGCGAAGTGATGGTGCGCCATGCCCTCCAGCACCGCGAAAAAGCCGTGCGACAGGTCGGCGTTGGCGAACTCCAGCGCCACCTCGGCGCGGTCGCGCTCGGCGATGCCGGCGATCAGCGATTCCTTGGAAGGAAAATAACGGTAGAGGTTGCCGGGGCTCATTCCGGCCTCGGCGCAGATTTCCTGCATCGAGGTCTGATGGAAACCGCTGCGGACAAAGCAGCGCTGCGCGGCGTCTAGAATCTCGTCGCGTCGGTCGGATTGACGTTGAACGTTGACGGCGCGCGCCATCCAGCTCCCCGGCTAAGTGAGAATGAACGTTCGCTCTCAATTTATTATGCTCATCAAAGCCGCATGTCAAATGACTTGCTGCATCGCAGCATAAATTTCGAGCCCAACCCCTGGTTTATGCGAGGCTTTTGGGGCGTCTGGGACGCACCAGTGATACCGTCCACGCGACAATTATTCCCATGCTCGACAACCCAGCATCCCAACCCGAAGCCGGTGTTTCCAGTCGCCCCCGGCTCGACCTTCAGCAGCACTTGGCCGACCTCGAAGCCGCCGGGTTGCTGGTGCACATCGTCCGGCCGATCAACAAGGACACCGAGCTCAATCCGCTGGTGCGCTGGCAATTCATCGGCGGCGTGCCGGAGGAGCAGCGGCGGGCGTTCCTGTTCACCAACGTGATCGACTCCAAGGGCAAGCGTTACGAGATGCCGGTCGTGGTCGGCGCGCTGGCTTCGTCGCCGGAAATCTACGCCATGGGTATGGGACTGCCGGTCGATCAGATCGGCGACGCCTGGATGCATGCGATCGGCAATCCCATTCCGCCGGTCGCGGTGACCGACGCGCCTTGCCAGGAGGTGGTGATCGAAGGCGACGCGCTGCGGGCGCCGGATGGCGGCCTCAAGGTTCTGCCTGTGCCGGTCTCGACGCCAGGCTTCGACGCGGCGCCCTATCTCACCGCAACGCTCTGCGTGACCAAGGATCCCGACAGCGGCGTGCGCAACATGGGCACCTACAGAGCCGCGTTGAAAGCGAGCGACCGCCTGGTGGTGCGCATGGTCGCGCGCGAGGCGACCGGTGCCGGCGGCTATCTGCACTGGCTGAAGTATCGCGAGCGCGGCGAGAAGATGCCGATCGCCGTCGTGGTCGGCTGCGCGCCGATCGTGATGTTCACCGGGCCGCAAAAGCTCGCGATCGATATGGACGAGATGGCGGTGGCCGGCGGGGCGGCCGGCGCGCCGATCCGCATGGTTCGCTGCCGCACCATCGATCTCGAAGTGCCGGCCGATTCCGAGATCGTGGTCGAGGGCCTGATCGACACTAGCGTGCTGGAGCCGGAGGCGCCGTTCGGCGAGAGCAATGGTTATGTCGCGCTCGAAGGCTACAACATGCCGATGCAGGTGACCGCGATCACCATGAAACGCAAGCCGGTGTTCGCGCAGATCATCAGCCAGGTGACGCCGAGTGAGAGCAGCGTCATCAAGAAGGTGGCTTACGAGCCGCTGTTCCTCGCGCACCTCAAGCAGAGCCTCGGCGTTAAAGGCATCCGCCGGGTCGCGATGCACGAGCGGCTGACCAACTTGCGGCCGGTGATCTTCCTGCAGTTCGCCGCAAACACGCCGCGCACCGAAGTGTGGCGCGGCCTGCATGGTGCTTCGACGCTGCAATCGAACTGCGGCAAGATCGTCATTGCGGTGAGCGAGGACATCGACCCCGCCAGCATGGACGCGGTGCTGTGGTCGCTCGCCTACCGCACTAATCCGGCCGAGGACATGCATATCGTGCGGCACCGTGGCGGCGTGCAGGGCGCGCAATACGGGCCGGGCAAGACCGATTCCGGGCTGCTGGTCGACGCGACGCGCAAGCGGCCGATGCCGCCGCTCGCGCTGCCGGCTCGCGAGTTCATGGAGCACGCCCGCAAGCTCTGGGAGGAGCTGGAGCTGCCACCGTTGAACGTGCAGGCGCCCTGGCACGGCTACACGCTGGAGGACTGGACCGACACCTGGGAGCAATACGCGCGGCGCACCGTGGCGGGCGATTGGGAACAGACCGGCAAGGAGACGCTGTTGCGGCAGCGCAAGGATAAGATGCCGGAAGCGCCGGTGAGGCCCGGCTCCAACATGGAAGAAGACTGAGGCTGATGGCTTCCGATCGCGCGGCCTATCGCGGCGATGTCGACGGGCTGCGTGCCGTCGCCGTGCTGCTGGTCATCGGCTTTCATTTTTTTCCGCGCTACGTGCCCGGCGGCTTTATCGGCGTCGATGTTTTCTTCGTCATTTCCGGCTTTTTGATCACGCGGCTCATCGTCGTCGGCCTTGAGGACGGCAGCTTCACGCTGGCGGACTTCTACGCGCGCCGGATCAGGCGCATCTTTCCGGCACTCGCATTGGTGTTGGCCGCCAGCCTGGTCGCCGGCTGGCTGCTGCTGTTTCCGCTCGATTACCGCGACCTCGGCAAGCACGCCGCCGCCGCGGCGGTGTTCATCGCCAACTTCACCTTCCTGAACGAAGCCGGCTACTTCGACACCTCGTCGGAGCTCAAGCCGCTGCTGCATCTGTGGTCGCTGGGCGTCGAGGAGCAGTTCTACATCGTCTGGCCGGTGCTGATGCTACTGGCGTGGCGCTGGCGGTACTCGCCGTTCCTGATCGCGGCCGGGCTGCTGGTGGCCTCGTTTGTCTGCAATGTCTGGCTGACGGGCTCCCATCAGCTCGCCGCGTTCTATCTGCCCTTCACGCGCTTCTGGGAGCTGATGCTCGGCGGCATCCTGGCGATCGCTTCTCTGGTGGCGGCGGATCGCGGCGGTCCTTCGGTCCAGATACGCGAAGCCCTGTCGCTGTCGGGTCTCGCACTTCTCGCCGCCGCCGTTGTCCTGATCAGCCGGGAGCGCGCCTTCCCCGGTTGGTGGGCGGCGCTGCCGACCATCGGCACTGCGCTCATGATTTTTGCCGGACCGCAGGCTTCCCTGAACCGTCTCGTTCTCAATTATCGCCCGCTCGTTTACGTCGGTCTCATCAGCTACCCGCTTTATCTCTGGCACTGGCCGATCCTGACGTTCGCGCGGCATGTCCAGTTCAAGGAGCCGACCAACCTGACCAAGGCGGCGTACATTGCCTTGGCGTTCGCGCTGGCGCACCTGACGTACCAGTACATTGAGAAGCCAATCCGCTTCGGCAAGCCGGATACGCGTAAGCCTGTTCTGCTGGCGGCGGCCATGGCCGTGATTGGATGCATCGGCTTGGTTGTCTATCTTGCCGGCGGTTTCCCAGGCCGCTATCCGCGCGAGGCCCAGAACCTGCTGAGGGATTTCCGGCGCGAAGCGGAAGTCGTGCATGGCACGGACCTGTGCGCCCGCAAGGATACCGCGGAGTTCGCGGTGACGACCGAGTGCCCGCCCACCGGCGGGCGACGGCTGATCGTGGTTTGGGGCGACTCGCACGCCGCGCATTTGCTTCGCGGCTTGATCGAGATTGAGAAAGGTAAAGACGACATTCACGTCGTGTCGTTCGCCCATGGCGGGTGCCCGCCGATTCTCTCGTTCGAAAGCCCCTACATCCCGGACTGCGCGTCGGTCAACGAGACGGTGATGCAGCGCATGTGGCAGATGAAGCCGGACACCGTGATCATGGCCGGGCGCTGGGACATCTACGAAGGGTTGCCCAAGCTCGACGATGAATTGGTTGCGTGGACCATCTCGCGTCTCAAATCGATGGGTGTCCGCAAGATTGTCGGCGTCAATCAGTTTCCGCTGTGGGACGCGCCGGTGCCGAAAATCCTTGCGCGCTACTACCGCACCGCGCGCGCGTCGTTCGCGGCAGCATCGGATGAGCCGCTGCGCGACCGGGATCATCTGGTGCAGGCTGCGTTCGCCGTCAGCTACCAGATCGGCCGCGCGTTCCTGACGGCCGGCGCAACCGTGGTCTCGCCGCCCGCAACGCTGTGCAATGCGGGGGGATGCCTGCTCACCGTGCCGGGCACGGCCTTTGAGCCGATCGCCGGAGACCAGACCCATCTGACCTACGCCGGCTCGATCTACTTCGTCTCACGCAACACCGAGGCGCTGACCGGCAACTAGCCGCTTGAGTCCGCCATGCCGGATGAATGAAACTACCTTCGCTAGATCAAGGGGAATGGAAATGATGATGGACGGGTTCACGCGCACCGAGATCGATACCAGCGGCGCTCGCATCGTCACGATGCGCGGCGGCGAGGGTCCGCCGCTGCTGCTGTTGCACGGTAACCCGTTCACGCATCTGTCCTGGCACAAGTTCGCGCCGCGGCTCGCGCAGGAGTTCACGGTGGTTGCAACCGACTTGCGCGGCTATGGCGACAGTTCCAAGCCGCCGGGCGGCGACAAGCACGAGAACTATTCGTTTCGCGCAATGGCGCAGGATCAGGTCGAGGTTATGGAGAAGCTCGGTTTCAAGACCTTCATGGTGGCCGGTCACGACCGCGGCGCGCGCGTGACGCACCGCATGTGCCTCGATCACCCGGAGCGCGTGCAGCGCGCCGCAATCCTCGACATCATCCCGCAGCACCACCTGTTCAACAACATCAACAAATCCTGGGCGACGTTTTCCTGGCACTGGTTCTTCAACATCCAGCCTGCACCGATGCCCGAAAAGCTGATGGGCGCCGATCCTGACTGGTTCATCGAGTACAAGCTCACGAAGACCAAGCAGGGCGTGAGTTTCTTCGGCAAGGAAGCAATGGCGGAATACAAGCGGTGTTTCCGCAATCCTGAAACGATACGCGCCATCTGCGACGATTACCGGGCTTGCGCTGGGATCGATTTCGAGATGGACACCAAGGATTTCGAGGCCGGCAAGAAGATCACGTGCCCGTCGCTTATTCTCTGGGGAGCGACCGGCAGTGTCGGCCGCAACAGCCGGCCGTCGGCAGGCGAGATTTGGAACAACTACGCGACCGACATCCGCGGCGCCAAGGCGCTGCCGTGCGGCCACTATCTCTCCGAGGAAGCGCCGGATGAGACGTACGCCGAGCTGCGCGCGTTCTTTAAGGCGCAGTAAACGCTCCGGCGACCACCACTGCGCGCTAATCGGCCGCGAACGCTAAGCGTTCGGCATCGATTGTTGCGCTCGCGCGGATCGTGTTAGCCTTCCTTCCAACAATAAAAACAATGAGGGGAGGGGATGCGGCGCGGGCGCATTATTGCGTGCGTTTGCCTGGCGGCGATTTTTCTCGCCGCCCTTGTCACCGTCGTCTGGCTACGCGCAGATCGATGCATTGGGCCCTGGACCGGGCTTCTTTCCGCTCTGGCTGAGCCTGATCGGGCTCGCTCTGACAATCCTGGTTCTGATTGAAAATTGGCGCGACCCGAGTCTGGGCAGCGCAAGCATTCTGCCGGAGCGGCGTGCGGCTATTCAGGGCGGCCTCGTGCTCGCCGCGCTGGTCGCGGCCGCGGTGTTGCTTGAGCCGCTCGGCTTCCGGCTCACCATGCTGTTCTTCGTCGCCGGTCTGCTGCTTGCGTTGGGCGCGCGCTCTCTCACCGCCATCGCGTTGACCGCGGTGGCGGGAAGCTTCGGCGTGTTCCACGTCTTCCTTCACTGGCTGAAGGTGCCGCTGCCGACCGGCGCGCTCGGGCTTTGAAGGAACGCGATGGACACCCTCCAATATCTTCTGACTGGTCTATCGGCGGCGATGAGCCTGCAGAATCTCGGCTTCGCCCTGATCGGCTGCGTGCTGGGCACGCTGATCGGTGTGCTGCCGGGGCTCGGGCCGACAGCCGGCACGGCCATCCTCATTCCGCTCACCTTCCAGCTCGACCCGACCGGCGCCATTATCATGCTCAGCGCCATCTACTATGGCGCGATGTATGGCGGCACCATCACATCGGTGCTGATCAACGTGCCGGGCGAAGCGGCCTCGGTCATCACCTGTTTCGACGGCTATGAAATGGCCAAGCAGGGCCGCGGCGGCACCGCGCTGGGGATCGCCGCGATTGGCTCCTTCGTCGGCGGCATCGCCGCCACCATCGCGCTGATCGTCGTTGCCCCGCCGCTGGCGCGGCTGGCGCTGAGCTTCGGCCCGCCAGAATTCTTTGCGCTGATGCTGGTCGGCCTCGCTCTGATCACCGGACTTGCCGGCAACTCCGTGATAACCGCGGTCATGATGGCCGTGCTCGGATTGCTGATCGCGATGGTCGGCATCGACCCGGTGCGCGGCGCGCCGCGCTTCACCTTCGGCATCCCGAGTCTTTATGACGGCGTCGGATTTATCCCGGTGGTGATGGGCCTGTTCGGGATCGCGGAAATCCTCATCACGGTCGAACGGCCTTATCGCGAGGTGATCAAGACCAAGCTCACGTCGCTGTTGCCGTCACGCGAGGAATGGCGCCGCTCGATCGGCGCGATCGTCACGCGGCACCGGCATCGGTTTTTTCTCTGGGCCTGATTCCCGGCGTCGGCGCGATCATCCCGACCTTCGTGGCCTATGTGATCGAGAAGCGCGTGTCGAGGACGCCGGAGCGGTTCGGGAAGGGCGCCATCGAGGGCGTCGCAGCTCCCGAGACGGCCAACAACGCCTACGCCAACGCCGCGATGATCCCGCTGCTCACGCTGGGCATCCCAAGTTCGCCCACCATCGCGGTGCTGATGGGCGCCTTCATCATCAACGGCCTCACGCCGGGCCCTTTCCTGTTCAAGGAGCGGCCCGACCTGGTCTGGGCGGTGATCGCAAGCTTCATGGTCGGCAATGTTATGCTCTTGATCTTGAACCTGCCGTTCGTCGGCCTGTGGGCGCGCCTGCTGCGTCTGCCCTACCAATATGTGTGCGTGGGGACGCTGCTGTTCTGCATCATCGGGGCGTACAGCCTGCAGCAGAGCGTGTTCGACGTCGGCGTCATGATCGCATGCGGCGTGATCGGCTATTTCCTGCGCAAGGTCGACCTTCCGGTGGCGCCGCTGGTGCTCGGACTGATCCTCGGGCCGTTCATCGAGAAATCGCTGCGAACCTCGCTCGAAATGTCGGGCGGCGAATTCTCGATATTCTACACCCGGCCCTCTATGCCTCGTGTTGCTGCTGATTGCGGTCGCGGTGCTGATCGGCTCGATGCTGGCGCGCACCGCCGTCCGCGGTGCGTGAAACGAATACTTGAAAACAGCAACCAGGAGGAGGAAACGTCATGAAATGTCGCATCGTCATCGCCTTCGCCGCGCCTTTGGCGCTCGCTCGCGGCGCCGGTTGGCGCCAGCGCGCAGAACTTCCCCAACAAGCCTGTGCAGCTCATGGTCGCGTATCCGCCGGGCGGCTCGACCGACGTCGGCGCACGCATCGTTGCTGCGATTGCGGAAAAGCTGCTCGGGCAGCCGATGATCGTGGTGAACAAGGGCGGCGCCGGCGGCCAGGTCGGCTGGACCGAAATGGTGCGCCAGAAGCCGGATGGCTATTACATCGGCTACATCAACCTGCCCGCCACCAACACGGTGATCCTCGATCCGGAGCGCAAGGCGATCTTCACCGAGAAGGACTTCACGCCGATCATCAACCAGGTGCTCGATCCGGGCGTGATCTGGGTCAGGGCGGACAGCCCGTACAAGACAGTGCATGACCTGATCGCCGCCGCCAAGAAAGCGCCGAGCACCATCCGCACGGCGACCACCGGCATCCTCTCGGACGATCATCTCGCCATCCTGATGACCGAGGAGGCGGCGCCCGGCGCGATCTTCCGGATCGTGCATCTTGATGGCGGCGCGACCCAACTCAAGGAGATCATGGCCGGCAACATTGATGCCGCCTACGACAACGTCGGCAGCATCGCGACCCGCGTGAAGACGGGCGAGGTCCGCGCGCTCGCCGTGATGGACGACGTTCGCTCCAAGTTCATGCCCGACGTGCCGACGATGAAGGAGCTCGGCTATCCGACCGTGATGTCGAACTCCACCCGCGGCATCGCGGGGCCGAAGGGCATGCCGGCGCCTGTCGTGAGCAAGCTGCAGGAGGTCCTGAGAAGGCGATGCAGGATCCCGATCATGTCAGCAAGCTGGAAAACCAGGGCCTCGGCCATCAAGATCATGACCGGCGATGAATACGCCAAGTATTTCGCCGAGACGCACGCGAAGGCGAAGAAGTACACCGAGTGGGCGAAGAACCGGCCGCCGTGACGCGGTGACGCAGCTGCGCGTAGCGGCCTGCGAGCTACTCGGCGGCGACCGCGTGACCGCGGCTGCGCGGCAAGCCCGCGCAGATCGGGCAAGCCTAGGTGCAGCAGTTCGGCCGTCGTTTCAGCGGTGAAGGTCGCGGCTTCGCCGTGGTCGAGGAACACGGCGGTGTATTGGCGCAGCGGTTCCTTGCTCCACGCGGCCTGAGCCCGAACAGGCGACGTAGACGCCTCGTCCGGTGGCGCGCAACGTGGCGCCGGAGTTGAGCCTGACCATGCGGGCCTCTGCGCGCCGCTCGGTGAACACACCGAGCAGCTTCTCTGCCACGCCCGGATTGCCCGCCGAGGCGACCCAGTCGTAGTGGCCGGCGTCCATCATGATCGGTTGCGGATAGCGCGGCTTCGGAAAGTGCAGCGGCCGCTTGTTGACGTGTTCCCAGATCGCTTGGAAGCCGTCGAGGTTGCGTTTGCCGGGCACGCCCTCGTTGCGCCGATATACGCCGCCGTCGAACGTCCCGAGCCCTTTGAGCTCGTTGGTTGCCTGCTTGGTTTCCTGGCGGGATAGATAACCGCCGCCGCTCGCGCCGCCGAACTGCAGCACGAGTGTCATCGCGGTCGCGTCGCTGGTCTGCGGGCCATAAGAGGACCCCTCCGGGAAATAGCCGACCATGCCCGGCGTCATCTTGCCGTCGCGCGCAAAGTTGAGATCGCCCTCGAGCTGGAAGCGGAACTGGTCGAAGTTGTGCTGGTGCCGCGGCGAGACGAAATCCTTGTCGTTTCGGCCCATGGACAGCGAGAAATTATCGATCGTGCCGGGCTCGCCATCGATCAGGTGGCGGAAGTGAAACGTGCCGCCGCGATGCTCGAGCCCTCGAACCCATTCAACCTGGTCGCCCTGCACGATCTTCATGGCCGTGCCCCTCAGGAGGTTGCCACCGTCGCCGGGGCATCGAGGAAGTTCTTCACCGCGTACCACAGCAGATGCCGGTTCTTGCCGTAGCCGGGGCTGTGCGCCGTCTCCGGCAGGATGATGAATTGGCGGTCGCCGTTCGGCAGTTGTACATAGAAGTCGAGCAAGTCCTGGTCGGTCGAGTTGCCGTCCCAGATGCCGCGCAGCATCAGCACGGGGCAAAGCACCTTCTTGGGATCGACCTTCGGCAGATTGACGGCCATGTCGAGGTAGGTGCCGGTCGGGATGGTGTCGCCGAACGGCTTTTCCGCGGCGATGATCGCCTCGGGCACGGCCGGATCGACGGCGCCCGGATGGCCGTCGCGCGTGAAGATCGAGCGGATCATGGCGGCGTCGCGCTTCCTGCGCGGATTGGCGCGCAACTCGTCGGCGCGCGCCGCCCGCCGCGCGATCTCCGGCGAACCCGTGCCCTTGTAGGTGAAGGCGCATAGGATGAGCCGGTCGACGCGCTCGGGATGCGCCTGGGCGTAAGCGCCGGCGCGGATCGCGCCGGACGACGTGCCGTAGAAATTCATCTTCTGCACGCCGGTTTCCTTCAGCACGACGGGGATCGCCGCCTTGAGATCCTCGACGCCGCTGTCGATGTCGGAGTTGTTTCCGGAGCTTTCCGAGCGGCCGTAGCCGTCGTGGTCCATGGTCCAGACGTCGAAGCCGTAGCCGGCCATCACGTTCATGAAGGAGTACTCGCCGTTGCCCGGCACGCTGAGGTCGTAGGACGAGCGTGTCGAGTTCGACGAGCCATGAACCATGAACAGCACCGGCCGCGGCTTTTCGCCGGGCTTCGGCGGGCCCACGCGCTTGCGCCAGAGATTGAGCTTGGTGCTGCCCTTCTGCGTCCAGTATTCCGCGCTCCAGATGCCATCCGTTGCCGGGATTGCGAGCTGCGCCTGCGCCGTTGCCATACCTGTTCCTCACCTTCGGAAGCCTGCCTTGCGCGGGCAGGGTGATTGAAGTGCAATGCTAACAGAACATGGGGAGGGGGAGGAAAGCCGTGAATCCGTTCAGGGCGCTCTGCTGTGCGGTGCTGGTCGCGGCGATTGTGTTTCCCAGCGGCACAGCCTCTCTAGCGCAGCAGGACTGGCCGAACCGGCCGGTGCGTGTGGTGGTTCCCTTCGGCGCGGGTGGTGCGGCGGACCGGCTGGGCCGGATTGCTGCCGATCATCTGACCAAGGCCTTCAAGCAGCAATTCTATGTCGAGAACCGGGTCGGCGCAGGCGGCGCGGTGGCGTCGACGCAGGTCGCGCGCGGCGAGGCCGACGGCTACACCCTGCTGATCGGCGGCTCCGGCCCGCATATCATGGGCCCGGCGGAGAATCCCAAGATCGGCTACGACCCGGTCGGCGATTTTACCCATATCGCAATGATCGGCGGCGAGAGCTACGCACTGTCCGTGCAGACTTCGCTCGGCGTAAAGACATTCAAGGAACTGATCGCACTCTCGCAGAGCAAGCCCGAGCCGATCAACGTCGGCACGCCCGGCGCGGGCTCGCTCGGCCAGCTGACGATCGAGGCGGTTCTGCAAAAGAAGATCGCCAACTTCAATCACGTGCCATATCGCGGCGGCGCGCCTCTGCTTACCGATTTCTTCGGCAATCACATCTCGGTCGCGTCGACGCCGGTCCTGCCGATCCTGCAGCACGCCGCGGCGGGGACCATCGTGCCGCTCGGCGTCACCTCGACCGAACGCGTCCCGCTGCTCAAGGACGTGCCGACGTTTCAGGAGCTCGGCTACCCGGAAATGAACGGCGCGATCTGGTTCTGGCTTGCCGGACCGAAGAATCTGCCGGCGCCGATCGTCGAAAAGCTCAATCAGGAAATCCGGCGGCTGATCAACGCGCCCGAGACGAAGCAACAGTTCGAGAAGACGGCCTTGCTGTCGATGGACGCCGATGTTCCGGCGTTGACGAAATACATCGCCGACGAGGTCAAGCGCTGGACCGTGTTCGTCGAGGAGCGAGGGCTGAAGAAGTAGGTGTACGCATGGAATGGCAGGATACGAGCAAGCTCTACAATTTCGTTCCGATCAACGAGCGCAAGCCGCTGAAATGGCCCAACGGCAAGCGCCTTGCGCTGATGATCACCATCAATCTGGAATACTGGGAGCTGACCCAGGATCACGACGGGCTGTATTTCGGCGGCGGCCCGTCGATCAACGAGCGGATCCTGGCCGCGCGCATCCCGGACTTCAACAATCACTCCTGGCGCGAGTACGGCCATCGGATCGGCGTCTGGCGCATCTACGATACCTTCGATGAGGCGAAGGTGCCGGCAAGCTGCACCGTCAACGGCATTCTGTGTGAGCGGCACCCGCAGATCGTGACCGAGGCGTCGAAGCGCGGCTGGGAGATGATCGCGCACAATTACATCCAGACCGAATTCCTGGTCAATTATCGCGAGGATCGCGCCAAGGAGCGCGAGGTGCTCAAACGCACCATCGACCTGATTGAGAAGGCCACGGGCCGCCGTCCGAAGGGCTGGCTGTCATCGTCCCTGCGCTGCACGGTGAACACCTCCGATATCTGCAAGGAGTTGGGGCTCACCTATCACTGCGACTACATGAACGATGAGCAGCCGTACCTGATCAACACAGGCCACGGTCCGCTGGTATCGATCCCCTATACGCAGGAGGCGAACGACATCGGCATGTTCCTGCGCCGCAATCTGACCGCAACGGAGGCGTTCGAACTCTGGAAGGATGAGTTCGACGAACTCTATCGGCTCGGCGAAAGCAGCGGGCGGATCATGAGCATCGGGCTCCATCCGCATATCGTCGGGCGCGCGTTCCGCATCCGTGCGCTGCGCGAGTTTCTGGACTACGCCAAGGGGTTCGAGGGCGTATGGTGGGCGACCCGCGAGGAGATCGCCGACTGGTACCTCGCCAACCACAAGAGTCACATCGGCTGAGGCTACAACAGCCGCCAGGCCTGCAGCTCGACGCGCCGCGCCTTGCGCTCGGCGGTCGCGACCGCGATCGTCTTGTTGAGGAACGCAAGCTCGCCCGCGCCGGTCTCGAACCGCATGATGGTGCGGAAGAAGTATTCGCCCGGCGCCACGTCCTCGCCCCGGCCGAGCCGCGCCAGCACCTCCGGCGGGCCGTGGCGAATGCCCTGGCTCACCACCTGCACGATGCCGCCGCGCGCCTCCTTGATGGCATAGCGCGCATCGAGCTCGATCGCGCCGTCGTCGCGCACGATCTGCCAGTCCGCGCCGCCGATCACTTCGCCGCGCACCTGCGGGCCCTCGAACGTACCGCCGGTGATTTGAACAACTCGCCTCTCGCCGAGCGGCGCCGCGCCCATGGTGACGATGTCGCCGACCTCGGCGGTCAGCGTGAACAGGAATTCGAGGCCGGGCGGGTTCATTCTCAGTTGACGGTGAACAATTCTTCGACTGTGTAGCGGCGCGGCACCATGCGCTGGTCGACCGCGAATTGGGTCATCGTCTCCAATGCCTTGCGGTTCGCTTCGATGCCCAAGGGGAAGGGATCGCCGACCACGGTTGCGTTCTCCGCGGCGGCCTTGTCCCAGGACGATATGCCGGTGCTGCCCTGGAGATCCTTCAGGTAGATCGCCTTCGCGGCGTTGAACGCGCCGAGCAGGTCGTCGGCCAGCCACGGCTCCTTCTTGAGCAGTTCGTTCTTGACCACGAGGCCGTGGTTGATCGGATAGACGCCGGTGCGGCGGAAATAGTCGAACGCGGCGTTGCGTGCATCCGGGATCAGCGGCTTGATGTCGGGCGAGTCCGATTTCATCTCGCCGATCGCGGCATCGATCTCCTGCTTTTCCAACAGCTCGGCGAGCGAGCGGCCGCGGAAGCGCGAATAGTCCACGTTCTTCGGAGCGTCGAAATTCGACACGTGCTCGTCGTCGGTCGGCACGAATGTCACCTTGTCGAGGTCGACGCCGTACTCGGACTGCAGGATGCCGCGTGCCCACAGCCCGGTGGTGACCGTATAGCCGCGGTTGACGCCGACCACGCGGCCCTCGAGGTCCTTCGGCGTCTTGATGCCGGACCGCTCGTTGATCGAGATCGCCCAGTGATGGAAGTTCCGGGTCACGAACACCGGCACCGCGGTGAACGGCAGGCCCGCGGCCCGGGCGCACAGGTAGGTGGTGAACGCCATTTCGCAGATGTCGTACTCGAGGCCGCGGCACATCCGCCGCATGGCGGGGACGATCTCCTTGATCTCGACGTAATCCGGCTTGAACCGCTTGGGCGCGGCCGTCCCGGCTTTGAGCGGCCTGGTCAGCCCGTAGTTGCCGAGTGCGGTCGTGAACGCCTGCATGAAAATGCTCCGGATCCTTGGACATAATGGCCAGCCACAACCGGCGATGGACCGGCCCGCGGCCGCCAAACCCTCGCACCTCCCTGCGAGTTCTGGTAGTACCCACTCGGGCGACAGGCCTGCGGGACGCGGCCGGGGCGCCGGTCTGGGGTGACGAATGCATTGGCTACGCGCGGTGGCGCGGTTCTTCGATCAGAAGGTCGGTTGGCACCGGATAGGCTTTCTCTTGAGCGTCATCATCATCGCCGTAGCGGCGGGGGTGCTGTACCGCAAGCTCCACGACATCAACTTTGCCAAAGTGCTGACCGCGATGGCGACGGTCGAGTACCGGGATGTCGTCAAGGCAGCGCTGTTCGTGGCCGCGGGCTACTTCACCCTGACGTTTTACGATCTGTTCGCGCTCCGCACGATCGGGCGAAACGACGTGCCTTACCGCATCGCGGCGCTGGCCGGCTTCACTTCCTATTCAGTGGGCCACAACGTCGGAGCCAGCGTGTTCACAGGCGGCGCGGTGCGCTATCGCATCTATTCGGGCTGGGGCCTCGACGCCATCGAGGTCGCCAAGATCTGCTTTGTCGCCGGCCTGACATTCTGGCTTGGCAATATCGCGGTGCTCGGTCTCGGGTTCGCGTGGCATCCGGAGGCGGCGTCGGCCATCGACCAACTGCCCGAGTTCGTCAACCGCGTCCTGGGTGTCGTCGCGCTGCTGGTTCTGGCCGGCTACGTGATCTGGGTCTGGAAAACGCCGTTCGTGGTCGGCCGCGAGAATTGGGAGGTCCGTCTGCCCACCGGCCCGCTCACCCTTTTGCAGATCGTGATCGGCATCATCGATCTCGGCTTCTGCTCGCTCGCCATGTACGTGCTGGTGCCGAACCAGCCCGATCTCGGCTTCGTGACGGTCGCGGTGGTGTTCGTGTCTGCAACGCTGCTCGGCTTCGCTAGCCATTCGCCGGGCGGGCTCGGCGTGTTCGACGCCGCCATGCTCATCGCGCTCTGGCAATACGACAAGGAAGAGCTGCTGGCCGGCCTCTTGATCTTCCGGCTGCTCTATTACATCACGCCATTTGCGCTCGCGCTGATAACCTTGGGCGTGCGCGAATTGATGCTCAGCATGCAAAGGCGGCGTGATGTCGGCGGCGGATGAGGGCGGCGGCGCTGGACGGCGGTTGGCCGGATGGTTCGGCCGGCGCTCCGGCCAGCTTGCTGGTCCCTTGGCGGCCGATGACGAGGCATCGCAGCACGGCGCCGTCGTCGAGGCCATCATATCCGGTCTGCCCGATCCGGTGATCATGCTCGATCGTGACGGGCGTGCGATTGCCTTCAATGCCGGCGCGGCCACGCTTGCACCGGCGCTGCGCCGGGGCGACCCGGCGTCGATTGCGCTTCGCGTACCGGAATTGGTTGAAGCCGTCCGCGAGGTGAGTGCCGGAGGCGGGGTGCGCCGCATCGAGTTTGCCGAACGGGTTCCGACCGAGCGGCATTTCGAAGCGTTCGTGTCGCCGATTGTGCTCGGCAGCCTGCAGGCGGTTCTCATTACGCTTCACGATCTGACGTCGATCCGCCGCGTCGAGGAGATGCGTGCCGATTTCGTCGCCAACGCCAGCCACGAGTTGCGCACGCCGTTGGCCGCGCTCGCTGGCTTCATCGAGACCATGCAAGGCCCCGCACGAGAAGACGCAGCGGCGCGCGATCGTTTCCTCGGCATCATGCGCGAGCAGGCGTGGCGGATGGCCCGGCTGATCGACGACCTGCTGTCGCTGTCGCGCATCGAGCTGCGGGCGCACATGCGGCCGGATACGCCGGTGGATCTGGTGCCGATCGTTCGGCAGGTGATTGATGGGCTGCAGACGCTGGCGCAGGACCGTGGCGTCACGGTCGATGTGGTTGCGCCCGCGGAGCCGCTGAAGGTGCTAGGCGACCGCGACGAGCTGCTTCGCCTGTTCGAGAACCTCATCGAGAACGGGCTCAAGTATGGCGCCAGCGGCAAGCGGGTCGACGTTGCGCTGACGCTGCTCGATGCACAAGACGGCAAACACGAAGCCAGCATCGCGGTGCGCGATTATGGGCCGGGGATATCGGCCGAGCATCTGCCCCGCCTGACCGAGCGGTTCTATCGCGCGGACGTCGCTGACAGCCGCGCCCAAGGTGGGACGGGCCTGGGTCTGGCGCTGGTCAAACATATCCTCAACCGGCATCGGGGCCGGCTCGCCATCGAGTCGCAAATCGGCAAGGGCGCGACATTCACAGCGCGCTTGCCGACTTTCCAGGGATTATTGAGCTAAAACAATAGGTTAAATTGTCATGCCGGCGTCACGCAGCCGTCATAGAAGGATTGCACGCAGTCCCTAGACCTCGCGCGTGACCCACGGAGGACATCATGACATTCAAAACATTCGCCGCTGGCTTGATCGCCGCGGCGGCGCTCGCGCTTCCCGCGTCCGCAGCCGATATCTCGGGCGCTGGCGCGACGTTTCCCTATCCGATCTACGCCAAGTGGGCGGACGCTTATAAGAAAGAAACCGGCGTCGGCCTGAACTACCAGTCGATCGGCTCTGGCGGCGGCATCAAGCAGATCATGGCGAAGACGGTCTCGTTCGGCGCGACCGACATGCCCCTCAAGGCCGAGCAACTCGCCAAGGACGGCCTGATCCAGTTCCCGACCGTGCTCGGCGGAGTGGTGCCGGTAATCAACGTCGACGGCATCAAGCCCGGCGAGATTACGATCGACGGCCCGACGCTGGCCAAAATCTTCCTGACCGAGATCAAGAGCTGGAACGATCCGGCGATCCAGAAGCTCAATCCCAGCGTGAAGCTGCCGGCGCAGCCGATCGTGGTCGTGCACCGCTCCGACGGGTCGGGCACCACGTTCCTGTTCACCGACTATCTGTCCAAGGTGAGTCCGGCCTGGAAGGACAAGGTCGGCGCCAGCACCGCGGTCGAGTGGCCGGGCGGCCTCGGCGCCAAGGGCAACGAAGGTGTTGCCAACAACGTGGCGCAGACCAAAGGCTCGATCGGTTACGTCGAGTACGCCTACGCCAAGCAGAACAAGATGAACTTTGCCAAGATGATCAACAAGGACGGCAAGACCGTCGCGCCGACCGCCGAAGCGTTCATGGCTGCTGCCGCCAACGCCAACTGGGAAGGCACGCCCGGCTTCGGCGTTGTTCTGACCAACGAAGCGGGCGCTTCGACTTGGCCGCTCGCTGGCGCGACCTTCATCCTGCTCCACAAGCAGCCGACCAAGCCGGCGGATGTTGCCGAGGCGCTGAAGTTCTTCGCCTGGGCCTATTCCAAGGGCGACCAGATGGCGCTCGACCTCGATTACGTTCCGATGCCGGACAAGACGGTCAGCGCGATCCAGAAGGTCTGGGCGGACGAGGTCAAGGATGCGGGCGGCAAGCCGCTGTTCGCGAAGACGAACTGACGTTTGTTGGAAGGGTCTGAGTATGACAGGGACCGCCCCTCTCGGCCTTCTCGGGGTCCGTCCCGACTAAAGCCGGTCATTCTGAACTACCCACACCGATCCAGAAGATTCGGCCGTTAATTACAATGGCTTGCACTGTCATCCCGCTGTCATCGGTCGGTCATAGAAGGATTGCACGCGATCCTTAGACGTCGGCGTACAGGTCGTTAACAGACGAAATGGCGCAAGCCACGACGGCCTTCCGACGAACAACAGGGAGTTCCCTCATGAAATCCAAACTGCTGGCGTTTTCGTCGCTGGCCGTCCTCGCCGCTGCGCTCGCGCCCCGAGACCGGCCCTTGCTCAGACCAAGACGATCGCGATCGACGGCTCGAGCACGGTCTTTCCGGTCATGGAGGCGGTCGCCGAGGAATTCCAGAAGGCCAAGAAGAACAGATCCGTGTGACGGTCGGCATCTCCGGCACCGGCGGCGGCTTCAAGAAGTTCTGCCGCGGCGAGACCGACATCTCCAACGGCTCGCGCCCGATCCTCAAGGACGAGATGGATGCCTGCAAGAAGGCCGGCATCGAATTCTACGAACTGCCGCTGGCCTTCGACGCGCTGACCGTCGCGGTCAGCCCGAAGAACAACTGCGCTCGACTGCATCACCGTCGCCGAACTCAAGAAGATCTGGGAGCCCGGCGCGCAAGGCAAGGTCATGAAGTGGACGGACGTCAATCCGAAGTGGCCGGACCAGCCGATCAAGCTCTACGGCGCCGGCGCCGACTCCGGAACCTTCGACTATTTCACCGAGGCCGTCATCGGCAAGGCCAAGGCGAGCCGCGGCGACTACACCGCCTCCGAGGACGACAACGTGCTGGTGCAGGGCATCGAGAACGACGTCAACTCGCTCGGCTATATCCCCTTCGCCTACTACGCGCCGCACGCCGCCAAGATGAAGGCGCTGGCGTCGACTGGGGCAAGGGCCAAGGCTGCGTGAAGCCGTCGCTCGAGAACGTGCTGGCCGGCACCTACAATCCGCTGTCGCGTCCGCTCTTCATCTACGTCAGCCAGAAGGCGGCCGAGAAGCCCGAGGTCAAGGAGTTCGTCGAGTTCGCGATGAAGAACGCGGTCCCACTGATCAAGGAAGTCAAGTATCTGCCGCTTCCGGAGCGGGCCTATCAGGTCGCGCTCGAGAAGTTCACGCAAGGGCGTGACCGGATCGGTCTTCGGCGGCGTGCCGGAGGTCGGCCTGTCGATCGACGATCTGATGAAGCGCGAGGCACAAGCGCTAATCGCTACAACGGATGGCGGCGGTCCGCTGGACCGCGCTCCGGTCACTCCGCAGGCGAGAGGGGACCATGGCATCGATGCTGACGGCCGGCGAGCGCAGTCGCCAGCGCATTCGCGAGAGCGGCTCATCGAAGCGCTTTCTGTTCGCTGGCCGCCGCCTCTCAGTCGCTGTGACGGTCGCGATCGTCGTGCGTGCTGGTGTACGAGTCCTGGAGCTTCTTTCAGCACGTTCCGCTCTCGACTTTCTCACCGACACGGTCTGGACGCCGCTGTTCGCCGATCCGCGTTACGGCATCCTGCCGCTGCTCACCGGTACGCTGCTCTCCACGCTCGTGGCGCTTTGCGTCGCCGGCCCGCTTGGGCTGATGGCGGCGATTTACCTGAGCGAATTCGCCTCGCCGCGCACCCGCGAAATCCTCAAGCCCATTCTGGAGCTGCTCGTCCGGCGTTCCGACCGTCGTCTACGGCTTTTTCGCGCTGCTGTTCGTGACGCCGCTCCTGCAAACGATCATCCCCGGCCTGCCGGGGTTCAACATCCTCTCGCGCCGGCATCGTCATGGGGATCATGATCATTCCCTACGTCGCCTCCCTGTCGCGAGGACGCCATGCGCGCCGTGCCGCAAGGGCTGCGCGATGGCTCGCTTGCGCTGGGCGCCACCCGCCTCGAGACCGCCTTCCGCGTGGTTCTGCCAGCGGCCATCTCCGGCGTGGCCGCCGCCTTCGTGCTGGGCATCTCGCGCGCGGTCGGCGAGACGATGGTCGTGGCGATCGCCGCCGGCCAGCAGCCCAACCTCACCTTCGACCCGCGCGAGCCGGCAGCGACGATCACGGCCTATATCGTGCAGGTCGCGCTCGGCGATCTGCCGCACGGCTCGATCGGCTACCAGTCGATCTTCGCGGCCGGGCTGATGCTTCTTCTCATCACGCTGATCTTCAACATGGTCGCCTTCTGGCTGCGCGCCCGTTCCGGGAGGCTTACTGATGGCCGACAACGACCTCCGATGCGCGCGGCCAACCGTGGCAGCTCGGCCGAACGCACGCGCGCAGTTCGCCGGCGGCGCCGGCGCGAGTTGATCTTCGTCGTGCTTGGCATCGCCGCCGTCGCGTTGGCCTTGCTGACGCTGGCCTCTGCTTGCTCGATCTCGCGTGGCAGGGCTTTCCGCGCTTTCGCTGGGATTTCTTCTTGAACTTCCCGTCGCGGCGCGCAGCGCAGGCCGGCATTCTCTCGGCCTGGGTCGGGTCGCTGCTCGTGATCCTCGTGACGGCCGTCGTTGCGCATTCCGCTCGGCGTGCCGCCGGCATCTATCTGGAGGAATATGCGCCGCAAGAACTGGTTCACCCACATCATCGAGATCAATGTCAACAATCTCGCCGGCGTGCCGTCGATCGTGTATGGGCTGCTGGCGCTCGGCCTGTTCGTCTATGGCCTCGGCACGGGCCGCTGCATCCTCACCGCCGGCCTCACGCTGGCCCTGCTGATCCTGCCGATCATCATCGTTGCCACGCGCGAGGCGATTCGCGCGGTGCCGCAGAGCATCCGCGAAGCCGCGCTTGGGCGTCGGCGCCACGCAAGTGGCAGGTGACGCGCGACCACGTGCTCCCCGCCGCGCTGCCCGGCATCCTCACCGGCGTCATCATCGGCCTGTCGCGCGCGCTCGGCGAGACGGCACCTCTCATCACGATCGGCGCACTGACCTTCATCGCTTTCCTGCCGGCGCCGCCGATCACGGCCGAGTTCCCGTTCATTTCCTTCCAGTGGCTCTTCGACGGCTTCACCGTCCTGCCGATCCAGGCGTTCAACTGGATCTCGCGGCCGGGCGCCGATTTCCACGCCAACGCCGCCGCGGCCGGTCTGGTGCTGCTCGCGCTCACCCTTGGCTTGAACGGGGTCGCGATCGAGCTTCGCTATCGGCTCCGCAAGAAGCTCCAGTGGTAATGCTCGTCAGAGGCAACCGATCGAAAGACCGTCCAAACATGCAGATTTACGACCGCCGGTCGACCAGCTCGCCGACGCCGATCACGGCAAGCGGTCAAGATCAGCGCGCGAGACGTCAATGTCTTCTACGGCGACAAGCAGGCGCTCTTCGATGTCTCGGTCGACATCCCGAGAACGGCCGTGACCGCCTTCATCGGGCCATCCGGCTGCGGCAAGTCGACCTTTCTGCGCTGCATCAACCGCATGAACGACACGATCCCGAGTGCCCGGGTGACCGGCACGATCGACATCGACGGCCAGGACATCTATGACGCGCAGCCTCGATGTCGTTCAGTTGCGCGCCCGGGTCGGCATGGTGTTCCAGAAGCCCAACCCGTTTCCCAAGTCAATCTACGAGAACGTCGCCTACGGCCCGCGCATCCATGGCCTTGCCCGCAGCAAGGCGGATCTGAACGAAATCGTCGAAGCCAGCCTGCGGAAGGCCGGTCTGTTTGACGAGGTCAAGGACCGGCTGAACCAACCCGGCACCAGCCTGTCCGGCGGCCAGCAGCAGCGTCTCTGCATCGCGCGGGCCATCGCGGTCGAGCCGGAGGTCATCCTGATGGACGAGCCGTGCTCGGCGCTCGATCCGATCGCGACGGCGCGCATCGAGGAGCTGATCGATGAGCTGCGGGAGAACTTCACCATCATCATCGTGACCCATTCCATGCAGCAGGCGGCGCGCGTGTCGGACAGGACCGCCTTCTTCCATCTGGGCAAGCTCGTCGAAGAGGGCTCGACCAAGGAGATCTTCACCAAGCCGAAGGACGAGCGCACGCAGGCCTACATCACCGGCCGCTTCGGCTAGGACGATGGAAATGAGCGATCATACTGCCAAGGCCTATGACTCCGGAGCTTGAAGGGTATCACGTCCAAGATCGCGCAGATGGGCGGACTATGCGAAGCGATGCTTCGCGACGCCATCAATGGGCTTTCAAAGTTCGATGTCGCATTGGCGAAGCGCGCAATTAGACGCCGATCCGCGTGTCGATGCGCTACAGCGCGAGATCGAAGAACAGGTTGTCCTTGACTATTGCCCGGCGTCAGCCGATGGCGATCGATTTGCGCGATCTCATGGGCGCCGTTCGAATCGCCTCGGACCTCGAGCGCATCGGAGACCTTGCTAAGAATATCGGCAAGCGCGTGATCAAAATGAGCGCCGATCCCCGCCTGCCGCGCGCCGTTGTCGGATTGAAACAAATGGCCAACGATGTTGCGCGCCAACTCAAGAATGTGATGGATGCGTTTGCTGTCCGGGACGTCAACGGTGGCCGACGACGTGTGGAGTTCCGATGGTCAGATCGATGCACAGGAAGATGCCGTATTTCGTGATCTTCTGACCGTTCATGATGGAAGATCAGCGCGACATATCTTTTTGCACGCATCTCTTGTTTTGTTCCAAGAACATCGAACGCATCGGCGATCACACGACAAACATCGCCGAAACCATCCACTACATTGCGACAGGGGAAACCCTACCGATGGATCGTCCCAAGGGCGAGGATGGGGAGCGCGCCGCTTAATAAGAGATCGATACCACGGTTGCCCTTAGCGACAGCATACATAGGACTGTATCAATGGCTGCTTCGGCAAGTTCCCCAAGAGTGCAGGCATTATGATGAACGAACACACGGCCAAGGCTTTCGACGTCGACCTGCAAGATCTCACGCAACGGGTCGCCGAAATGGGCGGCTTGGCCGAGCGGTTGGTTGCAGACTCGGTCTCGGCTCTCATACGGCGCGATGCCGATCTGGCAACACGCGTGGTAACGGGCGACGCCGCGGTCGACGCGTTGCAGCATGAGATCGAGGAAAAGGCGGTGCTGACCATCGCCAGGCGCCAGCCGATGGCGATCGACCTGCGCGATGTGGTCGGTGCGCTCCGTGTTTCCAACGACCTGGAGCGGATTGGCGATCTCGCCAAGAACATCGCCAAGCGGGTCACCGCGCTCAATGACGATTTCCATCCGCAGAAGCTCATCCGTGGCGTCGAGCACATGGCGACGCTGGTGCTGGGGCAGATCAAGCGCGTGCTCGATTCTTATGCGGGACGTGATCTGCCGAGCGCGCTCACGGTCTGGAACGGCGACGAAGAGATCGACGCGATGTGCACCTCGCTGTTCCGCGAACTGCTCACCTACATGATGGAAGATCCGCGGAACATCACCTTCTGCATCCATCTGATGTTCTGCGCCAAGAACATCGAGCGCATGGGCGACCACGCCACCAACATCGCTGAAACCGTCTATTATATGGTCGAAGGCCGCGCCATCGCGGACCAACGCCCGAAGGGCGACACCACGGCTTTTGCCAATATCCAGGCTTCATGACCGGAGGTCAGTTGATGGGCGCACGCATCCTGATCGTCGAGGACGAAGAGCCGCTGACGCTGCTGCTCCGATACAACCTTGAGGCCGAGGGTTACGACGTCGACACCGTGGCGCGGGGCGATGAGGCGGACACGCAGCTCAAGGAGAAGGCGCCCGACCTCGTGGTGCTCGATTGGATGCTGCCGGGTCTGTCGGGCATCGAGCTGTGCCGCCGGCTCCGCGCCCGTCCGGAAACCCGGTCGCTGCCCATTATCATGCTCACCGCGCGCGGCGAGGAAAGCGAACGCATCCGAGGACTTGCGACCGGCGCGGACGACTACATCGTCAAGCCTTTTTCGGTTCCCGAGTTGATTGCGCGGGTGCGGGCGCTGCTGCGCCGCGCTTCGCCCGAGCGGGTCGCCGACGTGCTGACCTTCGGCGACATCGAGCTCGACCGCGAGAAAAAACGCGTCTCGCGCGCCGGGCGCGAGGTTGAGCTCGGGCCGACCGAATATCGCCTGCTCGAGTTCTTGATGGAGCGGCCCGGGCGCGTGTTCTCGCGCGAGCAGTTGCTCGATGGTGTGTGGGGCTCAGAGGTCTATATCGATGAGCGGACCGTCGACGTCCACATCGGCCGGTTGCGCAAGGCGGTCAACCGTGGCCGGGAGCCGGATCCCATCCGCACCGTGCGCGGCGCCGGCTACGCGCTGGACGACCGCTATAATCGCTCGGCAGCGTGAGACTTAGGTCCGGAACGGCGGCGGTCGGCGATCCTTGCGGCGTTCGGTCGCCGGCTGGTACGCGATGCGCGAGTGATGCGGGCAGTAGGGCAGGCTGGTGATCGGTTTGCCGCCGCAAAAGAAGAATTCGGAGCTTGCCGGATCGCCGATCGGCCACCGGCAGGTGTCCTCCGTCAACTCCAGCAGCGTACGGCGCTGACCCATCGGGATGATGTTGTCGTACTGCTCGATTTCCGGCTCCGGCTCCATCTCGTAGGCCAGCGCCAGCGCCGTGTTTCCGCGCATCGAAGCCCGGCCGACGCGCAGCATGTGCGAGCGCGGCTTGCGCGCGCGGGGCGCGCTGGATGACGGCGATTTGGCGCGGCCTGACAGGCCGAGGCGGTGAACCTTCCCGATCACAGCGTTGCGGGTGATACCCCCCAGTTCGCCGGCAATCTGGCTGGCGGAAAGCCCATCCGCCCAGAGCTTTTTGAGCAGTTCGACCCGCTCGTCGGTCCACGTCATGAGCCGTCTCCCCTCAACGTCCTGACGGCAATAGCGCCGGCAGAATCCCGCCTCGCAGCCCGGCCAGAAGGTCGGACTGGGTTACGCCCACGCAGTGGAACTCAGGGAACCGTCAGATACGATATGTCGTACCCGACGCGAAAAACGCTACAATATGGCGAGACTCGCGCGCAAGAGTCGGGGCGACTCACGTCCACATTTTTTGTCTGACAAATGTCAACAATCCTCAACAAAGCTGGGGACAGTCGCGGCGAAGCCACACCGGTCTTGGCTTCATTGGCAGTGGCGGCCGTGTTGACAGGTGGTGACCCCCACCTAGAATGGTTCTGTGCCGCCGGAAAAGGCGGCACATTTCATTTCGGCATAGTGTTCGAGCGGGGGTGAGCAGGCCGTGACTTCGCATATGTTGCCAGCCTATGCGCGCGTCGACCTCGCATTCGAGCGGGGCGAGGGCGCTTGGCTGATTGCGACCGATGGCGAGCGCTATCTCGACTTTCGCGTCGGGCGTCGCGGTCAATTCGCTCGGACATTCGCATCCGCACCTGGTCGCAGCGATCACCGAGCAGGCCGCCAAGGTTCTGCACGTTTCCAACCTCTACCGCATCCCCGAGGGCGAACGGCTGGCCGACCGGCTGTGCGCCGCGAGCTTCGCCGACACAGTGTTCTTCGCCAACTCCGGCGCCGAGGCGATGGAAGGCGTCATCAAGATGGTGCGCAAGTACCAGTCGGCGAACGGCCGGCCGGAACGCTATCGCATCATCACCTTCGAGGGCTCGTTCCACGGCCGCACGCTGGCAACGCTCGCCGCGGCCAAAAACGTGAAGCACACGGACGGCTTCGGGCCGATGATGGACGGCTTCGATCAGGTGCCGCTCGGCGATATCGAAGCGGTGAAGCGCGCCATCGGGCCTGAGACTGCGGGAATCCTGATCGAGCCGCTGCAAGGCGAGGGCGGCATTCGCGCGGCGCCGCCGCAATTCTTCCGCGCACTGCGGGCGCTGTGCGATGAGCATGGTCTCCTGCTGGCGTTTGACGAGGTGCAGACCGGCCTCGGCCGGCTTGGAGCCCTGTTCGGCTATCAGCTTCGCGGCGTCACACCCGACGTGATGGGACTGGCCAAGGGGCTCGGCGGCGGCTTTCCGATCGGCGCCGTGCTCGGCACGGCGGAGGCGTCCAAGGGCATAACGCCTGGTACGCACGGCTCGACCTTCGGCGGCAATCCGCTGGCCGCGGCGGCGGGCAACGCGGTGCTCGACGTGATCCTGGAACCTGGCTTCCTCGAGCATGTGCAAAAGACTGCGATCCTGTTCAGGCAGCGGCTCGCCGAGCTCAAAGACCGGCATCCGTCGGTGATCGCCGAGGTGCGCGGCGAGGGATTGCTGATCGGGCTGCGTGCGGTGGTGCCGTACGGCGACCTGATGAACGCGTTGCGCGATGAGAAGCTGCTCTCGGTCGGCGCCGGAGAGAACGTGGTGCGCCTGGCGCCGCCGCTGATCGTCGGCGAGGCGGAGATTGCCGAAGCCGTGGCGCGGATCGATCGCGCCTGCACCAGCATGGAGCGCGCCCGGCAAAGCTCAAGCAAGACGGGAGCGGCCGGGTGAGCGCAGCCGCCGTCCGTCACTTCCTCGACCTGATCGATATCCCTTCCGGCGAACTGCGCGGGATCATCGCCACCAGCCGCAGCATGAAGAGCGGCGGTGCGGCTGCGCCGAAGCCGTTGGCCGGCAAGACGCTTGCCATGATCTTCGACAAGCCGTCTACGCGCACGCGGGTCTCGTTCGACGTCGGCATCCGACAGCTCGGCGGCGAATCGATCACGCTCACCGGAGCGGAAATGCAGCTTGGGCGCGGCGAAACCATCGCCGACACTGCGCGCGTCCTGTCGCGCTATGTCGACGGCATCGTGATCCGCACGCTCGATCACAAGACTGTGGTCGAGCTCGCGCAGAACGCCACGGTGCCGGTCATCAACGGGCTGACCCGGCGTTCGCACCCCTGCCAGGTCATGGCGGACGTCATGACCTTCGAGGAGCACCGCGGCCCGATCGGCGGCCGCGTCGTGGCCTGGACCGGCGACGCCAACAACGTGCTGGCGTCCTGGATGCATGCGGCGGATCGCTTCGCGTTCGAGCTGCGGGTGGCGACGCCGCCGGAGCTCAAGCCGAAGAAATGGCTGCTCGATTGGATGAAGTCTTCCGGCGCGGCGATCCAGGTCGGCACCGACCCGGAGAAGGCCGTGAAGGGCGCCGACTGCGTCATCACCGACACCTGGGTGTCGATGGGCGACAAGGAGGCGAACCGCCGCCACAATCTGCTCAAGCGGTATCAGGTCAACGGCCGGCTGATGGCGAAGGCGAAGCCGGACGCGCTCTTCATGCATTGCCTGCCGGCGCACCGCGGCGAAGAGGTGACGGACGAGGTGATGGATGGGCCGCAGTCGGTGGTGTTCGACGAGGCCGAAAACCGGCTGCACGCCCAGAAGGGCATTCTCGCCTGGTGCCTCGCGCGCACGATAGCGGGGGTCGTTTTGATTGTTTTGCGCACTAAATAGGGCCGATGGCAAATCCTCACATCGATATTCCGGTGCGCGCGCCGGCCGCGACATCCATCGACGACACCGTGCTGCCGTTTGAAGTTGCCGCGCTTGACCTGCGCGGCCGGGTGGTGCGGCTCGGTCCGATGGTCGATGAGATTCTGGCGCGTCACGATTATCCGCTGCCGGTCGCCAAGCTGCTCGGCGAGGCAATTGCGCTCACCGTGCTGCTCGGCTCGGCGCTGAAGTTCGAGGGCCGCTTCATGCTGCAGACCCAGACCGACGGCCCGGTCCGCATGCTGATCGTCGACTTCCGCAGCCCCGGCAAGGTGCGTGCCTGCGCGCGCTTCGACACCGCGCGCGTCGCCGCCGCAATCGAGGCCGGCAAGGCCGGCGTCGGCGCGCTGCTCGGCCACGGCCATCTCGCCATGACCATCGACCAGGGCGCCGACATGAATCGCTATCAGGGGCTCGTCGCGTTGCAAGGCGGCAGCCTGGAGGACGCGGCGCACGAATATTTCAAGAGCTCCGAGCAGATTCCGACCCGAGTGCGGCTCGCCGTCGCAGAGGAGCTTTCGGCCGGCGCGCGCCACAACTGGCGGGCCGGCGGCATGCTGCTGCAGTTCCTGCCCAAGTCGCAGGACCGCGCCCGTGTCGCCGACCTGCATCCCGGCGACGCGCCGGAGGGCATCGCGCAGCACATGCTGCCGGAGGACGACGCCTGGGTCGAGGGTCGCTCGCTGATCGAGACCGTCGAGGACCTCGAACTGATCGATCCCGCGCTCTCCAGCGAGCGGCTGGTCTATCGGCTGTTCCACGAGCGCGGCGTGCGGGTGTTCCGCGGCATCGATGTGGCGGCGGAATGCTCGTGCTCGCGCGAGAACGTCGAGGCGATGCTCAGGAGCTTCCCGCAGGACGACCGCGACCACATGGTCGAGAACGGCATGATCTCGGTGACCTGCGAGTTCTGCTCGTCGAACTACCGGTTCGATCCTGCCGACGTGCAGCCGCATGAACATCCCGAGAAAAATCCGAAGAACAATCCCAAGAAAAATCCAATGACAAGACATGACGCCGTCGCACGCGCGCTTCTGATCGCGGCGTCGCTCGCGTCAGCGCCTGCCCTCGCTCAAAGCTGTCCTGGCGCCGCTCGGCGATGCGAAGCGCCTCGTGCTGGTGACAGCCGACGGTTTCAACGCCACCGCGGCGACGCTGCAGACATTCGAGCGCGCGACTCCGAAGGACTCATGGCAGGCGGTCGGCGCCGCCGAGCCCGCGTTGGTCGGCAAGGCCGGCATCGCGTGGTCGCATTTCTTCCGTGATCTGCGCCGCGGCAACGAGCCGGTGAAGGTCGAGGGCGACAAGCGCGCGCCTGCCGGCGTCTATCAAATCGGCCGCACGTTCGGGATCCTGCCGTCGTCGCGTCCCGGCCATCTGCAAGTCACCAGCGACACCATCTGCGTGCACGATCTGTCGTCGCCGGCCTACAACACCATCGCGTCGCGCGCACAGATCGGCCCCAAGGTCAGCGCCGAGAACATGAGCCGCGCGCTTGCCGATGTACCGGCGCGGCCTGCTGGTCGATTATCCGACCGACGCCAAGGCGCGCGCCGGCTCGTGCATCTTCATCCATGTCTGGCATTCGCCGACCGTCGGCACCGCCGGCTGCGTGTCGATGCAGGAGATGCGGGTCGAAGCCCTGCAGGACTTCGCTGCGCGCCGGCGCCGTGCTCGCCATCATGCCGCGCGCCGCCTTGCCGCGCTTGGCCGGCTGCCTTCCCGCCGTCGGCGGCCGGCACATCGAAGCGATAATTCAGTTCAACGTCCGCGCCGCGGTCTGGCTGTCGAGCGAGAAGGCGGGGATGTCGATGTTGAAGCCTTCGCCTTCTTCCGTGACCATGCCGTAGGTGCCGACCATGAAGCCCGATGGCGTCGGCAGCGGCACGCCGCTGGTGTATTCGTACGACTGCCCCGGCTTGAGCACGGGCTCTTCGCCCACCACGCCCGCGCCTTTCACCTCCTGCAGGCGGCCGTGCGCGTCCGTGATCTTCCAGTGCCGGGTCTTGAGCTGCACCGTCCGCTGGCCGCGGTTGACGATCTCGATCGTATAGGCCCAGAAGAAATAGCTGTTCTCCGGCGACGAGCGCTCGGACATGAAACGCGGCGTAACCGTGACTTCGATGCTTCGGGTGGCGGTGCGGTACATTTGTCGCAAAAGCTGTGAATCAAGCCCGGCTTGCGCAACGGGCGGCACCGATCAATAACCCACAACACAAAGCCGACACAACGATTGAAAATGATCCGGCTGGCGTCTCAAAACGGACCGGACCTGGATTTGATTTCCATGCGCAACCCAATCGCGGACGCCGGGATGGAACCAACCGCAACAAGCGCATCAGGCAAGCCGCCTGCGTCGCCGGCCGTTGTGCCCGCCATCCCGACCGAACGCGACCTGCGGCTCGACCTGTTCCGCGGCTTGGCGCTGTGGCTGATCTTTCTCGACCACATCCCGACCAACATCGTCAGTTGGGTCACGATCCGCAACTATGGCTTCAGCGACGCCACCGAAATCTTCATCTTCATTTCCGGCTACACCGCGGCGTTCGTGTATGGCGCGCTCGATGCGCGAACGCGGCTTCGTGGTGTCGAGCGCGCGCATCCTCAAGCGGGCGTGGCAGATCTATGTCGCGCACATTTTCCTGTTCGCGATCTACATGGCGGAGATCGCCTATCGTCAGCGCCAGCTTCGAGAACCCACTGTTCGCCGAGGAAATGAACGCGCTCGACTTTCTGAAGAATCCCGACGTCACCATCATCCAGGCGCTGCTGCTCAAGTTCAAGCCGGCCAACATGGACGTGCTGCCGCTCTACATCGTGCTGCTGCTGTTGTTTCCTCCTATCCTATGGCTGCTGATGCGCAACGCGGTGGTCGCGCTCGCGGCTTCGCTGTTGCTCTATTCGCTGGCTTGGCATTTGGGGTGGAACATCCCGTCGTATCCGACCGGACATTGGTGGTTCAATCCGTTCGCCTGGCAGCTCCTGTTCGTGTTCGGCGCATGGTGCGCGCTCGGCGGCGCGCAGCGTCTGTCTCGCGTGCTGCCCTCGCCGGTCACGCTCTGGGTCGCGATTGGCTATCTGTGTTCGCGCTGGCGATCGTGCTGACGTGGCACTTCCCGCGCGCCGCCTTCCTGATGCCGCGCTGGCTCAGCGAGTGGATGTATCCGATCGACAAGGTCAATCTTGACGTCCTGCGTTTCGCGCATTTCCTGGCGCTGGCCGCGGTCACCGTGCATTTCATTCCGCTCGACTGGCCGGGCTTGAAGTCGCGCTGGGTGCGGCCCGCCATCATTTGCGGCCAGCATTCGCTCGAGATTTTCTGCCTCGGCGTGTTTTTGGCGTTCGCCGCGCACTTCGTGATGGTTCAATTCTACGGCGGCATCCTGGCGCAGGTAGCCTTGAGCATGGCGGGTATTGCTCATCATGATTGGCGTTGCCGCCGTGCTGTCGTGGTACAAGACGGTAGAAAGTCGTGGAGGCACGCCGAAGCGGGCTCCCGACGCCGATCTCGCCGGAGGCTCGGCATGACAAGGCTGTTCGCATTCCTGCTTGCGCTGGTTTTGTGCGCTGCGGAATCGCGTGCGCAAGCAGCCGGCCGACTGCCCCGTCCCCAACTATCTGTTGTTCGGCGACAGCGCGCTCGATCGCGTCAATAAAGCAGTGGTGGAAGAAAAAGACGCTGAAAATCGTGGTGGTCGGCACGGCTTCGTCCACGCTACCCGGCCGCGACGGAGCTGCCAGCGCGTTTCCGGCAAGGCTCGAAGTGGCGTTGAAAGAGCAGCTTCCGGGCGTCGCGATCGTCGTCACGAATTACGCCAAACCGCGCCAAACTGCCGCGCAAATGGCAGAATCTCTTGAGAAATTATTACTCGACGAAAAGCCGGATTTGGTGGTATGGCAAAGCGGTACTTTCGACGCGCTACAGGGGATAGACCCCGAGCAATACCGCGCAAGTGTCGCGGAAGGGGTCGAGGCAGTGCAGGCTGGGCTAGCTGACATCATCCTCATGAATATGCAGTACAGCCCGCGGACCGAGTTCGATGCTTCCGCTCGGCGGGTACGCGGACAACATGCGCTGGGTCGCGCGCGAGCGCGAGGTGCCGCTGTTCGACCGGCTGGCCATCATGCGGCATTGGTACGACAACGGCGCGATCGATCTTTACGCAGCCACCAAGGACGTGAGCGTTGCGAAGCGCGTGCACGACTGCATCGGGCGCGCGCTGGCGTCGATGATCGTCGAAGCGGCGCGCCTTGAGCCCTTCCGGGGCAAGGCCGCGCAATGAAGGCGATCTCTGCTTTCTTACGGTTCGGTATGGTGATGGCCGCCATCGCGGCCGTGCCTTCGCTGACCGTTGCAGAAACGCCCGCCTCGAAATTCAACTGCGTCGCCCCCCCCGATCTTGCGCGGCTTGACTATCCGCTGCGGCGCGCCGGCCAACGGCTCGCCGCCGGTCTGCCGCTGACCATCGTCGCCGTCGGGTCGTCGTCGACGTCCGGTGCGGGCGCCAGCTCGCCCGCCATGAACTATCCAAGCCGGCTCGCGGTCGAGCTCAAAACGCTGTTCCCGCGTTCCGAGATCAGCGTCATCAACCGCGGCGTCGGCGGCGAAACCGCTAAGGAGATGCTTGCGCGGTTCGACAGCGAGGTGATCGTGGACAAGCCGGACATCGTGGTCTGGCAGGTCGGCAGCAACTCGGTTCTGCGCGACCAGCCTCTCGATCCGGCGGGCGCGCTGATCCGCGCGGGCCTCCGCAAGCTGAAGGACGCGGGGGCCGACGTCATCCTGATGAACCCGCAATACGCACCCAAGGTGATCGCCAAGCACGACGCCGAATTGATGGTCGATCTCATCGGCCGCGCCGCGAAAGAAGCCCACGTCGATCTGTTCCAGCGCTTTGCGGTGATGCGCTACTGGCGGCTGACGGAGGGCATTCCGTTCGAGACCTTTGTGTCGCCCGATGAGCTCCACATGAACGACTGGAGCTATGGCTGCGTTGCAAAGCTGCTGGCCGGCGCGATTGCCGAGGCGGCGCAGCGCCCGACCCAGACCGCCGGCGCGCGATAGGCGCCATCTCTCTTCATAACAATTGCTGGCGCGTCACACCGCCTTCAGCGCAACGGCGACATCGTCGATCAGGTCGTCGACGTGCTCGAGTCCGACCGACAGCCGCACCATGCCGTCGCTGATGCCCAGTTCGTCGCGCTGCACTTGCGTGATGCGCTGGTGCGTCGTTGTCGCCGGATGCGTGATGAGGCTTTTGGCATCGCCGAGGTTGTTCGAGATGCGGACGATCTTGAGCGCGTCCTGGAACGCGAACGCTCCCTTTTTGCCGCCCACCACCTCGAAAGCGACGAGCGTGGAGCCGCCGCGCATCTGTTTTTTGACGACCGCGGCCTGCGGATGGTCCGGACGCCCCGGATAGATCAGCCGCGAGACCTTCGGGTGGCGACCAAGTGCGTCCGCGATCTTTCCGGCGGAATCGGTCTGCTGGCGGACCCGCACCGGCAGCGTCTCCAACCCCTTGAGCATCACCCAGGCGTTGAACGGCGACATCGACGGGCCGGTTTGCCGGAGATGAATGTGGATGTTGTCGTTGATGAACTTCTTCGTGCCCAGAATGACGCCGCCGAGGCAGCGGCCCTGGCCGTCGATGTGCTTGGTGGTCGAGTAGACGACGCAGTCGGCGCCGAGCTGCAACGGGCTTTGCCAGAGCGGAGTCGAGAATACATTGTCGACCACCACGGTCGCGCCGGCCGCATGCGCAATCTTGCTCACCTCCGCGATGTCGACGACCTCGAGGATCGGGTTGGTCGGCGTTTCCATGAACACCGTCTTGGTGTTCGGCCGCATCGCGGCGCGCCACTGATCAAGATCGGTGCCGTCTACGATAGTGGACGAAACGCCGTAGCGGGGCAGGTACTCCTCCACCACGTAAAGACAGGAGCCGAACAGCGCCTTGGAGGCGACCACATGGTCGCCGGCGCGCACCTGTCCCATCAGCGCGAGCGTGACCGCGGCCATTCCGGTTGCGGTGGCGCGCGAGGCCTCGGCGCCCTCGAACTCCGCAATACGCTGCTCGAACATCGCAACAGTCGGATTGGCGAACCGCGAGTACTGGTAGCCGGGGTCTTCGCCCTTGAAGCGGGCTTCTGCCTGCGCCGAATTTTCGTAAACATAGCCCTGGGTCAGAAACAACGCTTCCGAGGTCTCGCCGAACTGCGAGCGCAATGTGCCGGAGTGCACCAGACGGGTTTCAGGGCGGTACTTCACAGTCGCAGACGCGGACATCGCGGGCCTCCTTGGCCAACAAAAAACCGGCCGGGAAAAAATCCCTGGCCGGGCACACGTGTCCCCGGCCTTTTAGCAAATTATTTTACGTGGCTTGCAAGCCGGCCGGCTCAAATGACCACGGGATAAATCTGATCATGCGGGGGGCCTGCCTTCCCGTCAAGTCGCCCATCCGGTATCGAAGGGAGTTGCTGCACGGAGACGGCAAACGTGCCGCCCAATTCTCCATCGAATGTTACCGAAAAAGGCATTCTGCCGGACGCGATGATCGCGGCGCTGGCAGAGGCGGGGGGATTCGTCCCGCCTACGGGTTCCAGGACGATCAGATTCAGCCGGCGAGCCTCGATTTGCGGCTGGGTGCGAAAGCCTACCGCGTGCGCGCGAGCTTTCTTCCGGGACCACGCACGACCGTTGCCGAGCGCATCGAAGAACTCAAGCTGCACGAATTTTCACTCGCCAATGGCGCGGTGCTGGAGACCAACTGCGTCTACATCGTGCCGCTGATCGAGAGCCTCGCATTGCCGGATGACGTCGTCGCGTCTACGAATCCGAAAAGTTCGACGGGGCGGCTCGACGTGTTCACACGCGTGATCGCTGACCAGACCCAAGGCTTCGATCGCATCCGCGCGGGCTACAAAGGGCCGCTTTATGCCGAGATCGGACCGAAGACCTTTCCGATCCTGGTGCGCGAGGGCTCGCGCCTATCGCAAATCAGGTTTCGCCGCGGCCAGGCGCAGCTTGACGCCCAGGCGTTGCGCGCTCTGCACGAGCGCGAGCGGCTGACTGACGATGTCGACGCCGATGTTGGAGACGGGATCGCGGTCGGCGTCGATCTGTCCGGTCTCGGGCCGGATCGGTTGGTTGGCTACCGTGCGAAGCGTCACACCGGCGTCATCGACGTGGAGCGCCGCGCCGGTTACGACCTCGTCGACTTCTGGGAGCCGATGCACGCGCGCAAGGATCGTAGCCTCGTTCTCGATCCGGACGAATTCTACATCCTCGCTTCAAAGGAAGCGGTGCAGGTGCCGCCCGATTACGCGGCGGAGATGGTGCCGTTCGATCCGCTGGTCGGTGAGTTTCGGGTGCATTACGCCGGGTTCTTCGATCCGGGCTTCGGGTACGCGGGCTCCGGCGGCCGCGGCGCACGCGCGGTGCTTGAGGTGCGCTCGCGCGAAGTGCCGTTCATCCTGGAGCACGGCCAGATCGTCGGGCGCCTGGTCTACGAGACAATGGCGGCGCGGCCGCAGAAGCTTTACGGCCAGGGCATCGGCTCCAACTACCAGGCGCAAGGCCTCAAGCTCTCGAAGCACTTTCGGGTTTGATCTTGGCTGCGGCCGCTTGGCTCAGCCGGCCGAGTTCGGCGAGCTCGGCCGCGACATTGCTGGCGGGCGCGACAGTGGTGGCCACAACCTCATTGTTGGAGCGCATCTGCTGCATCCGCGCCGCCAGCATCAGATCGACAGCCAACAGGCGAAGAAATCTCTCGGCGTTTTTGTTTTGGCACCCATACGCGAGCCGGATGCAGCGCTGCGCGTACTCCTCGAGAAGATTTGAGAACAACACTTTAATTCCACCAGAACATCCCAGAACAACTGAGCAGAACATTGGCGAGCAACGGAGCAAGCGTCAATTCCGGCGGCAGCAAAAAGTCACTGCGTCACAATTTTGTCTGGCGTCGCCGGATTTTCGTCGCAATCTGCGGAAGAAAAGGCCGGAAGAGCTCGGCTCTTCAACGTCCTCTACCAGACGCGATGATTGTTCGCGCTCGCGGGGCCGCTCTGCGCGAAGACGTTCTGCCGGATATTTGGCCGCGGCGCTTTGGCCACCTTCTTCGCTATTGGTCGCACGACGATTTTCGTCGTCTGCGCAACAACCGGTGCGAGTATGACAGGTTGTGCAATGTTTTGTTCAACAACTGGCGGTGCTGGAGCTTCGCGCGCCGTCAGGATGCGCGTCGAGGCTTCCTTGTATGGAACCGGCAGGCCATGGAAATTGGTGCTAAGCCCCACCGACCGCGCAGGCGGGCCAAGGTGAGCCTCCGCAACATAAAGCAAGCCGACGAGGATCGAGCCGACGACACCAAAATACGCGAGAAGAGGCATGTGAACTCCCGACACATCACCCTAACGTATGTCGGCGTTGGAGGTTCCAGGTTCAATGTGCTCAACCCTTTGCGCCGCCAATTCTTCTGCCTTATTCTGGATTCTGCGTTGCCCTGTTTTATTTTGGCACGGCTGGCTTCGCGGGCGTAGTTCAATGGTAGAACGGCAGCTTCCCAAGCTGCATACACGGGTTCGATTCCCGTCGCCCGCTCCAGCTCCAACTTCAAACTTCAGATGAATGCCAGCACCACGAGGTGGCTGGAAGAAATGTGGCGGAAATGCACGGTCCTGCCGCCTCGCACGGCCGCTGTCCCCGCCACAAAGTTCACCTCTACGTCATGATGATCGAGAAAAACTCCATCGAGCGGATGCACGGCCTTGTAGACGGCCTCTTTGATCGCGAATAACAATCGGCCGCCGCCAGGATCGTTTGCTATGGCCTTGCGCTCGGCTGGGGTTGCGATCAGATCCAAAAGGTCTGCTTCGAGCGGCTCGGTGGCCTCCACGTCAATTCCCAAGCTGGAAAAATCCATTCGTCGTGCGAGCGCTGCGACGGCAACCTGAGAGCTGTGCGCCAGCGAGCCGACAAGGCCTTCAGGCCAGACCGGCGCGCCGGACGTGCTCTTGGGGAGCGCGTGCTGCGATTGCCCCATTTGCGCCATTAACCGACGGGCCACGATGCGTGCTGCGCCGCTTGCGCGCCTAACCTTGTCGACACTCGTGGCGAATGCGCGCTGTTCTTCAGGCATCAGCGCATGCTCGTCGCCTGTTGAAATCATGCGATGGCCGATTAGAACGCCGGGAATCGCCAGCGTGTTGATCGCATTTTGAAGAACCGAGTCCGCTGTCATCGCGATCGGCTCGATTGGTCGCCAACTTGCTAGCGCGTGCGGGGAGGGGGTGGTTCGGTCGCCTGTGTCCGGGGCGGCTGCGATTGAGGAGGTGCAGGTGTCTCCGGTGGCTTCGGTTCTGTCGTCTGTCTCCGAGCGAATGATGCGCGAAAGCAGCGATTCCACATCGGATAGACTTCGGGGAATCAGGAACGATCGCTCTCCGGTCGTGGCCGGCTGCTGCGTTTGGGGAGTGGTCGTCGTTGGCGCCGGCGCGGGCTGCGGTGTTTCGGCAGGCTTTTCGGTTGGCTTTTCCGGACCTGCGGACGTGAACTTCTCGAGAGGCGGCGTCAGATGACTGGCCGGCGTTTGCTCCAGCGGAATCGTTGGTGCGGCGGAGGTCGTTTTTTCATTGGATTTGGTCGGATCGGTCGATGGCGGGGAAGTCACCGCCGGCGAATCCACGTTCCCGAGGATGATTGGCATGCCATCTCTGCTGTTGCCGATCACCACGATCTTTGTGTTCGGAGATTGTGCGAGCTGCACCGTGGCCTCGATGCCGCGCCAGCGCAAGATACGAGTCTGAGATGCCCTGGCTGACGATGCGTTGGAATTCGCTGATGCCTTCAGCTTCAATCTTCTTGCGTTCGGACTCTTTCCGTTCGCGTGCAACCCGGAAGATGTACTCCTCAGATAGATAGTACTGCTCTACTTTTCGATTGATGGCGTTGACGACGGTTGGCGGTAGCACAATTCCGAGAACCAACGTGTCCAGGAGATTAAGCAACTCGTCCATCGGAATTTTGTAAGCATCGCCGTATTCGCTTTGCTCCGCTGTACGATCCATCGTTTTCTCGGCCCACATCTTCTGTGTGTGGCCACGGATGCCCTTCTGAACGTCCTGCCTTTTCGTCGAGTAAACCTCTTCAGCGGTATACTCCGCGATCACTTCACGAGCCCGGCTTCCGATTTCCGGTCGCACCAGCCTCGCGACGTAATCCGGACCGATGGCCTGATGGAGCTGCGGCACAGCATCGTGCTTCAAACGAAACCGGATGTTGATGGTTGCGTTGATGCTGACACCGTCCTTTGTGATCGCATTGTAAGTGTCGGTCGTCGTCTGCAATCTGAGGTCATAAAGAAACATCTTGTCCCAAGGCAGAAGAATGCGAAGACCTTCGTCCTTGAGTTGACGTGGATCGAGCACTGTGCCGCCGCGGAAGCGCTTCCACATCAAGCCGACATGGCCGCTTGGCACCGTAACGACGACGTGTGGGGCGAGGATGGCGCCTATCAGCGATATGACCATCAAATAGATGACGATAATCGGCAGCCGGCGCTCGATAAAATGCCACCACTTGTTCGGCCGGCGTTGACCAGCGACCGGCGCCGAATCGATCGTTTGCGAATTCATGCTCATCGGTCATTCCCCACCGGTTGATGCTCGATGAAGCGGCCTTCATCCATGTGGAGCCTGCGCGCGGGAACCTTCATTTCGTCGATATACCGGTCGTCATGCGATATGGCCACAATCGTGATTCCGGCTCGATTTAGCGCAGGGAGAAACTCGAAATAGAATTTACGGCGGAATTCCGGATCTTGGTCGGCCGCCCATTCGTCTAATAACAAGATTGGACGATTTTCGAGGCGACTGACAATCAGTGCCAGGCGCCTGCGCTGGCCCGACGAAAGGTCGACTGTGCTGAATTCGTCGCCGACAATGCGCGTTTTGTCGAGCAACTTGAATTCTGAAAGCATCCGATCGACCTCATCGAGATCAGGATTGTGGATGCCATAGAGCTTATGAAAGAGATGGAAGTCAGGAAAGATTGCCGCGATTAAGCCGCGATAATCGTCGCGCGTTCGGTCTGAAACCGGCACGCCGTCGAGCCTAATCTCTCCCGAGTTAGGCCTATAGAAGCCCGCCAACAACTTGAAGAACGTCGACTTCCCGGAGCCGTTGCCGCCAGTCAGAAATACGAGGTCGCCTCGATTGAGGGTAAAGTTGAAAGGTCCAACTTTGAAAGCAGCCTCGGCATAACGGTCGGCGTACCGAAATTCGACATCGTGAATTTCGATCTTGCTGAATTGCTTCACAGTTTGCGGCGCAATCTCAGCCGTTCCAACTGACTCCCGCAGTTGCGTCTCGAGTTGATCGATTTTATCAGCCGCGGCATTCGCGCGGGCGACGATGGGTATCGATTGAACCAGCCCGAAGCAGGCTGCAACAATAAATACGAGCGCGGTGATCGTCTTGGTGATTGCGCCTTGGCCGAGATTTGTTGTGAAGGTTGGTACTACGAAAGCGACCGCGCCGAGCAAGGTGTAAAGCGAAGTCTGCAACAGGATCATTCTCTTGTAAGTTTCACTCTGCGTTCTAATTTTGATGTTTGCCGCCGAACGCGAAACCTCAATGATGTCCTGGTATAGGTCCTCGCTGCGGGCGCTGTTGAGCCTGACCTCTTTGAAGCCGTCCATGAGATCGGTGAGGCGCTCATAAAGCTTGTTTTCCCACATCGACGCCTCGCGCTGCTCGACCGCGAGTTGGCGGGTTTTGGCGTGGAACAGACTTGCACCAACGCCAACGATGATGACGGCGAGCACAAAGGCGAAGAACGACAGGTATGCCACGTAGATCGTGACGCATACGATGAGCAGCGCGCCTTGCGCTGCGAATGCCAAAGTGTTGCTCGCTTGCGTAAGGACCGCAGTTTCGCGTGTGATGGCGCCGACAATCTCGGCGCGACCTATTGCTTCGAGCGAAAGCATCTCTGACCGCCGAACGTAGTCCATCAGACGAACCCGCAACTTATGGATGATGGCTTCGATCTCGGCTGTGGTCGTGATCAGAATATAATGCTGCGTCTGAACGAACAGGATCAGCGCAATGATGAAAAGCAACGCAGACCAGAAACTGATACTGCCATTGTCAGCGGCCTGAGCACCGGCATTGATTGCCGAAAGGATCGCCGTGGTGCTAATTCCGCCCAAGGCTGACACGATGGCCAGCCGGTTGAGCGAACTCTCCATTTCGCGGCGAACGAGTTGGAAGAAGGTCATTGTGACGTTACGCTTTTGCGCTGAAATCCGTTGGCCTGAGCACCGGCCTCAATGAGCATATTGGTTAGACCGACAGGTGCAAACAGTGATCGAAGGCGCTCACGCTGCCATGCTCGGCTCGCGCAGGTTTCCTAGGACCATGCACGTCCTCAAACCTTCGTTGAGCATCGTTCAGGCTAAAGGTCGGATGCCGCCGGCGGGCGGGCCGGTCGTATTGCGGCGGCCTTATTTGTTTGCGGTCGCTTCAATTTCTCGAGGCGCTGGGCAGGTCCAGTCATCAGCAGGACGATCAGCACGAGCACAGGGGTAACGAGAAGTGAAAAGATAAACGTGCCGGTAAATCCCATGCGACGTTGGCTACCGCAAATCCCCACCAGGATGCAGAACACGACATACAAAAATACCAGGGCCATCGGTTGGGACAGCATCCCCATTGATCCTATACCCGTTCATCCTCTCGCGACTACACGAGCCTCAATCACGCCGACGACTTGATTGATCGCAATCAGCTAGCCGGAGGCGAGGACTTGAAGCGGTTCAACTTCTCTTTCTGCGCCTTGATGAATTCCCGATAATCCGGAGGATTGAAGTCGAGAAGCGTTCCACCCGACGCGAAGTGTTGTATGAACACTTTGCCGATGATGTAGGTCGCGCCCGCGGAAAAGGCCGGCATCGTCAGCGCGCCAACCATCGTGCCTACCCCTGGTATGCCCTTCATCAGACTCCCGACGCCCATGGCGGCGGTCGTGGCTGTGCTCGCCGGGATCAAGGATCCGGCCAAACTGGCCAGCACCGACTTGCCCATGTTGTCGGAGAACGGGACGCCGTAGATCTCCGAAAGCTTGCGCAGCATCTGAATCTGGACGCCGCCCACGACAGCCACGTCAACGATCGGAATGGGGATAAGGCCTGCGGCCCCGGACCATAGCGAGTAGCGGTCGACCAACTGCGAGGCCTGCTCGTCGCGGCGCTCGTCGGTCATTTCAACGGTTTCAGAACCGGTCCCCGTGGTGTCCTGTGCCATCTACGGATCCTTTCTCGTCGCCGACCCGCTAGGCCTGACGACGGCCAAATATTCCCGCCCCAATCCTTGTGAAGTGCAGGCTACCTGCACTCACCGCAGCCAGTAAACGCTAACATGAGGCCGCTGTTAGCGCCAAGGTCTTTGTGCTAGACTTTGCACGGCAGCGTTGGGTTAACTCGTTGACAAAACGGATGTATTCGGAGCCGTTTTGGCGTATCCACTGCGCCAGAGCTAGGGCGTTCCCGCGGCAAGACATGCGTATACGTTGAACACGCGTCATGATTATCGAGTCCAGTCCTTCTGCCAAAGGGAATACTGACGGCGCGTCGCGTTTCGACGGCACTGTCTCCAAAAATAACTGGCTTTCCACTTTCGAGTGCCCAACTCGGTATCTGGTTTGCGCAGCGGCTAAATCCGTCGAGCGCGGCTTACAACATCGGCGAATACATCGAAATTCGCGGGAGCATTGTTCCCGCGTTATTCGAACGGGCGTTGCGTCAAGTTGTAACTGAGTCCGAAACCTTACTTGTCCGAATCACGGACCATGAGGGACAGCCGAGACAATTTGTTGATGCGACGTTCGTGTGGTCCTTGCCGACGATTGATCTCCGTTCAGAATCGGATCCGCGCGAGGCAGCCGAGGCGTGGATGCGATCCGATCTTGCGCGGCCGATCGATCCGGTCCGAGACCCGCTGTTTGGCTTTGCCTTGTTTAAGGCATCCGACAATCTTTTCTTCTGGTACTCGCGCTATCACCACATCGTCATGGATGGCTTCGCGATGTGGCTTTTCGCTCGCCGCGTTGCGCAAGTTTATACGGAACTAAGTTTTGGCAGCCCCGGCAGCGAAGAGGCTTTTGGCTCTCTCGGTGTGCCTCCTCGAAAAAGATCAAGCTTATCGTGCGTCAGATCAACTCACGCACGATCGAGAGTTTTGGTCGGACTATTTGGCCGGTCGTCCCGAACCGGTTGGTCTTGGAAATGGCCGCGTATTTGCCAAGTCTGACCGCTTCATTCGCCAAACCGGATACTTGGACCAATCGATCGTTGAGCGTCTGCGCGCAATCGCGCAGGACGTCAGGTACAAAACTTCCCCAAGTCATTTGTGCAGCGACAGCAATCTTCCTGCATCGCCTGACCGGCGAGAGGGACCTGATGATCGGTCTGCCTGTCGCAGCGCGCGACGACACGGCGCGAAATGTTCCGGGCATGGTTTCAAACGTTCTGCCGCTGCGCATCTCCGTTCATCCGGGCGCGACAGTAGCGGAGATTGTCGAACAGACTTCTTCGCAGGTGCGGCGCGGGTTGACGCATCAGCGCTATCAAATTGCCGATCTGCGGCGAGACGCAGGACCGTCGGTAGTGACCGTTTGTTCGGCGTCAGCGCCAACATCATGCGGTTCGACCATGACTTTGGCTTCGCTGGTCACCGAGCCGTTGCGCACAATCTTTCGCTCGGTCCGGTCGAAGACCTCTCGATTGCTTTTTACGACCATTCTCTTGCTGGTCCGATGCGGATCGATTTCGACGCCAATCCGGCGCTCCATGAGGCGTGCGATCTTGCCAATCGCCAACGGGAGTTTCTCCGACTTCTTACTTCGATTGCCTCGCCGGATGCTGCGATCGGCAGCCTTGAGATCCTTGCGGCCGATGAACGGCATCGGATCGTGGAGCAGTGGAACGCGACGTCGCGCGCGGTGGCTGGCGGCAGCCTGCCGGCGCTGTTTGCGGCGCAGGCGGCGGCCACTCCGGATGCGATTGCGGCGGTGTACCAGGATCGTGAGCTGAGCTACGCGGCGCTGGATGCGCACGCCAACCGTCTGGCGCACCACCTGCGCGCGCAGGGGGTGGGTGCGGAGACGGTTGTGGGTCTGCTGGTCGATCGCTCGCTGGAGATGGTGATCGGGCTGCTCGGCATCCTGAAGGCGGGCGCGGCGTATCTGCCGCTCGACCCGTCGTATCCGGTGGAGCGGCTGTCGTTCATGCTGTCGGACGCCGGCTGCTCTGTGCTGGTGACGCAGCAGGCGCTGCTGGAGCGGCTGCCGGCGCTGGCTGCAATGCACGCCGCGAGGCCGCGGCTGATCCGGCTCGACGCCGACTGGGGCGCCATCGCGCTGGAGCCCGCGCACGCCCCCGACATCGCCATCGCGCCCGAGCAGGCCGCCTATGTGATCTACACGTCGGGATCAACCGGTACGCCAAAAGGCGTGGTGGTCGCGCATGGCGGCATTCCGAATCTCGCAGCCGCCCAGATCGAACGCTTTGCCATTAATGTTAAGTCGCGCCTTCTCCAGTTCGCATCGCCGAGTTTCGACGCGGCGGTTTCGGAGGTCGCCACCACGTTGCTGTCGGGCGCAACTCTTGTCCTGCCATCTGAAGAACGCAGTGGTGAATATCTCTCCAAACTTATCATGGAGCAGAAGGTCACCCACGCGACCTTGCCCCCGGTTCTGCTGCCTGAGCTATCTGCGGACTTGCCTCTGCAAAGCCTGATCGTTGCCGGTGAAGCATGCCCGTCAGAGCAGGTGGCCCGCTGGTCTGTTGGGCGGCGGATGATCAACGCCTATGGGCCGACCGAAATAACGGTCTGTGCGACCATGAGCGATGCGCTGTCGGACGACGAAACGTCTCCTCCGATTGGTCGTCCGATCTGGAACACGCGGGTTTATGTTTTGGACGGCGGGTTGCGGCCTGTGCCTGCGGGGGTTGCGGGGGAGCTTTACATTGCGGGCTGTGGTGTTGCGCGGGGCTATCTTGGCCGGTTTGGTCTGACGGCGGAGCGGTTTGTTGCGGACCCGTTTGGTGTGTCTGGGAGCCGGATGTACCGGACCGGGGACGTTGGGCGGTGGCGTTCGGACGGGGTGCTTGAGTTCCTGGGGCGCTCGGATGCGCAGGTTAAGCTTCGCGGGTTCCGGATTGAGCCTGGCGAGATCGAGGCGGCACTTTGCGGCGAGGCGGGTGTTGCGCAGGCTGCGGTTGTTGCGCGTGAGGATCGTCCTGGCCAGGCGCGTCTGGTTGGCTATGTGGTTGCGAGCCCTGGTGCTGCGCTGGATGTGGCGTCGCTGCGCGCTGCGCTGTCGCGCCGGTTGCCGGACTACATGGTGCCGTCGGCGCTTGTTGTTCTGGATCGCCTGCCGCTGACGCCGAACGGCAAGCTGGACCGTCGTGCGCTGCCGGCTGTTGATCTGACGCCGTCCGGACTGCGGCGTGCGCCGCGCACGCCGCAGGAGGAGATCCTGTGTTCGCTGTTTGCGGAGGTGCTGGGGGTTGAGCGGGTCGGGATCGACGACAACTTCTTTGAGCTGGGCGGGCACTCGCTGTTGGCGACGCGGCTGATCAGCCGGGTTCGGGCCAGCCTTGACGTCGAGCTCTCGATCCGTGCGCTGTTTGAGGCGCCGAGCGTTGCGGGCCTGGCGCGGGAGCTGGGTTCTGCGTCTGCGGCGCGGGCGTCGCTGCGGGTGATGGCGCGTCCTGCGGAGATCCCGCTGTCGTATGCGCAGCGTCGGCTGTGGTTCCTGGACCGTCTGGAGGGCGCGGCTGCGGGCGGGACCTACACGATCCCGTTTGCGGTTCGGCTGACCGGGGCTTTGGATCGGTCGGCGCTTGAAGCCGCACTGAATGATGTGGTGGCCCGCCACGAGAGTTTGCGCACGCTGTTCCCGGAGCGGCTCGGTGTGCCGCGGCAGGAGATCCTGTCTCCATCGGCGGCGCGCGTCGCGCTTGCGGTTGAGGAAGTGAGCGAGCCTGGGCTTGCGGATGCGCTTTCGCGGGCGTCGCGGCGGGGGTTCGATCTTGCGTCTGAGCCGCCGCTGCGGGCGCAGCTTTATGCGCTGGGCGAGAATGCCTCGGGCGAGGCCGAGCACGTTCTGCTGCTGCTGTTGCACCACATCGCGGGTGACGGCTGGTCTTTGTCTCCGCTGTGGCGGGACCTTGCGGGGTTCTACGCGGCGCGGCTTGCGGGCACGCAGGCGCAGTTGCCGGCGCTGCCGGTGCAGTACGCCGACTACACGCTGTGGCAGCAGGGTGTTCTGGGGGATGAGGGGGATGCCTCGAGCGCGCTGTCGCTTCAGCTATCGTACTGGAGCGATCGGCTTAAAGGTTTGCCGGACCAGCTCGATCTGCCGGCGGACCGGCCGCGTCCTGCGGTTGCGAGCCACCGGGGGGATGCCGTGGCGGTGTCGCTGTCGGCGGATCTGCATGGCGGGTTGCTCAAGCTTGCGAAGGAGAGCGGGGCGAGCCTGTTCATGGTTCTGCAGGCGGGTCTGGCAGCGCTGCTGAGCCGGCTGGGCTGCGGCTCTGACATTGCGATCGGCTCGCCGATCGCGGGGCGCACGGATGTTGCGCTGGACGATCTGGTTGGGTTCTTCGTCAACACGCTGGTGCTTCGCACCGACACGTCGGGCAATCCGAGCTTCCGTGATCTTTTGTTGCGGGTGCGCTCGGACGATCTTGCGGCGTACGGCCACCAGGACGTGCCGTTCGAGCGCCTTGTCGAGGTGCTCAACCCGTCGCGGTCGCTGTCGCGGCATCCGCTGTTCCAGGTGATGCTGGCGTTCCAGAACAACGCCGCGGTGGAGCTCGGGCTTGCGGGCGTTGCGGGCCGCTATGAGGCGGTTGCGACCTCGACGTCGAAGTTCGACCTGGCGCTGAGCCTGGGCGAACTGCGCGAAGCGGATGGCGTGCCGGGCGGCATTGCCGGCACGCTGGAATATGCCACCGACCTGTTCGACCGGGGCAGCGTTGCGGCTTTGGTGTCTCGTTTGGTGCGTGTTCTGGAGGGCGCGGTTGCTTCGCCGGATGCTGCGATCGGCAGCCTTGAGATCCTTGCGGCCGATGAACGGCATCGGATCGTGGAGCAGTGGAACGCGACGTCGCGCGCGGTGGCTGGCGGCAGCCTGCCGGCGCTGTTTGCGGCGCAGGCGGCGGCCACTCCGGATGCGATTGCGGCGGTGTACCAGGATCGTGAGCTGAGCTACGCGGCGCTGGATGCGCACGCCAACCGTCTGGCGCACCACCTGCGCGCGCAGGGGGTGGGTGCGGAGACGGTTGTGGGTCTGCTGGTCGATCGCTCGCTGGAGATGGTGATCGGGCTGCTCGGCATCCTGAAGGCAGGCGCGGCGTATCTGCCGCTCGACCCGTCGTATCCGGTGGAGCGGCTGTCGTTCATGCTGTCGGACGCCGGCTGCTCTGTGCTGGTGACGCAGCAGGCGCTGCTGGAGCGGCTGCCGGCGCTGGCTGCAATGCACGCCGCGAGGCCGCGGCTGATCCGGCTCGACGCCGACTGGGGCGCCATCGCGCTGGAGCCCGCGCACGCCCCCGACATCGCCATCGCGCCCGAGCAGGCCGCCTATGTGATCTACACGTCGGGATCAACCGGTACGCCAAAAGGCGTGGTGGTGCGCCACGAGGCTTTGTCGAACTTCCTGTTGTCGATGCAGGAGCAGGTGCCGCTGTCGGGCGAGGATCGTCTGCTGGCTGTGACGACGGTCGGGTTCGACATCGCGGCGCTGGAGCTCTACCTGCCGCTGCTCGGGCGGCGCCACGGTCGCGATTGCGCCGTCCGAGACGGTGAAGGACGCCGCTAGGCTGCTTGGCGTGATCAATGAGAGCGGCGCGACCGTGATGCAGGCGACGCCGACGCTGTGGCAAGCGCTGCTCAGCCAAGCCGACGAACAAGCCGACGAACAAGCCAGCGGACGGATCAACCAACAAGTGGCCGGCGGCTCTGCGCTTGCGGGCCTGCGGATGCTGGTTGGCGGCGAAGCGCTGAACGGTCTGCTGTCACAGGCGATGGCCTCGCAGGGCGGCTCGGTGAGCAACCTCTACGGCCCGACCGAGACCACGATCTGGTCGGCGGCCATGCTGCTGGGTGGTGAGGCGCTGGATGGCAGACGCTGGCTGGTGAGCCGCGCGATGTGGAACGGCTTGATGCGCGCCCCGTGCCGTCGTTCCTCCGATTGGTCGTCCGATCTGGAACACGCGGGTTTATGTTTTGGACGGCGGGTTGCGGCCTGTGCCTGCGGGGGTTGCGGGGGAGCTTTACATTGCGGGCTGTGGTGTTGCGCGGGGCTATCTTGGCCGGTTTGGTCTGACGGCGGAGCGGTTTGTTGCGGACCCGTTTGGTGTGTCTGGGAGCCGGATGTACCGGACCGGGGACGTTGGGCGGTGGCGTTCGGACGGGGTGCTTGAGTTCCTGGGGCGCTCGGACGCGCAGGTTAAGCTTCGCGGGTTCCGGATTGAGCCTGGCGAGATCGAGGCGGCACTTTGCGGCGAGGCGGGTGTTGCGCAGGCTGCGGTTGTTGCGCGTGAGGATCGTCCTGGCCAGGCGCGTCTGGTTGGCTATGTGGTTGCGAGCCCTGGTGCTGCGCTGGATGTGGCTTCGCTGCGCGCTGCGCTGTCGCGCCGGTTGCCGGACTACATGGTGCCGTCGGCGCTTGTTGTTCTGGATCGCCTGCCGCTGACGCCGAACGGCAAGCTGGACCGTCGTGCGCTGCCGGCTGTTGATCTGACGCCGTCCGGACTGCGGCGTGCGCCGCGCACGCCGCAGGAGGAGATCCTGTGTTCGCTGTTTGCGGAGGTGCTGGGGGTTGAGCGGGTCGGGATCGACGACAACTTCTTTGAGCTGGGCGGGCACTCGCTGTTGGCGACGCGGCTGATCAGCCGGGTTCGGGCCAGCCTTGACGTCGAGCTCTCGATCCGTGCGCTGTTTGAGGCGCCGAGCGTTGCGGGCCTGGCGCGGGAGCTGGGTTCTGCGTCTGCGGCGCGGGCGTCGCTGGGGGTGATGGCGCGTCCTGCGGAGATCCCGCTGTCGTATGCGCAGCGTCGGCTGTGGTTCCTGGACCGTCTGGAGGGCGCGGCTGCGGGCGGGACCTACACGATCCCGTTTGCGGTTCGGCTGACCGGGGCTTTGGATCGGTCGGCGCTTGAAGCCGCACTGAATGATGTGGTGGCCCGCCACGAGAGTTTGCGCACGCTGTTCCCGGAGCGGCTCGGTGTACCGCGGCAGGAGATCCTGTCTCCATCGGCGGCGCGCGTCGCGCTTGCGGTTGAGGAAGTGAGCGAGCCTGGGCTTGCGGATGCGCTTTCGCGGGCGTCGCGGCGGGGGTTCGATCTTGCGTCTGAGCCGCCGCTGCGGGCGCAGCTTTATGCGCTGGGCGAGAATGCCTCGGGCGAGGCCGAGCACGTTCTGCTGCTGCTGTTGCACCACATCGCGGGTGACGGCTGGTCTTTGTCTCCGCTGTGGCGGGACCTTGCGGGGTTCTACGCGGCGCGGCTTGCGGGCACGCAGGCGCAGTTGCCGGCGCTGCCGGTGCAGTACGCCGACTACACGCTGTGGCAGCAGGGTGTTCTGGGGGATGAGGGGGATGCCTCGAGCGCGCTGTCGCTTCAGCTATCGTACTGGAGCGATCGGCTTAAAGGTTTGCCGGACCAGCTCGATCTGCCGGCGGACCGGCCGCGTCCTGCGGTTGCGAGCCACCGGGGGGATGCCATGGCGGTGTCGCTGTCGGCGGATCTGCATGGCGGGTTGCTCAAGCTTGCGAAGGAGAGCGGGGCGAGCCTGTTCATGGTTCTGCAGGCGGGTCTGGCAGCGTTGCTGAGCCGGCTGGGCTGCGGCTCTGACATTGCGATCGGCTCGCCGATCGCGGGGCGCACGGATGTTGCGCTGGACGATCTGGTTGGGTTCTTCGTCAACACGCTGGTGCTTCGCACCGACACGTCGGGCAATCCGAGCTTCCGTGATCTTTTGTTGCGGGTGCGCTCGGACGATCTTGCGGCGTACGGCCACCAGGACGTGCCGTTCGAGCGCCTTGTCGAGGTGCTCAACCCGTCGCGGTCGCTGTCGCGGCATCCGCTGTTCCAGGTGATGCTGGCGTTCCAGAACAACGCCGCGGTGGAGCTCGGGCTTGCGGGCGTTGCGGGCCGCTATGAGGCGGTTGCGACCTCGACGTCGAAGTTCGACCTGGCGCTGAGCCTGGGCGAACTGCGCGAAGCGGATGGCGTGCCGGGCGGCATTGCCGGCACGCTGGAATATGCCACCGACCTGTTCGACCGGGGCAGCGTTGCGGCTTTGGTGTCTCGTTTGGTGCGTGTTCTGGAGGGCGCGGTTGCTTCGCCGGATGCTGCGATCGGCAGCCTTGAGATCCTTGCGGCCGATGAACGGCATCGGATCGTGGAGCAGTGGAACGCGACGTCGCGCGCGGTGGCTGGCGGCAGCCTGCCGGCGCTGTTTGCGGCGCAGGCGGCGGCCACTCCGGATGCGATTGCGGCGGTGTACCAGGATCGTGAGCTGAGCTACGCGGCGCTGGATGCGCACGCCAACCGTCTGGCGCACCACCTGCGCGCGCAGGGGGTGGGTGCGGAGACGGTTGTGGGTCTGCTGGTCGATCGCTCGCTGGAGATGGTGATCGGCGCTGCTCGGCATCCTGAAGGCAGGCGCGGCGTATCTGCCGCTCGACCCGTCGTATCCGGTGGAGCGGCTGTCGTTCATGCTGTCGGACGCCGGCTGCTCTGTGCTGGTGACGCAGCAGGCGCTGCTGGAGCGGCTGCCGGCGCTGGCTGCAATGCACGCCGCGAGGCCGCGGCTGATCCGGCTCGACGCCGACTGGGGCGCCATCGCGCTGGAGCCCGCGCACGCCCCCGACATCGCCATCGCGCCCGAGCAGGCCGCCTATGTGATCTACACGTCGGGATCAACCGGTACGCCAAAAGGCGTGGTGGTCGCGCATCGGCGGCATTCCTAACTCTCGCATGCTGCCCAGATCGAACGCTTTGCCATTAATGTTAAGTCGCGCCTTCTCCAGTTCGCGTCGCCGAGTTTCGACGCGGCGGTTTCGGAGGATCGCCACCACGTTGCTGTCGGGCGCAACTCTTGTCCTGCCGATCTGAAGAACGCAGTGGTGAATATCTCTCCAAACTTATCATGGAGCAGAAGGTCACCCACGCGACCTTGCCCCCGGTTCTGCTGCCCTGAGCTATCCGCGGACCTGCCTCTGCAAAGCTTGATCGTTGCCGGTGAAGCATGCCCGTCAGAGCAGGTGGCCCGCTGGTCTGTTGGGCGGCGGATGATCAACGCCTATGGGCCGACCGAGATAACGGTCTGTGCGACCATGAGCGATGCGCTGTCGGACGGCGAAACGTCTGCTCCGATTGGTCGTCCGATCTGGAACACGCGGGTTTATGTTTTGGACGGCGGCTTGCGGCCTGTGCCTGCGGGGGTTGCGGGGGAGCTTTACATTGCGGGTTGTGGTGTTGCGCGGGGCTATCTTGGCCGGTTTGGTCTGACGGCGGAGCGGTTTGTTGCGGACCCGTTTGGTGTGTCTGGGAGCCGGATGTACCGGACCGGGGACGTTGGGCGGTGGCGTTCGGACGGGGTGCTTGAGTTCCTGGGGCGCTCGGACGCGCAGGTTAAGCTTCGCGGGTTCCGGATTGAGCCTGGCGAGATCGAGGCGGCACTTTGCGGCGAGGCGGGTGTTGCGCAGGCTGCGGTTGTTGCGCGTGAGGATCGTCCTGGCCAGGCGCGTCTGGTTGGCTATGTGGTTGCGAGCCCTGGTGCTGCGCTGGATGTGGCTTCGCTGCGCGCTGCGCTGTCGCGCCGGTTGCCGGACTACATGGTGCCGTCGGCGCTTGTTGTTCTGGATCGCCTGCCGCTGACGCCGAACGGCAAGCTGGACCGTCGTGCGCTTCCGGCTGTTGATCTGACGCCGTCCGGACTGCGGCGTGCGCCGCGCACGCCGCAGGAGGAGATCCTGTGTTCGCTGTTTGCGGAGGTGCTGGGGGTTGAGCGGGTCGGGATCGACGACAACTTCTTTGAGCTGGGCGGCGACAGCATCATGTCGATCCAGTTGGTTAGTCGGGCACGCCGTGCAGGGCTCGTCATCACCGCTCGCACGGTATTCCAGCATCAGACGGTTGCAGCGCTGGCTGGTGCTGCGGGTTCCCTCGAGGAGACGGCCGCCGTGCTGCCCGACGTTGCGATCGGTGGCCTGCCGGCGACGCCGATCATGCATTGGCTGTTACAGCGCGGCGGGCCGATCGATCGCTTCCATCAGGCGGTGCTGCTGCGCACGCCGGCCGGCGTGCAGGAGGGGCACTTGGCTGCTGCTCTGCAGAGCATGCTCGATCACCACGACGCGCTGCGGCTGCGTGTTGTGGCGGGGGCAAGCGCCCCTGACACTTCTTTTGAGATCGCGCCTGCGGGCAGTGTGGATGCTGTGGCGTGCCTGCGGCGCATCGATGTGAGCGGTCTGGATGACGCATCGCGTCGCACCTGCATGGAGCGAGAAGCACAAGCCGCCGAACAGAAGCTTGCGCCCGCGGCGGGGGTAATGCTGCAGGCGGTGTGGTTCGATGCCGGGCCGGAGCAGGCCGGGCGGCTGCTGTTGACGATCCACCATCTGTCGGTGGACGGGGTGTCGTGGCGGATTTTGGTGCCTGATTTGGCAGCGGCCTGGCAGGCCGTTGTGAATGGGCAGGCCCCGGCGCTGCCGGCGAAGAGCAGTTCATTCCGCCGCTTCGCACAGCGGCTTGCGGTGCACGCGCAGCATCCGGATCTGGTCGGGGAGCTGCCGCTCTGGAGCGGAATACAAAGCGCGCCGGCGCTGTCGCTGTATGACGGCGCGCTTGATCCGCAGCGGGACATTTCCGGCACGGCCGGTCATGTCGTGCTGACCCTGCCGAACACGCTCACGACGGCGCTGCTCACCCGTGTGCCGGCGACGTTCCACGGCGGCATCAATGACGTGCTGCTGACCGGCCTCGCGCTTGCTGTCGCCGACTGGTGCCGGCGGCATGACCGTGGCGCGCACTCCGGCCACAGCTTGAATGGTCACGGCTCACGTTCTGCGGTGCTTCTGGATCTGGAGGGGCACGGCCGCGAGGAGATGTTCGCGGACCTCGATCTGTCTCGCACGGTCGGCTGGTACACCAGCATGTTCCCGGTGCGGCTCGAGCTTGGCGCGCTGGACCTTGAGGCGGCGCTTGCCGGCGGCGAAGCGCTGGGCCGCATCGCTCAAGAGCATCAAGGAGCAGCTGCGCGCGCTGCCGAACAATGGACTTGGCTATGGCCTGCTGCGTTATCTCAACCGTGAGACGGCGCCGCAGCTTGCGGGCCATGCACCTCCGCAGATCGGCTTCAACTATCTCGGCCGTGTGGCGGGCTCCGATACGGCGGATTGGAGCTTTGCCGGGGAAGAAGGTGTGCGGCTGGGCGGCAGCAACCCGCAGATGCCGCTTGGCCATTGCATCGAGATCAATGCGCACACGTTCGAGGACGCCGACGGCTCCAAGCTCGTCGCCGATTGGTCCTTCGCTCCTGCGCTGATCGGGGAGGAGGAGATTCGCGATCTCGCGCGGAGCTGGTTCCGTGCGCTGGAAGCGCTGGTGCGCCATGCCGCGCAGTCCGGCGCCAGTGGGCGCACGCCGTCCGATCTGCCGCTGGTTGCACTCTCACAGGCTGAGATCGAGCGGCTGGAGGGTCTCTATCCGCGGATCGAGGACGTGCTGCCGCTGTCGCCGCTGCAGGAGGGTCTGCTGTTCCACGCGCTTTATGATGCACAGGCGCCGGACGTCTATACGGTCCAGCTGGAGCTTGATCTAGCGGGCGTGCTCGACGGTGTAGCGCTGGAAGCGTCGGCGCAAGCTCTGATTGCTCGGCATGCGGCGCTGCGCGCCGGCTTCCGGCATGAGGAGTTGAGCCGTCCGGTGCAGATCATCGTGCAGCAGGCGGCGGCGCCCTGGCGGATGATCGATCTGTGTTCGCTTGACGAGGCTGCTCGCGCAACGGAGGCAGCCCGGATCACGGCGGAGGACCGCGCCGCGCGTTTCGATCTGGCCGCGCCGCCGCTGATGCGCTTTGCGCTAATGCGCCTCTCGGCAGAGCAGCACCGGCTGGTGATCACCAATCATCACCTTTTGATGGATGGCTGGTCGGCCCCCGTGCTGGTGCGGGAGCTGTTCCAGCTCTATGCCAGCAAGGGCGCTGCCGCGGCGCTGCCGCGGGTTACGCCCTATCGCAATTATCTCTCGTTCCTCGCGGCGCAGGATCACGAGAGCGCCGTGGCGGCTTGGCGGGAGGCGCTGGCTGGTCTTGAGGAGGCCACCCATGTGGCGCAGCAGGCGCGCACGCGCATCCCCGTCACGCCTCAGCACATCGCACTCTCTCTCGACACCACACTGACCGCGGCGCTGAGCGGGGAAGCACGTCGGCAGGGGGTGACGCTCAACACGATGCTGCAGGCCGCCTGGGCGATCCTGCTCGGCCGCATGACCGGGCGCGACGACGTGGTGTTCGGCGTGACGGTAGCGGGGCGGCCGCCGGAGGTTGCCGGCATCGAGAACATGGTGGGGCTGTTCATCAACACGTTGCCGCTGCGCCTCAAGCTGGCGCCGACCAAGCCGCTCTGCGATCTTCTCAAAGAGACGCAGGACTGCCAGTCGCAACTGACGGCGTACCAGCATCTCGGCCTTGCCGAGATCCAGGGTCTTGCCGGACTGGGCGAGCTGTTCGACACCCTGATTGTGTTCGAGAACTACCCGGTTGACCGGGCGAGCATCGATATCGAAGCGCGTGGCGTGCGACTGGCGAAGGTCAGCGGGCGCGACGCGACGCATTATCCTCTCGCTCTGGTCGTGATGCCGGGCGAGCAGCTGCATCTGCGGCTCGACTACCAGCCCGACCTGTTCGACCGGGGCAGCGTTGCGGCTTTGGTGTCTCGTTTGGTGCGTGTTCTGGAGGGCGCGGTTGCTTCGCCGGATGCTGCGATCGGCAGCCTTGAGATCCTTGCGGCCGATGAGCGGCATCGGATCGTGGAGCAGTGGAACGCGACGTCGCGCGCGGTGGCTGGCGGCAGCCTGCCGGCGCTGTTTGCGGCGCAGGCGGCGGCCACTCCGGATGCGATTGCGGCGGTGTACCAGGATCGTGAGCTGAGCTACGCGGCGCTGGATGCGCACGCCAACCGTCTGGCGCACCACCTGCGCGCGCAGGGGGTGGGTGCCGAGACGGTTGTGGGTCTGCTGGTCGATCGCTCGCTGGAGATGGTGATCGGCGCTGCTCGGCATCCTGAAGGCAGGCGCGGCGTATCTGCCGCTCGACCCGTCGTATCCGGTGGAGCGGCTGTCGTTCATGCTGTCGGACGCCGGCTGCTCTGTGCTGGTGACGCAGCAGGCGCTGCTGGAGCGGCTGCCGGCGCTGGCTGCAATGCACGCCGCGAGGCCGCGGCTGATCCGGCTCGACGCCGACTGGGGCGCCATCGCGCTGGAGCCCGCGCACGCCCCCGACATCGCCATCGCCCCCGAGCAGGCCGCCTATGTGATCTACACGTCGGGATCAACCGGTACGCCAAAAGGCGTGGTGGTGCGCCACGAGGCTTTGTCGAACTTCCTGTTGTCGATGCAGGAGCAGGTGCCGCTGTCGGGCGAGGATCGTCTGCTGGCTGTGACGACGGTCGGGTTCGACATCGCGGCGCTGGAGCTCTACCTGCCGCTGCTGGGCGGCGCCACGGTCGCGATTGCGCCGTCCGAGACGGTGAAGGACGCCGCTAGGCTGCTTGGCGTGATCGGTGAGAGCGGCGCGACCGTGATGCAGGCGACGCCGACGCTGTGGCAAGCGCTGCTCAGCCAAGCCGACGAACAAGCCGACGAACAAGCCAGCGGACGGATCAACCAACAAGTGGCCGGCGGCTCTGCGCTTGCGGGCCTGCGGATGCTGGTTGGCGGCGAGGCGCTGAACGGTCCGCTGTCACAGGCGATGGCCTCGCAGGGCGGCTCGGTGAGCAACCTCTACGGCCCGACCGAGACCACGATCTGGTCGGCGGCCATGCTGCTGGGTGGTGAGGCGCTGGATGGGCAGACGCTGGCTGGTGAGCCGCGCGACGTGGAACGGCTTGATGCGCGCCCCGTGCCGTCGCCTGCGATTGGTCGTCCGATCTGGAACACGCGGGTTTATGTTTTGGACGGCGGCTTGCGGCCTGTGCCTGCGGGGGTTGCGGGGGAGCTTTACATTGCGGGCTGTGGTGTTGCGCGGGGCTATCTTGGCCGGTTTGGTCTGACGGCGGAGCGGTTTGTTGCGGACCCGTTTGGTGTGTCTGGGAGCCGGATGTACCGGACCGGGGACGTTGGGCGGTGGCGTTCGGACGGGGTGCTTGAGTTCCTGGGGCGCTCGGACGCGCAGGTTAAGCTTCGCGGGTTCCGGATTGAGCCTGGCGAGATCGAGGCGGCACTTTGTGGCGAGGCGGGTGTTGCGCAGGCTGCGGTTGTTGCGCGTGAGGATCGTCCTGGCCAGGCGCGTCTGGTTGGCTATGTGGTTGCGAGCCCTGGTGCTGCGCTGGATGTGGCGTCGCTGCGCGCTGCGCTGTCGCGCCGGTTGCCGGACTACATGGTGCCGTCCGGGCTTGTTGTTCTGGATCGTCTGCCGCTGACGCCGAACGGCAAGCTGGATCGGCGAGCGCTTCCGGCTGTTGATCTGACGCCGTCCGGACTGCGGCGTGCGCCGCGCACGCCGCAGGAGGAGATCCTGTGTTCGCTGTTTGCGGAGGTGCTGGGGGTTGAGCGGGTCGGGATCGACGACAACTTCTTTGAGCTGGGCGGGCACTCGCTGTTGGCGACGCGGCTGATCAGCCGGGTTCGGGCCAGCCTTGACGTCGAGCTCTCGATCCGTGCGCTGTTTGAGGCGCCGAGCGTTGCGGGTCTGGCGCGGGAGCTGGGTTCTGCGTCTGCGGCGCGGGCGTCGCTGGGGGTGATGGCGCGTCCTGCGGAGATCCCGCTGTCGTATGCGCAGCGTCGGCTGTGGTTCCTGGACCGTCTGGAGGGCGCGGCTGCGGGCGGGACCTACACGATCCCGTTTGCGGTTCGGCTGACCGGGGCTTTGGATCGATCGGCGCTTGAAGCCGCACTGAATGATGTGGTGGCCCGCCACGAGAGTTTGCGCACGCTGTTCCCGGAGCGGCTCGGTGTACCGCGGCAGGAGATCCTGTCTCCATCGGCGGCGCGCGTCGCGCTTGCGGTTGAGGAAGTGAGCGAGCCTGGGCTTGCGGATGCGCTTTCGCGGGCGTCGCGGCGGGGGTTCGATCTTGCGTCTGAGCCGCCGCTGCGGGCGCAGCTTTATGCGCTGGGCGAGAATGCCTCGGGCGAGGGCGAGCACGTTCTGCTGCTGCTGTTGCACCACATCGCGGGTGACGGCTGGTCTTTGTCTCCGCTGTGGCGGGACCTTGCGGGGTTCTACGCGGCGCGGCTTGCGGGCACGCAGGCGCAGTTGCCGGCGCTGCCGGTGCAGTACGCCGACTACACGCTGTGGCAGCAGGGTGTTCTGGGGGATGAGGGGGATGCCTCGAGCGCGCTGTCGCTTCAGCTATCGTACTGGAGCGATCGGCTTAAAGGTTTGCCGGACCAGCTCGATCTGCCGGCGGACCGGCCGCGTCCTGCGGTTGCGAGCCACCGGGGGGATGCCATCGCGGTGTCGCTGCTCGGCGGCTCTGCATGGCGGGTTGCTCAAGCTTGCGAAGGAGAGCGGGGCGAGCCTGTTCATGGTTCTGCAGGCGGGTCTGGCAGCGCTGCTGAGCCGGCTGGGCTGCGGCTCTGACATTGCGATCGGCTCGCCGATCGCGGGGCGCACGGATGTTGCGCTGGACGATCTGGTTGGGTTCTTCGTCAACACGCTGGTGCTTCGCACCGACACGTCGGGCAACCCGAGCTTCCGTGATCTTTTGTTGCGGGTGCGCTCGGACGATCTTGCGGCGTACGGCCACCAGGACGTGCCGTTCGAGCGCCTTGTCGAGGTGCTCAACCCGTCGCGGTCGCTGTCGCGGCATCCGCTGTTCCAGGTGATGCTGGCGTTCCAGAACAACGCCGCGGTGGAGCTCGGGCTTGCGGGCGTTACGGGCCGCTATGAGGCGGTTGCGACCTCGACGTCGAAGTTCGACCTGGCGCTGAGCCTGGGCGAACTGCGCGAAGCGGATGGCGTGCCGGGCGGCATTGCCGGCACGCTGGAATATGCCACCGACCTGTTCGACCGGGGCAGCGTTGCGGCTTTGGTGTCTCGTTTGGTGCGTGTTCTGGAGGGCGCGGTTGCTTCGCCGGATGCTGCGATCGGCAGCCTTGAGATCCTTGCGGCCGATGAACGGCATCGGATCGTGGAGCAGTGGAACGCGACGTCGCGCGCGGTGGCTGGCGGCAGCCTGCCGGCGCTGTTTGCGGCGCAGGCGGCGGCCACTCCGGATGCGATTGCGGCGGTGTACCAGGATCGTGAGCTGAGCTACGCGGCGCTGGATGCGCACGCCAACCGTCTGGCGCACCACCTGCGCGCGCAGGGGGTGGGTGCGCGAGACGGTTGTGGGTCTGCTGGTCGATCGCTCGCTGGAGATGGTGATCGGCCTGCTCGGCATCCTGAAGGCAGGCGCGGCGTATCTGCCGCTCGACCCGTCGTATCCGGTGGAGCGGCTGTCGTTCATGCTGTCGGACGCCGGCTGCTCTGTGCTGGTGACGCAGCAGGCGCTGCTGGAGCGGCTGCCGGCGCTGGCTGCAATGCACGCCGCGAGGCCGCGGCTGATCCGGCTCGACGCCGACTGGGGCGCCATCGCGCTGGAGCCCGCGCACGCCCCCGACATCGCCATCGCCCCCGAGCAGGCCGCCTATGTGATCTACACGTCGGGATCAACCGGTACGCCAAAAGGCGTGGTGGTGCGCCACGAAAGCCTCGCCAACAAGATGATGGCTCTCAAAATCGAATTTGATGTAGACCCGAATTTCCGTACTGCGCTTTTCATACCGTGTTCGTTCGATGCTTCCATAGAGCAGGCGTTGTTGCCGCTAGTCGGCGGCGGCGCAGTGGTTGTTATCAGTGATGACGCAAGGGAATCGGCTGCACAATTCTGGAACGAGATTGGCCAGCACAATGTGACGTTTGTCAGCTGCGTGCCGTCATATCTCGATTCCGTGATCGCCAATGCACCGAGCACTCTGGCCTTGCGGCATCTGGCGCTGGGTGGCGAGGCCTTCACGCTGGAGTTCAAGAACAAGATTTTGCGCCATCTCAAGGTGTCGCAGATCACAAATCTCTATGGGCCGACCGAAACGACCATCGATGCAATTTCATCCCCCGTCTCGGTCCATCAAGTTGGCCAACAAATCCCAATCGGCCGTCCGATGCCTAACTATCGGGCTTATGTTCTGGACGGCGGCTTGCGGCCTGTGCCTGCGGGGGTTGCGGGGGAGCTTTACATTGCGGGTTGTGGTGTTGCGCGGGGCTATCTGGGTCGGTTCGGCCTGACGGCGGAGCGGTTTGTCGCGGACCCGTTTGGTGTGCCGGGGAGCCGGATGTACCGGACCGGGGACATGGGGCGCTGGCGCTCGGACGGTGTGCTTGAGTTCCTGGGGCGCTCGGACGCGCAGGTTAAGCTTCGCGGGTTCCGGATCGAGCCTGGCGAGATCGAGGCGGCGCTTCTTCGCCACGGCAACGTCGCGCAGGCGGCTGTCGTTGTGCGCGAGGACGTCCCGGGGGTTACTAGGCTGGTTGCTTACGTGGTGCAGGCGGGCCGAAGCGTCGATGTTGTTTCGCTTCGTGCGCATGTTGGCGCGATACTCCCGGATTACATGGTGCCGTCCGCGCTTGTGGTTCTGGATCGCCTGCCGCTGACGCCGAACGGCAAGCTGGATCGGCGAGCGCTTCCGGCTCCGGATTTCGCCGCTCCGAGCCGGCGGCGAGCGCCTCGCACGCCGCAAGAAGAGATCCTCTGCGGTTTATTCGCCGAAATCCTGGGCTTCCTCGCGTGGGAACTGACGAGAACTTCTTCGAGCTCGGCGGGCACTCGTTGTTGGCGATCAGGCTGATCAGCCGGATTCGCGCCAGCCTTGATGTCGAGATTGGCATTCGAAGCATGTTCGAAGGCGCCCACCGTCGAAGCGTTGGCCAAGCGTCTGGTGCCTGGCCGCCCCGCCCGTTCGGATTTCGAGGTCCTGCTGCCGATACGACCGGTCGGCAACAAGCGGCCGCTCTTCTGCATCCACGATGCCGGAGGATTCAGCTGGCCGTATTCGAAGCTGATCCGGCATATTCCGCCGGAATATCCGATCTATGGTCTCCAGGCTCGCAACCTGACGCAACGGGAAATGCGGCCCCATTCCATTGAAGAAATGGCCACGGACTACCTGAATCTCATTCGAAAAATTCAGCCCGAGGGGCCCTACAATCTGCTCGGCTGGTCCTTCGGCGGGTTGGTGGCGCACGCTATCGCGACGCGGCTGCAAGCCATGGGTCAGGACGTTTCGCTGCTTGCCTTGCTCGACAGCTATCCGGTCCTGCACGAGCGTTCGCGATCCGCACTCGATGATGAGAGCGAAGTTGCTCACCAGGTAGCCATTAATCCGATCAGAAATCTGTTGGATGTATTGCGCCGTGAGGGGCTTTCGACGCTCAAGGAACACCAGTACGAAGCAATCATGGATACCTTCAAGAACAACACGCGCCTCGTCAGAACCTTCACACCGCAGAGGTTCACAGGCGACATGATGCTCTTTGTCGCCATGGAAAGCGAAGTCAAGCCGCCGATCGAGGCGTGGAGATCGTTATGTCAGCCGGGAGATCGGTGTTCATCCGATTGATTGCGCCCACGACAACATGATGGACCCGATCCCGGCTGCAAAGATTGGCGGCGTACTTGCCAAAGAACTTGAACAGCAGGAAAAGAAGTCAATGCTCCACGCCAGAGGAGGAAATCGTGACCAATCCGTTTGAAGACGAAAACGGCGTCTTTCACGTCCTTGTCAATGATGAGGGCCAGCACTCGCTATGGCCGAGTTTTGTACCTGTACCTCAGGGCTGGAAAATCGTGCATGAATCAGACAGCCGTGCGGCCTGTCTCGACTACATCAACAAGAATTGGACCGACTTGCGGCCAAAAAGTCTGATCGAACAGATGAAGAAAGATAAGACCCAATAAGTTCGGCGCCGTCACGGACGCCCTGCGGCGGTGTACCGCCGATCGATGACAGGGAAATCCATTAAAGAAGCTCCCGTTTCGAAATGCTCGACGAAGCGCCGTCCGATAGCACGGGCGCACATGGATGCGGTGACGGACGAAACCGCCAGCCCCAAAAGATTGACGCCGGGAACAAAATAAACCAACGTTGACGTCGTGACCGCGGAAGCCGTAGTGGGAACGGCGCCGCCGGCCACTCCGACGACCAGTGCGCGGGCGCGACCTTGCTCATACGGAACGCCGTAGAGCCGACACAGCTTTTTCACCATTCGAAGAATGATGACCGTTACGCCCGCGACATTAATCAGCGGAACCGGGATGACCCCGCCCAACGCGGAAAAATTGGCATAACGCTCGACGATTGCGTTCGCTTCCGCTTGACGCTGCTTTGCATCGGTCAGCCGCGGCGCTAGGGAGACCGCTTCGGTTTTTGACGCAGCTTCGTCCGCGCCGGCCTTGCGCATTTCGTCGGCGGTCTTGGTGACCGCCTTCGGAAGCCTTTTCTTGTTCATGCCACTGCTGCGGCGCGCTGAACGTTGAAGATGTTGTCGACCTCATTGGCGATTGCTGCGATGTCGCGCGCGGCGGGGCCATCGCCGTCAGTCAGGCTCGGGGTCGCACCCCACAGTGCCGCTTCCGGATAAACGACGCGATTGGTCATCTCGTTCTTGAGAACAGGGAAGCCTGCCTCAGCAAGTTCGGAGCGGATGTGTTTGGCGATGACGGAATCGCGGGTCGTCTGGGTCAAGACGCACCGGAAAACTGGCCTTCGGCCACTGACGCCGTTGATCAGGATATTGAGCGTATCCAGCATGCGGTCGACGTCGAACGGCGAAGGCTTGACCGGGACCAGCACCAGATCGGTGATGCCGAGGCAGGCCAGCGTCGCCTCAGACCGGAAGCCCGGCGTATCGATGATGACGGGATTCCGTCCTTCCGCGACGCGTTGCGCCGTCTTCCAGGCATCGTCGGTCGCATCCTCGACCACGGGGACGCCGCCGAGCGCTTTCTCGCGCGACGCCAGGCGCGCGATCGAGCGCTGTGGATCGGCATCGATGATGGTCGGTTGGCGGCCGTGGAGCTGCCAATGAACCGCAAGGCAGCTCGCCAGCGTGCTCTTGCCGCTGCCGCCCTTCATGGTCGCTACTGTGATGATTGTATTGGTCATTCAGCCGCCTCCTGGAGGTTCCGTACGCGGCGAATCAACACAATTCACGGTTGTTTCTTATAGGAGTTCCTGCAGTCTGCAAGCCAAACCGAGACGGCAGCGCGCCGGCGCCATCGAGGACGGCAAGCAGCTTCTCCTGGCTGAAGTAAAGTCGGAGCGGACGCTAGCCGGCGCGCTCGAGCTTTGCCGCCTTCTCGCGATCATGCCACCAGTTTTCCGGCGCGCCGCGAGCATAGCGCGGCTTGGTGGCCGGGCGGCCGAATGTGTCCCAATAGGCGACCCAATGCAGCCGCCTTGTACCAATGGGGCACCCAGTATCGCCCGGCGCGGATCACGCGGTCGAGCGCGCGCGCCGCGGCGACCAGAGCAGGCCGGTTGTCGGCCATGAGGACCTTGTCGATCAGCGCGTCGATCACCGGGTCGGAAATGCCGGCGGTGTTCTGCGAACCTTTCATTGAAGCCGACTGCGAAGAGAAATACGAACGCAGCAGGGCGCCGGGGATAGTCGAGAAGCCGAAACGCTGCACGGTGATGTCGAAGTCGAACTCGTCGACGCGGGCGCGGAATTGCACGGGATCGACAACCCGAACCGTGGCATCGATGCCAAGCGTTCCGAGGTTCTTGATGTACGGCATATGCACCGGCTGGGCTGCCGGCTGGTCGATCAAGAATTCTATGGCGATGCGCTCGCCGTTCGGCCCGAACCGTTTGCCATCCTTGATGACGTATCCCGCGTCACGCAGCAGCTGCGATGCCTTGCGCAGCATGTTCCGGTCGTTGCCGGAGCCGTCGGACACCGGCGGCAAAAATGGCTCGCCGAAGACCTCGTCAGGCACCTTGCCGCGGAACGGCTCGAGCAAGGCAAGCTCGGCCGCGCCCGGTTTTCCTTCCGCCATCAGGTCTGAATTCTGGAACATCGAATGGGTGCGCGCGTAGGCGCCGTACATGATGTTCTTGTTGCTCCATTCGAAGTCGAACGCGTAGATCAGCGCCTCGCGGACCATCGGGTTCTTGAACTGACTTCGCCGGGTGTTGAAGAACCAGCCTTGCGCTCCTGACGGCGTATTGTCGGGCAATTCCTCGCGCTGGACACGACCGTCGCGCATGGCCGGAAAGTCATAGCGGGTCGCCCATGTCCGCGACGTGAACTCCTCGCGGAAAAGGTAGTTCTTGGCGGTGAAACCTTCGAACGCGATTTCGCGATCGCGATAATATTCGAAGCGCAGCGTATCGAAGTTGTTCCGGCCGCGGTTGATCGGAAGATCCTCGCCCCACCAATCCTTGACGCGATCGTATTCGATGAAGCGGCCAGGCTCGAAACGCCCAACCTTGTAGGCGCCCGAACCGAGCGGCGCTTCCAGCGTCGTCTCGTCAAACGGACGCTTGCTGTAGTAAGCGCGCGAGAAGATCGGCAAGCCGGCGACCAGCAAGGGAACGTCGCGCGCGCGCTTTTCCGCAAAGCGCACGACGACCGTCGTTTCGTCAGGGGCTTCGACGCCGACGACGTCGCTTCATGATCTGGGCGAGGATCGGGTGCCCCTTTTCCTTCAGCGTCGTGAACGAAAAGACGACATCATCGGCGGTCAGTTTTGTGTCGTCATGGAATCGTGCTTCCGGCCGGAGCTGGAAGCGATAGGTCGATCCGTTGTCCGAGACACGCACGCTGCGCGCGGCCAGGCCGTACATCGCGTCCGGCTCATCCCATGCCCGCTCCATGAGAGTCGCGAAGGTGCGCTCGATCCCCAGCGCGCCTTCACCCTTGAGGATGAAGCCGTTGAAGGAATTGAAAGTGAGAAAGTTTTGATTGAGCTGCCGGCTTGCTCCGATCTGCGAGAACACGCCGCCTTTGGGCGCGGCCGGATCGACGTAGTCGAAATGACGAAAGTCCGCCGGGTATTTCAAATCACCGAAGGCCGACATGCCGTGAGATTCGGCGCCGTCGCGGGCCAGAGCCGGCGTGCTGAAAGCATCCAGGTGCGTTCCGACCACGGCGCCAGCCGACAAAAGCAGCATTCGCCGGCGTGTCAGCTCAGTTTTCTCTTCCTCGGAATGGGAACCCGCAAAGGAAGCTGAGATACCAGGGTCGTGCATGCGTTACTCCTTGCCAGCCATTTCTTGCCGCAGACCTGCGTGTTGCCGCAGCTCTGCGTCGCGGTCGAGAACATCATGACAAATAGGGGTTCTCAATCTCAAGCTCATAACCCGGTCTGAATTTGCCTTAGAACGATCCGGACAACAATCCACGAAACAGCGTGGTATTTTGGATTTAAGCATGGCGTCCGGCCGGCGATAGTGGACTAGAGTACTATGGACGGTTGGCCGTTCTGTAACGTCGCGCAGCGTCAATCCGGCCGCGTCTGGAACAGTGCTGAAAACGAGTGGGAGACGAGTATGACCGAAGAGTCGCCGCCCGGGTCCGCCAAGCCGGCTGAGCAGCAACGTGTCACCTACCGCTACATTGATCGCCCTGAATGCACCGAGACGTTTGCCGATTCCATCGTGGGCGTTTTCTTTCGACGGACAATCGCTGCGGCTGGAATTCGGCGTGTCCCGTCTGGACGAGAGAAAGGCCGACGCTCCCTTGACCGCCAGGCGTTATCCTGCGTGCCGGTTGGTTCTGCCCCCGGCTGCGGCGATCGACCTGATCAACAAGATGCAGCAGGTCGCGGCGGCGCTGACGCAGGCGGGTTTGGTCAAGCCGGTGAGCCCGAGGCAGGCAAGAGCAAAAGCGTTTCCTAGAGGTCTGGACCGCGAGCGTTCAATCAATTCCAGCAATACGGAATGGGCGCAGTTTCGCAGCGGCGTCCGTACGTTGGCGCAGATCGCATGTCGCCAAGGATAGGCGCGGCGCGTCATTTCTGGGTTGCCTGAAAAGCACATCACGCCGGCGAATTCATCCGAATATGAAATCTGCAACCCTTTGGAATATTTGCCTATAATGCAGAGGCTGCGGATCGCGGGAAAGTTGTGAAGGCAATCGCAGGGCGGTTTCCGACTCGGGTCGGGCGACCTATGGTTGCGGTGTAGTATGGGTAAGGTCTTTATTGCGGCTGCGTCGGGGATGTGAATGTCGCGGAGGCGTCGTCAGTTTGCGCCAGCGACCATTTTGGTCGCCGCTCTGGCATGCGCGGGAATCCCGCACAGGGCTTCCGCCGACACGCTCGAATCCGCGCTTGCCCAGGCCTACCTGAACAATCCGCAGCTCAACGCCCAGCGCGCCCTTGTGCGCGCGACCGACGAAGGTGTGCCACAAGCATTGGCCGGCTATCGGCCCAGGGTTTCGGCGACGGCCAACGTCGCGGCGCAGGCCAACAACGTCGTCACGAGAAACGCGCCGACAAATCCACGTCGCATCGACCCCCGATACCACGCAGTCGGGCGGCACGACGCCACGGGGCTTTGGCGCAACGCTAACGCAAAATCTTTTCAACGGATTCCAGACCGCGAACCGCACCCGTCAGGCTGAAAGCCAAGTTCGCGCCGCGCGTGAGACGTTGCGCACGACCGAACAAACCGTGCTGCTCAACGCGGCCGTGGCCTACATGAACCTGTTGCGCGACACGGCGATCTTCGATTTGCAGCGCAGCAACGTCGAGGTGCTGCAAGAGCAACTGCGCCAGACCAAACAACGGCTTGAGTCCGGCAACGTGACGGCGACCGACGTCTATCAATCGGAGTCGCGCCTTTCGGTCGGGCGGACGCAATTGTATGTGGCGGAAGCCAACTACCGGACGGCGCGGGCGGCGTATCGGCAAGTGATCGGAATCGAGCCTGGCAGGCTGCAGCCGGCAACGTCGGTCGACCGCTTTTTTCCCGGCAGTCTCGCCGCCGTGACGTCCATAGGGACCGCGGAACATCCCACGGTCGCGACGGCGCAAAACAACGTGGATGTTGCGCTCTTTCAGGTGAAGATCGCCGAGGGCGCGCTCTATCCGACGCTGTCTTTGCTGGGCTCCGTGCAGAAGAACTACGATGTTGCGCTGACGACGCCGGAGACCTTCACGCGCGTCGGTGGGAACCCAGCTTTCGGTGCCGATCTATCAGGGCGGCGCCGAATTTTCGCAGATCCGGCAAGCCAAGGAAACGCTCGGCCAGCGGCGGCACGATCTGGATCTTGCTCGCGACCAGATCCGCCTGACGATCACGCAGGCTTGGGCTCAGCTTGACGCTTCGAAGGGCAGCGATCATTTCAACGCAAGGCCAGGTCAAGTCCGCCGAGGCCGCGCTGAACGGCGTTCGCGAGGAAGCCAGGCTTGGACAGCGAACCACGCTCGATGTCCTCAACGCCCAGCAGGAGCTGGTGAATTCGCGCGTCGCGCTGGTCAGCGCGCAACGCGATCGTGTCGTGAACTCATACACGGTGCTGGCCGCTATCGGGCGCCTTGCGCCGGGCGTCTTGGGATCTGCACGTCGCCGTCATACGACTCGCAGACCCACTATCATCAAGTGCGCGACGCCTGGTTTGGCGTGCGCACGCCCGACGGCCGCTAATTCAGGCGCTGCTGTTTGCTGCGACCGCGCTAGCGTGCGCGGGAAAAGTTCTGGAGGGGGTAAGGCTTGAGCGAGTAGGGCTTGGCGCCTTGCAGCATGTCCCGCAATGCAAGCGCAGCAGGCACGCAGCCAACTGAGAAACGTTGCAGGAAATTCGGGAGAGGCGGCTCTGCGTTCTCGCCGCGCGAGGCGCGCCATTCGGCTGCATTCAGCGGCGTACCGCAAAGATTGGTCGGACTGAAATTGCTTGCGCAGGTCCATGACGAAGGCTCACCATTCAACTCTCCACCCGCGCCTTTCATTAATCGCTGCCCGCATCGAAGGTTCCGGGCTGGAACGTCTTCGGGCAGCCCGGTTCCCAAGTCGCGGAATCGGTATAACTCTTTGCTTTCATTGTAAATTTTATCAGTTTTGACGCGAACGACGAGCCTGCCAGCAGAAGCCGTGAGACGCTCGTTTGCCGTTATGCCCCGCTCTCTGGAGGACTTGGACATGCTCCATCAAAACATAGGGACGGCATGAGATTGCGACCATTCAGTCCACGGCGATCGACCGCGACAGCGGTACCATCGGGCTTACCACCACGCTCAGCGCACGCTTCGGGGGAGTGGATAGCATCGGACTGGCCGGTATGCGCGCTGGCGGACCTGCCTACACCGCATCGGATGGGTGCGGCGCTGACCTACGCTCGACGCTATGGGCTGTTCACGCTGGTCGGAATTGCGGGCGACGATGATCTCGATGCGCCCGATCTACCGGATTCGCAGCCTGCGTCCCAACCGCTGGCGCCCACCATGCCGCATGGCAACATTATAGCCGAAACCGCAGTCTAAGTCGACCCTCCGGATTGCCAAGACATCAACTCAACGAGCGCGATGAAATGCTGGGCGGGCTGCATCGATCACCTCATTCGATGAACTGCCACATGGGCCAAGCGTACCATTCCGGTCAAAAAACGTTGACCGAAGAACATGCGGCGAAGTCGAAGCTGCTCTGGAGACCAAGCTCCGTCAGATGGACAATGTCTTTGCAGAACCGCCACAAGCTTTGGAGGCTGCAAACGAGGTCAACAAGCAGAAACAGGTCCGAACGAGCGCCACAACTTGGCCACCGTGGATCGCAGCACGCTGACAATCGGTCACGCACCGCGCCGTCGCAATAAGGCACACCTGAAGATTTGTCTGCCTCACAACCTTGCTTGCTCTGCGGCCGCCGGCCATCAGATCCTCATCATTTGCGATTTGCGCAGCCCCTAGCGTTGGCCGCAAGGTCAGCGATGAGTTTGTCGTACCGCTTTGCCGCACTCATCATCGACAGCTGCACCGGGCGGATGAATCGCTATGGTGGGAGGCGTGGGATCGTGACGTCGATCCCCTGGAAATCGCCAAAGGCTTTTGGGAGCAGTCGCTTCATCGAACGTCGGCATCGTCCTCACCGCTTTGATAACAATGTGCGTCACGGTTATAGCAATTTTGGAGCGCGACTTGCGATCCAAAAGAAAGCTCTTTCTACCAGCGATCAATTCGGCGGTAGGCAAAAAGGGGATACTCCGAAACGAGAAAGCCACAGCGGGTTCGGCCTCAGCCCGTGCCAGCGGCAACGCTTAATTTCGATCTTGCTGCTGTTGAAGGGCGTCAGCATTCTCTTTTCGCTTTGGAGGCTGTGCAATGAATGAAGGTTGCGCAGGGTAAGAGCGACTAAGTCGATCTCAGAGCAGAAGGTCGCGCGACTTCTGAAGTCAACACCTGGATCTTCTTTTCCGCTGATCTGATGCTTTGCGTGTATAACCATGCTTCAGTGCGTTTTTGTTGCCGCGCGGAGCCCGGATCCAGCTGCTCCACCGTGCATACGACAGCGCCGTTTACCTTGACTGCGGGCGATCGGCACGGCTGTCCGGAGCGGGTCTTGGCTCCGCACCGTGGGCTCGCCAACATGGTTTTTGTGTCGCGCTGGTGGATTACCGCTCATGACGGGACGCCTCTGCGTCGCAGCTCCCGAAGCGCGAGATGGGATTCTTCCTGGGCAGCCACCGGAACCGGCGCCCGCATCAGTCAATACGTTTGACACTGGCGGTGCGCTTGTCGGACGGAATCTTGGACGGAGACTGTGTGACGTTGCCGACAATGCGCCTGGCCTCCGTCACTGACCGAGACGTGTTGTACCGTCACCTTCTGCTCGCCTCCCGTACGATACCGCTTAAGTGCTTCCATCTCGGATGCAAAAGTCCTGGCAAGCTTGTTAAAGGCGCGCTTCCGCGCTGTCTTGTTGAACAATATACTCGCCATTGGCGAAGTCGTCGGGCAAAGGCCATGGTAGCCATGTGGACCGCCGCCATTTGCGCAGCCAGCATTATTTCGACTTGATCTTTTGGTTCAATTCCTTGAATGACCGACAGCATAAAGGGGTACGCCGCCTGATGCTTCACCACGTGCGGCGCTCGGTTCTGGTTGCCCCAATGACCGGCAGCCGGAAGTGAAATGCAGTTGGGGAGGTTCACGGATAGCCTAACTGATTGATCAAATTGATAAAACCGACTTCGGTTCACCAGTTTCACAGCTCTGATCCTTTGTCACGTACTTGCTGGTAAGATTGTTTTCGGCAGGCGAGTATGGCGGCACGCTGCGCCTTCGGTGGCGCTGCCGCTGAGGATCGAGATTGATGCGGCAGCCTACTCAGCGGCCCAATCCCAATCAGCAATCGGAGCTCGCGCAGGCGCTCGCGTCCTGCCGCGGCGCCTTCGTCGCCGACCGCCCTGATGAGCGGCATGAGCAACATCCTGATGCTCACCGGCGCGATCTTCATGCTGGAAATCTACGACCGCGTGCTGCCGAGCCGCAGCATGCCGACGCTGGTCGCGCTGGTGATCCTGGCCGCCGGCCTGTTCACTGGCGCAGGGCCTGCTCGACATGATCCGCGGCCGCATCCTGGTCCGGATCGGCGGCCCGCTCGACGAGCAGCTCAGCGGCCGCGTCTACGAGACGATCGTGCGGCTGCCGCTTGAAGGTCGGCAACCGCAGCGACGGCCTCCAGCCGCTGCGCGACCTCGACAGCGTGCGCTCGTTCCTTTCGGGTCCGGGCCCGACCGCGCTGTTCGACCTGCCGTGGCTGCCGATCTATCTCGCCATCTGCTTTGCCTTCCATCCCTACATCGGCCTTGCTGCGCTGGTCGGCGCGATCGTCCTGGGCGGCCTGACTCTGATCACCGAACTGATGACGCGCGAGCCGACCCGAGCAGCGACCGGGTTTGCGATCACGCGCACCGCTCTCGCCGAAGCGAGCCGGCGCAATGCCGAGGCGCTGACCGCGATGGGCATGGTCGCCGCGCATCGCCGCGCTCTGGCAGGACGCCAACAGCAAGTACATGGCGAGCCAGCAGCGGCGCCGACGATGTCGCGGCGGGTTCGGCTCGATCTCCAAGGTGCTGCGCATGATGCTGCAGTCCGGCGTGCTCGCGGTCGGCGCCTATCTGGTGATCAACCAGCAGGCGACCGCCGGCATCATCATCGCCGGATCGATTCTGAGCGCCCGCGCGCTGGCGCCGGTCGATCTCGCGATCGCGAACTGGAGAGGCTTCGTCGCCGCCCGCCAAAGCTGGCAGCGCCTGACCAAGCTGCTTGCGGCGCTTCCTGCCTCACAGCCGTGCCGATGGCGTTGCAGCCGCCGGCAAAGAGCCTGGTCGTCGAGGGCGTCACGTCGCGCCGCCGGGCAGCGAAAGGATCGTCGTTCAGGACGTCAGCTTCAATCTGCAGAGCGGCACGGCCTCGGCATCATCGGCCCGAGCGGCTCGGGGAAATCGTCCCTTGCGCGGATGCTGATCGGTGTCTGGCAGCCGGTGCGCGGCCGCATCCGCCTCGATGGCGCGGCGCTCGAACAGTGGTCGCCGGACAGTCTCGGCGCCACATCGGATATCTGCCGCAGGACGTCGAACTGCTGGCCGGCACCGTGGCGCAGAACATCGCCCGCTTTGCGACGCCGGTCGATGCAGACGCCGTGATCGCGCGGCCAACCGCCGCCGGCGTGCACGAACTCATCGTCGGCCTGCCCGACGGATATGAAACGCAGGTCGGAGAGAGCGGCACGGCGCTTTCCGCCGGGCAGGCCCAGCGGGTCGCGCTTGCGCGCGCGCTCTATGGCGATCCGTTCCTGGTCGTTCTCGACGAGCCGAACTCCAATCTCGATTCGGAAGGCGACGAGGCGCTGAGCCGCGCCATCATGGGCGTGCGGGCGCGGGGCGGGATTGTCGTTGTGGTCGCGCACCGGCCCAGCGCGATTGCAGGCGTCGACCTGCTGCTGATGATGAGCCAGGGCCGGGCCCAGGCATTCGGCCCGAAGGAAGAGGTGCTGGCGCGGGTGCTGCAGCGCGACGGTGGCGGGCCGCGGCCGCTCAAGGTCGTTCCCGAAACGGGGGTCGCAAACTCATGAATACCCCGGTTTCCCCGTCGCGCCGTTCCATTCGCCTGCCACGCGCTGGCCGGCCTTGTCATCGTGGCTGTCCTGGTCGGTGGCGTCGGCGGCTGGGCGGGCACTATGAAGCTGTCCGGCGCGCTCATTGCGCCGGGCTCGGTGGTCGTCGATTCCAACGTGAAGAAAGTCCAGCATCCGACCGGCGGCATCGTCGGCGAACTGCGTGCGCGCGACGGCGACCGCGTCAAGGCCGGCGACATGGTCGTGCGCCTCGACGATACGGTCACGCGCGCCAACCTTGCGATCGTCACCAAAGGGCTCAACGAACTGACCGCGCGGAAGGCGCGGCTCGAAAGCGAGCGCGACGGCGCAGCGAATGTCGCCTTCCCGGCCGATCTGCTGGCGCGCGTGAACGATCCCGATGCCGTCGCCGCCGATCGAGAGCGAGCGCAAGCTGTTCGATCTGCGACGCAGCGCCCGCATCGGCCAGAAGGCGCAACTGCGACAGCGCATCGAGCAGCTCAAGGAAGAAATCCGCGGCTACCGCGCCCAGCAGGAAGCCAAAACCAAGGAGATCGAGCTGATCGAGCGCGAAATGGTCGGCGTGCACGACCTTTGGAAGCAGAAGCTCATCCCGATCAACCGGGTGACCGAGCTCGAGCGCGAAGCGGCGCGGCTGGAAGGCGAGAGCGCGCAGCTGATCGCGCAGACCGCCCAAGTCGGCGGCAAGATCGCCGAGACCGAACTGCAGATCATCCAGATCGATCGGGATCTCAGCAGCGAGGTCGCCAAGGAAACGCGCGAGATCGACGGCAAGCTCGGCGAATTCGTCGAGCGCAAGGTGACTGCCGAAGACCAGCTCAAGCGCATCGAAATCCGCGCGCCGCAGGACGGCACGGTGTTCCAGTCCACGGTGCACACCGTCGGCGGGGTCATCACCGCCGGCGACCCGATCATGCTGATCGTCCCGGAGGCCGACAACCTTACCGTCGAAGCCAAGGTCAACTCCGCAGGATATCGATCAGGTGAAGATAGGCCAGACCGCACTGCTGCGCTTGTCCGCGTTCAACCAGCAGACGACGCCGGAAATCAACGGCACGGTCACCCGCATTTCGGCCGATGCCTCGACCGACCAGCGCACGGGCATGACCTATTACACGATCCGCATCGCGATGCCGCCGGAAGAGGTCGCCAAGCTCGGCGAGGTCACGGTCGTACCCGGCATGCCGGTCGAAGCATTCGTCCAGACCGGCGAACGGACGATGCTCTCCTATTTCCTGAAGCCGCTGAGCGACCAGCTGATGCGCGTGTTCCGGCAGCGGTGAAGAATGTCAGGCGCAGCGCATAGCGCGTCGGCTCGCATGAAATGGCTTTCCCAGTTGGCGCGGCGATTTGGTGTCCCGCGGCGTTGGCGTCGCGCTGCTGCTGGCGCTGGCGTTCCTGCGCATCGCCGATCCGGCACCGCTCGAAGAGCTCCGTCTCAGGGCATTCGATTTCTTCCAGGTCTTGCAGCCGCGCGTCGCGGCGCAGCGCCCGGTCGTCATCGTCGACATCGACGAGCAGAGCTTGCGAAAGTTCGGTCAATGGCCGTGGCCGCGAACCCGCGTCGCCGAACTGGTCACTCGCCTGACCAAGGCGGGCGCGCTGGTCATCGCATTCGACGTCATCTTCCCCGAGCCCGACCGGCTTTCGCCGGACGTGGTCGCCGACGTTTTCCGCGACCTCGACGAGGAAACCCGGCAGAAAATCCGCGCATCGCCGAGCACCGACAGCGCGTTTGCCGACGCGCTGCGGCAATCGCGCGTGGTTCTCGGTGAAACCGGGCTGCCGTTGGCGGTGCCTCAGCCCGACGCGCCGCCGAGCGCGGTGGCGGTCGCCACCTTGGGCGCCGATCCGCGGCCGTTTCTGCTCAATTTTCCCGGGCTGCTGACGGAACCTGCCCATACTCGACAAGGCCGCCGCCGGCCGCGGCCTGTTCAGCATCCGCTCCGAACGCGACGGCATCGTCAGGCGCGTGCCGTTGGTCATGCTGGCGCAGGGCGACATCAAGCCGGCGCTGACGTTCGACATGCTGCGGGTCGTGACGGGAGCGAGCACGATCCTCATCAGGTCGGACGTGGCCGGCGTGCGCAGCGTCGGCGATTCCGGGATTCGAATTGCCCACCGACCGCCACGGCCAGCTCTGGATTCATTTTTCGCCGCACGATCCGGCGCGCTTCGTTTCGGCCAGCGACGTTCTCGAAGGCCGCGTGGGCCCTCAGCAGTCGGCCGCAAGCTTGTGCTGATCGGCACCTCCGCAGCCGGCCTGCTCGATCTCAAAACCACGCCGGTCGACCCCGGCATGCCGGGCGTCGAGGTCCACGCTCAGATCCTGGAAAGCATGTTGACCAAGTCGATGCTCTCCGCGCCGAACTACGCGATCGGGGCCGAATTGTGCGCGGCGCTTGCTGATCGGGGCTGCGATCATCTGGATCGCGCCGATCCTCAGCCCGTTCTTGCTGCTGGTGTTCGGCGCGCTGATCGGCGCGCTGGTCGTCGGAACGTCGTGGTACTTACTACACGCAGGAAAAACTGCTGATCGATTTCACCTTTCCGCTGCTGTCCAGCATTCTGATCTACCTGACGCTGGTCTTCACCAATTACGTCGGCGAGCAGGCGCAACGCCGCCGCATCCGCTCGGCATTCGGCCAGTATCTTGTCGCCCACGCTGGTCGCGCAGCTGGCGCAGTCGCCCGAGAAGCTGGTGCTCGGCGGCGAGCAGCGCGACGATGACCATCATGTTCAGCGACGTCCGCGGCTTCACCACGATCTCCGAGATGTACAAGGACGATCCGCAAGGCCTGACATCGCTGATGAACAGCTTCCTGACGCCGCTGACCAACGCGATCATCGATCGAAAGGGAACCATCGACAAATACATGGGCGACGCGATCATGGCGTTCTGGAATGCGCCGCTTGACGATTCCAGCTCACGAACTCAACGCGTGCGAAGCGGCCATCGACATGCTGGATCGCGTCGAGAAGCTCAATCTTGTCCGCAAGCAGGAAGCGGAGAGCCACTCGCGGCCTTTCATTCCGCTCAACATCGGCGTCGGCATCAACACCGGAAAATGCGTCGTCGGAAACATGGGATCCGACTTGCGCTTCGACTATTCCGTGCTGGGCGACAGCGTCAATCTGGCGTCGCGGCTGGAAGGGCAGTGCAAGTCCTACGGGCTTCCGATTATCGTCGGCTCGCAGACCGCCAACGTCGCAAAGAACAAATTTGCCGTGCTTGAGATCGATTTCGTCGCCGTCAAGGGCAAGAAGGAGCCTGAAGTGGTGTACGCCATCATGGGCCGCGACGACCTGGCGAATTCAGGCAAGTTTCAGCGGTGGCGCGATCTCAACATCGAGATGCTGTCACACTACCGGCGCCGGGACTGGGAGTCCGCGTTGGCGGCGATCGAACGAGGCCGCAGCTTCGATGAAGAGCAAAGGTTCGCGACGCTGTACGACGTCTATTCGGCGCGCATCCGGGCATTCCAACTGACTCCGCCACCCGACGATTGGGACGGCGCCTACGCGTTGGACAGCAAATAATTCACGCGCTTCGCAGCGGGGCTTGGTTCGCGGCGAGTCGCTACAATCCAGGATCAATTGGCCCGTTTGGCCTCGTTCTCTCTCAGTTTCGCTTTGTTGCTCTCCTCGATGACGCCCTCGAGCCGCGTGATGTTTTGCATCAGCCGGTCGCTGCTCAGGCGCAGGAAGTAGTAGCCAAATTCCGGATTCTGAAAATAGATCTCCAGCAGCTTGTCGTAAGTGATGGTCAGAACTTCCCCGCTTTCGATGCATTCGACCGTTTGGGTTCGCTTGTTGTTCTTCGACAAAAAGCCAAGCTCTCCCATGATCCGGCCAGCAGGGATTTCGATGCGGAGCTCCTTGACGAGAAATTTTCCAGTCACCGTATAGAACATCTCGTTGGCGGCATCGCCTTTGTTGAACAATAGATCGCCTTGGCGATACTTCCGCGTTGTCATGAACGGCTTGAGCCAGTCCATCGACAGGTCGCCCTGCGCGGACACGCGAGCTTTTTTGACAAGATTGAGCATCTGATGGAGGCGAAAAATGTTGATCGGGAGGGACAGCAGATAGAGCAGGAACGTGGCCACTGCGCCGGCGAGCGCACCATATCCGATGAAAAACAACATGCTGATGATGCCAAGGATACGCAGCGGCACGATCGTGCGGACCATCAGCGTGGCGACGTAGAGCACCGCTCCAACCAGTGCGAGTGTATTCGCGACATTGATGTTCGCCAGGATGATATCGACCAGGCGATTCAGAAATGCGTCGAATGTGACGTTGCTGGGATCCAATCCCAGTTGGATAAGGACCTTTTCAACCCGCAGATTTTGCGCTGCATACTCGATGGCGCGGTCTAGGAATCCCGGTTTACCTCCATCCTGGGCATCCATCATTGCCTACCCAAACCCGGCTTCCCTCGAAAACTCATACGAAGCCTGTAGTTTTGCACTTCGCGGAGGTCGTGACGTCTATCCGCGGTCCCGGTCATGGGCAGTGAGTCATCGGCAGTGGGTTGTGCGTTGCGCGTCGAACATAAGATATCGGTTCGCCACAAACCATACTTATTCAAGCTTTGGATTTGGTGGCGCCGCTGGCCGTACTGGTAGGATTTGCCGCAGCGGGCCGGTTTTTGTCGTCGCTTAAGGGGCATCAGGTGGCCCGAAATTTGGCCGCGGTGTCTTGTCACCGGCTCTCTGAGAGCTACCATTCCGGCGATGACGGCTAGAAACTTGAGAGCACACGACGGTGGGATTGCTGCCTGAAGCCGATTTTCGCGAATTCCTGTGCGCTCAACTCGCGAACTGTGAAACGCACTGGAGCGTCGGCGCTTTTGGGGCGCTGGCCGAGTTCAGTCGCGACCCACATGAGGCCTGTTGAGCTCGCCAGTCCGATCGCGATCTGTCGGCGATCACCGCGCGGGCGGGATTCGCATCACGCCGCTTCCGGAAATGCGGCCTGTGGCCTCGGAAAGCATCACGCGCGAGAGCTGGAGCCATCGCATCGCGCTATGCTTGCGCGAATCGCAAAGCGCGATGACGCAGCGCCTTGTGCTGACAGAGCTCGGGCCGGATCGCGAAGCGCTGCGAGAAAGCGATCGCGAGGCGGTGCTGTTCGATCTCGGCCTCGGCGCACTGCAGGTCGATGCCTGCATCCGGGTGTCGGATCCGACCGGTCGTTTCGGAACTGCGCGCCTTGACGGGTCGGAATGTGTTCGAGCCCGGTAATCCGGTGATGACTATTGTCGTGCCTCACAGCCCCAACCGCGTCTTTGTCAGCCGGATTGGTCGACTTGAGGTTTTTCAGCCCATTCCTCCTCCCAATGGAAGAAGCCCCGAGGGGCCGCACACCCATGTGTTGCCGAAACTGCTCAAGCACCGGCGTACCCACGCATCGACGGAGAAAATTCCGGAGGGCTTGGTGCCGTGCGCGCATTTATACCCGGCTCACCCGACGAAGGATGCTTTTGGACGAGAGCTTCCGTTCGACGAGGAGCGTCACGCTTTCTTTCAGAAAGCGCTTCAGCGGTTCGGCGACCGGGATATGGTCGATCTCAAGCGGCGCATTCATCGCGCGATTGAAGATGGCGCCGACCCCTCGACTGTTGCGGTGCCCAACGACCGGTTTGCCCGCGGCAGCGCACGGGTGGCGTTGCGCCAGTTCAAGGCCTCATGTCGGGCGTCGCCGGCGCTCGCCGCTTGGTTTCAGGCGTATGACGCCTCAAATCCAAGCACCAACGAGATTGACGAGTTCGAGGCGGCGCATGTCCATACACAATCATCAAAGGCAGGCGGACCGTGCGCTTAAATGAGAAGATCGCGATCGTCATCGGCGCCGGCCAGTCGCCCGGAGAAGGCATCGGCAATGGCCGTGCCACGTGCCTGCGCTTTGCGCAGGAAGGGGCGACGGTTTTGGCGGTCGACAATCGCGCTCTCGTCTGCGGCCGAAACCGCCGAACTGGTGGGGAAGGAGGGTGGCGAATGCGTGCCTTGGGAGGCCGACGTCACCAAGGAGGCGACGCTGGCGGCCGCGGTTGCAGAACGGTGCGCCGCTGGGGTCGCGTCGATGTATTGCACTACAATGTCGGCTTGAGCTTGAGCGGTGGTGACGCGATCATCTCCGAGATCACCGAAGAGGCGTTCGATCGCGTGTGCGCCGTCAATCTGCGCGGCGCGGTGATGTCGTGCAAACATGTGCTGCCGGTTATGCGGGCGCAGCGGTCCGGCGTCATCATCACCATCTCGTCACTTGCCGCCTGGGAGAATTATCCTTACGTGGCCTACAAGGCGTCGAAGGCGGCGATGATCGCGTTCACCCAGCAAATGGCGATCCAGAACGCCGAGTTCGGCATCAGGGCGAATGTGATCCTGCCGGGCCTGATGAATACGCCGATGGCGGTCGACACCAGGGCGAGACGCACCGGGAGGCCGCGCGGCGAAATTGCGGCGGAGCGCGACGCCAAGGTGCCGCTGCGGGGAAAGATGGGAACCGCCTGGGACGTCGCGAATGCCGCGTTGTTCCTGGCTTCCGAGGAGGCGAGCTTCATCACCGGAGCGGCACTTCCGGTCGACGGCGGGGCGCTGGTGCGGATCGGTGTAGCCGGGTTAAAACCATCGCCCACTTCAAGGACTTCGGCCCAGGAACAGCCGATGTCGCAAGCCGCCAGCATCAACCGTCTTGCGCTGCTGTTCGCGGCGGCGTGTTCGGCGCTGCTGATCGCCGGAACAGCGGTATTGTGGGCGCATTACGGCACCGCCGTGTTCTTCGAGGTCATTCGGGCCGGCTTTGTGGCTTGTTTTGGGTGAGCGCGCCAGAATGACCACACGTACCGCGCACCTCCTCATTATGCTCGGCGCGTTCCTCGCCGGTCTTGCTGCTGTTCTCCACGGTGGTCTTCATCGTGACCGGGAAAAGCCCCGCGCCGATCGCGCTGCAATCCTCGGTCGGCGGCCCGTTCAGCCTGATCGACCAAAACGGCAAGCCGGTCACCGACGCAGGACCTGAAGGGCCGGCCGTTCCTGGTGTTCTTCGGCTTCACGCATTGCCCGGACGTCTGCCCGACCGCGCTGTTCGATATCTCCGAAATCCTGCGCGCGCTCGGCCCCGACGGCGACCGCATGCGCGCGATGTTCGTCACCGTCGATCCCGAGCGCGACACGCCGGACAAGCTCAAGGACTATCTGTCGAGCTTCGACCCGCGCCTGATCGGCGCGACCGGCGACGAGGCCGCCATCAAGGCGATCGAGAAGGCTTACCGCGTCTACGCCAAGCGGGTGCCGCTCGACGGCGGCGGCTACACCATGGACCACACCGCGATCGTCTATCTGATGGACAAGCACGGCCGCTTCGTCGCGCCGTTCAACATGAAGCGCCGCCCCGCCGAGGCGGCGGCCGAGCTGCGCCGGTACCTGTGAACGCCCGCGGCGGTACGATCAAGGGTGCCGCAGGCCGTGCGGCCCAAACCGTCTCTTTCGGGGCGGTCGATGACCGCTCCGTCTGCCTCTCGATACGCCATTCGCGGCAGCCCCCGGCGCCACAAGCACGCTGAACCGCTCGAACAATTCGTCTATAAGCGGCCGAGTGATTGCTGTCCGACACCCCATGCAACTGCTGGTTATGACCAAGCAAACCAGAAACGCGGCGTTTATTTCAAACGCTCGCGCGGGTTGTCGTTGCCGCGGGTTCTGGCCGGCTGGCCTGCAGCCTTCCTCGGCACGCCCGCAGCGGCCCAGAAGGCGGGTGCGTCCAATCCGGTGGCGATGCCGGGCTTCTGGGATCCGCGGCGGCGGCCGGAGCGGCCCGACCTGTCCCGCGTCACCCTGATCCGCTTCCTCACCGAGAACGACTATCCGCCGTTCAACTACGCCGGCCCGGACGGCAATCCGGCCGGCTTCAACGTCGATCTGGCGCGCATGGTCTGCGAGGAGCTGAAAATCGCCTGCACCATCCAGATGCGGCGGTTCGACACGCTGATCGATTCGCTTGCCGAAAACCGCGGCGATGCGGTGATCGCGTCGATCGCGATCACGGCGCAGACGCCGCAGCCGGGTGGATTTCAGCGATCCTTATTACCGCACGCCGGCGCGCTTCGTGGCGAGGCGCGATCTGGCGATCGACGACGTCCGGCCCGAGCAGCTCGAAGGCAAGAAGGTCGCCGTGGTCGCCGGCACCGCGCATGAGGCCTATCTCAAGAGCCTGTTCACCGAGGCCGAGCTGCGCCCGTTTCCGACCATCGGAGGCGGCGCGCAATGCGCTGCGTCCGCGGCGACGTCGACCTGCTGTTCGGCGACGGCATCTCGCTGGCGTTCTGGCTGAACGGCACGGACTCGCAGAATTGCTGCGCGTTCCGCGGCGGGCCCTTCATCGACAGCCGCTATTTCGGCGAAGGCGTCGGAATCGCGGTCAAGGCGCGGGAACGATCCGCTTCGTCTGGGTTTTAACTGGGCGCTGTTCCGGCTGTGGGAGAGGGGCCGGTTCAGCGATCTCTGGCTGCGCTATTTTCCGATCAGCCCGTTTTAGGCGAGCATGATCTTGTCCCAAAGCCGGCTTCCACGCTTTCGGGATCATGCTCCAGCGTTGCATGCAGGCGTGTTGAGGCAAGAGGAATGGTCCGCCAAGCCAACGCGGTCGATTTCTGGCGCGGCCTCGCGCTGGTCTTCATTTTCATCAATCACATCCCCGGCATCTACTACGGCCGCTTCACCCACGCCAACTATTCGCTGTCGGACTCCGCCGACCTGTTCGTGTTCCTCGCCGGCTGGGCGCTGCGCTCCTGGTCGGCACGCCGGAGCGGCGGCAATCGACCTGGTATCTGGTGCTGCGGCTCGGCGGCCGCGCGCTGACGCTCTATGCGGCGCAGATCCTCATCACCATGATCGCGCTGGCGATGCTGGCGGGGTGCGCGATCCTGCTCGACAATCCGCTGCTGCTCGAATGGCACAACGCGGCGGCGGTGTTCCACGATCCGGTCACGACCCATGTCGGTCTTGCGCTGATCACGCACCAGCTCGGCTATTTCGACATCCTGCCGCTCTATGTCGTGCTGATGTTGATGGCGCCGATCATCGCCATTATCGACCGCTACGCGCCGCAGGCGCTTGCTGCCGCTCTCGCTGCTGGTCTACTGCGCGACGCTGGCCTCCCAGATCCCGTTCCCGACCTGGCCGGTCGAGGGCGAGTGGTTCTTCAATCCGCTCGCCTGGCAGCTGATCTTCGTGCTGGGTTTTGTGATGGCGCGGGAGGACGGCGCTCGGCGGTTTTGTGCGGCGCCACATCGTGCCGATCCGCTGGATCGCAGTGCCGATCGTGCTTGCAGGGCTGGCTTTCATGCTGTCCGGCTGGTGGCCCGACCCGACCAAGTTGCCGCAGCCGCGGCTGTTCTTCCTGATCGACAAGACCTTCGACACGCCGCCGCGGCTGATTCAGTTCCTGGCGCTGATCGCGCTGTATCTCGGCGACCTATCCCTACATCCTCCGGGCGTCCAAAAGGCTGGTGGATTTCCTGTCGATGCTGGGCCGCAACTCGCTGTACGTGTTCTGCGTCGGGTCTATCCTGAGCCTTGCCGGGCAGATCGTTCGTTACATCTACCAAGGCAATATTTTCATCGACACCGCGGTGGTAATCTTCGGTATCGCAATCATGGCCCTAACAGCATGGCTTCCCGAATGGCGAGAAGACGTGAGAGGCACGGCGCGGCGCCGCGTCGGCGCAGCCGTCCTGACCCTATCGGCCGTCGTGCGCGACGATCCTGGGCGCGAGCGCCTGGGCTCAGAGCAATGGCCAGCCGGCGTCGCCGCCGATGCCGGCGCCGTTCTCGCACGACTGCCAGGTCGGCACCACGGCGACGGCGAGCGACTCGCCGCTGCCGAACGTCGCGGCGGCGCTGCCAAGCACAAGAAGATCAAGATCCTCGCGATCGGTGCCTCGGCTTCGGCCGGACGCGGCGCGCGTGCATGGCGGCTATACCGGAGAGGCGAGGCAAATTCTCCGGCAGGCCATCAAAGGCCTCGACGTCGAGATGATCAATCGCGGCGTCTCGGGCGAGCTCGCGACCCAGGCCGCGGCGCGCATCAAGAACGAGGTCGCGCTGCTCGAGCCGGACCTGGTGCTGTGGCAGGTCGGCACCAACGACGCGCTGGCCTATGTCCCGGTCGAGGATCTCAAGGCGACGGTCATCGATACTTTGACCTGGCTGAAGGAGCACAAGATCGACACCGTTCTGGTCGGGCTGCAGTACATCGATCGCATGGAGCAGGACGAGCACTATCGCAAGGTTCGCGACATGCTGCGGGAGTGGCGGCAAAGGAGAACGTGCTGATCGTTCGCCGCTACGAGGCGCAGCGGCTGCTGTCGCAGGCCGCGGTGAGCGGCGGCGGGCTTTTCCCCGACGAATTCCAGCGCACCGAGGCGGGATACACCTGCCTTGCGCAATACATGGCGCGCGCGATCACGCTCGGCATTTTCGGCCCCGGTGGATTGGGCCCACGCAGCGCGCCGCCGGCTATCGGGCCGCAGCCGCAACAGCCGCCGTCTCGCCCCGCCAACGCGCATGTAAGCTGCATTTGACGGAACGGTGGCGCGGGGTTCATAAGTCGCCGCCATGATGTCCGTTGCCGAAGCCGCCGCTTCCTTGCGCGAAGTCGCCGAGCAGTCGAACGCCTGGCCGTTTGAGGAGGCGCGCAAGCTCGTCGACCGGCTCAAGCGCAAGCCCAAAGACGAGGTGATTTTCGAGACCGGCTACGGGCCCTCGGGCCTGCCGCACATCGGCACGTTCGGCGAGGTGGCGCGCACCACCATGGTGCGTCACGCGTTCCGCGTGCTGACCGACGACAAGGTGAAGACGCGGCTTATCGCCTTTTCGGACGACATGGACGGGCTGCGCAAGGTGCCCGACAACGTGCCGAACAAGGACATGCTGGCGCAGCATCTCGGCAAGCCTCTGACCAAGGTGCCGGACCCGTTCGGCACGCATCCGAGCTTCGGCGAGCACAACAACGCGCGGCTGCGCGCGCTTTCTCGATCACGTTCGGCTTCGACTACGAATTCATGTCCTCGACCCAGTGCTACAAATCGGGCCGCTTCGACGAGGCGCTGCTCAAGGTGCTGGCGCACTTCGACAAGGTGATGGCGATCATGCTGCCGTCGCTGCGCGAGGAACGGGCGCAGACCTATTCGCCGTTCCTGCCGATCGATCCGCGCACCGGCATCGTGCTGCAGGTCCCGGTGCTGGCGCACGACGCGGCGCGCGGCACCATCACCTACGAGGACCCGGAGACGCAGGAGCGCTTCACGGTGCCGGTCACCGGCGGGCGCTGCAAGCTGCAATGGAAGCCGGACTGGGCGATGCGCTGGGTCGCGCTCGGCGTCGACTACGAAATGGCCGGCAAGGACCTGATCGATTCGGTGAAGCTCTCCGGCGAGATTTGCAAGGCGCTCGGCGGCACGCCGCCGGAGGGATTCAACTACGAGCTGTTCCTCGACGAGAAAGGGCAGAAGATCTCCAAGTCCAAGGGCAACGGCCTCACCATCGACGAGTGGCTGCGCTATGCCAGCCCGGAGAGCCTGTCGCTGTTCATGTATCGCGAGCCGAAGTCGGCGAAGCGGCTCTACTTCGACGTCATTCCGCGCAACGTCGACGACTATCAGCAGTTTCTCGATGGCTACGGGCGTCAGGACGCCAAGCAGCGGTTCGGCAACCCGGTCTGGCACATCCACTCCGGCGCGCCGCCGAAGCCGGACATGCCTATCTCGTTCACCATGCTGCTGACGCTGGTGTCGTCGTCGAATGCGGAGAATGCCGAAACGCTATGGGGGTTCATCGGCCGCTACCGGCCGGGCGTGACGGCGCAGACGCACCCCAAGTTGAACGCTCTGGTGCAGTACGCCATCCATTATTTCCGCGACTTCGTGCTGCCGCAGAAGAAATTCCGCGAGCCGAGCGAGGTCGAGCGCAAGGCGTTGAGCGATCTGCGCGATGCGTTGTCGCAGCTTTCTGCCGATGCCACGGCGGAGCAGATCCAAGATGTCGTCTACGAGATCGGCCGGCGCGAACCGTTCCTCGACCATAAAAAGCCAGCGAAAGACGGCCGGCCCGGCGTGTCGCTCGACTGGTTCAACATGCTCTATCAGGTGCTGCTCGGCCAGGAAAAGGGCCCGCGGTTCGGCTCGTTCGTCGCGATCTATGGCCCGCGCAACACGGTCGATATGATCGATGGCGCGCTCGCGCGTTCGGCATGAGCGGGTTCTGCACGCAAGCATGAGCCTCGCAGTGACCGCTTCCGCGCTCGCCGTCATCGGCGGAACCATCATTCTTTCATCGTTCATCTCGTCGGTGTTCGGCATGGCCGGCGGCATGGTGCTGCTCGGCGTGCTGCTGGTCTATTTCGACGTGGCCACTGGGATGATCCTGTTCTCGATCATCCAGCTTTCGACCAATGGCTGGCGCACGCTTCACTGGCGGCAATACGTGCGCTGGCGGATCTTCTGGTGGTACGCCGCGGGCGCCATGGTGGCATTTGTTGCGATGCGGGCGATCGCTTTCGTGCCGAACAAGGCGATGGTGTATATCCTGCTCGGCCTGATGCCGTTCGCGGTGCAGGTGCTGCCTGCGAATGCGCAGCCCAACATCGAGTGGCGCTACGTGCCGTTCTTCACCGGCATCGGCACCACAGTCATCCAGTTCATGGCCGGTGTCGGCGGCCTGTTCTTCGACATTTTCTTCCAGAAGAGCAGTCTCGACCGGCGCGACCACCAACGCCACCAAGGCGTCCGCGCAGACGTTCAGCCACGTGCTGCGGGGCGCGTATTTCGGCTCGCTGGCTGGGTTCGGCGACTTGAAGGTCGAGGTATGGGCGCCCGCGATCGCGCTGGCGATTGTCGGCGCCGTCGGTGCGCCTTATGTGCTCGAACGCATGACCGACCACAGCTTCCGGCGATGGACGCTGGTGATCATCTATACGCTGGCGGTCGTGTACCTGATCCGCGGCGGCGTCTTGCTGTGGCAGGGCGGCTGACGGCGAACCCGCCGTCAGCCTGCGCCGCCATCAGGCGAACATCTCGACCCTGCCCTTGAGGTGATCAGGCCGGTTTCGACGCCGAGCTTGGGCTGCTTCTCGTTCACCTGCTTGCGGAAGTCGGCAAGCACGGTCTGGTGCAGCTTCGTTTCCGCTTCACGCGTCTTGATGGCGTCGGCGCCGTAGGCAATCTTGGCGGCGCCGCAGTCGCGGTGGTTGATGACGATGACCTTCTTGATCGAGTGCAGTTGCACCGACGCGCCGAGATTGTCCCAGAACGCCTTGTGCCAGTCCTTGAACGCCGGCGCGACCACGCCAATCGCGGCGCCCGCCAGAATGCACTTGGCTGTATTTCCCGATCAGCCGGCGCTTCATCATGTCCCGCCGCACGCCCTCCTGGGTGCGCGGATCGATGCACGACAACGTCATCGCCTCGTACTTGCCCTCGGCGGCGAGCGCCGGGAATGGCGCGAGCGTCAACGCCGCGGCGCCGGCTGCGGCGCCTTGGATGAAGCGGCGGCGGCTGAGCCGTCCTTGCAGCAGGTCGGAACAGCAAGTGCACGTCTGGATGATGGTCATGGATGCCTCCGGAAATGATTCGGTCGCGACAATTAAGTTCGATCAGATTACCGGCGCGGTCCCGCCGCTGTCGAGAGTTGTTTCGATCACATATCGGGCCAGCGCGTCCGGAGTGTGGTGGGCCATCACATGCGACCCTCCCGTGCGCGCCATGGAGCGCAAGCGCTCCTTGTCGGTGAGCGCGGCCACAATGGTGCGTGTCAATTCGCCAGGCGCGGGGTCGTAATAGAACGCATGCTCGCCGGCAACGAGCGGCCGGTGCCGCTCGATGGTCGGCTGGTTGATGACCGGCACCGCGCCACAGGCCAGGGCTTCGTAGTGCCGGAAGCAGTCCCAGCCAAGCCCCTCGGGAGACCAGACCAGCCAGGCACGGGCCGCGCGCTGGTAGAATTCGGGAAGCGGCAACCGCGACTGCGGGATGTCGACGGTGATGCCGCGCTCGCGCAACGCCGCCAGCTCGCGCATTCCCGCGGCGCGAACGCTTGAGGAGCTTTCCGTATCGCCGGCGAAGAAAACGTCGGCAGTCTTCTCCTGTGCCGCCGCCGGCAGGAGGCCGCGGCTCTCGATCGGCAGGCCGATCGGCAGCGGCCTTACCTTCGCGACCATCTCGCGATAGTGCTGTTGTTGCCGAAATCGCCGCGACGGCAGATTGGGATGCGCCGTTCCCATCAATAGCCGCCAATGGTCGGGCGGCAGCTCCCGCTTGAAATAGAGCCGGCATCGCGACAACAGGAAGAGGCGGTCGTTTTTGATGGCCGGGTAGTCCTCGGTGTCCAGCACCGCGATTGGCGCGTTGATTGGCAGCCGCAGAAGCTGCGAACCGAAAGCACCGAGCAGTCGGGAATCACCCTGGAACGCACGGCGCGAAAACAGCTCACGATTGATCCACTGCCAGTGCCACGGTGGATAAAAGCCGGGGCGGCATACCACCAGCGAGACGTCAGGTTCGCGCAACGCGCGATAGAGCATCGGCAGCGTGTCGAGCGAGATTTGATAGATGCCGTTGGCCGGATCGGCGGTACGACGGGTGTGAAAATTCGAGAAGCACAGCGTCTGCTGTGGAAAGACGGTCTTGAGCCACGGCGCGCCGATTTCCACAAAGCGCAAGCTGGAAAAATCGCGCATGAGGGTCCGTGTCGCGCGCGAACAGCCGGTGGCGAACGGGCCGTTGCGCGCTATTGGCTGGCCCAGACGATGCGGGCGATCCATACCACGTCGTCGAGCGGGAGCACACGCTCCGGATGGTCCGCGTTGAGCGATTTCAGCTCCACCGATTTGGCGGTCTGGCGCTTCAGCTCCTTGACCATCACCTCGCCCTTTTTGGTCTTGACCACGACGCGGTCGCCGCGCCGCACGGGCGCAGCAGGCGAAACGATGATGACGTCGCCGTCGCGGTAGGCCGGCAGCATGGAGTTGCCGGAGATTTCCAACGCATAGGCGTGCTCGTCGCTGACCTTGGGGAAGGCGATCTCGTCCCAGCCCTTGCCGACCGGGAAACCGCCGTCGTCGAAATATCCGCCGGAGCCGGCCTCGCCGAAGCCGATCAACGGCACCGCCTGCGCCGAGCCGCTGCTATCGGTGATCAGCGATACAAAATCGTCGATGGTGACGCCGGTCGCCGACAGCGACTTGGCGACCGATTCGGTCGACGGCCAGCGCGCGCGGCCGTCCGGTGTGATCCGTTTTGACTTGTTGAAGGTGGTCGGATCGAGGCCCGCACGCTTGGCCAGCCCGGACGGCGAAAGTTCGGCGCGCGCCGCCAATCGGTCGAGCGCGCTCCAGATCTGCGCATGCGTCAGCATGGTCTTCATTCGGTCACACCTTCCCCGAATGTTTGAGACTATTATCCAACTGTAGGAATTATAGCCTTAGAGGATGGCTGTCCAGTCCTACCTTGAACAACGCAATTGTGGCCGATAGGGTCCGCCGCCTTTTGATGCGGAGCGCGTGGTGATTGGCCTTTTTGATCGTTTGGCACGGCCTCTGCTCCGGATTCTCGATCCCGAAACCGCCCATTCGCTCGCCATCCGCGGCCTGAGCCTGGCTCCTGGCATGATGGCCAGGACCGACGATTTGCGGCTGCGGGTGCAGGCGTTCGGTCTCGACTTCCCCAATCCGGTTGGAATCGCGCCCGGCTTCGACAAGCACGCCGAGGTGCCCGATGCGCTGTTCGGCCTGGGCTTCGGCTTTGTCGAGATCGGCACGGTCACGCCGCTCCCGCAAACCGGCAATCCGCGGCCGCGCATCTTCCGGCTCGAGCCGGATGGCGGGGTGATCAACCGGCTGGGCTTCAACAGCGAGGGCGAAGCGGTGGTGCGGGCGCGCCTTGCGGCGCGGGGAAGCGCGGCGGCATCGTGGGCGTCAATGTTGGCGCCAACAAGGATTTGCCCGATCGCGCCGCCGACTACGTGCGCCTGATCGAAACGATGGCGACGGTCGCGAGCTATGTCACGGTGAACGTATCCTCGCCGAACACGCCGGGCCTGCGCAGCATGCAGCAGGGCTCGGTGCTCGACGATCTGCTGGCGCGCGTGGTTGCGGCGCGCGACCGGACGATCGAGCACGCCGGTCCGACGCCGCTGCTCCTTAAGATCGCGCCGGATCTTTCGCTCGCGGATCTGGATGTCGTGGTCAAGGTCGCGCGGGCGCGGCGTATCGACGGCATGATCGTCGGCAACACCACGATTGGTCGGCCGCCGTCGCTACGCGACCAAGCCACGGCTAAAGAGTTGGGTGGGCTTTCGGGCAAGCCGTTGTTTCCGCTGTCGACACGGATGCTGGCGGAAACTTACTTGCGGGCCGAGGGCGCGTTCCCGCTGGTCGGCGCGGGCGGCATCGATTCCGGCGCGGCGGCGCTCGCCAAGTTCAAGGCGGGTGCCAGCCTCGTCCAGCTTTACTCCGCGCTGATCTATCGCGGGCTCGGCCTGATCGGCGAGATCAAGTCGGAGTTGCTGGTCGCACTCGGCAGGACAGAGCAACTCACCGACCTGACCGGCACGAATGCGAAGTCGATTGTCGCGGAGCCGTGGCCGGGCTGACTACCGCCCCTTCGGCGCCCTCACGATCCGCAGGATCAGCCAGATCGGGATCACCAGCACGGCGCCGAGGAGGAAATACGACCAGAGCCATCGCACCGCGTCGAAGCCCATGTCCCAGATGCTGCGGAACACCCGCCGCACGCTCTCCACGATGTTCCAGGGATCGAGCCCGAGTGCCGAGAGCACCACGCCGATCAGGATCGATAACAGGATGAGCTTGCCGAGCACGGCAAGCGGCGTCCCGCCAAGGAAGCGATTGAGACCGTTTGACATGGCAGGCTCCACCCCGAAATCCGTCACAGGTTAGCATAAATGGCAATCTAAACCGTCTCTGCAATGGGAGAGGGCGCCCGCCCGCGCTCGATTCCTTGCAGCATCTTTTCCAGCGTTTCCAGCCGGTCGGCCTCGCGCGGCGGCTTGTCCCAGCGCAGCCGGCTGATGCGGGGAAACCGCATGGCGAGGCCGGACTTGTGGCGGGTCGAGCGCTGCAAGCCTTCGAACGCCACTTCGAGGACGAGGCCGCTGTCCGGCTCCTGGGTGACGACGCGCACCGGGCCGAAGCGGTCGGTGGTGTTGCGGCGCACGAACCGGTCGATCTTGTGCAACTCCTCATCGGTGAAGCCGAAGTAGGCCTTGCCGACCGGGACCAGCTCGTCGCCGCTTTCGCCCTTGGTCCAGACGCCGAACGTATAGTCGGAATAGAACGACGAGCGTTTGCCGTGGCCGCGCTGGGCGTACATCATCACCGCGTCGATGATCATCGGGGCGCGCTTCCACTTCCACCACAAGCCTTTCGGCCGTCCTGGCACGTAGGCGCTGTCCAGCCGCTTAAGCATGATGCCTTCGACCGCGTCGGCATCGGCGCCCGCGGACGCCGGATCGGCGCGCGCCGTGGTGAGCGCGTCCCAGGTCTTGAACGGCACCAGTGGCGAGATGTCGATGCGCGGCTCGTTCAAGCGAGCCACGAATTTTTCGAGCCGTGAACGGCGCTCGGCAAAGGGCAACGCGCGCAGGTCTTCGGTGCCCTCGACCAGAAGATCGTAGGCGCGGATGTGGGCGGGAAAGTCGAGCATCAGTTTCGGATTGACGGCTTTGCGGTTGAGCCGCTGTTGCAGCACGTTGAAGGTCTGCACACGCTTGTCGCGAACGATCAGCAACTCACCATCGATCGCACCGGCCAGGCGCAGCGCGTCGACCAGCTCCGGAAAGCTCTTGGATATATCCTCGCCGGTGCGCGAATAAAGCCGCGCGGTGAGCGTGCCGTCTTCGCCAACTCCCGCCACCGCCTGGATGCGAGTGCCGTCCCATTTCCACTCGGCGGAAAAGTCGGTGGTAGCAAGCGCAGCGAAATCGGTTTCCTCGATGGCGTGTGCCAGCATCGCCGGACGGAACGGCGCGGGATCGGTGCTGACCGGCTTGTCGGCGCGGCCTTCGAGCCAGGAGAACAGGTCGAGATAAGGCGGACGAAGCCCGGGCCAGAGGATTTCGATGTCGTTCGGATCATGGCCGCCGAGCGAAGCCGCTGCGGTCTTGGCGAGCCGCGCCGAAACTCCGATGCGAAGTCCACCGGTGACGAGCTTGAGCAGCGCCCAGCGTCCGGTTTCGTCGAGCGCGTCCAGCCAGCGCGCGAGTTGGCCCGGGAGCTGGGATTTGCCGAGCGTGGAAAGGGTTTCTATGACGTCGGACAGCGACGGCGTGGCGTTCGGCCGGTGCGCCGAATTGGCCGGCCACATCAGCGCGACGGTCTCGGAGAGATCTCCAACGTAGTCGTAGGACAATTCGAACAGCACCGGATCGGCGCGCTCCGCGATCAGCGCCCGGATCATGCCGGCCTTGGCATGCTGGAACGACAGCGCGCCGGTGAGAGCGGCGAGCGCAAAGCCGCGCTCAGGGTCGGGCGTCGAGCGCAGATAGTCGGCGATCAGCCGTAGCTTGTTGTTGCGGCCGGGCTCGTAGGCGAGGCGGTCGAGGAGTTGCGCGAACGCGTTCATGCCGGCTCGCCGGTCGCGTTGTCACTGACGCCGTCCGTTTCGTCCTCGTCGCCATAGCCGACGATGGCGAGGGGCCGTGCCTTCAGCCCGCGCGTCTCGCTCCAGTGCACCAGCGCGTCCTCCTGGCCATGCGTCACCCAGATCTCGGATGCGCCGGTCGCAGCGATGGTGGCGGTCAGGCCGTCCCAGTCGGCATGGTCGGAGATGACAAGCGGCAGCTCGACACCTCCCTGCCGCGCCCGCGCGCGCACCCGCATCCAGCCGGACGCGAAGCAGGTGACCGGATCGGGAAAGCGCCGCGCCCACACGTCCTTCATCGCGGAGGGCGGGCAGAGCGTGATGGTGCCAGCAAGCTCGGATTTCTTCGCGCCGCTGACCAAATCGAGCGGACCCAGGTCGAGGCCGCGGCTCTCGTAGTAACGGGTGATCTTCTCCATCGCGCCGTGCAGATAGATCGGCTTGTCATAGCCTTGCCGCCGCAGCAGCGCGATGACGCGTTGCGCCTTGCCCAGCGAGTAGGCGCCGACCAGATGCGCGCGCTCGGGAAACAGTTTGACCGAGTGCAGCAGCTTCTTGATTTCAGCGTCGGCATCGCCGTGGCGGAACACGGGCAGCCCGAACGTCGCTTCGCTGATGAAGACATCGCATTGTTGCAGTTCGAACGGCGCGCAGGTCGGATCGGCCTTGTCCTTGTAGTCGCCAGAAGCGACGATCCGCATTCCCTTGCATTCGACCGTGACCTGCGCCGAGCCGAGCACGTGGCCTGCGGGATGGAACGCCACCGTGGCGCCGCCCAGCGTCAGCATCTCGCCGTAGTGAACCGCCTGCGTGGTGCCGGCGAAATTCTCGCCGTAGCGCAGCCGCATCATGTCGAGCGTTTCCTGCGTGGCCAGCACCGCGCCGTGGCCGGGCCGCGCATGGTCGGAATGGCCATGCGTGATCACGGCCTTGTCGACGGGCCGGGTCGGATCGATGAAAAAGTTTCCGGGCTTGCAGCAGACGCCGGACGGCGTGGGCGCCAGCAGATCTTCGGGACGCATGGCGCTCAGATATGTCATATCGGGCCCGAGAAAAGAGCAGCATGGCCGCGCAACCGCTTTTCGTTTCATCGGGCGATCTGGTCGCCGACCGGCGCTACGGCTGGGCGCTCGATTATCTCAAGAAGGGCGATCCCGCCGCGGCCGCCGATATTCTGGAACAGGTGGTGGAAACCGCGCCCGGCTTCGCCACCGCCTGGTTTGCGCTCGCGGTCATCCGCGAGCAGGCCGGCAAACGAGACGGAGCGGTGGCCGCATTCCGGGCCGCGAGTGATGCCGACCGCGAGGACTACCACGGCGCCCGGCTGCATCTTGCCAGACTTGGTGCGATGGAAGGCACGCCGGCGATGACCGCGACCTACGTGCGGCGGCTGTTCGACCAGCACGCGCCGGATTTCGAGGCCTCGCTGGTGGGGCGGCTCGATTATCGCGGTCCCGCGATCGTGCTGGATGCTTTGAAGGCGGCGACTGGGACGCCGCTTAAATTCGGCTCGGTGCTCGACCTTGGCTGCGGAACCGGACTGGCGGGCGTTGCGATCCGGCCGTTCTGTGAGTGGCTTGAAGGCATGGACCTCTCGCCGGCGATGATCGAAGAGGCGCGCGGCAAGGGCGTCTATGACCGGCTCGCCGTCGCAGAACTTTCCGAATTCCTCACCGCTGAAGCGGGCGCGCAGCATCATCTCGTGCTGGCTGCCGACGTGTTCGTCTATTGCGGCGATATCGCGCCGATCGCGGCGGCCGTTGCGCGCGTCATGGCGCCGGGCGGGTTGTTCGCCTTCACCGTGGAGAGCCATGGCGGCTCCGGCGTTCTGCTACAACCGACGTTGCGCTATGCGCATGGCGAGGCGCACGTCCGGTCTGCGATCGATTCGGCAGGTTTGCAGCTTCGCCATATCGAGCCGGTGTCGACCCGCAAGGAAAAAGGCGAGTGGGCTCCCGGCCTGGTTGCGGTCGCCATGGCGCCGCCTCTATCCAGCCCTTAGGTTGGCGCCGTGACCGCTCTGGAACGCGCCGCGCCGCCGCCGCTCCTGCCCGAAATCTTTTCGCGCTGGTTCGCGCAGCGCGGCTGGACGCCCCGCGCACACCAGCTTGAACTGCTGTCGCGCGCCCGCGATGGCCGCTCGGTGCTGCTGATCGCACCGACCGGTGGCGGCAAGACGCTCGCCGGCTTCCTGCCCAGCCTGGTGGAACTCTATCAGCGCAGTGCGAAACCGCGTCGGCTGGTCCCGACAGGCAAGGAGCTGCGTCGATCCCAGGGACTGCACACGCTCTATATCTCCCCACTCAAGGCGCTGGCCGTCGACATCGCGCGCAATCTGGAAGCACCGGTTGCCGAAATGAAGCTGCCGATCCGCATCGAAACGCGGACCGGCGATACGCCGGCTTCGAAGCGCCAACGCCAGCGCCGCGATCCGCCCGACATCATGCTGACAACGCCCGAGCAGCTCGCGCTGCTGCTGGCGTCGGCCGACGCACCGTACCTGTTCGGCTCGCTGAAGCGCGTCGTGCTCGACGAGTTGCATGCGCTGGTCACGAGCAAGCGCGGCGATCTCCTTTCGCTTGGCCTGGCGCGGCTGTTCCGGCTTGCGTCGGGGCTTACGACCATCGGGCTTTCCGCGACGGTGGCCGAGCCCGAGAACCTGTCGCGGTTTCTCGTGCCGCAGCCGGAGCACGGGCAAGCACGATCCGACCTGGTGATCGCCGATGGCGGCGCGGAGCCGCAGGTCACCATGATGGAGCCCGGCGAATATCTGCCGTGGGCCGGACATTCGGCGCGCCACGCGTTTCCGCAAATCTATGAGCTGATCAAGCAGCACAAGATGACGCTGGTGTTCGTCAACACCCGCAGCCAGGCCGAGATGATCTTCCACGCGCTCTGGCATCTCAACGAGGACTCGCTGGCCATCGCCCTGCATCATGGCTCGCTCGACGTGGAACAGCGCCGCAAGGTGGAGAACGCCATGGCGGGCGGCAACCTGCGCGCGGTGGTATGCACCTCGTCGCTCGATCTGGGCATTGACTGGGGCGACATCGATCTGGTCGTCAACGTTGGCGCGCCGAAGGGCGCGTCGCGGCTGTTGCAGCGGATCGGCCGCGCCAACCACCGGCTCGACGAGCCTTCGCGCGGCATCCTCGTTCCCGCCAATCGCTTCGAAGTGCTGGAATGCCGTGCCGCGATCGGGGCGGTGGCGGATCGTGCGCAGGATACGCCGCCGCTGCGCACCGGTGCGCTCGACGTGCTGGCGCAGCACGTGCTCGGCAGCGCCTGCGGCGAGCCTTTCATCGCCGACGAGCTTTATCGCGAGGTGACGACTGCGGCGCCCTATTCTGCGCTGGGCCGCGCCGACTTCGACGCCACGGTCGATTTCGTCGCGACGGGCGGCTACGCGCTCAAGGCTTACGAGCGCTTCGCCAAGATCAGGCGGACCAAGGACGGCCGCTGGCGCGTCAGTCATCCCATGGTGGCGCAGCGCTATCGCATGAATGTCGGCACCATAGTCGAGGCCGACATGCTCAAGGTGAGACTGGTGCGCTCGCGCAACGGCGGCGCCGGCCGCACCGGGCCGATCGCGCGCAGTGGCCGCGTGCTCGGCGAGGTCGAAGAGTATTTCATCGAGATGCTCACGCCGGGCGACACCTTCGTGTTTGCCGGCGAGATCCTGAAATACGAAGCATTGGTCGAGAACGAGGTCTATGTGTCGCGCTCCAACGCGACCGATCCGAAGGTTCCGTCCTACGAGGGGGGTAAGTTTCCGCTTTCGACTTACCTCGCTGACCGCGTGCGCGGCATCATGGCGGAGCCGAAGCAATGGTCTTCGTTGCCAGAGCAGGTTCGCGACTGGCTTGAGATTCAAAAGCGGCGTTCGATTGTGCCGGGCCAGCGCGAGCTTCTCGTCGAGACCTTTCCGCGCGCCGGCAAGCACTACCTGATCTGTTATCCGTTTGAGGGCCGTCTAGCGCACGTCACGCTCGGCATGCTGCTCACCCGCCGGCTGGAGAGGGCACGCCTGAAACCGCTCGGCTTCGTCGCCAACGAATACGCGCTGGCGGTTTGGGGCTTGGGCGACATCGGGCTGCGCATCGAGCGCGGCGAGCTGTCGCTTGCTGCTTTGTTCGACGAGGATATGCTGGGCGACGACCTCGAAGCCTGGCTGCTGGAATCCGCGCTGATGAAGCGCACGTTCCGCACCTGCGCGATCATCGCCGGGCTGATTGAGCGGCGCTTTCCCGGTGCGGAGAAGTCCAGGCGGCAGGTCACGATCTCGACCGATCTCGTCTACGACGTGTTGCGCAAACATCAGCCCGATCATGTGTTATTGCGCGCTGCACGCGCGGACGCCGCCACGGGGCTGCTCGACATCCGGCGGCTCGGCGAAATGCTGTCGCGCGTCCGGGGCCGAATCATTCATAAGGGGTTGGAAAAAGTGTCGCCGCTTGCGGTTCCGGTGATGCTGGAAATCGGACGCGAGGCGGTTTTTGGCGAGGCGTCCGAAACCGTGATGGCCGAAGCGGCCGACGAGCTTATCAAAGAGGCGATGGGATGATGCGTGTGCTCCAACTATCAATTTTGCTGGCGGCGCTCACAATGCCGGCGGTGGCACAGGATACGGCCCGTAATTTTCCTTTTGGCAAACCGTTCAAGGTGATTTCGATCAGTGGCTTCGATGTACAGAATGCAGGCATCACTCTGACGATTACGCCCGAGCCGCAGAGCAGCCGCTGGTTGGCTGGCGGCAACGCGGGATGCAACACCTGGACCGCCGGTATCGCGATCCGCGAGGATCAGATCGACATTATGAACGTTGCGACCACTCGGAAAATGTGCCCGAAGCCACGCATGACCACGGAAGAGGCATTTCTCACGACGCTGAAATCGGCGCAGCGTTGGCGGATCGATGACAAGAACAGGCTAATCATCGAAGGCGAGGCGGCGCGTTTGCTGTTGACGGCAGGCGGCGCGGACAAGCAGCCGGGGAAAAAACCAGCTAAGTAGCCTCCTGTCGCGCTCGTCAGCTAATGGAAGAATTCCTTGTCGGCATTTGCACTCCAAGCTCATGTTGGGTCGTTCGACGGGCAGCTCAAGATTGCCGGGGTCGAACTGGTCGCCGATGTCTCCGGCGTCCTGTATTGGCCGGAGCAGGAGTTGCTGGCCGTTGCCGATCTTCACCTCGAAAAGGGCTCGAGCTACGCGGAGCGCCGCGTGCTGCTGCCGCCCTACGACACCGCCGCGACGCTGGCGCGGCTTTCGCAAGCGATCGCACGCTATGCGCCGCGCGTGGTCGTCGCGCTGGGCGACAGCTTCCATGATGGCCGCGGCCCGGCGCGGCTTGCCGACACCGACAGGGCGTCGCTGCTCGGCTTGCAGCGCGGCCGCGACTGGATCTGGATCGCCGGCAATCACGATCCGGAGCCGGCCGAAAACATCGGTGGGCGGTTCATCGCGGCGTTCGTGCTCGGCGCGCTGACCTTCCGTCATACGCCGCAGGCGGCTGCTCTAGGCGAAATCGCCGGCCATCTGCATCCGGTTGCGCGGGTTGCCGGCCGCGGCCGCGCGGTGAGCCGCCGCTGTTTTGCCACCGATGAACGGCGCATGGTGATGCCGGCGTTCGGCGCCTATGCAGGCGGGCTGAACGTGCGAGACTGCGCCTTTGCCAACGTGTTCGACACGCTTGCCTTCACCGCGCACATGCTAGGCGAGCAGCGGGTCTATGCGGTTGCGGCCAAGCGGTGTCTGCCGGACTAACAACTGCCGCCTCTATCAGCTGTTTTGCCTCGGCAATGGCGCAACGATTTCGGCATCCGGGTTCGGGAGCGCACCATGAAGAGCGCCGCCGAGATCAAGCTGATGTGCCCGGCGCCGATGCGCACGGCAATTGTCGAGCTTGTGGAGCAGTTCCAGCAGGCCACCCTGCACAAGATCAAAATCGTGCACACGCCGTCGCGCTTCATCATCGAGCGTGTGCGCGGCGGTGAGGAGGTGGACGTCACCATCCTCACGGCGCATGCAAGCGACGATCTGATCAAGCATGGCAAGCTGGCGCGCCGCGTCGAGATTGCGCGCTCCAGCATCGGTATCGCCGTGCTGGTCGGTGCGCCAAGGCCGGACTTGAGCTCCGCGGATGCCGTCAAGCGCACGCTGCTCGCGGCCAAGACCTTCGCTCGCAACGAAGGCGCCGAGAGCGGCATGCATATGCTTCGCGTGTTCGAGCGCCTCGGCATCGTCGAGGAGATGAAGGCCAAGACGATCGCGATGCCGGTCAACAGCGGCTACGTCTCTCAGCTTGTTGCCGACCGCAAGGTGGAGATGGCCGCGCAGCAGATGCCGGAGCTCCATGCCGTTGCCGGCGTTGTGCCGATCCCGTTGCCGCCGGAACTGCAAATGGTGATTCCGTTTGCGGCCGGAGTGTCTACGACCAGCAGGGAACCGGAGCCCGTTGCCGCACTGTTGACGTTCCTGACATCACCGGCGGCGACCGCCGTGCTCAGGGCAAAAGGCCTCGATCCGCCCGGAAATTAGTCCCGCCGGAACACCACGCTGGCGAACCAGCCGGTTGCCAGCGCCATCATCACCGTTGCGATGCCGTACAGCAGCCCGTAGTCGCGCGCCGCGCTGGCGACGAACTGCTCGAAGCCGAATTTGACCACCTCGAACGCCGAATTGACGCGCACGATCATATTGCCGCCGCCGAACAATTTGACGTCGGCATCGTAGCTGCCGAACGGCGCCTCCGCCGGCAGCCGGATCTCGGCCCGGAACAAGGTCGGCGTGAGGAAGGTGACGCCGTTGGGCGACTGGCCATAGAGCTGCTGCTCCGTTTTCAGCCGGACGAAGTTGACGCGGAATGGGTCCTCGCGAACCGTATCGGCGACGTCGGTGCCGATCTGCTGCGGAAGCTGGAAATAGTCGAGGCCGGCCTGAAGCCGCCGCAAGGTATCGGTGTTGGCGATCTGGTCGAACGGGCGGTTCGCCATGATGTGAAGGTAGCTCGGCACGTTGACGAAGGTGCGCGAGGCTGCGTTGGCCCAGATGCCGAACATGCGCTCCTTGCGCCGCGTGACCAGGGTTTGCCGCGGTCCGGTCACCGTGACGACGATGTCGTAAGCGTTCCTCATACGGAAGGTCGGCGTGTCCGGCTCCACGGTGCCGAACAGCACGATCGACGTGCCGGTGAAGCTTGATGTCACCAGCACCTGGTGACGCGAGATCGAGACGATTAGCTTCTCGGCGGCGACGGGCTGTGCGCCGAAAACCGAAACGGCGATCAGGACGGCGAGGGCTGTGATTTGACGCCTCATCACATGCCCCCGACCAGCCGGATCGAATAGAGATCGCCCGGCTGCACGATGACCTGGTAGGCAAAGCGCAGACCCACCGCGAACACCAGGAGCCCGAGCAACAGGCGCAGGCGTTCGCCGCGCATGTTCTGTCCGGCGCGTGCGCCGAATTGGGCGCCGACCACGCCCCCGATCATCAGGATCAGCGCTAGCACGGCATCGACCAGGTGGTTGGTGGAGGCGTGCATCACGGTTGCCGAGGCCATGGTGATGAGGGTGAGCACCATCGAAGTGCCGATCACGGTCGCGGTCGGCACGCGCAGGAAATAGATCAGCATCGGCACCAGCAGGAAGCCGCCGCCGATGCCCATCAGGGCTCCAAAAAAGCCGATAATGAATCCGATCGTCCACACCGGGATAGCGGAGACGTAAATTTTCGAGCGCTTGAAGCGCATCTTGAGCGGCAGGCCGTGCACCCAGGTGTGGGCACCAGCGCGGCGCGGCGTGACCGGCTGGCCCTTCTGCTCGCGGATGATGGCGCGCACGCTTTCGTTGATCATCAAACCGCCCACCACGGTGAGCAACGCGACGTATGACAGCGCGATCGTGAGGTCCAATTGATCGAGCGAGCGCAGCAGCGTAAATAGCCACACCCCCGCTGCGGTGCCCAATATGCCGCCAGCCAGCAGCATCAGTGCAAGCGCGAGGTCGACGGCGTTGCGCCGCCAGTAGGCCATCGCTCCCGACATCGAGGAGGCGGCGACGTGGCTCGCGACGCTGGCCACCACCACGGCCGGCGCGATGCCGACGAAAATCAGAAGCGGCGTCATCAGGAAGCCGCCGCCGATGCCGAACATCCCTGAGATGAAGCCGACCGCCAGCCCCATGCCCAGGATCAGGAAAATGTTGACCGGCAGGTCGGCGATGGGGAGGTAGATTTGCACTCGCGCGGTCCCGACGGTTTTTTAGATGAACCCCGACGCGTGGGGCCGCCATCCGCGGCCAATCGTCCGGATCGGTATAGGCTCGAACGCGGAACTCTGCACGTTTTTGTCGCCGCGCCGCGCCCGCCTATTCACGCTTTGGCTGACTTCGGACGCGGTGGCGCGGCGCAGGAGGAACGCGCCAGGGCCCGGCGCTTTTGTCACGGCGCGACGGGTGTGCGGGGGCGAGGCTTCGGCTTGACCGGCTGAGCCGCGGCGGCTGCGCGGTCCCAGCCCCCCGGCGGGGTCTTGAGGCTGGTCGCCTCCTCGGGCTCGCGCTGCGCGGTGAAGGTCTGGACCGCCAGCTTGGCCGCCATGATGGTCTGCTGGTCGAGACGAGTCGCCACCTCGTCGCGCTTCGTCGCAGCGTCCTGGTCGCCCATGTTGGCGGCCAACATGAACCATTTGTAGGATTCGGCGAGGTTCTGCTCGATGCCGATGCCTCGGGCGTAGAGAACCGCCAGATTGAACTGGCTGTCCGCGACGCCGTGTGCTGCCGCCCGGCGGAACCACTGGGCGGCGATCCGGTAATCGGGCTTGCCGTCGACGCCCTCGGCGTACAGAACGGCGAGATTGTGCATGGCCTTGGCGTGACCCTTTTCCGCAGCGGCCAGATAGAGCTTGCGGGCGGTGTTGATGTCTTTTTTGACGCCCTCGCCCTTCTCGTGGATGCCCGCGAGGCGGAACTGCGCCGGCACGAAGCCCGCGTTGGCGCCGCGCTCCAGCCAGCGCACCGCCTCGTCCATGTTGCGCGTAACGCCGCGGCCTTCGGCATAGCGGGCCGCGATCTCAAATTCAGCGCTGTGATCGCCGGTGACGGCAGCCGCGCGCAGCGCCGGGCCGAACGAACCCGGCAGCGCGTTGACTGCGGGATCGGGTGCGACCGCGGACGTCGGGGTCTTGCGATTGATCGAACCGGTGACATCGGGCTCCGCCGGCGGCTGTTGCCGGTTGGTCGACAGCACGGTGGTCGGATCGAACATCGAGGCGCGGTTGATCGACTGCGTCGTATTCGGCTCAGGCGCCGGGACGCCATCGGGCGTCGGCATCGGACGGCCGGGCGGACGGGCCGGTGAGGTGGCGGGAGCCGACGGCGTCGGAGTGTCGGGTGCACGGTCTTCGGCTGGCTCTGATTGCGCCGGAGCCTCGGCCGGCGCCATGAAGAAATCCATCGCGGTCTGCAGCGTACCGAGGATGATGATCACGACGCTGACAGCGATCACCAGCGTCTTGAGCTGCTTGATGACTTTCTGACGCGTGGTGAGCGGCACGGCCTCCGGATCGAGCGATGCCGGCAGCTTCTGCGGCTTGGGAGCTTTGGGTGGCTTAGGAGCCTTCGCCGCCTTTGGCGGCTTCGGGAGCTTCGGCTTGTTGGATTTGAAGAAGGACAGCAGCGAGAAGAGCGAGCGCTTGGGTGCGCCGTCCTCGGTGGCCTCAGCCTGGTAGCTCTGAGCCGCGCTGCGCGCTGCGGCGATCGCGGCGGACTTGCCGCCAACCTCCGTGATCGCCGGCCGTGCGCCGCCCAGTGCTGCTTCGGACGCTGCGATGCGCGCTGCCGGCGAGCCGGGCTTGCTGCGGGGCACGCCGGAGCCGGGCTCCAGCGGCGTGTCGGGTGGTAGATTGGGATCGAGCGGCCGGCGCACGGCGGGGGGCGGCGGGGGTCTGTTCGGCGGCGGAGGAGCTTGCGCGAGCGGCGGCTGCTCAAGAATTTCGCCGGATGCAGGAGGCTGCACCGTCGCCATCGGTGGTGCGTACAGTTGCGGCGCAGGCGGAATGGGCGGCGGTTCGGCAGCGGCCGGCGGGGGCTCGGCCAGAACCGGTGCAGCACGCGGGCCGCGTGCGTTGGTCTTGCGCATCTCCTCGAGATGCACCAGCACATCGCCCATGCCGCGCTGCAGTGCGTCGAGGCTGCCGAGCTTGGAGTCGTAGGAATCGAGCCGCTCGACCAGCTTCACGATGCGGTCTTCCAGGCCACCCAGCGCGAGCTGGTCGCCTTGGCTCAAGTGCATGCGGTCGAGCCGCTCGTTGAGTGAATGGATGATGGCTTCGAGATCGGGCGGCAGACTGCGGCCGCTCTCCATCAGTGACGAGATCTGCGATTCCAGCCGCGCCAGAGATTGATTGCCCTGGGCGTTCTGCGTGGCGTGTTCGAACCGCGCCGCGAGGCCGTGCACCTCGGCGGCGAGCTGGGCCAGTGCGCCATCGGAGGCGACGTGCGAGCCGACGTGGCGCATGGCCGCGATGGCTTCCTCGAGTTGATGGAAAACAGCGGGCTCCGGACCTGCGCCGCCGCCGCTCGCCGCCAACTGGTCGATCTTGTGGGACAGGCCCCGCACCGCGTCCTCAAACCCGATCAGATTTTCCGCGGGCGCCAGGTTGCGCAGGGCGTCGCGAATCTCGACGAGGCCTTGCTCCAGATTGGCCAGCGCGGCGGGATCGCCGCCGGCCTGCCGGCTACGGCCGATCCGCTCGGACAGCGCGCGGACCTCGGATTCGAGCGTCTCCACCGCCTGGCGCGGCATCGCGTCCTTGAGGGCGCGGCCGACTTCGGCAAGGTCGCTGCGCAACGCGGAGAGTGCGTCTTCGTAGGGTTGATGCAGCGAGGCAATCTGGGTGGTGATTTGGCGAAGCTGATGCTCGAGCGCTGACAGATCCTGTGACGGCGCCGGCACCGTCCAAGCTTGCGGGGCAGTCCGCGTCGCGCCGCCGTCGAGCGCGCGCTGGCGGGCCGAAATCTCTGCGGCCCAGTTCGGGGCGCTCGGTGCCGGTGCGGGCGGCGGGGGCGGGGGCGGGGCGGAGCCATCATCATCGCCCGGCGGTGCGCCTCGATCGGCGCGCTGCGGGCCTCGGAGATAACCTGGTCGAGCCGGCGGTCGAGCCGCGCTAGCGCTTCGCTAACGTGGTCCGGGGAATTGTCGTCGCGGTCCCTCGACGACGCCCGCCGCTGGTTGGATTGCGCGAGGCGGTCGAGATTGCGCGTCAGATCATCGAGACGATCGTTGATCGCGGCGAGATCGTCGCCGATCGTCTCCTCGTCGTCTCCATAGTCGCGATGTGATCTGCGTTTATACCGCACGTCTTATTCGATCGCTGAAAGAATGACGCCTGAGCCGGCAGGCCCGGACAGCGGATGAGCCGTGGAAGCAAGGCAAGAAACAGCGCGGTCCGATGTCCCGGCTGCGACATTTGGCCAATACGGTAAACAAGCGGTTAACCCGCTGGCGTTCTTGATGGATTTCCCGTCTGGAGTGTGGCTTTTCGGGCCTTTAACGGCACCTCAATCGGAGGCTGCAATGCTGAACGGATTCGAGGGCCGGGGAGCCGTAAATCCATGCCGACCTACAAGGCGCCTGTCGACGAGGTGATGTTCCTGCTCAACGACGTGTTCCACGTCGAGCGTTATTCCAATCTTCCAGGCTTTTCAGACGCTTCTCCTGACGTCGTAGAGGCGATCCTCGGCGAGGCCGCCAAGTTCTGCGAGGACGTCCTCACTCCGCTCAACCGGGTCGGCGATATTGAAGGCTGCGTGCGCAATCCCGACGGCAGCGTGACCACGCCGAAGGGCTTCAAGGATGCTTATCGGCAGATCATCGAGGGAGGCTGGGTCGGGATTTCGGCGCCCGGCGAATTCGGCGGTCAAGGCCTGCCGATGTTCATGACCCAGCAGGTCAATGAGCTCCTGTCCTCCGCAAATCTGGCTTTCGCGATGTATTCGGGTCTCACCCAGGGCGCGATCGCGGCGATCCTGGTGCATGGCACCCCGGAGCAGAAGGCAACGTATCTCCCCAAGATGGTGGCCGGCGAATGGACCGGCACCATGAACCTGACCGAGCCGCACTGCGGCACCGACCTTGGCATGATCCGCACCAAGGCGATGAAGCAGGACGATGGCTCATACAAGATCACCGGCACCAAGATTTTCATTTCCGCCGGCGAGCACGACCTGTCGGGCAACATCGTCCATCTGGTGCTGGCGCGCATCGAAGGCGCGCCGGAAGGCACCCGCGGCATCTCGCTCTTCATCGTGCCCAAGCAGATCCCGAAGCCCGATGGCTCGCCGGGCGAACGCAACGCCGTCACCTGCGGCTCTCTCGAAGAGAAGATGGGCATCCACGGCAACGCCACCTGCGTGATGAACTACGACGGCGCGACCGGCTGGCTGATTGCCGAGGAGAACCGCGGCCTGCACGCCATGTTCACGATGATGAACGAGGCGCGGCTCGCGGTTGGCCTGCAAGGGCTGGCGATCTCGGAGGTCGCGTATCAGAACGCCGTTGCCTACGCCAAGGAGCGCCTGCAGGGCCGTGCGCTGGGCGGCGCGAAATTCAAGGACAAACCAGCCGATCCGATCATCGTGCATCCCGACGTGCGGCGCACGCTGATGACGATCAAGTCATTCAACGAAGCGGCGCGGGCGCTGGTGGTCTGGACCGCGCTGGCCTCGGACCTGCATCACCGTTCGCAGGACGACAAGACGCGGCAGGCTGCCGAAGACCACATGGGCCTGCTCACGCCGGTGATCAAAGGCGTGCTCACCGACACCGGCTTCGCCAGCACCGTGATGGCACAGCAGATGTTCGGCGGTCACGGCTACATCGCCGAGCACGGCATGGAGCAGTTCGTGCGCGATGCGCGCATCACCATGATGTATGAGGGCGCGAACGGCATTCAGGCGCTCGATCTGGTCGGCCGCAAGCTGCCCAAGGATGGCGGCCGCGCGCTGCAGGCATTCTTCGCCGAGGTGCAGGGCTTCATCAAGGAGCACGGCGCCGACGAGGCGATGAAGCCGTTCGTCGAGGCGCTTGGCAAGGCGCTCGGCGATCTCCAGCAGGCGACGATGTGGTTCATGCAGAACGCGATGGCGAAGCCCGATAACGCCGGCGCCGGCTCGACCGACTACATGCACCTGTTCGGCTTGGTTGCGCTCGGCTACATGTGGTGCCGGATGGCGCTCGCGGCGCAGGGCAAGCTGAAGGCGGGCGACGTCGCTGAGCGGATGAATGTCAAGCTGGTCACCGGGCGCTTTTTCATGGAGCGGATGCTGCCGGAAACCGGCGCGCACCTCGCCCGCATCCAGGCGGGCGCAGGCAGCGTGATGGAGTTGCCCGCCGAGGCGTTCTAGCTAGTTGCGCGGGCCCGGGCCGCCGATCTCTTCCATCACCGGCTCGGCGGGCTGCAGGCCCGTCGCGCGGTTGACCATCACGGTCACCACCCACAGCACGATCCCGATGCCGAGCAAGACGCCCGCGATCTTGTACTGAAACGGATCGCGGCCGGTCCACGGCCCGGCCAGGAACGCACAGCTCAACGCGCCCAGCACGGGCAGGAACGTCGGGGTGCGGAAATGCTCGTGCCCGACGCCATCCTTGCGGAGCACGAGCACCGCGACGTTCACCACGGTGAATACGCACAGCAGCAGCAGCGCCGTCGTGCCGCCGAGTGCGGGCACTTCGCCGACGAACGTGATCAGTCCGAACGCCAGCAGCGTCGTGAAGCCGATCGCGATGTAAGGCGTGCGCCGCGTGGCGTGCACCTTGCCCAGCACAGTGGGCAGGACGTGCTCGCGGCTCATCCCGTAAACCAAACGGCTCGCCATCAGCATGTTGATGAGCGCGCTGTTGGCGACCGCGAACATGGTGATGAAGCCGAAAATCCCGAGTGGAAAGTTCGGCGCACCTGCCTGCACCACCTTGAGAAGCGGCGTTTCGCCTTCGCCGAGCTGCTCCGGCGGGACCAGCGTGATCGCCGAGATTGAGACCAGCACATAGATCAGGCCGGTGACGAACAATCCGATCAGCAGGATTTTCGGGAAGGTATTGACGGGATCTTTGGTCTCCTCGGCCATGTTCACCGAGTCTTCGAATCCAACCATCGCAAAAAACGCAAGCGTGGTCGCTGCTATCACCGGCCAGATGAAGCTGCCGTCCGGCGCGGTCTTGAACTGCATGACGCGCGACACATCGCCTTGGCCGAGCCCGATCGCCCACAGGCCGATAAAGATGATGATCAAAAGGCCGGTTAGTTCGACGCAAGTCAGGATGACATTGGCCTTCACGCTCTCGCCGACGCCGCGGAAGTTGATCGCCGCGACCGCCGCCATGAAGACAAGACCGACCAGGGTGATACCGATGCCGGACATGTTGAGACTGAATGCGTGCGACATGTTGGCCGCAAAAGCGCGCGAAGCGGTCGACGCCGATGTTATCCCCGAGCACATCACCGCGAAGGCGACGATGAACGTCACGAAGTGGATGCCGAATGCCCGGTGCGTGTAGAGCGCGGCGCCGGCGGCCCGCGGATACTTGGTAACCAGTTCCAGATAGCTGAATGCGGTGATCAGTGCGACGACGAATGCCACCAGGAACGGTAGCCAGACGGCGCCGCCGACCTGCTTGGCCACCTGGCCGGTGAGCGCATAAATGCCGGTGCCCAGGATGTCGCCAACGATAAAAAGCAGCAGCAGCCACGGGCCCATCACCCGGTGGAGACTCGGCTCGGCGGATGCAGCCTTGCCAGCGGACACGTCGGTCATCGCCCCCTCCATCGTCCTCAGCCGAACAATCCTGACAGATCGGCAGGCGCGATGGAATTGCCCAGGGAAGCATTCTAGGCTGCGCCGGGAAGAGGAGCAGCCATGCAATGAGTTCGCAGCTTGAATGGAAAATCGGCGCATCGTCATTGCACCGGGTCGTCGAATCCGAGGACGCGATTCTGGGGCCGTTCGAGATTTTCGGCGACTGCACGCAAGCGCATCTCGATGAGAATCGCGATTGGCTGATGCCGCGCTTCCAAGATCCGGCCAGCGGCCTACTCAAAATCACGATCCAGAGCTTTCTGATCAAGCAAGCGGGCCTGACCGTGCTGGTCGATTGCTGCGCCGGCAACGACAAGGATCGCAAGCGCCCGCATTTCCACCGGCAGAATCGCCCGTGGCTCGATACGTTGCGCGCCGCCGGCGCAAGCCCCGAGGACATCGACGTGGTGCTGTGTACGCACCTGCACGTCGACCACATCGGTTGGAACACGCGCCTGCAGAACGGCCAGTGGGTGCCGACGTTCCCCAACGCACGCTATCTAATTGCACAGCGCGAGTGGGATTTCTGGCGCAACGCAGGACCTGCGGCGCTGGAGCGCACGGGTGATTTCCTCACGGATAGCGTGCTGCCGATCATCGACAGCGGCCAGGCCGAGATGATCGGCGACACGCATGCGCTCAAGAGCGACATCTCGATCGAGCCGGTCCACGGCCACACCCCCGGACAGAAGATGCTACGGCTCGGCTCGGGCGGGGAGCAGGCTTTGCTGACCGCCGACATGATGCATCATCCGCTGCAGCTTCGTTATCCAGAATGGAGCACGCGGTTCTGCATTGATCCGGACATGGCGCGGCAGACCCGGATCAATTTTCTCAAGGAAAATACCAACAGCGGGCGGCTGATCTTCCCCACGCATTTCCCGAGCCCGACCGCCGGGCGGATCGAGCGCGACGGCAAGGCGTATCGTTTTGTGTTCGACGGTGAAGGGTAACGCGCCCTATTCTGGCTGCAATCCGATCTCCTTGACCAGCGTGCCCCACGCGGCGTGCTGCCCGGCCACGTAGTCGCGCACCTGCTGCAAGGTGCCGCCGCCGCGGCTGATGAAGCCGACGTTGGTCATCTTCTCGACCACGGCCTGGTCCTTGAGGACGGCGCCCATCTCGCTGTTCACCCGCTGCACGATCGAGGCGGGAACGCCCGCTGGCGCGGCCAGCACCCACCATCCGGCAAAGTCGAAGCCGGGGAAAGTCTCGGCGACGGTCGGCACATTGGGATAGTCGTGAAGCCGCTTCGCCGACGTCACGGCCAGCGCCTTGAGCTTGCCGCCTGCGATGTGCCCGCGCGCCGCCGGCACGGCCAGGATGATGAGCTGGACGCGCCCGGCGATGACGTCCTGGATGCCCTGCGTCATCTGCACATAGGGCACGTAGGAAATGCTGGTCCCCGCCAGCTTGTTGATCCAGGCCGCGATCAGGCCGGAGAACCGACGCGGTCCGTCGGTGGCGATCTGCAGCTTGTCGGGATTGGCCTTGGCGTAGGCGATCAGCTCCGGCAGCGTCTTCGCAGGCACGCTCGGATTCGCCAGCACCATGAAGGAGACTTCGGCGATGTTCGAGATCACGTCGAACGCCTTGATCGGGTCGTAGGGCAGCGACTTGTAGGTGTGCGGATCGGTCACCAGCGCCGCCGCGCTGGCGTAGAAGAACGTGTAGCCGTCGGGCGCCGAGCGCGCCGCCGCCTGCGTGCCGATCACGTTGCCGCCGCCCGGCCGGTTCTCGTAGACCACCGGCTGGCCGATCCTGGCCGAGAGCTGGTCGGCGACCAGGCGTCCGATCATGTCGGTGCCGCCGCCCGCCGCCTGCGAGCTGATGAACTTCACCGGACGGTCCGGCCACGCCTGCGCCTGAGCCGCGTCGGAAGCGTTCGCCAGCAGCGGAGCAAGCAGGCCAAGCGCGATCTTGGGCAATTGCGACATCACCGTCATGACGTTCCTCCCCAATGTTCTTGCCGTCTTGGCGGCGTCAAAGCTTAACCGCAAAAGGCGGAGCCGTGCGAAGGCTCTCGCACCGCCCACCAAGGCGGCCTATCTTGGCGAGCGAGGATTCGCCTACCAGATCGCATCAAGAAACGCCCAAGACGAGCCGATGAACGCCCTCAACCTGCCGCGCCCGGCCTGGATGACCGAGGACCTGGTCCTGCTCGAAGAGCAGGCCAGGCGCTTCATGCAGGCCGAATTCGTGCCGCATCTCGACAAGTGGCACGACGAGCACATGTATCCGCGCGAGGTCTGGACCAAGGCCGGCGAGGCGGGTCTGCTCTGCGCCTCGATGCCGGAGGAATACGGCGGCGCCGGCGGCACGTTCGCGCACGAGGCCGTCATCAATCGCGAATACAGCCTGGCCGGCTTCGACACGTTCGGCGCGCCGCTGCATTCCGGCATCGTCGCGCCCTACATCCTGCATTACGGCACCGAGGAGCAGAAGAAGCGCTGGCTGCCGAAGCTCGCGACCGGCGAACTGGTCGGCGCCATCGCCATGACCGAGCCCGGCACCGGCTCCGACCTGCAGGGCGTGCGCACCACCGCGGTGAAATCCGGCAACCGCTATGTGCTCAACGGCTCCAAGACCTTCATCACCAACGGCCAGCACGCCAACCTGATCGTCGTGGTCGCCAAGACCGATCCGAAGGAGCGCGCCAAGGGCATTTCGCTGATGGTGGTGGAGACCGACGACGCGCAGGGCTTCCGGCGCGGCCGCAAGCTCAAGAAGCTCGGCATGGATTCCGCCGACACCTCGGAGCTGTTCTTCGACGACGTGTCGCTGCCGACCGAGAACCTGCTCGGCACCGAGGAAGGCCAGGGCTTCGCGCAGCTGATGAACGAACTGCCGCAGGAGCGGCTGATCGTGGCGCTGCACGCGGTCGCCATGATCGAGCGCGCGTTGGCGCTGACCGTCGACTACGTCAAGCAGCGCAAGGCGTTCGGCAAGACGATCATCGAGTTCCAGAACACCCAGTTCGAGCTCGCCGACTGCAAGACCGAGGCGACGGTCGGCAAGGTGTTCATCGACCACTGCATCGAGCGCCACATCGCGGGCCAGCTCGACACCGTGACCGCCTCGATGGCGAAGGCCTGGGCGACCGACACGCTCGGCAAAGTGACCGACCGCTGCCTGCAATTGTTCGGCGGCTATGGCTATATGGACGAATATCCGATCTCGCGGCTCTACCGCGACGCGCGGGTGATGCGCATCTATGCGGGGACCAACGAGATCATGAAGCTGGTGATCGCGCAGAAGTCTTTGACGCGCAGAGGAGACGAGGGATGACCGACGCCTTCATCTACGACCACGTCCGCACCCCGCGCGGCCGCGGCAAGGCCGACGGCGCGCTGCACGAGGTCACCGCGCTCAATCTCGCGGCGCAGCCGCTCGCCGCGCTCAAGGAGCGCAACAAGCTCGATCCCAAGCTGGTCGACGACGTGGTGCTGGGCTGCGTCGATCCGGTCGGCGAGGCCGGCGGCGACATCGCGCGCGTCGCGGCGATCATGGCGGGCTACGGCGACGAGGTGCCGGGCGTGCAGATCAACCGGTTCTGCGCCTCCGGGCTCGACGCGGTGAACTTCGCCGCGGCCGAGGTGATGTCCGGCCAGCACGACATGACGATCGGCGGCGGCGTCGAATCGATGAGCCGCGTCGGCATCGGCGCGGCCGGCGGCGCCTGGCCGGTCGATCCTTCGATCGCGCTGAAATCCTATTTCGTGCCGCAGGGCATCTCGGCCGACCTGATCGCCACCAAGTACGGCTTCTCGCGCGACGACGTCGACGCCTACGCGGTCGAGAGCCAGAAGCGCGCCGGCAAGTCCTGGGACGAGGGCCGCTTCAAGAATTCGGTGATGGCGGTGAAGGACGTCAACGGCATGACGCTGCTCGCCAAGGACGAGCACATGCGGCCGACCACGACCATGCAGACTCTGGCGCAGCTCAATCCGTCGTTCGTGCAGATGGGCGAGATGGCCGGCTTCGATGCGGTCGCGGTGCAGCGCTATCCGGAGATCGAGGCGATCAACCACGTGCACACGCCGGGCAATTCGTCCGGCATCGTCGATGGCGCGGCGGCGGTGCTGATCGGCAACAAGGAGGCCGGCAAGGCGGCGGGGCTGAAGCCGCGCGCGCGCATCAGGCAGTTCGCCAACATCGGCTCCGAGCCCTCGATCATGCTGACCGGCCCGATCCCGGTGACCGAGAAGGTGCTCAAGAAGGCCGGCATGACGAAGAAGGACATCGACCTGTGGGAGCTCAACGAGGCGTTCGCCTCGGTGGTGCTGCGCTACATGCAGGCGCTCGACATCCCGCACGACAAGATCAACGTCAACGGCGGCGCCATCGCGATGGGCCATCCGCTCGGCGCGACCGGCGCGATGATCCTCGGCACCGTGCTCGACGAGCTGGAGCGGCGCAATCTCAACACCGCGCTGGTGACGCTCTGCATCGGCGTCGGCATGGGCACCGCGACGATCATCGAGCGGGTGTGAACGCTTGCCGAAGATCGACATCGCCAAGGCTGCCGTGCGGATGAAATCCGCCTATCCCGGCGCGTTCGAGAAGGTCACGGACGGCCGCGAAAAAACGGTGCTGGGCGACGTCGTCGGGCTCACCCAGTTCGGCGTCAATCTGACACGGCTCAAGCCCGGCGCCGCGTCGGCGCAGCGGCACTGGCACGAGACCGAGGACGAGTTCGTCTACATCCTCGAAGGCGAGGCGACGCTGATCGAGAACGGCGGCGAAACGGTCCTGAAGGCCGGCGACTGCGCGGGCTTCAAGGCCAACGATCCGCAACGGCCATTGCCTGGTCAACAATCAGCAACGCGACGTGGTCTTTCTCGAAGTCGGCACCCGCGCGGCAGCGGATCGCTACCACTATCCCGACGTCGACCTTGCCGGCGAGAAGAACGAGAGCGGCGTGCGCTTCTGGGCCAAATCGACAGGACCGGCCTGATGCCGAAGATCGACATCGCCAAAGCCGAGGTCGACCGCTCGACGCCGCTATCCGGGGCCGCTGGCCGATCCATTGAAAGGCCGCGAGAAATGCAAGCTCGGCGACGCGGTCGGACTGACGCAGTTCGGCGTCAACATCGCGACGCTGCCGCCAGGCGTCTGGTCGTCGCAGCGCCACTGGCACGCCAACGAGGACGAATTCATCTACGTGCTCGAAGGCGAGATCGTGCTGGTCGAGGACGACGGCGAGATCGTTGCTCAAGCCCGGCGACGCCGCGGGCTTCAAGGCCAATTCGCGGCAACGGCCATTGCCTGATCAATCGTGGCAGCCGCACCGCGCGCTATCTCGAAGTCGGCACGCGGCTGCGAAGGACAACGGTGACTTATTCCGATGTGGATTTGCGGCTGGAGCGCGACGGCCCCAACCGGCGCTATCTGCACAAGTCTGGCGAGCCGTATTAGCTGACGAAAAATATCGAAGGTCGAAATCGCGAAGAACGGCGAGCCGATCAAGGAATAAGGGAGCCCGCGAATGCCGGACCAACTTCAAGCTCGACGTCGACGGCGACGGCATCGCGCTCGTCACCTGGGACATGCCGGGCAAGTCGATGAACCTGATCGACCTGGCGATGATCAAGGAGCTCGCGCGGGATCGTCGAGAAGGTCGCGGCCGACGCCGCGATCAAGGGCGCGGTCATCACCTCGGGCAAGGAGACGTTCAGCGGCGGCGCCGATCTCACGCTGCTCGAAGGCCTGGGACGCGCACCTTCGCCGACCTCGCCAAGACGCAAGGCGAGGAGGCGGCGGTGACGCAAGCTGTTCGAGGAGAGCCGCAAGCTGTCGCAGCTCTACCGGCGCCTGGAAACCTGCGGCAAGCCGTGGGTCGCGGCGATCAACGGCACCGCGCTGGGCGGCGGCTTCGAGCTTTGCCTCGCCTGCCATCAGCGCATCGCCGCCGACAACGACAAGACCCGCCTCGGTCTGCCCGAGGTGAAGATCGGCCTGTTCCCCGGCGCCGGCGGCACGCAGCGCGTGGCGCGCATGATGCCGCGCCGGCCGACGCGCTGCAATTCCTGCTCAAGGGCGATCAGCTGCGGCTCAACCGCGCCAAGGCGATGAAGCTCGTCGATGCGGTGGTGCCGGCGGCCGATCTGATCAAGGCGGCGAAGGACTGGATCAAGGCCAACCGCAAGGCCAAGGCGCCGTGGGACGTCGAGGGCTTCCGGCTGCCGGGCGGCCAGGTCTATTCCAAGGCCGGCATGATGACGTTTCCGGCGGCGAACGCGATCTACCGCCGCGAGACCTACGACAACTATCCGGCGGCGCGCGCCATCCTGCAGGTCGTCTACGAGGGCCTGCTGCTGCCGTTCGACCGCGCGCTCACCGTGGAGTTGCGGCTATTTCGCGCAAGATCCTGCGCTCGCCGGAAGCGGCGGCGATGATCCGCTCGCTGTTCGTGTCGATGCAGGACCTCAACAAGGGCGCGCGGCGGCCCGCCGACGTGCCGGCCGCGTCAAGATCAAGAAGGTCGGCATCATCGGCGCGGGCTTCATGGGCGCGGGCATCGCCTCGGTCAGCGCGCAGGCCGGTATCGACGTGGTGCTGATCGACCGCGACCAGGAGAGCGCCGACAAGGGCAAGGCGCACATCCACAAGAGCCTGACCGACCAGGTCAACAAGGGCCGCATGCCAGCGCGGCGCGCGCGACGCGGTGCTCGCGCAGCATCACCGCGACCGCCGACTACGGCGCGCTGAACGGCTGCGATCTGGTCGTCGAGGCGGTGTTCGAGGACCGCAAGGTGAAGGCCGAGGCCACCGCCAAGGCGCAGGCGGTGGTGCCCGACGTCGTGTTCGGCTCCAACACCTCGACGCTGCCGATCACGTCGCTTGCGGAGACCGCGAAGGACCCGGCGAAGTTCATCGGCATTCATTTCTTCTCGCCGGTCGAGCGCATGATGCTGGTCGAGATCATCGTCGGCAAGAAGACCGGCGACGCAGGCGCTCGCGACCGCGCTCGATTTCGTGCGCGCGCATCCGCAAGACGCCGATCGTGGTCAACGACACGCGCGGCTTCTACGCCAACCGCTGCGTGCTCAACTACATCCAGGAAGGCCATCTGATGCTGCTGGAGGGCATTCCCGGCGGCGATGATCGAGAACACGGCGCGCATGGCCGGCATGCCGGTCGGGCCGCTCTCGCTCAACGACGAGACCGCGCTCGATCTCGGCCTGAAGATCGTGCGCGCCGCCGAAGCCGATCTCGGGCCGCAGGCCGTCGACCCGGCGCAGAAGAAGCTGCTGGAGGACATGGTCGAGAAGAACGGCCGGCTCGGCCGCAAGAACGGCAAGGGCTTCTACGACTATCCGCAGGGCGCGCCGAAGCGGCTGTGGCCGGGGCTCGCCGATCTGCTGCCGAAGAAGCTCAGCCGCGAGCAGGTCGAGGCGCTCGACGTCGAGGAGCTCAAGCAGCGCTTTCTGGTCGTGCATGGCGGTGGAGGCCGCGCGCACCTTCGAGGAGGGCGTGGTCACCGACGTGCGCGAGGCCGACGTCGGCTCGATCCTCGGCTTCGGCTTCGCGCCGTATTCCGGCGGCACGCTGTCCTATATCGACATGATGGGCACGAAGAAGTTCGTCGAGCTGTGCGAGCGGCTGGAAAAGAAGCACGGCGCGCGCTTTAGCGCCGCCGAAGCTGCTGCTCGACATGGCGAAGAACGGACGACAGCTTCTACCGCCGCTTCGCGCCCGGCAAGAAAGCGGCTTAGCCGAACTCGCCGCTGCCCTCTCCCCGACAAAAAAGGCCGTTCACGCCCGTCTTCGACGGGCTATGCGGGGAGAGGGAGTTCACTGCAATCGCAGCGTGATTTACGCCGCCTTCAGCAACCCTTCCGCCTTCATCGCATCCTGCACGGCCGGACGCGTCGGCCACGCGCTTCATGAATGCGATGATATTCGGAAATGCCGAGAGATCGATCTTGTGCAAGTTCGTCCAGTTCAGGACCGTGAACGCATAGCCGTCGGCCACGGTGAAGTCGCCGAGCAGGTAGTTCGCGGCCCGCCAGCGCCTTATCGAGATACGGCGAACTGCTTCGCGGCAAGCGCCTTCTTCACGGCGTCTCTTGTAGTCCTCCGGCATCGCCGGATTGAACAGCTGGCCGATGCCCTTGTGCAACTTCGCTGGCGATGTAGTTGAGCCATTCCTGGAGGCGGTAGCGCTCCGTGCGTGCCAGCGGCGGGCGCCAGCTTCTTTCCCGGCGCCTTGTCGGCGATGTATTGCTGGATCACAGCGGCTTCCGTCAGCACCTGTCCGTCGTCGAGGCCTGAGCGCCGGCACCGCGCCCTTCGGATTGATCGGCCAGATAGTCGTCGCCGCTTTTCGTCTTCTTGGCTGCGATCCACCTTTTCGAGCTCGAACGGCAGACCGGCTTCGCGCAGCGCGATGTGCGGGGCGAGCGAGCAGGCGCCAGGCATGTAGATAGAGCTTCATCGGCGATACTCCCTTGGTTGCAGTGCGAGATGCCGTGCAGTTCATGCACTTGCATCAATCTAGATGCAGATGCATTTACCTGTCAAGGTTGATGCAAGTGCATGAAATGATACCTATTATTCCAAGGACTCAGTTGGAGAGCCGTCCGATGAGCGCGCAAACCGTCTCAGGAAGCCAGCTTCGGCCTGGGCGCGCCTGGTGCGCGTGCAGCAGAGCCTGCATGGCCGCCGTCGAGCGGGATCTCAAGGCCGCCGGCTATCCGCCGCTCGCCTGGTATGATGCGCTTGCTGGAACTGTCGCGCGCGCCGCGCGGCGAGTTGCGCCCGGTCGAGCTGGAAAAGCAGATGCTGATGCCGCAGTACAGCACGTCGCGTCTGGTCGATCGTCTCGTCGAAGCCGGCTTCGTTGAGCGCAAGATCTGTCCGGTGGATGGCCGCGGTCAATTCGCCGCCATCACCCCGGCCGGCCGCAACATGCAAAAGCGGATGTGGGAGACCTACGCCGCGGCGATCGAGCGCCACGTCGGGTCGAAGCTCTCCTGCAAGGAAGCGGCGGGGCTGCGCGATCTGCTGGGAAGCTCGCCAGCTGGCGCTGCAACATGCGCTCATGCTTTCATCGTGCTGGCCAACATTGCCCTTTCCGGCGGCCCATGTTTAAGGTCGCGACCTTTTTCTGCCGGAACCCTGAATGGCCCGCGACCAAGTCGACATGACGCCGATCGAAACGCGCGACGAGCTGGTCGCGTGGTTCGCCGCGCGGCTGCAAGCCGAAGGCGAAATTCCGCGTCGGCACCGAGCACGAGAAATTCGCCTTCACCGTGGACGACCACCGGCCGGTGCCCTATGCCGGGCCCGCGCGGCATCCGCGCGCTGCTCGACGGCATGCAGCATCTGCTCGGCTGGGAGCCGATCATGGAGGGCGAGAACATCATCGGGCTCGCCGACGTGACCGGCGGCGGCGCGATCTCGCTCGAGCCCGGCGGCCAGTTCGAGCTGTCGGGCGCGCCGGTCGAGACCGTGCACCAGACCTGCAACGAGCTGATGGCGCATCTGGCGCAGGTGCGCGAGGTGGCGCGGCCGCTCGGCATCGGCTTTCTCGGCATCGGCATGACGCCGCGACTGGACGCGCGCCGACATGCCGGTGATGCCGAAGGGCCGCTACAAGATCATGACGGCCTACATGCCGAAGGTCGGCACGCTCGGCCTCGACATGATGTACCGGACCTGCACGGTGCAGACCAACCACGACTTCTCCTCCGAAGCCGACATGGTGAAGAAGCTGCGGGTGGCGCTCGCGCTTGCAGCCGGTCGCGACCGCGCTGTTCGCCAATTCGCCGTTCACCGAAGGCAAGCCCAACGGCTTCGTCTCGTTCCGCTCGGAGATCTGGCGCGACACCGACAATGCGCGCGCCGGCATGCTGCCCTGGGTGTTCGAGGCCGGCATGGGCTTCGAGCGCTACGCCGACTACGCGCTCGACGTGCCGATGTATTTCGTCAAGCGCGGCGACAGCTATATCGACGTGTCCGGCCAGTCGTTCCGCGATCACCTCGCCGGCAAGCTCGATCTGCCGGGCGAGCGCGCGACGATGTCGGACTGGGCCAACCACGTCTCGACGATCTTTCCGGAGGTGCGGCTCAAGCGCTACCTCGAGATGCGCGGCTCCGACGGCGGGCCGTGGCGGCGTGCTGCCGTCGCTGCCGGCGTTCTGGGTCGGCATCCTCTACGACGACGACAGCCTCGACGCGGCTTGGGACATCGTCAAGGACTGGACCGCGGAGGAGCGCCAGAAGCTGCGCGACGACGTGCCGAGACTCGGTTTCAAGGCCACGATCCGCAACCGCGACGCTGCTCGACCTCGCGATCGAACGCTGCGCTCGCGCGACAAGGGCCTCGTGCGCCGCAAGCGGCTCGACCACAACGGCCGCGACGAGACGCGCTATCTGCGGCCGCTCGAGGAGATCGTCGCGCGCGGCATCACGCCGGCCGAGGAACTGCTGGCGAATATCCACGGCCGTGGAACGGCTCGGTCGATCCGATCTACACCGAATACGCCTACTGACAGGCTACGCCCGCTACTCCGCCGCGCGGCTCGCTTCCGACAGGTTGTCGAGCGACGAGATGATGTGCTCGGCGAGCGCGTCGGCCAGCGCCGAGGCTTTCGTGCGGATTGCGGATCAGCCCGACGCGGCAGGCCGGCAACTCAGGAAAGCCGTCGGCCGGATTGAGCACGCGCATGCCGGGCCGCAACGCCGGATTCCGGAAACACCGAGACCGCAAGGCCGGCCAGCACCGCGGCTGCGACCGCGCCGGCGTTGGCGCTGGTGTAGAGCATCCGATGCGGCCGGCCGATGGTCTCCAGGCACTCGATCGCGGCGCGCCGCCAGCCGCAACTGGCGCGGCCGAGCGCGAGCGGCAGCGGCTCCTCGATGTGGGTCGAATGCCGGTTCGACGTCACCCACAGCAGCCGCTCGCGGCGGAAGGTTTCCGACGGCCGGCTGCTCTCGCAGTCGGTGACGATGGCGAGATCGAGCTCGTTGCCGTCGATGCGCTCGACCAGTTCGACCGACGGCTCGCACATCACGGTCAGTTCGACGCCGGGATAGGCGCGCGAGAACCGCGCCATGATCTCCGGCAGATAGCGGTCGGCGTAATCGTCCGGCAGGCCGAGCCGCACGCGGCCGGTCAGCTCGGCATCGTAGAAGGCGGCGAGCGCCTCGACGTTGAGCTTGATGATGCGGCGCGCGTAGTCGAGCAGCCGCTCGCCGTCCTCGGTGAGCTTCGAGGCGCGGCCGTCGCGCGCGAAGATCGGCCGGTCGAGCCGCTCCTCCAGCCGCTTCATCTGCATCGACACCGCCGACTGGGTCTTGTGCACGACCTCGGCGGCCTTGGTGAAGCTGCCGGTTTCCACGATCGCGATGAAGGTGCGCAGCTGGTCGACGTCGATGAGCGCGCTCATGGCAGGCTCCCGGGCTCGGAAGATGCGACAGCCGTTATATCATCATTGGTGATTGATAAGATTACAAACATTCGTTTCACTTATCAATCGGCCGGGATCATATTCTCCGTAGATCAGATCGGGTGAGGCGATTCTCGAGCGAGTGTCGGGGCTTTCCCCTGGTCTTTAGAGGTTTGGAGGCAGTCATGGTCGCGATCTTCAGTCTGTCCTGGTCTGGAGCAGTCTATTCGGGTCGCCGGTTGGCCGCAGCCGGTGCCAGCGCTGCCCGCCGCTTCGCCCGCATCGGCCGTGCGATCAAAAACCGCCGCGCCGCCACGGCGCTGGCCGGTCTCGACGACCACATGCTGGCGGATATCGGGCTCACCGCGCAGCGACCTGCGCGACGCCTATGCCGAGCCGCTGTGGCACGACCCGACCGACGTGCTGGTCGGCCGCGCCGCGGAGCGTCGCGCCAACGCGCGCGGCGCTCGCGCTCTCGTGCGAGTGCCGGCATCCGATGCCCGCAGCCGGCATGGCTGCGCGCGCGAGCGCCGCAGACCTGCGTGGCTACGGCCGATCTCCCGTCAGTCCGCGTCCGGATCGCGATATCCCCTCTCGCGCTCCGGATGCTGCGCCCGCCGGCCCCCCGGCGGGCGCTCTCCTTTGGACAACTGGACTTCAGTCGCCGCGCGCGACATCGCGGCTGGGTGATCGCGCGCCGGTCCTTGACCACGCCGATCGGCACGCCCATGCGTTCGATCGTGAGGATCACCTTGCCGTCGATGGCGTTGTGGCAACCTTGATGCGTCGGCGCGATGAAGAAATCCGCGGGATCGGCGTCGGTCGCCCATCGCAGGCGGCCATTGCGCGGCTTCGGCCTCTTTCTCGAACGGCAGGCGCTCGCCGCAGACCGCCACGAAATAAATTCGCGCGGACGGCCCGGTTTTCGCGGTCGAGGTAGTTCTCCAGCTCGACCACCATTTCGTGCATCCCGTTGACCCAGTAGTCGGTGTCGTAGCGCTGCGCCGCGCCGTGCAGGCCGCCGACCAGCGGATTGAAGAACAGATGACTCGTAAGGATGCAGCCGGACCATCACGCTCGCCGGCCAGGCCAGCACGCCGCCAGCGCGACATACGCGGCGGCCGCGCAGCGCATGCCGCCGCGCTTCGAACCACGTCAGCATGCGCGTCGAAGCCGATCCCGGCAAGCACCGCGATCGGCGGCAGCACGAACAGGAAATGCCGCAGGCCGCTGAACGCCGGTCCGTGCGAGATCACCTGGCACGCCACCGGGAACAGCGCGGTGAAAGCGATGAAGGCGGTTTCGCGCGCGCGCGCCGTGCGCGCCCATCCGCCGCAGCGAACGCCGTCGGCGAACGCGAGCGCGGCGCCGAACCACACGGCGAGCGGCAGCTTGATCGCGAGATAGACCGGCACGTACCAGCGCGGCACGTCCGCCATCAGATAGGTCTCGCCGAACAGCAGCGTCTTGATCGGATAGTGGAAGTGCGCGAACGCGAACAGCGCGCGGACCGGATTGAACAGGCTCGAGCGCCGCCCACGGCCACGCCGCGATCATGATCAGATAGCCGAGCGCGAAAGCCGGCACGAACAGCAGCAACGACTGCGACGCACGAAACGCGTCCTGCATTCGCCGCCGTGACGGGTGCGGCAGGCTGCAGCGCGATCAGCGATCGGCACATAAAGCAGATCAGCAGAGGCCAGCGCGCGCTGCCCGAGCGCGGCGCCGAGCAACAGCCCGAACAGCAGCAGATGCAGCAGGCGCGGCCGCGGCAGATCGCGCGCCGCCCGCAGCAGAAAGTAGAGTCGCGCCCATCATCGCGGCGGCGAACGGAATGTCCTTGGTGTGATTGAACATCGAGCCGAACCACGGGCCGCAGACCGCGAGCGCGACGGCGGCGAGCAGGCCCGCGCGCGGGCCCGCGATCAGCCGCGCGGTGGCCCAGACTGCGCCGCAATGCCGCCGATGCCGATCAGCGCGCAGAGCAGGTGCCGGATCACGAAGATGTCGAGCGGCAGGATGCGGCCGAGCAGGATCGCGACGATGTCGAACAGCCCGCCGTAGAGATAGAGGTTCTTGTAGGCGAACACGCCGCGGTCGGCGAAGCCGCTGGCGTAATAGGCCAGGATCAGCTCGCCGTAGCGGTGCTGCACCTCTTCGTCGTTGGATATCGCGTAGTCGCGAAACGTCAGCAGCGCGAGCGCCAGCAGCGCGGCGAACAGCAGCCACGCCGCGACATCGAACGGATCGTGCCGCGCCAGGCAGCGGCAATGGCCGCGCATGTTTTGTTGTGATCGGGCCCGGCATGGCTGCACCGCGAGAGTTGTCCGCATTGTGCGGCGGCACGTCGCCGGATTTCACATGCGGCATGAGCGCTGAGCGGCCTTTCACAGCCGCGCCGCGACCACAGGTCGCACGGAGTGCACGGTATTGTTGTTGAACTCACTCGCGCAGCGGCTGCGGCTTCATTAAGATGCGACAGGCCTCTCGCATCGGTCCGAAGGGTGCAGCATTGATGCAATTTCTTCTCACCGCGCTTCGCTGCGCCTTCGTCATTTCGATTCTCGCCGTGGGCGCCAGCGTGGCGCGTGGGCGCAGGCGGGTTCGACCGGCCCGGCGGCGATTACACGCGCTTCGTGGTGCCGTCCGGCGATCCGGCGGTGTGCGCGGCGCGCTGCGAGCGGGAGGGGCGCTGCCGCGCCTGGGCGTTCTCCTATCCGGGCACGGGGGGCGGAACGAGCGCGGTGTGCTGGCTCAAGAGCGAGGTGAAGCCGGCGGTCGAGAACCAGTGCTGCGTGTCCGGCATCAAGGGCGCGGGCTTGGTGGAGAAGAAGAGCGGGCCGGTGGAGATGTCGATCGACCGCACTGGCGGCGATTACCGCCACTTCGACTTGCCGTCCGATCCGACCGGCGAGTCCTGCAAGAAAGCCTGCGAAGGCGACAACCGCTGCCGCGCCTGGACCTACGTGCGGCCCGGCTATCTCGGGCCGAGCATCTCGCGCTGCTATCTCAAGGACCGGCATCACCAAGCCGCGGCGCAAGCCATGCTGCATGTCCGGCGTGGTGCGGTGAGCATTGTCAGACGGCGCGTCGATGGCTAGTTGACCACATTGGAACGTCAGGAGCGGCCGATGACCAGGATATTCGTCAACCATTGGCACACTTGCTCTCGCAAGCGGCGCCGCGCTCGCCCATCACGGCTGGGGCAGCTATGACGCAGCCAACCGATCACCGTCGCCGGTTCGATCGTGAGCTCGAAGTTCGAAAATCCGCACGCCACCATCTCGGTGCGCGGCGCGCGACAAGGTCTGGACCGTCACGCTCGCGCCGACCTCCCGGATGGTTATCGCGCGGTGCGAACGCCGCGGTGGTCGCGGTCGGCAAGAATGTCTCGGCCTATGGCTACGCCTCGACGGTCGAGAAGGACGAGCTGCGCGCCGAGCGCATCACCGTCGACGGCAAGATCCTACGAACTGCGCTGATGAACGAAGCGGCGCCAGCGATCTTCGTCGCGCTCGAGGCGTCGGGCCTGGGCGCCGACGATCAGGCAATCGACGCTGGGCCTATATGGCCGCCAACGTCGGTCATATCCTGGCGCTCGTCGTGTTCGCCGGTGCGGTGGCCGTGATGGACCTGCGGATGGCCGGCGCGTTTGCCGCGACCTCGCCGGGCCGGGTTCTGCGCGGCGCGCGGCGGGTGGCCGTGGCCGCGCTTTTCGGATTGGCCATCACCGGCGCGACCCTGTTCATTGCCGAGGCGAGCCACGTCATCTTGAACCCGGTGTTTCAGATCAAGCTCGGTTTGATCGCGCTCGGCATCGCGAATGTCGTCCTGTTCGAGTTTATCGTGGCCCCGAAGGTGAGGGACCTGCCGCCGCTTGCGCCGAATGCCGGCCACGGCACGCGCGTCCGGCGTAGCATCGCATCACGATCTGGCTCGCCGTCGCGGCCTGCGGCCGCAGCATCGCGTATTTCTGAAGGCAGCAATCTTCTAGGCACCCGTTCCGCCGACCGTGATGCGGTCCATGCGCAGCGTCGGCTGGCCGACGCCGACCGGCACGCCCTGGCCGTTCTTGCCGCAGGTGCCGATCCCGGTGTCGAGCTGCAGATCGTTGCCGATCATGCTGACGCGGTGCAGGTCGGTCGGACCGTTGCCGATCAGCATGGCGCCCTTCAGCGCGGGGCCGAGCTTGCCGTTCTCGATCTTGTAGGCCTCGGTGACCTGGAAGACGTACTTGCCCGACGTGATGTCGACCTGCCCGCCGCCGAAGTTCACCGCGTAGACGCCGTTTTTCACCGAGGCGAGAATCTCGGCCGGGTCGCGGTTGCCGGCCAGCATGTAGGTGTTGGTCATGCGCGGCATTGGCACATGGGCGTGGCTTTCGCGGCGGCCGTTGCCGGTCGCCTTCATGTTCATCAGCCGCGCGTTCTGCCGGTCCTGCATGTAGCCGACCAGAATGCCGTCCTCGATCAGCACGGTGCGGTTGGTGGGGGTACCTTCGTCGTCGATCGACAGCGAGCCGCGGCGGCTCGCAATCGTGCCGTCGTCGACCACGGTGACGCCCTTGGCCGCGACCTGCTGGCCCATCAGGCCGGCGAACGCCGAAGACTTCTTGCGGTTGAAGTCACCCTCGAGGCCGTGACCCACCGCCTCGTGCAGCATCACGCCGGGCCATCCGGGACCGAGCACCACGTCCATCTCGCCGGCGGGGGCGGGGATGGAATTCGAGATTGATCAGCGCCTGGCGCACTGCCTGGTCGACCGCGTGCTGCCATGACTTCGCTGCGATGAAATTCTGATAGCCCTCGCGGCCGCCGAACCCGTAGGAGCCGGACTCCTGCCGGTCGCCGGAGCCCGCCACCACAGCGACGTTGATGCGAATCAGCGGACGGATGTCGCGATAGGTCTCGCCGTCAGGCCGCACGATCTCGACCACCTGCCAGGATGCGCCGAGGCTCGCCGTGACCTGCCGCACGCGCTCGTCCTTGCCACGCGCGTAAGCGTCGATCGTTTCCAGCAGTTTCACCTTGGCGTCGAAGCCCGGCGCTTCCATCGGATTTTCGTCGCCGTAGAGCTTGCGGTTGGTGCGGGCAGGGGGCGCGGCAAAGCTGCCGGAATAGCCGCCCTTCACAGCGCGCACCGCCTCGGCGGCGCGGCCGATCGCGGTCTCGGACACATCGGAGGCGTGCGCGTAGCCGACCGCCTCGTCCTTCACGGCGCGCAGCCCGAAGCCCTGGTTGGTGTCGTAGGTCGCCTGCTTGAGCCGGCCGTTGTCGAACACCAGCATCTCGGACTGCTTGTATTCCAGGAACAGTTCCCCGTCGTCGGCGCCTTCGAGGCCGCGCTCCATCAGCTTGCCGACCCGCAGCCGTGTCGAGGCCGGCGCGATCGATCAGGGACGAATTCGGGTTCATCGGATGCTCCGTTGCTCCTTCAAGATAGGAAGCCTGATTTGCGGCGAAAGGCCAGTCCAGACATGCATCATCGCCCGCGGACTTTGAGGCGCCGCGCCACCTTCCTTCCTTTTTTCCCCTCCGGCTTGAGCCCGAGGGGACGGAGCGCCGGGTGGCGCACCATCGTTTTCCGCACCTTGGGAGGCGCGGCGCGCGTCTGGCGAGACGCGCACGCCCTCCGGCGCTCCATCGCGGCGATCTTTGGTTCTTCGGACCGTAACTTTCAGGACCGGATGGGTGGGCCTTCCACCTCAGGATCGGCCGGCTTTCGCCGTCCTTCCTCCGGTCCCCACCAGCCCACTCAAGGGCAGCCCCTCATAGTAGGGACGGACGGTGACCCGAGCCTCCCGGACCTCTGCTTGCGAAGCAAAAGCGCAGGCGCCGCATCCCGCTCCGCCATCAAGACGCCTCTAGATGGCGCCCTCGGTCGAACGGGACGCGATCAATATGGGGCCGGATTCAAGGGCGGGGATAAGTTTATTTTTTTGCATGCTGCGTATTTATCCCTGCGGGGATAGCACGCGGCTTGCTTCTCCCCGAACGCGGCGGCCCGAATGACGATGGAGAGAGCGAACGCGCTGCTCCGGTTGCCGCGGCCGCGGAGACAACAAATGAGAGAGCGGGTGAATAAGCGAGGGACGGCGTTCCCGCTGGATTGTCCCTGACTATTTCGTCTTGTCCGGGCCGGCTGCGACCGGTTCGGCCGGAAGACCGAGCACCTGTCGCAATTCGGCGCGGGCCGGCTCCAGGTCGCGCATGAACGCAGGGATCTCCATCATCGCATACGCGATCACGGTTCCGGCAATTTCGCCGGCGCGGATGTCGCGCGGAAAGTGCTGGCCGATCACGACCCGGTTGAGCGCGTATTCACGGTTGCGTTCCGACAGCTCGAAGCGCTTCTCGGGGACCATCTTCGACAGCACGATCGCGGTGAGCGTGGTCATGACGACGCCGCCGCTGGGATAGCCGGTCGGCAGCCGCGGGGTGCCTCCGAGTGCAAGGACCTCCTTGGGATGGGCCACAGCCGGGCGCGGCCGCTGCAGGGCATTCTTGGCGGCGATCAGGATGGCGCGCTGGTCCGCGTGCAGCCTCTCGAAGAACGCGTCCATCACGGGCAGATTTTGCTTATTGAACTTCGGCCCAATCACGTCATCGAAGCGATAGATCGACAGCACGTTGTCCGCGATCCCACGCCGAACCTGCGCGTCGGTGCGGTTCTGCTGCACTTCGAGAACGTCGGCGAGATCCTGCTTCCACGCCTCGGAATTGCGCGGCGGCGGCGGCGGGATCAGCTCGGTCAAGTCGATGACCTCCCTGAGGTAAATCATCTTCGGCGCATTCTGCGCCCCTGCGGGAGCCCCGCCCAGCACGCAGATCAACAGGGCCAGCGTCGTATATCTGGTCAACATGTGATTTTCCCTTTGCCTTGGAGATTACTTGCCACCCGCAACATGACAAGTCGGCATCGATCCTACGATCGGCGGTCTGGGTTCCTGGGGCCGCCGACCGGCAATGCTCAGGCCGAAAACCGCACCGACACCGCGCCGATCGGATCGAGCGTGAAATCGAGCCCGGTCTCGCCCGGCTCCAGGAACATCGGCCCGGTGATCGCGCCGCAGATGATGAACTGACCGGCGCGCAGGCCGTCGCCCAGCGCAGCCGTCACGTCGGCAACGTGACGCACGGTGTCGAAGATCGCGCCGGTGCCAACTTCGAGGTCGGCCGGCACCGGCACGTCGTTGCCGTTGCGGACGAGCTTGCCCGTGAGCCCTTCGAGCTTCGCGCCGGCGCGCGAGCTGTCTTTCGGTCCGAGGATGACATGGCGCTGCCAGATGTCGCGCGCGAGCACGCCTTCGATGTCGTCCATGGCGCTGTCCAGGTCGGCCAGCTCGATCGCGGGGCCGAGCGCGCCGATCGCCGCACGCACGGTGGCGTCGTCCGCGCCGGCGGGAAGGTCGCGTGCGATATAGGCGGCGATCTCGATCTCCGCGACGGGCTTGGTCCAGCCCTTCAGCGAAACCGTTGCGCCCGGATCAAGCTGCGCGCGGTCGAGCAGAAAGCCGACCACGGGCTTGGTGAGCTTGCAGCGCTCCAGTGCCGCCGGTGCGCCGAGGCCGACCTTCCAGCCGATCTGCTTCGCGCCGGCATCGAGCTGCTGCTGGCGCAGCGCGAACTGCCGGCGCATTCCGGCGGCGATGCGCGGGATCGTTGAGCGTCGCGCTCACGATTTGTGTCCGCCTTCCGGCACCTCGTAGCCCGAATCGTCGATCGAGCCCGCGCCCATCCAGCCCCACACCAGCACCACGTCCTCGCTCGACGTGTTGTTGAAGCCGTGCCAGCAGCCGCGCGGCGAATAGACCACGTCGCCTTGTCCCGAGGGCTCGAGTCCCTTGTCGGTGATGATGTGGCCTTGGCCCTTGAGCACGATGAAGAACTCGTCGCAGTTGCGGTGCCGGTGGCACTCGTGGCTGGCGCCCGGCTTGAGCACGGTCCAGCCGACCACGTGATCGGCGCCGGCGGATTTCTTGTCGATCAGGAATTGCACCTGCATGTCGATCCAGCCGTCGTCGCGCTTGAGGCCTTCGACCTTCGGCACGTCCCTGATGTTGGTCCGGAACATCTTCGCGCCGAGCGTGGCCGAGGTGATGCCGGTGGCCGCCTTGACCGCCTTGGCGAGCGCGGCTCCGATCATTTCGGCTTTGGATGTCATGATTGTCCTCCTCCTTTGCGCATGATCTTTTCCGGAAACCGGAAAACACTTTTCGGGATCATGCGCCTCCGAGCTTGCGGTAGACCTGATGCGCGACGACGAAATCATTGGCGTCGATGCCGAGCCCGCGGCATGCGTTCATCATTTCGTTGGCGGCGGCGGCGAGCGGCACCGGGCTGCCCAGCTTGCGGCCGAGATTGAGCGCCAGGACCATGTCCTTCTGCTGCAACGTCACGTCGGCAAGCGGCACCGCCGGCATCTTGCCTTCGAGGATGAACGGCCCGCGATAGCCGAGCACGGGCGACGCCGCGACGCTCTTGAGGATGGCATCGACGGCGGCCTCGCGCGACACGCCGCCTTTCTCCGCGAGCGCCACCGCTTCGCCGAAGCAGACCACCTCGACCATCAGCAGCAGGTTGACCGCGATCTTCATCTGGCAGGCGAGGCCGTTGCCGCCGATCCGCGTCACCTTGGGGCCGATCGCGAGCAGCACCGGCTTGGCGCGCTCGAACGCGGCTTCGTCGCCGCCGATCATCACCGAGGCGTTGCCGGCCTTCACCGTAACCGGGACTGCCCGACAACGGGCCGTCCAGCATGACCAGGCCGGCCTTGTCGAATTCGTGCGGCGACCTCGCGGCTCACGTCCGGCTCGATGGTGCTCATGTCGATGTAGATGCCGCCCTTCTTCAGGCCGGAGATGACGCCGTCGGGGCCGAGCGCCACCGCCTTCACCGCGGCGGAATCGGTGACGATGGAGAACACGATCTCGGATGCTTGCGCGACCTCGCGCGGCGTCGCGGCGAACGCCATGCCGGCCGCGATCAGCGGCTCCGCCTTGGCGCGCGTGCGGTTCCAGCCGGTGACCTTGTGCCCGGCCGCCATCAGGCGAGGCACGATCAGTTCGCCCATGGCGCCGAGCCCGACAAATCCGAGATTCACTTCGAGCGTCTCCCACATACACGCTGTCATGGCCGCGCATAGCCGTCCGAAGGACGGCGTCGCTTCGCTCGCCTATGTCCGGCATCCAGCTATCATTGAGAGTAACGTATAGCGAGAGCGTGGATGCCCGGCACAAGGCCGGCGCATGACGTGGATCGCCTGCTTCCGCGATGAAGCCTGCGCGGGCTACTGCCCAAGCGACCTCACGGCAGCTTGTCGAAACCCTCGCCGAAGCCCTTCAGGCTCATCGGGAAGCCGATGCCCTCTTCGGGCGTCTGGAAGATGATGTAGGTGGCGGTCTGGCCGGTCCGCAACTTGCCGATCAGGGTGTCGTCCATGATGACCTCGGCGACGCAGCCGTTTGGCACGCAGCGCACGAAGCCGGCCCGGCCCACCTCAGCATTGTCGATCTTAAGGCCGAGCCCGGAGGGCAGCAGCACGCCCGGCGGCGCGATCACCCGCATCAGCCGGGTCTTGCGGTCGGCGGTCTTCAGCACGATCACAGTCAGGCCGATGTTGGGCCGGTCCTCGGCGGTGACGCTCTGGATCAGCGCGCACTGCTCGCCCTGGGCGCCCGGCGGCGTGTCGCAGCGGATCTGCCAGTCGTTGTGCACGGAGCGCACCGCGCCCTGAGCGGCGGCCTTGCCCATCGGCCCCAACAGCACTGCGGCGGCGCAGACACAGGGAACCGCCCAAGCGGCCCAGCGCGCCAGCCGGTGTCGGACGAATTGTGCCATTCTGCAGTCCCCTCACGTGCCGGTATTGCGACGGCTGCGTCCCAAGCCGAGCAGTCCGATTCCGCAGTCAATTCATGTCCGTACATGGCGATTCCGCCATGTTCAAGGACGCCACATTTTCCAGAGCCCCGGGCCGGAAACCCGATTTGCCGGTATAAACAGATTGTCGCATCGGACAACCGCCCTAGCACATTGCGAGTGCGCCGGAATTATGGTTTGAGAGGCTTCGGGAACCCCCTCCCGCCGCACCGCCTGCCGATTAGCGCGGCCCCCGACGGGCGCCTTGCCGGAAGCGGAATTGACCTGAATCACGCTGGCCGGTGCGGCTCGGATTGATTTCGCCGAAGGAGCGAAGACGACGATGCGGATGCTTAAGCGGTTGGCGGCCGTGTCGGCTGCGATGATGGTTCTTGCAGCCGGCGGCGTGGCTGGTGACGCGGCTTGGGCCGCGATGGGACAACCTTCGCCCTGGCAGCTCGGATTGCAGCAATCCGTGACGCCGGTCATGGACAATATCGTGTGGTTCCACGATTTTCTGCTCTACCTCATCACGGCGATCACGTTGTTCGTTCTGGTGCTGCTGCTGATCGTGATCTTCCGCTTCAATGCGAAGGCCAATCCGGTCCCGACCAAGACCACGCACAACACGCTGCTCGAAGTGGCCTGGACGCTGATCCCGGTGGTGATCCTCACCGCGATCGCGGTGCCGTCCTTCAAGCTGTTGTTCCTGCAGACCACCATTCCGCCGGCCGACCTCACGGTGAAGGCGACCGGCAAGCAGTGGTACTGGACCTACGGCTACCCGGACAGCAAGTTCGAGTTCGACTCGCTGCTGGCCTGCGATCCGCAGCGCGTCAAATGCGAGCAGCCGCGCCTGCTCGCGGTCGACAACGACATGGTGGTGCCGGTCAACAAGGTGGTGCGGGTCCAGGTCATCGGCGCGGAAGTGATCCACGCCTTTGCCGTGCCCGCATTCGGCATCAAGATCGACGCCGTGCCCGGCCGCCTCAACGAAACCTGGTTCAAGGCGACCCGTGAGGGCACGTACTACGGGCAATGCTCCGAGCTCTGCGGCAAGGATCACGCCTACATGCCGATCGCGGTTCGTGTGGTGAGCGACAAGGATTACGCCACCTGGCTCGAGCAGGCGAGGAAGAAGTTTGCCGGCGCGGGCGGCGAACAGAACATCACGGTCGCCGCGACGGCGGAGTGAGTCGAGATCAGCGGGCGACAGCGGCAACGTTGAAGGGTTAGACGATGGCAACGGCACACGGCGCACACGGCGACCACGCACACGACGATCACGCGCACCACAATCCCACGGGTTGGCGCCGCTTCGTCTATTCGACCAACCACAAGGACATCGGCACGATGTACCTGGTGTTCGCCATGGTCGGCGGCGTGATCGGCGCGTTCATGTCAATCGCCATCCGGATGGAACTGCAATTCCCCGGCGTGCAGGTTTTCCACGACAGCCACCAGTTCAACGTGTTCACCACCGCGCACGGCCTGATCATGATCTTCTTCATGGTGATGCCGGCGCTGATCGGCGGCTTCGGCAACTGGATCGTGCCGCTGATGATCGGGGCGCCGGACATGGCGTTCCCGCGCATGAACAACATTTCGTTCTGGCTGCTGCCGGCGTCATTCATCCTGCTGCTGACGTCGGCCTTCGTGCCGGGCGAGAGCGCCACCGAGCCGGGCGTCGGCGCCGGCTGGACGATCTACGCGCCGCTGTCGACCACGGGCCACAAAGGCCCGGCGGTCGATTTCGCGATCCTGTCGCTGCACATCGCCGGCGCCTCCTCGATTCTCGGCGCCATCAACTTCATCACCACCATCTTCAACATGCGCGCGCCGGGCATGACGCTGCACAAGATGCCGCTGTTCGTCTGGTCGCAGCTCGTCACCGTGTTCCTGCTGCTGCTGTCGCTGCCGGTGCTCGCCGGCGCGATCACGATGCTGCTCACCGACCGCAATTTCGGCACCACCTTCTTCTCGGCCGATGGCGGCGGCGACCCGATCCTGTTCCAGCACCTGTTCTGGTTCTTCGGTCATCCCGAAGTGTACATCCTGATCCTGCCGGGCTTCGGCATCGTCAGTCAGGTGGTGGCGACGTTCTCCAAGAAGCCGGTGTTCGGCTATCTTGGCATGGCCTACGCGATGGTCGCGATCGGCGGCATCGGCTTCGTCGTGTGGGCGCACCACATGTACACGGTCGGCATGTCGACCGGCGCGCAGGCGTACTTCATCGCCGCGACCATGGTGATCGCGGTGCCGACCGGCGTGAAGATCTTCTCCTGGATCGCCACCATGTGGGGCGGCTCGATCGAGTTCAAGACGCCGATGCTGTTCTCGGTCGGCCTGATCTTCCTGTTCACGGTCGGCGGCGTGACCGGCGTGGTGCTGGCAAATGCCGGCGTCGACCGCGTGATGCAGGACACCTACTACGTCGTCGCGCACTTCCACTACGTGCTGTCGCTCGGCGCGGTGTTCGCGGTGTTCTCCGGCTGGTACTACTGGTTTCCGAAGATCACCGGCTACATGTACTCCGAGTTCTGGGGCAAGACGCACTTCTGGCTGACCTTCATCGGCGTCAACATCGTGTTCTTCCCGCAGCACTTCCTCGGTCTCGCCGGCATGCCGCGCCGCGTCGTCGACTATCCTGACGCCTTCGCGGGCTGGAACTACGTGTCCTCGGTCGGCGCCTATGTCTCCACGGCCGGCTTGGTCACGTTCTTCATCGGTCTCGCATACGCGTTCATCCGCAAGGAAAAGGCGGCCGATAATCCGTGGGGTCCGGGCGCCACCACGCTGGAGTGGACATTGCCCTCGCCGCCGCCGTTCCATCAATTCAACGTACTGCCGCGGGTGAGGTAATGTCTCTGGTGAGCGAAGGCGCCGATCTCGCCCGTCCGTTGCGCGGCGAGACCGATTATGCCGAGCCGAGCATGGCCGGCGTCGGCGATTTCGTGGCGCTGATGAAGCCGCGGGTGATGTCGCTGGTCGTATTCACCGCGCTGGCCGGCCTGCTGTTGGCGCCGGGGCATCTGCATCCGGTGCTCGGCTTCACAGCACTGCTCTGCATCGCGGTCGGTGCCGGCGCCGCCGGCGCGCTGAACATGTGGTACGACGCCGACATCGACGCGGTGATGTCGCGCACCTCCAGCCGCCCGATTCCCGCGGGCTACGTGCAGCCGAGCGAGGCTCTCGCGTTCGGTGTCACGCTGGCGGTCGGGTCGGTAGTGATGCTCGGCCTGATGATCAATCTGCTGGCGGCGGGCCTGCTCGCCTTCACCATCCTGTTCTACGTCGTGATCTACACGATGTGGCTCAAGCGCTGGACGCCGCAGAACATCGTGATCGGCGGCGCGGCCGGCGCTTTCCCTCCGATGATCGGCTGGGCGGCGGCGACCGGCGGGATCGGCGTTGAATCGGTCCTCCTCGTGCTCATCATCTTCTTCTGGACGCCGCCGCACTTCTGGGCGCTGTCGCTGCTGCAGGCCAATGACTACGCCCGCGCCGGCGTGCCGATGCTGCCGGTCGTCTCAGGCGCGCGGGAGACGCGCCGGCAGATCCTGATCTACTCGCTGGTGCTCGCTCCGATCGGCACCTCGCCATGGCTGTTCGGTTATGCGGGCCTTGCATTCGGCATCGTCGCCGTGCTCGGCGGTGCGGCCATGGTCGCGCTGTCCTGGCAGCTCTGGCGCACGCCGAGCGATCAAGCCGCCAAGCGCCTGTTCAAGTTCTCAATCCTCTATCTGTTCATTCTGTTTGCCGCGCTGATGGCGGAACGAGGATTGGGCAGCCTGCTGGGCCGTGCGTTTGCATGAGATCGGCGATGGCCAACAAACCTGAATCCGGCATCGTGCTGACGGAAGAGCAGAAGCGCCGGCGTCGCGCGCGCTCCATCGCGCTTGCGATCACGCTCGGGCTTCTCGTGCTGCTGATTTATGCTGTCACCGTCGTCAAGCTTGGCCCCGACGTGTTGAGGCGTCCGCTATGACCGAAACCGTGCCGGGCCGTGCTGCATCACAGAGCCGCCGCCGCGACGTTCTGGTCGCCGGCAGCGCCGGCGTGTTCGCGGCTTTCATGGTCGGCATGGCCTACGCGGCGGTGCCGCTTTACGACTGGTTCTGCCGCACCACCGGGTTCGGCGGCACGACGCAGGTTGCGGCCGGGGCACCGGGTCAGGTGCTGGATCGCAAGGTGACCGTACGCTTCGACGCCAACATCGGGTCGGGGCTGGCGTGGCAGTTCGAGCCGGAGCGCACCTCAATCGAGGCGAGGCTCGGTGAGGTCGTCACCGTGAATTACCGCGCGGTCAATCTCGCCGCACGCGAAACCCACGGCATCGCCGGCTATAACGTGACGCCGCTCAGCATGGGAATCTTCTTTCAGAAGATCAATTGCTTCTGCTTCACCGACCAGACTCTGAAGGTCGGCGAGACGCGGGACATGGCCGTCGTGTTCTACATCGATCCGACGATGGCGCAGGACGCCGACGGCAAGGATGTCGATACCATCACTCTGTCCTACACCTTCCATCCGCTGCGTGACGCGCAGAGGCCGGTGGCGGACAACGTGCCGGCAAGCCGGCCGGGACGACTTTAACGGAGACTGGCAATGGCCGACGCGCACGCCAAACCACAACACGACTACCACCTCGTCAGTCCGAGCCCGTGGCCGATCGTCGGCTCCATCTCCGTGTTCCTGCTCGCGGTCGGTCTGGTCGGCTGGATGCACAATATGTACGCCATCGCGCCGCTGGTGTTCGGCGCCGGCGCGATCGGCGTCGCCTACACCATGATGAGCTGGTGGCGCGATGTGATCAAAGAGGCGGAGCACGAGGGCTACCACACTCGCGTGGTGCAGATCTCCCATCGCTACGGCATGATCCTGTTCATCGCCTCGGAGGTGATGTTCTTCGTCGCTTGGTTCTGGGCCTATTTCGATGTCGCATTGTTTCCCAACGATGCGAGCCAGTTTGCCCGCGGCGACCTGATTGGAAACCAGTGGCCGCCGGCGCCGAGCCCTGACGGGGTCAAGTTCCGCGGCACGTTCGATCCGTGGCACCTGCCGCTGCTCAACACCCTGATCTTGCTCACCTCGGGCACGACGGTCACTTGGGCGCATCACGCGCTGCTGCACGGCGACCGCAAGGGGCTCAAGCAAGGCCTGTGGCTGACGGTCGCGCTCGGCGCGCTGTTCACCTGCGTGCAGGCCTATGAATACGCCCACGCGGCGTTCACCTATTCGGGGCACATCTATGGCGCCACATTCTTCATGGCGACCGGCTTCCACGGCGCGCACGTGCTGATCGGCACGATCTTCCTGATCGTTTGCCTGGTCCGCGCTTATGCCGGCCACTTCACGCCGACCCATCACCTCGGTTTTGAGTTTGCCGCCTGGTACTGGCACTTCGTCGACGTGGTGTGGCTGTTTCTGTTCGCATGCATCTATGTGTGGGGCGGGGGCACGCCGCTCCCGCACTGATCCGAGCAAGTCGGGCGCGAAGGGGCGGCGCAAGCTGCCCCTTTTTGCGTTAGAGAGACGTATGACTGGTTCCGCTCCATCGCCCTTCTCGACGGGACTCGGTTGCCGCTGTCCGCGCTGCGGCACGGGGCGGCTGTTGCAGGGCTTTCTCGGCATCCGGCCGCGCTGCGAAGCGTGCGGGCTCGACTACAGCTTCGCCGATTCGGGTGACGGGCCGGCGGTTTTCATCATCCTGATTGCGGGCTTTCTTGTGGTCGGCAGCGCGCTGATCGTCGAGGTGCTGTACCAGCCGCCGCTGTGGCTGCACGCGCTGCTGTGGCTGCCGCTGATCCTCGCGACGACGCTGCTGCCGTTGCGGCCGCTCAAGGGCCTGATGATCGCGCTGCAGTACCACCACAAGGCGGCGGAAGGCAGGCTCGATCGAGGTGATGCGTGAGCGCCGCGCGCCGCCTGCTGATCCCGGCCATCGTGACACTGTGCGGCCTCGCCGTGCTGCTCGGGCTTGGAACCTGGCAGCTCGAGCGCAAGGCGTGGAAAGAAGGCCTGATCGCGACATTGAACGAACGCACCGCCGCGGCGCCCGTTGCGCTGCCGCCGCCGGAACAGTGGGGACGTCTCACCGCGGAGAATTCCGAGTTCATGCGCGTGCGGCTGCGCGCCGATTTCCGAAGCGACGACGCCCTCGTGTACACCAGCGGCTCCGCGCTGCGCGACGACGTGAAGTCACCCGGCTATTTCGTGTTCGCGGCGGGACGCCTGCCCGGCGGGCAGCATGTCATCGTCAACCGCGGCTACGTGAAGGAGCGCGGCTACCCCGCGCAAACCGGGCCGGCGGAGATCGTCGGCGCTCTGCGCTGGCCCGAAAGCTCACCGTGGTTCGTCCCCGATCGCGACGCCAAGGCCGACATCTGGTACGTGCGGGACCATCGCCCGATCGCGCATGTGCGAGGCTGGGACAACCTGGCCCCTTTCTATATTGAGCAGGAAGCGCCGGTGCCGCTTGGCGGCGTGCCGCACCCGACAAGCCTGCGGCCCAATCTGCCGAACCATCACCTGCAATATGCGCTGACCTGGTATGGCCTCGCGCTCGTCCTGGTGGCTGTTTTCGTGGTCTGGGCGGTCGATCACCGGCGCAAGGCGGCGCCGAAAAGCGACTCGGCCGCTTGACGATTTATCGGGTAAAATCAGCCAGTTAGACCGATTTCGCCGGCAGCATCGCGTTCCTTGTGAAAGCCCGGCCTTGCCACTACTGTCCGAGCCGACGCTCCAAGGACCACTCGTGCAATACGTTTCCACCCGCGGCGAAGCCCCGCCGCTTGGCTTCGTTGACGTCACGCTCGCGGGTCTCGCCCGCGACGGCGGTCTTTATGTGCCGGAAAGCTGGCCGAAGCTCTCGCCGCAAGCCATCGCGGACTTCGCCGGCCGCCCTTACGCCGAGGTCGCCGTCGATGTGATCCGGCCGTTCGTCGGCAACACCATCTCCGAAGCCGATCTGTCGCGCATGGCGCGCGAGGCGTACGGCACGTTCCGCCATCCTGCGGTGGCGCCGCTTGCGCAGCTGGGCCCCGGCACCTTCCTCCTGGAGCTGTTCCACGGCCCGACGCTCGCTTTCAAGGACGTCGCCATGCAGTTGCTGGCGCGGCTGATGGATCACGCGCTGGTCGCGCGCGGCGAGCGCACCACCATCGTGGTCGCGACCTCGGGCGACACCGGCGGCGCGGCGGTGGAGGCGTTCCGCGGCCGCTCGCGTGCCGACCTGTTCGTGCTGTTTCCGAAAGGGCGCATCTCGGACGTGCAGCGGCGGATGATGACCACGGCGGCGGACGAAAACGTCCACGCGCTCGCGGTTGAAGGCACGTTCGACGACTGCCAGGCGATCGTGAAGGGGTTGTTCAATAACCACGCCTTCCGCGACCGGGTGCGGCTGTCCGGTGTCAATTCGATCAATTGGGCGCGCATCGTCGCGCAGACGGTCTATTACTTCACCGCGGCGGCCGCGCTCGGCGCGCCCCACCGCAAGGTCGCCTTCACGGTGCCCACCGGGAATTTCGGCGATATCTTTGCCGGTTACGTGGCCGAGCGAATGGGCCTGCCGGTCGACCGGCTGGTGATTGCGACCAACGTCAACGACATCCTGGCGCGCACGCTCGCGACCGGCATCTACGAGCCGCGCGAGGTGGTGGCGACCTCGTCGCCCTCGATGGACATCCAGATTTCGTCCAACTTCGAGCGCCTGCTGTTCGAGGCCTATGGCCGCGACGGCAAGGCGGTGCGCGCGCTGATGGCGTCGCTCGCGCAATCGCGCAGCTTTTCCATTTCCTCCCGCGCCCTATCCGAGATCCGCGTGCTGTTCAGCGCCAACCGGGCCGACGAGCAGGAAGTTTCGGCCTGCATCCGCACCGCGTTGCGCGAAACCGGCCGTTTTGTCGATCCGCACACCGCCGTCGGCATCGCGGTTGCGGAGAAAGAGACGCGCAATCCCTCGATTCCCATCGTCGTGCTGGGCACCGCGCATCCGTCGAAATTCCCCGACGCCGTCGAGGCGGCATGCGGGGCACGCCCGGCATTGCCGGATTGGCTCGGCGACTTAGATAAGCGCCCTGAGCGCGTGAGCGCCATGGCGGCGGATCAAGGCGCGGTTGAACGGTTCATTTTGGCGGCAAGCCGTGCCGCACGTGAAGGAGCAGCGGCATGAGCGTCGAAGTGACCAAACTGCCGTCGGGACTGACTGTCGTCACCGACAGCATGCCGCATTTGCAGACGGCCACGCTCGGCGTCTGGGTGGGAGCGGGCAGTCGCGACGAGCAGCCGAACGAGCACGGCATCTCGCATCTGCTGGAACACATGGCGTTCAAGGGCACCAAGAAGCGGACGGGGCCTCAGATCGCTGAGACTATCGAGGCGGTGGGCGGCGATATCAACGCCGCGACCAGCGCCGAGACCACCGCCTATTTTGCCAGCGTGCTGAAGACCGATGTGCCGCTGGCGCTCGATGTGCTGTCCGACATCCTGTCCCGCCCGACGTTCGACGCCCACGAGCTCAAGCGCGAGCAGAACGTCATCGTGCAGGAGATCGGCGCGACCGAGGACGCGCCTGACGACCTGGTGTTCGACTATCTGCAGGCCACGGCGTTTCCGAGCCAGCCGATGGGGCGATCGATACTCGGCACGCCGGCGACCGTATGCTCGTTCAAGGACGAGAACTTGCGCGCCTATCTGGCGCGCAACTATCGCGGCCCCAGCATGGTGGTTTCGGCAACCGGCGCGGTGGATCATGCCGTGGTGGTCGAGGAGACTGGGCGCCTGTTCGGTCAGTTCAACGGGCCGGCCAAAGCCGCGCCGCAGTCCGCCAAGTTCGGTGGCGGCTCCAAGCTCGTGGCGCGCGACCTGGAGCAGGTTCACATCGCCTTCGCGCTCGAAGGCGTGCCGCAGCGCGACCCGGCCCTCTACAGCTTGCAGGTCTTCACCAGCGTGCTGGGCGGCGGCATGTCGTCCCGGCTGTTCCAGGAGGTCCGGGAGAAGCGCGGGCTGTGCTACTCGATTTCTTCGTTCCACATGCCCTATGCCGACACCGGCATGTTCGGCATCTACGCCGGCACCGACGCCGGCGACGTCCATGAGCTGATGCGCGTGGCGATCGAGGAAACGGCGCGCACCGCCGACAGCATCACCGAGGCCGAGGTCGATAAGGCGAAGGCGCAGATGAAGGTGGGCCTGCTGATGGCGCTGGAAAGCTCCGGCGCGCGCGCGCGCCAGCTCGCCAACCAGATCCTGATCCATGGCCGGCCGATTCCGCTCGCCGAGATCGTTGCGAAGGTCGAGAGCGTGACGGTCGAAAGCGCGCGCGCCGCGGGCCGCGCACTGATCAGGCGCAGCCGTCCCGCCGTGGCCGCGCTCGGACCCGGCAAGGGCCTCGAGGGCGCGGCGACCATCATCGACACCTTGGCGCGCCGCGCTGCGTAGCTTCCGCCATGGCGCTATTCCGCACCATCAACTCGCCCGAGCCGCTGCCGCCGATCCTCGGCGACGGCATCATGCTGCGGACGCCGCAGATGGCGGACCATGATGACTGGGCGGCGGTTCGCGAGGCCAGCCGGGCGTTCCTGACGCCCTGGGAGCCGATCTGGCCGGCCGACGATCTCACGCGACCCGCATTCCGCCAGCGCATCCGGCGCTACGCCGAGGATTTGCGCAACGATCAGGCCTATCCGTTCTTTCTGTTCCGCAGGGACGACAACGCGCTGGTCGGCGGCCTGGCGCTCGCCAACGTGCGCCGCGGCGTCGCCCAGGCCGCCAGCCTCGGCTACTGGGTCGGCGCGCCGTACGTGCGGCAGGGCTACATGACGGCGGCGGTCAAGGCGCTGGTGCCGGCTGCGTTCGACCTGCTGCGCCTGCATCGCGTCGAAGCGGCCTGCATTCCGACCAACGTGGCATCGACCCGGCTGCTGGAGAAAACCGGCTTCCGCCGTGAGGGCTATGCGCGCTCGTATCTCTGCATTAACGGAATATGGCAGGACCACTTGCTGTACGCGCGGGTGCGCACCGATCCCGCCCCCTAGCGTGGTGCCTTGGGAGCGCCATGGTGCTCTTGTTATAAAAGCGGGGTATTTACTGGCCGTTAGCCATTGCGGACCTAATCGTTGAGCCTGGGTGGAGTGCGAATGCGTCGAGTTGGGACGGGGCGTTGTTTTCCGGTGGCGGCGGCCGTTGTGCTCGGCGGCATCCTGCCGGGCTGCTCGTCGTCGGTGCTCAGCACGCCGGCGTCGAACTTCTCGTCCTTCTTTGCATCGGCCACGACCGCGGCAACCGGCACGACGGCGGCCGGCACCGCGCCGGATTTCGAATGCCCCAGCGTGAACATCCGCGGCGGCACCTCGACGCTGACCATCTCGGCGAACCCGGGCGACGACTCCGCGATGAACCTGCGCTATCAGGCCGGTCTCGGCCAGACCGCGCGCGAGTGCAAGCTCAGCGGGCAGACCCTGACGATGCGCGTCGGCATCCAGGGCCGGATCATCCTCGGTCCGGCCGGCGGGCCGGGACAGATCGACCTGCCGATCCGCCTCGCGGTGGTTCATGAAGGGCCGGAGCCCAAGACCATCTTCACCAAGCTGAACAGGGTGCCGGTCACGGTCCCGGATGGCGACAGCAATATCCAGTTCACGTCCATCGAGGAAGACCTGACCTTTCCGATGCCCCGCACCGCCGGCTTGATCGACGAGTACGTCGTCTATATCGGGTTCGACCCGCAGGGCTTCCGTGAGCCGCCTAAGAAGCGGCCGGAGCGGGCTCCGCCGAAGCGTCGTCCGCCGGCCTGACGCCAACCTTATCGCCTCGAAATTTCGGGCTACCAGCCGCGCAGCGCGACGACGGTGCTCTTGAGCGCGCGCATGTCGGCGATCACCACCCGCGCGCCGGCGCTGGTCAGATAGGCGCCGAGGTTGGGGCCGGTGTGGCTGCCGCCGATGAAGCCGATCGACTTCATGCCGGCCGCGGTCGCGGCGGATATGCCGGCGGGGGAATCTTCCACCACGATGCACTCCGACGGCGCCACGCCCATCTTGCGCGCGGCGTGAAGGAACAGGTCGGGCGCGGGCTTGCCCTTCGCGACGTCGCTCGCCGAGAACACGTTCGGCTCGAAGAAGCGATAAAGCCCGGTGCTCTCCAGGCTCAACCGAACCCGGGTGTGCGGCGACGAGGAGCACACGCATTTTGGTCCGCGCAGCCAAGTCAGGGCGTATTCCATATGCGGAGTGGCGCGCACCTCGGTGCGCAGCCGCCGCATTGTCGCGTCGGACAGGTGATCGTAGAAATCGGTCGGCAGCTTGCGCTTGGTCGCCACCTCGACGTCGGCGATCATGTCGGTGGGCCGCCGGCCGGCGAAAAAGCGGGATATGATTTCCGGCGAAACCTTGAAGCCGGCGCGCGTCAATTCCTGCGACGCCACCGTCGCAGCGATGGCCTCGCTGTCCACCAGAACGCCGTTACAATCGAAGATCAGCACGGAAGGGCCCCCGATCCGGCCGCCGTCAAGCGATCACGCTCCCGCGTGATGTGATTCGCGTGGCGGGATTATGGACGCCCGCCGCCGGATCACGAAGTCCGGCTGCCGGAGGTCAGCGTGGTTCCTCAGATTCTTCACAGGCTTTTTCAGGCGCTGTCTGGCTTCGCGGCAGGATCGCTCGTTCGCCAAGGAATCAAATCCAGGCTGCGCTTGCGACGTCGTCGCGGGTATAGTTTCGCCGCATGAATTCCTCGCCAAATGGAGTGAGAACGCTGGCGCCCGCGGGTTCCATCGCGCCGACGGGGGCCTGGAGCGTCGGCACCCGCGCCGGCAACTTCGTATTCGTGGCCGGCATGCGCGGCATCGATCCGAAGACCAATACGTTGGTCGAGGGCGACGAGGCGCGCATCCGCCAGGCCTTTCTCAACATGAAGCTGATCGCCGAATTGGAGGGCGCCAGCCTGCGCGACGCGGTTCGCATCGTCGCCTATGTCACCGACATGAGCCGGCTGAGGCCGCTGGTGAACAAGGTGCAGGAGGAGCTGTGGGCCGGCGGGCCCTATCCGCCGCGCACCATCGTCGAGGTGGCGAGGCTCAACCAGGACGATGTGTTCGAGGTGGAAGGGACGTTCTACGCGCCGCGGAAGGGGTGAAGCAGGCTCTATCCTCGTCATTGCCGGGCTTGACCCGGCAATCCATGACAGCTCTCCGCGGAGAAATTCTTACGATTGTTTCCGTCGCACTGTCTCATCGATGCCCGGGTCATAGCGAGCAACGACGCCGTCCTTCGACGGCTGTGCCCGGCATGACGGCGGATAGGTTGACGCCTGTCGGTAGGAGCCGAAACTAATTCAGCTTCGCCTTCACGTCCTCGATGCCGCGGGCAATCAGGTCCTCGGCGACCTTGCCCTTTGCGGTGACGGTGAGGATCTTCTCGGCGGCGGCGACCGCGGCATCGGCCGCGGCGGCGCGAACGTCGGCCAGCGCCTGCGCCTCGGCTTGGCCGATCTTGGCCTCGGCCATCTTGGTGCGGCGGGCGACGAAGTCCTCCACCTTGGTCTTTGATTCGGCCGCGACCCGCTCGGCTTCGGCCTTGGCCTCGGCGACGATCGCCTGCGCCTCGCGCTCGGCCTCGCCCTGCTTGCGCTTGTACTCGGCGAGCAGCTTGCCCGCCTCGTCACGCAGGCGGGCCGCCTCATCGAGGTCGGCCTTGATCTTGGCGGTGCGCGCATCAAGCACGTCGGTGATCTTCTTGTGCGCGCCAACGTAGAACAGGATCAGCACGAACAGCAGGAACGCGACGGCGACCCAGAATTCGGCTTCGAACACGCGGGCCTCCTTATTTGCTTTTGCGCATGATCATTTCGGAAAACCGGTGTCCACTTTTTTCGGATCATGCGCTAGCGCTTAAGCACTTCGGCGACCGCGCTCTGGGCCGTCTGTGCGCTGGGTGCGGTGCCGATCAGCCGCTCGACGATCGCGATTGCGGTGTCGATCGCGACCGACTCGATGTTCGCCATGGCGGATGTCTTGGTCGCGGCGATGGTCTTTTCGGCGTCCGCGAGCTTGGTGTTGAGGTTGCCCTCCAGCACCTTGCGGACTTTTTCGGCCTCGGCGTTGAGCTTGTCGCGCGTCTCGTTCGCCATCGCCTGGGCGCGGGTGCGGGCGTCGGCCAGCGCTTTCTCATAGGCGGCGAGCGCCGCGTCCGACTGCGCCTTGAGCGCGTTGGCCTCGGCGATATCGTCGGACACGCGCTTGCCGCGCGCCGCGATGGTGCCGCCGATCTGCGGGATCGCGAGCTTGGCGATGATCAGATAGAGCGCAACAAAGGCGATCACGAACCAGACGGCCTGGGACGCGAAATACTCCTTGTTGAACGGCGGGAAGGGCGGCTTGGCGCCGCCCGGTGCCGTTGTCTGCGCGCTCGTCGCCATCGTTCAGGGTCGCCTTACAGCGCGAACAGCAGCAGCAGCGCGATCAGCAGCGAGAAGATGCCGAGCGCCTCGGTGACGGCGAACCCGAAGATCAGGTTGCCGAACTGGCCCTGTGCGGCCGACGGATTGCGCAGCGCTGCGGCGAGGTAATTGCCGAAGATGATGCCGACGCCGGCGCCGGCGCCACCCATGCCGATGCAGGCGATGCCGGCACCGATGTACTTGGCTGCAACTGGATCCATGATGAACTCCTTTTTGAGAGATGGAAGGTCGAGGGCTAGTGGCCCGGGTGAATGGCGTCGTTGAGATAGATGCAGGTGAGGATCGCGAACACGTAGGCCTGCAGGAACGCGACCAGCACTTCGAGCGCGGTGATCGCGACCACCAGTCCAAGCGGCAGCACCGCACCGAGCCAGCCGGCGATGCCGAAGCCGCCCAACATGGTGACGAAGCCGGCCAGCACCTTCAGCGTGATGTGACCCGCCAGCATGTTGGCGAACAGCCGGACGCTGTGCGAGATCGGGCGCGAGATGAACGACAGCACCTCGATGAATACGATCAGCGGCAGGATGTAGACCGGGATCCCGCTCGGGACGAACAGCCGGAAGAAGCCGAGCCCGTTCTTGTAGAAGCCGTAGATGATGACGGTAAAGAACACGAGCAGCGCCATCATGGCGGTGACGATGATGTGGCTGGTCACCGTGAATGTGTACGGGATGATACCGATCATGTTCGCCACCAGGATGAACATGAACAGCGTGAACACCAGCGGGAAGAACTTCATGCCAGCGGGGCCGGCGGTGCTTTGTATGGTGTTGGCGATGAACTCGTAGGTGACCTCCGCCACCGACTGCATGCGTCCTGGCACCAGCGCGCGGGCAGAGCTGCCGCCGACCAGGAGGGCGGCGATGCCGACCACGGTGATCGCCATGAAGATCGCGGAATTGGTGATCGCGATCTCATGCCCGCCGATGTTGGCGATGGTCGCGAACTTGGTGATCTCGAATTGGTGAATTGGATCGGCCATGGCCGGTCAGTTCCCGTAATCTATCGTCTTGAGCCCGGTCCGCTGGAAACCCCCGCCGCGCGGACCACGTTGAACACACCGGCGGCGAAGCCGAGCATAAGAAAAACAATCATCCCCCCCGGCGAGGTCCCGAGCCACTTGTCCAGCGCCCAGCCGATGAAAGCGCCGACCAGCACACCGGCCACCAGCTCAGTCGAGAGCCGGAAGCCCCGAGCCAGCGCCGAAGCGTTTTGACCCGGGTCTTGAGACGGACCAGCTTCGACTTCGCGGTTCCCGGCCTTTTGGCCGAGCCGTTCGCTGAGACGCCGGAGCCTCGCAGAGAGAGCGGCTTCTTCGGCCAGCCGTTTGCTGTCTTTGCCGTCGTTGCCGGTGTCTTCGGCCATGCCAGAGGGCCTTGCTGTCGACACCGCGACGTTCGAGCGAATCCAGAATTTCCGGCCAGCCTAAAAGCCGCGCGGACCATACTGACCGGGGGTAGGCGAGTTAAGAATCTGCCCGGTTCCGGTAACAGCTCGAAAAGCCAGCACCATCAAGGCTTTCCGGGGATTCGGCGAGCGCTGTGGAGCGGCCTTTGCGCGCAGTTCGCCGCGCTGCACCACGGTGTTAGGTTGGAGGAGAACAGGAGCACTTGGCGCGCTTCGCAGAGCCGCCGCAAACGTGTGGTGCGTTGGCGGAAGCGAGTTGCATGGAGACGATCATGACGCGCCTGACCCTTGCCGTTCTGGCTGCCGGTTTTGTCTTGGCGGGCGCCGCCTTGGCGCAGGACGTCTCCCAGCCTGCGCCGCCTGGCGCCGACGACAGCCGCTACACGTTCCACCGGGTCGGCGACAACTTCGTCCGCCTCGATGGTCGCACCGGATACGTTTCAGTGTGCGGCCGCGAGTTCGAGTGGCTGGGCGTGCCGGACGGTGCCGGACGAGCGTGCCGCGCTTGAGGAGACGATCGGCCGCCTGCAGGGCGACAATGCGGCGCTCAAGAAGGAGCTGCTGGCGAAGGGGATGGCGCTGCCGAGCGGGGTCAAGGCCGATCCGCCCGCGGCGAAGGAGACCGGCAAGGACAAGCCGGCGGACAGCCCATCGGTGAAGGTGCCGAGCGACGCGGACATGGAACGCGTGCTGGGCTTCATCGAGAAGGTCTGGCGTCGCCTGGTCGAGATGATGGTCGATCTGCAGCGCGACATGCAGCGCAAAGGCTGAAGGAGCGCGTTGTGGCAGGCCGCCTGTCGGCAATCGAGCGCATCACGGCCGAGCTGATTGCGACGGCGGAATTGGTGGTCGAAACCCGCGGCGAGGGGTTCACGGAGATCACCCGCGAAGCCGCCCGGTTTGTCGAGCAAAGCGGCGGACGCGACGGCGCGCTGTTCGTCTATCTGCGCCATACCTCGGCTTCCCTCACCATCCAGGAGAACGCCGACCCCGATGTTCAGGCCGACCTGACCACCGCCCTGCGGATGCTGGCGCCCGAGGATGGCCCTTGGATCCACACGGTCGAAGGGCCGGATGACATGCCGGCCCACGTCAAAGGCATGCTTACCGGCGTGTCGCTGCATATCCCGGTGCGGGGTGGCGTGCTGGGGCTGGGCACCTGGCAGGGCCTCTATCTGGTGGAGCACCGCAGCAGGCCGCACCGGCGGGAAATCGTGCTGCAATTCGTCGGCAGCGGGCGGTAAGCGCCCGTGCATTGGACGGGCCAAGTACGCTAAGCTTTGAGCGTGTTTACGATGAGGTCGTCTTGACCGAAACGCTGTATCGATTGGTCATCGCGGACGATCATCCGCTGTTCCGCGGCGCGCTTCGCGAAGCGGTCTCCGGCCTGTTCGAAAGCGCGGAAATCGCCGAGGCCGGCGCGTTCGACGAGGTGTCGAAGCTGCTCGACAAGGGCGGTGACGTCGATCTGATCCTGCTCGACCTGACGATGCCCGGCGTGCGCGGTTTTTCCGGGCTGATGTACCTGCGCGCGCAATACCCGAGCGTGCCGGTTGTTGTGGTGTCCGCCAACGACGATCCCGCCGTGATCCGCCGCTGCATGAGCTTCGGCGCATCCGGCTTCATCCCCAAAACGCTCGGCATCGAGCAGATGCGCAACGCCATCATGCGCGTCCTCAAAGGCGGGGTGTGGACGCCGCCCGACGTCGATCTGGAAGGTGGCTCGGACGCGGAGGCTGCCGAATTGATGGCCCGGCTCGGAACGCTCACGCCACAGCAGGTGCGTGTGCTGATGATGCTGTCCGAAGGGCTGCTCAACAAGCAGATCGCCTACGAGCTCTCGGTCTCCGAGGCGACGGTGAAGGCCCACGTTTCCGCGATCCTGCAGAAGCTCGGCGTCGAAAGCCGCACGCAGGCCGTTATCGCGGCGGCAAAGATCGAAGTGGGTCAGTGGCCGCAGCCGGCCACGCAGGGAAGCTGAGCGGCTACTTTTTCTTGCGCGGCGCTTCCTTCTTGGCCTTGCGCTTGATATCGGCGCCGTGCGCGCGCTTGTAGGACTGGATGTCCTCGAACTTTCCCTTCTTGTCGCGGACGGCGTAGAGCTTCGTGCCCTTGGAACTGCGGTGCGTGGTGCGTCTCGCCTTGGCCATGAGGAACCCCGGGTTGTTGAGGATTCAAGTTTAGGCGCACGATGCTCGGCGCACAATACGGCGCCAGCTACTCCGCGGCCGCGACGCGCGGCACGCGCCATTGCGCCATCAGCGCGCGCAATGCCGCCGGCTTGATCGGCTTGTTGAGCACCTGGGCATCGCACCGGCGCGCTTCGTCCCGAACGTACGGCGAGCGGTCGGCCGTGATCAGGATCGCCGGCAGATCTGCGCCGAAGCGGCGGCGCAGCTCGACGATGGCCTCGATGCCGTTGCCTTTGTCGAGGTGGTAGTCGACCAGCAGCCCGTTTGGCGAGATCTTCGATTCTGCAATCGTCGCGATGGCAACCTGAAGGTCCGGCGCCTTGAGGACGCGGCAGCCCCAGCCGCCGAGCAGCGTCTCCATGCCGTCGAGGATTTTCGGCTCGTTGTCGATGCACAGCACTGTGGTGCCGACCAGCTGGCTGCGGTCGACGCTGACCGCGCGTTGCTGCGGCTGGCTCGCCGCAGCTGCGCTGGAGACCGGCACGTCGACCGAGAAGCGCGAGCCGTGGCCGGGCGACGAGCGAACGTCGATCTTGTGGGCGAGCACGCGCGCGATGCGCTCGACGATGGACAGCCCCAGCCCCAAGCCGCGCGCCACCTTGGCGCCCTCGTCGAGCCGCTGGAACTCACGGAAGATCGCTCGTTTCTTGGATTGCGGAATGCCAAGGCCGGTGTCCCAGACCTCGATGCGCAGCTTGTTGCGCTGGCGCCGGCATCCGACCAGCACGCGGCCTTTCGGCGTGTATTTGACGGCGTTGGAGACATAGTTCTGCAGCAGCCGCCGTAGCAGGCGGCGATCCGAGCGAACGCTCAGCGAGCAGGACACGAATTGCAGGGTCAGCCCCTTCTCGCGCGCCAGCGGCGTGAATTCGACCTCGAGCTGGCGCAGCAGCTCGTCGATCCGGAAGCTGACCGGCTCCGGCCGCATCGCGCCCGCGTCAAGCCGCGAGATTTCAAGGAGCGCGCCGAAGATTTCCTCGACCGCCTCCAGCGACGCATCGACATTGTCGATCAGCCGTCCGTCTTCGCCGGAGCCCTGACGCTCGATCAGCGACGTGACGTACAGCCGCGCGGCGTTGAGCGGCTGCAGGATGTCGTGGCTGGCGGCGGCGAGGAAGCGCGTCTTGGAAATGTTGGCCTCTTCGGCGTCTGCCTTGGCGCGCGCAAGCTCGGCGTTCAGCCGCGTCAGCTCCGCGGTGCGGTCGCGCACCCGGCCCTCCAACGTGGTGTTGGCCCGTTCGAGCTGCTCGGCCGCCTCGACGCTCGGCGTGATGTCGGTGACCGTCGTCACCAAGCCGCCGTCGGGCATGCGGTTGGAGCGGACTTCGACCACCAGGCCGCGGCCGGCGAAGCGCTCCAGCACGGGCCCATTGCCTTCCGTGTAGCGCGCGATGCGGTCGTGGACGAGGGCCTCGGTCGGCCCGGGTCCGAGCGCGCCCTGCTGCGCGTTGCTGCGGAGGATTTCGTCGAGCCCGACGCCGACGCGGGTGAGGTCGGTCGGCAGATCGAGAATGTCACCGAACTGCCGGTTCCAGCAGACCAGGTGAAGGTCTTTGTCGAACACCGCGATGCCCTGGCGCACGTGATCGAGCGCCTGCTGCAGAATTTCACGGTTGTAGTGGATCGCGGCGCTGGCGTCGTCGAGCAGCTTGAGCGCCGCCTTGGTGGAAACCGTCCGCTTGCGCAGCAGCAATGAGAGCACGAGGCGCGACGAGGCGGCGCCGATCGCCGACGCAAGGAGGTGCTCGGCGTAGCGCATCAATTCGAAGTCGGCCTCGTGTTGCGGATTGAGGCTGATGCGTCGCGCCGCGGCAAAGCTCTCGAACGAGGAGCGCGTGCGCTCCTGGCCGAGATAGCGGACGACCGCGATGGTCAGCTCCTCGACCGTCACCGACGAGCGCCACAGGCGGAAGCTGGGTGTCGGGGCGAGCTGGGATGGCACGAACAGGTCGGCCTGCATGCGCTCGATCGAGGTCGGCTGCCTGCGTAGCGAGAAGCCGATATAGGCGAGGATGTTCAGCGCCAAGCTCCAGATGACGCCGTGCACCAGCGGATGCATCTCGAGGCCGAGCAACGCCTGCGGCCGCAGCATGACCAGGCCCCACGGGCCGTCGGTGAGAATCTGGCGGCCGATGATGCCGACGTCGGCGATGGTTGGGAGCAATAGCGTGTAGCCCCAGGCGAGGATGCCGATGCCCATGCCGGCGATCGCGCCGGGGGCGGTGGCCCGGCGCCACAGCAGGCCGCCGAAGAACGCCGGCGCGAGCTGCGCCACCGCGGCGAAAGCGAGGAGGCCGATCGCGGCAAGCTGCGCCTCGGCGGCGGAGCGGTAGTAGAGATAAGCCAGCAGCAGGATCACGACGATCGCGGTGCGGCGCACCTTGAGCAGCAACCCGCCGACGTCGGCGCGGCTTGCCAGCAATGCTTCGCGCCGCTGCAGTACCCAGGGCATCACGATATCGTTCGACACCATGATGGCGAGCGCGACCGTTTCCACGATCACCATGGCCGTCGCCGCCGACAGGCCGCCGATAAAGGCGAGCAGCGTGAACGTCTCGGACTTGGCAACCAGCGGCAGCGCCAGCACGAACATGTCGCTGTCGACCTTGCCGGCCGGGAACGTCAGCAGGCCGGCCATCGCGATCGGCAGCACGAACAGGTTGATCAGCACGAGATAGAGAGGGAACAGCCATGATGCCCGCTTGATCTCGGCCTCGCTGTTGTTCTCCACCACCGTGACATGGAATTGCCGGGGCAGCATCAGGATCGCGATGAACGACAGCAGCGTCATCGCGGTTAGGGTCGCCAGCGGCGGCGCGCGGGTCAGCACGGCAGCGGTGTCGGGGCGGTCCATCGCCTGCGAGAACAGCGCAGTTGGGCCGTCGAACATCCAGAACGTCACGAAGATCCCGACGGCGAGGAACGCCACCAGCTTGACGATCGATTCCGCAGCGATCGCCAGCATCAGTCCGTCCTGATGCTCGGTAGCGTCGATGTGGCGGGTGCCGAACAGCACGGCGAACGCCGCCATCGACAGCGCAACGAACAAGGCGATGTCGCCGAGCACGGGTTGCGCAAGATTGATGTCGGTCGCGGTGTGGGCAAGGATGGTGCTAAGCGATGCCGACACCGCTTTGAGCTGCAACGCGATGTACGGGATCGTTCCGAGGATGGCGATCAGCGCGACGGTGGCGGCTACCGCCTGGCCCTTGCCGTAGCGCGCGGCGATGAAGTCGGCGATCGACGTGATGTTCTGCGCCTTGGCGAGCCGCACGACGCGCAGAATGAGCGGCAGGCCGAGCCCGATCATCAAGATCGGGCCAACGTAGATCGTGAGGAAGTCAAATCCGGTCCGGGAAGCAAGTCCGACCGACCCGAAGAAGGTCCACGACGTGCAATAAATTGCCAGAGAAAGCGGGTAGATCAGCAACCTCGCGCGGCCGAGGCGCCGTATTTTGTCGCCATAGCTCGCCACGACGAACAGCAGCCCGATATAACCGAGCGCCACCGCGACGACGACCCAGCCTTGCAACATGTGGTCTCCCGCGCCACCCAGCTCCGCAGCGGCCTGCCTGAGGAACAATAACAAAATAGTTCGGGTATGCCGAGCCGTGTCGTCCGCGTAAGATGCTCCTTAAGGCCACGGCAAAGCCTTGCGGAGGGACGCATGCTCAAGAAATTCCGAGATTTTGCGATGCGCGGCAACGTCGTCGATCTGGCGGTCGGCGTCATCATTGGCGTCGCGTTTGGCAAGATCGTCGAATTCATTGGTCGGCGACATTTTCATGCCGGTGGTCGGCGCGGTGACCGGCGGGCTCGACTTCTCGAATTATTACACCGGGCTGTCGAAAACCGTCACGGCCGAAAACCTCATCGACGCGAAAAAGCAGGGCGCTGTGCTCGCGTGGGGCAGTTTCATCACGGTCACGATCAATTTTATCATCATCGCCGGAGTGCTCTTTCTGGTGGTGAATGCCCTGCAGAAGTTCAAGCAGGAGGAGGAGGCGGCTCCGCCGCCGTTCACGAGAACGGAAAAGCTGCTTGAAGAAATCCGTGACTTGTTGAAAAAATAATCCTGGCTATGTCACGAAGACTTCCGCCGAAGTGGGGACGGCATGCAGATCGCCAGCTACGAGACGCTGACGCCGCGTGAGCGGCAGGTCCTCAAGGAAATTGTCGGCGGTTCGTCCAACAAGGAGATTGGGCGCGATCTCCATCTCAGCCCGAGAACCGTCGAAGCGCATCGCGCCCACATCATGACCAAGCTCGGCGCCAAGAACGCCGCCGACCTGGTCCGGATCGCGCTCGGTCAGGGCCGCGGGCGCTGATCCGCTATTCAAGCGCTCCAATCGCGAGACTAGCCCAAGGGCCATTTGACGGCTTCGGACTGGCACGGCATTGATCGCGGCGATGGCGATCTCCGTTGTCTCGCGGCGAACGATGCTGCGCACGGCCGAAACGCTGCTGATCGCGGCGGTCGGTGGTGCCCTGTTCACGTGGATCGGCTTTCCGGCGGGGCTGATTTCGGGATCGCTGCTGTCGGTGGCGGCCGCGGCGCTGGCCGGGCGGCCGCTGACGGTCCCGGCGCCGTTGTCGCGCGTCATCTCGGTGCTGGTCGGCATTTCGCTGGGCGCAGTGGCGACCCCCGAAACGTTGAAAGGCCTCGCGGCTTTTCCCATCAGCATAGCCGTGCTGCTGGTCGCCACCGTGGTGATGACGGCCGCGACCACGGCCTACCTTCGGCTGGTGCACAGCTGGCCGTTGCAGTCGGCGCTGTTCGGAGCGAGCCCGGGCGCGCTGGCCCAGGTCATGATGCTGGCGGCCGAATACCGGGCTGACTTGCGCGCCATCGCGATCGTGCAGGTGATGCGCGTGGTGATCCTCACGGTCGGCATCCCGGCGGGCCTGGCCTATTTCGGGCTGACCGCGACCGGGGCCTTTCTGCCGAAGTCGAGCGCTGGAATTTCCTCGATCTCGGAACTCGCCATCCTGGTCGGGCTCTCAACCGCCGCAGCGGTGGCGTTGCAGGCGATCAAGTTTCCCGGAGGCCTGATGTTCGGCGCCATGCTGGCGTCCGCGATGCTGCACGGCACCGGAACGATCGAGGCGGTGCTGCCGTGGTGGGCGGTGGCGGCCGCGGTGATCGGGATCGGCGCGGTGACCGGCTCGCGCTTTGCCAACACCGATCCGATCACGCTGCTGCGCTATCTCGGCGCGGCGCTCGGCTCGTTCGCGGTGGCGATCTCGGTCGCCTCGGTGTTCGTGCTTGTTCTGACTGCATTTTTCCCGCTGCGGATCGCCGACGTGGTGGTGGCCTACGCGCCGGGGGCGCAGGACACCATGATGGTGCTGGCGCTGGCGTTGCACCTCGACCCGATCTTCGTCGGCGCGCACCACCTGTCGCGCTATATGCTGGTGTCGCTGTTCATCCCGGTGCTGGGCAAGTGGTTGGGTCCACCGCCACCGCCGATCACGACCGGCTCGCCTGGAAGTTGAATTATTCCGGGGTTGTTCCGGCGCTGTTCGCCGTTACTCGGCCGCGAGATAGCGCTTCGTCCGCGGCATTCCGAGTTTCTCCCAGACGTCCACCAGCGCTTCGGCCAGCGCGTCGACCAGCGCATCGTCGTGGTAGGGCGACGGCGCGATGCGCAGCCGCTCGGTGCCCATCGGCACGGTGGGATAGTTGATCGGCTGGATGTAGATGCCGTGCTCGGTGAGCAGGAGATCGCTCGCCGCCTTGCACTTCTCCGGATCGCCGACCATCACCGGCACGATATGGGTCGGCGTCTCCATCACCGGCAGGCCCGCGGTGGTGAGCACCGCCTTGACCCGCGCCGCGCGATCCTGGTGGCGCTCGCGCTCCCAGCTCGACGTCTTGAGATGCTTGATCGCGGCGGCCGCCGCCGCGCACACCGCCGGCGGCAGCGCGGTGGTGAAGATGAACCCCGGCGCATAGGAGCGCACCGCGTCGCACAGCGCTTCGCTCGCGGCGATATAGCCGCCGAGCGAGCCGAACGCCTTGCCGAGCGTGCCTTCGATCACGTCGACGCGATGCATCGCGCCGTCGCGCTCGGCGATGCCGCCGCCGCGCGGGCCGTACATGCCGACCGCGTGGACCTCGTCGAGATAGGTCAGCGCGCCGTACGTCTGCGCGAGTTCGCAGATCGCGTTGATCGGCGCGACGTCGCCGTCCATCGAATAGATGCTCTCGAACGCGATCAGCTTCGGCCGGGAGCCTGCGGCGATCAGCAGCTCCTCGAGGTGCGCCAGGTCGTTGTGGCGGAAGATCTGCTTGTCGCGGCCCGCGTTGCGGATGCCCGCGATCATCGAATTGTGGTTGTAGGCGTCGGACAGGATCAGGCAGTCCGGAATGAGCCGGGCGATGGTCGAGATGCCGGTCTCGTTGGAGACGTAGCCGGAGGTGAAGACCAGCGCCGCCTGCTTGCCGTGCAGGTCGGCGAGCTCGCGCTCGAGCGCGACCAGCGGATGGTTGGTGCCGGCGATGTTGCGCGTGCCGCCGGCCCCGGTGCCCATGCGGGTCGCGGTCTCGACCATGGCGCCGATCACCTTGGGATGCTGGCCCATGCCGAGGTAGTCGTTGGAGCACCAGATCACGACGTCGCGCGGCCCCTGCGGGGTGTGCCAGATGGCGTGCGGAAACCGGCCTGCGACACGCTCCAGCTCGGCGAACACCCGGTAGCGGCGCTCGTCGTGCAGCCGGCCGAGGGCGTCGGCGAAGAACGTCTCGTAGTTCATGGCAAATGGGCCTCGGCAGGCGGCAGCGGTTTCACCCGCACAACTTTATTAGAAGGCTTCCACGCTGTTTGTCGAGCCGGAATCGCCCCGAAGACAGGCATTCCCAGGCGGTGTTTGGTTAATCGCAAAATAGGCACAGGTTGTTGTAAATCGCTGGTTTTCCACGCGCCGCCGTTGCCGTACACCCCTGTTGGGCAGCATAATTTGCGCCGCAACAAGGGTGCGCGGAGGGGTCCATGCATAAAGTCTCAATCCCGCAATCGGTGATCGACCGCGTGGTGGCCCGGCACGGCAGCGAGCATGTCCACGCCGACCTCGATCCGGCCAAGACCGCGCTGGTCGTGGTCGACATGCAGAACGCCTTCATGATGCCCGGCGTGGCTCACGCGCCATGCCTGATGGCGCAGGACATCGTTCCTAATATCAATCGCCTGGCCAGGCAGTCCGCCAGACCGGCGGCACCGTGGTCTGGATCAAGACCGCCTACACCGACGACACGCTGGAAAACTGGTCGACGCTCTACGACATGCTCGGCGCGAAGGGCACCGAGAAGCGGGCGGCGGCGCTGGCGCGCGGCAGCAAGGGTTACGAGCTGTGGGCCGACGCTCGATGTCCAGGCGGACGATCTGACGGTCGAAAAGAACCGCTACAGCGCCTTCATCCAGGGCTCGTCCGATCTCGCCGACGTGTTGCGCGCGCGCGGGCTCGACACGCTGCTGATCACCGGCACCGTCACCAACGTGTGCTGCGAATCGACCGCGCGCGACGCCATGATGCTCAACTTCAAGACCATCATGCTGACGGATGGCAACGCCGCGGTGACCGACGAGGATCACAACGCCTCGCTGACCGGATTCTACCTGATCTTCGGCGACATCATGTCGACCGACTTCGCGATCGACTGCCTCAAGCGAAATGCCCAGAAGGGTCTCGCCGCGGCGGAATAGCGGGCAAGCAGTGGGTTGGTGGTTCGGGTGCGGCTGCGTCGTCCCAGTGAAGTATTGTCTGGCCTGGGCGTTCGCGTTCGCCGGGGCGTGCTGCGATTCCTGTTCGCCGCTGCTGGCGACGGTGTGCGCGGTCGAGGCCGCGCTCGCGCAGCTGATTCCGGGAAGCGCCCAGCCGGGCCGCGAGCGCGAGCAGTTGATCGACCGGCGCACCGCCCCGCGTGTGCAGCCGGGCGGCGTGGCGATTTCGCTGCCCAGCACCGAGGCGCCGGCCGGCGCGGCGCAAACGACGCTGACCATCCGCAGGGTCCAGATCGTCGGCGCGACCGTCTATAGCGATGAGCAGTTCGCGCCGCTCTACCGCGACGTGCTCAACCGCCAGGTCACGCTGGAGGTCGTCTACGACATCGCCAAGCGCATCACCGCCAAGTACGGCGCCGACGGCTACGTGCTGTCGCGCGCGATCGTGCCGCCGCAGGAGCTCACCCCGGGCGGCGCGACGATCCGCATCCAGGTGATCGAGGGCTATGTCAGCAAGGTCGAGTGGCCGCGCGAGAAGCTCGCCCGCTACCGCGATTTCTTCTCGGACTACACGGCGAAGATCATCGCCGACCGGCCGACCAACATCCGCACGCTCGAGCGCTACCTGCTGCTGGCCAACGATCTGCCCGGCTTGAAGTTCACCACCACGCTGCAGGCCTCGAAGACCGAGCAGGGCGCGGCCGGTGCTGATCGTCGAGGTCACCGAGAAGATGCTCGACGTCAATGCGCGCTTCGACAACCGCGGCACCAAGGCGCGCGGGCCGTACCAGTTCCTGGTCGCGCCGACCTTCAACAATCTGTCCGGCACGCACGAGGCGATCACGTTCGCCTACGCGGGCATGACGCAGATCGAGGAATTGCAGTTCGTCGGCCTTCAACTACCGTCACGTGCTGACCAGCGAAGGCCTCACCGCGTTCGCCAACGCGAGCTACAGCTGGGGACGTCCGGGCACGCCGCAGCTTCGCGAGCTCGACTACAAGACGCGCAGCACCATCGTCGAGGCCGGCGTCTATTACCCGGTCATCCGGACCCGCGAAGCCAACGTCACGGTCACCAGCTTCGCCTACATGAGCGACAACTACAGCTTCACCAATCTGGACTGGTTCGATCCGTTCCAGGTCGACCGGCTGCGCGGCATCCGCGGCCGGGTCGACGCCGATGTTGCCGACAAGCTTAACGGCATCAACCAGTTCAGCTTCACCGTGAGCCGGGGCATCGAGGGATTCGGCAGCACGGACAACGGAAATCCGCTGGCCAGCCGGCTGGTCGGCCGCGTCGATTTCACCAAATTCGAAGGCCTGGTGAGCCGGTTGCAGCCGCTATTTGGGCCACTTTCCGCCTTGGTTTCCGCCTACGGCCAATACGCCGGAAACTCGCTGCTGGTGCCTGAGCAATGCGGATACGGCGGCCGGGTGTTCGGCCGCGCCTACGATCCCTCGGAATTGCTGGGGGATCACTGCTGGATGGCCAGCGGGGAGCTTCGGTACGACATCCCGGGAGGGGCGCTCCCGGTGCCGGATACGCAATTTTATGGCTACGCGGACAAGGGCCGAGTCTATATAATCGAGCGCGCTGTGGGGACAGCGCTCACGAACGCGAACAACCTCAAAGGCGCATCAGCCGGAGGCGGGGTCCGGCTGAGGTGGCAGAACTACTTCAACGTAGATCTGTCGGCCAACAAAGCGATTGAGGGTTCCCGCGATGACTGGCGCTTCTTCTTCATCACGACGGCACGGTACTAGCATGCGCAACTGGGCGCCCTTCCGCCGCGTCATGCTCGCCACCACGGCGCTGGTGCCGCTCGGCATCGTCGCGGCCGCCGCCAATCCGCTTGGCCCCAACGTGGTCGGCGGCGGCGCCACCGTCACCGGCATCGGCACGTCGCAACGTCACGTCAACCAGTCGACGCCGCGCGCGATCATCAACTGGAACAGCTTCAACATCGGCGCCGGCGAGACCACGCGCTTCGTCCAGCCGGACGCGAGCTCGATCGCGCTCAACCGCGTCACCGGCGGCCTCGGCCCGTCGATGATCAACGGCATGCTGACGGCGAACGGCCGCGTGTTCCTGGTCAATCCCGACGGCGTGATGATCAGCAGCAGCGGGACGATCAACACCGCCGGCTTCCTGGCGACGCACCAACGACATCAGCAACGCCAACTTCATGGCGGGCAGGTACCACTTCAACATTCCAGGCCGGCCGGACGCCTCGATCGTCAACGAGGGCACGATCAACTCGCACAGCCACGGCTTCGCCGCGCTGGTCGCGCCGGGCGTGCGCAACAGCGGCACCATCACCGCGCAGTTACGGCAAGATCGGGCTTGCCTCCGGCAACACGTTCTCGCTCGATTTCTACGGCGACCAGCTGATCAAGCTGGCGGTCGACGATTCGATCGCCGCGACGGTGAGGGACGTCGCCGACCGGCCAGCCGCTCAACGCGCTGGTCAAGAACGACGGCAAGCTCAAGGCCAACGGCGGCCGCGTCGAGCTGACCGCGGCGCCGGCGCGCACCGTGGTCGATTCCGTCATCAACAACACCGGCGTGATCGAGGCGCGCTCGGTCGGCACCGCAACGGCAAGATCGTGCTGGGCGGCTCGACCACCAAGGTCGCCGGCCTGCCGACGCAGACCGTGAAGGTGTCCGGCACGCTCGACGTCTCCAGCAAGAGCGGCAAGGGCGGCACCATCCAGGTGACCGGCGAGGCGATCGAGATCAAGGCGGCGACGTTCGACGCGTCCGGCGCGACCGGCGGCGGCAAGGTGCTGATCGGCGGCGACACCGGCGGCGGCCATGGTCATTGGGCGGTGGCATCGATCCCGCAGGCCGCGCTCGAGGCCGGCGGCGGTGCCGAACGCGACCACGGTGAGCATCGACGCGGCGACCACGATCAACGCCTCGGCCACCTCGGTCGGCGACGGCGGCAAGGTGATCGTGTGGGCGGACGGCACGACGACGTTCGCCGGGCACGATCATCGCGCGCGGCGGCGAGCAGCGGCGGCAACGGCGGCTTTGTCGAAGTGTCGGGCAAGCAGACGCTGGCTTACTTCGGGCATCGCCGACATGCGCGCGCCGCACGGCATCGTTCGGCACGCTGCTGCTCGATCCGTGCGACTTGACGATCGGCAGCGGCACCGCCAACGGCGGCGGACCGCAGGATTTCAACGGCGATCCCAACGTCGACACGTTCTTGTCAGTATCCACGGTTGACGGCGCTCAACAGCGGCAACGTGATCGTGCACGCAACGATCCGGCGCCGGATCAACGGCGACATCTATCGTCGACGCCACGTTCAGCTGGAGCTCGCAACTCCACGCTGACGTTGAACGCGTTCCGCAACATCGAATTCAACGACCGGCGCGATACGATCACGCAACACCGGCGCCGGCAATCTGATGCTGCGCGCGGACGTGACGGCACCGGCGCCGGCACGCTTATGCATGGCCAGCAAAACACGCTCGGCAGCGGCGTCAGATTGGACCGGCAGCACGGGCAAGGTCACGGTCTACTACAACCCGTAGCGACGCTACAGCACGCCGACCGATTTCACGCCGACGGCAACGTCGGCCGCGGTGTGCGACGGCAGCGCGTGCCAACCAGTACTCCTACTTCATGCTGGTCAACAGCATTCGCCAATTTCCAGGCCATGGGCGTCAATCCCGGCGCGCAGACTATGCGCTCGGCCAGCAGACATCGACGGCGGCACGCCAGCACGTTCGTCGGACTCACCTTCACCTTCACCGGCAAATTCGACGGGCTGAACTACACGATCAGCAACGCTGATCGTCAACCGGACCGGCGCCGTTCGGCTTCAACTCCGGCATGATCCGCAATCTCAACGCTGACCAATTTCACGGTCAATGCGACCGGCAACAACCAATTCGTCGGTTTGCTGGTCGGCCAGAACATCTGCACGGCGGCCAGATCATCAACGTCCATCACCGGCGGCACCGTCAACGGCGGCAACTTCACCGGCATCGTCGCCGGCGGCCTGGTCGGGCAGAACGCGGCACGATCACAAGCTCATCGTCGTCGGCGAACGTGACGCTCGGCAATGGCGTGCTCGGACCGAACGGCGGCATCGAACTACCGCCGGCGGCCTGGTCGGCATCAACGCGGGCAACATCAGCTCGTCCTCCGCCAGCGGCAACGTCGTGGCCGGCGCCACACGCCTTCGCCGGCGGCTTGGTCGGGCAGAACGGCAACACCGGACAGCCGGGCGAGCGGCCAGATCGATCTGTTCGTCCGCCACCGGCAACGTCAGCAGCGCGGGCACCAACGTTGCGCTCGGCGGCCTGGTCGGCGCCAACAGCGACGCGGCGCGCTGATCACCGATTCGTTCGCGACCGGCAACGTCACGGCGAGCGGCCAGCCGTGCCGGCGGCCATGCAGCACGCCCTCCGGATGCCAGATCGTGACCGCGGGCGGCCTGGTCGGCTTCAACGCGGGCACGATCCGAGCTCCGCTCATGCGCCGTTCGCGACCTTTGCAAGCGGCAACGTGTCGCGTCGGGTCGAACGCGGTCGGCGGCGGGCTGGTCGGCTTCAACACCGGCATCATCCGACGGCGCCATGGCCAGCGGCACGGTGACCGGCGCCGCGGGCACTCGGGTCCACGGACGAGTCACGGCACGCGACACCGTTCTGGGCGGGCTGGTCGGCATCAACCACGGCCTGATCGAGCTGTCGGCTGCGACCGGCAATGTCGGCTCGCCCAACGTCAACGCGGCTGATGGTCGGCGGCTTCGTCGGCGACAACAGCGGCCTCATCTCGATTGTCGATCGCCACCGGCAACGTCAGCGCCGGCAATTTCAGCCATGGCCGGCGGATCTCGTCGGCGCCGGCGAATGTCCGACGGCTGCACGAATTGCCATGCCGGGCGACGGTCGCTCAGTACGCCAACCTCAACACCATCGCCACTTCGAGCGCGAGCGGCAACGTCACCGTCGGGTCAGAACAGCCTCGCGCGGCGGCTTCGCGGGCGCCGGCAGCTTTATCTTCAACAGCGTCGCAGTCGGCAACGTCACCGGCGGCGCCAATTCGATCCTTGGCGGCTTTGTCGGCGTGCACAACATCGACGGCCTGATCTACCTCGTCCAGCGCGACCGGCGTCGGTGACCGCGACCGGCGCCAACACCTGGGTCGGCGGCTTTGTCGGCTACAACGGCGGCTTGATCGAGCAACTCGGCGTCTTTCGGCACCGTGCACCGGCATCTCGGACAGCATCCTCGGCGGATTCGCCGGCGTGAACATCGGCCGCATCATCAGCTCGGCGTCGTCCGGCGCGGTCACCGCGCAGCGGCGGCGACAACGTGATCGGCGGGTTCGCCGGCGCCAATTTCGGCACGCTCGACAGCTCGACTCGCAGCGGGCACGTCGAGCGCGCGGCGCCAACACGTGGTCGGCGGCTTCGTCGGCGCCAACGCCAGCTTCAGTCAACATCCCGACGGGGCTGGATCGATTCGTTCTCGAGCTTCCCGATCGGCACGCTCGTCAATTCCACCGGCCGCGGCACCGCGACCAGCGGCGCCGGCAGCACCGTCGGGCGACCAGGTCGGCGTGACACATATCCGTCCACGCTGCCGGCCTATCCGACCGATCTTCGCGAGCTGCGACGACGACCTGTGCGAGATGTTCCGCACCGGCATCCTGCGGCCGCTCCGCCGGCGGGCAATGACGTCACTCGATGCCCAACGAGGTGCTGGCGCCGCCGACCCTGCATACCGATTCGCAGCTGATCGGCAGCCGCCGCAGACGCCCGATGCGCTGATCAAGCTGACGAGCTTGACGACCGACCGGCGACGCAGCAGCCCGGCACCAGCCGGCAGACCACGCGGCCCCGGCTCGCAGACGCCCGGCACGCCGCCGCGCTTCGCTGGCGCCGGCGCGGCCGTCTGCGCCCCACTCGCGGAGCGGGCGGACGATGCATCCAGCTATGCCACGCTGCCGCCGCTCGACGAGACTCATTCCCGATCAATCAGGTGGTGCTGCACTTCCGGCGAACACGCCGCCGCGGTGCATCCAGCAGATCGCGCAGCAGATCGGGCTTGACGGTGCTCGGGAGCCAGCCGCTGACGTCGATCGGCAGCACGGCGCTGCAATCTGCAGATCGCCGCCGGGCGCCTCGGTGCGCGACGTCATCCGCCCGCTGGAACAGCAGCAGCATCGTCGCCGTCGCGCAGCCGAACTATGACGTACTGCGCTGGTGCAAGCGCAGGTGCCGGCCGCGATCGCGCCCCGTTCACCGCGAGCCGCGGCGATCCGGCGCAGTACATGATGGGCAAGCTGCAGCTCAACGAGGCGCACCGCGTCGCGTCGGGCAACAACATCATCGTCGCGGTCATCGACTCCGAGGTCGACCGCGACCACGTCGAGCTGGCCGGCACGATCTCGCAGCGGTTCGACGCCACCGACTCGGAAGTCGCGGGCGCATTCCCACGGCACCGCCATGGCCGGCGCCATCGTCTCGCGCGACCGGCTGCTCGGCGTCGCGCCGGGCGCGAAGATCCTGGCGGTGCGCGCGTTCAGCGAGACGCAGGCCACCGCCGAGAGCACGTCCTTCACCATCCTCAAGGGCATCGAGTGGGCGGTGAGCCAGGGCGCGCGCGTCATCAACATGAGCTTCGCCGGCCCGTACGATCCCTCGCTCGAGCGCGCGCTCAAGGACGCCGCCGCCAAGGGCGTGGTGCTGATCGGCGCCACCGGCAACGCCGGCCCGAAATCGCCGCCGCTGTGGCCCGGCGCCGATCCGAACGTGATCGCGGTCACCGCGACCGACAGCGGCGACAAGCTGTTCCGTCAGGCCAACCGCGGGCCGTACGTCTCGGTGGCGTCGCCGGGCGTCGAGATTCTCGCGCCGGCGCCGCAGGCGGGCTACCAGATTTCGACCGGCACCTCGATCGCGACCGCGCACGTCAGCGGCGTGGTCGCCCTGATGCTGGAGCGCGATCCGACCCTGACGCCGCGCGACGTGCGGCTGATCCTGGAGTCGACCGCCGCCGACCTCGGGCCGAAGGGCCGCGACGCGCAGTTCGGCTGGGGCCTGGTCAATCCGGCGAAGGCGATCGCGATGGTCGATGAGCGCAAGCGCCGGAAGGGCAGCGCGACGGCGCCGCCGCCGGTGCAGCGCTAAACGATTGCGATGCGCGTTTGCTGGAATGGTGCTGCCGCACAGGATTGAACTGTGGACCTCTCCCTTACCAAGGGAGTGCTCTACCACTGAGCTACGGCAGCATCGGAACGAGAGCGAATATCCGATCACCCTGCCGATGTCGAGCGCGTTGCCGGGCGCGGGGAAGCCCGGCTATCGCTTCGGGCATGACGGACGGAAAAGGCAAGCGCGGAGAACGGCAGGCGGCGCTGCGCGCCAAGCGGGCAGGGGCCGCTTTGCGGGAAAACCTCAAACGGCGCAAGGCGCAGGACAAGGCGCGGCGGCAGGGCGAGGGGCAGTCCCAAGAGGCGTCGCAAGAATTGTCCCAGGAAACGCCTCACGAAACCGCCCGAATTGTCCCCGACAAACCGAACGGCTAGCCTGATCGGCAGGCGGGGCAGGAGCGGGCATGGATCGCATACGCATCGTCGGCGGACGGCGGCTTGAAGGCACGATCCCGATTTCCGGGGCGAAAAACGCCACGCTGCCCCTGATGATCGCCAGCATGCTGACCGATCAGACGCTGATCCTCGACAACGTGCCGAGGCTCGCCGACGTCGGCCTGCTGCAGCGCATCCTGTCGAACCACGGCGTCGACATGATGGTGCCGGGCAAGCGGCCGGGCGAAACGCAGCAGAACGGCCACACGCTGCACATCGTCGCCTCGCGGATCGTCGACACCACCGCGCCCTACGATCTTGTCTCCAAGATGCGGGCGAGCTTCTGGGTGATCGCGCCGCTGGTTGCGCGGATGGGCGAGGCCAAGGTCTCGCTGCCGGGCGGCTGCGCGATCGGCACGCGGCCGGTCGATCTGCTGATCATGGCGCTGGAAAAGCTCGGCGCCGACATCGAGATCGAAGGCGGCTACGTGATCGCGCGGGCCAAGAACGGCCTCAAGGGCGCCGAGATCGAGTTTCCCCAAGGTGACGGTGAGCGGCACCCACACCGCGCTGATGGCATCGGTGCTGGCGCACGGCACCACCGTGATCGAGAACGCCGCGCAGGAGCCTGAGATCGGCGACGTCGCCGATTGCCTGAACAAGATGGGCGCGCGGATTTCCGGGATCGGCACCTCGCGGCTGATCGTCGAGGGCGTGTCCCGGCTCGGCGGCGCGCGCCACAGCGTGCTGCCCGACCGCATCGAGACCGGCACCTATGCGATGGCGGTGGCGATGACCGGCGGCGACGTGCTGCTCGAAGGCGCGCGGCCGGAGCTGCTGCAGGCGGGGCTCGACGTCATCGCGCAGAGCGGCGCGGAGATTTCGTCGAGCAACGAAGGCATCCGCGTCAAGCGCAACGGCGGCGCGCATCGCGCCGGTCGAGGTGACGACCGATCCGTTCCCGGGCTTCCCGACCGACCTGCAGGCGCAGCTCATGGCGCTGATGTGCATGGCCGAGGGCACCTCGCGCATCACCGAGACGATCTTCGAGAACCGCTTCATGCATGTGCAGGAGCTGGCGCGGCTCGGCGCGCGCATCCAGCTCGACGGCGAGACCGCGACCATCGAAGGCGTCGACACGCTCAAGGCGCGCCCGTGATGGCGACCGACCTGCGCGCCTCGGTGTCGCTGGTGATCGCTGCGCTGGCGGCCGAAGGCGAGACCATGGTCAACCGGGTCTATCACCTCGACCGCGGCTTCGAGCGGCTGGAGGACAAGCTCGGCCGCTGCGGCGCGGCGATCGAGCGGGTGAGCGGCTAGCGCTTTCAGAACTCGCAGCATCTATCGGCATCATGCCCGGCCATAGCCGTCGCAGGACGGCTACTGCGCTAGTGCCGCATGCGCGTGACGGACGTAACGGCCGCGTGACAGAACCCTCGTCGCGGTGGCGGATACTGGCGTCACCGCGTTCGCGGGATGATCCCATTGACACATAGGGTCGATACTCATGAGCCATGGTCAGGCTGTTGTTGCAGCGCGTAATTTCAGCGGCGGTTTCGCCTCCTTGGTCGCGCTGACGGCTGGCCTGTTCGCGCAGGAACCTAGCCTGTCCGCGCAGGAAAGCCCCCGGCTCGACGTCATCTTCGTTCCGACGCCGATGCACGTGGTCGAGCGCATGCTGGAGATGGCGGAGATCAAGAAGGGCGAGTTCCTGATCGATCTCGGCTCGGGCGACGGCCGCATCCCCGTCACCGCCGCGAAGAAATACGGCGCGCGCGGCCTCGGCGTCGACCTCGATCCCGACCGCATCCACGAAGCCAACGAGAACGTCAAGAAGAACAACGTCGGCAGACATGGTCGAGATCCGCCAGCAGAACCTGTTCGAGACCGACATCAGCAAGGCCGACGTGATCTCGATGTATCTGCTCACCGACCTCAACCTGCGGCTGCGCCCGAAGCTGCTCGACCTCAAGCCCGGCACGCGGCTCGTGTCGCATGCCTTCAGCATGGGCGACTGGCTGCCGGAGCAGAAGGAGACGCTGGCGCCGCGCTATGACGTCTATCTCTGGATCGTGCCGGCCAAGGTCGAGGGCCGCTGGACCGTGCAGCGCGGCGAAAAGCAGTTCACCGTCGATCTCAAGCAGAAGTATCAGATGTTCGACGGGCACCGCGCAGGTCGACAGCAAGTCGGTCCCGGTCACCAACGGCAGGCTGCGCGGCAAGGAGATCAGCTTCGACGTCCAGGTCGACGGCCAGCACGGCACGTTCCGCGGCGAAGTCGACGGCGACACCATCAAGGGCTCCGGCGGCTGGCAGGCCAAGCGGGCCGGCTGAAGCTGAAGTCCGCACGCCCCGCCATACTCCAAACACGGTTTGAGTGAGCATCATGTCGACGCAGCAGAGCACGACGCCGCGCGCCAGCCTTTCGATCGGCGACGGCATCGCCATGATGGTCGGGCTCATCATCGGCGTCGGCATCTTCAAGCTGCCGCAGCTCGTCGCGCTCAACGCCGACAGCACGCGCGATGTTCCTTGGCTTGTGGGTGCTCGGCGGCGTCATCACGCTGATCGGCGCGCTGGTCTATGCCGAGCTGGCTGCCGCCTATCCCTCGACCGGCGGCGAATATCATTTCCTCACGCGCGCGCTCGGCAGCGACGTCGGCCTGCTGTTCGCCTGGGCGCGCACCACGGTGATTCAGACCGGCGCGATCGCCGCGGTCGCGTTCGTGTTCGGCGATTACGCGCAGCAGCTCTGGCCGCTCGGCACGTACGGGTCGCCGCTATATGCGGCGATGGCGCTGATCTTCATCACCCTGATCAATCTGGCCGGCACCTACCAGAGCAAGAACGCGCAGATCGTCTTCACCGTGCTTGAGGTCGGCGCGCTGCTGTTCGTCTCGTTCGTCGGCTTCGCGTTGGCGAGCCCCGCGCCGTCCGCGGCGGTCGTGCCCGCGGCAAGCAGCAGCGGCGTACTCGGCCTTGCCATCGTCTTCATCCTGTTCACCTACGGCGGCTGGAACGAGGCGGCCTACCTTTCGAAGGACGTGCGCGACGTGCGGCCGCAACATGGTGCGCATCCTGATGGTCGGCACGCTTGCGGTGACGCTGCTCTATCTCCTGATCAACCTCGCGTATCTGCACGTGCTCGGGCTCGAAGGGCATGCGCAAGAGCACCGGCAATCGCCGCCGACGTGATGCGGGCGGGGATGGGCCCTGCGGGCGCAGTGCTGCTCAGCCTGTTCGTCTGCTGCGCGGCGCTGAGCACGATCAACGCCAGCATCTTCACCGGCGCGCGGGTTTATCACGCGCTCGGCGAGGATCTTGCGGTGCGGTCGCTCAGCTTCTGGAGTGCGACCGGCAACAATCCGCGCAACGCGATCTATCTCCAAAGCGCGATCGCGCTGGCGCTGATCGCGTTCGGCGCCACCACCAGGGAAGGCTTCGAGGCGATGGTGGACTACACCGCGCCGGTGTTCTGGTTCTTCCTGTTCCTGGTCGGCGTCTCGTCGATCATTTTGCGCCACCGCGAGCCGGCATCGAGAGCGGCCGTTCCGCATGCCGCTCTATCCGGTGACGCCGGCGCTGTTCTGCCTGACGTGTCTCTACCTGCTCTATTCCAGCGTCGCCTATGCCGGCTGGGGCGCGCTGGTCGGCGTCGGTCGTCCTGCTGCTCGGCATCCGCTGCCGATCTGCTGGCCCGGAGGAAGCGCTAAAGATAAAGGCCGCCGCGTTTCCGCGGCGGCCGCCTTTAGAAAACCGGACGCTCAGCTCTTCGTCGCGCGCCAGGTGCCTTCCATGGCGCTGCCGTTCACCTTGCCGGTGAACTGCGTGCCGTTGACCGTGAAGCTGATCTGATCGCCGTTCATCTTGCCGTTGGTGATCGGCGCGGTGTTGCTGCCGTTGCGCAGCGTGCCGGTGATCATCTGGTATTTCTGCTCGAGCTTGAGCTCGCCCTGCGGCAGCTTCCAGGTGCCCGCGACCTTGGCCGGCACGATCCAGAAATTGGCCTTGCAGTACGAGGTGCAGCCATCGACCGCGGTGGCGACCTCATCCGGCGTCCAGTCGCCCATGTCGAAGGTGTTCGACACGATGCGGGTGCCGGGCTTCATGTCGAGGATCTTCGGGCGAAGCCGCAGGTTGATGTCCGGCAGCAGGAACATGGTGATCACGGTCGCCTTCGAGAAGTCGGTCTCGAACAGGTCGGCCTTCATGAACTTCGCCTTTTCGCCGACGCCTTCCTTGGCGGCGTTGCGCTTCGACAGCTCGACCATGTCCGGGTTGTATTCGATGCCCTGTGCCGTGGCGCCGCGCTTGGCCGCGGTGATGACGGTGCGGCCGTCGCCGGAGCCGAGGTCGTACACGGTGTCGTTCGCCGTGACCTTGGCCATGTCCATCATCTTGTCGACCAGCGCCTGCGGCGTCGGCACCCAGATCACGTCCTTGCCGGCCTGACCGACCTGCGGCTCGAACGCCCTTGTCCTGTGCGATCGCGACGTTGAGCGACAGCAAAACCGCCAGGCATGACACGGCCGCGGGCCGGGAAAACGACTGCAACAACTTCATACTTTTCCTCCGATGAATACGCGACGGGCGCCACAATTGACGGTCAGGCGGGGACTTTACCCGAGCCGGGGAGATGTTGTCAGTAACGTCCGGCCGCCAGAATGGCTGCATCGCAGCACGGTTTTTTGAGGAATAAAATTGGACCTCGGTGAATGGGCGCCGGGATGGACTTGCTGCCGGATGGCCCTTTCCTAACTACGGATCACGTCCAACAACCAGGCCCGCCGTCATGGACCCTCTCAAGCTGATCGCGCTCGACGGCGACGATATGCAGGTCGTGTCCGCCCATCTGCAGGATGCGCTGGTGCGCACCGATGACATCCACTGGCGGCCGGGCGAAAAACGGGTGGTGGTCGCCCTCAACCGTTTCGACTGGGAATCCGCCAACGGCGACAGCCCGGAGTTCCGGCGCTGCCAGTCGGCGCTGCGGTTCGAGCGGGTGCTGTCCTGCAAGTGCCGCAACGTCGACCGCGGATGCCGGCAAGAGCGAGGCCCTGAACCTGCTGGCGGTGGAGTTCTCCGAGACCGACGCGCCGGGCGGCGTGGTGGTGCTGACCTTCTCCGGCGGCGTGGCGCTGCGGCTCGAGGTCGAATGCCTGGAGGCCGAACTGGCCGATCTCGGGCCGGCCTGGGGCGCCGAAATCTGCCCGGACCATTTCCCGGACGCGAAAATCCCGGATCGGTCGCAACAGGGTTGACGCGCCCGCGGCCTCGCGCCATTCCCCTTTGACCGGGGCAACACCCGGCCGGACCGCGCGATGCCGATCCGCCTCGACAGCCAATCCGCCGACTTCGCCGCGCGCTTTGCCGCGCTGCTCGCCACCAAGCGCGAGACCGCGGACGACGTCGAGCAGAGCGTGCGCGGCATCATCGCCGACGTGCGCGCGCGCGGCGATCAGGCGCTGATCGAGCTGACCAGAAAATTCGACCGCGTCGATCTGGACAAGATCGGCCTGCGCGTCTCCGCGGCCGAGCTCGACCAGGCCGCGGCGGCGTGCGACCGCCGCGCGATCGATGCGCTGACGTTGGCGCGCGACCGCATCGAGGCCTATCACCGGCGGCAGAAGCCGTCCGACGACCGTTTCATCGATTCGCTCGGCGTCGAGCTCGGTCATCGCTGGACCGCGATCGAGGCGGTCGGGCTTTACGTGCCGGGCGGCACCGCGGCCTATCCGTCGTCGGTGCTGATGAACGCGGTGCCGGCCAAGGTCGCGGGCTGCGAGCGGCTCGTCATGGTGGTGCCGTCGCCGGACGGCAAGCTGGCGCCGCTGGTGCTTGCGGCGGCGAAGCTCGCCGGCGTCGACGAGGTCTATCGCATCGGCGGCGCGCAGGCGGTCGCGGCGCTTGCCTACGGCACGCAGACCATCAAGCCGGTGGCGAAGATCGTCGGGCCGGGCAACGCCTATGTGGCGGCGGCGAAGCGCGCTGGTGTTCGGCACCGTCGGCATCGACATGATCGCCGGGCCCTCCGAGGTGCTGATCCTCGCCGACAAGGACGGCAATCCGGACTGGATCGCCGCCGATCTGCTGGCGCAGGCCGAGCACGACACCGCCGCGCAATCGATCCTGATCACCGATGATGCCGCGCTCGCGGACGCGGTGGAGAAGGCGGTGGCCGCGCAACTCGCGACGCTGCCGCGCAGCGCGGTGGCGGGCGCGTCGTGGCGCGACTTCGGCGCGGTCATCGTGGTGAAGACGCTCGACGACGCGATCCCGCTGGTCGATGCGATCGCGCCGGAGCATCTCGAGATCGAAACCGCACGATCCGGAGCGGCTCGCCGGAAAAATCCGCAACGCCGGCGCGATCTTCCTCGGCGCGCACACGCCGGAAGCGATCGGCGACTACGTCGCGGGCTCCAACCACGTGCTGCCGACCGCGCGCTCGGCGCGCTTCTCGTCGGGGCTCGGCGTGCTCGACTTCATGAAGCGCACCTCGCTGCTCAAATGCGGCCCGGAGCAGCTCGCGGCGCTCGGGCCCGGATGCGATCGCGCTCGGCGAGGCCGAGGGGCTCGACGCCCACGCCCGCTCGGTGGCGATCCGCCTCAACAAGCGATGAGCCCCGGCAAGCCAGCCGATCCCAACCGTCTCGTCGCGGTGACGCTCGACGAGGATTCGATCGGCAGCTCCAGCCGCGACGTCGAGCACGAGCGCGCGGTCGCGATCTACGACCTGATCGAGGACAACTCGTTCGCGCCGGTCGGCCACGACGGCGGGCCCTACGCGCTGCACCTCAGCCTTGCCGACAACCGGCTGGTGCTCGACATCAGGCTTGCCGACGGCAAGCCGGTGGTGGCGCATCATCTCTCGATCAGCCGCTTCCGCAAGATCGTGAAGGACTATTTCATGATCTGCGACAGCTATTACGCAGCGATCCGCACCGCGACGCCCGACCGGATCGAAGCGATCGACATGGGCCGTCGCGGCCTGCACGACGAGGGCTCGCGCATCCTGCAGGACAGCGTCAAGCGCAAGCTGGAGGTCGATTTCGACACCGCGCGCCGCCTGTTCACGCTGATCTGCGTGCTGCACTGGAAGGGCTGATCTTATCATGGCCGCTCCGCCGCGCAGCACGAAGCCGCAGGCCGTGCTGTTCGCCTGCGGACTCAATTCGGTGCGCTCGCCGATGGCGGCCGGCCTGTTCAAGCAGCTGGTCGGGCCGACCACCTATGTCGCCTCGGCCGGCGTGCGCAAGGACGAGCTCGACCCGTTCGCGGTCGCGGTGCTGGAGGAGATCGGCGTCGACATCGCCAAGCACCGGCCGATGACGTTCGAGGAGCTGGACGAATGGGAGGGCCTGAACTTCGACCTGATCGTCACGCTGGCGCCGGAGGCGCACCACAAGGCGCTGGAGCTGACCCGCACCATGGCCGCCGACGTGGAATACTGGCCGACGCCGGACCCGACCGCGGTCGAGGGCAGCCGCGAGCAGCGGCTGAACGCCTACCGCGAGGTGCGCGACCAGTTGACCGAGCGGATCAAGGCGCGGTTCGGCTGGCAGCCCGGCGGGAATGAGTGACGTTCGCCGATCCGGCCATTGTCGAAGCGGCATTCTTTACGCTATCCGCGTGCGGACCCTCGCACGCCCGCAAAGCCCCAAAATGATCATCGGCCGCCCCAAATTCGTCCTTGCCTCCGGCTCGCCGCGCCGGCTCACGCTGGTCAACCAGATCGGCATCGAGCCCGACGCGCTGCGGCCGGCCGACATCGACGAGATGCCCAAGAAGGGCGAGCTGCCGCGGGCCTGCGCCAACCGGCTCGCCCGCGCCAAGGCGGAAACCGCGCTCGCCGCGGTGAAGCTCGACGACGAGCTGACCGGCTCCTACATCCTTGCCGCCGACACCGTGGTGGCGGTCGGCCGGCGCATCCTGCCGAAGGCCGATCTGCTCGACGAGGCCGCGCAATGCCTGCGGCTGCTGTCCGGGCCGCAACCACCGCGTCCACACCTCGATCTGCCTGGTGACGCCGAAGGAAGCGTTCCGCCAGCGGCTGGTCGAGACGCGGGTGCGCTTCAAGCGGCTGTCGGAGACCGACATCGAGGCCTATCTCGCGTCGGGCGAATGGCGCGGCAAGGCCGGCGGCTATGCCGCGCAGGGGCTCGCCGGCAGCTTCATCGTCAAGATCGTCGGCTCCTACACCAACATCGTCGGGCCTGCCGCTTTACGAGACCGCGTCGCTGCTGTCCGGCGAGGGCTACCCGATCCATTTCGGCTGGCTGAACGCGGTGTAGTTGCCGCTCTATCCCGGCCTCATCCTGAGGAGGCGGCGAAGCCGCCGTCTCGAAGGATCGAGGGCCGCCCCATCCTTCGAGACGCGCCGCTTCGCGGGCTCCTCAGGATGAGGGCGGAGTAAAAATGATGAATCTCGCGCGCTGGCTTGAACGTGCGGGGAGGGAGGACGGCGAACGTCCCGCCCTCGGCTTGGGTGCGCGCGTGCTGCGGAGCTACGGCGAGACCGCAGGCCGCGTCGCCCGGCTCGCCGGCGCGCTTGCAGGCGATGGGCCTCAAGCCCGGGCGAGCGCGTCGCGATCGCCTCGAAGAACAGCCCGGACTATCGTCGAAGCGCTCTACGCCATCTGGCACGCCGGGCTTGCCGCGGTGCCGGCCAACGCCAAGCTGCACGGCGCGGAGCTTGGCTACATTCTCGAACAGTCCGGCGCGCGGGTTTGTCTTGCCTCGCGCCGATATCGAAGGCGCCATCGCACCGCATGCGCCGAAGTCGCTCGATCGGCTGATCGCGATCGGCGGCGCGGAATACGAGCGGCTGCTCGCCGCCGATCCGATCGCGATCGTGCCGCGCGCGCCCGACGATCTCGCCTGGCTGTTCTACACCTCGGGCACGACCGGCCGGCCGAAGGGCGCGATGCTCACCCACAAGGTGCTGGCCGCCGCGAGCAACGCCTACCTGGACGAGGTCGACACGCGTCGCGCCCGGCGATCCGATCCTGCACGCCGCGCCGATGAGCCACGGCTCGGGCCTCTACATGATGGCCTATGTGATGCGGCGCGGCGTCAACGTGGTGCCGGAGTCCGGCGGCTTCGAGCCGGAGGAAATCTTCGGCCAGTTCCGCGCCTGGCCGCGCACCTCGATGTTCGCGGCGCCGACCATGGTGAAGCGGCTGGTGGAATGCCCGGCCGATTGCCCGAGCGAAAACATCCGCACCATCGTCTGGGGCGGCGCGCCGATGTATGTCGAGGACGCGCTGAAGGCGCTCGACCGGTTCGGGCCGCGGCTGGCGCAGATCTACGGGCTGGGCGAATGCCGATGACCATCACCGTGCTGCCGAAGCGGGACATCGCCGCCGCGAGCATCCGCGCTGGATGGAACGACTTATCGTCCGCCGGGCGGCCTTTTGCTGTCCGTCGAGGTCAAGGTGGCCGACGCCGAGGACCGCGCGCTGCCAGCCGGCGAGGCGGGCGAAATCCTCTGCCGCGGCGACATCGTGATGGCGGGCTACTGGCAGAACCCGGAGGCGAGCGCCGCGACGCTCAGGGGCGGCTTTCTGCACACCGGCGACATCGGCGCGTTCGACGCCGACGGCTATCTCACGCTGAAGGACCGCTCCAAGGACATGATCATCTCCGGCGGCTCGAACATCTATCCGCGCGAGGTCGAGGAGGTGCTGCTCAAGCACGCCGGGGTGCGCGAGGTCTCGGTGATCGGCCGGCCGGACCGCGAATGGGGCGAGGTGGTGGTCGCCTATGTGGTCGGCGACGCGCCGCAGGCCGAGCTCGATGCGCTGTGCCTTTCCTCGATCGCGCGCTTCAAGCGGCCCAAGCACTATGTGTTCGTCGATGCGTTGCCGAAGAACAATTACGGCAAGGTCCTGAAGACCGAACTGCGGGCGAGCGACGCGTCGAGCGCCGCTCGCGAAGCGCTGTGGATAAAGACGAGCCATGAACGTCATGTCCGAATCCGCCAAATGTCCGATCTGCGGCAAGCCCACGGCGCAGCAGAGCCGGCCGTTCTGCTCCAAGCGCTGCGCCGACGTCGATCTGAACCGCTGGCTCTCCGGCGTCTACACGGTGCCGGTGGTCGAGGAAGAGGACGAGGACGGCGACGCCGAGGAGCAGCCGGGCGCGGAGCCGCGCTGAAGACCGCTGTCGGCGGCTGGCTTGCACCATTGCCGCTGTAACGACGGCCTCTCTAAGCTTGATCAGAGCAGGCACCAGGAGCGTGAGCGATGCTCGACCGCCGCCGCTTCTGCGAGCTTTCGGGCGCATCGGCACTTGCTTCGATGCTGCCGTTCGCAGCGCAGGCTCAGCAGGCCGAACTGGCCGAACCGCTTCGTCCGCCTGATCGTGCCGTTCCCGCCCGGCGGCGGCACCGACGCGATCGCGCGCGTGATGGCAGCGAAGCTCTCGGAGATCTGGGGCCATCAGTTCGTCGTCGAGAACCGCGGCGGCGCCGCCACCAACATCGGCACCGGAGATCGTCGCGCGCGCCGAGCCCGACGGCTACACCATGATGCTGCATTCGATGCCGCTCGCGGTGAACAAGTTCCTGTTCGACAACGCTGCCCTACGACCCGGTCGCCGATTTCGCGCCGGTCAGCCTGATCTGCGACTATCCCAACGTGATGGCGGTGCCGGCGACTCGCCGGCGAAAACGGTGCGCGAGTTCATCGCGCACGCCAAGGCCAATCCGGGCAAGCTGACCTATGCGTCGTCCGGCCACGGCACCTCGGTGCATCTCTCCGGCGAGCTGTTCAAGCGGATGGCCGAGCGTCGACATGCTGCACGTGCCCTATCGCGGCGCCGGGCCGGCGCTCAACGATCTCATTCCCGGCCGCGTCGACGTGATGTTCAACAACATCGGCGCGGTGATGCCGCTGATCCAGAGCGGCAAGCTGCGCGCGCTCGGCGTCACCACGCTGAAGCGCGCCGGTGCGCTGCCCGACGTGCCGACCGATCGCCGAGGAGGGTCGTGCCGGGCTTCGACGTGTCGGCCTGGTACGCGTTCTTCGCGCCGGCCAAGACGCCGCAGCCGATCATCCGCAAGTTCCACGCCGACACCGTCAAGGCGCTGGCCGATCCGGCGATCAAGTCGCGGCTGGAGCAGCTTGGCGTCGGCGATCGTCGGCTCGACGCCCGAGGAGCTTGGCGCGCATCTCAAGCGCGAGATGGACAAGTGGGGCGTGATCATCAAGGAGGCCGGCATCAAGGGTGAAGGGTGAGGCTTTCACGCCGGCCCGCCGATCCTGGACAGGCGGAAATTCGAGCCTCTATAACCGCCGCGCTCCGCAAAAAGCCCGCCACTGGCGGGCTTCGGCGCCCAGGTAGCTCAGTTGGTAGAGCATGCGATTGAAAATCGCAGTGTCGGTGGTTCGATTCCGCCCCTGGGCACCATCACCGCGCATCCCAGGCCGTCCTCCACCTGATCCTGACCGATCAGGTGAACCAGTCCGGCGGCGTGGTCGGCAGAATTGATGTCTCCTTCGGCGAGGACAGAACGATGAGCGTCTCGGTGCGCTCCACGCCCTCCACCGCCTTGATCACCTTGGCCGAGAAGCCCCTCCAGCATCCTGGTGTTCCGGACCCGCACCTTCAGCAGGTAGTTCCAGGCGCCCGTGACGTGGTGGCACTCGAGAACCTCCTTTTCCTGCGCAATGCGCGCCAGGAAGCGGGGCTCGACCGCGGGCTCGTTCCAGCCGACAAAAATGAACGCCAGCAATTCCAGGCGAAGCGCTTCCGGCGACACTTGGGCGTGCAGCCCTGGATGACGCCTTGCTCGTTGAGCTTGCGAACGCGCTCGTTGACGGACGAAACCGCCAGACCGACCGCCTGACCCAGATCGCTATAGGTCGTCCGGCCGTCTTTCTGCAGCATTTCCAAGAGCTTGCCATCGACGTCGTCAGGTCGCGCATCGGTCCTCACAAGGCTGCGGGCGGCGCCGAAGCCGGCTGAATTGACGTTTTTGACAAAAAACCCGCCAAATTCCCTATCCGCCGTATTAATTTCGGTTCTACAGCGATAAAATCGAAATAAATACAGAATTCGTTGAACCTTGTCCGGGGAGAAGCGACCAACTCCTGAACGGCCGGATGCGTCCGGGTGTGCCGTCCGCCGTCCTTCCCCGGCTGATTGCCGGCTTCGGGAGCCAACTTCCCACCTCGGTGGGGCAGAGCAAAGGGAAAAGCGCCATGGCGATCAATGTCGATGTGTTGTCCACGCTGGGCAGCGATCTCGATCTCGTGACATGGTTTTCTCATTCCAATCCTGCCAGCCCGCAAGTCACGACTGCGAGCGAGTTCAGGCTTTTCAACGACACCGATTCGCTGCTGGGCGGCGCGATCAAGCTCAAGCTGATCAGCGACGGCAACGATTTCACCTACAACGGCAATGAGCTGACCGGCGGCACCATCACCCGCATCATCGTCAATGCGGATGGGCCGGATGAAGACATCATCGAGATTCACACGCTAAGTTTCGATGCGGCCGATTTCTATGCGGCGATCGTCCAGGCGGCGAGCAACAACACCTTCGCGCTGAACCAGTTCTTCATTTCGCTCGAATACGCCTTCAACGGCAACAAGGGCGCCGACGTTTTCAAAGGCTTTAATGAGAGCGACAAGATCAACGGCGGTGAGGGCAACGACGTCCTTTCCGGCAGCTACGGCCTCGACACGATCAAGGGACAGGACGGCGACGACACTTTGAATGGCGGCCACGACGGCGACATCCTCGAAGGCGGTGAGGGCAACGACATCCTGTCGGGAGGTCTCAACAACGACGTCCTCAAGGGCGGCAACGGCGACGACACACTTTTTGGCGGCGCCTTTGGACTGAGCGACGCCGGCACGGGAACGGACACCCTCGACGGCGGTGACGGCTTCGACACCGTGAGCTATGCCGGATCCCCCGGGACCGTCACCATCAACCTCAACTCCGTCGCTCAGGGTAGCGGGGCCGCGGCCTTTGACCTCTTCACATCGATCGAAAAATTCATCGGTTCCGACGGCAACGATCAGCTTGTCGGCAATGCCGACAGCATCCAGTTCGATGGCGGCCAGGGCAAGGATTTCATCGCCGGCGGCTCCGGAGACAACTGGATTACCGGTGGAGCAGGCGCCGATACGCTCGACGGCCAGGGCGGCATCGACATGCTGTCCTATCTGGGCGCCATCGCGGGCGTCACCGTGGCGTTCGGCGCGGCGGGAACAGAGACGACTGCATCTGGCGGCGATGCGCAGGGCGACAAAATCAAGAACTTCGAGAACGTCATTGGCGGTGACGGCAACGATACGCTGACCGGCAACGGACTGGCGAACGTTATGGTCGGCCTGGGTGGCAATGACGTCATCAAAGCTATGGGCGGGAACGACCGCCTCATCGGCGGCGAGGACAAAGATAATCTCGATGGCGGCGAGGGCAACGATCGCGTCGTCGGTGGCGGCGACGCGGACACTCTGAGCGGCGGCGGCGGCGTCGATCTGCTCGACTACAACGAGTTCAAAGCGGGCGTTACGGTCACTCTGGGCGCGAACGGGGCGCAGACCACCGCCAACGGCGGCGACGCACAGGACGACAAGATTTCATTATTTGAGAACGTCCGTGGCAGCGCGTTCGACGACACCCTGACCGGAACGCATCCGCCAACGTTCTCGAAGGCGGCGCAGGAAAAGACATCTTGGTCGGCGGCGGTGGCAACGACTGGGCGACCTACGCATCCTCCGGCGACAAGGTCACTATCGATCTCTCGGTTTTGGATCAGTTCGGCGGCGATGCTGAAGGTGACAAGATCGTCATCGGAAGCATTCTGAACGTCCTCGGCTCGTCACACGCTGACAAGATCGTCGGCGCAGCAGGCGACAACATCATCGAGGGCGGTCAGGGCGCGGACACGCTCGCCGGCGGCGCGGACAACGACACTGTGAGTTACGCCAATTCGCTCGGCGCCGTCACCGTCGACCTCGGCGTTCAGAACGGCATTCTGGCGCAAACAGCAGTGCCGACGCTTCAGGCGACGTGTTGTCGGGTTTCGAAAACCTTGTTGGTTCGGCGCTCCACGACATCCTGATCGGCAACGGGGGCGTCAACGTCATCAATGGTGGCGACGGCAACGATCAGATCGAAGGCGGGGCCGGGGCAGATGTGCTCGACGGCGGGGCAGGGATCGATCTCCTGAATTTCGAAAATTCAACGGCGGGCGTGACGGTCACGCTTGGCCCCGACGGTACGCAGAGCACCGGCAAGGGAGGCGATGCCGAAGACGACAAGATCAGCAACATCGAGAATTTGACTGGTTCCGACCACGCCGACACGCTCACCGGAGACGCCGGAGCCAACACGCTGTCGGGCGGCGGCGACCACGACATCATCGGCGGCGGCGCGGAGAACGACACGCTTTTTGGCGGCAGTGGCGATGACACCATCAAAGGCAACACCGGTGACGACGTCGTCCAGGGTGGCGATGGAGCGGACGTTCTGATCGGCGGCTTGGGCACCGGAGATTGGCTGGACTATCAGAATTCCAGCGCTGGCGTGACGGTTACGTTGGGGGCCGCCGATGTCGAGACCGTCGGCGCGGGCGGCGAAGCCGATGGCGACAAGCTCAAGCACTTCGAGCACGTGCTGGGCTCGCTGTTTGTCGACCAGATCACCGGAAATGGCGGCAATAACATCATTCGTGGCTTCGCCGGCAAGGATGTGATCGACGGTGCCGGCGGCAGCGACTTGGTCGAAGGCGGAGCCGGCGACGACCAGCTCACCGGCGGCAACGGGAACGACACGCTGTCGTATGCCTCGGCGGCCGCAGGGGTGACCGTCGACCTGTCGATCGTGGCGGAGCAGGACACCGTCGGCGCCGGCAAGGACACGGTGGCCACGTTCGAGAACCTTGTTGGATCGGCCTTCAACGACAAGCTGTTCGGCGATGGCCAGGTGAATGTGATGTCCGGCGGCGAAGGTTTCGATCGCCTGCACGGCAGCGTGGGCGCCGATGTTCTCGACGGCGGCGCCAGTTTCGACACGCTGGATTACACCCAGTCCGCCGCCGGGGTGACTGTCACGCTCGGCGACAATGGCGCAAAGACAGTCGGCGCGGGCGGCGATGCCGCCGGCGACCAGATCGCGAACTTTGAAATGATCGACGGCTGAGCCAAGAACGACTTCCTCAAGGGTCACAAGCAACTCGAGAACATCTACGGCAATGCGGGTGACGATGTCATTGAGGGCAGTCTTGCATCCGACACGTTGGATGGTGGCGTTGATATCGACACCCTTAGCTACGCCAGCTCGGGTTCTGCGGTTACGGTGACCCTGGACCACATGTTTCTCACGAATGGCTTTGGCGGAGACGCCAATGGCGACTTGATCTTTTCCTTCGAAAACCTCATCGGATCGGCCAAGGACGATAAACTGACCGGCTCCATGATCGCGAATGCGATCGAAGGCCGCGCGGGCAACGACACGATCGAAGGCCGCGGCGGCGACGACATCCTCAAAGGCAACAGCGGCATCGATACAGTCAGCTATGTTTCCGCCGCGATGGGCGTGACAGTCGATCTGTCCAGCACCACGGAGCAGGACACCGTTGGCGCCGGCAAGGACACGCTGACCGGGTTCGAGAACCTGACCGGTTCGGACAAGGACGACAAGCTCACCGGCAACGCCGGCGACAACATCATCGAAGGCGGCAAGGGTGACGACACGCTTGATGGTGGCGGCGGTATCGACACATTGAGCTTCGCGAACGCATCCGGCGTCATCTACGCGTCTCTCAGCGACTTCGGTGCGGTCATCACCGGAAACGGCACGGATACGCTTCTGAATTTTGAGAATATTTAGGGTCCGGCTTTGCCGACAAACCCGTCGGCAACGCCAAAGCCAACGTCCTGACGGGGGGCGACGGCGGCGACAAGCTCGCTGGTCTGGCGGGCGCCGACACGTTGATTGGTGGCATCGGGCACGACGGCGCCGATTACTCTGCCAGCGCGCTTGCCGTGACCGTGACGCTCGGCAAGGACGGCGCGCAAACCATTGGTGTTGGCGGGGACGCCGAAGGAGACAATATTTCGGAGATCGAACGGGTCATCGGGTCGAAAGAGAATGATGTCTCCTGGTAACAATCTGGCCAATACGCTGGAAGGCGGCGAGGGAGACGATGTGGTCCAGGGTGGCGTGGGCGGCGATCTGCTTTCCGGCGATAGCGGCTTCGACATGCTGTACCTATGCCAATCGCTCTGCGGCGGTCACCGTGATGCTGGGCGCCTTTGGTATCGGTGGCCATGCCGAGGGCGACAGCAACACAGGCTTCGAGACGCTCTGATCGGATCGGCGTTCAACGACTGTCTGCATGGAATCCGGCAAGGACGACGTGCTCACCGGGCGGCAACGGCAACGATTGATATGTCCGGCCGCGCCGGCGCCGATACCCTGATGGCGGCGCTGGGGGATCGATACTGCTGACCGACGATGGCGAGATGGACGGCGTGACGATCATGCTCGGCGTCGAACGGGGCGGAAACTGATCGGGCAAGGCGGGTGCCCGCGCAAGGCGACAAGATCAAGAACATCGAGAATCTGGCAAGGGGAATGCTCGCCAACTATGTGCTGACCGGCAACGAAGTTGCAGCAACAAGATTTCAGGCGCCGATGGCGATGACGTCATCGACGGGGCGGGCTCGGAAACGACACCTGGATGGCTTCATGAATTCCATTGCCGCCGGCTGACACGCTGACCTATTCCGGGACCGCCGGTTCGGTCACCGGTAACCTCTCGATAGACGGTATCGCTCATAAACACCTGGAGGCTCCGGTATCGACACTATTTTCAGCTTTCGAGACCCTGGCTGGAGGCAGGGCAACGAATATCCCGACCGGAACCTTGGGCAAGAACACGATCTTGGGCGGAGACGGCAACGACACCATCGAGGGTGGCGGTGGCGCCGACGTCCTCGACGGTCAAGGCAACGGCGCGGCCGGCGATACCGTGAGCCATGCTACCGATCCTTGTGGGCTGGCGTCACCGTAAATCTTCTAACGTCGACAGCTTCCGGCGTCGGTACCGACGCAGACGGCGACACGACATCGAATTTCGAGAACATCATCGGCTCTGATGGAGCGGACACGCTGATCGGCGACGGCAATGCAAAACAACTTCGGCGGCCAAGATGTAGACTTGATCAAAGGAGGCGCTGGCGCCGTACTCCTTGATGGGGGCATGAGTCCTCAACACCCTGCAGCTTCGAAGGTTCTCTCTTCGCTGGCGGTGACGGTGACATTGGGCGAAGATGGCGTTCAGCAGACCGTCCAGGTCCCGTCGGCAGCGACGGCGCCGGTGACAAGATCAAGAATTCGAAAACATCGTTGCAATCTGCTGGCAACGATGTTTCGACCGGCAATTCAAAAGACAACGATTCTTTGGCGCGATGGCGACGATGTCCTGGAGGGCGGACTTGGGAACCGATTCGCTGAATGGCGAAGGCGGCAGCCGACAACGCATTCTGTCGCCGGTTCGGCGATCGCCGTGACGGTCGATCTGATGCAAGCAGCCCTTCAGTTTATATGGCCGGTGAACTCGAACTTATGACCGATATCGAGAACCTGGCCGCTGCTCGGAAATCACGCAGCAAGCTCAGCGGGCGATATGAGCGCCAACAAGATTTTCGGTGGAGCGGGCAACGAAGAATCGGACGGCGGGGCTGGCGATGTCGACGACATCCTGGATGGCGGCACGGGGACGGGAGATACCGCCGTCTATTTGACATCAACAGCGGGCGTCACTGGTCGACCTTTCGGTGTTACCCGACAAGATACCCTCGGTGCAGGCACCGACACGCTTAGCGGATTCGAAAAATCTCGACCGGCAGCACCTCCGATGACAAACTCACGGGCGATGGTAGGCAATAACAGCCTTTTTGGCGAATTCGGCAAGGGACACCATCCTGGCGGTGCCGGGACCCGATCGGCTCGAAGGCGGCAGTGGCGATGACCACGCTCCTTCAAGGTAGGAACGGCAACGACACCCTCATTGGCGGGCTATGATCCTTCGATACGCTCGACTGGCGGACTCTGGAAGAAGGCATGTTTGGTTTTATTCAACCCATTCTCGGAGGCGCGGCCATCGACATCCGGGCGTCGACAACAATCGCCGACTTCAGGGTGCGGCTGAAAGGGACAAGCTCCTGATCAACAAGGCCGAATTTGGCCTCGCTGCTGGACATTCGATAGGTGGTTCGGGAGCTAACAACTTTGCGAACTGACTTTGTTAAGGGCGCCGCAGTGTCCGCATCAGTACATCGGACCGAACCAGTTCAGATACAACACAACCTCCAACACCTTGTTTTTGAAAAACCGCAGGTGGGCGGTAATTTATAGAACTGGCGGTCTTTAGCAATTACCACGACCTGAAGATGACTGACTTCGTGCTGGTGTAAACGTCAGGCTGGCGGCCGGCCGAGCACATCCGCGCGCGTGGCGTGGACGTCGGCCCAGCCGGTCTTGACCAGCCAGTCCAGGCGGAACGCCTTGCCGATCCTCCGGCAGGCGTATTCAACGAGCGGATTGACGCGCCGCTCGCGCATCGCGATCCAGAATTGCAGGCGGCGCTCGTATCCCGCGAGATCGATCCAGTGGCGCGGGTTGAGCTCGCGGCCGAACAATCCGCTGCTGGCGCCGTCGAATTGCGCGTCGGCGAATTTCCCTTCGCGGGGCGGATTGGGTGGACGCGTCTTGTGCAGGCGGCCCTGGTTGACGAATTGAAAGCGATCGTAGCCGGCCGCCGCCAGGATTTTTGCAAGCTCACCGTATTCGTCTTCGAACGACACGAAGTCGGGCTTGAGCGGCTGGGCGCTGACCTGATCGCACACGATCTTGTCGGCGCCTTCGATGTCGCATTTGAGATAGTGCGGGACGCCGAACTGCGCGAACATTTCCGCGACTGTGGTGGTGACCACCTGCACTTCGGTGGTCGGACTGTTGTCGCGTCCGGCGATGTCCGGATAAACACTGCTCCAGGCCGAATAGATGTAGAACGGGATGTGCTTGCCGGCCTCGTGCCACAGCGCCTTGGGCACGATGGAGAGGCGGCCTTCGGCGATCTCTTTCGCGAACGTTTCCGAATTACGCCTGCACAGTTCAGGATTGGCTTCCAGCGCAACGACGCGAAATCCCTTGGACAGGTAGAATTTAGAGTCCTGGCCTTCGTACATGCCAAGGTCAAAAATGAGGTCGCGCTGAACCACTCGTGCTCCTGGCGCCGGCGGGGAAGGGCGGACCATAGCACATCAGGTTTAGCGAGCATGGCCGCCAGATCGGCGCGGAAAAGTGAGCAGATTCAACCCAAAACACCCGTAGGGGAGCACCTTGCCGGGGGTTAACCCACCGGCTGGTGCGAGACAATTTGGCCCGGCCCCGCTACCTTCCGGGCATGGGGAATCGTCGCGTCCTGGACAGGATCTGGCGCCGGCGGCCTGCCGCCGAGGGGGCCGTTGGTCCCGGCCATGATGCCGCGGAAGCAGCGCGCCCCGATCCGCAGCCGGCTGTTCACCAAATACGTCGGCTTGTTCGTGCTGGTGGTGAGCGTCGCGCTGCTCTCCAACGGCATGTTCGAGGTCTATTTCTACTACCAGGAACACAAGGCGGCGCTGATCCGCATCCAGCGCGAGCAGGCGGAAGCGGCCTCCGCGAAGATCAGCCAGTTCATCAAGGAAATCGAAAGCCAGCTCGGCTGGACGACGCAACTGCCGTGGTCGGCGAGCTCGATCGAGCAGCGCCGCTTCGACGCGTTGCGGCTGCTTCGCCAGGTGCCCGCCATCACCGAACTGGCGCAGGTCGATTCCTCCGGCAAGGAGCGGCTGCGTGTCTCCCGTCTCGCCATGGACGTGGTCGGCAGCGGCATCGACTTCTCCAAGGAGCCGAAGTTCACCGAGGCTGCGGCGAACAAGATCTACTACGGCCCGGTCTACTTCCGCCGCGAGTCCGAGCCCTACATGACGCTCTCGCTCGCCGGCACCCGGCGCGACGCCGGCGTGAGCATCGCCGAAGTCAATCTCAAGCTGATCTGGGACGTGGTCTCGCAGATCAAGGTCGGCGAGAGCGGCAGCGCCTATGTGATCGACCGCCAGGGACGCCTGATCGCGCATCCCGACATCAGCCTGGTGCTGCGCAATACCGACATGTCGCGGCTGCCGCAGGTGCGCGCCGCGCGCCAGAGCGATCCCAACGACCCGGACGGCAATCTGCAGGTCGCGCAGAACATCCAGGGCCGCGAGGTGCTCACCGCTTCGGCGCCGATCGAGCCGCTCGGCTGGCGGATGTTCGTCGAACTGCCGGTCGAGGAGGCTTATGCCTCGCTCTACGAGGCGCTGTACCGGCTCGTCTATGTGCTGCTCGCCGCGCTGATCTTCGCCGGATTGGCGGGAGTGTTCCTGGCCCGGCGCATGGTCGGCCCGATCCAGGCGTTGCGGGCGGGCGCCGCGCGCATCGGCAGCGGCGATTTCGCGCAGCGCATCTCGATCAAGACCGGCGACGAGCTTGAAGGTCTCGCCAACCAGTTCAACGACATGGGCGAGCGGCTGCAGGAATCCTACGCCGACTTGGAAAACAAGGTCGAGCAGCGCACCAGCGAGCTGGCGCAATCGGTCGGCGAGCTGCGCGCGCTCGGCGAAGTCTCCCAGGCGGTCAACTCGACGCTCGATCTCGAGCAGGTGCTCTCGACCATCGTGACCAAGGCAACCCAGCTTTCCAACACCGAGGCCGGCGCCATCTACGTGTTCGACGAGCTGCAGCAGGAGTTCCGGCTGCGCGCCACCTACGGCATGAGCGAGGAGACGATCGCGGCGGTGCGCGACCAGCACGTCAGCATTTCCGAGGCGGTCAGCGAGGCGGCCGAGCAGGGCGAGCCGATGCAGATCGCCGACCTGCGCAACGAGCCGCCGTCGCCCGTCAACGAGATCATGCTGCGGGAGGGCTATCGCGCGCGGCTGCTGGTTCCGCTGCTGCGCTCCGACGAGATTTTCGGCGCGCTGGTGGTGCGCCGCAAGGAGCCGGGCGAGTTTTCGAAGAGCACGGTCGATCTGCTGCGCACCTTCGCCGCGCAATCGGTGCTCGCCATCCAGAACGCGCGGCTGTTCCTGGAGATCGAGGAGAAGAGCCGCCAGCTCGCCGACGCGAGCAAGCACAAGTCGCAGTTCCTTGCCAACATGAGCCACGAGCTGCGCACGCCGATGAACGCCATCCTCGGCTACACCGAGCTCATTCTCGACGGCATCTATGGCGAGCCGGCGGAAAAGATGGTGGGCGTGCTGACCCGCGTGCAGACCAACGGCAAGCACCTGCTCGGGCTGATCAACGACGTGCTCGACCTGTCCAAGATCGAGGCCGGCCAGCTCACGCTTTCGCTCACCGACTACTCGATCAAGGACATGGTCTACAACGTGTTCGGCGTGGTCGAGTCGCTCGCCAAGAACAAGAACCTCGCGCTCAACGTCGAGATGCCCGCCCAACTGCCGGCCGCCCACGGCGACGAGCGCCGGCTCACCCAGGTGCTGCTCAACCTGGTCGGCAACGCGCTCAAGTTTACCGATCAGGGCGGCGTGACGATCAAGGCGGCGGCGTCCCACGACTCGTTCACCGTCTCGGTCACCGATACCGGCCCCGGCATCGCGCCGGCCGACCAGGCCAAGATTTTCGAGGAGTTCCAGCAGGCCGACTCCTCGACCACCAAGGAAAAGGGCGGAACGGGTCTGGGCCTCGCCATCGCCAAGCAGATCGTCGAGATGCATGGCGGCCGGCTGTGGGTCGAATCCGAGCTGGGCAAGGGCTCGACCTTCCAGTTCTCGCTGCCGATCAACGTCGAACGTCAGGCCGCGCAATGAAGTCGGGGCGCCGCAAGCCGGTCAAACCGCGGCGCTTTCCGCCGCCGCGCGCATCCCGCCCGCGCGCCAAGCCTCGTCAACCGGCCGATCAGGTCGCGCAGCTTCGCCGCGAGCGGGACGAGGCCATCGAAGCAGCAGAAGGCGACGGCGGAGGTCCTCGAGATCATCGCCAATTCGCCCGGGCAGCTCGAGTTGATCTTCAGTGCCATTCTGGACAGGGCGACTGGGATTTGCGGCGCCAAGTTCGGCGTGATGATGCTCTACGAAGGCGAGGGCACATTCCGGACGGTGGCGCTGCACAACGTGCCGCTCAAGCTTTTCAAGGTGCGACAGCGGCAGCCGGTTTTCCGGCCGCCCGACGATAATCCGCTCGGCCGCGTTGTAAAAACAAAGCGCGTCTATCACATGGAGGACATCCGCAAGGAAGCAGCCTACCTTGCCGGCGAGCAGAATGCCGTGATTCTCGCCGACGACGGCGGCGCGCGCAGCGTGGTCAATGTACCCATGCTGCGGGATGGCGCGTTGCTGGGGGCGATCGGCATCTACAAAAAGCAGGTGCAGCCGTTCACCGCGCACCAGATCGAGCTGGTCGAAAGTTTTGCCGCGCAGGCCGTCATCGCGATCGAGAACGCGCGGCTGCTTGCCGAGCTGCGCCAGCGCACCGACGATCTCACCGAGTCGCTGGAGCAGCAGACCGCGACGTCGCGAGGTGCTGCAGGTCATCTCGAGTTCGCCGGGCGACTTGGAGCCGGTGTTCGAGGCCATGCTGGAAAATGCGACGCGTATTTGCGAAGCCGAAATTCGGCACATTGTTCTGCTTCGAGAACGGCGATGCTTCCGGCTCGTCGCGCATACTCAACGTCCCATCGGCCTTCGCAGACGCGTTTCAGCGCGAACACGTCCGCTCACCGCGAACAATCCGCTCAGACCGCGTCGTCGCGACCAGCGAGCCGGTGCACATTGCGGACTATGGCAAGGACCCGGCCTACGCTCGAAGGCGATCCGCGGGCCGTCGCGGGCGTTAATCTGGGTGGCGTCCGCACTCTGCTTGTCGTGCCGATGCTCAAGGACGATGACGCTGGTCGGGCGCATCGGCATCTATCGGCAGGAGGTGCGTCCGTTCACCGACAAGCAGATCGAGCTGGTGCACGAACTTCGCCGCCCAGGCGGTGATCGCGATCGAAAACACGCGGCTGCTCAACGAGCTGCGCCAGCGCACCGACGATCTCTCCGAGTCGCTGGAGCAGCAGACCGCGACATCGGAGGTGCTCAACGTCATCAGCAGCTCGCTCAGCGACGCGCAACCGGTGTTTGACGCCATCGTGCAGAGCGGCATGCGGCTGTTCCCCGATGCCGCGGTCTTCGTTGCGCTGCCGGAGAACGGCATGATCAAGGCCGCGGCGATGGCGGAAAAGGACCAGGCCCGCGCCGAAGGGTGGAAGAGGCGGTTCCCGTTCCCGCTCTCTCACGACTACATGCACGGCGTCGCCATTCTCAACCGGGCGGTCGTGGACATTTCCGATGTGCGCAAAGCGCCGCCAGAGTTGGCCGTCGGCGCCAAGAATTTCCTAAAAAGCGGCTACCTTGCTGTCACCATCGTGCCCATGATGCGGGGCGATGCGGCAATCGGCGCGCTGAGCGTGGTGCGCCTCACGCCGGGCCCGCTTTCGAACAAGCAACTGGCGGTGCTCAAGAATTTCGCCGCTCAAGCCGTCATCGCCATCGAGAACACGCGGCTGCTCAGCGAGCTTCGCCAGCGAACCGACGATCTCACCGAGTCGCTGGAGCAGCAGACCGCGACCTCGGACGTGCTTAAGGTCATCAGCAGCTCGCCGGGCGAGCTTGAACCGGTGTTCAGCGCGGTGCTGGAGAACGCGACCCGCATCTGCGGGGCTAATTTCGGTGTTCTGTTTCTCTCCGATGGGGACGGCTTCCGCACCGGCGCGATGCATAACGCGCCGGCGGCATTGGCGGAGGTACGGCGCCGCGAACCGCTGTACCGCCCACCTCCCAATACCGCTGTCGGCCGCATGGCGCGAACCAAGCGGGCGGTCCATGTCGCCGATATTCTTGCCGAGAAGAACTATTTTGACGTGCCGCCCGGGTACTCCCAGCCGCGAACGGCCAGCTTTGGCGGCGCGAGAACGGTGCTTGCAGTGCCGATGCTGAAGGACGACGAACTGGTCGGCGCTATCAACATCTACCGCCAGGAGGTTCAGCCCTTCACCGACAAGCAAGTCGAGTTGCTGGCGAACTTTGCCGCGCAGGCTGTGATCGCCATCGAGAACGCGCGGCTGCTCAACGAGCTGCGCCAGCGCACCGACGATCTCACCGAGTCGCTGGAGCAGCAGACCGCGATCAGCGACATTCTTCGAGTCATCTCGAATTCGCCGAGCGACGTCAAGCCGGTGTTCGAGACGGTTGCCGAGCGCGCCGCCCGCATTTGCGAGGCCAGATTCGTCGATATCGTTATCGCCGACGATGACAAGATGAGCGTTGCGGCGACCTTCGGCGATCTCGGCCGGCCGCTTGGAGAAGTCATTCCGCTGGACCGTTCGACGGTCATGGGACGTTCCATCTGTGACAAGCAGCCGGTGCATCTGCACGATCAACAGAATGTCGCGGAGAAGGAATACCCGCTCGGCCGGGAGTTCGCTCTCAAGTACGGGCATCGCACCATCATGGGGGTGCCGCTGCTTCGAGAAGGCCGAGCGCTCGGAACAATCCTCGTTCGGCGCACCGAGGTCCGTCCGTTCGAGGACAGGCACGTTGCGCTTGTGAAGACGTTTGCCGATCAGGCTGCTATCGCCATCGAGAATGCTCGGCTGTTCAATGAACTGCGCCAGCGCACCGACGATCTCACCGAGTCGCTCCAGCAGCAGACCGCCACCGCCGACGTTCTCAAGGTCATCAGCCGCTCGGCGTTCGATCTGCAGACGGTGCTCGATACCCTGACCACATCGGCCGCTCAGCTTTGCGAAGCCGATATGGCGGGCATCGTGCGCCCGAAAGCCGGAGAGCATTACTGGGTGACAAGCCTCAATTTTCCGCCCGCCTTTACGGAAATCGTCAAGGCCCGGCCAATCCTGCGGAACCGCGGCTCGGTTGCCGGCCGCGCCTTGGTCGAAGGCCACGTCGTCCATATTCCCGATGTGCTTGCTGATGCGGAATTCACCTATACCGAGGCGCAGAAGGCCGGGGGTTACCGGACGGTTCTCGGCGTTCCGCTGCTGCGTGAGGGCACTCCAATCGGCGTCATCGTGCTGACGCGCGTTACGGTTCGCCCGTTTACCGACAAGCAGATCGAGCTTCTGTCCACCTTCGCCGACCAGGCCGTGATCGCGATCGAGAACGTGCGCCTGTTCGACGAGGTGCAGGCGCGCACCGAGGAGCTCTCAGAGTCGCTGCAGCAGCAGACCGCGACCGCCGACGTTCTCAAGGTGATCAGCCGCTCGACCTTCGATTTGCCGGCTGTGCTCAAAACTCTAGTGTCATCGGCCGCGCAGCTTTGCGACGCCAACAAGGCTCAAATCCTTCGTCCGACCGGGAAGGACGATGGCTATTATTCCACGGCCAGCTACGGCCACACGCTGGAATTCGATGCTCACATGAAAACCTTGGCGTTTCCGCCTGGGAAGGGCAGCGTCGTCGGGCGGGTCCAGTTGGCCAGAAAGTCGGTTCATATCGCCGACGTGCTCGACGATCCCGAATACACTGCGCTTGAAACCCAGAGATTAGGGGGTTATCGCACCCATCTCGCTGTTCCGCTGTTGCGCCAGGGAAGTCTGATCGGTGTGCTGGTGGTGAGCAGCACCACCGTGCGCCCGTTCGATCGCAAGCACATCGAACTGATTGAGACCTTCGCCGACCAGGCGGTGATCGCCATCGAGAACGTGCGTCTGTTCGATGAGGTGCAGCGGCGCACGGAGGAATTGGGCGAATCCCTTCAACAGCAGACCGCGACTGCCGATGTGCTCAAGGTCATCAGCCGCTCGACGTTCGACCTCAAGACCGTGCTCGACACGCTTTTGAAGTCTGCAGCGCAGCTCTGCGACGCCGATCAAGGCACGATCACTCAGCGCAAAGGCGAAGCATTTTATCGCTCGGTGGCCTATGGTTTTCCCGATGCCTTCCTCGAATATGTCAAGGACCAACCGGTCGAAGCCAACCGCAAGACCGGCACCGGCCGCGCGCTGGCCGAGGGCAAGGTCGTCCATATCCCCGACGTGCACAACGACCCGGAGTTTGACTGGCCTGAGGCGCAGAAGCTTGGCGGGTTCCGCACCATGCTGGGCGTGCCGATGCTGCGCGAGGGCGAGCCGGTCGGGGTGCTGACCCTCACGCGCGCCGACGTGCGCCCCTTCACCGAAAAGCAGATCGAGTTGGTTGCAACCTTCGCCGACCAGGCCGCGATCGCCATCGAGAACGTGCGCCTGTTCGACGAAATCCAGGACAAGAGCCGTCAGCTTGCCGAGGCAAGCCAGCACAAGTCGCAGTTCCTCGCCAACATGAGCCACGAGTTGCGCACGCCGCTCAACGCCATTCTCGGCTATACCGAATTGATCATGGACGGCATTTATGGCGACACGCCGGACAAGATGCGCGACACGCTGGAGCGTGTGCAGCGCAACGGCAAGCACCTGCTCGGGCTGATCAACGACGTGCTGGACCTGTCGAAGATCGAAGCCGGCCAGCTTGCGCTTTCACTCGGCGACTACTCGCTCCGCCAGGTGGTTCATGACGTTTATGGGGCTGTCGAGTCGCTGGCAGCAAACAAACACATCGGGCTCAAGGTCGAGATGCCGAACGAACTGCCGCAAGGCTGGGGTGACGAGCGGCGGCTGACACAGGTCCTGCTGAATTTGGTAGGCAATGCCATCAAGTTCACCGATAAGGGCGAGGTGGTGATCGCGGCATCGGCGACCAACGGATCGTTCTTGGTCGCGGTGCGCGACACCGGGCCGGGCATTTCCAAGTCCGATCAGGGAAAGATTTTCGACGAATTCCAGCAAGCCGACAATTCTCTCACCAAGGCCAAAGGCGGCACCGGGCTCGGCCTGGCGATCGCGCGGCGCATCATGGAATTGCACGGCGGGCGGCTGTGGGTTGAATCCGAGGTCGGCAGCGGCTCGACGTTTACGTTCACGCTTCCGGTCGAAATTGAAAAGCAAATGAGGCAGGCATGACCAAAACCATATTGGTGGTCGAGGATCAGGAAGACAACCGGCAGATCCTGCGCGATCTGCTCGGCGCCACGGATTATGAAATGGTCGAAGCCGAAAACGGCCAGCAAGCGATCGACGCCGTCGCAAAGCAGAAGCCGGATTTGATCCTCATGGACATCCAGCTTCCGGTCATGGACGGCTATGAGGCAACACGCCGCATCAAGGCCAATCCCGATTGGAACGCGATCCCGATCATCGTCGTGACATCCTACGCTTTGAGCGGCGACGCCGAGAAGGCGCGCGCCGCCGGATGCGACGATTACGTGACCAAGCCGTACAGCCCCCGTCAATTGCTGACGAAGATCAGGGAATATCTCAAGTAGCATTTGGAATTGCTTCGTCATGCACAATCCACCGCGTATCCTGATCGTCGACGACAACGAGACCAACCGCGACATCCTGGTCACGAGGCTCGGCGTCCACGGTTACGAGTTGCTGCAAGCCGCCGACGGCGAAGAGGCGCTGGCCGCGGCGAAGCAGCATTTGCCCGACCTGATCCTGCTCGACGTGATGATGCCGAAGCTCGACGGCATCGAGGTCACCAAGCGCATTAAAACGGACAAGAGCATGCCGTTCACGCCGATCATCCTGGTGACCGCGAAGGCGGACAGCAAGGACATCGTCGCCGGGCTCGACGCCGGCGCCGACGAGTATCTGACCAAGCCGGTGGACCAGACCTCGCTGGTGGCGCGTGTGAAGTCGGTGCTGCGCATCAAGGAGCTCCACGACCAAGTCAACGACTGGAACAAGTCGCTCGAACAGCGCGTGACGGATCAGGTCGGCGAGCTTGAGCGAGTCGGCCGGCTCAAGCGGTTCCTCGCGCCGCAGGTCGCCGAGTTGCTTGTCACGTCCGGCGACGACGTGATCAAGAGCCATCGCCGCGACATCAGTGTCGTGTTCTGCGATCTGCGCGGCTTCACCGCGTTCGCCGAGACGGCGGAGCCCGAGGAGGTGATGGGCGTGCTCGGCGAGTACCACGCCTGCCTCGGCGCGCTGATCCACAAGCACGAAGGCACGCTGGACAAGTTCGCCGGCGACGGCCTGATGGTCTTGTTCAACGACCCGGTCACGTGCGATCAGCCGGCGCTGCGGGCGGCCCGGATGGCGATCGAGATGCGTGACGCCATCGCACAGCTTGCGGTCAAATGGCGCAAGTATGGTCACCAGCTCGGCTTCGGCCTGGGCATCGCGCACGGTTATGCGACCATCGGCCAGATTGGGTTCGAGGGGCGCTACGACTATTCCGCCATCGGCTCGGTGGTGAACCTGGCATCGCGGCTGTGCGGCGAGGCGCTGGCCGGGCAGATTTTGGTCGAGACCAAGGCCTTCGCCGCGATCGAGAGCATGGCCGAAGCGGAGGAGATCGGTGAGCTGACCCTCAAGGGCTTCCACCGCCCGATCTTCGCCTACAACGTGAAGGCGCTGCGGGGTTAGGTTCAGTCGTCATTTCCGGGACGCGCCATAAGCGGGTTCATGCGCGTTATGGCGCGGACCCCGCAATCCATATGCCCGGTGGTGGTTATGGATTTCCGGGTTCCGGCCCATAGCGCGTCGAAGACGCGCGTGAACGCGCGCATGGGCCGTCCCCGGAATGACGTCCCGTTGCTAGCGCCAGTTGCGCGCGTTGTTGTTCTGAGCCGCCGACCGCTGGCGCTGGACCGGCCTTGGCGGCACGGCCGACGGGGGTGGCGCCCCGAACAGGCGGTCGAAGAAGAACGATGGCGCGCCCGCGCTTGAGCCGCCGTAAGTGCCCGGCGCCACGCGCACCGGCGCGGCGAAGTTGGGCTTCGGCCGGTCCATCGGGATGTCGGCGACCTTGCGCTCGGAGCCCTTCAGCGCGGCGATGACGCGCGCGTCGCGGCCATAGATGTCCTCGCGGATCACCAGCTTGCCGGCGTCATCGACGTAGGCGCTCTGGTAGGTCAGGTGCACCGGGATGTTGAACGGAAAATTGATGTTGACCTCAGAGCCGCCGAACATCTTGCGCAGCCGCTCCGCCGTGTAGTTTTCCTGCGGCAGCGCGATCGACAAGATCTTCTCGCCGTACATCAGCGGATCGTTCACCCGCATGCAGCCGTGGCTGTAGGCGCGCTTATCGTGCGCGAACAGGTGCTTGTCCGGTGTGTCGTGCTGATAGACCAGGAACTTATTCGGAAAGTTGAAGCGGATGCGGCCGAGTGCGTTGCGGTCGCCCGGCGGCTGCCAGATGCGAACGGTGCCGTCCGGGTTCTGCTGGATCTTGAGGCCCATGCGCTCCAGCACACTGGGGTCCTGCGCCAGGGCCGGCAGGTATTCGTTCTGGATGATCGAGGGAGGAACGTTCCAGGTCGGATTGACCGTGATGAATTTCATCTCGGCGCTCATGATCGGGGTAGCCTGGCTCGGCTTGCCGACCACGATCTTGGTCTGCCAGTAGAGGTCGCCGTCGCGGACGATCTTGAGCGTGTAATCCGGGATGTTGACCATCACGTAGGTCTTGCCCAGGTCGCGCGGCATCCAGCGCCAGCGCTCCAGGTTGGCGATGATCACGTCGGCATCGCGGTCGCGGCGCGGGCCGTTGATCGCGTCGAGCGTCGCCGCATTGAGCTGGCCGTTGGCCGGCAGCTTGTTGGACTTCTGGAACTTGGTCACCGCGTCGGCCAGCGCCTTGTCGTAGGTCTTGCTCTCGGCATCGCCTTCGGCGCCGAGCTTGGCGCGCAGTGCCGGCACCCGGGGGTCCTCCATCAGGACCTCGGCGCCCTTCTTGTCCTTGCCGTACTTCAGCGTCAGACCGCCGGGGATGCGCTGCGGAGCGCCCTCGGGGGTCTTGCGGGACTCCGCAAGCTTGGCCCGGAGCGCCTTGTAGCCGGCGTGCGGCGGGTGGAAGCTGTCGAGCGCGTCGGCCGTGCTGGTCGACGTCGCGATCTTCTTCAGGATGTCGGCGGGCTCCGGCCGCTCCAGATCGTACAGGATGTCGGCGGAGATGCGGGAGTAATGGACGCGGCCGGTCTGCGCGTGGCGTGCGAAGGCGATCACCGACTGGGTCAACTTCAGCTCGGCCTCGGTCAGCGCGTCCACCTCCGCGCCCGCCTTGAACGCAGGCGTTGCATAGTCGGTGGGCTCGAGTCCGTGCTCGTCGACACGGGCGAGATAGTCGGTGGCGGCACTGCCGCGCGGGTTGACGGCGCCGTTGGTGATCCAAAGCGGCGCGAAATTCCGCTCGCTGTAGAACGCTTCGATTCCGGCGCGCTCCTTGCGGCCGCCGAACAGGCGGTCGAACTTGCCGCTGCTCAGCTCACGCAGCTTGTCGGCGATCTGGGTGTCCACTTCCGCCGAGGCGATCTTGTATTGGACGTTGCCGGTGGTCTCCTTGGAAGCTGGCGCTGGCGCAGCCGGGGTTGCGGCGGGAACGGCCTTTTCGGCTTCGGGATGAGCTTCAGCTTGAGGCGCGGCCGGGGTCGCCTGAGGGTTGGCTTCGGAGACCGGGACGGAGGCCAAAACCGGCTGGCTGGGCTGAGCAAAAACGCTGCTGCCAGAAGCGATTAGCGCCAGGGCTGCTGTCACGGCCGCGCCGGCCAGCAGGTGATTGAGGCGCCTCTTGTGCATGGAAAAGGTCTCCGCAGGAATGCCTAGCTACCCCCAATAACGGCCTAGCTAAGCCCCAATAGCTTTAACAAATTTCTGCCAGAGAGTTTACTGAAACCGGCGTGATCGTCCCAAAGCCCAGCGTTATCTCGCGGGGGTGTGCATTTTGGTCACGGACAACCGCGATTTCGGGTCGATTTTGCCCGTTTTTACGAATCACCGGGCCGTCCCCGCAGTGCGGGCTGAACGGCCTGGTATCCCGTTCCGCGCCCGAGGCAGGGGAGGTCAGTTCGGCGCGCCGTAGCCCCGGCGTGAAGCAGACGAGCCGAAATATGGAGTCGGGGTGATATAGCCCGGCGGCGTGAAGGCAAACGGATCGACGCGGCGGACCATGCGCTCATTGCCCCGGTCGAAATTGTGGTCGAACCGACGGCTTGGCCGCGGGTCGTCGGAGCGGGTCGGCAACCGGGCGGCGACCGGCTTGCTGCTCGAATTGTAATTGCGCGCAATCGGTGTATCGGCGCCACCGCGTCCGTTGCGCATCATCTCCGTCATCTTCCTGTCGTGGCCATAGATGTCGGGCCGGGTCTGCAACCGGCCGGCCTCGTCGACGAATGCCGTCTGGTAGGTTATGTGCACCGGAATCGGCGTCTTGAAGTTGATGGTGCGTTCGTTGTCGCCGTACATCTTCTTGATGCGCTCCGCGCTGTAGCGCTCGGACGGTTGCGAGATCGACAGCAATACCTCGGCATATTGTTCCGGATTTTGCACCCGCATGCAGCCGTGGCTGAAAGCGCGCTGCTCCTTCGCGAACAGATGTTTCTGCGGCGTGTCGTGCTGATAGACAAGGAACTTGTTGGGGAAATTGAAGCGGATGCGGCCCAACGCATTCTTCTCGCCGGGCGGCTGGTAGACGTGGATGCTGCCGTCCCTGCGGTGCGTGACCTTCAGGCCGATCCGAGCGAGCGCACTGGGATCGCGTTGCAGCGCCGGCAAGTATTCGTTCCGGATGATCGAGGGCGGCACGTTCCAGGTCGGATTGACGGTGATGAATTTCATCGTCTCGCTGAGCAGCGGCGTCGCCTGCTCGCCGACCTTGCCGACCACGATGCGTGTCGACCAAGCGGTCTTCCCCTGATTGGAGACGGCCAGAGTGTAATCGGGAATATTGACGACGACATGCGACTTTCCGAGGTCGCGCGGCATCCAGCGCCAGCGCTCCATGTTGGCAATCAACGTGTCGACGAGGGGTGCCTTTTTCTGTGCGCGCGCTTCGGCCAGCTTGGCCTTCAGCGCCTTGTAGGCTGCATGTGGCGGGTGATAGGCGCCGAGTGCATCGGAAATATCGCCGGCGTTCGCAACGTTCGCCAGCACGTCAGCGGCCTCGGGAAATTCCAGCTCGTACAAGATCGCGCCGCTCACACGCGAGAAGCTGATCCGGCCGGTGCGCGCATGGCGCGCGAAAGTCAGGACGGATTGCGTCAGCGCCAGCTCGTCTTGCGCGAGCTTGTCGGCGTCGCCCGCAAAGCCGGGCGAGGGATAGTCGGACGGCTCGAGGCCGTCGGTGCCGACGCCGCGCAGGAATGCGGTGGCCGCCTTGGCGCGATCGGATGGTTTGCCGTCGGAAGCCCACAGCGGCGCAAACCCGCGATCGCGATAAAACGCCTCAACGCCCGCGCGATCCTGTCTGCGTTCGATGACGCGGTTGAGTTTCGTCGCTATCATCTCGCGCAATTTCTCGGCGATTGCGGCGTCGTTGCCCTGGAGGTTGTTCGCGATCGGCACCTGCAGCAGGTCTGCTCCGGTGGCGGGTTTTGTCTCGGGAGCGGCCGCCGGCGCCATGGGTGCGGCAGCAGGGGCGGCGGGACTGGTTTGGACGGCCGGCGTGTCGACGTTTTGAGACGTCAGGATCACGGAAGATTGGGCGGATGCTCCACCTATCGCGGCCAAAGTCATGGCTGTGGCCGCAAAGTGGTTAAGGAACCTTCCGCCCATAAAACGTTCTCCCCTTGCCGACGCGCGATTCACAGGCGAATCGAACGTGCGATCATCAACGCGGAAAGCTACAAATTCGTTCCTGTTTACCAACCACTTGATAGCAAAGCCCCGGCGCCGGGAAGCCAGGTGTTAACGGTTGGCTAGACCGAGGGGATGAACTTCAGCGCGGGGATCAGTTGGCCGAGCAGCGTCGGCGGCCAGGGGATGGACATGAACCGGTCGAACACCAGGAAAATCGAGATAACCAGCACCGCGGCATAGGTCAGCGTCAGCGTCCAGCGCTCCTGGCCCTCCAGGCGCATGAATATGACGACGAACAATCCTGCCGTTGGAATCAGGCCTATCACGGCCATCGAGCCCATGAACGCAATCAGGTAGCCGAAGAAGCGGGCGGCGCGCGTCGCCACCACGCGCATGGGAAGGTGGTCGGTGTCCGAGGTGAGATCCATGTGGATCGCCTGCCCAATCTCCTGCTGCGCCGTTTCGCCCAAACCGCTGGGCGCCGTCTCCGGCTTGCGGAACATCTCGTTGAACAGGCTCAAGCCCGCGGCGGTGAGTGCCACGGTGCCGACCACCAAAGGCACCAGCTTGGCGCTGAAGTGCCACGGCAACGCGGCGATCACCATCGTGGCGATCACCGATATGAAGAACAGCGTGAAAAGCTGCGAGAGCTTGAAGGTCGGTGCCTGGAAGCTCGCCGCCATCTTGGCGACGCCGCCCTGCCGGCGAATGTCCTGAAGCAGTGGCCGCAGCAGGCCGATCAGCGCGAGGATCAGCAGCGCCGCGACCACCGGCCGCCACAGCCACGAGAAGCCGTAGCGCTCGACCGAGATGAACATGTAGCGTTCGATGCTGTCGCCCAGCACGAGGCCCAGCACCAGTGGCGGCCGCGGCCATTTGTTCTGCTTCATCAGCCAGCCGACCACGCCGAAGGCCAAGAGCGCGATCAGATCGCCCCAGCTTCGGTTGGCTTCGAACGCGCCGATGTAAACGACGCCCATCACCGCGGGAAGAATGAGGGTGTAGCGCAGCGTGGCAAGCCGCGCGAACTGCGGGCTGAACGCGTAGCACAGGCCGGCGCCCAGGATATTGGCGAGCGCCACCGACCACACCATCGTGTAGGTGATGTCGAGATTCTTGTGCAGCATGTCCGGGCCGGGCACCAGGCCGTGGATCAGGAACGCGCCGAGCAGGATCGCCATGGTCGCGCTGCCGGGCACGCCGAACGCGATGGTCGGGACCAGTGCGCCGCCCTCCTTGGCGTTGTTCGAGCTCTCCGAGGCGATCACGCCGCGCACGTCGCCCTTGCCGAAGGTTTCGCGCGCGCCTTTCTCAGTCTTGAGCGCGTGGCCGTAGGCGAGCCAGTCGATGACGGACGCGCTGATACCGGGGATCGAGCCGATGCCACCGCCGATCCAGGAGCAGCGCACGATCAGCCACCAGTTCTGCATGCAGTCCTTCACGCCCTGCCACTGGCCTTTGTAGATGCTTGCCTTGTCGATCGACTTCGAGATGGTGGTGCGGCCGATCAGCAGGTCGCACAATTCCGGCAGCGCGAAGATACCGAGCAGCAGCGGCGTCAGCCGCAAGCCGTCCCACAGGTACAGGCTGTCCATGGTCCAGCGCAGCGTGCCGGTCTGCGGGTCCGAGCCGATCATGGCGATCATCACGCCGAGGCACGCCGCGGCGACGCCGCGCAACGGCGCGCTGCCGGAGAGCACGGCCACCATGGATATTCCCAATATGGAAAATGCGAGCAGCTCGGGCGAACCGAGATAGAGCATCACCGGGCGCAGGATAGGGATCGATACCGCCAGCAGCGCCGCGCCGAAAATGCCGCCCATCAGCGACGACATGTAAGCGGCGGAAAGCGCGCGTCCGGCCTCGCCCCGCTTCGCCATCGGGAAGCCGTCGAGCACTGTGGCCGCAGAAGCGGCACCTCCGGGCACGCCGAACAGCACCGCCGGGATCGGATCGCCGGTCGATGTGGTGGAGCCGAGACCGAGCAGAAGCGCGAACGCCGAATAGGGGTCCATCGCGAAGGTGAACGGCAGCAGCATCGCAGTGCCGGTCAGTCCGCCGATGCCGGGCACGATGCCGAGCACCAAGCCCATCATGCAGCCCAAGCCTAAGAACATCAGCCGGTGCGGCTCCATCAGTGCGAAGAAGGCCTTGCTGGCCATCGTCGCCATGAACGCCGCTTCTGCGGTAAACGCTTCCATCGCTCAGCCTTCCCCCCGGCGCCTTGGCATGGAGACAATCACCGCTGTGGCTTGGCGGTCAACGCCTGCTTGGTCTTCTCGACCACATTCGTGGGCGTGGCGTAGAGTCTGGTGACCAGCGCCTGCATGTCCTCGCCCGACATAGGCTCGATGTCGAAGTTCATCTTCTTGGCTTCGGCCAGCAGCCGGGGATCGGCGAACGTGGCCATGAAGGCCTTGCGCAGCGCGGCAACGCGATCCGCCGGGACGCCCGGCGGCAGCACGAAGGGCCGGCCGAACACGCCTTGGCTGTAGATCAGCTCCATCACGCCGCGTTCGTCGTCGTTGCGGGCAAATTGGAGCGTGGTCGGCACCTTGCGCGAATGCAGATCGCGGTGGCCTTTGACGCTCAGCTGCACGATCGGCTTGATCGTCCCCTTAGCGAACCATTCCGGGTAAAGGATTTCGATTCCGGTCCAACCGATGCCGCAGACGCCCTGCACCTCGCCGCGCTCCATCGCGAGCGCGATCTCGCGGCTGCCGGGATAGCCCATCACCAGCTTGAACCTGGCGCCCAGCAGATTGTTCAGCATCACGGGGAAGTCGCGCGTCGTGGCGCCGTCGCCGCTTGCGCCGACGATCAGCTCGGTCGACAACACGTCCTTGAACTCCTTCACCGGCGCGTCGGCGCGCACGAAGCAGACATAGACGTCGCTGTTGGCATTGCCGAGATAAAGAAACTTCGCCGGCTCGTGCTGCACGGGTGGGCCGCCGAGCAGCGGCTGCAGGATCGCGCCGGGAAAGATCGCGCCGGCCACGGTGCCGTCCTTCGGCGCGACGGAATAGATGTACCCAGCGGCGCGGTTCGACCCGGCGCCGCTCATGTTCTGCACCACGACCGCCGGATTGCCGGGGATGTGATCGCCGAGATGGCGCGCCAGCAGCCGCGCGTAGGTGTCGTAGCCGCCGCCGGCCGACGATCCGACCACGATCTGGACTTGCTTGCCCTTGTAGAATTGCTCGACGGATTCCCGATGCGACTCTTGCGCCGCCGCCAGGCTCGCGGTGGTCAGCACGCAGGCGCCGGCGACGATGGCACGTCGCAAGCATGGCCCGATCGACATCGTTTCCTTTCCCGCGACGGGCGGCCGCACGATAGCCGATAGGTATTCCCCCGCTACCGCCCTGTAGCAGCGAGGTTTTCAGGGGTGGTGGGTGGAGTCAACAGCGCCGCATGTGCCACGGGCATTGGCCGGGCAAGGCCGGCCGGGTTAGGCTCCGCCACGCTGCGACACGCGGACGCAGGACGCGATCGGCGCAGGCCATCGGGAGCCGGTGGCGACAACAAACGAGCGGTGAGGAATCAATGATCGACTTCTATGGATTGACCAGCCCGAACGTGCAGAAAATCTTCATCATGCTGGAGGAGTGCGGGCTCAAATACAATTTCAAGCCCATCGATGTCTGGGCCAGCGCGCAACATTCGCCTGAGTTCGAAAAGCTCAATCCGAACAAGAAAATCCCGGTGATCGTCGATCACGAGGGGCCGGGCGGCAAGCCGTACACCGTGTTCGAGTCAGGTGCGATCCTGATGTACCTCGCCGAGAAGACCGGCAAGTTCATATCGAAGGACATGAGGAAGAAGTACGACGAGATTCAATGGCTGATGGTTCAGGTCACCGGTATCGGACCGGCGTTCGGCAACTTCACGCACTTCAACCTGTTCGCGCCGAAGCCCGGCAACGAATATTCATTCACCCGCTACAAGAGCGAGATGCTGCGGCTCTACGAGCTGCTCAACACCAGGCTCGGTCAGGCGAAGTATCTCGGCGGCGACGAATACTCGATCGCCGACATCGCGACGTTTCCGTGGACGCGGGCGCACGAGCAGCATGGCGCCAAGATGAACGAGAAGCCGAACCTCAAGCGCTGGTTCGACGAGATCAATGCGCGGCCGGCCGTCAAGGCGATGATCGCCAAGCAGGGCGACATCAAGTCGAGCCGCGAGACGGCGACGGACGACAACAAGGACCGGTTCTTCAACCGCGGCAAATACGCGAGGGCGTAAGTGCGATGACAACGGCGGCGCGGGCAGTTCTGTGTTGGACACTGCTCGCGCCGTTGCTTTTGGCGGGCGCGCCGCTTGCCGCATCGGCCCAGCAATCCTATCCCTCGCGGCAAATCTCGCTGATCGCGCCTTACGCGGCCGGCGGCTCGATCGATCTGATCGCGCGTATCCTCGCCGAAGGGTTGAGTGTGCGGCTCAAGCAGAGCGTGATCGTCGAGAACAAGCCGGGCGGCAACGGCGTCATCGGCATCCGCGAGGTGGTGAAGTCGAAGCCGGACGGATACACGCTGCTGATGGGCTCTGTCGGGGCCAACGTTACGCCCGCCGCGGTGCAGGCCAACTATCCGTTCGATCCGCTGCGCGACTATGCGCCGATCTCGATGGTGGCGGAATGGTCGGCGATCCTGGTGGTGAAGAAGGATCTGCCGGTCGCGACGCTCGCCGAGTTCGTGGCCTATGCGAAAGCGCGGCCCGGCGCGCTGAACTTCGGCACCACGGGCTACGGCAGCTTCGCGCACCTGATCGCGGAAGTATTCATGCAGCAGACCGGCATCGCGATGCAGCACGTTCAGTACAAGGGCGGCTCGCAAGCGACCGCCGATTTGCTGGCGGGATCGATCGATGCGCACATGATGAGTTCGGCGGTCGGCGCAGGCCAGGCGGACAATCCGAACTTGAAGATGCTGGCGGTCGCGAGCAAGCAGCGGCTTCAGCACCTGCCGAAGGTGCCGACCATGGCGGAGGCGGGTGTCGCGGGCGTCGAGCAGACCTCATGGCTCGCGGTGTTCGCGCCTCCCGGCCTGCCGGACGTGTTGCGCGAGCGCATCGCGCACGAACTCGTCGCAATCACACGGGATCCGGCGTATCAAATGAAGCTTCGCTCGACCGGCTTCGAGCCGCTCGGTCTTGATGCCGCGGCAACCGTGCGCGTTTATCGCGAGGAGATCGCGCGCTGGTTTGCGCTGGTGAAGGCGCGCGGGCTGGCGGAGGATCGGACTTTGCTTCGGCCGCGCGATTGATGGCGCAAGAATATCTTTCATAAGGGATTGGAGAGAACATGCAGAAGAACGCCGGCAAGCCGAAACCAAAATGCAAGAATTGCGAGGGCAAAGGTCTTCTCAAGCAGGGTGACAGGAAGGTGAAATGTCAGAGATGTGGCGGGACCGGCTTCAAGCCGTCCTAGCTGCAGCGGGCGCAACGATCAGCTTTGATCGCCGTATCGATCGGTGACGGCTGCCGCAACGAACCTCTTGCGTCCTTCGCGGCCCGGGCTTGTGCCGTGGGCCGCACACCAATCCGAAAATGTGTTCGGATCGATGGGAACACGCATGACGGCATGGCCGTAGGCCTTGAGCCCGTGCTCCATCTCCTCGGCCATTTTCAGCCACTCGTTCCAGGTGCGGGGCAGCTTGTGGCCGTCGTCGAAAATTTTCAGAAGCGAGGGGTAATCGTCCTCTTTGATCCAATAGACCCCCACCGCTGGAGGCGGTCTGTCCTCGGGGTTGATCATATCGCTAGGCCGCTGCGACCTCGGCCACCGGCTGCTTCCACGCCTGCAGCCGCGGCATCACTTCCTTGGCGAACAGCGTGAGATTGTCGACCGTATCCGCGTGATTGAGATAGCCGGCCTGGCCCATCATGAGCAGGTTGCCCATGCCGCCACAGTATTCGCAGAATTCGACGATCTGCTTGTAGACCTGGTCGGGCGTTCCGCAGAACAAAATTCCGGCGTCGATCAGGTCCTGCACGCTGCATGTGTAGATGTCGACCGGACGGCCGTCCTTGGCCGTTCCTCGCGGCTGCTTGAAGCCTTTCAGGATTTTCGCGTTGTCTTCGATCGAGAGGTAGCCCGGCGGATTGCGATACGGAATGTGGACGATCGCCGAGGTGCGCAAATAATCGGCGATCAGATCGCCGCGGCGGCGCGCTTCGCTTTCGTCGTGCGCGACGGCAACAAGGCCGAGATAGGCGAAGCGGTCGGCGCCGGGTGTCTTGCGGTGTGTCTTGTAGTAGCCCTGCCGATAGGCGTCGTAGAGCGGCCGCGTGCCATAGCCCGAGCCGAGCGTCGCGATCACGTAGCCTTTTTCGCCGAGCGCGTACGCGTTGTTCTTGCTGTTGGTGGTGCTCCACAGCGGCGGATGGGGCTGCTGGATCGGGCGCGGCCAGATGTTGACCTGCCGGTAGTGGAAGTGCTCGCCCTCCCAGTTGAACGGCTCGCCGCGGTGGCTCATCGCCTTCAGGATGAAGTCGTGCGCCTCCCACAGCCGGTCCATCACGCCGACCGGATTCTGGTTCGACGCCGGAAATTCGTAGGGAACGCCCTTTACGAATCCCATGTCGAGGCGGCCGCCCGAGACAACGTCGATGGTCGAAAGCTCTTCCGCGCAACGCAGCGGGTCGGGCCGGTGGCCGAGCGGATAGCCGAGCACGAGCAGCCGCGCCTTCTTGGTGATGCGCGCCATGATCGACAGGCCGACAACAACGGTGGACGACAGGCAGGTCGCGGTCTGGTGATGCTCGTTGAGCATGATGTCGAGGCCGACCTCGTCGGCGACCTGCCATTCGTCGTAGTAGCGGTTGAAAAGCTCGCCTGCGGTTTTCGGATCGAGCTTGCTGTTGGGCAGGTTGATGCGCAACGAGCCAGCATGGTCCTTCCAGGCGGGATAGTACGCCTGCTCGGTGAATTGATAGACCCGCATTGGATTTTACTCCCGCTAGCGCTCGTTCCCTATCATGCCCTAAGCGCGCGCCTTCGCCGGCTGCTTCTGCTCGGCGAATGCGAGCGCGCGGCGAGCGAACTCGTCAGGCTGCTCGATGTGAGGATAGTGGCCGGCGCGTTCGATGATCTCAAGCCGCGCGCCGGGAATCGCGTCTGCATAGGCGCGGCCGTAACCGGGATTGAGGACGATGCGGTCGGCTGTGCCCCACAGGATCAGCACCGGAACGTCGATGCGGCGCAGCCGTGCCTTGAGCTTGGGATTGTGCATGTACGGCGACCACGCAATGCGCGCCGTCGCTTCGCGGTTGCGCGCAGCAGCGAGCACGTCGGCCTCCGGCATCGCATTGTAGTCGCGCTTGGCAACGCTCGGATCGAAATAGGCAAGGGCGTCAATCTCCGGCTGGGTGATCGACCAGATGTCGAAAATGTCGCGGGTTTCGCGATCGCCGACCTTGATGCCGAGCGGATTGCCGAGCACCAGTCGGTCGATCCGCTCGGTGGTCTTGACCGCAATTTCGCAGGCCAGCCAGCCGCCGATGCCGACGCCGACCAGAAGAACGTCGCGCAGGTCGAGTTGCTGCATCAGGTCGAGATAGAAGTAGGACAAATCGTCGATACTGTTCATTCCCTTCGGCAATTGCGATGCGCCGAAGCCCGGATGCGTCGGCGCGATGACGCGGCCGCCCTTGGCCAGCGCGTCGAGCACCGGCGCTGCCGGCTCGATGCCGATGTTGGGATGCAGGAACAGGATGGGGCGGGCTCTGGAGTTTCCTTGGCCGCGCTCGATGAGCTCGATCTTCACGCCGGCGACCACAAGCGACGAATGCGCGTCGGTGGTCCCTGACATGAACTGCGCCCCTTTGTTTTCCTGCCCTTCCATCCCATTGCACGACCCAAGGCGGTGTTTCAAGATCGGCGCCGCAAAGCGTCAGCGCCGGAGCAGGGGTGTCATGAATTACGCCGGGAATCAGAGCGAAATCGAAACGCGCATGGGGCTGACCTACGCCACGCATGACAGCGTTGCACTTGCTGGCGACCTCTACCTGCCGAAGGGTTCCGGGCCGTTTCCCGTCCTGGTCGGCATCCACGGCGGCGGCTGGGTGCAGGGCGCGCGCGGCGTGTTCCAGTATTGGGGACCCTGGCTGGCGTCTCGCGGCGTGGCGGTGTTCTCGATCAGCTACCGGCTGGCCAAGACCGGCACCAAGACCTTTCCGCACGCCGTGCAGGACGTGCTTGCTGCGATCCAGTATGTGCGCGGCAACGCCAAGGAGATGCGCGATCGCGGAGGACCGCATCGGCCTGTTCGGCCATTCGGCCGGCGGCAATATCGGCGCGCTGGCGGCGCTCGCCGGCCGCAGCCCGGTGTTCGCCAACGGCTACCCCAACGATCCGCTCGCCAAGGTGTCAGCACCGAGGTCAAGCTGTTCGCCGGCATCTACGGCTGTTACGACGTGCTGAACATGTGGAACATGTACAACATGCGCCATCCCGGGCGAGAACAACATCGAAAAATTCCTCGGCGCCTCGCCGCTGGACAACCGTCAGCTCTATTTCGACGCTTCGCCGATCAGCTACGCCGTCCGCGCCAACAACAAGGTCGCGGTGCACCTCTCGGTCGGCACCGAGGACGATCTGGTGGATCGCAAGGCCAACACCGATGCCTTCGCGCTCGCGCTCTATCAGGCGGGCTTCTTCGTGCGCACCACCATCCTGCAGGGCGCGCCGCACTATTGGGGCAGCGATCCGATCGACGAGCCCAACAGCTTCTGCGGCTTCCTGGCGCCGCGGCTGCTGCGGTTCCTGCAAGAAAAGCTGTGAGCGGCGCGCAGACCGCGCCGGCGGTCGCGCGCAACCGCGATCCGATCCTCGCGGTATTGCGCCGGGTGCTTCCGCCGCGCGGCATGGTGCTGGAAATCGCAAGCGGCACCGGCGAGCATGCCGTGCATTTCGCGGCGGGGTTGCCAGGCATCGCCTGGCAGCCGACTGATCCGGATTCGGCGGCGCTGCGCAGCATCGCGGCGTGGCGCGAGACGGCGCGATTGCCGAACGTGCTCGCGCCGCTCCAGCTCGACGTGACCGCGCCGGTCTGGCCGGTTCAAGCGGGCCGACGCGATGGTCTGCATCAACATGATCCATATTTCGCCGTGGCGCGCCGCCGAAGCGCTGATGGCCGGCGCGGCGAGGGTGCTTGCGTCCGGGCGGCGTGCTGTTTCTTTACGGGCCGTACAAGGAAGGCGGTGTACACACCGCGCCCACCAACGAGGCGTTCGACGCCAGTTTGCGCGCCCGCAATCCGGAATGGGGCGTGCGGGATCTGGACGATGTAAAGGCGCTTGCCGCGCGCCACGGGCTTGAGTTCGTCGAGCGGATCGCGATGCCGCGAACAATCTCAGCGTGGTGTTTCGGCGGCGGTGACGACCGCTTTCATCGGAACAGTTTCAGCGGCGCCAGTGTGATGGCGGGAATGTAGGTGATCAGCATCAGCATGGCCAGATAGATAAAAAAGAACGGCATGACGCCGCGATAGAGCTCCGGCAGCGGCGTTTTGAACAGCGCATTGGCGGCGAACAGGTTGAGCCCGAACGGCGGCATGAACATGCCGATCGCCAGATTGACGGTGACGATGATGCCGAAATGGATCGGATCGACCCCCGCCGCATAGGCGACCGGCGTGAGCAGCGGCGTCAGCAGCAGAATCGCCGCCGGCGGCTCCAGCACGCTGCCGACGAACAGCAGGATGACGTTGATGATGAGCAGCAGCATCCAGAGCTCGAGCTTGAGGCTGGATACGAACGCGATGAGTTGCGCGGGATAGCCGCTGGTCGTGATCAGCCAGCCGAACGCGCCGGCGGCCGACACGATGATGAGAACCTGCGCGCTGAGCGCCGCGGAATCCACGGTGATGGTCCACAGCTCCCGCCACGTAATCTCGCGGTACACGAACATGCGAAATGACGATGGCGTAGATGCAGGCGACGCCGGCGGCCTCGGTGGGCGTGAACAGGCCGCCGTAGATGCCGCCAAGGATGACGCCGGCGCGAACAGCGCCCAGGTCGAGCCTTGCAGCATGTGCCGCACGGCTCGCGGAGTCGGGGCGCTGGGTGATCGGTATGCCTTTGCGGCGCGCGTAGAAATAGACGTAGATCGCCGAGCGCGATGCCGATCAGGATGCCGGCACGAAAGCCGGCGAGGAACAGCAGCGGCACCGATTGCTGCGCGGCGATGCCGTAGATGATCATCGGGATCGACGGCGGGATGATCACGTCGATCACGCCGGTCGCGGTCACCAGGCTCACCGAGAAGCGGTCGCCGTAGCCGTTCTTCTTCAGCGACGGGATGGTGAGCTTGCCGATCGCCGCGACGCAGGCGACGCTCGATCCCGACATTACGCCGAACACCTCGCAGGCGGCGATGGTGGACAAGCCCGAGCGACGCCGCGCACGCCGCCGACCACCGCAAGGATCAGCTCGATCAGCCGCCGCGCGATGCCCCCGCGCGCCATGATGTCGCCGGCATAGATGAACAGCGGGACCGCCAGCAGCGGAAAAATATCCAGGCTGCCGAACATGGCGGAATGGATGGCCTGGACCGGGTTGATGCTGAGCAGAATGCCGCCCAGCGTCGCCGCCATCAGCACGATGAAGATCGGCACGCCCATCACGAGCAGCGCCGCCGGCAGGATGACGAGCGCCAGCAGCGTCATAGCGCTCTCCGTGCTCGGGAGGAGCGGGCGGCTTGGGCCGCGCCAAGCGCCAGCACCGTTCGCACCGCGATCAGCAGCGCGATCACCGCCAGGCCGATCGTGAGAAAGGACTGCGGAATCCAGGACGGCAGGTCCAGCGCGTCGCTGCGCTGGTCGAGCTTGTGCAGCACCCCGACGATACGCGCGCTGGCGTACACGATCGTGAGGATCACGGCGATGGAGACGAGCGCGCCGATCGCCAGCGCCGCCTGCCGGACACGCGGGGAAGCAAGATCGATGAAAGTGTCGATGCGGATGTGCATGTTGCGCCAGGTGATGGCGATGGCGCCCGCGAACACCGACAGGATCATCAGGAACAGCATCAGCTCTTCGGCCCAGCTGAACGGCGAGCCGAACAGATAGCGCGCAACGCACGTTGGCGCCGTTGATCGCCACGATGCAGAGCAGGGCGCCGCGCCGCGACCGCAAGGCACGACTGCGCGCAGCAGATCGCCGCAGCGGTCGATGAGCGCCGGCCGAGGGCCGCCGTTGTTGCGGATTGCTGCTCATGGCCCGCTGCCGCCGCGGCCTCCGCGCCTCAGTCATGGCGGAGGCCGCGGCGTCCCTTCCGGCGCGATCAGTTCACCTTGTCGGCGATGGCCTTGAGCTTGGTGAACAGCTCTTTCGACGGGGGATTCTTGTCGAGCACCGTCTGCAGCGACGCGGCCACCCGCTTCTCCGCGTCCGCCTGCTCGGCGGCGGACAGCTTGACCATCTTGCCGCCGCGGTCGGCCCACGTCTTGGTGTCGTTCGGCGATGCGCTTGATCTGCCACTGGTGCAGCGGCGCCTCGAGCTTTGCGCCGGTCTCCATCACGTGCTTCTGCAGGTCCGCCGGCAGCTTGTCGAACCAGATCTTGCTGACCATGGCCGTCGAGGTCAGCGCCCAGAGGCCGGTGTCGACGATGTTCGGCGCGGCGTCGTTGTAGCGGAACGGCACGAACACGCCGATCACGGCGCTGACGGCGTCGATGGTGCCCTGCTGGAGCGCCGGCACCACCTCCGGCAGCGACATCGGCACCGGAGCGGCGCCGAGCGAGGCGACCGCGGCCTGCTCGGTTTCGGAAGCCAGCACGCGCGTTCGCTTGCCGGCGAAGCCCGCAAGATTGGTCACCGGGGCCTTGAAAACGAACCTCTGGTGATCGTAGATATGATAGCCCATCGGCACCATGCCGCGGGTCATCGAGAAGTCGGAGAAGATTTTCCGGAACTCCGGCACGTCGAGCGCCTTGCGGGCGTGCTCGTTGTCCTTGAACAGGCCGGCCATCGCCAGCACCTGGAAGCGCCGGTCGGCGCCGAAGAACAGCTCGGGCGGTCCCATCGCCGCCTCGATGGTGCCGAGCCGCAGCCCCTCGGTCTGGCGCGGCGCGCCGCCGAGCTGGCCAGCCGGATAGACTTCGACCTTGATCCGGCCGCCGGTGCCTTCTCCAGCTCCTCTTTGTAGAGCTTGATGAATCTCGGTCTGCATGTCGTTGATGGTCAGCGTCGCGAACTTCATCGTGTACTGCTGGGCGTGCGACGGCCCGCCGCCGCGAATCAGCGCGGCCAGGCGACAGCGCCGGCCAGCGGACGCGCGAATTCCTTGAAGCTGATCAGTCATTGATCCCCCTCCCTGTTTGCCCGATGCTAGACCGGCCGGGAATGCCAGTCCAATCGCGCTTTGCGTCTCTGCGCCATCAGCGCGCGCGCTGCCGTTCGGCGGCGCACCGCGGCCATGCATATTCGGTGTTCAGCGCGAAGGTGCGCAAGAATTTGGCAACAACCGCGAAGTCCGCGCGCGATATGTCCTGAAACAGCAGGTCGTTGACCTGGCGCAGCAGTGGGTTGATGCCACGGACGGCCGTTTCACCGGCCGGCGAAAGCCGGATCAGAACGCTGCGGCCATCGCGCGGGTTGGCCGATTTGGTCAGGAGGCCCTTTTCGATCAAGCGTCCGACTTCGGTTGTCACATGGGTCGCAGCCATCAGGGTGTGGTCCGCCAGGGTCCTGATCGATACGCCCTCGCTGGCCCTGCTGGTAGGCAGCCCCGATCAGCACGATGAACTGCGGCGCCGTCAGCCCCATGGCGCGGCCGAACGACTCGCGGAACGACTGCAGGCGGCCAAACGCATAAAACATGAAGTAGAGCGTTTCGCGGAATGCCAGATCGCTGCCCGATGTCAGCATTGACGGCAGCGTGATGGTCGCTGGCGGGACGAACCCCCTGCTGCGCCGGGCGGCGGCCGGCGGCAAACGCCTAACCACTGGGTTTCTTTTCGCCACGGGATGGTCCTCCGCCGGCACTGTACAGCACCGCTGGGCCGTTGACATCCAAAATTTAGCTACATAGTGTAGCTAAATACCAAGACGGTCCACTCCGAGAGGCGCGCCATGCGGACAGGTGCGGAGTATCTGAAATCCCTGAACGACGGCCGGCAGGTGTTCGTCGACGGCGAGCGGGTCAAGGACGTCACGCACGCATCCGGCGTTTCGCGAGGCGGCGCGCTCGGTGGCGCGGCTCTACGACATCGCCGCCGATCCGGCGAACCGCGAGTTGATGACCTTCAAGTCGCCGAAGACCGGCGAGCCGGTGCTGCGCGCCTACCACATTCCCAAGGACCCACGCCGACCTGCGGGCGCGGCGGCTGTTCTCGGAGAAATGGGCGGAGGCGACGTTCGGCCTGATGGGCCGCTCGCCCGACCATGTCGCGGGCTTCTTCACCGGCTACGCGGCGGTGCCGGAGGTGTTCGCCGCCGCCGGACAGAAATTCGCCGACAACGTGGTCGCGTTCTACGAGCGCATGCGCGACGAGCATCTCTATCTCAGCTACGCGATCGTTCCGCCGCAGATCGACCGCAGCAAGCCGGCGCACCAGCAGAGCGACCCGACGCTGTACGCCGGCGTGGTGAAGGAGCGCGACGACGGCATCGTCATCGAGGGCGCGCAGCAGGTGGCGACCGGCGGCGTGCTGTCCGACTGGGTTCATCTGAGCTGCATCCATCCGCTGCAGCCCGGCGACGAGAACTACGCCAACTGCGTCGCGGTCCCGATCAACGCGCCGGGCGTGAAGCTCTTTCCCGCGGCGGCCGTTCGCGCTGCGCGCCGACAATTCGTTCGACTATCCGCTGTCGACCCGGTTCGACGAGTCGGACAGCTACGTGGTGTTCGACAACGTGTTCGTGCCCTGGGAGCACGTGTTCATCTATCGCAACCTGGAGATCACCCGCGACCAGTGGTGGAAGACGCCGTCGCACGTCTACGGCAACCACCAGGCGCAGGTGCGCTACGTCACCAAGCTGCGCTTCATGATGGGGCTCGCGCAGCGCACGATCGAGATGATCGGCAGCGCCGGCAAGCCGCCGGTGCAGATCGCGATGGGCGAGATCGCCGCGCTGGTGTCGATCTACGAAGGCATGCTGCTCGCGCACGAGACCAACGCGCCGGTCGAGGACGGCGTGCTGTGGCCGTCGAAGACCACGCTCTATGCGGCGATGGCGATGCAGTCGGAGTTCAACGGCCGGATGCTGGAGACGATCCGCGAGCTGGTCAGCTCGTCGGTGATCTCGCTGCCGTCGTCGGTCGCCGATTTCGACAATCCGGAGATCGCGCCGATCATCGAGCGCTACATGCGCTCGGGCACGATGGATGCGCGCTCGCGCACCGCGCTGGTGCGGATGCTGTGGGATTTTCTCGGCACCGAGTTCGGCAGCCGCCACCAGCAGTACGAAAAGTTCTACGGCGGCTCGCCGTTCATGGTGAAGCAGAACGTCTACCGCAACTACGACTTCAAGCGCGCCACCGCGCTGGTCGACGCGGCGCTGGCGCTGCCGCCGGTGGAATCGTCGTCCTGAGGACGCGGCGTCAGCGAGTGCGCGCGACTCGATGCCGACGGCGCGCTTTCGCGGGCGAGCCCGGGTGGGCGATCGCTACTTCTTCTCCAGCCCCAGTTCCTTCCACCGCGCCTTCACGGCGTCGATGTCGGCCTGGTCGGGCCAGGCCTTGGGCGGGAAGCGCGCGCCGTCGAAATCCGGATCGGGGTCGTAGTCGAGGTTCATGGTGGCGTCGATCAGCACCCGGTTCCACTTGCCGGTGCCGAACAGCGTCGGATTGCGGTCGCGCTTGCGGGTCGAGGGATCGAGGCCCGAGCCCGAAGGTCGACGGCATGATGACGATGTCGTCCTCGCCGGCGTTGACGCGGTAGGCGATCGCCCAGTCGACCGCGCCGTAGTCGTGGATGTCGATGTCGTCGTCCACCACGGTGATGTGCTTGTAGCGCACGTGCGCGGCCGACGAGCCCCAGATCGCGTTGGCCGCCTGCTTGGCCTGGTTGCGATAGCTCTGCTTCATCTGGATCAGCAGATTGATGCCGGCCTGCACCGGCGGGCACCACACGTCGGTGATGCCGGGCACGCCGGCGCGGTCGAGCACGTTCCACGCGGTCGCCGCGCGCATGATCGACGAGGTGACGGTGTTCTCCGAATAGCTGCCCGGCAGCGCGCCCTCGATGGTGCCGCGCAGGATCGGGTCGTTGCGGTGGGTGATGGCGGTGACGCGGATGGTCGGCTTCGGCATCCGGTCGCCGGCGAAGTAGCCGGTGAACTCGGCGTAACGGCCCTTCCATCATGTAGTCCTTCGGGATCGATCTGCAGGAAGCCCTCGATGACGATCTCGGCAGTTGGCCGGCACGTAGAGGTCGACGGTCTCGCATTTCACCAGCTCGACCGGCGCGCCGCGGATCGAGCCGGCCACGTCGTACTCGCAGATGCCCTTGGGCACCGGCGCGCCGGCGACGAACTCGACCGACGGCTCGACGCCCATCGCGACCGCGATCGGCACTTCGCTGGCGCCGCCGTTCTGCCAGGCGGTGACGTGATGGCCGATGTGCTGCGCGCGCCACATCAGGATCGGGATGTGCGTCTTGTCGGCGATCATGCCGCGATAGACGCCGACGTTCATGACGCCGGTCTCGGGGTCCTTGGTGACGCAGCCGCCGTAGGTCTGCATGTAGCGGCCGCCGTCGAGCCGGTTCCAGTACGGCGCGGGGAATTCGTAGAGATCGACGGCGTCGCCCTTGATGATGTTCTCCTTGCACGGCCCGGTCTTGCACGACCTTCGGCGGGATCGCGCCGCTGAGAATGGTGCGGCCGAGCTTCACCAGCTCGCGCGGGTGCGTGTCCGGCGGCAGCCCCATCATCATGGCGATGCGGCGGTAGTTGGCGAGCGCGCCGGTGAACACCTTTTTGCAGCGGCTGTCGGCTTGTTGTAGTCCTTGATGTTGTTGAACAGCACCGACGGGCCGGTGGCCGGGCCCTGCAGCAGCCGCGCGATGGTGCCGAGCTCGATGTTCCAGTCGACCTCGCGCGTCGATCTCGCTTGACCTCGCCGGCCGGCTTCCAGCGCCTTCAGCCAGCCGCGCAGGCCGTCGTAGGCGACCGGCTTTCGTTCGCACCGTCATCATTTGTCCTTTGCAGCAAACCGCTCGGCAGGCGGCGCGATCTCGGTGACGAGGTCGCGCACCAGCTTCTTGTTGGAGAGCGGCTCGATCGTCATCTCGCGCGGTTCGAGCCGCGCGGTGCAGGCATAAACGGTTTCGCCGTCCAGCTCCATCATGCATTCCTTGCAGGCGTTGGCGTTGATGCAGGAGAAGCGGATCGCCAGCGTCGGGTCCTTGTGCGCCCGGATCCAGCGCAGCCCGTCGAGCACCGACTGGCCGCGCTCGAACGGCACCTGGTGGGTTTCCCAACGGCCGGCGGCCTTGTCGGCGCCGCGCCAGATTTTCAGGGTGGCGGTCTCGCTCATTGCGCCGCGACCTCGACGGCCGAGGCCGGTGCGCGCTGTGATGTTGAGCCGCGCCGCCGTCGAGCCGGATCACCTGGTTGACGTCCCACTCCGGCAGCATGCCGGGGATGATCCTCGCGCTGATGCGCGCCGCGGCTTTCGGTGCGGGCGAGCGCCGCCTGCGCGACCGTACGCGCGACCAGTCAGCATGTTGCGCAGGTCGAGCCAGTCGAGCCGCACCATGTCGAAGGCGCCGCCGTCGCCGAACGGCCGCTCGCCGATGCGCTGCGTCAGCTCGTCGATGCGGCCAGCGCGCGCTTGAGCGATGCCTCGCGTGCGCAGCGGGCCGACGTCGTCGGCCATGGTCTGCTGCAGCGCTCTGGAGCATCTCGGCGGTGTTCGGCGCGTCCTTCGGCGCCATCGCTCGCCGAGCAGGTCGATGCGTCTGCGCGCGCCGCGTCGAGCCGCAGCGGCGCGGCGCTGCGATGTCCTTCACCCGCTCCGCGGCGGTGCGCCCGGCCTGGCGGCCGAACACCAGCGCCTCGGTGATGGCGTTGCCGGACAGCCGGTTGGCGCCGTTCGCGCCGCCGACCGCTTCGCCGGCGACCAGCAGGCCGGGCATCTCGGTCTGTCATGCTGCACGTCGGCCTGCACGCCGCCCATGTGATAGTGCGCGATCGGCGCCACCTCGACCGGCATGCTTGGTGAGATCGATGCCGTTCGCCGCCAGGCGGTCGATCACCGGGCCGAACGCCTCGCGCAGCTTCGCCTCCGGCACGTGCTGGAAGCTCAGATACACGCCGCCGTGCGGCGAGCCGCGGCCGGCCTCGACCTCCTTCAGGATCGCGTAGGTGCCGACGTCGCGGGTGATGATGTACTTGCCGTCCTCGGCGACGCCGTAGTTCTGCGTGAACTCCTCGCCGTCGTTGTTGAGCAGCTTGCCGCCGAGCTTGTAGCGGAACGGATCCCACATGATCGGGTCCATGCCGATCAGGCGAGGGGCGAGATGCCCGATCGGGAAGAACTGCACGAACTCCATGTCGATCAGCGGCGCGCCCGCGCGCAGGCACAGCGCATAGCCGTCGCCGCCCATGTTGGCGGAGGCGCTGTTGCGGCGGTAAAGCCGCGTCAGCCCGCCGGTCGCGACGATCGTGGCCTTGGCGGAGATCACCACCGGCGCGCCGGAGCCGACGTGCCAGGCGACCGCGCCGGTGACCTCGCCGTCCGCCTTGATCAGATCGACCACGCAGAGATCGCCGGCGCGCTGATGCCTGGCGTCTTGTTGACCACGCCGCGCAGCGTCTTCGACACCGCCGGCCCGGTGTTGAGGAAATCGACATAGACGCAGCGCGGCCGGTCGTGGCCCGGCGCGAACGCCGAGGTGATCTTGCCGTCCTTGCGCGCCCAGCCGACGCCCCAGGCGTCCATCTCGCGGATGCACGCCGGGCCTTCCTCGATGAGCAGCCGCGCCAGCGCCTCGTTGCACAGGCCGCGGCCGGCGGTCAGCGTGTCCTGGTAGTGGTGCGACCAGTGGTCGGGCGCCTCGTCGCCGAGCGCGACCGCGACCGTCATCTGCGCCATCACGGTCGCGCCGCCGCGGCCGATCAGGCTGCGGTCGATCAGGAACACGCTGCAGCCGGCGCGCGCCGCCTCGATCGCGGCGTACATGCCCGCCGCGCCGGAGCCGATCACCAGCACGTCGGTCTCGACTTGCATGGGCTCGGCTCATGCCATGGCTTCGGCCTGCTCATGGCACGCGCAAGCGCGCATCCAGATACCGCCCGATCGTTCGAGACGCCGCTTCGCGGTCGGAAGACCGGTCAAGGCTATCACGCCCTTCGCGCTTCTTCGCCGCGAGCTTCACCGCCTCGATCACCTGCGGATAGGTGGCGCAGCGGCAGAGGTTGCCGGTGAGGTAATGCTTGATCTGCTCGTCGTCCGGATCGGGATGCTCGTCGAGCAGTTGCGTCGTCATCAGCACGAAGCCCGGCGTGCAGTAGCCGCACTGGAACGCGCTGGTCTCGATGAACGCCTCCTGCACCGGGTGCGAGCTTCTGCGGCGTGTCGAGGCTTTCGACCGTGATCACCTCGGCGCCGTCGACGAACGACGCGAGATAGAGGCAGCCCGACACCGCGCGGCCGTTGACCAGCACCGTGCAGCAGCCGCACAGGCCCTGGCCGCAGGTTTCGCGCGCGCCGGTCAGCGCGAACTGCGTCTGCAGCATCTCGACCAGGTTGTGGTGCGGCTTGACGTCGGCCGTCACCGGCGCGCCGTTGAGCTTGAAGTTGATGGTGCGCGCCGCGGTCATTCACTCGTCCTCCAGCGGCTTGCCGGCCTTGGCGCGGATCGCGCGATACACGGCCTCCGGCGTTGAGCGGCAATCTCCGTGAGCCGCACGCCGACCGCGTCGTCGATCGCGTTGGCGATCGCCGGCGACACGCAGAAGGTCGCGACCTCGCCGACGCCCTTGGCGCCGAACGGGCCGTTCGACTGGTTGGTGTCGACGTGCGAGTTGTCCATCATCGATCGGCACGTCGTGGAAGCCCGGGATCTTGTAGTCGGCGAGCGAGGCGTTGGTCACCTGGCCGCCGTCGATGTGCATCTTCTCGAACATCGTGAAGCCGAGCTGCATCAGCGCCGCGCCGGAAATCTGCGTCTCGACGATCTTCGGATTGATCGCCTTGCCGACGTCGACCACGTTGACCAGCTTGGTGATCTTGACGTGGCCGGTCTCGGTGTCGACCTCGACCTCGGCGCCGGCGCCCGACACCATCCAGAACGCGCGTGACGTTCTCCGACAGGCCGGTGCCGGGCGCGGGCGGGATGTAGTCCGGCTTGAAGATGCCGGTGCCGATCACGTTGCCGGCCTGCATGCCGTACTCTTCTGACGAACAGGTCGCGACCGGGATGTTGGAGCCTTCCGGCTCGCCGACCTCGCGCGCCAGCGCCTTGAGCTTGTCGCGCGCGTCCTCGGCGGCGCGGCGCACCGCATGGCCCATGTGGAACAGCGAGCGCGAGCCGAGCGTGCCCATGTCGTAGGGCGTCACGTCGGTGTCGCGCGGCACCACCCGCACGGTCTCGGCCGGGATGTTGAGCACCTCGCCGACCATCTGCGCCATGGCGGTGTCGGAGCCCTGGCCCATGTCGATGGTGCCGCAATAGAGCGTCGCCGAGCCGTCGGCCGCTGACGTTGACGATCGCGACCGAGGTGGTCGGCGTGATCACCGCCTTGATCGCGATGCCGAAGCCGCGGCCGCGCTTGACCACGCCGGTGCCCTTGTCGAACGGCTTCGACCAGTTCATCCGCTCGAGCACCTGGTCCATCACCTTCTCGACCGCGGCGTCCTTGAGGATCGGCCGGTGGCGTGCGGGCGGCCCTCGCGCAGCGAGGTTCTTGCGGCGGAACTCGACCGGATCGAGCTTGAGCGCGCGCGCCATCATGTCGGTGTGGCTCTCGTAGGCCCACACCAGCTGCGGCACGCCGAAGCCGCGCAGCGCGCCGGCCGGCGTCACGTTGGTGTAGAGCGCGTAGGAATTGATCGAGACGTTGTCGATCTCGTAGGGGCCCGACGCGGTGAGGCCGGACTTCTGCGTCACGCGCGGGCCGATGTCGGCATAGGCGCCGCCGTTCCAGAACACCTCGCACTTGCGCGCGATGATCTTGCCGTCCTTGTCGACGCCGCTCTTGATGCGGAACGTCGAGGGGTGCTTGGTGATCTGGTAGAACAGCTCCTCGAAGGTGCAGCGCGACCTTCACCGGCCGCCGCGCGATCATCGACAGCGCGAGCGACCAGCGCCTCGAGCTTGATGTAGAGCTTGGCGCCGTAGCCCGAGCCGAGATACGGCACCTTGATGCGCACCTTGTTCTCCGGCCAGCCGAGCAGCCGGGCGATCTCGGTGCGCACGAACGACGGCCCCTGCGAGGCGGTGTAGAACGGTGACGCCGGTGTCCTTGTAGTCGGCGATGCGAGGCGATGCGGCTCGAACGGACAGGTGCAGCACCTTCTGGGTCTTGAACTCGTGCTCGAACTCGTGCGCGGCCGCGGCGAACGCCTTGTCGAAGTCGCCGCGGCGCAGCCGGTAGTCGAGCGCGATGTTGGTGTTCTTGGCGTCCTTCAGATGCTTGAGGTCGGCGAAGGTGCCGGCGGGCTTCAGCACGTCGTGCACGTAGATTTTGCGTGGTCAGCGCGTCGACCTCGTCATAGACCGCGGGCAGCTCCTCGTATTCGGCGATGATGAGCTGCGCCGCCTCCTCCGCGACGTGCGGATCGGCGGCGATGCACGGCGGCGACCGGCTCGCCGACGAAGCGCACCTTCTCGTGGGCCAGGATCGGCTGGTCGTGGAACGCCGGCCCGTAATAGGGATCCGGGATCACCTTCATCACGTCGTCGATGGTGACGACGTGCGAGCACGCCCGGCACCTTCTTCGCCGCGCTGATGTCGATCGACTTGATGCGGCCGTGCGCCACGGTGCTGCGGAACAGCTTGGCAGTGCAGCATGCCCGGCAGCCGCATGGTGTGGGTGTATTCGGCGCGGCCGGTGACCTTGTCGCGGCCTTCGAGCCGCGGCACCGAGCGGCCGACCTGGCTGCCGGCCTTCGGGGCGTCGTGGGTCATGGTCATCGTGCGCTCGCCTCCGTCGAGGGCTTGCGCGCACCGCGCGCTCGCACATAGACGCGCAGCAGTTCGCGCTTGTAGGGCACCGAGCCGCGCACGTCGGCGATGAACTCGGCTTCCTCCGACCGCGGCGTCGCCGGCCTGCGCCAGCATCTTGTCGTCGACCGTCTTGCCGGCGAGCACGGCCTCCGCCGACTTCAGCCGCGTCGCCTTCGTCGGTCGCGGCGCTGACCACCACGCGCGCCGACTTGATCGCCTTGCCGTCGCCGTCGATCACGACCGCGACGCCGAGCGCCGGCCAGTCGTCGGCCGAGCCGGTGGTGACCTTCATGTAGGCGGCGCGCTTCGCGCCCTGCGCCGGGATGTGCGCCTCGGCGATCAGCTCGTTCTTCTCCAGCACGGTCTCGTAGTAGCCGGTGAAGAAATCCTCCAGCGCGACGCTGCGCTCGCCCTTCGGCGAAACCACCGTGAGCTTGGCGCCGAGCGCCATCAGCACCGGCGGCAGGTCCATGTGCGGATCGCCGTGCGCCAGCGCGCCGCCGACGGTCGCGACGTTGCGCACTCGCACATTCGACAGCGTCGAGCATGGTGCGGGTGATCAGCGGCGCGAGCTTCTTGACGTCGGCGGAGCGCTCCAGCGCGTTCAGCGTGGTCATGGCGCCGACGCGCAGCCCGTCGCCGCTCGCCGCAATGCCGGAATACTTCGCCTCGATGCTTGCGCAGGCTGATCAGCTTGGCCGGGCGGAACACGCCGGCCTTCATCATCAGCATCAGCGCGGTGCCGCCGGCGATCGGCCGTACGGTCGGATCGTCCGGGATCGAGCAGCTTCACCGCGTCCGCCAGCGTGGTCGGTTCGGCCAGTTCAAACGGCGTCATTGCGTCACTCCGCTGCGGCCTGCGCGAACCGCTCGCGCAACCGGCTGACGAATTGCTTTTCCATGTCCTTGGCCTTGGACCGCAGCACCGGCTGGCCCATGCTGCCGAGCTTGCCGGCGAGCGTGGCGTCGACCGAATAGGTCGATCTTGGTCTCGTCGCCGGCTTCCGTGAGCGATCGTCCTTGTGGTCGCGGTCAGGCGGCCGACCACGCCGAGCGGCGTGCCCTCGATCTTGGCCGCGATCTCGATCGATCGTCGAGCTTGAGTGACCTCGACCGTGACGTTGAACTTGAACTTCAGGTACGCGATCTTGGTCTCGAACACGGCCTCGATAATGGGTCGGGTCGATCTCCTTGAGATCGCTGGACGCCATCGACGCAGCGGAAATGAACGATTTCGGATCGCGGATCGTGTCGAACACGCCGTCGCGCGGCGCGTTGATCGGTGAATTCGCCTGATACGTTCATGGGTTACGCCGGCACCTTGGAACCGAACAAAAGCGCATGGCGGGCACGGCGTCAAAGGCTTTTGAACGCCGCGCCGCGCATGGCATTGCCGCATGCGGTCGCCGGTCAGCCTTGTTCGCTGCCGCAGCGCCAGAACCCGGTCGACCATCTCGCCGGCCTGGCCGAGATAGTTCGCCGGGTCGCAGAGCTTCGCAGCTCCGCCTTGCTCATGTGCTTGGCGATTTCCTCGTTCTCGGCGAGCAGATCGGCGAGCGGGCGGCCGGTCGCCACCACCTTGCGGCAGATGTCGTAGACGAGGTCGTGCGCGTATTGCCGGCCGAGCGTCGGGCCGAGACCCATCATCACCGCCTCCGAGACGATCAGCCCCTTGGTGATGTCGAGGTTGGCGCGCATCCGCTTCTCGTCGACCTGCAGGCCCGACACCATGAACTTGGTCTGCGCCAGACAGCCGGCGGTGAGCACGAAAATCTCCGGCAGCACGATCCACTCGATCTCCCACTGGCCGGTGGCGCGCTCGTGGTCCTGCTCCATGGCGTTGAGCAGCGCGACGACCTGGCGTGCGGACCACGCCGGTCTGCGCGGTGATGTAGACGCAGGAGATCGGGTTGCGCTTCTGCGGCATGGTGGACGACGAGCCGCGGCCCTCGTGGAACGGCTCGAACACCTCCTCGACCTCGGTCTGCATCATCAGCTTCACGTCGAACGCGATCTTGCCGCAGATGCCGGTGACGAGGCCGAGGAAGCAGCCGACCTCGGCGATGCGGTCGTGCACCGTGTGCCAGGCGATCTCCGGCTGCTTGAGGTCGAGCTCCTTGGCCAGTTCGACCTGGGTGCGCAAGCCCGTCCTTGCCGAGCGAGGACAGCGTGCCGGCCGCGCCGCCGAACTCGAACACAAGAACGCGCTCCTTGAAGTTGCTCGAGCCGCTCCTTGTGGCGCTCGAACGCCGCGAGATAGGTCGCGCACTTGTAGCCGAACGTGATCGGCACCGCCTGCTGCAGGTTGCTGCGGCCGGCCATCGGCGTGTCGCGGTACTTCTTGGCGAGCGCCGCGAGCGCGTCGGAAATGTCGTTGATGTCCTTCTCGATGATCGTGAGGCTCTCGCGGATCTGCATGATCGTCGCGGTGTCGGTGATGTCCTGCGTGGTGGCGCCCCAGTGGCACCATTCGCCGAGACCGCCCTTGCAGAGCTTCGACCAGCTGCGCCACCACCGGCAGCACCGGGTAGCCGATGCGCTCGGTCTGCTTCTTCAGCTTCTCGATGTCGAACTGGTCGAACTTGCACTGCTTGAGGATTTCCTCGCACGCCTCCTTCGGGATGATGCCGAGCCTGGCCTGCGCGCGGGCCAGCCCGGCCTCGAAGTCGAGATACTTCTGGATGCGGTTGCCGTCCGACCACACCTGCCGCATGGCCTCGGTGCCGAAAATGTCGCGGAAGATGGCGGAGTCGATGGTGCCGGTGGGCATGGCGGGCCTTTCACATCACAAATGGACGGGGGTTCTTAGCAAGCGGGAAAGCGCGGCGCTATCGGAGCACCTTGCTCCGGCTTCCCCTCGCCCCGCGCAGCGGGAGAGGGGAAGGGAAGCGAGTCACTCCGCCTTAATCCCCGTCTTCGCGACCAGCGCGCGCCACTTCTCGGTCTCGCTCTGGATGCGCTTGGTGACCGCGTCGGGCGGGCCGGGGAGGGGCTCGAAGCCCTGCTTCTGCAGCGCCTCGACCGTTTCAGCATCGCTCAGGATGGCGCGCATCTCGGCGTTGAGCTTGGCAACGATCTCGTCCGGCGTGCCGGCCGGCATGGCATAGGCCGCCCACAGCGAGACGTCGTAGTCCGGCACGCCGGCTTCCATCATGGTCGGCACGTCGGACAGCGCGGTAACGCGTTTCGCGCCGGTGGTCGCCAGCGCCTTCAGCTTGCCCTCGCGGATGTTGGCCAGCGTCGGCGCGACGGTCGCGAACTGCATGTCGAGCCGGCCGGTGATCATGTCGATCGAGGATTGAGCCGAGCTGCGGTAAGGCACGTGGGTCAGCTCGATGCCGGTCCGTGTGCCGAACAGCGCGCCGGCGAGATGCGCGAGGCTGGCGAGGCCCGCCGAGCCGTAGTTGAACTTGCCAGGGCTCGCCTTGGCCAGCGCCACCAGGTCGGTGACGCGTTTTCACCGGAATGCCGGGATAAAGCACAAGGGCATACGGCGCATCGAAGATCATCGAGACCGGCTTGAAATCCTTCACGGTGTCGTAGGGCAGCTTGGCGCCGAGCGCTGGCGCCAGCGCGTGCGTGCTCGCCGTGATCAGCCCCATGGTGGTGCCGTCGGGCGCCGCCTTGGCGACGATGTCGACGCCGATCGCGCCGCTGGCGCCGGCGCGGTTCTCCACCACGAACTGCTGGCCGAGCTTGGTTGTGAGCTTCTGCGCCACCAGGCGGCTGACCACGTCGGTCGCGGAGCCCGCCGGAAACGGCACGATCAGCCGCACCGGCCGGTCCGGCCAAGTCGCCTGAAGGTTGGATTGCGCGGCGGCGGAGGTGCTGAGCGCAGCCAGCGTCAGCAGCAGCAATATGGCACGGAGTCATTTCACCAACTCCCGCGCGAGACCGGTGATGAGCTCTTCGAAATCGTTCAGGCCGTTGTGGCGCGGCGATCCTGCCATGCGCGGCGTCATGATCACGTTGTCGAACGACAATAGCTCGTCATCATCCGCGACCGGCTCCTGATAGTGCACGTCGAGCGCGACGCCGCCGAGCCGGCCGGCGCGCAGCGCTCCCAGAAGCGCCTCGCGGTTGATGATCGGCGCGTTGGCCACATTGACGATGCAGGCGCCGGGCTTGATCCGGGCCAGTTCGGCGCGGCCGAGCAGGTCGCGCGTGCTGGGCAAGGTCGGCAACTGCGGCATGATCCAGTCGCTTTCGGCGAGCAGCGTGGCGAGCGACGCGTGGGTCGCCTTCAGGTCACGTTCCTCGGCTTCGGGCGCGCGAGTGCGCTGATGATAGAGCACGCGCATGCCGAATGCCGAGGCGCGCAGCGCAATCTCCCGCCCGATCTCGCCCAGGCCAATGATGCCGATGGTCGCACCGTTGAGCGCGCGAGTGCCGCCGACGCGCGGATAGTTGCCGCCCGGCGTGTAGGGCCGGCCGAACGGCCGCAGTTCGTGTCCCGTCGACTTTGCGCGAGCCGGCGTGACGAGGCCGCTGACCGTTTCGAGCTTGCGCGCCAGCATCAGCATCAAGGCGAAAGCGTGCTCGGCGCAGGAAATGTTGGCGCGGCGACGGATGGTAAGGACTTTCACGCCATTCGCGGCACAGGCCGCGGTGTCGATGTTGCGGAGTCCGGTGCCGAACTTCTGCACCGCCTTGAGCGCGGGGGCCGCGGCGAGGTCGTCTGGGCCGACGTTGAGCGACTCGACCACCAGCGCGCATGCATCCCTGAGCGCGGCGCGCATCTCCTCCTGCGACGCCACCATCCGCACTTCGGCCGGATAAAGTCCCGGCGACCGGTCGCGCACGCGCTCGATCCAGCCGCCGAAGTCCGGCTCGTCATGCGCCATGAAATCGGCGAAAGCCGCCTGATGCGCGTCCGGCGAGTTCGGATCGAGCACGATCGGGATCAGCCGGGTGAATGGATCGTCCTCGACGACGATGATGGGAGGGCCGGCCACCGCGCTCAGCTTTTCTTCGGCTCGAGATCGACCTTGAGCGCGGTGAAGATGCGGTTGTGCATGATGTAGACGCCGCACAACACCGTGAGCTCGACCACCTCGCGCTCGCTGTAGTGCTTGCGCACCGCGTTGAAAACGTCGTCCGGCACGCCGGAGCCGTCGCGGACGGCGTCGACATAGGCCAGCGCCGCGCGTTCGGCCTCGCTGAAGAACCTGGAGGCCTGCCAGTCCTTCAGCGCCTCGCATTCTTCCAGCGAAACCCCGTCCGGCACCGCGATGGTCGGCACGTGCTGTTGCAGCGCATAGGCGTACTTCGCGGCTTGCGCGATGCGCACGATGGCCAGCTCGCGAAGCCGTGGCGACAGCTTGGTGCCCCAGCGGATCGCTCCGATGTACTCGAACCAGGTCATGCAGACCTTGGGCGAGTGCAAGAGCAGCTTGTAGATGTTGATCAGCGCGCCGCGTCCGCCCTTGATCTTGCCGATCTCGGCGGCGAGTTCGGGATGGTCTTTTTCCTCGATGTATGAGATGCGGGCCATCAGGCTTCTCCAATTTCACGCAGCACTTCTTCCGTGTGCTCGCCGAGCATCGGCTGCGCCCGGTCTGCAGCCGCGCGGCGGCCGTTGATCGTCATCGGCGAGCGCACGCCGGGGATCGAGCCGCCTTTGGCATTCGGATGCGGCAGGTCGATCCGCATGCCGCGCGCGATCACCTGGGGATCGGCGAAGGCGTCGGCGATGGTGTTGATCGGGCCGGCCGGCACGCCGGCCTTCTCGAATTCTTCGGAAAGCCGCGCCTTGGTGAACTTGTGCGTCAGCTCGCTGATGCGCGGGATCAACGTCGCGCGGTTTGTCACGCGCCCGGCGTTCGTCGTGTAGCGCTCGTCCTTCGGCATGTCGGGGTCGCCGAGGATCGCCATCATCTTCACGAACTGGCTGTCGTTGCCGCAGGCGATCAGCACGTGGCCGTCCGAGCAGGGAAACGTCTGGTACGGCACCACGGCAGGATGCGCGTTGCCCATGCGCTTCGGCGGCGTACCGGACACCAGATAGAACAGCGCCTGGTTGGCCAGCACGCCGGTCAGGCTGTCGAGCAGCGCCATGTCGATGAAGGAGCCCTTGCCGGTGTGCTCGCGTTCCTTCAGCGCGGCTGTGATGGCGAGCGCGGAATAGACGCCGGTGAACACGTCGGCGAAGGCAACGCCGAGCCGCATCGGCTCGCCGTCGGCCGGGCCGGTGATGTCCATGATGCCGCTCATGCCCTGCACCAGCAGGTCGTAGCCGGCGCGGTGCGCGTAAGGCCCGTCCTGGCCGAAGCCGGTGATCGAGCAATAGATCAGCCGCGGATTGTCCGGCGCGAGGCTCGGGTAATCGAGGCCGTATTTCTTCAGCCCGCCGAACTTGAAGTTCTCGATCAGCACGTCGGAGCGCGCGGCGAGCTTCTTGATGACGCGCTGGCCCTTCTCGCTCTCGAAGTCGATGGCGATCGAGCGCTTGCCGCGGTTGCAGGCGAGATTGTAGGCGGAGGACAGTCGGCCGCCGTCCTTGTCCTCCATGAACGGTGGTCCCCAGCCGCGGGTGTCGTCGCCTTCGCCCGGCCGCTCGACCTTGATCACTTCGGCACCCAGATCGGCCAGCGTCTGGCCGGCCCAAGGCCCCGCGAGAATGCGCGCCAATTCCAGCACGCGAACGCCGCTCAGCGGCCCCGGCATAAGTTCACTCCCTGTTGCGCAGCCATCCTATATCAATCGTATGTGCGCGCGACCGGGTCAACTTGCCTTATGCCGCTACGGCGGCCGTGCTAGCGTGCGCGATCATGATGAAGCGCGAGTTATTTCCGATCGCAAACATCTACGTGCCGATCGCGCGCCGCGCCACGCTCGACCCGAAAACCGTCGACGAACTCGCCGAGAATATTCTGCAGAACGGTCAGAAGGATCCTATTCTGGTGCGGCGCGACGGCGAGCGCTTCGTTCTGATTGAAGGCCTGCACCGGCTGGAAGCCTGCAGGAAGCTGGGGGAAGCCACCATCTTCGGCTTCCTGGTGCAGTCACGGCGGCACTAGCCGCCGTCATGCGCGCCGTCGGAGCATATCCAGCAGCGCAGCCGCCGCGATCCCGGCACAAGCCCCCAATCCGTTGAACACGAAGTCGGTGAAATACGCGTGCCGTCCTGGAACCCATTGCTGCAGGATTTCCATCATCCCGGCGCCTGCAATGGCCAACACCGCCAGCATCATTCGATGATTGGGATAACCCAATCCGAATGCCAGTCCGACCAGCGCGAAGGCCATGCCGTGTTCGAGATCGTGGTGGATGCCGGTGTACGGCCGGACCTTTTGCGGGCCAAGCGTCAGGATGACCGCGGCGAGCACTAGCAGCCATGCTGCCACCCTGGCCATCTTGGTGATCATGCCGGTTTCGCGATCGTCTCAAAAAATCGATGCCGAATCAAAAATCGGACGCGGTCAAATCGTAGGAGCCTTTGTTGCCGCGTGCATAGACTTTTGCAGCCGCGGCACAAATCGCGTCACGATTTGAATCGAAGGCAATCAAACAATGGGCTTCGTCGGGCAGCATGCCCGGCTGAAGGTTTTGCAGCGCGTCCGCCGAAACGAAGAACGACGCCTCCATCGAGCTGTCGTAGCCCCAGAACCGGACGGCGCGCCGCGTCGCGTCGTAGGAACGGCTCGGATTTGGGAAAGTCAGCGCCATGGCGCGATCTTCGATCGTCAGGCGAAGATGGATTTCGATCGCGTCGACAAGGTGATGTCGCTTTCGCGAACCACGCGCTCGTGTTTCTCGACAATGTTCTTGATGCGGTAGGAGGGGTTTTGCGGATCGCCGTCGGACATCGGCATCAGGCGCCGAATTTCGTAATCGCCGGCCGCGGCAGGCCGAAGCATCGTCGAAGTGAGGTCGACGGCCTGACCGACAGCTGAATTTGTGCATGACGTTGTTCCTTGCCTTAAGGTTTGGTTGCAATGTTTCAGGCGCTTCCAGCATTCTCACGCAAACGCGCCGCCTCGAGTTCGAGGGGATCAACGACAATCATCTCGATCGATCCATTCCCGTGCGCTGCCGGAACGAACATCATTGTGGAGACCCGGCGATAAGCCAGGAACGACAATCCTTCGATCGGTTCCTCGTCGGTCACGACCCGATAGGCGCCAGCCGGGTACACCCGGTCAGCACCCTTCAGCGCAAACGGCTGTCGGAAGCTCACGGTTTGTTCGGTGGTGCGGGTCGTCATGCCGCGCGTGCCGGGATCGGCTTTGCGAGTTTTGGTGGGACCTTCGCTTTGTCTGCAGCCGAGAGATCGAACCGTCCGATCGGTGCGCCGCCGTCGTCATCCCAGCGCGCAAGTTCAAAAAAATAATTGATAGTCATTCATGACATATGGGTACGATATGGCGTTTCACCAGCATTTTTCTTCGTCAGTTTCAGTATAGTTTGGCGCGTTTATTGGAAGACATCGCTTTTCATCCCATTCGTTCCTACATACAGCCTGTATCCAGCGATTATTTTTACCAATACGAGTGAGGCCCCCAAGCGGGCGGCCCCGATGTGCTTTCCACAACATGCGCTTTCCACCAAAGGAGAATTCCATGTCCGTTGAAGTCCAAGCGATCAATCGCGTTCGAGATATGGCCCGCCAGCGGGTCGAGGGGTTGGAGGGGTTCGATTACGAGGCTCCCGCGGAGCTGTTTCCGAGCCGCAGCAAAAAGGGACGTGGCCAAATCACCTACAAGCGCTTCGACACCGCCGCGGAGGCAATTCGCTTCGCCGTTGAAAACGTCCCGCAGCCCGCGCTGCTCGGCGCCTACCTCGAGGTCGACGAAGCGCGGTTCGGGTTGCACGAAATCCAGTATCTCTACGAGCGTGCAGCCTTTCCACTGACGCGTCGCGCAACCACAGCGACGGACGCAACCAAACTCAGCTAAGTCGCCAGAAGGCGTCAGCGAACGCGGAAGCGCTCGACTGCGGCCTCGTCAACCTCAACTCCGAGGCCGGGTGCGTCCGGCAACGCCACGACGCCGTTTGCGAGCGCGAGCGGCCGCTTCACGATGTCCTCGGTGAGATAGAGATGCGAAAGGCTGACGCCCCAGTCAGCCTTCGGAACGGCGCACGCGAGATGCAGCGCGGCCGAGCTGCCGATGCTCGACTCGGCGATCTTCACGGCGATGTTCACCGACAGGCCGAGCTTCTGACACAGCTTGCCGGCTTCGATCGCGCCGACAATGCCGCCGAGCTTGATCAGCTTGAGCGAGACGCCGCCGGCGCCGGCGCGCGCATTGGTCTCGATGTCGGCAAGGCTGTGGATGCCTTCGTCGATGCCGATCGGGACCTTGCTGGCCTTGGCGAGTTTCTTGAGGCCATCGAGATCGTCGTGCGCTAACGGCTGTTCGACGAAGTCGAGCTTCGCCTTGCGCGTCTTGTCGATGTAGGCCTTGGCGGTGGCCAGCGTCAGCCCGCAATTGGCATCGGCGCAGAGCGGCATCTTGGGCAGCGCCTCGCGGACCGCGTGGGCGATCGCGACTTCCTTTGCCATCGGCTTCACGCCGATTTTCAGTTTGAGCAGGCTGAAGCCTTCCTGCTGCCGGAGCTGAGCCTCCGCAACGTCGGCTTCGACGGTCGGGTTACCGAGCAGCCACATCGGCTTCACGGCTTCCCGGCGAGGCTTGGCGATCAGGTCGATCAGGCGCTGCCCGGTGGCGCGGCCGATCAGGTCGAGCAACGCCATCTCGACGGCGGAGTGCGCGCCGCCGTTGGCAGCGAGCGCGCGGTGCATCGCCTTGCGCAGGTCTGGCCAAGTCCGCGCATCCTTGCCGGTGATCAGCGGCGCGAGATAGTCGCGCACCGCGGCGACCAGCCCGCCCTGGGTGTCTCCGGTCATGGTCGGAGCCGACGCCGCTTCACCCCAGCCAACCGTGCCGTCGGCGGCTTCGATGCGCACGAGAAGATTCTGCGCCGCAGTGATCGTCTCGGCCGCCATCTTCATCGGCGACTTGAGCGGCAGCGCAACCGGAATGGCGTCGACGCGGCGGATGATAAGCGGCGCCGCGCCTTTGCGCGACGCGGCTCCCGTCAATGCGGTATGTCCGGTCTTTTCGAGCATGCGCCCTTTGTGGCCTTGCGTGGCTCTCTTATTGATCGAGTTTGATGCCGGCCTCGGTGACGACCTTGCGCCAGCGCGCCACGTCGGCGCTCACGACCTTGGCGTATTCTGCGCCGCTGATGTCCGGCACCACCGAACCGTTCCTTTCCCAGGCGGCCACAATCATGGGCAGCGCCATCGCCGCCTTGACCTCCTTGATCATGCGGTCGATCGCCTCCTGCGGCGTACCCTTCTTCGCGAGGATGCCGTACCAGGTCGAGAATTCGAAGCCCGGCAGGCCGGCTTCGGCGGACGTCGGTACGTCCGGCAGCGCCGGCACGCGCTTCTGCGCGGTGACCGCGAGACCGCGCAGCTTGCCTCCGGCGATCTGAGGACCCGACGTGCCGAGGCCGTCGAACGCCATCGGCACGTGACCGGCGAGCAGGTCCTGCATCAGCGGGCCCGCGCCGCGGTAGGGAACATGGTTGAGCTTGGTCTTGGCCATCGAGTTGAAGAACTCACCGGCAAGGTGATGCGTGGTGCCGGCGCCGGCCGAGCCGTAGTTCACCGGGTTCTTCTGCGTGTACTCGATGAACTCCTTCAGCGTCTTCGACTGTATCTTCTCCGGATTGACCGAGACGACATGCGGCGGCTGCGCCAGCATGATCACCGGAACGAAGTCCTTCTCGATGTCGTAATCGAGCTTGGGGTAGATCGACGGCGCGATGGTGTGGTGCGCGGCGCCTATCAGGAACGTATAGCCGTCGGCGGCCTGCTTGTTGGCGTAGGACGCGCCGAGCGTGCCGCCCGCGCCGGCCTTGTTTTCGATCAGCACACGCTGGCCGAGCTGGGTGTCGAGCTGTGCCGCGAGCGGGCGCGCGAAGGCGTCGGTGCCGCCGCCCGGCGCGAACGGCACGATAAACATGATCGGCTTCTGCGGCCAGGATTGTGCCTGGGCGGCGGCGGCCATGAGCAGCAGGCCGGCCACCGCGGCCAGCGACTTGAATATCGAATTGGTTCTCACTTGGGGATCCTCCCTGGATTCATACGCGCGCGCCCCCGCGTCCGCTTTCCAGCGAACCTATAGCAGGTGGCGGGCAGGGGAAAGCAAGCACCAGCGCGGCACCGCGCCGCGCATAGCCGGTCCCGCGAATTCTCCGGTATGATGAGGCGGCGGAACCGGGTTTCGCGGTGCAATATGAGAGCGGCACGATGATCCTGATCTCCAACGGCGGCAGCAACATTCACCGCGCGCAGAAGCGCTCCGACACCATCGTGGTCGGCACCGTCGATGGCGTCGTTGTGCTCAAGAAGGACAGCGAGGGTTGGGCGATCAAGCACCGCGCACTGACCGGATGCTTCGTCAGCGCGGTGACCGCGCTCGACGACGGCACGCTGTTCGCCGCAACGCACGGCGTCGGCGTTGCGAAGAGCGAAGACGGCGGCATGACCTGGGCCTGGTGCAACGACGGCCTCGCGCATTTCGATCTGTGGTCGGCGCGCGGCGGCAAGCTGCAGGGCCGGGATGTGGTTCTGGTCGGCTCGCTGCCGGCGCACGTCTACATCAGCGAGAACAAAGGCAAGAGCTGGCGCGAACTCGCCGCATTCCGCAACACGCCAAGCGTCGACAAGTGGTTCTTCCCGCCACCGCCGCGCATCGGCCACGTCAAGGACATCGTGCTGGACGGCGATCGGCTGCTGGTCGGCGTCGAGATCGGCACGCTGTCGGTGTCGATGGATTTCGGCGAGACATTCACGGAGCTGGAAGTCGATCCCGATCCGCGCGAGCGCGACATCCACCGCGTTCTGGTGCATCCGGATCGCCCCGATCGCATGATCGTGGCAAACGGCATCGTCGGACTGGTGACGAGCGATGACCGCGGCAAGACGTGGCGCCGCAACAAGATGCCCGACAAGGCCAACTATCCCGATGCCATCGTGCTGTCGCCGGCCGATCCGGACCTGGTGTTCATGACGGCGGGCACCGGCTGGCCGTCGAACTGGTATGTGGCGGGGCGCGGGCGCGGCAAGATCCTGCGCAGCCGCGACGGCGGCGCGACCTGGACGCGGCTGCTCGGCGGGCTGCCGGATGGCCAGCGCGCGGTGTTCTCCGCGCTGACCATCGAGACGTCGAGCGCCGGCACCGCGCTCTACGCCGCGGATACTGACGGCCAGGTGTTTGAAAGTCTCAACGAAGGCGAGACCTGGACGGTGATCGCCGACGTGCCGCCGGTGTCGAAGGGCGAGTTCTATCGCGCGCTGGTGCGCGAGCGGCCGAAGATGGCGAACATTGACGATATCGCGATCAATGCCGCGCAGACGCAGCGGGTGCAGGAGGCGGCAGCGGGGTTGAGATAGTTCAACGCCGTCATGCCAGCTGGACCGGGGTATCCACGAGGTCGCTCGGCATCCCAAAAAAGAGCCCCGGCCAAAGCCGGGGCTCTTTGATGTTCTTCGATCGCTCGGCGTTAGTTGTACTTGAATGCCGGCATCGCCTTGAGCTGGTCTTTCGTCGCATTCATGACGGCGTGGTCGGGATACCACATCTCATTGGCGGCGCGTGTCGGGCGGCTGGTGGTCGCCGGCGCACCGGTCGTCGTCGTGGTCCTGGCCGTCGTGGCGCGGACCGGTTCGTTGACGAACTTGAGCTGGTCCATCTGAACCATCACGTCGTGCTGGCCCATGCCCAGGAAGCCGCCCACGCTGACGATGACGCCAGTGGTCTTGCCCGACCGGTCGAGCAGGATTTCGCTGATGTCTCCGATTTTCTCATTGGCCGAGTTGTAGACGTCAATGCCCACGAGCTTGGACGCGCGCCATTGGCCGGTCGTCGACTTTGCAGCAGGGGTCGTCGTTTCCATGCGCTGGGACGGCGTGGAGGGAGCCGGCGCCTGTTGCGCGAGAGCCGGGAACATGGCGACGGACGCGAGCAGTCCGGCGAGAGCAAGTTTCGAGTGCATCTGTATCCTCCGTTGGAAGTGTGATGCTGCGTGAACCGGTGGAGCGATGCATTGGTTCCATGACAGGGAAAAACAAAGGAACATATGTCACGGTGCGGGGTTTCCTCGCGTTCAGTGAAGGCGAGGCTTTGCGCATATCAAATTGCGCCGCCGCCGGACCGGCAGGGTGATGCACGAATGGAGGGACGCCGAGCGGATCGCTCAGCCTTCCCCAATCTCCTTCAAAATCTCCGCCGTGTGCTGGCCGAGCCGCGGCGACGGATTGCCGGAATCCATCGGCTTGCCGTCGACCATGATCGGCGTGCGGATGCCCGGGATGGTGCCGCCCTTGGCGTGATCGCTCGGAATGTCGAGCTTCATGCCGCGGTGCTTGACGTGCGGATCGTCGAACACATGGTCGAGGTTGTTGATCGGGCCGGCCGGCACGCCGACCGCTTCGAGCTTGTCAGCCAGATCCTGCATCTGGAACTTCGCGGTCAGCGCCGAAAGCTTGTCGACGATGTCGGCGCGGTTGGCGAGCCGCGACTTGTTGTCGATGTAGTTCGGATGCTTGGCGAGTTCCGGCGCGCCGAGCACGCCGCACAGCTTCTGGTACTGGCTGTCGTTGCCGGTCGCGATGATGATGTAGCCGTCGGCGACCGGGAACACCTGATACGGCACGATGTTGGGATGCGCGTTGCCGATCCGCGCCGGCACTTTGCCTGAAGCGAGAAAATTCAATCCCTGGTTCGCCAGCACGCCGACGGTGGTATCGACCAGAGCGGTGTCGACATAGCCACCCTTGCCGGTGCGCTCGCGCTGCGCCAATGCAGCGAGAATGCCGATTACCGAATACATGCCGGTCATGATGTCCGACACCGGGACGCCGGCGCGGGTCGGCTCGCCGTCGGCGGTCCCGGTAAGCGACATGAACCCGCCCATGCCCTGCGCCATCGAGATCGTAGCCGGCGCGCGTCGCGTAGGGGCCGTCCTGGCCGAAGCCCGTCACCGAGCAATAGATCAGCCGCGGGCAATCCGGCGCGAGGCTCTTGTAGTCCAGCCCGAACTTGGCGAGGCCGCCGACCTTGAAGTTCTCGATCAGCACGTCGGAGCGCGCCGCCAGCTTTTTGACGATGCGCTTGCCCTCGTCGGTCTCGAAATCGCACTCGATCGAGCGCTTGCCGCGGTTGGTCGAATGGAAATAGGCGGCGCCGAGATGGTCGCCGTCCTTGCCCTCGATGAAGGGCGGCCCCCAGGCGCGGGTGTCGTCGCCGGTCTTGGAGCGCTCCACCTTGATGACGTCGGCGCCCAGGTCGGCCAGCACCTGGCCTGCCCACGGCCCGGCCAGAATACGGGCGAGTTCGAGGACGCGAAGACCGGCCAACGGACCCGGCATGACCACCCCTTAAGGCAACGAGAAAACCCCAATTTTCCTGGAACCTCTGGCGTGTTGGCGCGCTTTTGTCCAGACCTCGACCCGGCCGTTAGCCGTGTCCACATGTCTTGTCGTTTTCCCTTCAACATTTCCGTTAGAATCACCATCTGAATAGCGAATTGCGGGACCGCCCAGAATGGCCATGAACACCTCTTTCTTCGGCGAGATGCTGGCGAGCATCACGGAGCGCGGCCGCGCGCTGCTTGATCTCGCGCGCGACCGCCGCGCCGCGCCGGCGGTGCGCTCGGAAAGCTTCGTCGAGCTGTGCGAGGAGCTGCTCACCGGCCGTGGCGAGGCATCGGGCGTGGCGCTCGCCAGCGAGCTGCTCGCCAAATACGGCGAGCTGACCACCGGGCCGCGCATCGCCTTCTTCGAGGCGCTGGCGCACCGCTTCGGTCCCGACAAGGCCAAGCTCGACGCCGCTATCGCCGACTGGCAGGCCAAGCCGTCGGACACCACCGCGGCAGCGGTGCACAAGGCCGCCGAGCCGCGCCGGCAGGAGCTGTTCCGCCGCCTCAATCTCGCGCCCGGCGGCACCGGCGCGCTGGTGCGCATGCGCGAGCAACTGATCGACGCGCTCGATCATCGCGACGACCTCGCGGCGGTCGATGCCGATTTCGTCCACCTGTTCTCGTCGTGGTTCAACCGCGGCTTCCTGGTGCTGCGGCGCATCGACTGGTCGACGCCCGCGCTGATCCTGGAAAAAATCATCCGCTACGAGGCGGTGCACCGCATCCGGAGCTGGGACGACCTGCGCCGCCGCATCGATCCGTCGGACCGGCGCTGCTACGCCTTCTTCCATCCGGCGCTGATCGACGAGCCATTGATCTTCGTCGAGATCGCGCTGACCCGCGAGATTCCCGATGCGGTCGCGCCGATCCTCTCGGTGCAGCGCGACGACCCGGCGCCCGACAAGGCGACGACGGCGGTGTTCTATTCGATCTCGAACTGCCAGCGCGGCCTCGCCGGCGTGTCGTTCGGCAGCTTCCTGATCAAGCAGGTGGTGCAGGAGATCTGCCGCGACAATCCGAAGATGCAGACGTTCGTCACGCTGTCGCCGGCGCCGGACTTCGCCCGGTGGCTCGACCGCGAGCGCAAGTCGGAAAATTCGATCGCGCTGTCGGCGGAAGACCGCGCCGCGCTCGCCGGCCTCGACAAGCAGGGCTGGTGGCAGTTGGCCGAAGTGCGTGAGCCGCTGCGCGAGCCGCTGCTGCGCGCCGCGGCCTGGTACTTCCTGCGCGCCAAGAACCGCCGCGGCATGCCGGCGGATTCCGTGGCGCGCTTCCATCTCGGCAACGGCGCGCGGCTGGAGCGCATCAACTGGCTCGGCGACGCGACCGAGAAGGGCATCGCGCAGTCCTATGGCGTGATGGTCAACTACCTCTACGACCTCGACGACATCGAGCAGAACCACGAGGCGTTTGCGGGCAACCGCGCGGTGGTGGCCTCCAACGCGGTGAAGCGGCTGCAGCGCCAGATCGAGCTTGTCCCGGTCGCGGTGCCGAGTTTGCCTTCCACGATCCCTCCCGGCCTCATGCTGAGGAGCCCGCCAGCGCAGTCTGCGGCGTCTCGAAGCATGGGGCCGCTCCATCCTTCGAGACGCGCATTGCGCGCTCCTCAGGATGAGGCGGAGTGGGATTGCGATGACCAACAAAGTTTCCAGCGAAGCGCTCGACATTCTGCTGCGCGACGCGCGCAGCTACAGCGATTACAAGCCGCAGCCGGTCAGCGACGACACGCTGCGCCAGCTCTACGACCTGATGAAGTGGGGGCCGACCACCGCCAACTCGCAGCCGCAGCGCATCGTGTTCATCCGCAGCGACGCGGCGAAGGAGCGGCTCAGGCCCGCCCTGTCGTCCAGCAACGTGAAGAAGACCCTGAGCGCGCCGGTGGTCGCGCTGCTGGCGTATGACATCCGCTTCTATGAGCACCTGCCGCGGCTCTATTCCAACCCGCAGGCGCGCAGCTGGTACGAGACCACGCCGGAGGCGATCCGCACCACGGCGCTGCGCAACGCCACCCTGCAGGGCGCCTATTTCATGATCGCGGCGCGCGCGCTCGGTCTCGACTGCGGCCCGATGTCGGGCTTCAACAACGACAAGGTCGATGCCGAGTTCTTCGCCGACGGCCGCTTCAAGTCGAACTTCCTGTGCTGCCTCGGACACGGCGACGGCTCCAACCTGGAGCCGCGGCTCTATCGGTTTGCATTCGATGAGGTGTGCAAGGTGCTTTGAAGGCGTGTTATCGTGGCCGTTGGAAAATAGCGTGACCGTAAGCGCGTGAGGCGGCGATGAGGCGGCGCGATTTATTGGTCCTGGTTATCGGCGGCACGGCAATGTGGCCGCTGCGCATTCATGCGCAACAGTCCCAAAAAATACCTCGGATTGGCGTACTTCTTCCCGGCACGCCTGCCTCGTTCTCGTTGCGCACGAAGGCATTCCTTGAAGGCCTGAAAGACCTTGGCCATGTCGACGGGAAAACGATTGCGATCGAGTGGAAATGGGGACAGGACCGGGTCGAGACGTTGCCCAACCTTGCCGCCGAGTTGGTGCAGAGCCACGTCGACGTCATCGTTACGGGTGGGACGTCCGCAGCCAAGGCGCTCAAGGCCGCGACCCGGACCATTCCAATCGTCATGGCGATCATCGGGGATCCGGTTGCAGCCGGTCTGGTCGACAGTCTGCCGCGCCCGGGCGGGAACGCTACCGGGTTCAGCATTATTGCACCTGAATTGGGAAGCAAACGTCTCGAACTGCTCAAGGAGATCGTGCCCAGGCTGTCCTTGGTGGCAGTGCTGCTGAATAGCAACAATCCACAATCCCAAATCGAACTGAGGGAACTGCAGGCTGCGGCTCAGGCCATGGGGCTGACGCTTCAGCCCACTGGAATTTCAACTGAAGTCGGATTGGATGATGCATTTGCGGCAATGAAGACGGCCGCGGCACAAGCGCTCATCGTCCTGACCGATCCGATCCTGTTCAGCCAGAGAAAACGAATCGTCGATCTCGCCGCCTCGAACCAGCTACCCGCCGTTTATTTTTTCCAGGAATTTGCGGAGGTCGGGGGCTTGATGAGTTACGGGCCAAGCGATGCCGACCTGTTTCGCCGCGCCAGCGGGTATGTCGACCGGATATTGAAGGGCGCCCCGCCGAGTGATTTGCCGGTCGAGCAACCCACCAAGTTCGAGCTGTTTATCAACCGTAAGACCGCTCACACGCTCGGCATCGCTATCCCGGAATCGTTTCTGCTGCGCGCCGATAAGGTGATTGAGTAGCAGGAACCTCCGATCGGTCCGATCCGTTAGGCCTACAGAGATTGCACCCCGCCGTGCAAACGAATGGGAGGGTGGCAAGATGGCTTCGATCCGCCAGGAAATCTTGACCAAAGCCAACCTTGACGACGTGTGGGCCGCGCTTCGGGACGTTGGCGCCCTGCACACCCGGCTGGTGCCCGGCTTCGTGGTCGACACGCGCCTCGAAGCCGGCGCCCGGATCGTCACATTTGGCAATGGCATGGTGGTTCGCGAGCAGATCGTGACCGTCGATGAGGCTGAGCATCGCGTGGTCTGGTCGGCGGCGAGCGAACAGCTCACGCACCACAATGCGTCAGCGCAGGCCGTCGCGAATCCGAGCGGCGGCACCACCGTGATATGGATCGCAGATCTGCTCCCCCACGAGGCGGCCGGCACGATTGCTTCCATGATGCAGCAAGGTGCGACGATCATGAAACAAACGTTGGATCGTCTCGCGGACAGGAAAGGGGAGCCACGCGTTGCATAGCCGCAGTAATGGCACTAATGCAACCGCTCCTTCGGCGGCATCAGCTTGTCGGTGAGCTCCGGCCAGCGCTCCTCGACCAGGAGGCGCATGTCGTGGTCGACCACGACGACGTCGTTCACCATCAGGCATTCATGAAGAGCTTCAAGCTCGTCGGCGTCGAGAACCAGGCTGCTGCGAGACATCATTGTTGTTGTCCTTTTTTGGCTACGCTTCGTCGAGCTTCTCGAAGATCGCGGTGTACTGGACCAACCCAGTGACAGGCTGCCAGCCGAATGGCGTCTGCGCGGCTATGATCTTGATCTGCGTGATTTTCATCTGGCCGCCCGGCGCGGGCACCGCCGCGCCCTGCTTGCCGCGCGTGAAGGCGATTGCCGCCATCGAGCAGGCGTTGGGGTCTGCCGCCTCGGTGTTGACGAGTTGGATCGCCTTTTCTGGGGGCTGATCGTGCAGCGCCAGGTAGCGCCGGACCTGTTGCTCGGAATTGCAGATCAGTCCGATGCCGACTTCCACGGACGAGTCACCGTGCTTGGCTTGCTCGATCGCATTTGCTCCCACAGGAAAGCAAAACAATAGGCCCCACATCACAAGTCGCGTGAACAGCCGCATCGTCGTTCTCCGTTCAGTCCAGGTCCCCAAGACCTGCTTGTTTGCCCCGCGTTACCCGCGGTGGCTTCGAAATAAACGGCGATGGACGGGGATCGGTTTCACTCACGAAAAGGTGAGGGCGCAAAAATAGCAGCACTCGCGGATGGAACCGTTCGGCCGCTTGAATGTTGCGCGCCGGAAGGAGCAGCCGTGGGAAGCGCGCAATGGCGCGCTTATTTTTCTAACCCCGGCCGCGCTTCATGCGCGTCGGCAGCACCTGGTTCTCGATCCAGTTCGCGATCTCGCCGGTGCGCAGCGTCTTGTCGAGCACGTTCTTGTGGATGCCGTAGCGCCAGGCGAGCCGCTTGTTGGCCGGGTCGGCGTCGAGCACGTCGAGGTCGCCGGCGAAGATGTTGATGTCGGCTTCGTCGAGGAAGAAGCCTTCGTTGATCAGCCGCTTGCCGATGCGCCGCACGATGGTCGCGACCTCGCGCAGCGGATACTCGGGATGATACTGCACGCCCCACGCGGTCGCGCCGTTGCAGCGGATCTCCGCGCTCTGCACGTCGGACACCGCATTGGTGGCAAGCACCGTCGTGCCGGGCGCCACCGTCTCGACCTCGTCGAGATGCACGGTCGGCGCGTTGAAGATGCCGTGCTTGCCGTTGTACATCGGATGCTTGCGGCCGGCCTCGGTGAGATTGATGCTGCGGCCGAAGCCGACCTCGCGGCCTTTCGGGTTTCTACGCACCACGCCGCCTGCGGCGACGGTGAGCACCTGCAACCCCCAGCAGCTTCCGAACACCGGCGTGCTGGCCTTGAGCACCGCCTTGGCGAGCTCGACCTGCTGCGTCACCGCCGGCCCGCCTTCGTAGACATGCAGTGATGAGCCGGTGATGGCGACGCCGTCATAACCTTCGAGCGCCTGACCGTCCGGAAGATTGACGCCGGCGTCCGCCGGAAAGCACACGTCGACCACCGCGCTGGGCAGAAGCTCCTGGAGCAGCGTTGCGTAGCCCTCGCTCGACACCGTGCCGCCGTACGAGACGTGCTCGGCTCGCGCTTGCGGCGGGTTGCCTTCGAGGACGAGGAGGCGAGGGGCAGGCATTGAATGAGCTTCGCAGGTCTCTATGGTCGGGAGATAGTGCGATTTGTGGGCAAAGATAAGGCTCCGGGACTGTCCTGTTCGTTGCGCAGGCGCAATAATAGAGCGCCAGAGTTAAGGAGCCCTTGGTGCGCATCCTTCGCTTGATTGCGGTTGCCTTTGCGGCGGTCTCGCTGGCCTTGACGCCGGCCACGCCCGCCGGCGCCCAGGCCGCGTCGATTGAGGACCTGGTCGGCGCGGTCGTCCGAATCAAGACTTTCATCAATCCCGACGGCCGGTCGGTGTCCAACCTTGGCCGCGAGCGGGAAGGCAGCGGCATCCTGATCGACGAGAATGGGCTCGTTCTGACCATCGGCTATCTGATGGTCGAGGCGCATGCCGCCGAGGTGACGACCAGCACCGGACGCACGGTGCCCGCCAGCGTCGTCGGCTACGACCACGACACCGGCCTTGGCCTGCTGCGCACCATCGAGCCGCTGAAGCTGAAGGCGCTGCCGATCGGCAAGGCCGCCGATCTGAAGGAAGGCGATCCCGTTCTGGTGTCGAGCTTCGGCGGCGTCGGCATGGTCGCGGCGGTTCGCGTCGCGAGCCGCCGCGTGTTTGCCGGTAGCTGGGAGTATCTGATCGACCGGGCGATCTTCACCGCGCCGGCGCATCCGGCGTGGAGCGGCGCGGCGCTGATCAACCGGGAAGGCAAGCTGGTCGGCGTCGGCTCGCTGATCGTCGGCGATGCGGCCGGCAACAAGGACAACACCCCCGGCAACATGTTCGTGCCGATCGACGTCCTGATGCCGATCTTCGGCGATCTGCTCGCCAACGGCCGCGTGTCCGGGCCCGGCAAGCCGTGGATCGGCGTGAGTGCCGACGAGATGGCTGGACGTCTGACGGTGAGCCGCGTCACCCCGGAGAGCCCCGCCGAAAAGGCGGGCATCAAGCGTGGCGATGTCGTGGTCGGCATCGGTGGCGAGGTCACCACCACGCTGCCGGACTTCTACAAGAAGCTCTGGTCGCTCGGTTCCGCCGGGGTCAGCGTGCCGCTTGATGTCCTGCAGAGCGGCAGCAGCCGGAGGATCGACATCCCGTCGGTCCATCGGCTCGACCATCTCAAACTAAAGTCGACCTTTTAGGCTGCGATAAACGTTCACCATCCGGCACTTTCCGGACAATTTGGGCTGGTTTTGCCGCATTTCGACCCTATATTCTGGGACGTGATTTGAATGCGCATTGTTCAAATCGCTTTCAAGAACGTCTACGATGGAGGCCGTTGCATTGAGACGGCCTTTCTTGCTGTTTCGGAGGATCTATGAGTTCCGCTTTCGACTACCGTGCCCCGGCCGAGTTGTTTCCAAGCCGTGGCCGCAAGACCAACCGCCAGATGGCCTACCGCCGCTTCCCGACCGCCGCGGAAGCGATCCGCTTCGCCATCGAGGAGCTGCCGGACTCGGCTTTGCTCGGAGCCTACATCCAGGTTGAAGACGCGCGCTTCGACAGCGCCGCGATCCGCCGCCTCTACGGCAGCGAGCAGTTTCCGCTCAAGCGCAAGGCTGCTTAGCGCGTGATCCCGAAAAGTGGGAACCGGTTTTCGGACAAGATCACGCGCAATAGAACTAAGCCTTCGCCTTCAAGGCGAGACGTTGATTAAATCGGCCGAGGTCGATCGCCATGCGGCGATGAGTGCCACGGCCGATTTCTTCTTGTTCGTCGCGCGCCGACACCCGAAACTCGACCTGCCTGCCGTCGACCTTGGTCACTTCGGCTTCCGCCGTCACGTTGTGACCGACTGGCGTCGCCGCGAGGTGCTCCATGTCGATCGCGGTGCCGACCGCGCTCTCGCCCGGCTCCAGATAGGGCCGGATCGCGTTGAGCGCGGCATTCTCCATCAAACGCACCATCATCGGGGTGGCGAACACCTGCGGCAGGATCGCGTCCTTGAACTGGCTCGCGGTGTGTTCTGACTTCACCAGAAGGGTATCGGTGCCCTTTGTGCCGATGGGAATGTCGCGCATGTTTGATCCTCCGGCGTGCCACTCCACTTGAGCCTTCCCGCCATCTGGCGCAATCCTCTTTTCGTAGAGAATCATCCGGGGGTCCATGGCTGACTATGACCTCGCCATCGTCGGCGGCGGCATCAACGGGGTCGGCATCGCCCGCGATGCCGCCGGGCGCGGCCTGCGCGTGCTGCTGGTCGAGCAGAACGATCTCGCGTCGGGGACGTCGTCGGCTTCGACCAAGCTGATCCACGGCGGGCTGCGTTATCTCGAGCACGGCGCGTTCATGCTGGTGCGCGAGGCGCTTGCCGAGCGCGAACTGTTGCTGAAACTCGCGCCGCACATCATCCGCCCGATGCGCTTCGTGCTGCCGGCCACTCCGGAGCTTCGTTCGCCGCTGCTGTTGCGGCTCGGGCTCTTTGTCTACGACCGGCTCGGCGGCCGCGAGATCCTGCCCGGGACCGAAACCCTCGACCTCGCGCATCACGTTGCAGGTCAGCCGCTGAAGCGGCGCTATCACTCGGGCTTCGAGTATTCCGATTGCTGGGTCGACGATGCGCGCCTGGTCGTGCTCAACGCGGTTGACGCGGCCGAGCGCGGCGCAGCCATCCGGACCCGCACGCGGCTTGCGCGCGCCGAGCGCGAGGAGGAGTGGCGGCTGATCCTCAACGCCGGCGGCCGCCGCGAGGTCGCGACCGCGCGGGTTCTCGTCAACGCCGCCGGTCCGTGGGTCGGCATCGTCGCCGAAACCGTGTTGCGGACGCAGGGCAGGCCGCCGGTTCGCCTGGTGAAGGGCAGTCATGTGGTGGTGCCCCAGTTGTTCGACCACGGCCGCGGCTACATTTTCCAGAATCCCGACCGCCGCATCGTGTTCGCATTGCCGTTCGCCCAATACTCCAAGGATGGCAACTCCAGGGACAGCGGCTTCACGCTGATCGGCACCACCGACGAAAATTTCGCGGGCGATCTCGGTGCCGTGGCGCCGAGCGCGGAGGAGGTGATCTATCTCTGCAAGAGCGTCAGCGAATACTTCCGCGAGCCGGTCGGGCCGCAGGACGTTGTGTGGGGCTTCGCCGGCGTTCGCTCGCTCTACGACGACGGCGCCGGCAAGCCGGAGGACGTCACGCGGGACTATCATCTCACCCTGAACGAGCAGTCCGGCGTGGCGCCGCTGCTCACCGTCTACGGCGGCAAGATCACGACCTATCGCCGGCTCGCCGAAGCGGCGATGGCGCGGCTGTCGCATTTCTTCCATGGCCGCGCCCCGTGGACCGCGAAGGCGCCTCTGCCGGGCGGCGACATGCTGTGGGACGGCGTCGAAACCCATGTTGCCCGCGCGCAACGCACCTGGCCTTTTTTGAGCGAGAGCGAAGCGCGCCGGCTGGTCGGCGGCTATGGCACGCGGCTCGAACGCGTGCTTGGGGCGGCCAAGGCGCGGGACGAGCTCGGCCCCTGGTTTGGCGCGCTTTCCGCCGCTGAAGTGCGTTATCTCAAGGCAAACGAGTGGGCTCAGACCCCCGACGACGTGCTGTGGCGGCGGACCAAGCTCGGGCTGCGCCTCAATGAAGCCGAGAAGACCGCTCTCGCGCAATTCATGGCGGGCTAATCCCCGCTGTTGACCGCAGCAACTGAAAACTTGTGCCGTGCGGCCGGTCCCGTAAAATCCGGGGGTTGGAGCGTTTTAGAGCATGATCCCGAAAAGTGGGAACCGGTTTTCGGATAAGATCATGCTCAAACAAAAAAATAAGCGACGAGCCTGATTCAGCGAAGCTGAATCAGGCTCTAGCGTGGCGAAGCCGTTTGTTTTTATTTGTTTGTTGTGGGGTTGGGCGTGCCAGGGACAGCGTGTGTCACGCGAACAAGCGGGCGTTCGGCCCGGACGCGATTGCGCGCCGCGCTGATCGAAACCACCGCTCTCGTCGCCATCTCCGCGGGCGTGATCGCGTGGCCGGGCACATCCCACGCCCAGGTCTTCACCTGGCAGACCGGCCCGATCGACCCGACCGACTACAACGACAGCACGAACTGGACGCCGGCCGGCGGCGCGCCGTCGTTTCCCGGTCAATCGGCGCTGTTCGGCGCCGGCGGCAGCCCGAACGTCGTGGTCAACGCCGCCGTCGCTCCCGATAGCTGGACGTTCAACGCCGCATCGCAGAATTACATCATCTTCGGCGACACGGTGACATTCAGCCGGGCGGCTTCGGCGGGCGGCGGCATCGTCAATCTCGCCAACAACGGCGCCAGCCTCATCGTCGCCAACGATCTCAATGGCGTGGGCGGCGTTCTGCAGAACGGCAACAGCACGCTCACGCTGTTCGGCGCCGCCAACAGCTTCACCGGCGCGACCGTCGTGCTCGCGGGAACGCTGGCCGCGGGGAACATCGGCGGGTTTTCATTTCAGTCTCACCACTTCGTCAACGCGGGCGCGACGCTGCGGGTCGACAACAACGTGTTGACGGAAGTCGCCTCGCTTTATGACGGCCCCAACCGGCGGCGGCGTTGTCTTTCTGAGCACTGCGACGACGCTGCTGAGGATCAACGGCAGCCCGACCGGCGCCACGTTCTCCGGTCTCATCACAGGGCAGGGTTTTCTCGAGCTCGGCGACATCGGCTCGCAGACGCTGACCGGCGTCGGCAGCAGCATCGGCAGCCTGATCGTGTGCGGCTGCGCGACCGGCGTGCTCGAGATCCGTGGGGGGACACTGGCTGTCAGCGCGGTCACATCGGTGATGGCCGGAACGCTCCTGGTCAGCAACGGCGGAGCGCTCTCAACTGCGGGCTTGGCCGAAATTCTTACTCTGGGCGCCGTGCCGGCGGCGGCCGTCGTGACGGGACCGGGCTCGACCTGGAACGTCGGCGGCGACTTCAATATCGAATATCCCCATCGGCACCGGCACCGCGACGATCGCCGACGGCGGCGTCGTCAATGTCGGCGGGACCACCAATATCGGCGTCGGCAGCACCCTCAACCTCGGCACCGGCGGACTGGCCGGCACGATCAACGCGCCCACCATCGTCAACGACGGCCAGATCGTCGCGAACTTCACCAACGCATCCACGCTGGCGGCCGCCATCGCCGGCGCCGGCACCTTAACCAAGCTCGGCCCCGGCACGCTGACCTTGACCGGCCCGAGCACCTACACCGGCGCCACCAACGTCAACGGCGGCACGCTGCGGTGAACGGCTCGATCGCGGGTTCCAGCGCTGCTCACCGTGAATGCCGGCGGCACGCTCGGCGGCACCGGCACCGTGGCCGACCACCAACATCAACGGCGGCACGCTGGCGCCCGGCAATTCGGTCGGCACCATCACCGTGCAGGGCAACCTGACGTTCAGCGCCGGCGCGACCTACGCGGTCGAGGTCGTCGCGGCACGGCCGACCGCACCAACGTCACCGGCACCGCGGCGCTCAACGGCACCGTCGCCCCGATCGCGGCCGGCGCGGCGACGCCCGGCACCTACACCATCCTGTCGGCGGCCGGCGGGCGCACCGGCGCCTTCACGGCGGTGGACGAGACCCGGATCCCGGCCTTCGACGCCAGCCTGAGCTACACCGCGACCGACGTGCTGCTGACCCTGACGTCCGGCATCGCCCGGGCTCCCGGACTCAATCCCTCGCAGTCCGGCATCGGCACCATCCTCGACGGCTACATCAATTCCGGCGCGGCGCTCAGCCCCGGCCTGATCACCTTGCTCAACCTGTCCCAGCCTGGCCTGTCCGGCGCGTTGACCCAGCTCTCGGGCCAGGCCGCGACCGGCGCCACGCCCGCCGCCACGCAGCTGATGAACTCGTTTCTCTCGCTGCTGCTCAACCCGTTCACCGACGGGCGCGGCGGCTTCGGCGGAGCGACCGGCTATGCCCAGCAGAACGAGCCGCTGCCGCGCGAGATCGCCGACGCCTACGCCGCCGCGATGCCGGTGAGGGCTCAGCCCCAGCCGTTCGCGCAGCGCTGGTCGGTGTGGGGCGCGGCCTACGGCGGCGTCAACAAGACCGACGGCAATCTCGTGATCGGCGCGCAGGAGCTGACCGCGCGCGCCTACGGCTTTGCGGCCGGCGCCGACTACCGCGTCGCGCCGGACCTGCGCGTCGGCTTTGCGCTGGCCGGCGGCGGCACCAACTGGCACCTGCCGGGCGGCCTCGGCACCGGCAAGAGCGACGCCTTCCAGGCCGGCGTCTACGCCATCCGGCAATTCGGCGCGGCCTACGTGGCCGGCGCGCTGGCCTATGCCTGGCACGACGTCACCACCGAGCGCACCATCACGTTCTCCGGCGACCTCCTCAAGGCCAGCTTCGACGCCAACAATCTCGGCGGCCGGGTCGAGGGCGGCTACCGCTTCGCCGCCGGCGCCGCCGGGGTCACGCCCTATGCGGCGCTGCAGGCGCAGAGCATCCGCCTGCCGGCCTACGCCGAGACCGCCTTCGGCAGCCCGCAGTTCGCGCTCGGCTATGCCGGGCAGTCGGTGACGGCGACCCGCACCGAGCTGGGCTCGTGGTTCGACACCCAGTTTGCGCTGCGCGACGGCACGATCATGGCGCTGCGCGGCCGCGCCGCCTGGGCCAACGACCACTCCAGCGACCGCACGGTCAACGCGGCGTTCCAGGCGATCCCCGGCGGCAGCTTCACCGTGACCGGCGCATGGACTTCAAACAGTGAAACTTTGAAAAAGCTAGCGTCGTCCGTACAAATGACGCCATATGAGGCTGCTCCTTACGAAAGCACAGGCAAACCTGAGTATTTGAAAAGATCATCCGCTTCGCCACGATCGATACAGCAAAGGCTGGTTGGCTCGTAAAGAGTAAGGGTGTTTGGTCCATCACGGACGCGGGAAAAAAAGCGTTCGCCAGTTATTCAGATCCAGAGAAATTTTATCGTGAGGCGTTGCGCCTATTCCGAGCTCTCGGAATTTAAGCGCATCAAACACACCAGAAGCCGAAAGTTTGGAGAGACAATCGCGGCGCCCTCTGCGTCGGCCCAAGCAGAGGCGAGCGTCAGCTTTTGAACAAGCAGGAAGAACAGGCGTGGAATGAAATCGAAGGATATCTCCGCGCGATCTGCCGCCCTACGAACTTCAGGATTTGGTTTCTGATTTGCTCAAAGGGTTGAAGCGACCACATCGAATGGGTTTCACCCCCGGGTAAAGACGGCGGCGTCGATAGCATCGATGACACTGATCCGCTTGGCACACAACAGCCAAGGATAAAGGTTCAGGTGAAAGGTGGATCGCAGAAGATCGATCTGCAAACCTTGAATTCCTTCCTGGCAATAATTCGCCATCAAGGTGATGTTGGCCTATACGTCTCAATAGGCGATTTTACGAAGGACGCCGAGGACGCCGCTCGCAAGCAAACGAACCGTAAGATCACTTCTCGATCAACTTCGAACGCCTCGTAGAATTATGGATCAAAGTCTACGACAAGCTGGAGCAACGCGCCCGTCGAAGATCCTCCCGTAATGCACTCCTAGTACATTTTCTAACGCCCGAAGATTAGCAACAAGTGTCTGCAACTTGGAGCCTAAGATTCAGCGTCGCGGGTTTTTGAAGCAAATTTCTTCCCGTCCCTCGGTGACTGCCCAAACGCCGCGCTTGCTGTCATAGCGCGATAGCTGTCCTGAGAATGTCCATCCACTGCCAACACATCGCATTCCACCATCGTACTTGACCGCTAGATATCTTGTGACAGCCGAACCGCTTCGCGGTCCTCGCTGCGGCTGTCAGCGCCCGACCTTTGATTGTCAGCAGCCCGACTGCTATCGTAGGTTGTATTTTTCGGGGGGATTGCGATGTAGGATTTATAAAATGTGTAGCGGACATCGCGCCGGCATTCACAGCATTGGCAGCCGTAAGCGCGTTTATCCTCGCCTGCGTCTCGATTGGCGCCCAAAGAAACATTGCTCGTCGTTGCGCATCAGTCGATTTCCTACTCAAGACAGAGATGGACAAAAGATGCTCGTCCTTTGGCGTGACTACCTGAAGGGTCTCGATGCGCTGAAGTCTAACTTGGCCAACATGACCGCATTTTCAAAGACCGACGCGTATGCGCACATCAGACAGTATCTAAACGTCCATGAGCTCATGGCAGTTGCGGTAGAAAACAAGGCGTTGGACGACCGAAATCTGTTACGAATTTTGGAGCGATGAACTTGAGCGTGCCGTGGCGAACGCCAAACCCGTTATCGAATTTGTCCGTTCGCAACCGGGGGGTCAATACACATATCACGCGCTAATCGGGTTACATGGCGAGTGGCAGGTACTAACGGCAAAGCTCAAAGCAGAGGGCGCACGTCCCTAACCACGTCTTGCCGCGCCCCATGACCCACCTCATCGCCATAGACCAGGGCACCACATCGACGCGGGCCATCGTGTTCGATGCCGCGCTCAAGCCCGTCGCCAGCGCCAGCGAGGAGCTGCGCCAGATTTATCCGGCGCCGGGCGAGGTCGAGCACGATCCGGAGGAGATCTGGTCGGCCGTGGTGTCGACCGTGCGCGCCGCGATGGCCAAGGCTCAGGTCGCCGCGAAGGACATCGCCGGCATCGGCATCACCAATCAGCGTGAGACCACGATCGTGTGGGACCGCGCGACGGGCAAGCCGATCCACAACGCCATCGTGTGGCAGGACCGGCGCACCGCGGACATCTGCGAGCGGCTCAAGCGCGACGGCCATGAGGCGGCGATCGCGGCGAAGACCGGGCTGCTCTGCGACCCGTATTTCTCCGGCACCAAGATCGCGTGGCTGCTCGATCATGTGGAGGGCGCGCGGGCGGCGGCGGGCGCGGGCCGGCTGGCGTTCGGCACGGTCGACACGTTCCTGCTGTGGCGGCTGACCGGCGGCAAGGTGCACGCCACCGACGTCACCAATGCGTCGCGCACCTTGCTGTTCGACATCCGCCGCGCGGAGTGGTCCGACGACCTGCTTCGTCTGTTCGACGTCCGGCCGAGCATGCTGCCGAGGACGGGCGAGAACGCCGAGGAATACGGCTTGTCGGCGCCCGAGCTGTTCGGCGGGGCGATCCGCATCCTTGGCATGGCGGGCGACCAGCAGGCCGCAACCATCGGGCAGGGCTGCTTTTTTCCCGGAATGATGAAGGCGACCTACGGCACCGGGTGCTTTGCGCTGCTGAACACCGGGGACCAGGCCGTCGTATCGCGTCATCGCCTGCTCACGACCATCGCCTATCAGCTTGGCGGGAAACGGGTTTTCGCCCTGGAGGGGGCGATCTTCGTGGCTGGCGCGGCGGTGCAATGGCTGCGCGACAGCCTGGGGCTGATTGACCAGGCGGCCGACGTCAACGCCTTGGCGGCAAAGGCCAATCCGGCGGAGAGGGTCTACATGGTGCCGGCCTTTGTGGGCCTGGGCGCGCCCCACTGGGATTTGCAGGCGCGCGGCGCGATTTACGGGCTCACGCGCAATTCCGGCGCCGCCGAGATCGCCAATGCGGCTTTGGAATCAGTGGGTTACCAGACGCGCGAGTTGCTGGAGGCGATGCGCGCGGACTGGCCCGCCGCCACCGAAACCGTGCTGCGGGTGGACGGCGGCATGACCCGGAGCGACCTGACCATGCAGTTCCTCGCCGATATTCTGGGCGCGCCGGTCGATCGCCCGGCGTTTCTCGAAACCACCGCGCTGGGGGCCGCTTATCTGGCCGGCTACCAGGCCGGGATCTGCCCCGATCCGCAAGGTTTTGCAAAGACTTGGGCGCGCGAACGGCGCTTCACGCCGCGCCTCGACCATGACCGAAGGTCGGAAAAGTGGCACGGCTGGCTGGACGCCGTCCGCCGCACCCGGACGCCCGTGTGAAACCATTCATCAAGGATGTTGAGAAAGTCCGGCTTTTGAGCCACCGGATTCAGCCGTCCGCAACGCGCCGATGCTTTGGTTAGTTGTTTGATTGCGAAGGCGTATTGCGAAGGCGTCATGCAAATTAGAGTGCCGAGGCACCTCGAAGCTCGTCTTCCGACGATCACGGTCCTGATCGTCGACGACGACTATTACATGCGCAAGGTCGTGCGCACGATGCTGACCGCGGTCGGCGTTGTGCGCATTTACGAAGCCAGCAATGGCGCGGCGGGACTTCACGCCATCAAGGAAATCAACCCCGACATCGTATTCGTCGATTGGGAAATGCCGATGATGGACGGGCTGCAGTTCATCAAGATGGTGCGCTCGCCGGCAACGTTCCCGATACCGGACGTGCCGATCATCCTGCTGACCGGACATGGCGACCGCTGGCGCGTCATCGAGGCTGCACGGCTCGGCGTCCATGAGTATCTGCTCAAACCGGTCTCGACCAAGGCGCTGTTGGAGCGTATCGCGGCCGTGCTGATCAAGCCGCGCAAGATGGTGCAGCTCGACAGCTACTATGGCCCGACGCCGCGCAAGCTCGTCGTGCTTTCGGATGAGGCCGACGACGACGCGTTGCTGCTGAAATAACTCTCCAAAATCGAGCCTGCTAAACCGCCGCCACGGCGGTGGAGCCTTTTCGTTTGGGCTTGCGAAAAACCGGAATTCCACTTTTCCGGATCATGCCCTAGCGTGGGAGCATGACGGATTCGCTTCATGGTCATCGCGGCGGGACCTTTGCGCCCTGGAAAGATCCGGCATCGCCGCCGCTGGTTCGCTTCGATGGCGTCAGCAAGCGTTTCGGCGGGGTACCGGCCGTCGAGCGGCTCAGCCTCGATATTTACGAAGGCGAATTTTTCGCGCTGCTCGGGCCGTCAGGTTCCGGAAAGTCCACGCTGCTGCGCACGCTCGCCGGCTTCGAGCAACCGAGCGAAGGGCGCATTCTGCTTGATGGTCAGGACATCTCCCGCGTGCCGCCGCACCGCCGGCCGGTGAACATGATGTTCCAGAGCTATGCGCTGTTTCCGCATCTCAGCGTCGCTGGCAATATCGCGTTCGGCCTCAAGCAGGAGAATCTGTCCAAAGCCGAGATCGACGAGCGCGTGCGGGACATATTGGTGCTCGTCCAGCTTCAAGGCTTCGACGAGCGCAAGCCCGCATCAACTGTCCGGCGGCCAGCGCCAACGTGTGGCGCTCGCGCGCGCGCTGGTCAAGCGACCGCGCGTGCTGCTGCTGGACGAGCCGCTCTCCGCACTCGATCGCAAGCTGCGTGAAGAAACGCGCTTCGAATTGATTGAGCTGCAACGCCGGCTCGGTTTGACCTTCATTATGGTCACTCACGATCAGGACGAAGCGATGGCTTTGTCCGATCGCATCGGTGTCATGAACCAGGGCCGTCTGGTTCAGGTCGCAACGCCTTCGGAAATTTATGAGCAGCCCAGCTCGCGTTGGGTCGCGGGCTTCGTCGGCGACGTCAACTTGATCGAAGGCCAGCTCGCCGAAACCGGTGCAGCAGGAAGCGTGGTGGATATTGCGGCCGGCGGGCGTTTGCGCGTGGCGCAGAAGGTCGATGCACCGCCTGGCACCTTGCTTTGGGTGGCAGTGAGACCGGAGAAAATCGAGATGGTGAGGGAGGCCGCCGCGGCGGGCGAAAACTCGTTCGCTGGCGCCGTCACCGACATCGGATATCTCGGCGAGAGCTCGGTATTCAAGGTCAAGCTCGACAACGGCTTGGTGCTTAGAGCCGCGGCGGCGAACCGCACGCGCGCGCTCGAACAGCCGGTACGGCGCGGCGATCGCGTCTGCTTGCGCTGGCCGCATGATGCAGGCGTGGTGCTGGTCGAATGACCACGGCCAACAAAACGAACGAACCCGCCGCGCGGTGGCAACGGCCTTGGGGACCACGGCTGGTGATTCTGATCCCGGCGCTTTGGCTCACCGCGCTCTTTCTGGTGCCGTTCCTGATCGTCTTGAAGATCAGCCTGTCGCAGACCGTGATCGCCCAGCCGCCCTACACACCTGTACTCGATCTCACGGCCGGCTGGCAGGGCATTCGCGACTTCGTCTCCGGTCTGTCGTCCGGCAGCTACGTGCTGCTGGCGTCGGACTCGCTCTACGTCACGTCGTATTTGCGCAGCCTGCTGATTGCCGCCACCTCGACGCTGATCTTGCTGCTGATCGGCTATCCCATCGCCTACGGCATTGCGCGCGCGCCACGCCGGGCTCAGCCGATACTCGTGGCAGCGATCGTGTTGCCGTTTCTCACCGCGTTCCTGATCCGCATCTACGCTTGGATTAACATCCTGCAGCGTGACGGTTTGCTCAACGATGCGCTGCTTGCGATCGGGTTGATCCGCGAGCCGCTGGTCTGGCTCTCGACAGACACTGCGATTTACATCGGTATCGTCTATTCGTACCTGCCGTTCATGGTGCTGCCGCTCTACGCCAGTCTCGAGAAGATGGACGAGACGTTGCTTGAGGCGGCCACCGATCTCGGCTGCCCCTGGTGGAAGGCGTTCTGGCTCGTCACGGTGCCGCTGTCGCTGCCCGGCATCGTCGCCGGTGCGCTGCTCTGCTTCATCCCGATAGCCGGCGAATTCGTCATCCCCGATCTTCTGGGCGGCTCGGGAGCCACGATGATCGGACAGACGCTGTGGACCGAATTCTTTTCCAACAAGGATTGGCCGGTGGCTTCGGCATTGGCTGTGGTGCTGTTGGCCGTTCTGCTCGCGCCGATCCTGATCTACCAACACTTGCAAATCCGGGAACTGGACAAACGCTGATGCGCAGGGGCCTGTCAGCTTTCAATGTCACTGCGGTCGCGCTCGGCCTGGCGTTTCTTTACCTGCCGATCGTCATTCTGGTGATCTATTCGTTCAACGCCTCGCGTCTGGTCACGATCTGGGGCGGCTGGTCGACGCGCTGGTACGTCGCGTTGCTCAACGATAGCGCGATGCTGCAGGCGGCCTGGACCAGCCTGCGCATCGCATTTCTCTCGGCGACGGCGGCAACCGTACTGGGCACGCTCGCGGCGGTGGCGCTGGTGCGCGGCGGGCGCTTTCGTGGCCGCGTTGCCTTCTCCGGGTTGGTCTATGCGCCGCTGGTGATGCCGGAGATCATCACCGGCCTTGCTCTGCTGCTGCTGTTCGTCGCGATCGACGTCGATCGCGGGTTCTGGACCGTGACGCTGGCGCACATCACAGTGACGATGTGCTTCGTCACTGTGGTGGTTCAATCGCGGCTCCTGAGCTTCGATATGAGTCTGGAGGAGGCGGCGACGGACCTGGGTTGCCCGCCGCTCAAGGCGTTTCTGACCGTCACGCTGCCGCTGATCCTTCCCGCGATCGCGGCCGGCTGGATGCTGGCGTTTATGCTGTCACTCGACGACCTGGTGATCGCGAGCTTCACCACCGGGCCCGGCTCGACCACGCTGCCGATCCGCATCTATTCCGAGGTGCGCATGGGCGTGAAGCCGGAGATCAACGCGATCAGTACGATCATGATCGCGCTGGTCGCCGTCGGCGTCATCACGGCGGCGTGGCTGGCGAAGCGAGGCCGCAAATCCGGGCTGCTGCTTCGACCGGCCGGAACAGATAGATCACGAACCACACCAGCAGGATGATCATCGCAAGGATAATAGGAATTGAGCTTGCCGCCCGCGAGGCTGGGGATTGGCGGCTATTGCGCCGGTTTGGCGGCGCCCGCGGGAGCTGCGGCGGGCGCGGAAGGGGCCGTTCCGGTCAGCCGCTCGATCGCGGAGCGCACCGTGTCGCGGGTGTTGCGGTTCTTGACCGCCTCAAGCAGCGGCGAGGCGACCGGGGAGCGCAGGATCAGCATCTGCGTGTCCGGCAGCATGATCGGGTCGTCCCAAGGGCCCTGGACCACGAACGGCAGCTCGAACGCAGGCGGAGCTTCGCCCGATGTGGTCGACACGAGGGCAGCAACGCCCCGCAGATCGAACTCCCGGCTCGGGATCGACGCCGTGCCCACCACGCCGAGCCGGACTTTGGGTCCGTCGATGCGCATCTCCTCGACCACGGCTTCGCCCTGGGTGACTTTGAAGATGGCGGTCAGCTTCTCGAATGGCGTGCGGCCGGTGCGGAAATCGCCGGCGCCGGACAACGGCCGCCGCTCCAGGCGGCGAAGCAACTGCTCGACATTGAGACCGGTGAGGGCGCCTTGCCGGCCGATCAGGCTGGCGGTGCCGTTCATGCCGCGGGTCAGCGCCAAAACGCTGGCGCCCGACGCATCCATGTTGAGCGCAAGATTGCCGCGGCCCTCGATCCGCTTGAAGTTGAACAACTCGGTCAGGCAGTTTTCCAGATCGACGTCGGTGAAATTCAACTGCGATTTGAAATCGGCACCGCGCTCTGAGGCGGCGAGGCCGAACGAGCCTTGTAGGATGCCGCCGAACGCCTGAGCCTCGCCGATGGTCACTGTGAACTTGCCACCGCGCAGATTGGCCGCGATGGCGGTGCGGCCGATCTTGGCGCGGGCGATTACCATGCGCGCCGCCGACAGCCGCAGATCCAGATCGAAGCCGTTGAGGCCGTCGAGCGAGATCGGCACCCGGTTCCAGTCGCGCTCGTTGCTGGTGAGCAGCCGCACGGTGGAAATGTAGGGCGTGAGATTGAGCTCATTGGCCGCGAGCGTACCTTGCAGCGTCTGCCGTCCGTCGGTGGCGAAGGTGAGCACCCCCTCGGCGGTGTTGCCGTCGAGTTCGACGTTGACCGTCGAGAGCGAGATCGTCCCGCCCGACACGTTGGTCTTGGCCTTCAGCGCGAAGCGGCCGAAGCCGCCGCCGGTGAGCGGTTTGAGGCCCGCCCAGCGCAGCGTGTCGCGCAGCGAAGGCGCGTCGGCCGCCAGCGTGCCGTCGATCTTCAGCGTGGGGCGCAGGCTCAGCGAGCCGTCGAAGGCCGCTTTGACGGGCGCGCCGCTCAGGCGAATCTTTATGCCGGTGCGGTCGCCGACCAGCGCCGCTGCGAAATCCGTGAGGCTGATGGAAGCGTCGATCGCTTCGCCGTTCCACGAGAAACGGCCGGTTGCCGCGAAGCTCTTGGAAATCGACGGCCAGGCCAGCGCCATCTCAACGTCGGTCAGCGTCTCGGCGACGCCGCGTGAGGCGTCCTTCACCACAATCGTGCCACCGTCGACCCGGATCTCCGAAAACGAGGCCGCATGATCCGGGCGTTTGGTGGTCTTTGGATCGAGCGTGCGCGCCAGGGATTCGATCAGGCCCAGCCAGTTCGAACGGCCGTCCTGGCCGATCACGACGTTGATGCTCGGGCGCGTCAACGCAATGTCGGCGATTTCGATGCGGCCGGCAAACAGCGGGAAGAAACGAAGCTGAGCGGTCAGACGCTCGGCGGTCAGCGCCGGCTCATTGCCGTCGCCGAGCGCGACATTGGCGAAGCTGATCGAGCCCTTGGGGAACAGAGAAACGTCGGCGTCGCCGCGCAGCGAAACATCGAGGCCGGTGATGGTGCGCAGCTCGGCTTTGACCGCTTCGCGCACGCTGTCGGCCGGGATCAGCAGTGCCAACGTGCCAAGCGCCGCAATGACGATCAGCACGACCGCCGTGATCGCAATGCCCAAACGTTTGAATCCGGTGGCTGCGGTCACGAGATTTCCATCAAGAGGTCGGCCGAAAGCCGGCAGGGACTATAGCCGCCGGCGCCGTCCGCGCAATGCGACGGCTTCTCCCTGGGCGCTCTCTGTGACGCTTTCGTGGCCGCCTGCAAGGCGAAATCCACGTTGTTCAGGCGTTCTTCAGCGCGACTCGGTAGCCGGCCTCGGTCTTCGCCTTGATTTCGTCGAGGCTTGAGCCTGACGCGACCTCGATCAGCGTCATTCCGCCGCCTTTGCGGTCGATGTTGAAAACGCCGAGGTCGGTGATGACCATGTCGACCACACCGGCTCCGGTCAGAGGCAGCGTGCACTTCTTGAGGAGCTTGGCCTCGTTTTTGGCCGAGTGCTCCATGATCACGACGACCTTCTTCACGCCGGCCACCAGGTCCATGGCGCCGCCCATGCCCTTCACCATCTTGCCGGGGATCATCCAGTTGGCGAGATCGCCGTTCTCCGCGACCTGCATGGCGCCAAGCAACGCGATGTCGATATGGCCGCCGCGGATCATGGCGAACGAGTTGGCCGACGAGAAATAGCTGGTGGTCGGCAACTCGGTGACGGTCTGCTTGCCGGCGTTGATCAGGTCCGGGTCTTCGTCGCCCTCATAGGGGAACGGCCCGAAGCCGAGCATGCCGTTCTCGCTCTGGAGCTGCACGCTCATACCGGTCGGGATGTAGTTCGATACCAGCGTCGGAATGCCGATGCCGAGGTTGACGTAGAAGCCGTCGCGCAGCTCCTGGGCGGCGCGTTCGGCCATCTGCTCTCGGGTCCAGGCCATGGCGGTTCTCCTTAAGCGATATTACGCCATCACGCGCTTGCGCACGGTGCGTTGCTCGATGTGTTTCACGGCGTCCGGCACGTGAATGATGCGCTTCACATAGACGCCGGGCGTGATGATGTGATCGGGATTGATCTCGCCAGGCGCAACCAACTGCTCGACCTGGGCGACGGTGACGCGGCCGGCGGTCGCCATCATCGGATTGAAGTTGCGCGCTGACTTTCGGTACACGAGGTTGCCCTCGTGATCGCCCTTCCAGGCGTGGACGATGGAAAGGTCGGCGACGATTCCGCGTTCCATGATGTACCGCTCGCCGTCGAACTCGCGCTCTTCCTTGCCCTTGGCAATGTCGGTGCCGGCTCCGGTGCGGGTGAAGAACGCCGGGATGCCGGCGCCGCCGGCGCGGATGCGCTCGGCCAGCGTGCCCTGCGGGTTGAATTCAATCTCGAGCTCTCCGGCGAGGTACTGTTGTGCGAACAGCTTGTTCTCGCCGACGTAGGACGAGATCATCTTCTTGACCTGCTTGGTTTCGAGCAGCAGCCCGAGGCCCGCGCCGTCGACGCCTGCGTTGTTGGATACAACGGTGAGGTTTTTGACGCCGGAATCACGGATCGCCATGATCAGAGTTTCCGGGATGCCGCACAGTCCGAAGCCGCCGGCATGGATCAGCATGCCATCCTTGAGAAGCCCTGCCAGCGCCGCCTTGGCGTCGGGATAGACCTTTTTCATGAGTTTCCGCCTGTTACCGACACACGTGACGGAAAGAGCAAATTCCGCACCCGAAACCTGTACCTGAGGTATCGAACCGCGATCAAGCGCCTGCTTCAGGCGCTCCAGGCCCTCGCCGGGGTGGCAGCGCCCATCAGCGCCTCGTCGGCATGCCTCACCATGCGGATCACCGGGAATATGCCCACGAGCACGATGATCAGGGCAGCCAGCGCGCCCTCCTCGAAGCTGCCGCGGGTTGCGAACTGATAGATATAGGTCGACAGCGTCTCGACGTTGAGCGGGCGCAGCAGCAGGGTTGCCGGCAGTTCCTTGAGGCAATCGACGAATATGAGAAGCGCCGCTCCCCACAGCGCTGGACGCATCAGCGGGAGCTGGATCGACCAGACAACGGCGCTGGGCCGCGACCCGGCCGTGCGTGCGGCGTCATCCAGCTCGCTCGAAATCCGTGCCAGCCCGGACTGCGCGAAGCCGGTCGCGATGGCGAGGAAGCGCACCGCGTAGGCGACCATGACCGCTGCGCTGGAGCCGGCCAGCACCAGGCCGACATTGATGCCGGCCGCGGCGCGGGTCATCCAGTTGATCGCTTCGTCGATCGCGACCAGCGGCGAGAGCAGGCCGAGCGCCAGCACCGTGCCGGGCACCGCGTAACCCAGTCCCGCAATGAATACGCAGGCCTGCGCGTACCTGCGCCGCACCAGACGCAACGCGAATGCCACGCCGAAGCCGAGCGCGAGCGTGAGCACGGTGGCGCAGGCCGCGATCAGCACGGTGTTCGTGGTGTGCAGCAGCAATTGCGGATCGAAGCCCCTGACCATGCTCCGCAGGATGGCCTGATGGGCCAGAAACGCCAGCGGGATGAGAAAGCCGAGCGCGACCGGCGTGATGCAGGCCGCCGCTGCGAGCCACCGCTTCGAGCCCTGCAGCGCGATGCGCCGCGCGATTCCCGGATGGCGGTCGATGCCGGTGAAGGCCTGGCGGCGGCGGCCATAGCGCTCCAGCGCGATCAGGCCGGCGATCGCGATCAACATCACGCAGGCGATCTGCGCCGCACCCGGCAGGCTCGAACGGTTGAGCCAGGTCGAGAAGATCGACAGCGTCAGTGTTTGTACGCCGAGATATTCGCTGGCGCCGATGTCGTTGAGCGCCTCGAGCAGCGCCAGCGCAAGACCCGCGGCGATGGCCGGGCGCGCCAGCGGCAGCGTGATGTCGCGGGCCAGCGGCCAGCGACTCGCTCCGAGCGAGCGCGCCATCTCGATCAACGTCGCGCTCTGGGTCTGGAACATCGCGCGGGTGGCGAGATAGACGTAAGGGTAGAGCACGAAGCCCATCACCAGGATCGCGCCACCGAGCGAGCGGACGTTCGGAAACCAGTAATCGGCGGCCGATTGGAAGCCGAACAGCTTGCGTAGCGCCGTCTGCACCGGCCCAAAGCCGTCGAGAATGTCGACATACACGTAAGCGACGATATACGTCGGGAACGCAAGCGGCAGCGGCAGCAGCCAGACGAACATGCTGCGGCCGGGAAATTCGTAAGCCGTGACGATCCAGGCGGTGCCCACGCCGGCGACGGCGGCGATCAACGCTACTCCGCCGAGCAGAGCGAGCGTGTTGAATGCGGCGTTCGGCAACACGTATCTTGCGAGATGCGGCCAAAGCTCCGTATCACCAATCAAGGCAATCAGCAGGAGGCTTACCAGCGGCGCGATCACCAGGGCGGCGACGCCGAACAGAATGGCGGTCGCCACCGGGTGCGAGACGCGCCGCAAGCGGCCACCGCGGGGTGCGCTGGGCAGCGCCGCGGCTGTCATCGCGAAAAGCAACGTCCCCGCCGTCTGGCGGGGACGTTGGCTGAATTAAAACGCACGGACGGGCTTCTCAGTTGTCGAAACCGACCCTGTCGACCATGGCCGACGCCTTCTTGCGGTTCGCGGCGATCTGCGAAAGCGGCATCGGATCGCGCTTGAGCTCGCCATAGCTGGCGATGGTCTTGTTGATCGAGACACCCGCGCGCATCGGATACTCGTAGGTCGCGTCCGCGTGCATCTGCTGCGCCGCCGGGCTCACCATCCATTCGATGAACTTCATGGCATTCGCCTTGTTCGGCGCGGTCTTGATCAGCGCCACCCCCGAGACGTTCACGTGGGTGCCGCCGCCCTGGAATGACGGCAGGATGACCTTGGTGGCGTCCGCCCAGGGCTTACGTTCGGCTTCCTGGTCGTTCATGAGTGCCCAGTAGTAGGTGTTGGCGATCCCGAGGTCGCACTTGCCGGCCGCGATGTCGCGTGCGGTCTCGCGGTCGCCGCCCGACGGCTTCTGCGCCAGGTTGGCCTTGAGGCCCTTGAGCCATTCCTCGGCCTTGGCTTCGCCGTGCTTGGCGATCATCGCGGCGAATAGCGCGTTGTTGTACATGTGTTGCCCGGAGCGGATACAGATCTTGCCCTTCCACTTTGGATCGGCCAGTTCCTCATAGGTCATCGAGGACTGCTGCACGCGCGCCTTCGAGGCATAGACGATACGGGCGCGCATCGCGACCGCGCTCCAATGGCCTTCCGGATCGCGATAGGCCGCGGGGACGACCTGCTCAACCATCTTGGAGTTGAGAGGCGCCGTGATGCCATTCGCCACGGCGTCTTCGAGACGGCTGATGTCGACGGTGAGCAGCACGTCGGCCGGGCTGTTGGCGCCTTCGGTCTTGATGCGCTGCTCGAGACCGGAGCTTGCCGAGATCACGTTGACCTTGATGCCGGTGTCCTTGGTGAAGGCGGCGAACAGCGGCGCGACCAGCTTGGCTTCTCGATAGGTGTAAACGTTCACCTCGCCCTGGGCGAGCGCCGGGCCCGCGGCGAGCGCGCCGATCATGGCGAGCGTGATCGAACCGAAATTCATCAGATGTCTCCTCGGACATTCGTGCAAACGTCGTCGAAGTCGTATCTGCATGCTCATCCGCGTCAAGCAAATTTATCGTTATAGATCAATAGCTTGGAATGATTCCAGACAGCCACAGTCTGGAATGAATTGAAACTGTTGGCTTCGCGATTGAGCGCGCGAGTGAATTTGCTTCAGCCGGAAAACCGCAGCCGCGGGCTGATGCGTGCGGCAGAACGTCCAGCGCTATCCGCCGGACGGAGGATCGGCGGTGACTGCCGGCGCTTCGGCGATCTCGGCGATCAGCTTTTTGACGATGGCCTGGCCGAACGACTCGAAATTCTCCGCCGCGACGACGAATGCGCCGGGGCCGCCGATCACGTTGTCGCGGAAGTAATTGACCAGCCCGCCGGGCGGATTGGTGTGCTCGGGATTCCACGCCATCGGCCGTTCGCTCAAGATGACGAGGCCGTTGATGGTGACGCCCTTGGCGATTGCGGCATCGCGGGCGATCGTGACGTCGCGGCCAGAGTTGTTGGTGCCGTCGCCGGAAATATCGATGGTGCGCCGCGCGGCCTGGAACGGCGCGCGCTCAAGCTGCGTCATCGAAAAGTCGATGCCGCCGCTGATCGACGTGCGCTCGGCAAACGAGCGCCGCAACTCAAGAAGCTGATCGCCGAATTTTCGCGCCGAGCTTTCGTCCCCGACCACGGTCCAGTCGATCACCACCTGTTGCGCGCTCGCGCCCGACCACTCGACAAAGCAGATGGCGATGCGCCGGTGGCGGCCGGAGCTGATGGCGTCGAGCACGCGCTTGTCGGAAATCGCGGCGGCGTAACCTTCCCTCTGCAACTGGAATTTGGCGTGGTCGACGCTGCGCGAGACGTCGGCGGCGAGCACCAGAAGGAGGTCGACCGGCTCGCTGGCGCGCGTGAGAGGTGCGGCGACCGCCAGCACCACGAGCGCAAGCGCGATACGAATGGCTCGGAACATGGCCAGAGCTCCGCAAGGAACAACGGAGAAGCCTAGCCGATTCCGAAGAAGGTCAACAGCCCGCTTATTCCGCCGCGATCGGCGTGCCCGAAAACGCGACTTCGATCAGCGTGCCGGCGTTGACGGCGCTCTTGATGCTGAAGGTGGCGCGGTTGGCCTCGGCGAGCGCTTTGGTCAGCGGCAGGCCGAGGCCCGTTCCACCCGAGCCGAAGCGCGCCGACGTCGCGAGCTGACGGAACGGCTCGAGCGCAATCGCGATCTCCTTCTCGCTCATGCCGACGCCGGTATCGCGCACGCGCAACGCCACCTCGCCGATGTCGTTGACGGCGGTCGAAACGATCACCTGTCCGCCGGCGCCGGTGAACTTGATCGAGTTGGACAACAGGTTGAGCGCGATCTGGCGCACCGATCGCGCGTCCGCCAGAACCGGAGGCAGCGTCCCGGACAACGCGGTGCGGATGATGATGCGCTCGCGGTTGGCTTGCGGCTGCATCAGCCCGACGCACTGCTGGATCAGTTCATTGAGATCGAGCTTGGCGAAGTCCAGCTCGAGCTTTCCGGCCTCGATCTTGGACAGGTCGAGCAGGTCGTTGAGCAGCGAGATCAGGTGCCCGCCGGAGGTGTGGATGTCCTTGAGATATTGCTTGTAGCGCTCGCTGCCGACCGGCCCGAAGCGCTCCTCCATCATCACCTCGGAGAAGCCGATGATGGCGTTGAGCGGCGTGCGGATTTCGTGGCTGATCTTGGCGAGGAAGTCGGACTTCGCCGACGACGCGCGCTCCGCCTGCTGCTTGGCGGCGAGGAGATCGTCTTCCGCCTTCTTCCACGACGCCAGATTACGGAACACGGCGCACAATTTTTCCGAGCCCGAAACCTGGCCTACCGTCATGAACAGCGGCATCGCCGCCTGCTCGCGGCCGCGCCCGAGCACTTCGCGGCCTTCGGCGAGGACGCTCCCCGCGCCCTCACGGTTGGCGCGGTCGAGCTCCTCGAACGCGGTGCGCTGGCTCTCCGGCGTGAACAGGCCGGCGAACGGCAGGCTTGACAGTTCACGGCTCTGGTAGCCGAACAGCGCTTCGGCGCTGCGGTTAACCCAGATGATGCGGCCCTCGCGGTCGAGCAAAACCACGCCGTCGGCCGCGGTGTCGAGGATCGAGCGAAGCTCGCGCGCTTCGGTTTCGGTGGCGCCCGGCGCCGCGTCGGATGGCGACGCCGCGCGGTCGTAGGCGCTGCCGTTGGTGAGCATCAGCACCAGCGCGGATTCCCCGTCCCAGGGCGTCGAGAACAGCCGCGCTTCGATCGGCACCTGACTGCCGTGGCTGGTGGTGATGCTGAGCGCCTTGGCGCCGTTCTGCCCGGGCTCGTCGGCGTGCGGCTCGATGAACAGCGCGTCGAGGCCGCCCGCGTCGGTCAATGCGTTGATGTCGCCGTAGCCGGTCCAGTCCAGAAACGCGCGATTGGCGTAGATCAGCCGGTCGAGCCGGTAGACCAGTACGCCGAGCGGCAGGCGGTCGAGGATCGGGCGCTGGTCGCTGCCGGCTGTGGCGGCGGCTGGCGGTTTGGGCGGTCCGGCGAGCGGTGCGCGAGCTGGCGGCTCCGGCGGCGCGGCTGCTTCGGGTTCCGGCTGTATGGGATTGTTGGCCCGATTGTGCGCTTCGCGCAGCCGCGCCGACAGCGTGCTGCCGAGCTCGTTGAACGTCTTGCGCTCGACCGGCGTCAGGCTTGGCGATTTCTCGGCCGGCGCCGAGGAGCGGAACGGCAAGACGTTCTCGATCGGCGGCACCACGGACAGGGCAGGGCGTTCCTCGCGGAACACCGGCGGCTCGTGCCGCGGCGGGGATTGCTCATGCGTGGCCGTGTCGGCTGTGGGCCCTTCGGACCTGGGCGTCTCGGAGTTGGGCTGTGTTGCCGCAGCGTTTCTGTTGCGCTCACCGACCATGGTGGCGAGCATTGCGGCATCGCGGCAGACACCGAAGCCGCGGTAGCCGAGCAGGTTGCGCTCGCGATCGAACACCGGAAGGCCCGACAGTTCGACCGGCAGGCGCTGCTCGGCGCCGTCGACCGGGAAGGCGACTGTGATGTTGCTCCAGGTGTCGCGCGACGCGATGGCGCGCTCAATCTGACCGTCCGTGTCGAGGTTGAGATCGGTCGCGATCTCGCGCCAGGGCCGGCTCAGCGTGGCGGCGGCTTGCGGGCCGATCGCGGTGGCGAATTCCTCTGTGCCGATCGTCAGGCGGCCGTCGGCATCCATCTGCCAGACGAACCGCAGCGATTGGCGGCGCTCTATGGGCGTCTTGCTGGGCGGTGTTAGCTGTTCCGCCGGCTGCGGCTCAACCGGAAGCATCGGCGTAGCCGGCGGCAGCCGCCCTGGCTCGATCGCGGCCGGCGCGGACTGTTCTTTCGCGGGCGCGGGCGTCGCGTCGGCAACCGGCTCTGGCGCCAGAGCTTGCGCGGCTTGCGGAAAGCTCGCCAGCAGCACGATCGAGGCGTCGGCGCCGATGCGTTCGAGTGTGATGGGCCCGAGATGCGATGTGCCGGAGGCGCGGCCGGCCACCAGCGCCTCGCCGGCGAGGGTGTCGGCGCCGAGCGCTGCCAGCGATTTCAGGCCGAGCAGACGCGCCTCGGCGGCCGGTGTGGCGTCCATCAGGTCGCCGCGCCCCGAGAAGAATGCGATCGGCGCATCGATGCCGACGCCCAGCCGGCGCACCCGTTCGGCGAGCGGCAATCCCGCGCCGACCATTTCGGTTGCCAGCACCAGGATGGCGGGCGTGCGGTCTTCCAGATTGATCCGCGAGCAGGCGCACAACAGCGCGCGCCCCAATCGCGCGCCGAAGCCGCGCAACCGTTCCAGCCGCGGCGACGCGCCGAGCGGCAACGTGCCCGCGATGCGTGCGATCTGCAACGCCGCGCTGCCTTTGGGATCGATGGTATGGCCGGCGAGCGCGGCCGGCGAAGCGACATCGAACGCCGCTGCGGCGGTCGGGTTCGCCCACAGCACGCGCGTCGCGTCGGCACTCCATAGCCAGGCCGGCAGCGCGCTCGTTGCATGCGCCGCCAATTTCGGATCGCGCAGATACGAGAGCAGGGAACCCAAATCGTTCATCCGCGTTCGCCCCCCAGGCGGCGCAGTCATCCACTCAAATTTTGTTGAAATCGTAATAGTCCCGGTAGGCACAAAGGTCCACGCCGCAACGGGAATTGGCGCACAGCGATCGTGGCTAACCTTAATCGTGGCGCGCGCAGCAGGGAGGTTAAAATGGCGGATCTCTCCAAGCAGAATTTTCAGGTTCCCCCTGAAATGCGGGCATTCGCCGAGCAGAGCGTGGAGCAGGCCAGAAAGGCGTTCGACAGCGTGATGACGGCGGCGCAGAGCGCGGCGTCGGCGATCGAAGGGCAGACTGTTGCCGCGCAGGCTGGCGCCAAGGACGTGCAGCGCAAGGCGGTCGCTTTCGCCGAGCGCAATGTCGACGCCTCGTTCGACTTTGCGCGCAAGCTGCTGGCGGCCAAAGACGGCGAGGAGGTGATGAAGCTGCACGCCGAATACGTGAAGGCGTGCATGCAGGCGCTTAGCGAACAGGCCCGCGAGCTCGGCCAGACCGCGGGGCGTGCCGCCGGGGTGAAGTCAAAGGATTGAAATCCTTGGCATTACGGCGCCATTCCGGCGTGCATGTGACATTTTTGTGCATCGCAAGATATTTTGTTGCGACGCAACATAGTCAGTGCTATGTTGCGTCGATCAAGCCGCGATGACCGGTCATGTGCGACTTCATCGAGGCGGCCCGGATCGACGCAGGCGGCGGATCCAGGCGCCAGAGCCTTCAGGGCCGTACGCTCTTCAGGACAGCACCGCCACGCGAGGATGACTCACATGCCCGAGGCAACAGTGACCACCAAACCGAAGGCGAAGGCTGCGCCGTTCGCCGACACTCCGAAGTTCGAAATGCCGAGCTTCGAGATGCCGAAATTCGAGGTTCCCAATTTCGAAGTGCCCGCTGCCTTCCGCGAGTTCGCCGAGAAGGGCGTCAGCCAGGCTAAGGTCAACTGGGAGAAGGTGAAGGCCGCGACCGAGGAGACCACCGACCTTCTCGAAGACAGCTATGCCACCGCGAGCAAGGGCGCCGCGGACTACGGCCTCAAGATGATCGAAGTCAGCCGCACCAACACCAACGCCGCGTTCGATTTCGCCGGCCAGTTGATGTCGGTGAAGTCGCTGTCGGAAATGGTCGAGTTGTCGACCGCCTTCACGCGCAAGCAGTTCGAAGCGATGGCCGCGCAGAGCAAGGAACTCACCGCGCTGGCGCAGAAGGTCGCGACCGAGACGGCCGAGCCGATCAAGGAAGGCATGACCAGCGCCTTCAAGAAGGTCGCCTAGTTCAGGCCCGCTGCGGCTTTCCATCCCATCGAATCGTGAAAAGCCCGGACCGCTGGTCCGGGCTTTTTGTTTTGCAGCGGCGGCTCCGCTTGCTCCTGGATTGGGATCCCCGCGTTGCGGATCGAATGACTTGTGAACCGGCCGGCAGCGCCCTGCGACGAAGCAGAAGGGCAGGGCCGCTGCTTGCCAAGGCAAACCTTTGCTCCTAGGTTCCGGCGCTTCGGAACCCCGTGCAGGCGTAGCTCAGTTGGTTAGAGCGCTGGTCTGTGGAACCAGAGGTCGGTGGTTCAAGTCCACCCGCCTGTACCAATAAAATCAATCTTTTAGCGCGAAAAAAGTATCGCCGAGCGGGGCGCACCTGCCACTGGGGTAAGCACGGGGGTAACGAATTCCACGGTGCTCGCCGATCATCGCTTCTGCCCCCGATCATGGCCCACTGACGGATCTTAAATCCACCGCGCTACACGAAAGGTCTTACATCCTCGCCGTGAAAGCTCTGTGTGCACGGCACCTTAGAATGTTTGGCAGAGCCGGGCTGTTCCAACTGTCAGAGGGTGTGAGATTTTCCATCCCGACATCCTCCGCATATCTGTGACGATAGAAATGAACGGCGCTGCAGCGTTGACGACACGCTCACAAGGCCGCTGAGTAAGGTGCTGTCACTCAAGGCATAAAGGTTCATCTAATACTGGTCACTTAATACTGGTCACTTTCAGAGGCGACATATGCCAAACGTAAGGCTCAAAGATGAATTCAAATCAAACTACGCCGATGAATTGAGAAGAAAAGACGAGCTGACGAAAGCTGTCTCAATTCCGATTGCCGTCTTGACGATTGTACGACTTCGACCGCAGAGGCATTGACCTCCTCTGCTGTGAACGACAAGGCGATCCAGCGTTCCTCGATCCGGACGTTTTGACCGTCCATCCAGCCAAGCCCCCGCATGCCGTCGCGAAACGCAGCGACGTTTTGCTGGCCAACGGAGTCCGTAGCGATGCCGCCGAGCCAAACAATGACGCGCGGCACGCGGCCCGCTTGCTGCGCTCGCACCGTGCGATTTTCGAGATTTGCGAACAACAAAAAAGCAGTCGAAAACTACTGCAAAAAACGGGGCGTCGAGACGCTCATGAGCGCAATTCAAAACACTGCGCGGTAAGTTGGATGAGTGACAACTATGGTTGCGACACGCCGGGCTAGCACGCCTCACGCCCCCGTGAGAGAGCTGTGGTTGGCTCGGGACCGTCTCAGGTTTGCAACACCACCACCGGGGCGCCGACCGGCACGCGATTGTATAGGTCGAGTGATGTCGTCGCTTGAACAGGCCGGATGCAGCCGCTCGATACGCCTGTGCCAATCGTATGCGGTTCGTTGGTCCCGTGCAGGCGGAAGTAAGTATCCTGACCGCCCCCGGTAGAGATAAAGCGCCCGCGCCCCGAGCGGATTCTTTAGTTCCGCCTGCCATGCCGCCAGCATAGGCTCGATAGCGGGGCGTGGCTCGCATCATGTTCGCGGTCGGCGTCCAACCGAGGCCAAGATCTCTTTGCGCCCGATCAACGGCGGAGCCATGGAAGTTGAGTGCCTCCGCCCTGCCGACGCCCACGGCATAACGCTTGCGCTCGACCGCCCGGTTGGACTAGATAGAGGCGCCGCTCCCTAATATTCACCACCACCGTACCCGGCCGATACGACGCGCTATAGGCAACCTCCTGGCGCCGGAGGCCAGGGTCGGTCCACACGAAAGGTAAAGGATGCTCACCCGTAACCGGGCCGTAACCTACCGCGCATCCGGCCAGTAGAAATGGAAGCCCGGCCACGACAGTGCGCCGGCTCAAAGTCTTGTCAGTCATGGACGACAGCCCCTTAATCCCGAACCTTGACGTGCCGGCGGGCGCAACCCCCTCCAGGCCAAGCGTGTGGCCACGTTAACTGGGCTCACCCTTCTATGCCAAGAACCCGCGGCAATTCGGCCTTCGCGTGTGACATAAGTGCGTCAATGCCTCGGATGGCCGAGGGTCAATTTGAACCAACATTGTTCGTTATCGCAGATTGTTTTCAAAAATTGAGCTGAAGAACGATGTGACTGATCCTCGGGCGATCTGCGAGGAGTGGCCTAACCGCCAGCAGATTGCATTGATCAACGTGAACGCGCCGATCTCGCCGAGTTGGGTCGTGGCTAGTCAGGCGCAATGGTGTCGCGGAGTTGCTCAACTTGTCTCGGCGCCATTGCGCGACCCTGTTCTTCAAACCACAGGGCCAGCGCCGATTGCGCTTCTTATGCGGGTAGGGCAACATCGGTCGCAACAGGAGTAAAACAGGCAATCACGATGAAGACAACGCTTCTCTAGCTCGCCTGGCTATGGCTGTGAATATTCGCAAGCCTGGACATGAGTTCGCGACCTTGATGATGGATCTGTTCAAGCTAATTCATTCGCTAGCACCGTGCTGGGTTTCCTGTCGGTTAAGTTTATCAGCAGGCACTGCTGATAGCGGTCAGACCCAATACTCGGAAATTTCAAGTCGCGAATTTTCGAAGCTGGGCCGCAAATAGGTTTCATCTTTCCGTCGCCAGCATCCCAGGAATACCTGAATTTCAAAATTATAAAGAATTTGGCGCCGAGAACCGACCGAAAGGCTGGAACGCGTAAGTCACGTTCGTAATTTCGACTGCGGCGTCGACCCACCTCAGACGTGTGGAGCGAGCCGCCGATGTAGGCTAGCTTGCCTTTGTGCTCGATCGGTGCTCTCTCCCCCTAGGAAGAGAACGGGACGCCGACAAAGATGTCGTATTAACATGCCACTCGCGACGTGCTTATGGGGAAGCATAAAATGACACTTAGTCTGCGTTTCGCTGTCGTATTAATCGCGGTCGTCTTGGTCGGACCATCGGCTGCGCAAGTCCGGTACAACCCCGGAGAAATGAGGGTTGACGATCAGCCCGGCCATTTTCCTGAAAGAGAAGAGCTGCCTGCCGCGTTCAAACGCCAGGCCGTGTTCTTCCGCTCGACCGAGCCTCCGGGCACGATCATCGTGCACACGTCGGAGCGCTTTATGTATCTGGTTCAGGGCAACAACCGGGCCTTGCGCTACGGCATCGGCGTCGGCCGCGACGGATTTCAGTGGGCCGGACTGCTGAAGATCTCGCGCAAGGCGGAATGGCCCGACTGGACGCCGCCGCCGGAGATGATTGAGCGTCAGCCCTATTTACCGCGTTGGATGGCCGGCGGTCCGGGCAACCCGATGGGCGCCAGGGCGCTCTCTCTCGGCGGCACCGTTTATCGGATACACGGCACCAATCAGCCGCACACGATCGGGTCCGCAGTATCGTCGGGCTGCTTCCGACTGGTGAACAACGACGTAGTCGATCTCTATGACCGCGTCCCGGTTGGGACGAAGGTCGTCATTCGTCACGCCGCTAGCTTGTAAGTGCGGCCAAGTTTGAATGGATTAGCATGCGGCTCAACATTGCAGCAAACAAAAATTGCATGAATAGATATGGGAGCTCTCACGGCGGTTTTGGCCGGCTTCTTTTCCATCGCCATTTGGCGCTGACCACATCGCGAGCAGACCTTCGCTCGAGGTATGCTCGCCGAGGCGTGGCGGAGGGTAGTCGGACAGAGATTTGCGTAGCACTTCATCTGATTGACCTCTGTCAAACTAGACTGCGGCGTTCCCGACTAAGATTTTGTAATCAAGCAGGGAGGTTATGATGTCTGAAACGCTTAATTTCCCCTGTTCGCGCCGACAAGTGAGTTCTCCCTTTTTGGCGTCGCGGCCCCCTGCCTTGAGCCTTGTAGTGCCAGTGACGATTATGACTGCTACGGATGCCGAGGCCCGCGTTGGTAATCCAGCCTCAGCCGTGAGCGTTGCTGGTGCAAATCGGCGTGATCGACGTCAGGACCGGCGCTATAAGAAGAAAAAGAAAAACTAGTTCCGTATTCATCAAACAATCTGGGCAGGTTACTTGAAGGGCCACTGAAGGCTCGCCCTTTGGGCGTTAGGGACGCCGACTTGCCGGTGCAGACCTTCCGCGAAGAACAGCAGCACGCGGGCAACGGTGAGCCGGCGTGATCGTCGGCGCGTTCGGATCGATCATCTTGTAGTAGATGTCGTGGCTGAGCGCGTTGGCGATGGCCAGCAGCAGGCCGTCGGCGGTCGAGAGCGCGGCAGCGAGGCCGCCCGCGGCCACCAGGCCGTATTCTACGTACGGCAGGCCCGCGATCTCCGGGGTGGAGAGTACGATCACGTCCGTGTTGATCACGAAGTCCTGCAGCCGGACAACGCCGGGGTGATTTGCGATCGATTTACATGCAGCGACGATCGCGTCGATGCTGGCGGCGTTCTTGCCGCAGATCTAAATCAACCCGAGCTCGCCCCAGGTGAACATCCAGGGGCGGACTGAA
>CAVQGC010000017.1:0-49072 GCA_963711955.1 uncultured Alphaproteobacteria bacterium | reverse complement strand
TCTGGTGCTCTATCCAGCTGAGCTACGGGCGCGCATGCCGTTGAGATGCGGCGGAACCGCGCCAGCGGCGCGGAACGCCGATAGCTATAGGCTCGAACCCCCGTTTGGCAAGAGTGAGCGCGGGGACATAACCTCGTCATTCCGGGTCGCTTTTAGCCATTTACTTGCGTCTGCAACGCGCTGTGGCGGCGAACCCGGAATGACAGAACCCGGATCACGCCCGCCGCGCGCTGCGGTGGGCGTCGAGCTCCACCGCCCGGTCCGGGATGGTGATGCGGAATGTGGCGCCGATCGTGCCCTCGACCAGCGCGATCTAGCCGCCGTGGGCGCGGATCAGCTCGGCGGCGATGGCGAGGCCGAGGCCGGTGCCGCCGGTGCGGGTCGAGCCCTGGAACGCCTCGAACAGATGCTCGCGCGCCTTCGCCGGAAAGCCCGGCCCGGTGTCGGACACCTCGATCATCGCCACCGCGCCCTCGCGCCGGCCGGTGATGCGGATCTGGTCGCGCAGCGGATCGTTCGGCGCGCGGCTCTCCAGCGCCTGCTGCGCGTTGCGCGTCAGATTGAGCAGCACGCGCAGCAGCTGGTCGTGGTCGGCGTCGACCGTCATGCCGCGCTCGATCGCGACGATCCAGCCGATCTGCGCCGCGTCGGCCAGCGCCGAGCGTCTCGCGCACCTCCTCGACCAGCGGCTCGAGCTCGATCGGCCTTGCGGACCGGCGGCGGCTCCTGCACGCGGCCGTAGGACAGCGTCGACTGGCACAGCTCGATGGCGCGCTCGAGCGAGCGCATCAGCTTGGGCGCGAACCGCTGCACGCGCGGATCGGGCAGATGCGACAGCCCTTCCGAGAACAATTGCGCCGAGGCGAGCAGGTTGCGCAGATCGTGATTGATCTTCGACACCGCGAGCCCGAGCGCCGCGAGCCGGCTCTTCTGGTGCAGCATCGAGGCGAGATCGCCCTGCATCGCCGCGAGCTCGCGCTCGGCCATGCCGACCTCGTCCTGCCGCGCCGACGGCGCGATGATGCGCGACGGATTTTCCGGGTCGGCGTGGAACGCCATCATGTTGGCGGTGATGCGCCGCATCGGCCGCACCAGCAGATAATGCAGCGCGAAATAGACCAGCGCCGCGGTGATGCGCGGAGATGATCAGCGACAGCAGCAGCACGTTGACGGAGAAGCGCAGCATCGCCTGGCGCAGCGGCCCCTCTCCATCACGATCTCGACGAAGTCGCCGCCCATCGGCGCCGGCCCGACCGCGCGCAGCACGTCGTTGTCGCGGCTCATGAAGATCGTCTCGAACGCGCCCATGATCGCGCCGAGGCCGACACGTCGCGCATGTCGACCTCCTGATGCGCCATCGGCGGATTCTCGGAGAGCGCGAGCAGGTGGCGCTGGTTGCCCATCTTCAGCGCGACCGCCTTGGCGCCGATGCTAGTCGAGCACGCGGCGCACCAGCGCGTCCGGCACCACGCGGTCGGTGCCGGGCTCCAGCACCAGCGCGGCGGTGTGCGCGGCGGCGAGCCGGTCCTTGAGCCAGTTCAGGCGGAAGTTGGCGATCGACGGCACGTAGATCAGCACTTCGGCGATCATCACGAACAGGATGGTGAGGACCAGCAGCTTGCCGGACAGGCCCATCCGCGCGCGCCGCGCGGCGCGTCGGGTGCACTCGGCCTTGGCGCGTCGTCGGTCATCACCTCAGCCCAGCCGCTGCAGACCAGCCCAGGATGCGGCGCACCCAGGGACTCGACAAACGCGGCGTGAAGAAGCTGATGGCGGCGCGCTTGCCGATCTCCGATAACGTCGGATAGGGCACCACAATTCCGGCGAAAACGCGGATATTCAGGCCCTGGCTGATCGCCAGCGTCCAGGCGGTGATCAATTCGCCGGCCGAGGCGCCGACGATGGTGGCGCCGAGGATTTTTCCCTTCTTGTCGGTCATCACCTTGATATGGCCGGAGGTTTCGCGCTCGGCCTGGGCGCGGTCGTTTTCGTGATAGGGCCAGCGCAGCACGCGGATGGTCTTAACGCGCGCTGGCGGGCTTCGATCTTCCGACAGTCCGACATGGGCCAGTTCGGGATCGGTGAAGGTCACCCGCGGGATGGCGCTCGGGCTCGACCTTGACCGGCAAACGGAACAGCGCGTGACGGATCACCAGCGCCGGCGTGATGGTTGGCGGCGTGGGTGAATTGCGCCGATCCCGCAACGTCGCCAATGGCATAGACGCTTCTTGTTGGTGGTGCGCAGGCGCTTGTCCACGTGGATCCCGGCGGCGCTCGTAGATCGATGCCGGCGGCGTCGAGGCCCAGTCCCTCGAGCGCCGGCCGCCGGCCCGTCGGCGACCAGAAGATCGCTGCCTCCGACTGATGTCTGCTCTTCTGCCCTCTTCCGCGTCTTTCCAGCGCCACCTCGATCCTGTTCCGCACCTTCTTCACCTGCGGTGATCGTCGACGCCGCTGCGGACGGTCACGCCCTCGCGCGCGAGCGCATCGAGCACGACCGCGGCGCACTCCGGGTCCTCGCTTGGCGAGCGGCGCCGCCGCCTCGAGCACGGTGACGTCCGAGCCGAGCCGGCGGAACGCCTGCGCGAGCTCGAGCCCGATCGCGCCGGCGCCGATCACGATGAGATGCTTGGGCCGCTCGCCGCATCTCGAACACCGTCTCGTTGGTGAGGTACGGCGTCTTGTCGAGACCGGGGATCGGCGGCACCGCCGGCCGCGAGCCGGTCGCGATGACGAAGCGCCGCGCCTTGATCTCGAATCGATCGCCGACCGCGACGGTCTTCGCGTCCGTGAAGCGCGCCTCGCCCTCGATCACCCGCACGCCGAGCCCGGTGAAGCGCTCCTTGGAATTGTTCGGCGCGATCGCCGCGATCACCTCGTGGATGTGATCGTTGACCTGGTAGAACTCGACGCCGGCGCGCTGCGGCTTGATGCCGAACGGCGCGCTGGAGCGGATCGCCTCGGCGCGCTTGGCCGCGGCGATCAGCGCCTTCGACGGCACGCAGCCGGCGTTGAGGCAGTCGCCGCCCATCTTGGCTTTCTCGATCAGCACCACCGGCACGCCGAGCGCGGCGGCCGCGGCGGCGACCGACAGGCCGCCGGAGCCCGCGCCGATGACGCAGAGATCGGGAGTGAGCTGCTCGGCCATCGATCAGCTCGAGGAGCTCGCCGGCGCGCCGCGCGCGAAGCGCGTTTCACGACGACCGGAATGAGCGCGAGCACAGCCGAGCGCCACCAGCGCGCCGATCAGTTGCGGCGTGATCGCCGCCTTGAGATTGAAATCGAGCCGCAGTTGGCGCCGCCCGCCGCGAGGCAGGAGCGATAGAGCGGCCTCCTGCGCCATGATCACGCTGTCGAGCCCGGCGCCGAGGAACGCGAGAGCAAACGCCGCCGGCATGATGCCGATCGCAGTCGCCGCCGACGAACGGTGCCGAGCCGCACGCCGGCCAGCGCCGCAACCAGATTGATGATGAAAAACGGAAACGCCGCACCAGCCGCAAGAACAGCAGATAGCTGAACGCGTCCTCGCGGAACCCTTCGGCCAGCCGCGCCGCCGCGGGCCGGCCCGCCGCAACAGTATTCCGCCGAACGCCGTCCTGGCGATCAGGAAGATCAGCGTCGCGCCGACCGTCGGCGCCGACCATCGACGCCGACAGCCGCCCGCGAGCGTGCCGAACAGGAAGCCGCTGGTGATGGTCAGATACAGCAGCGCCGGGGATCGAGAGCGCCACCACCGCGATATAGACCGCGACGAAACGGCCAGCGACCGCCGCCCATGCCGTGCGCGTCACGAAGCCGTCGAGCGCGGTGCGATAGCGGACCAGGTTTTCCAGCGACAGTTCGCGGTGCCAGCCCATCGCCAGCACCAGGTCGCCAGCCGCGGCGATCGCGGCGAGCGGAACGAGCCGGCGCAGCCGGAAGCGGCTCGGCTAGCCTGGCTCGGGCGCGTCGGCGTCGGTTCGGCGGGCATGCTCACGGCGGCGATGCTGGATGGTAAGGCCAAGATGTCCGGCGTGTCGGATCGGCGCTCCGATCTATACACCAGCGCCCGCCGAGGCGAAGCCATCTCACTGATTTTTGAGGCAAAACGTGATCGGCCCGAGCCAGCGCGCGGCGTCGCATTGACCGCACTGGGCGGGGCTCCGTATAAGCCCGCACGCGACGGCGAACGGAGACCAAAACCGTGGTGAAGCGGACCTATCAACCCAGCAAGCTGGTGCGCAAGCGCCGTCACGGCTATCGCGCACGCATGAAGACCACGGGCGGCCGCAAGGTCGTCAGCGCCCGCCGCACGCGCGGCCGCAAGCGGCTGACCGCCTAGGCCGTGCGACAAGCGCGCGGCATCGCCATGGAGCGGCTGAGACAACGCGCGGACTTCCTGGCCGCCGCGGCCGGCGCCAAGGCCCCGACCCCGACGTTCGTGCTCCAGATGCGGCCGCGGCGCGAGGACGGCCCGGTGCGCGTCGGATTCACCGTTTCCAAGAAGGTCGGCAATGCGGTCGAGCGCAACCGGATCCGGCGCCGGCTGCGGGAGGTCGTGAGGCTGTCACCGCCGTCGCATATGCGGCCGGGACACGATTACGTGCTGATCGGACGGCGCGCCGCGCTTGAGCGCTCCGTTCGAGCGGATCAAGGAAGAATTTGACCGCGCGCTGCGGCGCGTGCACGCCGCGCCGACCGACACCGATGGCGCGAACCGCGCCGGCACCCCACATCGGGGCAAGGCGCAACAGAGTCCGCAATGACCGATCAAAAGAACACCATCCTCGCCATCGTGCTGTCGGCGCTGGTGCTGATCGCATGGCAATACTTCGTCGGCATGCCGCAGATGGAGAAGCAGCGCCAGGAAGCGCAGCTCAAGGCAGCAGCAACAGCAGCAGGCAGCAGCAAGCCCAGCAGCGCCGGCAACCCGGCGCGCCGGCCAGGCTGCCGCGCAAGCGCAGCCGGGCGCCCCAGCCCGCGCACCGGCGCGCCGCCGGTTCCCGGCCAGGCGCCCGCGCGCGCCCCGGCCAGGCGCGTGACCCGCGAAGCCGTCATCGCAGCGTCGCCGCGCATCGCGATCGAGACGCCGAAGCTCGGCGGCTCCGTCTCGCTCAGGGGCGGCCGGATCGACGACCTCGCGCTGACGCAGTACCGCGAGACGGTCGATCCGAAATCGCCGCCGATCGTGCTGCTGTCGCCGTCCGGCAGCCCGCATCCGTTCTACGCGCAGTTCGGCTGGACCGCCGGCTCCGGGCCCGGCGCTGAAGCTGCCCGACGACAACACGGTCTGGCGGCAGCAGGGCTCGGGCACGCTCGGCATCGGGCGTCCGGTGACGCTCGTCCTACGACAACGGCGAAGGGCTCGAATTCCGCCGCACCATCTCGGTCGACGACAAGTACATGTTCACCGTCGACGACCAGGTCGCCAACAAGAGCGCGAACCCGGTCTCGCTCTATCCTTACGCGCTGATCTCGCGCCACGGCACGCCGAAGGTCGAAGGCTTCTACATCCTGCACGAAGGCCTGATCGGCGTGATGGGCGATCAAGGGGCTGCAGGAGGTTTCCTACAGCACGATCGACGACAAGAAGACGATCAACTTCAAGGCGACCAACGCCTGGCTCGGCATCACCGACAAGTACTGGGCGGCGACGCTGATCCCCGACACCAAGGCGGCGCTCCAGGTGCGCTTCTCGTCGAGCCCGGTCGGCACGCAGAAGACCTATCAGACCGACTATCTCGGCGACCCGCAGACCATCGCGCCCGGCGCGACCGGCACGCACAACACGCGGCTGTTCGCGGGCGCCAAGGAAATCGCGGTGGTCGACGGCTACGAGAAGCAGCTCAAGCTCAACCGCTTCGAGCTGCTGATCGACTGGGGCTGGTTCTACTTCATCACCAAGCCGATGTTCATCGTGATGGACTGGATCTACCACCACGTCGGCAACTTCGGCCTGGCGATCCTGATCGTCACGGTGCTGATCAAGATCGTGTTCTTCCCGCTCGCCAACAAGTCCTACGCCTCGATGGCGAAGATGAAGGCGGTGCAGCCGGAAATGATGATGATCCGCGAGCGCTACGCCGACGACAAGATGAAGCAGCAGCAGGCGCTGATGGAGCTCTACAAGAAGGAGAAGATCAATCCGCTGGCGGGCTGCCTGCCGATCCTGATCCAGGTGCCGGTGTTCTTCGCGCTCTACAAGGTGCTGTTCGTCACCATCGAGATGCGGCACGCGCCGTTCTACGGCTGGATCAAGGACCTGTCCGCGCCCGACCCGACCAATCTGTTCAACCTGTTCGGACTATTGCCTGATCCGACGCTGATCCTCGGGTGGCCATCGGCTCAGTTCCTGCACCTCGGTTTCTGGCCGATCGTGATGGGCATCACGATGTGGTTCCAGATGAAGCTCAATCCGGCGCCGCCCGATCCGACGCAGAAGATGATCTTCGACTGGATGCCGCTGATCTTCACCTTCATGCTGGCGTCGTTCTCCGCCGGCCTGGTGATCTACTGGGCGTGGAACAACACGCTCTCGGTGCTGCAGCAGAGCGTTCATCATGCGCAAGCACGGCGCCAAGATCGAGCTGTGGGACAACATCAAGGAGCTGTTCGGCATAGAAGAAGCAGCGGAAGACGCCCAGGGCGAGAAGAAGTAAGGCGGCATGCCGGCTTACCCGGTCCCTTCCGCGCGCAGGCGGGAGCGGATAACGCGCTACCGCCGGCGGCGTGCCCATGAAATCGCGCTTGCCGAGCTCGACGCCGCACTGCCCGCAGGATGTCGTAGGCGGTGGTGGTGTGGAAATAGAAGTTCGGCAGGCTGTTGCCGAGCAGCAGGCCCTGGCCTTTGAACTCGCGGACGTTGCCGTTCGGGAATGTGATCTTGATGTCCTTCTCCTCGGAGCCGTCGAGCTCGGCAGGCTTGACGCTCTTCAGGAACTCGATGGTCTTGGCGATGCGGTCCTTGAGCTGCGCGATGGTCGTCTCGTCGTTGGCGAACTTCAGCAGTTCCTTGCCGGCGGGCCGGCCGGCGCCGTTGATGGCGTGATCGGTCGCGGCGCGGACCTGCCGCAGCAGCGGGAACATGTCGGGCGCGAGCCGCATGCCGAGCAGATCCTCCTCCTTGATCTTGCGGGCAGCGGCATGCGCCGCAGCCTTGTCGAGCACGGCGGACAGGCCGTTCAGGTGCTGCATGAAAACCGGGACTGACACGCTGTACATGGAAACGGGCATGGAACGCCGCCTTTTCTCGCCGAATGACAACACAGTAGAGTACCTATCCATCATGAACGCCACACCGGATTTTTCATCGGCCGAGATCGAAGCCGGCCGCCGCCTGTTCGGGCAGCCGTGGGATTTCGTCTGGGCCGCCAGCTCGACCGCGTCGCTGCCCAAGATGCACGGCCTCGAAATCGCCTTCGCCGGCCGCTCCAACGTCGGCAAGTCGAGCCTGATCAACGCGCTGACCGGGCGGAACTCGCTGGTGCGCGTTTCGCGCACGCCCGGCCGCACCCAGGAGCTGGTGTTCTTCTCCGGCGATCCGGTGCTCACCCTGGTGGACATGCCGGGCTACGGCTATGCCAAGGCGCCCAAAGATAAGGTCAGGGCCTGGACCGAGCTGATCCATGCCTACCTGCGCGGCCGCGCCAACCTCGCCCGCGTCTATGTGCTGATCGACGCACGCCACGGCCTCAAGGACACCGACGCGCCGTCGCTGGACGTGCTGAGCGAAGCCGCCGTCAGCCACCAGATCGTGCTGACCAAGGCGGACCAGGTGAAGCGCGCCGACCTGCAGGATCGCATTGCCGCGACGCAAACCGCGCTGGCCGGGCGGCCGGCTGCCTTCCCCCGCGTCCTGGCGACGTCGTCGCGGTCGGGCGACGGCATCCCGGAACTGCGGGCCGCCATCGCCAGGCTCAAGGCCGAGCGCGCGGCCTGACGGCTGGGGCACGGGCCATACCTTAGACGTGCTTGCGCGACCACCCTCGGCTGGATCATGGTTGTCCCGTGTTTAGGGGCGGTATCGGCGGGTCTATCGTGACGACAGTTGCACTGAGTGGGCGGGCCAGGCTCGCGCAGTTCGCGGCCGGTCTGCTGGTGGCGCTTGCCGCTGTCCTGCTGATCGGCGAAGCGTTTGCGCGGCTCGCGCTGCCCAAGGCTGTCGGCGGTCAGCTCGAGCCGGACGCACAGCAACCCCGGATCTACCGGCCCGACCCGCAGATCGGCGCGGACTTCCGCTCCTTCGATGACTTCCGCAAGTTCAATGCGGCCATCCTGGACAAGCTCGAGCCTCTCGATCTGAAGAAGCCCACATGGCTCCTGTTCGGCAACTCGTTCGTGCAGGGGCCGGGCCATCTGGCCGACACGGCGGAACGCACGCTGCCGGACACCCGCATCGTGGCGCTGCGGCGCTTCGTCGAACTGCCGTTGCGCGCCGCCGAAGCGCGCCAGTTGCTCGCGAATGGATTGCGGCCGCAGCGGATCTTCTTCGTGATGCTGCCGATCGACACCGTGCAGGTCGGAAAGCGCCCGCTGTCCTTCATCGACGTGAGGCCCGATGGCGCCTTCGCCAACAGGATGCGCTGGCCGGATCCACCTTGGACCTCGGTGGTCACCGGAAGCCGGCTGGCGACCATCGCCTGGATCCGCAGCGGGCGCGCCGCGGGCGACCTGTCCTTCGACATCCGGCGCGTCAGCGACGTGCCGTCGCTCCGGGTGCAGGACGACCTCTCGCGCATCCTCAATCATCTGGCGGAGACGTCGCGGCGCTACCGGGTGCCGGTGACGGTGGTGGCGGTGCCCAATCGCGACCAGGTGTTCGGCCGAGCCGGGTTCGGCTTCCAGGACACGCTGGCGCAACTTTCGCAACGCGCCGGCCTCGACTTCCTCGACGTGCGGCGACCGTTTGTCGACGCGTCCGACAAGCTGTCTCTGTTCGTGCCCGACTGGCATTTTACGGGACGGGGCAACGCGCTGCTGGTGCAAGAGCTTGTCGAGCACGACAAGCGCCCGGTCGCCAAGTCCGTGAAGTTGCCATGAGCGTCGGCTCATGAGCTTCGGTTTATGAGCTTCGGTTTATGAGCTTCGTCCAGGTTGCCTTCGCGATATTTCTGCCGATCGTGTTCGGTGTCTGGCTCGTGGTGCGCCGCCATTACGCGATCGCGGGGACGTGGCTGCTGACGGCGAGCCTGTTTTTCTACGGCTACCGGCAATGGTGGGTGCTCTCGGTCATCCTGAGCTACTGCCTGGTCGACTGGCTGACCGGGCTTTGGCTGCAGCGCACGCAGCATAGGCGGCTCGCGCTGGCGCTCGGCGTCGGGTTCAACCTTTTGGTGCTGTGCTTCTGGAAGTACACGCCGCTGCTGCTGCAGAGCGCGGCCGCGCTGTTCGGCTGGACGTCGGTTCAACTCGAGCAGGTTGCATCGGGAAACTGGATCGTCCCGATGGGCATCTCGTTCTACGCGTTCACCGGCATCGCCTACATGGTGGACGTCTACCGCCGCGTGGTCGAGCCGGAAATCAATCCGGTGCGGTTCGCGCTGTTCACCTCGTTCTTTCCGCACCTGGTCGCCGGACCGATCCTGCGGCCGGCCGAGTTCCTGACCCACCTGAAGCCCGGGCAGATGCCGACCAGGCCGCTCGACCCGGCCGAGGGCGCATTCCTGATCGCGCGCGGCTTCTTCAAGAAGCTGGTGCTGGCCGACAGCATCGCGGTGGCGATCGATCCGTTCTTCGCGAACGTGTCGGCCCCATCGACCGCCGGCGTGTGGGCGACGCCGTACGTCTATCTCTACGCGCTGCAGATCTATTTCGATTTCTCCGGCTACACCGACATCGCGCGCGGGCTCGGCCTGTTGTTCGGCTTCCGCTGGCCGGAGAATTTCAACTGGCCGTATCTCGCCACCTCGGTGCAGGATTTCTGGCGGCGCTGGCACATGACGCTGTCGCGGTTCCTGCGCGACTATCTCTACATCCCGCTCGGCGGCAACCGCGGCGGGCCCTTGCGTGTCGCCGCGGCGCTGATGGTCACCATGCTGCTCGGCGGGCTGTGGCACGGCGCGAGCTGGTCGTTCATGCTGTGGGGCGGCCTGCACGGAGCATTCCTCATCATCAACCGATGGTGGGGCACGACCGCGCTGCACGGCTCTCTCGCGGCGCTGACCGGCGCGCCCGCCACCGCGTGGCACTGGTTCCGCATCGTCCTGACGTTCAACGCGGTCTGCCTGGCGTGGTGCTTCTTCCGGCTGACGCACCTGCAGGACAGCCTCGCCTGCGTCGCCAAATGGGTGGCGTTCGATTGGGACAAGGCGTTCGCCGGCGGCAGCGCCGATCCGGCGCTGTGGACGCTCCTGGCGGCATATGGCGTCGCAACGTTTGCCGCGCGCACCATGACCAACAGCGAGCCGGTGCAAGCCGCGGTGGCGCGCCTCGACGCGCGGCCGCTGACCAGCGGCGCGGTGTGGGGAGCCTCGCTCGGCCTGCTCGCGCTGGCGCTCCTGCTGGCACCCGGTACGCAAGTGCAGCCTTTCATCTATTTCCAGTTCTGAGGCATTTGGTTTAGAACACCCTGCCTTCGCGACGCCCGGAACTCCGCCGATGAACACGAGCATTTCCCCGCAGGATCAGGCCCGCATCCTGTCCGAAGCGCTGCCCCACATGCAGCGCTACGACGAGGAGACCATCGTCGTGAAATACGGCGGCCATGCCATGGGCAGCGAAGAGGTGGCGCGCGCGTTCGCCCGCGACATCGTGCTGCTCGAGCAGACCGCGATCAATCCGGTGGTGGTGCACGGCGGCGGCCCGCAGATCGAAGCCATGCTGAAGAAGGCCGGCGTGCAGTCGCAGTTCGCCGGCGGCCTGCGCGTCACCGACAAGGCGACGCTCGAAATCGTCGAGATGGTGCTGGCCGGCTCGATCAACAAGCAGATCGTCGGCTACATCAACGCCGCCGGCGGCAAGGCAATCGGCCTGTGCGGCAAGGACGGCAACATGGTGATGGCGAAGAAGGCCACGCGCCGCGTCGTCGATCCGGATTCCAACATCGAGAAGGTGGTCGACCTCGGCTTCGTCGGCGAGCCGGACAAGGTCGACCTGACCGTGCTCAATGTGGTGCTCGGCCGCGAGCTGATCCCGGTTCTGGCGCCGGTGTGCGCGGGCGCCGACGGCACGAGCTTCAACGTCAACGCCGACACCTTTGCCGGCGCGATCGCTGGCGCGCTGAAGGCCAAGCGATTTCTCCTGCTCACCGACGTGCCTGGCGTGCTCGACAAGAACAAGAAGCTGATCGAGAAGCTGTCCGCCGCCGAGGTGCGCAGCCTGATCGCGGATGGCACGATCTCCGGCGGCATGATTCCGAAGGTCGAGACCTGCCTCTACGCATTGGAGCAAGGCGTCGAGGGCGTCGTCATCCTCGACGGCAAGGTGCCGCACGCGGTGCTGCTCGAACTGTTCACCGACCACGGCGCCGGCACGCTGATCTACCGCTGACCGGATGGAAAATCCCGCCGCTCAAAGCCGGCTGCACGGCCTCGCGCCCGGCATCCTGGCTGCGGCCGCGTTCGCCATCGCCGACGTCACCGGCAAGATCGTGCTCAACGACGGCATGGACGTGCTGACGCTGTCGACGTTCCGCGGCCTGTTCAGCGTCGCGTTCATGTTCGTATGGCTGCGGATCGGCGCGCCGCCGGTGCCGCACAACCCGCGGCAGCGCTGGATCGCGCTCGGCGTCGGCGTGCTGTTCTCCGGTATCGTGTTCGGCATCTTCAAGGCGATCGAGCTGATGCCGGTGCCGGTCGCGATCCTGAGCTATTTCATCTACCCGCTGATGACCGGCATCGTGGCGTCGCTGCTCGGCATGGAGCGGCTCGGCTGGCAGGGGCTGGCGGCGGCGGCCGTTGCCTTCCTGGGGCTGGCGCTGACGGTCGGCGCGCAGCCGGGCGGCGTCGCGCTGGCGGGCGTCGGCTTCGCGGTGGGCGCGGCGCTCTGCCGCGTCGCCGTGCTGCTGATCACGCGCGCCCATCTGCATCACGCCGATTCAGGCCTGACGACCTGGTATTCGATCCTGTCCTCCACGGGAATCTTCGCCGCCGCCTCGCTGCTGACCTGGACCTGGCACGGGCCGCAGACCGCCTACGGGCTGTCCGCCATGATCCTGCTCAGCCTTTCGACGGTGATCGCGGTGCTGGCGCTGTTCGTCTCCATCAAGCGGATCGGCCCGTTCCGCAGCGCGCTGATCATGAACCTGGAGCCGCTGCTCGCGACCATTATCAGCGCGCCGGTGCTGGGCGAGTTGATCACGCCGGTGCAGGCGATCGGCGGCGCGATCATGCTGGCCGCCCTGGTTGCATTTCAGCTGCGGCGCTGATGTGCTGACGGGATGTCGTCCCTCCTTCGCGTGGTCTGCGCCGCCACCCTCGTCTTCTGCGCGAGCTTGCCATCGCGCGCGCAGACCCAGGTCGACGTGCTGCTGGTGCTCGCGGTGGACACCTCGGGCAGCGTGAACGACGTCCGCTTCGAGTTGCAGAAGCAGGGCTACGTGGCGGCGTTCCGCCATCCGAACGTGCTGCGCGCCATCCGCTCCGGCATGCACGGCGCGATCGCCGTCACCATGACGCAATGGACCGGGCCGGCGCTGCAGGTCCAGGTGGTGCCGTGGACGCTGCTGAAGGACCAGGCCTCAGTGCTGGCGTTCGCCAACGCGATCGAGAAGGCGCCGCGCGAGCTGTTCTCCGGCGGCACGTCGATCAGCGGCGCGATCGACCACGCGATGCTGCTGCTGCCGTCGGCGCCCTACAAGGGCACCAAGCGTGTCATCGACATTTCGGGTGACGGCTCGAACAACCGGGGCCGGCCGGTCACGCAGGCGCGCGACGACGCGGTGAGCGCGGGCGTCATCGTCAACGGCCTGCCGATCCTGTCGCTGGAGCCGTGGCTCGACAAATATTATTTCGATCAGGTGATCGGCGGTCCGGGCGCGTTCATGATTCCGGCGGAGAGCTACGAGAAATTCGCCGACGCGGTGTTGCGGAAATTGGTGCTGGAGATTGCGGCGCTCGAACGCTAGCGAACGCGCTTGCGCTCGTGCACGCCGCGGTTGGGCGCGTCGTCGAAGCCCTTGCAGTCCTCGTCGATCTTCAGCCCGGCGGCGTGGATGCCGTGCGCGGCCAGCTCCTCGTCGTTCTCCTCGGTGTCGCCGGTGACGCCGACCGCGCCAATCACGTTGCCGGCGGTGTCGCGGATCAGCCGGCCGCCGCCTTCCGCGAACAGGCGTTCGCCGCTGGTTGCGATCAGGAACTGCACGAACTCCGGCTTCTCCTGCTGGCGCACCTTGACCAAGCCCGAAGAGCGGCCCAGCGACAGCGCCGCGTAGCACTTGCCGTAGGCCATCTCGAAGCGGCTCATGGAGGCGTCGTCCTCCTTCTGGAACGCCTTCACGACGCAGCCGTTTTCCACCACCACCGCGCTGATCGGCCGGCAGTCCAGCTCGGCGGCCCGCTTGAGGATCGCGTCGATGATGGTGTTGGCCTGCTTCAGGGTGATGCTCATGGGTCCCTCCGTGCGGTGCGAGGCTAGCAAACCCATGCTATTCAATGCGAGCGATTCGCATGACAAACCGAATCAGAACCCTCACCCCGATCCTGATGGCTGCCGCGCTGTGCGCGTGGGCGGCGCCGGCCCGCGCCGACCTGCAGCTCTGCAACCGCATGAGCTACGTGGTCGAGACCGCAATCGGCGTCGAGGACAAGGGCGCCGCGGCGACCCGCGGCTGGTTCCGCATCGATCCCGGCCAGTGCCGCGTGGTGCTGCAGGGCGAGGTGCAGGCCGAAAGCCTCTACGTCCACGCCCGCGCGCTGCCGGTGTATGGCGCCTCGCCGCTGCCGCAGGGCGGCCACGCCGATCTGTGCGTCGGCAACGAGAATTTCGTGCTCGCCGCGGCGCGCGCCTGCGCCGCCCGCACCGGGCAGAAGCTCGTGCGCTTCACCGCGATCAAGCCGTCCGAGACCGACAAGGGCCACACCGCGTATCTCGCCGAGGAGGCCGAATATTCCGACGACCAGGCGCGCGACGCCGCGATCCAGCGGCTGCTGAACATCGCCGGCTACGACGTGTCGCCGATCGACGGCATCCGCGGCGCCAAGACCGACGCCGCGCTGCTGCAGTTCATCGCCGACAACAAGCTCACCCCGACCGCGGCCGGCCGTTCGGACTTTTTCGACGTGCTGATCGCCGCCGCGCAGCGGCCGGAGGGTGTCGGCTTCGTGTGGTGCAACGAGACGCCGCACGTCGTGATGGCGGCGCTCGGCGTCGAGGAAAGCGGCTCGGTGGTGACGCGCGGCTGGTACCGGGTCGAGCCCGGGAAATGCCTGCGGCCCGAGGTGAAAGGCCAGTTGCGCAAGCTCTACAGCTTCGCCGAGGCGATCGGCACCAACGGCCAGCCGGTGCAGCGCGCCGAGCGGCCGATGACGTGGGGCGGCGAAACCGTCCTGTGCACGCGCAACGTGAAGTTCGAACTGCTCGACCAGAAGGATTGCGCCGGCCAGGGCCTCACCTCGGCCGGCTTCGCCACCGTCGAGCTGGCGGGCCGCTCCGGAACGAAATTGCGGTTCAAGTGATTGCCGTTTCGAGCGCGCAGTCCTATTAGAAGCGCATGCAAACGTCAGCGACAAAATCGGATCAGCCGCGCGCCTTACGCGGCTTCACGTCGGTCGAAACCTGGGTGTTCGATCTCGACAACACGCTCTATCCGCATCACCTGCTCTGGCAGCAGGTCGACGACCGCATCCGCCAGTACGTGGCGGAGTTCCTGCGCGTCACCAAGGACGAAGCGTTCAAGCTGCAGAAGGACTATTACAAGCGCTATGGCACCACCATGCGCGGCATGATGACCGAACACGGCATCAACCCGGACGAATACCTGGAGTTCGTCCACCAGATCGACCATTCGCCGCTGGAGCCGAACCCGGCGCTCGGCGCCGCGATCGAGAGCCTGCCGGGCCGCAAGCTCATCCTCACCAACGGCACGCGAAAGCACGCCGACGCGGTGATGAGGAAGCTCGAAATCCATCAGCACTTCGAGGACGTGTTCGACATCGTCGCCGCCGATCTCGATCCCAAGCCGCTGCCGCAGGTGTATGACCGCTTCCTGGCCAAGCACGGCGTCGACCCGAAGAAGGCCGCGATGTTCGAGGACTTGGCGCGCAACCTCGAAGTGCCGCACGCGCTCGGCATGACCACGGTTCTGGTGGTGCCGGACGGCAGCAAGGAAGTGCTGCGCGAGGTCTGGGAGAACGCCGGACGCGACGATCCCGCACGTCGATCACGTCACCGACGATCTGGCGGGATTTCTCCGGGCGAATTGCCTGAGCGTGCGCTAGACGCCTACGTTCTTCTTTGAGCATGATCTTTCCGAAAACGTTCCCAGTTTTCGGGATCATGCTCTAACGCCTTTCCGCATCATGCTCCGCGGGTCCTGAACGTCTTCACCGCGCGGTAGCCGAAATACAGGAAGGCCAAAAGTACCACGCCCTGCGCGATGGCGAACGGCGGCTCCGAGCCGTTCGGCGCCAGCGCGTTGAGCGCAGGGATTTTCTGGAACGCCTGCACCACCAGCACGAACACGTTGAGATAGAGCGCAAACAGCGCGGTCACGACATAGATCCAGCGCCACGCGCCGGCGAGATGCCGGCTGTACAGCGCGTAGAGCGCCAGCGCCAGCGCGACCAGCGAGATGATCCCGAACCCGATCGCCGGGGTGAACGCTGCGATCGGAAACATGAAGCCGGTGACGCTGGTCAGGATCGTCATGGCCAGGAACAGCAAGGTCCAGCGGCGGGCTGAATTGCGAATTCAGCATCTGGTAGAACACGACGAGACCGGCGGCGATCGCGACCAGGCTGATGATGACGTGCAGCGTGGTGAACGCCGACAGCGACAGGCCGAGCATCATGGCAAAAAGCCCTCCAAGAAAACACCGGCGACAAAAGCTACCAGATTGTCGCGTTATGACCGCACGAAAGCCAGCAGGTCGGCGTTGATCGTGTCGGCCTGCGTGGTCGGCATGCCGTGCGGGAAGCCCTTGTAGGTTTTGAGCGTGCCATTCTTCAAGAGCTTGGCCGACAGCGGCGCGGAGTCCTCGTAGGGCACGATCTGGTCGTCGTCGCCATGCATCACCAGGACCGGCACGGTGATCTTCTTGAGGTCGTCGGTGAAATCGGTCTGCGAGAAGGCAACGATGCCGTCATAGTGTGCCTTCGCCCCGCCCATCATGCCTTGCCGCCACCAGTTCTGGATGATCGCTTCCGAGGCTTTCGCGCCCGGCCGGTTGAAGCCGTAGAACGGCCCGGATGGCAGATCGCGGTAAAATACCGAGCGATTGGCCAACACCTGCGCCTGCAGTCCGTCGAACACGTCCTTCGGCAGGCCGCCCGGATTGGCGGCGGTCTTCACCATCAGCGGCGGCACCGCGGCGATGATCGCAGCCTTCGCCACCCGGCTCTCGCCATGCCGCGCGATGTAGTGCACCACCTCACCGCCGCCGGTGGAATGTCCAACGTGGACGGCGTTCTTCAAGTCGAGATGAGAGGTCACCGCCGCGAGATCGTCGGCGTAGTGATCCATATCGTGGCCTTCGGCGACCTGAGCGGAGCGGCCGTGACCGCGGCGATCGTGGGCGATGACGCGATATCCGTGGTTGAGGAAGAACAACATCTGCGTGTCCCAGTCATCGGCCGACAGCGGCCAGCCATGGCTGAACACGATGGGCTGCCCCTTGCCCCAGTCTTTGTAGAAAATTTCAGTCCCGTCTTTGGTTTTGATGAAAGGCATGGAGTTGTCCTTGAAATCCAGCTAACGGCCCGGCAATGGGTCATTGGAGCAACATGCAGATGACATTCCGATTGGACTTTGGAATTAAGGCTTTCGTCGACAAGGCCGGAGCCCGGCACTCCAATCTCCCCGCCGCTTGACACGGTGGCCGATAACCCGACAAAACCGGCGCTTTCCGGGGACGCCTCATGACCGCCGATCTCGCCAAGACCATCGACGACGCCTTCGAGAAGCGCGCCGACGTCACGCCCGCCACCAAGGGCCCGGTGCGCGACGCGGTCGAGACCGCGCTCGACCTGCTCGACCGCGGCAAGGCCCGCGTCGCCGAGCGCGGCGGCAACGGCGCGTGGTCGGTCAATCAGTGGCTCAAGAAGGCGGTGCTGCTGTCGTTCCGGCTCACCGACAACGCGCCGGTCGCCGGGCGCCGCCGGCGCTTCGACCTGGTGGGACAAGGTGCCGACCAAGTTCGAAGGCTGGGACGCCGCGCGCTTCAAGGAGGCCGGCTTCCGCGCCGTGCCGGGCAGCGTGGTGCGCCGCTCCGCCTACATCGCGCCGAACGTCATCCTGATGCCGTCGTTCGTCAATCTCGGCGCCTATGTCGACAGCGGCACCATGGTGGACACCTGGGCGACGGTCGGCTCCTGCGCGCAGATCGGCAAGAACTGCCACATCTCCGGCGGCGCCGGCATCGGCGGCGTGCTCGAGCCGCTGCAGGCCGGCCCGGTGATCGTCGAGGACAATTGCTTCATCGGCGCGCGCGCCGAAGTCGCCGAGGGCGTGGTGGTGCGCGAAGGCTCGGTGCTCTCGATGGGCGTCTATCTCGGCGCGTCGACCACCATCATCGACCGCGAGACCGGCGAAACCATGCGCGGCGAGGTGCCGCCCTATTCCGTGGTGGTATCGGGCACCATGCCGGGCAAGCCGTTGAAGAACGGCCAGCCGGGCCCGAACCTCTACTGCGCGGTGATCGTGAAGCGGGTCGACGAGAAGACGCGATCCAAGACCAGCATCAACGAGCTGTTGCGCGACTGACGCTGCCGCGATGCCGGTGGCGCGATTTCACAGCCGCCGGATGACAAGGCTCCAGCGTAGCTGCATCGCAGCCATCCCGATTGTCCCCGCTAATCCCCAGGGAAGACCATTGAGCGACCCCGGCGACCGGGCGCATAGTTGCAGCGGATCACCGGCGGGGAGTGACGGCGATGAACTTCGGGCAGCTCTTTTTCGGTTTCAGCGGCCGCATCAATCGCGGCAAATATTGGCTCGCGATCTTGATTTTCTTCATTGTCAGCCTGGTCATGGCGACCATCGGCTATTTTGCGGACGAAGCGACGGCGTTCCAGCTCCTCAATCTTGTCATCTCGATCGGTGTTCTGGTTGCGAGCATCGCGGTCGGCATCAAGCGGCTCCACGATCGTGACAAATCAGGCTGGTGGCTGCTGATGTTCTATCTGCTGCCGAGTCTGCTGTTCGGCATCGGAGCCGTCATATTCTTCTACGGGATCGGCGCCGAGGCGGCTGGCGGCGTGATCGGCGGCAGCATCATTTACGTCTTGGGCTTTGCCGTCCTGATCTGGGCCATCGTCGAGATGGGCTGCCTGCGCGGCACATTGGGGCCGAACCGCTTCGGCCCCGACCCGCTGGCGTCTGCGTAGCGGACCACATCGCGCGGGGGTCCAGATCGGGGCAAGCCATGAACCCGTTCGATCTGCTGTTCGGTTTCAAGGGCCGGATCAATCGCGCGAAGTTCTGGCTGGCGGCGCTGATCTATGCGGTGTTCTTTCTGGCGGTCGTCGGCATCACGATGTCGGTGTCGTCGTCGCTCGACGCACTGTTTGGTGTCGGGCTGATCGCCTACATCCCGTTGATCGTTTCCGGCATCGCCGTCGGCATCAAGCGGCTGCACGACCGCGACAAGAGCGGCTGGTGGCTGTTGCTGTTCTATGTCGGGCCGCTGTTCATCAACATGGCCGGCGTCTACGTACTGGGCGCTCGAGGAGTTCGACGCTCAGCCAGATCCTCCTGTACGTCGAGCTTCGCCATCAACATCTGGGCCATCGTCGAGCTCGGCTGCCTGCGCGGCACCATCGGCGGCAATCAATACGGCGGCGACCCGCTGGCGCCGCAGCCCGCGCCGCCGCGCGCCATGGTCCGTTGACGGCGGCACAGGCCCCCGGCTAAGCCGGGCCCATGACCAGGCCCGATCCCGTTGCCATCGCCCGCGACCTGCTGCGCTGCCCGTCGGTGACGCCCGACGAAGGCGGCGCACTGGCCTATCTCGAAGGCGTGCTGCGCGCCGCGGGCTTCACCGTGCACCGCATGACCTTTTCCGAGCCGGGCGCGGCCGACGTCGAGAACCTCTACGCGCGGATCGGCACCGGCATGCCGCACCTGATGTTCGCCGGACATACCGACGTGGTGCCGCCCGGCGATCCCAAGAGCTGGTCGCACGAGCCGTTCGCCGGCGACATCGCCGACGGCGTGCTGTTCGGCCGCGGCGCGGTCGACATGAAGGGCGCGATCGCCTGCAAGCTCGCCGCGACGCTCGACTATCTCGCGGCGAACGGCGGCAAGCCGCAACGGCTCGATCTCGTTCCTGATCACCGGCGACGAGGAAGGCATCGCGGTCAACGGCACCATCAAGCTGCTGAAGTGGGCGGCCGAGCGCGGCGAGAAATTCTCGCATTGCATCCTCGGCGAGCCCGGCAACGTCGCCGAGCTCGGCGACACCATCAAGCTCGGCCGCCGCGGCTCGCAGAACGGCGTGCTGGTCGTGACCGGCAAGCAGGGTCACGTCGCCTACCCGCAGCGCGCCGACAACCCGGTGCGCGGGCTGGTCAAGCTGATGACCGCGCTGATGGACGAGCCGCTCGACAAGGGCAGCGACCATTTCGATCCGTCGAACCTGGAGTTCACCTCGATCGATATCGGCAATCCGACCGTCAACCTGATCCCCGGCGAGGCCCGCGCGCGCTTCAACATCCGCTTCAACGACTGCCACGACTACGCGTCGCTGAAGGCGCTGGTGGAAAAGCGCGCCGGCGCGGCGGCAGGCCAGTCACGCTGGCGGATCGATTGGGAGCCGTCGAACGCCGACGTGTTCTACACCGAGCCCGGCGAGTTCACCGACCGCGTGGTCGGCTCGATCGTCGAGGCCACCGGACGCAAGCCGAAGCTGTCGACCTCGGGCGGCACGTCCGACGCGCGCTTCATCAAGGACTATTGCCCGGTGGTGGAGTTCGGCCTGGTCGGCACGACCATGCACGCAGCCGACGAGCGCGTTCCGGTCGCCGATCTCACCGCACTGACGGCGGTGTACCGGACAATTTTGGAGAAGTATTTCGGCTAGGTACGGAACCACCCGGCTCGGCGCGACTTGGTTCGGGTCAACGGAGCGAAGCGCATGGATGACACCAGCATCGGTTGGATCGCCGCCATCATCATCGGCGGCGTTGCGGGCTGGCTCGCAGAGATCGTGACCCGCAGCAACATGGGCCTGATCACCAACATCATCCTCGGAATTATCGGTGCCGGTCTTGCAAGCTGGCTATTCGGTTACTTCGGCATCCGTTTGGCGCCCGGCTGGACTGGCTATCTCATCTCCGGATTTATCGGCGCATGCGTGCTCATCCTGGGCACACGCCTGCTCTATCCGGATCGCTGGCGCAGCTAGCGTCGCCAGCGAGGCGCCGCGCCGGCTATTCCACCCGCAATCCGAGCTTCTTCACGATCCCGCCCCAGGTCTGCTGATCGCTGGCGATCGCGGAGCCATAATCTTCTGGGGTATCCGATCGCGCGAGCGCGCCATCGTCGAGGATGCGTTGACGCACGGTCTCGTCGGCGAGCGCGGCGCGCAGCTCCTTGTTGAGCCGTTCGATGATCGGCCTCGGCGTGCCGGCCGGAGCCATCAGGCCATAGCGCTGCTCGGAGAAGAAGCCCGGCAGGCCGGCCTCGGAAAGCGTCGGCACGTCAGGCAACAACGGCGAGCGCTGCTGACTCGTGACGCCTATCGCGCGCAGCGTGCCTGCTTTCACCTGGCTGATGACGGCCGGAATCGGTGGGATCATCAGCGTCACATGGCCGCCCAGCAGATCGGAGAGCGCCGGCGCGGTGCCTTTGTAAGGGATCGACTTGATATCGATGCCTGCCGCACTCGCCATCATCTCGGTCGCAACATGCACCACCGTGCCGACGCCGGAATGAGCGTAGTTCAGCGTGCCCGGATTGGCTTTGGCATAGGCGATAAACTCGACGAGGTTTTTCGCCGGCACCGAGGGGTTTACGACCATCGCCGCGGGCGTGGTCGAGATCGAGCCGATCGGCGTCAGCTCCTTGCCCGGATCGTAGCCGAGATTGGCGTAAAGGCTGGGATTGATTGCGAGCGTGCCAGTGAAGGTGAGCAGAATTCGTGTAGCCATCTGGCGCGCTGCGTGCCGCCTGGCGCGAGCCAATGTTACCGCCGGCTCCGGGCCGATTTTCGATCACGATCTGCTGGCCGAGCGTCTTGCTCATGCGCTCGCCGACCAGCCGCGCCATGATGTCGTTGCCGCCGCCGGGTGGAAACGGCACGACCAGCGTGATGGGGCGTGACGGATAGTTTTGCGCCCACGAGACCGTGGGCATGCCAGGCAGCGTGGCGGAAGCAGCGATCAGATACAGAAAAAAGCGGCGAGACCATTTCATCATCGATTTCCAAACTCAGTTCATCCGGCGGCGCACTCTAGAGCATTTGAGCGGAACAGATAGTTGATGGCGCGGTGCAGAGTGTCGCGCGATCTAGCCGCCACCCAGCTTGATGCCCGCCTTATGCGCCAGTTCGATCCACTTGCGGATGTCGGCGTTGACGAAATCCCGGAACTGCGCCGGCGTGTTGGGCTGCGGCTCTGCGCCCTGCTCCGCCAGCCGCCTCTTCAGATCGTCCGACTCCAGCACCTTGCGGATGTCGGCGCTGATGCGCTCGACCACGGCCGCCGGCGTGTCCTTCGGTGCGAACATGCCGAACCAGCCGAGCAGTCGTAGCCCGGCAGACCGCTCTCCGCGATGGTCGGAAAATCCGGGAACAGCTTCGAGCGAGTCGCGCCGGTGGTGCCGATCATGCGCAAGGTGCCCGCCGCGATCTGCGGCGTCACGGTGATCGCCGGCGCGAACAGCAACTGAACGCGCCCGCCGAGCAAGTCCGGCACGGCAAGCCCCATGCCGCGGTACGGCACGTGCAGCATGTCGATGCCGGCCATCTGCGCGAACAGCGCGCCGGAAAGGTGCGACGCCGCGCCCGAGCCGGACGAACCATACGCCAGCTTGCCCTGGTTCTTCTTGCCGTAGTCGATCAGCTCGGCGGCGTTCTTCGCCGGCACGTCCGGGTGCGCGACCAGGATGTAGGGCGGCGCGGAAACGAGTGACACCGGCGCCAAGTCGCGCGCGATCTCGAACGGATGCTCGTCCTTGCTCACCGCGAGCGACATGATGGCGCTGGTCGCCGCCATCAGCAGCGTATGGCCGTCGGGCGCGGCGGCGATGACCTGGCGCGTGCCGATCAGCCCGCCGCCGCCGGAGCGGTTCTCCACGATGACGGTCTGGCCCCACAGGGTCGCGAGCTGCTGGCTCATGGCGCGGGCCAGGATGTCGGTGCCGCCGCCGGGCGCGGCAGGCACCACGATGCGGATCAGCGTGCCGGGGAACGATTGCGCGAAGGCGGGCGCGGCGGCGGACGCGGCGAGGGATGAGAGCAGAAATTTGCGGCGGGAAATCATGGGTTCGATCTTTCCAGCAAATGCCTCAGTAATCCACCCTCACCAGATAAAGCCCCTCGGGCGGCGCGACCGGCCCGCATGCGGCGCGGTCGCGCGCCTCCAGCGCGCGCGCCACATCGTCGGCGCTCCATTTGCCGTCGCCGACCGGCACCAGCGAGCCGACCATCGAGCGCACCTGATTGTGCAGGAACGAGCGCGCCACGGCGGTGATGTGAACCTCGCCGCCGGATTGCGTCACGTCGAGCCGGTCCAGCGTCTTCACCGGCGACTTGCGCCTGGCATTCGGTGGAGCGGAACGTGGTGAAGTCGTGCTTGCCGACCAGCCGCTGCGCCGCCGCGTGCATCGCCGCGACATCGAGCGGGCGCGGCACCCGCCAGGCGCGCAGCCGGTCGAGCGCCAGGTCGGGCCGCCGGTTGGCGATGCGGTAGAGATAGTGGCGGCGCACCGCGGAGCTGCGCGCGTTGAAGCCCGCCGGCACGAGCTCCGCCGCGATCACCGCGACCGGATGCGGCCGCAGGTGCGCGTTGATCGCGTCGCGCACCGTATCGGTGGTGTGCTCCTTGGCGAGATCGAAATGCGCCACCTGGCCGAGCGCATGGACGCCGGCGTCGGTGCGGCCGGCGCCCTGCACAGCGACTTTCTCGCCGCTGAAGGCCTCGATCGCCTCGGTGAGCGCGCGCTGCACCGACGGCGCGTTCGTCCTGCCACTGCCAGCCGGCGAATGGCGTGCCGTCGTATTCGATGATGATCTTGTAGCGGGGCATGTTGCTCAGAGATCGGCGAAGGCTTGCGGGTAGGATACCTTGCCCGATGTCGGCGCGTCCGGCGCGAGCATCAAGGTCTGAAAGTACGGCCCAGCCCAGCGCGAGACAAATCCGTCCATCACCTTGAAGCCGAACCGGCCGTAGTAGGCGGGATCGCCCAGCACGAACACCAGCCGCTCGCCGCGATCCTTCAGCCGGTCAACGCCGGCACGGATCAGCGCGCTGCCGATGCCCTGGCGCTGGCGGTCAGGCGCAACGGCGGCCGGCGCGAGACCGATCACCGGCACGGTTCGGGAGCCGAGATCGAGATTCAACCGCGGGAACGCGACATAGCCGGCAATGCCCTGCTGCTCGGCCACCAGCGCCAGCACCAGATCGCCTTCGGCGCGCAGCTTGTCGACCATGTCGGCCTCGGTCGCGCCGCCGAACGCCGCCTTGAGCAGCGCGCGAACGTGCGGCGCATCCCCGGTGCGTTCGGGCCGGATGGACGGCGCAGTCATGCCAGGCGGTTTCCGGCGGCGACCGGCGTGCCGCGCAGGAATTCATCCGCCTGCATCAGCCTGCTGCCGGCCTTCTGCAATTCGACGATGCGCACCGCGCCCTCGCTGCAAGCGATGGTGAGCCGGTCGTCGAGCACCGTGCCGGCGGCGGCGCCACCCTCGCCTTTCGTGCTGCGCAGAACTTTCACGCGACCGGCGCCGGGCAATTCGCACCACGCGCCCGGAAACGGCGACAGGCCGCGGATGTGGTCGTGCACCGCCTTCCACGGCTTCGCCCAATCGATCCGCGTCTCCGCCTTGTCGATCTTCTTGGCGTAGCTGACGCCGGCCTCCGGCTGCGCGGTCAGTTGCAGCGTGCCGCGCTCCAGCGCGCCGAGCGCGCGCACCATCAGATCGGCGCCGAGCCGCGCCAGCGCGTCGTGAAGCTGGCCGGTCGTCGCGTCGGCGCCGATTGGCATCCGCTCGATCATCGCCATGGCGCCGGTGTCGAGCCCCTCGTCCATCTTCATGATGGTGACGCCGGTCTCGGCATCGCCCGCCATGATGGCGCGGTGGATCGGAGCTGCGCCGCGCCAGCGCGGCAGCAGCGACGCATGCACGTTGAAGCAGCCGAGCGGCGGCGCATCGAGCACTGCTTTGGGCAGCAGCAGGCCATAGGCGATCACCACCGCCGCGTCCGCGCCGTGCGCCTTGAGCGCCGCCTGCTCCGCCTCGCCCTTGAGCGAGGCCGGCGTCAGCACATTGAGCCCGAGCTTCTTCGCCTCGCGCTCGACCGGCGACGGCGTCAGCTCCAGGCCGCGGCGGCCGGCAGGCTTCGGCGCGCGCGTATAGACCGCCGCGATGTCGTAGCCCTGGCCCGCGACGGCGAGCAGCGTCGGCACCGCAAACTCCGGCGTGCCCATGAAAATCAGGCGCATGTCACTTCGCCGCGGCCTTGCGAGACTTCTTGGCCGTGTCCTTGGCCGCCTGCTTCGCCGCCTTGGTGAATTTCTTGACCACGCGATCGCGCTTGAGCTTGGAAATGTGGTCGATGAACAGCACGCCGTTGAGATGATCGATCTCGTGCTGGATGCAGACCGCGAGCAGGCCGGTGGCCTTCAGCCTCATGCTCCTTGCCGGCGAGATCGAGGTACTTCACCGTCACCTGCGCGGGCCGCTCGACCTCCTCGTAGTATTCCGGGATCGACAGGCAGCCCTCCTCGTGGACCGACTGCTCGCCGGATTCCTCCACGATCTCCGGGTTGATGAACACCTGCGGCTTCTTCTCGCCCTCCTTCTTGGCGAGATCCATGGTGACGACGCGCCTCGGTTCGCCGATCTGGATCGCAGCGAGCCCGATGCCGGGGGCGTCGTACATGGTGTCGAACATGTCCTCGACCAGCTTCTTGATCGAAGCGTCGACCTTGGCGACCGGCTTGGAAACCTGCCGCAGCCGCTTGTCCGGAATGATGAGGATGTCCCGCACCGCCATGGCCGCGATTTAAGGGCTGGACTTTGGGCGGTCAATGTGTTCTCTATTTGTTCTTTTGAGAATTCCCAGCCGCGCCAAGGTCGGCCAAGCGAATCGCGTAGAGACAGTTCATGGAAACCGCCCTCCTTGTCGCCGCCGGCCTGCTGGTCGGACTGGGCATCGCCGCCTTCGCCTTCTTCGTCATGCGGGCGCGCGGACGCCGCACCCGACCCGGAGCTCGCCGCCGCGACGGCGGCGGCCGATCAGCGCATCGTCGAGCTCGGCACCTTCGTGAAGACGATGGGCGACGTGATCGCCAGTCGTCAGACCGAGCTGGCGCGGCACGTCAACGAGCGGCTCGACGCGGTGTCGCACCGGCTTGGCGAGTTGATGCAGACCACGACCAAGCACACCGTCGAGAATCTGGCCAAGCTCAACGAGCGGCTGGCGGTGATCGACAGCGCGCAGAAGAACATCACCGACCTCGCCTCGCAGGTGACGTCGCTGCAGACCGTGCTGTCCAACAAGCAGACCCGCGGCGCGTTCGGCCAGGGTCGAATGGAAGCGATCATCCAGGACGGATTGCCGAAAAGCGCTTACGAATTCCAGCACACGCTGAAGAACGGCAAGCGGCCGGACTGCGTGGTGTTCCTGCCCGACCAGCGGCCGCTGGTGATCGACGCCAAGTTTCCGCTGGAAGCCGTCACCGCGTTGCGCGAGGCGAAGATCCGAGCCACGAGCGCGAGATCGCGGCGCGGCAGGTGCGCCAGGACGTGATGAAGCACGTCACCGACATTTCCGACCGCTATCTGATCGCCGGCGAGACGCAGGACATCGCGCTGATGTTCGTGCCGTCGGAATCGGTCTACGCCGAGCTGCACGACGGGTTCGACGACGTGGTGCAGAAGGCCTACCGGCTCCAGGTCATGCTGGTGTCGCCGACGCTGCTCATGCTCGCCATCCAGGTGATCCAGCAGATCCAGAAGGACGCCCGCATGCGCGAGGCGGCCGACCAGATCCACGAGCGAGGTCGGCAACCTGATGGACGACATCGGCCGGCTCGGCGACCGGGTGCGCAAGCTGCAATCGCATTTCAACGCCATCGAACGAGGACGTGCGCCAGGTTCTGATCTCGCTAGAGAAGATCGAGAAGCGCGGCGACCGCATCCGGCAGGTCGAGTTCAGCGAGGACAGCGCGCCGGAGGCCGTCGCGGCGCCGGTGTTCAAGCTTCAGGCGGGCGAGTAATACCCCCAACTCTATCAATGTCATGGCCGTCCCGGCCGTCCACGTCTTGTTTGCTTGACCAAAGCCGTGGATGCCCGGCACAAGGCCGGGCATGACGGCTGAGAGATCGCTCATGACCGCGGCCGACGGTACCCCGCCAGCCCGCCGGCTGGCGCGACGCGCTTGCCGTCTATCTCAAGCCGCGCGTCCTGGTCATCCTGTTCCTCGGCTTCTCGGCCGGACTGCCGCTCGCCTTGTCGGGCTCGACGCTGGTGGTGTGGATGCGCCAGTCCGGCGTCGATCTCGGCACCATCGGCCTGTTCACGCTGGTCGGCACGCCTTACACGCTGAAGTTCCTGTGGGCGCCGGTGGTCGACGCGCTCGACGTGCCGGTGCTGTCGCGGTTGCTCGGCCGGCGGCGCGGCTGGCTGGTGCTGTCGCAGATCATGCTGATGGCCGCGATCGTGTTCCTCGCATTCTGCAATCCCGCGGCGTCGCCATGGCTGGTCGCGTTCGGCGCGCTCCTGGTCGCCACGGCGTCGGCGACGCAGGACATCGTGATCGACGCCTTCCGGGTCGAAAGCCTCGATCCATCCGAGCAGGCCGCCGGCATGGCGTCCTATGTCGCGACCTACCGCATCGGCATGGTGGTCTCGGGCGCGGGCGCGCTCTACATCGTCGAGGGTTTCGAGCGGCTGCGGCTTCGGCCTGCAGGACGCGCGTGGACGTTCGGCTACCTGGCGATGGCCGCTGTTTGTGCTGATCGGCATCGCCACCGCGATCCTCGCCACCGAGCCGCGCAATCGCCGGTCGCCGCGCTGCACACGCCGGCGGACAATCCGCTGAAGCGCGTGGTCGTCGTGGCCGTTGCCGCGTTTCAGGGATTTCCTCACCCGCGACCTGGCCGTTCGTCATCCTCATCTTCGTCGTGCTTCTACAAATTCTGCGACGCGTTCGCCGGCGCCATGACTGACGCCGTTCGTGATCGATCTCGGCTTTTCCCGCACCGACTACGCCGACGTGGTGAAGGTCTTCGGGCTCGGCGGCGACGCTGATCGGCGGTTTTGCCGGCGGCTTCGTCGCGCGCGCCTATCCGATGGCGACCTGCCTGTGGATCGGCGCGTTTCTGCAGATGGCATCGAATTTCGTGTTCACCTGGCAGGCCTGGATGGGCATGAACTACTGGGCGCTGGTCGTCACTATCCTGGCGGAGAATTTCACCGGCGCGATCGGCACGGTGTTCATCGTCGCCTACCTCTCGGCGCTGTGCCAATCGCCGCTGCACACCGCGACGCAGTTCGCGCTGCTCACCGCGGTGGCGGCGATGGGCCGCATCTATCTCACCGCCGGCTCGGGTTATCTCGCCAAGGAAACCGGCTGGGCGTGGTTCTTCGTGATCAGCGCGCTGACCGCCATCCCGAGCATGCTGCTGCTGTGGTGGCTGCAGCTGCGCGGGCATTTCCGCAAGCTCGGCCCGGCGAAGGTGGTCGCGGCCGACGACTGATCACCCCATCGGCGTGCGGCTGCGCAGCGCCTGCGACAGCGTGCCCTCGTCGAGATAGTCGAGCTCGCCGCCGACCGGCACGCCGTGCGCGAGCCGCGTCACCGATCACGTTGGCGTTGTGCAGCAGATCGGTGATGTAGTGCGCCGTGGTCTGGCCGTCGACCGTGGCGTTGAGCGCCAGCACGACCTCCTTCACCGCCGGATCGTGCGCGCGCGACACCAGCGCGTCGATGGTCAGGTCCTGCGGGCCGACGCCGTCGAGCGGCGACAGCGTGCCGCCGAGCACGTGATAGCGCGCGTTGAGCGCGCCGGCGCGCTCCAACGCCCACAGGTCGGCGACGTCGGCCGACCACGACGATGACCGAAGGGTCGCGCTTGGGATCGGTGCAGACCGTGCAGGGATTCTGGCGTGTCGATGTTGCCGCAGGTGCGGCAGACCTCGATCTTCTCGGTCGCGGTCTGCAGCGCGCCGGCGAGCGGCGTCATCAGCTGCTCGCGCTTCTTGATCAGATGCAGCGCGGCGCGGCGCGCCGAGCGGGGCCCGAGCCCCGGCAGGCGCGCCAGCAACTGGATCAGGCGCTCGATCTCGGGTCCGGCGGTGGCTTTGGGCATGAGTGATTAGCTTATCATGAAAGAGCGGCAGCGGCTCTCGAAAATCATAAAACGGCAGCTTCAACCCGGCGGCAGCGACAGGCCGCCGGTCAGGCTCTTCATCTTGTCCTGCATCACCGTCTCGGCCTTGCGGCGCGCGTCGGCGTGAGCGGCGACCAGCAAGTCCTCGAGGATTTCCTTCTCGTGGGCTTGAGCAGCGAATCGTCGATCTTGGCGCCCTTGAGCTCGCCCTTGGCGCTGAGCGTGACCGTCACCATGCCGCCGCCGGCCGTGCCCTCGACCTCGATCTGGTCGAGCTCGGCCTGCATCTCCTGCATCTTGGCCTGCATCTGCGCGGCCTGCTTCATCAGGCCCATGAAGTCCGCCATCGGTCACCCCGTTCAGTCAATTCCGTCGTCGCGGACCCAGTTGTCGCCCAAGCCCTTCTTCGTCGGCCGCCGGCAGCGCGTCGTCCGCCGGCGCAGCGTCGGCGGCGCATCCTTCGGGCCGCGCACCGCCGTGATCTCCGCGCCAGGCCAGCGGTCCAGCACCGCCTTCACCAGTGGATCGGCGCGCACGCCGGTTTCGAGCTCGAGCCTGTTTCGCGTCGGCCTGCGATTTCAGCGTCGGCGCGCCGGCTCGCCCGACACCACGACCATCCAGTGCCGGCCGGTCCATTGCTTGAGCTTGCGCGACAGTTCGTTGACCAGCGTCTTGGCCGCGGCCGATTCCAGCGCGAGCTCGAGCCTGCCGTCCTCGCAGCGCACCAGCCGCACGTCGCGCTCCAGCGCGGATCTTCATCTGCAGGTCGCGCTTCTCCGCGGCCAGCGCGACGATTTCCTCGAACGTGCCGATCAGCACGCGCGGCTCTGCGCCCTGCGCGGCCACCGGATCGCCGGCCGGCTGCACCGATGGCGCGAGCGCCGCGCGCGGCCCGCCGCGCGGCGCCATCGCAGCGCGGCGCAGAGGCGGACGACGCCGGCGCGGACGGTCGGGACGCGGAGGATCGTGGCCGGCGGTGATCGCGGCGCGGCCGATATGGCGGAGCCGTTATCTGACGACGCTTCATTTCTCCTTGATTTTGCGGATCATCTCGTCGGGCGTCGGCAGATCGGCGGCATAGGCGATGCGCACCAGCACCATCTCGGCGGCAGCGATCGGCCGGGCCGCGTCCTTCACTTCGGCGATGCCCTTGAGCAGCATCTGCCAGGTCGCGCGAGAGCACGCGCATCGACAGCGCGGTGGCAAAGGCGCGGCCGCGGCTGCGCTCCGCCTCGCTCAGCGAAATATCGTCGGCCACCGCCGGCACGATTTTGACCCGCGTGACGAAATGCGTGAACTCGGCGAGGTCGGACAGCACGACCGACGGATCGGCGCCGGAATCGTACTGGCTGCGCAACTCGTCGAGCGCGCGGCCGATGTCGCCCTTCATCAGCGCTTCGAACAGGTCGATCACGCGGGTGCGGTCGGCAAGACCGAGCATCTCGCGCACGTCCTTGGCGCGCACCGAGCCGGCGGCATGCGCGATCGCCTGATCGAACAGCGACAGCGCGTCGCGCACCGAGCCCTTCGGCGGCGCGGGCGATCAGCGCCAGCGCCTCGGTCTCGGTTTCGAGCTTTTCCTTCGCGGCAGATGCCTTCGAGATGCTTGACCAGCAGTCGCGTCGTCGATGCGGCGCAGGTCGAAGCGCTGGCAGCGCGACAGCACCGTCACCGGCACCTTGCGGATTTCGGTGGTGGCGAAGATGAACTTGACGTGCGGCGGCGGCTCTTCCAGCGTCTTGAGCAGCGCGTTGAACGCCTGCGTCGACAGCATGTGCACTTCGTCGAGGATGTAGACCTTGTAGCGCGCGTTGACCGGCGCGTAGCGCGACGCGTCGGTGATCTGCGCACGTCGTCGACGCTGTTGTGCGACGCCGCATCCATCTCCAGCACGTCGATGTGCCGGCTCTCCATGATCGCCTGGCAGTGCACGCCGAGCTTCGGCATCTTGATGGTCGGCCCTTGGATCGAGCCGTCGGCAAGCTGGTAGTTGAGCGCGCGCGCCAGGATGCGCGCCGTCGTCGTCTTGCCGACGCCGCGCACGCCGGTGAGGATCCAGGCCTGCGGGATGCGCCCGGTCTCGAACGCATTCGAGACGGTGCGCACCATGGCGTCCTGGCCGATCAGGTCGTCGAAGCGTCGCGGGCCGGTACTTGCGCGCCAGGACGCGATAGGCGGCGCCTTCCGGCTCCGCCCCGAACAGGCCGGGCTCCGATGAGCGCTGCGGAGTGGTGGCGTCGTTCATCGCAGTTCCCGGGCCGCCGCGGCGACGCCTGGTCGCTCGGCGGCTGCATATCGAATGAGGTGGGAGGCTGACGAGCGACCCGAACCGGTGCTCGTTAGGGCTGCTTCCTTCCGGACCTGACCCGGTTGGCGAGTGGCTCGTCCACCGCCAACCTCCCGCGTCCTATATCAGGCCATCGGGCGCGGAAAGCAAGCCGCCGCGCCGACCGGCATGCTAGCTTTCCAGCGCAAATGCTGGACTTGAGGCCGCTGCGATGCCCCAAAATGCCGCGTCCGCGGACTGGACGCTCCATCCCCAACTCGAGCGCGATACGGTTCCGATCGGCGACCTCGCGCTGTGCCGGGCGCTGCTGATCAACGACGCCAACTACCCCTGGATGCTGCTGGTGCCGCGCCGGCCGGGCGTTGTCGAGATCATCGATCTGAGCGAGGCCGAGCAGGTGCGGCTCATGGCGGAGATCGCGCGCGCCTCGAAAGCGATCAAGGCGATGACCGGCTGCGAGAAGATCAACGTGGCGGCGCTGGGCAACGTCGTGCCGCAACTCCACGTTCATGTCATCGCGCGGGGACGCAGCGATCCGGCCTGGCCGAAGCCGGTGTGGGGCGCGGTTCCGCCGATTGCCTACAGCGAGTCGGCGCTGCGGTCGGTGCTGGCCGATCTGCGCGAACGCATGGCTGTGTCAGCGCCTTAACCCGAGGCATGGGCCACACGGGCATTGCACCGCCCGGGCCGCAGGCGCATCATTTGCCGACAAATCAGGGAGTGACGTCCATGCACGATATCGTCATTCGCGGCGGCAACATCGCCGATGGCACCGGAAAGGCTGCATTTACCGGCGACGTGGCCATCACGGACGGCCGCATCGCGGCGGTCGGCGGCAAGCAGGGCCCGGCCAAGCGCGACATCGACGCCGACGGGCTGCTGGTCACGCCGGGCTGGGTCGACGTGCACACCCATTACGACGGCCAGGCGATGTGGGATCCGCTGCTCTCGCCGTCGTGCTGGCACGGCGTCACCACCGTGATGTTCGGCAATTGCGGCGTCGGCTTCGCGCCGGTGAAGAAGGAGCATCGCGGCGCGCTGATGGATCTGATGGAGGGCGTCGAGGAAATCCCCAACCCGGTGCTGGCCGCCGGGCCTGAACTGGGAGTGGGAAAGCTTCCCCGAATACATGAACGAGCTGGAGCGCCGCCCGCGCGCGATCGACATCGCGCGCGCAGATCGCCCATTTGCCGTTGCGCGTCTATGTGATGGGCGACCGCGCCGTCCGGCGCGAGACGGCGACGCCGGACGACATCGCCGAGATGCGCCGGCTCACCATCGAGGCGCTGCAATGCGGCGCGTTCGGCTTCACCACCTCGCGCACCGACTCCCACAAGACCCCGGACGGCGATCTGGTGCCGTCGCGCGATGCCGACGACCACGAGCTGCTCGGCATCGGCTCGGCGCTGGGCATCGACCGGCACCGGCGCGTTCGGCATGAACAGCGACTTCGACGACGAGGAATTCGAGCTGCGCTGGATGCGCAAGTTCGCCAAGGAAACCGGCCGCCCGGTCTGGTTCCTGCTGACCGACCGCTACTCCGATCCGGACCGCTGGCGGCGCCTGCTCAAGGCGGTGCACGAGGCGCGCGCCCAGGGCCTGCCACTCACCGCGCAGATGGCCGGCCGGCCGATCGGCGTGATGATGGGCATCGGCACCGCGCTCAACCCGTTCACGGTGCGGCCGAGCTACAAGGCGCTCGAAAGCCTGCCGATCGAGGAGCAGCGCCGGCGGCTGCGCGATCCCGAGATGCGGCGGAAAATCCTGGCCGACGTTCCGTCTGACGCCGAGATCGCCAAGCTCGCGCAGTTCCGCCAGGTCGTCACCAAGCGCTTCGACAAGTTCTTCGTCATGGGCAACCCGCCGGACTACGAGCCCGGCCCGGAGAAGAGCGTCGCCGCGATCGCGCAACGCGAAGGCCGCAACGCCCGAAGAGGTGGCCTACGACTACATCCTCGAGGACGGCCAGTATCTGTACTTCCCGGTGGTGAACTACGCCACCGGCGATCACGGCCCGATCCTGGAAATGCTCAACGACCCGGCCTGCCTGCTGGGCCTTTCCGACGGCGGAGCGCATTGCACGTCGATCGTCGATGCCGGCGTGCCGACCTACATGCTGACGCACTGGGCGCGCGACCGCGCAGCGCGGACCGAAGCTGCCGCTGGAGCTGCTCGTCAAGCGGCAGACCAGCGAGACCGCCGACTTCTTCGGGCTCAACGATCGCGGCCGCCTCGCGCCAGGCCTGCGCGCCGACGTCAACGTGATCGACTTCGAAGGCCTGCAGGTCCGCAAGCCCGAGATCGTCCACGACATGCCGGCCAACGGCCGGCGCTTCATCCAGCGCGTCGAAGGCTATGAGACGACGATTGTGCGCGGGCACGCCGATCTTCGAGCGGGGCGAGCACACCGGCGCCCTGCCCGGCCGGCTGGTGCGCGCCGGTCAGGCCGGCTGGGCGGCGCGGGAAGCGGCGGAGTAACGATCCACTCGTGCCATTCGCGTCCCGACCTCGGTCCGAAGCCGCACCTCGGCTACACGGAAAGCCTGATCGAGCGCGTCGCCGAGCGGCGCGGCGATACGGCCTGGCTCGCCGGCCAAATGCCGACGCCCGCACGCGCGGCTATGTGATCGGCGGCGAACTGATCGTGCTCAAGAAGGGCGGCGACATCCACGATCCGCTGTTCACGCCGGACGAAGCGAAGGCGCTCGCGCCGCTCACCGAAACGGTGTTCCTCGGCCTGATGAACGGCGCGGCGCGGTTCGGCATCGGCATGACGCAGGCCAGCGCCGAAGCGCTGAAGGCGCGCAGCGACCTGTTCGTCATCGACCTGCGCTCGATCGCGATCCAGGGCCTGGTCGCCGCCGACCATCTGCCGCCGCTCGCCGAAGCCAAGGCGATGCTGCACTGGCACGCGCGGCACCGCTTCTGCTCCAACTGCGGCGCTGCGACCGACATGATGGACGCCGGCTGGAAGCGGGCCTGCCCGGCCTGCAAGGCCGAGCATTTCCCGCGCACCGATCCGGTCGTCATCATGCTGGCGGTGCGCGGCGACAAGGCGCTGCTCGGCCGCTCCGGGCGGTTTGCCGCAACCATGTGGTCGTGCCTTGCCGGATTCGTCGAGCCGGGCGAGTCGGTCGAGGACGCGGTGCGGCGCGAGACGCTGGAAGAGGCCGGCGTCAAATGCGGCCGCGTCAAGTACCTGTTCACCCAGCCCTGGCCGTTCCCGATGTCGCTGATGATCGGCTGCCACGCCGAGGCGCTCAACGACGACATTCAGATGGATCGACCAACGAGCTGGTCGACTGCGCGCTGGTTCAGCAAGGACGAATGCGCGGCGATGCTGATGCGCAAGCATCCGGAGGGCTCGACCTGCCCGCCGCATGTCGCCATCGCCCACCACATCATCCGCGCCTGGGTGGAGAGCGACGGTGCCCTCTTCTAGCGCCCGCGGCCAGCCACCGTGCTGTGCGCCGGCATCGCGGTGCAGGACATCCTGTTCCGGGTCGACACGTTTCCGCCGCCCGGCGGCAAGGCGATGACCCACGAGTTCCTCACCGTGTGCGGCGGCTGCGCGGTGAACGCCGCGATCGCGGTGGCGCGGCTCGGCGGCCGCGCGCGCTACAGCGGGCCGCTCGGCGACGAGACCGACAACCCCAGCAATCAATTCATCGCGGCGATGCAGAAGGAAGGCATCGACACCGCGCGGCATCGTGCGCGTCGCCGGGCGCCGCGATCCCGGTGTCCGGCATCATGATCGACGCGACCGGCGAGCGGATCATCGTCACCTACCGCGACCGCCGCATCGAAGCGGCGCAGCCGCCCGATCCCGACGCGCTTGCTGTCCGGCGTCTCGCTGCTGCTCGCCGACAACCGGTTTCCCGATTTCGTGCGGCCGATCTGCGAGGCGGCGCGCCGGCGCGGCATTCCCGTGGTGCTCGACGCCGACCGGCCGACCGTGGAAGACGATCCGCTGTTCGGCATCCCGACCCACGTGGTGTTCTCCTCGGAATGCCTGCGCGCAACGACCGGCGAGAACGATCTCGGCGCCGGCGCTGATGCGGATGGCGCCGCGCACCAAGGCGTTCCTCGCGGTCAGCGACGGGCCGAACCCGGTGCGCTACATCGCGGACGGCGCGCTGCGCACCCTGCCGGTGTTCCGCGTCGAGGCGATCGACACGCTGGCGGCGGGCGACGTGTTCCACGCCGGCTTCGCGCTGGCGCTGGCGGAGGGCCGCGACGAGGTCGCGGCGTTGCGGTTCGGCGCCGCGGCGGCCGGGCTCAAATGCACGCGGTTCGGCGGCAGCATGGGCGCGCCGGCGCGAGCCGAGGTCGAGGCCCTGCTGAAACGAGCTTGATGTAGAATAATTCTTCCCATATACCGGATGCATACCCGATATTTTGGAAGAGTTTTCTGTATGGATGCCATCGACCGCAAAATTCTCGCCGTATTGCAGGAGGATGCCTCGCTCTCGGTCGCCGAGATCGGCAACCGGGTCGGGCTGTCCTCGACGCCCGTGCTGGAAGCGCATCCAGCGGCTCGAGGCCGACGGCGTGATCCAGAGCCGCGTCGCGGTGGTCGATCAGGCCAAGATCGGGCTCGGCATCACCGTGTTCGTCTCGGTGGAGACCGGCGACCATTCGCAGGACTGGCTCGACCGCTTCGCCAAGATGGTCGGCGCCATGCCGGAGGTGATGGAGTTCTACCGCATGGCCGGCGACGTCGATTACATGCTGCGCGTCGTCGCGCCCGACATCGCGGGCTACGACGCGTTCTACAAGCGGCTGATCGCCACCGTGCCGCTGAAGAACGTCACGTCGCGCTTCGCGATGGAAAAGATCAAGTCGACGACGGCGCTGCCGATCGCCTGAGCAGGCTGCCGGTTGTCGGTCAGCTCGTGGTGCGCGCCACCGAGTCGGACATCCGCGGCCGCATGTAGATCTGATCCTTGAGGTTCAGCGAGCCGGTGATGACATAGCCGATCACCGGCGTGTAGGTGTACTGCACCTCGCTCCAGATCAGCGACGAGCTGGGAATCGCGAGCGCGGCCGGCAGCGTCACGGTCGAGCCCTTGGAGCGCGCCGTGCCATTGAGCGTGTCGCTCCAGGCAATGGTGGCCTTGCCCTGCGCGTCGATCGTCACGCTCGACACCACCACCTTGAGATTGCTGGTCGGGAACGGCGACATCACGGCGGACGCGGCGTTGAGCGAATTGGTCATGTCGTTGTTGCTGACGCTCGTCGACCTGCGACACCAGGTCGGCCACGGTGCGGGCGGTGAGCGTCACCTTGCGGTCGGCGCCGATGCCCTGCGAAACCTCGACGGCGCCGAGATAGAGCGACAGCATCAGCGGCAGCAGCATCGCGAACTCGACCGCCGAGACGCCGCGCTCGTCCTTGGCCAGGCCGCCGAGCCTGCGACGCAGATCCTGCGCGATCAGGCCGGCTTCAGTCTTGAAGCGATCGATGAGAGCGTTCATGACGCGGCTCACTTGTAGGGTTCGTTGCGGAACGCGACGGTGGACATCAGCAGGCGCTTGCCGCCCGACAAGTCGGACAGATTGAGCCCGAGCAGCGACACGTACACCGGCCACTGGTACATCAGCTGACCACCACGATGTCGCCGGGCTCGCCGGGCGAGTAGCCGGTGGTGGTGTCCATGTTGCCGTTGGTGATCGGCTTGGCGGTGGGAATGCTGGCGAACGTCGGATAGTTCTTCACGTCGACGTACAGACCGCCGTTGCAGTTGAACAGCCCGTAGATCTTGCGCGCACACCGCCTCCTTGAACTTGGCCTGGTCGTAGCCGGCGTTTTGCGCCTGGCCGGTCATGATCAGGCGCGCGCTGTCGGCGGCGGCGGTTTCCAGCGCCTGGCCGGCGAAGAACACGATCGCGGTCTCGATGATGGCGAACACCATCGCCAGGAACGGCGCAGCGACCAGCGCAAACTCGACGGCGGCGGCGCCGTCCTGCTGACGGACCAAGCGGCGCGCGGTCGGCACGTCCGAGCAGCCGCTTCGCGCCCGCGACGCATTCTGGTACGCATGTTCCCGATCATGGCCGCACCCGCGCTGCGGCGGACCCGCTCCGCCGCTATCGCGTGAAGTCTTAGCAAACAGGCGTTGTCGAAATGTTGCGGCAAACGTCTTCAAACGCGCGCGCGACGTTGACGTGGCGCTAACCACGATCGCGGCCGACGTGCCGCGATGGCACGGCGATTGCGGACCGGCTATCGTCTGGCTGTTGCTGCTGGCGCGCCGCCGCCCTGCGCCTGAGCGTTCAGGCTGCCGGACTGGCCGAGCGTCGCGGCGAAGTAGTTCTGGGTGTCGCCCAGCGTGATGCGCCGCTCGCAGTTCGGCGTGCAGCTGTAGGTTTCCCGCTCGATGCCGCGGTACACCACGACGACGCTGCCCTGCGGGCCCTGCACCTCGACCTGATGCTCCATGATCACCGCGCCGGTGCGGTCGAGCGCCACCAGATTGGTGTTGCCGTAGCCCTTGCCGGTGACCACCAGCGTGCCGCCGGATTGCACGGCAACGTCGGCGATCAGCGGATTTCCGACCACCAGGGTCGCGGTGCCCTCCGGGCACCCTGAGCAGCCTGGCCTGGTCGAGATAGACCTTGATGGTCTCGCCGCTCTGGCAGACCGGCTCGGCGGCGAGTGCCGGCACGATCGGATCCCAGCCGCGGCCATGCAGCGCAAGCGACCACAGGACCGCGAGGCCACGAGAAAACGCCGACATCGAACTCTCCGCACGCCTTACACAACAAACCGCAACCGTCCAGCACACAGCGGACAGATCGTGAGTTGACTGCAAATTGGTGAATGAAGTCCAAAGACAGCGTGCTCGGCGGGCATTTCGCCGGCGGCGGCGCAAGTTGCCGGCCAATGAAACGCCGCCCGGCGGCCTGGCGAAATCCCAGCGAATTACCGCGAAATTGCAGAGAGCGCCTTGTTCATTTCTCAAATATTCGCGGTCTATTCTACATCAGTTTGAGAAACTAGACTTTGCGAATACAGTTCAATCCATTTTTAACCACGTACAAAACCGCTGAGATACCTTAGGAATTCATCGATCGAATTAACTTGCCCGCAAGACCCCCTTGGTAGGTTCCCGCCACGGTCCTGATCGACCGGGCATAACGGTCGTGGACCTGCTCAGACAGCCACGTGTGGATCTTAAGGAGCTACAGATGAAGAACCTCGTTTCGCGTTTTGTGAAGGACGAGTTGGGCGCGACCGCCATCGAGTATGGCCTGATCGCCGCCGGCATCTCCGTTGCCATTATCGCCGTCGTGCAGGGTCTCGGCTCCAAGCTGAAGACCACCTTCACCTCGGTTCAGAACGCCCTCAACTAAGCGCGTTCTCGATCGCAATGCGGAAGGCTTCGGCTCGTGGCCGGAGCCTTTTCGTTTGGACGGCCGCAATCGGGTGCCAATTCGCGGCGTCGCGATAACGAAACCGCAACGCGGCGCGGCCTACCATCCGGCCGCTGTTTCAAGGTGATGGGCGATGCTGACCGACGCGGCAAGGCTGCTGTTGTTTCCGGCGATGATGGCGTTCGCGGCCTCCAGCGACCTTTTCACCATGACCATTTCGAACCGGATCGCGCTGATCCTGGTGGCCGGCTTCTTCGCGCTGGCCTTGGTGGCCGGCATGAGCCCGCACGACGTGCTGTCCCACGTCGGCGCCGCCTTCACGGTGCTGGCGGTGACCTTCGTGTTCTTCGCGCGCGGCTGGATCGGCGGCGGCGACGCCAAGCTCGCGGCCGCGACCGCGCTGTGGCTCGGCTTCGACCACCTGATGGCCTACCTGCTCTACGCCTCGCTGTTCGGCGGCGTGCTCACCCTGGCGATGATCCGGTTCCGGCTGATGCCGCTGCCGGCCATGCTGGCGCGGCAGGAATGGGTGAAACGCCTGCACAAGCTCGACGGCGGCGTGCCGTACGGCATCGCGCTCGCCGCGGCGGCGCTGCTGATCTATCCCGACACGCTCTGGATGAAGCTCGGCGGCTAGCCGCCGCCGCGCCGCTTGCGCGCCAGCGGCGCTCGTTTCGCGTTCGCTTTTCCGGCTAGTCTTCGCGCGCGCCGATTTTTTCGCATCAAGACATTTTTAACCGCATTTGGATACGCGGCGTTAACCACGAATTGACCTTTGCCTGCTGATATCCCCGCAGGTTGGCACGCGCGCCCCAGTGCCGCACTAGGTGAAGCAGAGACGGCCCAGACGGGCCTTCGTATCCGTAACAGAGTGAGTGCAGCGTTATGAAAGCCGCGCGTCTTGTAATCTTAGGCATCGCCCTCGTCGCGGGCGGTGGCGCCGCGTTTCTGGTCAGCAGCGGCGACGAACCCGCAGGCCACAGCACCCGCAACCCGTCGCCCAGCTCGCCACCGTCGATGTCCTGATCGCCAAGGGCGACATCAACATGGGCTCCGCGGTCGGCGCCCAGGATTTCCAGTGGCAGCAATGGCCGGCCGCGACCACCGGCGGCCCTACATCACTCAAAAAAGATCAGGCCGAACGCCATCGAGGATCTGTCGGGATCGATCGCGCGCGGGCCGTTCACCGCCGGCGAGCCGATTCGCGAGGCCAAGCTCATCAAGGCCAACGGCTCCGGCTACATGGCCGCCATCCTGCCGTCCGGCATGCGCGCGATCTCGACCGAGATTTCGCCCGAGACCGGCGCCGGCGGCTTCATCCTGCCGAACGACCGCGTCGACGTGATCCTGTCGCGCCGCGAGAAGGACGGCGACGCGCGCGGCACCGAGAGCACCACCAGCGAAACCATCCTGACCAACGTGCGCGTGCTGGCGATCGACCAGACGGTCGAGGAGAAGAACGGCCAGCGCGTGGTGGTCGGCAAGACCGCGACGCTCGAGCTCAGCCCGCGGCAATCCGAGACGCTGGCGCTGTCGCGCCAGACCGGAACGCTGTCGCTCGCGCTGCGCAGCCTGCTCGATGCCAACAACAACGCGCCGCCTCCCGACGAGGGCGGCCGCCGCACCGGAATCAACACCGTCCGCTTCGGCGTGACGACCATGGCGCCGAAGTAACGGCGCCGGGACATGCAAGGAGCCGGGACATGACGCGATCGAAAATCTTCCGCACCGCCCTCGCGGCGCTGATCGCCATGTCCGGCATGCTGCCGCCCGGCTCCGCTCGTGCCGCCGAGCCGTCTATCCCGGTCGTCCAGACCGCGACGGTGACCGACGTGATCGGCGACGGCGCCGCCAAATTCGTGCCGATCGGCGTCGGCAAGACCGTGGTGGTCGACCTGCCGCGCGACGCCAAGGACGTGCTGGTCGCCGATCCCAAGATCGCCAACGCGGTGGTGCGGACTTCGCGCCGCGCCTACCTGATCGGCGTCGCGGTCGGCCAGACCAACGTGTTCTTCTTCGATGCCTCGGGCGCGCAGATCATCGGCTTCGACATCGCGGTGACGCGCGACCTCAACGGCATCCGCGCGGCGATCAAGCGCATGTTCCCGGACAGCGACATCAAGGTCGAAGGCATCGCCGACAGCATCATGCTGAGCGGCTCGGCCGCGAACCAGATGGAGGCGCAGCAGGCCTACGATCTCGCGGCCCGGCTCGCCGGCGATGCCAACAAGGTGGTCAACAACATCTCGGTGCGCGGCCGCGACCAGGTGATGCTCAAGGTCACCGTCGCGGAGATGCAGCGCGACGTCATCAAGCAGCTCGGCATCGACCTCAGCGGCACGCTGACTCGCGGCCGCGAAGGTCGCTCGATTTCAACATCGACAATCCGTTCCCGGCGATGCGGCCAGGCCCTGGTCAGCTCCAACATCGTGCCGAGCTTCGGCGGCTAACGCGGCGTCAGCGCGACGTTGCGCGCCATGGAGCGCGCCGGCGTCATCCGCACGCTCGCCGAACCGAACCTCACCGCGATTTCCGGCGAAACCGCGAACTTCCTGGCCGGCGGCGAGTTCCCGATCCCGGCGGGCCTCACCTGCGATCCCGTCAGACGGATCTGCCAGACACAATCCAGTGCAAGAAATTCGGCGTCGGCCTCAACTTCACGCCCGTGGTGCTGAGCGAAGGCCGCATCAGCCTCAAGGTCGGCACCGAAGTTTCCGAACTATCCAACGAGAATGCCCTCACGCTGACTCAGTCGATCGGCGCCGGCCAGACATCCTCGCTGACCGTGCCGTCGATCAAGACCCGCCGCGCCGAGACCACCGTGGAAATTCCGTCCGGCGGCTCGCTGGCCATGGCCGGCATGATCCAGGAGCAGACCAAGCAGCAGATCAACGGCGTGCCCGGGCTGATGAACCTTCCGGTGCTCGGCGCGCTGTTCAAGAGCCGCGACTACGTCAACCGGCAGACCGAGCTGGTGGTGCTGGTGACGCCCTATGTGGTTCGCGCGGTCGCGCAGAAGGACGTCGCGAGGCCGGACGACGGCTACGCCGACGCCTCCGACGCCTCCGGCACGCTGCTCGGCCGCTTCAACAAGCTCTACGGCGTGCCGGGCAAGTCCTATCCGAAGCAACGACCTACCGCGGCAACTACGGCTTCATTCTCGACTGACGCACGCGACGAGGAAACGATCGATGACAAGCATTGATCCAAACGATCGCCTGGCGCCGCGCGCAAGATCGCCGCGCGCGGCCTGCTGATCGCCGGCCTCGCCGTCGGCATCGCCGGCTGCCAGACCATGGCCCGCGACACCACCGGCAGCATTCCGCACGACTATCGCGCCCGCCACCCGATCGCGATCAAGGAGAAGAGACCGGACGCTGACGCTGTTCGTCGGCGCCGGCCGCGGCGGCCTGACGCCGATGCAGCGCGCCGAGGTTCTGGCCTTCGCCCAGACCTGGAAGCGCGAGGCGACCGGCGGCATCACCATCGACCGCCCGACCGGCTCTCCCAACGAGCGCGCCGCGCAACGACACGCTGAAGCAGATCGCTGTCGATCCTGGCGGCGCGGGCATTCCGAACCACGGCATCGGCATCAAGCCGTACAAGCCCGGCGAGGGCCATGCCGCAACGCTGCGCGTCCGCTATCCGCTGATGGCCGCGCAGGCCGGGCCCTGCGGCCTGTGGCCCGACGATCTCGGACCGAGCAACGACATGAAGCACTTCGACAACCAGCCGTACTACAACCTCGGCTGCGCCACGCAGCGCAATCTCGCCGCCATGGTCGAGAACCCCGCCGATCTGGTGCAGCCGCGCGGGAAACCCCGCCTACACCGGCAAGCGCTCCACCGGCATCGAGAAGTGGCGCAAGGGTGAGAGCCCGGCGACGACCTATCCGGACGCCAGCAAGGGCACGATCAGCGACTGGGCAAATGATCAGACAGCAAGCAGCCAGACCCGTCGAGCCCGACAGCGCGCCGGTCGAGGTCGCCGCCGGCGACGACCACATCGCGCCGGCGCCGCGCGTCTCCATCCAGGCGTTCTGCGAAACGGTGGAAACCGCGGCCGCGATCCAGTCCGCCGGCGAGGACCGCCGCCTCGGCAAGGCGCATCTCAAGATTCAGATGGGCGGCATCACCGCGGCGATCGAAGCCTATCGCGGATCGCCGACGCCGAACGTCATCGTGCTGGAATCGGAAGGCCGCAACGACAACATCCTGAACGGTCTCGATGCGCTGTCCGAATTCTGCGATTCCGGCACCCGCGTGGTGGTGATCGGCCGGCACAACGACGTCACGCTCTACCGCGAGCTGGTGCGCCGCGGCGTGAGCGACTACCTCATCACGCCGATCGGCACCATCGATGTGGTGCGCTCGATCTGCGGCCTGTTCACCGCGCCCGACGCCAAGCCGGTCGGCCGCATCATCGCCGTGGTCGGCGCCAAGGGCGGCGTCGGCGCCTCCACGGTCGCGCACAACATCGCCTGGGCCACCGCGCGCGATCTCGCGCTCGACTCCGTCGTGACCGATCTCGATCTGGCGTTCGGTACCGCCGGCCTCGACTACAACCAGGATCCGCCGCAAGGCGTCGCCGACGCGGTGTTCTCGCCGGACCGCATCGACACCAACTTCGTCGACCGCCTGCTGTCGAAGTGCACCGACCACCTGAGCCTGCTGGCCGCGCCGGCGACGCTCGAGCGGGTCTATGACTTCGGCGCCGACGCGTTCGACTCCATCTTCGATTCGCTGCGCGCCTCGGTGCCCTGCATCATCCTCGACGTTCCGCATGTCTGGACCGGCTGGACGCAACGCACGCTGGTCAGTGCCGACGAAATCCTGATCGTTGCGGCGCCCGATCTCGCCAACCTGCGCAACGCGAAAAACCTGGTCGATTTTCTGCGCGCCGCGCGGGTCAACGACCGCCGCCCGCACTACTGCCTCAACCAGGTGGGCGTGCCCAAGCGGCCCGAGATCAAGCCCGCCGACTTCGCCAAGGGCCTCGAGGACCAGCCGGTGGCGGTGATCCCGTACGAGCCGCAACTGTTCGGCACGGCCGCCAACAACGGCCAGATGATCGCCGAAGTGTCGGCGAACCATCGCACCGCGGAAACCTTCCGCCAGCTCGCCAAGCTGATGACGGGACGCGCCGAAGCGAAAAAGACGCGCTCCAGCTTCCTGACGCCGCTGCTTTCGAAATTGACGAAACGGCAAGGCTGAGTTCGCATTCGTGTTCGGCAAGCGTAGCAACACCGATTCCCGCGCCGCGCCGCCGCCAGCAGGCGGCGCCGAAGCCTGCGTGCCTGCCTGCCGCCAGCCGGGCCGCGGTCGCCGGAGCCCGGCCGCGCGCCAATGCCGTCGGCCGGGCCTGGGCGCGCCGCTGGTGCCTTCGCCGGGCACCGGCATCGGCCAACGCGGCGGTGCCCACCGCGGTCGATTCCAAGCGCTCGGAAAGCTACTACGAAACCAAGGGCACCGTGTTCGGCGCGCTGATCGAAGCGATCGATCTCGCCCAACTGGCCCGGCTCGACGCCGAAGCCGCGCGCGAGGAAATCCGCGACATCGTCAACGAGATCATCGCGATCAAGAACATCGTGATGTCGATCTCCGAGCAGGAAGAACTGCTCGACGACATCTGCAACGACGTGCTGGGCTACGGCCCGCTGGAGCCGCTGCTGGCGCGCGACGACATCGCCGACATCATGGTGAACAGCGCCGGCACGGTGTACATCGAAGTCAACGGCAAGATTCAGCGCACCGGCATCCGGTTCCGCGACAACCAGCAGCTCCTCAACATCTGCCAGCGCATCGTCAGCCAGGTCGGCCGGCGCGTCGACGAATCCTCGCCGATCTGCGACGCGCGTCTCGCCGACGGCTCGCGCGTCAACGCCATCGTGCCGCCGCTCGCGCTCGACGGGCCCGCGCTCACCATCCGCAAGTTCAAGAAGGACAAGCTCAGGCTCGATAACCTGGTCAAGTTCGGCTCGATCACGCCGGAAGGCGCGGAAATCCTCCGCATCATGGGCCGCTGCCGGGTCAATACCGCTCGTCTCCGGCGGCACCGGCTCGGGCAAAACCACGCTGCTGAACTGTCTGACCCAATTCATCGACGACGACGAGCGCATCATCACCTGCGAGGACGCAGCCGAACTGCAGCTCCAGCAGCCGCACGTGGTTCGCCTGGAAACCCGCCCGCCCAACATCGAAGGCGAAGGCCAGATCACCATGCGCGATCTGGTCAAGAACTGCCTGCGCATGCGGCCGGAACGCATCATCGTCGGCGAAGTCCGCGGACCCGAGGCGTTCGACCTGCTGCAGGCGATGAACACCGGCCACGACGGCTCGATGGGCACGCTGCACGCCAACTCGCCGCGCGAGGCGCTGTCCCGTGTCGAATCCATGATCACCATGGGCGGCTATTCGCTGCCCTCCAAGACCATCCGCGAGATGCTGGTTGCGTCCGTCGACGTCGTGGTGCAGGCGGCGCGCCTGCGCGACGGCATCGCGCAAGATCACGCACATCACCGAAGTGGTCGGGATGGAAGGCGACGTGATCATCACGCAGGACCTGTTCGTCTACGAAATCATCGGCGAAGACGAGAAGGGCAATCTGATCGGCCGCCACCGCTCGACCGGCATCGGCCGGCCGAAGTTCTGGGATCGGGCGCGCTACTACGGCGAAGAGAAGCGTCTGGCGGCCGCGCTCGACGCCGCCAATATTGCGGAAACCCAGCCGATCGGCAAGGCGTAACCGCCATGAAGATGCAGCAACCTCGCGCTGTTCTTCTGGTGGCGGTCGCGATCGGCGGCGTCGCCTGGGTGTTCCTTTATCCGCTGCTGTCCGGCGAGCGCGCGGCCGAGCGGCGCCGGCAAAGCGTCGCGCGAATCGGAGCCAACCACGCGCGAGTGAGCCGCGGCGCGCAGAAATCCCGGCGCGAGCAGGTCGAGGAAAGCCTCAAAGACCTCGAGGTCAAAAACAACAAGTCGAAGAAGCCGCCGCTGCAGACCCGCATTCATCAAGCGGGTCTCAGCCTGACCAAGCAGAAGTTCATGATGACTCGCGGGCGGCTTTGGGCTGTTCATGTTTCTCATGATTTTTGTGATGGGCGGCGGATTGCTGCTTGCTCTTGCGCTTGGCTTTGCCAGTGCGTTCGGCCTGCCGTTCTGGGCGCTGTCGTTTCTCAAGAAGCGCCGCGAGAACAAATTCCTCAATTCATTCCCGGACTCGGTCGACGTCATCGTGCGCGGCATCAAGGCCGGATTGCCGTTGCTGGATTCGATCAAGATCATCGCCAACGAAGCGCCGGAGCCGGCCAAGACCGAATTCCAGGCGATCGTGGAAACACAGACCATCGGCATCCCGCTCGGCGAAGCCTGCGGCAAGCTCTATGAGCGGATGCCTCTTCCCGAGGCCAACTTCTTCGGCATCGTCATCTCGATCCAGCAGAAGGCCGGCGGCAACCTGTCGGAAGCATTGGGAAACCTGTCGCGCGTGTTGCGCGACCGCAAGAAGATGAAGGCCAAAATTCAGGCCATGTCGATGGAAGCCAAAGCTTCCGCGGTGATCATCGGCTCGCTGCCGATATGCGTCGGCCTGCTCGTCTATCTCACCAGCCCGGACTACATCGAGCTGCTTTGGACCACCGAGCTTGGCCGCATCATGATCGCCTGCTTGCGTCGTCTGGATGTCGATGGGCGTGTTCGTGATGAAGAAGATGATCAACTTCGATTTCTGAGCGCGACCATGATCGAATCTCATCATCGCCAAATTTCACGATCCGAAATTCCTGACCATGGCGCTCGCCGCCGTGGCGGCGATCGCGACCGTGTTGACGCTGGCGATGCCGCTGCTCTCGACCAACGCGCTCGCCACCCGGATGAAGGCCGTGTCGGTCGAACGCGAGAAGATCCGGCAACGCGAACGCGAGCGCTTGGCCCGCGGCGAAAAGGAAAAGGTCAATCTGCGCCAATCGCCCAAGCAGTACATGTCGAGGGTGGTCGAACGCTTCAACCTGACCAAATGGCTGGCGCAAGAAGCTGCACGCGACAAGCTGGTGCAAGCCGGTTTCCGCGGCCAGGCGCCTTACGTCGCGTTCCTGTTCTTCCGCATGGTGACCCCGGCCGTGCTGCTGCTGTTCAGCCTGTTCTATCTGTTTGTGGTGGTGGAGTGGGACCAGCCGGCCACGGTCAAGATTGGCCTTTGCCTCGGTGCCGCGTACGCCGGCATGCACCTGCCCTTCGTGTTCCTGAAAAACCGCATCGCCAAACGCCAGTTGTCGATCAAGCGGGCATTCCCCGACGCGCTCGATCTGCTGCTGATCTGCGTCGAATCCGGCATGTCGGTCGAAGCGGCGTTCAGGAAGGTCAGCGAAGAGATCGGCTCGCAGTCGATCCCGCTCGCCGAAGAGCTCACGCTGACCACCGCCGAGTTGTCCTACCTGCAGGACCGGCGCATGGCCTACGAAAATCTCGCCAAGCGCACCGACCTCGAAGGCGTGAAATCGGTCTGCGTCGCGCTCCAGCAGGCCGAGCGCTACGGCACGCCGCTGGCGCAGACCTTGCGGGTGCTGTCGCAGGAAAATCGCGACATGCGCATGTCGGAGGCCGAGAAAAAGGCCGCCGCGCTGCCGCCGAAGCTCACCGTGCCGATGATCCTGTTCTTCCTGCCGGTGCTGTTCGTCGTGATTCTGGGCCCGGCGGCGATCCGCGTCATGGCAACCCAGGAAACGCCGGAAGGGCCGGCGCAGAACGCGAACCGATCCCGCTAAGTCAGGTGCCAGACGAAGGCGCGAGCGCCCCGCCGGGCCGGCTGAGCTTTTTCAAGTCGTTGCTGCTCGGCCATCATCCGCCGCAGGTAGGCGACATTCTGCGCGGCTTCTTCGGGCGACAGGTCGGCCCGGACGATCTTTTCAGCTTCAGCAAAGCGGCCCTGGAGCCCGACCACCAGCGCCAGGTTTTGGCGGATCTTTGGAGTCCGCCGGCTTCTGCTGTGCGGCCTGGCGCAAGGTCGCCTCAGCCTGCGGCAGGTTTTTCGACAGCGCGTAGGACAGCCCGAGATTGGAGAGCACCGACGGCTCATCGGGCACCAGCCGCAGCGCGCTGGCGTAGTAGCGCTGCGCCTCGGCATGACGGCCGAGCTGATCGAGCGCCGCGCCTTGAACCGAGAGGATCCGCCAGTCGGGACGGTCGGGCGAATGCGCGCGGTTGAGCACCTCAAGCGCCTGCTCGTAATTGCCGTTGTCGGCCAGCGCACGGCCGTACGCGCCAAGCAAGGGCTGATCGTGCGGATTTGAGATCGTGGCCTGTTCGAGCACCGCGGTGGCCTGAGCCCGCTGACCGATGGCGCGCAAGGCCTGCGCGTAGCGGATCGCGGCCTCGGCTGTCGCTCAGATTGGAGCGGTAGCGCCGGCCCCACACGTCCATCTCGCGCCGCCACTCCGCGCTCGGTGCGCGGCGCGTTGTCGGTCGCAATCGAACCGGTGACGTCGGGCGACGATGGCGTGGTGGCGCATCCGGCCGCAGCCATCGCGAGGGCGACGGCGCCGGCCGACGCAAGCAGGCGCGCGGAACGGACGTGGCTGCGACCCATGGTTTCCCGCTCGAGCCGAGCGGCCACAGCGCCGCCCGGCAAGGGTCGAGCAATAAAATGTTAACCCTAACGAGTGGTTAATCCAGCATGCATGCGGGATTGCGGGGGGTCGAGACGCCATGAGATGCTTTCGGGACGGCGCATGGGGAGAACCGACATGAAACGGCTGATTTTGGCGGCAGCCACACTGCTAGCGCTGGCCATGCCAGCGGCGGCGGATCGCCTGGACGAGGTCAAGGCGCGCGGCAAGCTGATCGTCGGCGTCAGCGACACCACCCCGCCATTCAGCTTCAAGAAGCCCGGCGAGAACACCGTGGTCGGCTATGACCTCGATCTGGTGCATGCCGTGGCCAAACGCCTGGGCGTTGCGGTGGAGACTGTTTCTGTAACGAGCGCCGAACGTGTTCCCATGCTTAAGGAGGGCAAGCTCGACTTCGTCGCCACCTCGATGACCCGCACGCCCGAGCGGCTGAAGGACATCGACTTCAGCCACATCTATTTCGTCACGCCGCACGCCGTCGTCGTCAAGAAATCGAGCGGCATCACGTCGGTGCACCAGCTCGCCGGCAAGAAGGCATCGTCGGCCAGCGCGTCGACCGCAGGCGGCAACCTCAAGGAGGTCGTGCCGAGCATCGACATCGTCTATGTGCCCGACTACACCATCGCCTTCGGCATGGTGAAGGAGGGCAAGGTCGACGCATTTCCCACCGACGAAAGCGTGCTGCGCGCGATCGTCCAGCAGGACAGCCGGCCGGATGATTTCTGCTGCTCCCCGACTTCACCAAGTCCCGCAACGTCGGCTTCGCGCTCAAGAAGGACGAGCCGCGCTTCAAGAGCGCCATCAACAAGGCGCTGCTCGACATCGAAGCGTCGGGCGAGGCCGCGAAGATTTTCGACGTCTGGTTCGGACCGAAGTCGCAGGAGCCGATGCCCCGGAAATTCACGATTCAAGCCGACTGAGTGTCCATGCATCCCGTTTTTGTCGCGCGCAGCAAGACCGCGCAACCCATCTGGTTCGTCACCGCGGCAACGTTCCGCAACATCGTCGGCAAGCTGGCTGTCCGCGATCGCGCTTTCGTAAGGCGGCCGGCTTTGAGCCGGGACCCGGACGGCATTTGCTTCTGCCAGGCGGCGGCGCGCTGTTTGGACTTGAGAACGGCGACACGGATCGAAATGCGTTCCTGCCTGGCTTGTTGC
>CAVQGC010000016.1:0-224838 GCA_963711955.1 uncultured Alphaproteobacteria bacterium | reverse complement strand
ACCTAATCCTTGATCCAACAATATTTTTTGGAACATGGAAATTTCGAGCCGGGTTCATTTCTCTCATGGTGACCACGGGGTGACCACGCCGAAACAAATGATTTTTTCCTGTGCAAAAAAATCATTCTCTGATCGAGAATTTTTAGGGCGACGCAAATCCTCTGCGGGTTGCCTACCCAGAAACCGGAATTAATATCCGACCGGATAATTGCAGTTGATCGGTCGCATGTCGCACCAAGTTGCCACACACCGAAATCGCGGCCGCCCGGTGGGCGCCACCGGCCCGGCTCCAGTCCTCTCAGCATCTCAGCTACATAAAACGCTGCGTGCGGCGCGAACTCGAAAACGACATGCAGCTCGTACGGAAGCGGCTCTCGCACTTTCGATTGGAGCAGGGCTTCGTGCAAAGGAAATTGCTGGGCTGAAGTGGCAAGACGTCTACGATCAGAATGGAAAAGTTCGTTTTCACGTTAACGTCAATGCTGCCTACGCAAGACAGCCCCGAGCCGCGTTGTGTTCCTATCGTCGCCATTTGTGCAAAGAGCGCTGGAGAGGTATGGCGAGCAGAACTGGCTCCTCTGCACAGCCAGTCCAGCACGCCACTGTTCTTCAGCCAGAAGCGCAGGGCAATGACGGCACAGTCGATCGCGCGCTTCCTCCACGCTACCTACCAAGAGGCCGGAATCCCGCACGCTACATCCTTGAGCGGACGACGCACGTTCCTAGATCGATTAGTCGGCGCAGTGGACCATCTCAAGTCGCTTAGCTTCACCGCTGTCCCGAAGGGCTCTGGTTCTGGTTCGCGCCTTATGCGGGACTCGTTGTGCAAACTCGTGATGCGTTGGCCAATCAGTGCGGGTCGCTCCGTTTGCGTGACATCTACACGGATAGAGAGCCCGCCGGATCGCGGGATGGCGATATTTTCGTACAGACTTGGGCGGCGGTCGCAGCTCAGAACAAGGATGCCCGCACGGTTCGTCGCCGAAAAGAGGACGCTTTATCGCTCGATGACGTGATCGCGACGTTACGTGATGAAGGCTTTTTTATCGGCGTTGTGATCGATGAAGCGCATCTCAATTTCGGAGCTTCGGCAGCCGCTGCTGCCAACTTCTACCTCGAAACCCTGCGGCCGGACTTCACCATTCTCGCCACTGCAACGCCTAATGACGAAAAGCTTGCCCAATTCGAAGAACGGGCTGGCATAGAGGTTGCCAGCCGCGTTGTAATCGATCGCGGACAGGTGGTCGAGGCCGGTCTGAACAAGCGCGGCTTGATGTTGGGCATTCTGCGCTTTCAGGAAGAAGATGCCAATCTCATCGACCAAGAACAGGCAACGCTAACGGCTGCCTGGTATCAGCACGAAGCTGTGAAGCGTCAGCTCGCTTCCCGTTCCATCGCAGTTACACCGTTGCTGCTGGTCCAAGTTGAAGACCAGCAAAAGGGTGGTGAAGATCCCGTTGCGCGGGTCCGTGAAAAACTGAATCAAGCCGGCGTTTCTGGAGCACGAATTAAAAGTCACACCTCAGGCGAACCAGACCCCGAATTCCATACCCTCGCTTATGACCCAGATGTTGAAGTCCTCATCTTTAAGGTCGCCGTGGCGACCGGGTTTGACGCCCCTCGCGCTTGGAACTCTGGTTTCGGTGCGTCCAAACCGAGGAAAAGAGTTCGGCTTGCAGATCGTTGGTCGGATTATGCGCGTTCACCCACTTGTCCGCCCCTTTCATGGAACTGACGCGATTTTGGACCGCGGATACGTGTTTCTCACCGACCCGGAGCTGCAAGCAGGCCTCAACGCCGCCGTTGAGGACCTGAAGGCGGTTCGCCATGGCATGGAGCTGATCACCGATCGCTTGGATATTGTCCAGTTTGGCAACCTAAACGCTCCTATGGAGCAAAGCGTTGTTGTCGCCGGCATGGCAACAGTTGCCGCGCCACAATCGTCGGAAGAGCGCCAGGAACGGCTCAATCTGCTTATCAAGGCAGGGCTAATTGAGCCGAAGGTTGCTGAACATTCGGCAGGGGACCAGGACCGCGCAATTCTCGCCGCCGAGATGGTCATTCGGATGAGCGAAACTCCGCTATTCGGCGAACTGCCGCTCCATCATGCGCCGACGTCTCCGAACGCACCAATTCCAAAAGACAAACGCTACAGACTTCGACCAGAGCTTTCCGTTCCTTAAAGCTCTAATTCGAGAAGAGCTTCCTGAGCTGTATGAAATCGCAGGCGACCTCACCGCGGAGATTGCCCGCGAATTCTGCCGCGCGCTCGATCTCCGGGGCGAGCTAAGCCGACGCTTGCGTAGAGCTACACTCAGCCTCCGCGACCTTTTTCTTGCGGATGAAGAACAGCGCACCTTTAATGTTCGGGTGTCTAATGCCCGCATCGCAGAAAAAGCTCAGCTCGCATTTCGTTTCAACGACGGCATCGATCCTCGGGAATTGAAGCAAGCGCTCATCGGCGAGTTGAAGCGAATTTGCTGACCAGGATGGGATCGAATATACGGTTGACGATTTGCGTCGCACAATCGACGTCGCAGTCATGCGCGATCCAGACCGCTTGCGAAGTCGCGATGCGTCAAGCGTTGCGCTTCCATCTCAGGCTATCAACGAGCGAGCCGGTTCCAGAATTTGAGTTTGGCGATCCGCGTTTGCGCCCTGCGGCCAAGGCAGCTTACGGCGTGTTTCCCGCTGACATGAACAATGAAGAGCGTGCCTTCGCCGAGTTTCTCAATTCGGACATCACGGGGGTGGTAAAATGGTGGCTGCGAAACAGAGAAAATACCAAATGGGCTACGCGCATCGTTCTTCCTTCCGGGAAGCGGTTCTTTCCGGACTTCGTCGTTGGCGTGGCTAATCGGTCGACGCCTGACTCGATTGCGCTCGTTGAAATCAAGGACGACGGCGTAACAGGCCGTCTTCAGGCAGACTTAAATATGACCAAAGTCCGAGTGCAGCACCAGGAATACAAAAACGTATTCTGGACCTATCGTACCGAGCCCCATATTTGGGCTCGCGCCCGGTTCGACGAAGGGCTCAATCGCATTGTCCCTCAGGGCGCGTTCAAAATCGCCGAGATGGTCTATCTGACCTAATCAACTGATGACCTAATTACAATTCTATCATCAGTCATCCCTAAGTCGTTGACCGGATTCACGGCGCAGCCAAATCGGTTGTCGACGATTCCGGTCCTGAATATGTTTCAGCGCCGAGCATCACAAAAGTCATCAGTCCAGGAGGTCACCGGATGGCGCTCGGCAAACAGGCGAAGGTGTTATCAAGGGCACAGATCGACGGCGCGCTTGGCTATATCGCCAAGACCCGACATCCCGTCAGAAACCGGGTCATATTCCTTCTGTCAGCGAAGGCGGGTCTGCGCGCGAAGGAGATCGCGTCTCTCACGTGGGACATGGTCACGGGCGCAGACGACGAAATCGGTCGAGCTATCAACCTGCGGAATGAAGCGAGCAAGGGCCGCTCCGGCAGGATGATCCCGCTGAACGCCGAGCTACGAGAGGCGCTGATCGAATGGCGAGTAGAGGCGCAGACGAAACGAGCGTCTCGAGTACGTGATCTTGACGGAGCGGCTCCGCAAGACCAGTTCGCACGCCATCGTCCTCATGTTCGCTAAGTGGTATCGCGCGCTTGGGCTGAATGGCTGCTCAAGTCACAGCGGCCGTAGGACGTTCATCACGAACGCGGCGCGGAAAATTTCGACAGTCGGCGGCTCTCTGCGAGACGTACAGATACTCGCCGGTCACTCGGCGCTCGGGAACAACCCAGCGCTACATCGAGGCAGACGCCGCCGCGCAGCGGAAGATCGTCGATTTGGTGTAAGGCATGTCCGCTAAGTGCCAATAGGCGACATTGGCGCAGCTACTCGATCACCTCGTCGGCCAGCGCCAGCATTGTTGGCGGCATTTTGAGCCCGAGCGCTTTCGCGGTTCTGGCATTGACGATGGTCTCGTATTTTATTGGTGTCTGGACCGGCAATTCGGCGGGGACAGCTCCCTTAAAGATGCGATTGACGTAGTCGGTCGAGCGCCAGAACAGATCGAGTTGATTTGGACCATAGGAGATGAGCCCAGCGGTGCCGCGTGTGGCTTAGGCAATTCATGGAAGGCGGAACACCAAAATTCTGTACGAAGGAAGAGTTACGGGCAACAGCGATGAAAGAGTGCGGGGTTTCAAAATCTTCGTTCGAAGTTGGCTGGGACTTGGCCATCTTCGATACTGGCCGCGAAGATTGGTCCGAGCCGCTAAGAAAGCGGTTTCGGAAGAAGCCGCGATGAGATGACGGGTGCAATCCAGCGAATGGACAATCACTGCTCTTCTTGGTCCTCAGATGGGACAGCGCAGCTTAGGGCTTCGCCTAGGCGCTTGAGAAAGATCGGCTTGAGCCAAGCACTCGATCTTCTCGGCAAGACTATCGAGACGCGAGTAGATTGACCCAAGGACGATCTTTGCAGGCCTGGATCGCTCTCCGCGCTCTATGAACACGAATTCTACCGGCTTTACGCCTTCATCCGAGGCAGCAGCAATAATGGTAGCGTTGAGCCATTCGCTAACTGACATGCCAGCGCGGTTTGCAGCCGTCTCAATCATTTTTCGGGCGTCCGGCGAGATCGCTGGAACATTGTGAGTTAATCGCACCTCAACTCTCCGCGCTGCAACGTTCTGAGTTGGGCTTTGATTTGCGTTCTAGCCGCGCGTTTGAATTGGCGCTTTGCCTTTACCTGCGCATCCCACAACATTGATCGCGGCGATGACAGTGGACAGTGCAACGACAATTTTCTTCATGACAGCCTCCAATCGCTATGAGGCCGCGAGCAAAACGGATTCGAGTTAATACAAGATTAACCATAAATAGCTGGGCACTCCGGAACCAGCGGCGGCGAGTCTAAGCGTTGGATCAGGGCGGCTTGCGCCAAGCATCGGCGCAATTCAGAGAAGGCACTGCAACAGCAGGAAGCCCGGCGCTGTGGCACCGGGCTTCTTCGCTTACTGACTTAGAAGCCGTTTATCTGCAACGCCGGAATCTGCGCACAGAGCCATCGTCGTGGCGGATGATGACTGTGCGGCAATCACCATGCGCATGCGACCTGTCGAAGTCTCGGTGCCGGTTGTAGCCGCCGCGCCACCCGTAGTGGCCATGATGACCACCACGCCATCCGTCATCACGATAATCGCGAGCGTCCGCATCAGTGATCGAAACTGACGCGGCACCAGCGATAGCGAGAGCGGCCAAAGCCGCCATTCCAACTTTCTTGAGCATGTTTTCCTCTGTTTGTTTTTTTGTCGCTCCTGACTCACAATACGTCGAGGACCTTCCACGTTCCCGTTAATGTTTGGAGAGGTAGGTGAATGCGCGTTCAGTCACGCGCGAGAATGCACGAACACACAGTAGTGTCATCATTACGCGGTGCCGAGCGCTCATGGTGGATTCTGCAAACTGGGCGGCCAGTTGATCGGAACGTTGGCGGATTCCCAGCATCGCTTCCATGCAGTCGTGGCTTCCTCGAATGACGCCGCGTTTCCCTGATGCGGCTCGGCGCGGCTTTTACGTTGGTGAAATTCGACAGTCCAGACCCAAGGCGTTTCCTTAGGCACGCCAGCATTCGCGTGAAAGATGCGGCCAACGGTGAGCGCTCGCCCGTCATCCGCGCGGAGTGTCACGGTGTAATCGGGCTGGGTGAACTCATTGGGACGAATGAACAGACGCATGAACGATATTCACCTGCGGTTCGCCATCGAGGGTTATCACAGATGAGGAAGCCGTGGCTGGTGACCGCTTTGCGATCTGGCGCGGTGATGTCCGCTTTACCCCCGAAAGCGGACATCCGGCGGTTCGGTGGCGATGTCCGCTAAGTGCCAATAGCAGACAATCTGACTTATTCGATCGCCTCGTCGACAAGTGCGAGCAGCGTGGCGTAGCAGCTCGCCTGTCGCTCCATTCCTTACTCGCGAACACGCATTTGCTCGTACGCGTCGACTAGGAAATGATCGAAGTCATCGATCCGGACCAGGCCAAGGCGTGGAAATTCCAAGTCAGTAATGACGTAGAGCGTTGCTGCAAGGGTGGCCGCGAAGCCCACCATGTGTATCCAGCTGCGTGCCTTGGCAGCAGCCATGCCGAAGCCGGCAAGAAGCGATCCACCCAACCCGAGACCGAACAGCATCACATAGACAATGTGAGGTGGATGCTTTTCGGCAGCGGCAGCACGCAGTCGCGCGATGTCAAATGCGTTGCCCAGGGCTGACACGGCCAGCGGACACGCGGGGTGAAAATTGGTCTGTGGGCAAACTGCGGTGGCTGCATTCCACACCTCGGTCTTGAGAGCTTGAATTTTTTTCTGCTGCTCCTGAGACCAGACCTCCGTGCCGTGCCGCAGAGAGAAATCATGCGGCATTCGATATAGCTCGATCCGCGCACCGACATACTCTTTCAGCCTTTTCTGAAGGCTTCTCGCAACTTCACCTTCAAACAGATCGAGGCGATCATAGGCTGTGCTGACTGCATTCGCCTCTTGAATGACCAATTGTCGGCGCTCGTCGAATCGATGAAGAGCGCCTGAAACAGTAAAGGCAATAAGCAGTCCGACCAGTGCAAATACCGCGCCCTCGACCGAGGGAAGTCCCGCCATGCTCTCGGCACCTTGCTGCTGCCGGTAACGCAGACCCAGCTGACGTCCGTAATTCAGCAAGATCAAAGAGCTAGCGAAGAATGCCGCTGTGATCGCGGCCGCGAAAAGACTGAAGATCATTTGCGAAGTCTCGCCTCAAGGAAAATGCAAGGCCAGTTTCAATGGCTAACATACCATGGAAGGAGCCCGGCTTCGGTCAGGCCAAATGTCGGCTTTGGTCAAAAGCGACGCTCCGCCTGCTGGTCCTGATGTCCGTTGTTGCCTCGAAAGCGGACTCGGATCAGGCCGCGTTGGATGCCGCTAAGTGCCAATAGCGGACATCGAACTAACCCTCCTATTCGATCACCTCGTCGGTCGGGGGGAACCTCCGGTCGCCAGCGCCGTTGGTCTCTCAGTCCATCATCCGGAGAAAACGGCCATGTACAAACTTGCAATCATTGGCGCGGCGGCACTCGGCTTCGCGCTCGCCTCGTCTACTGACAGCTTCGCCAAGAACAACAAGGGCATGTCACCGGGGCACAAGATGCAGAAGTTCGGCTCTGTCCCCGGCTATCCCGGCGCGTCCGGCTACGCTCCGGGACAGGTCAAGAAGATGCGCGGGTATAACTCCCGGGCTTCTGCTCCCCGCTACTACCTTCGCTAATTGACGCGTCACTAACTGACGCTAAGCCCCTGCCGCGCTCTGCGGCAGGGCTTGTTGCGTGTCCGGCAACTCGGCAAACTTGAGCACCGCTTGGCGATGTCCGCTTTACCCCCAATAGCGGACATCCTAATATCTAGGCCACAGCCACGATTACATGCGCCTGAATTTTGGCAGTCACCTCGCCGTTGCCATGTCTGTCCGCAATTGCGGACGCGGCGAAGTCGGTTGCAGCTTCCAGTTTTCCCGCGTCTCTGGCCTCGATTTCGTTGCGAAGAGGGGTCCCCTGACAATACGCAATGGCAGGATGGCGCGGCGAGGATGCGCGGCTCTGTTCGGCTCTCGTCTCGATCACCACACGGGAGAAGCCCGCGCCCTCCAGCTCGCGACGGATCAGTGCCGTATCGTGGTAGCCGTGCGGCGTGCGTGCCAGAAAGCGCGGCGGATCGTTCGGAAACATCTTTGCGAGAGCATTCGTCACATCATCCGCGAATACGTTCTCCTCGATGCGATCCCATACGTTGAATAAGAAATGTCCTCCGGGCTTCAAGACTCGCTTTGCTTCGCGGTAACCGGATGAGCGGTCAGGAAAGAACATCGCGCCGAACTGGCAACAAACAAGATCGAAGGCCGCATTTGCAAACGGCAGCGCCAGAGCATCTGCTTGGCGCCATATGATCCGAGTGTCGGGAGGTTGTCGCGATGCGGCGTAGTCGACCATCGGCTGGTTGAGGTCGGTTACGATATAGCTGGCGCCCGGAGACAGTCTTGGCGCCAATGCGCGTGTCACAACCCCGCTGCCCGCGGCGATTTCCAAAACGGAGTTTGGCGACAAGGCCGCTGCTCGTTGTGCAATGTCCGCGGCGTACGGCTCGAAAATCAACGGCACCATATAGCGGTCGTAGTTTTCCGGAATCGAGCCGGCGAACACCTTGTCAGTATCTGACATTGCCTATCTCCCGTCGCCGTTTGATGGCTCGGGCGGCCAGCGTATATCGTTTTAGCGATTCCGCTTTGGGTCATTAACGAACATCTGGCCTTTGAACTGCGATGCCGGCTTTACCCCCAAAGCGGACATCGGCTGCTGGGCTGCAATGTCCGCTAAGTGCCACTAACGGACATTGCAGCCACCAAGCGCAGATTGAGGCAAAATCGTCCTGCGCTCACGCCCACAGAATAGGGCGGTACGTCGGTGGCTTTGGGTGATGTTTGCGTTACCTGAAAGGTTACGGCTAGCGCCTTAAGGGAACAATCTTACCATTTGAGCGCGGCCCGATTTGCAGGGCCGCACGAACCTTGTTCGCAAGTTCGTCGGTTACAAAGGGCTTCTTGATAATCCTGGCATCGCCAATTTCTCCGAGCGCGGACTTGTCCGCGTAGCCCGTGATAAACAAAATTGGAAGGGAGGGAAATTTGGAATGGATTTGTTTGGAAACTTCGACCCCGTTCATGCCGGGCATGGCGTAATCGAGTAAAGCTAAATCAACGCTGTCGTTTCTTTCCAAGAGGTCAAGAGCAGCCCCGCCGCTCCCAACCGCCAAAACAAGATAGCCCAGTTCGCGAAGCATTGAGGCGGTGATATCTCTGACCGCTTCGTCGTCGTCTAAAAGAAGAATCAGCGCCCCTTTCCGATGTGGTTGGATGGCTTCAGTTGAACCCGGAGAGGCCTCTACTCCCGTTGGGGTCGCGCGAGGTAGATAAACCTTTACCGATGTGCCCTCGCCCACGCGAGTTTCGATTCGCATCCCGCCGCCCGACTGTTTTGCAAAACCAAGAACTTGACTCAATCCCAGGCCAGAGCCCTTGCCGATGTCCTTGGTGGTGAAAAATGGCTCAAAAGCTTTTGACAACACTTCTTGGGTCATCCCTGTGCCCGTGTCCGTCACCGAAATAACCACGTACTCCCCAGCGGGCGGCTCCTCCGGTTTCTGCGGGTGGCCCAGTGTGGCGTTTGCGGTTTCCAAAGTGACGCTCCCACCAACTTCCGAGGCATCCCTCGCATTGATCGCGAGATTGAGAACGACAAGTTCGATCTGATTAGGATCGACGAAGGCCCACCACAGGCCCTGCCTAAAGTTGGTGATAATCTGCACACTCCCTCCCAGGGAGCTTTGAAGCAGCTCGCGCATACTTGCGAGTGCGTCGTTGATATCGAGGGGACTGGGCTCCAGCCGCTGATGGCGCGAAAACGCGAGGAGCTGTGACGTGAGTTTGGCACCCCGCTCCGCTGCGAGACGCATATGTGCCAGCCGCTGCTTCATCTTCGTGCTTAAATCGCCGAGATCTTTGTCCATAAACGCGATATTGCCGAGGATTACGGTCAAGTAGATTGTTGAAATCATGCGCTACACCGGAGGTGAGTTGGCCCACGGCCTCTAGTCGCTGCATTTGACGCAGGGTCGTTTCCACTCGTTCGCGTTCTTCGATTTGAGAAAGTAATTGTCTGTTGGCTGCTTCGATCTCGGCGGTGCGCTCCGTAACCCGGGTTTCCAAGGTTTCGTTCAACCGGCGTAGATTCGACTCTGCGGTTCGCGCAAGGCTTTCACTTTGGTGCAAGGCTTCCAGACGAGCCCGCGCTTCGTATTGGCGCCGCCGTCCTCGCAAGGCTGTTTTCACTACGCTGATCAACGTCGTCGGATGAAAGGGCCGTTCCAAGAATGATATGTTGCCCATCGCTCCCATCTGCCTTTCAGCAGCAGGATTTCGTTCCAATCCGCCCCCTCTCTCCGTCAGCAGCACGAAGGGAAAGTCGGACCATGACGGCTGCATTCCGACCCAGCCTGCCAGTCCTTTCAGGTCGGCGTTGCGGATGGCGTCGTCGGTGAGCAACGCCACGCCAGCGCCAAGATCTAGTTCGCCCTGGAGCTTGGACAGGTCCCTGCATATTTCAGCAACGAGGCCTGCCTCATTCAGAATTCTTTCCGCAACAAATGCATCACGGCCCTGCGGCGCGAGAATCAGCACACGCTCCGAAAGGTTATCGTGCGTACCCTTCAAGGCTTCGCATCCGACTGTCCACCAAGGTACTGAGGGACGCCGCGCAGGACGCCTTGGAATTTGTCGAGCGGCAGACCCATCTTCAGCCCATTCTTGTCGATACTGAACTCGCGGATTGTATTTTCGTGAGCGCCCGTCCGCTTCTTGAGCACGGAGACGGCGCGCCTCACTTGGCCCAGCGCCTCAAAATATCGCAGCAGGAGGACGGTATCAGCAAGGTAGGTGACATCAACGGGGGACTTCATATCGCCAACGATCCCGTGTTGCGCGACTGTTAGAAACGTCGCGGCACCGAGACGGTTCAAATATTGCAACAATTCGTGCATGTGGAGGATCAGAAATTGCTCCTCAGGCATGGAGTGCTGGTAGCCGTTCAGACTGTCGATCACGACCGTGCGAATGTTTTCTTTTTCCACGCATGCGCGTACTTTGTGGGCGAACTCTCCAGGCGACACTTCTGCTGCGTCGATCTGTTCAATAAAAAGATTGCCGCTGTCCCGCATAGACTCCAGATCGATTCCCATCCCTTTTGCACGTGCAAAAAGCAGGCCCAGCTCTTCATCAAAAATGAAAAGCGCAGCGCGCTCGCCACGCTTCACTGCTGCTGCCACCATGGTCAGGACCATGAGAGATTTTCCGGTCCCAGCAGGACCGATGATAAGGGTGCTCGATCCGCTCTCGATACCTCCGCCCATTAACTTATCGAAATCAGGAATCCCGCTCGTGAGTGTGCTCGACTTCATCCGCGTTCGATATTCGGCCGCGACCAAGCGGGGATAAACCACTACCCCGCCGGTCTTGATCGTGAAATCGTGATAACCGCCGCGAAACGCTTGACCACGGTATTTCATAACCCGCAGTCGCCTGCGTTCTGAACCATAGTCGGGGATGAGTTCTTCCATTCTCACGACGCCGTGCGCAACACTGTGTACGGTCTTATCGTCCGCTTCGGCGGTCATGTCATCGAGCAACAATACGGTTGCGTCGCGCTGGGCAAAATAATGCTTCAGGGCCAAAATCTGCCGACGATAGCGAAGGGAGCTTTGCGCAAGTAACCGGATTTCTGAAAGGCTATCGATGACTACACGCCTTGGCTTAGTGCGCTCCATGGCCTGGAATATGCGCTGGGTCGTCTCGCCAAGTTCAAGATCAGATGAGTACAAGAGACTTTGCTGTTGCTTCTCATCGAGCAGATTTTCGGGTGGTACGAGTTCGAAAATGTGAATGTGATCGTCAAGCGACCAGCCATGAGAGGTTGCAACCTCCCTCAGCTCCGCCTCAGTTTCTGACAATGTGATGTAAAGCCCCAGCTCTCCCACCCGGGCTCCTTCGAGCAAGAACTGGAGTGCCAATGTGGTCTTTCCCGCACCGGGGCTCCCTTCAAGAAGAAACAGCCGATTTCTGCGCAAGCCGCCAAGCAGGATGTCGTCCAGCCCGGCTATCCCCAATCGGGCTTTTGACGATGGGGATGTGGTCGGGTTCTGATCCCTGCACAGCCTTCGCGCTAAGCTCGGTAGCCTTCACGCGATACGTTCCCCCGTAGCCATGGGCGACCTCGAACGATGCCGGCCCGAGTCCAGTAACGCAGGTCGGTCAAATTTGTTCCTACAGGACAATCATAAGATCCGATGTCCGCTTTGGGTCATTAGCGGACATTAAGCCGAGCCAACTGATGTCCGCTTTCGGGGGCAAAGCGGACTTCGAAATCAGCGTCTGGATGTCCGCTAATGACCCAAAGCGGACATTGATGTTTCAATTCTCGCGGGTGAGAAAGTGACAACGTCTGGATAACGGGCGCTGCAAACAGCACCACGGGTATCATCATCGCCCAGGCGATAAGCCACGCTGCGATCCAATTCCGAAAGAACTGTCCGGTGTAAACGAGCGGGTAGCTCGCAACTGCTGCCGCGATCAAACTGGTAAGACCAGATTGAATGACGCCAAATACAAAATGACTGTAGCGCCGGGGAATTCCTAGCATGAGCTTTCTCCTGACTGTGCAACTAGCAAAAGTCAGGCCATGACCCATGTCCGTTATTGACCCAAAGCGGACATGCGGCCGTGCTCGAAGCGGCCTGGATTAGCCGTCATCCTTATGGATTGTCTTTAGAAGCCTGCCACGCCTCGTGAGTACCCGTTTCCAACGCGACAGCTTCCTCCTGGTAGCGGGCCGCTTCTGCCTTGAGGTTATCGGCAATCTTTCGGTCGCTCATTTGGCGAGCCATTTCTAGACAAAATTCGGCTTGGCTGCGAAGATAGCGCGCATCACGCATCGGCGTGGCTCCGGGCATGTTATTCTTGTCGTTGACCCGGATGAGCTAGACGAAGCTCAACAGCACTTGAGCGTGCGACGCCGGTATAAACCCGGTTCCTTAGGCCTATTGGGACCAACAGCTAATCCTATGTTCGGTTCCGTACACAAGGCCGGGCGACCTTTAATCCTAGGCAAATTGGTCGCATGTGCTGGTTCAAATGCTGCGGGCCAGATCGCAGGAAAGCGGCTGGCGGTGCTGAAGCAAGCTCTCCCCACCGCACGGCGTATTGCCGTTTTCACACATCCAGATGATCCCGTCAGGATACCTCAGCTTCGCGAAGTTGAAGAAGTCTCCGGCGCCCTTGGTGTCGAGACAAAAGTATTTCCGGTGGTCGAATCGCGCGACGATATCGAGCGCGCGATTGCCGGCGCTGTGGAATGGAAAGCAGACGCGGTCTTTCGGATCCTCGCCCAAAGCGGCGTACCGTTCGCCAAATTTCAGGCGGAATTTTGCTCCGACATCGCCTGCCAGGAATGCTCGCCACCCGGATCGATGTCGAAAACGGCGGCCTGATGTACTACTATGCCGACCCGTCCGAGCACTGGAACCAGGTCGCTGGCTACGTTGACCGCATCCTGAAAGGTGCGGCCCCAGGGGAGCTTCCGGTTGCGCTGCCAACGAAATTTCAGCTTATGCTGAACCTTAAGACGGTCCGAGCGCTCGGCCTCACAATTCCGGCAGGTGTACTGGCGATCGCGGACGAGGTGATTGAGTAGGGCGATGTCGCAAATGACACGAAGCGGACATTGCAGACGGCCAACCTGATGCCGCTTTGGGAGCTAAGCAGACACCACGGCGCGGCAGACAACCGGCGCTCTATAAAAGCTCTTGATAAATATGGATTAATAGGCGTTTTTGAATGGATTGGGGTGGAAAAGGCTGCACTTCGGATGCGGCAACTAGTCCGGGTCGAGCCGGCTGTATTCGTGACCGCTCGGCTATTCAAGGGCACCCTTGCCGTCTCAGGCGAGCCGCGTTTTTGCGACCTGCCGTTGATGCGGAATGTTCTTCAACGTGCAGACACGAACATCTGCCCGGCCACCGGCAAGAATATGTCCGGCAACTCGCTGTCCAACATTCTGACCGGCGGCGGCAACCACTTTGATTTCTTCGGCAACGGCGACATCATGTTCGTTTTCTGATCGGCCGGATTTTTTTGCGGCGCGTAGGGGAACGTCTGCGCCATTCGCGTCACTGGATTTAAAAAATGGAAGCGCAGTCCGCGAGTTGTTCCTCGGTTTCCACGGCCTGAGCCTGCGACATAGCGGGCATTGCGCTTCGGCATGGCAAATGGTTCTGTGATTTTCGGAAGAACGAACGAGCCAATAATGAGCCCACGTGCGCTGCCTCAAATTCGCGATCTCGACATCGACACGATGATTACAAATGCCCGCAAGGCAGCGGAGTTCCTCAAGGTCCTTTCCCATGAAGCGCGGCTGGTCATCCTCTGCCTGCTGGTGGAGGGAGAGAAATCCGTCACCGAGATCGAGCAATTGGTCAGCCTGCGTCAGCCCGCGGTGTCGCAGCAGCTTGCCAGGCTCCGCGCGGACAACCTCGTGAAGACGCGCCGCAACGGCAACAGCGTCTACTATTCGCTGGTACGTCCGGAAGTGCGAGACGTCATCATCGCGCTGCACGCCGCATTCTGCCCGCCCGCCCGCTCGGGTTGAAGCCGATCAGTTTAGCTCCGGCGGGATGACGTAGCCGAGCACGCGGCTCTTCGGATACATGCTCTCCCAGACCTTGTTGCCGTGATTGCCCGAGATGACGATGATGTTTCCAGCGCCGTCAGTGCCGCGCACGATGCCGACATGGCCGCCGTTCTTGCCGCGGGTCAACACGACGATGGCGCCGACGCGCGGCTGGTCGATGCGCGTGCCGTAGTCGAGGAACGACTTGGCGGCGCGTGAATTGGTGGGGGTGTGGCCGGTGCGGCGCAGAACGAAGTTGATGAAGTCAGCGCACCACAGGCTCGGATAAGGGACGCCGACCTGCTTCGAGCTCGCGCCGATCCATTTCAGCGCCTCAAGACCGATAGAGAACACCGCGTCTTTCTTGTCCTGCTTGGGAGCGGCAAGTGAGATCGCGGCAGTGTTGTCGGTGCGATGGGTTTGCTCGACCGCGGAGGTCAGAGCGAAACGCTCTTCTTTCTTGGAGGCGATCGCGGGCGTCGCGATCGCAATCATCGCGGCGAACGCAAGGAGCGTCTGAACAGGGCGCTTCATGTTTTTCATCCACTCGTGGTCTTGGTCCCGAACCTCCTATTTCCTGAGCCGCCGCACGCGGGAAATGGACATTTTTTATGGATCGTTATGACGAATTTTTCTCATTCGGTTGCGCTTTTCGCAAGGTTATTCAGCCGCCAACGCTTCTTAACCTTTGGTTATGGTTAATCGCTGTCCCAGCGCTCGTGACACACTGCCGGCGCGGAGCGGCGCAAACGAAACGGCCCGCCGTTTGGCGGGCCGTTCGCTATTTTTGTAGGAGCGCGATCAGCCGCGATCGAGCATTCCGGCAATCGCCTTGATGCGGTTGCGGACGTACACGGGCAGGCCGGCGCTGAGCGAATTGCCGGTGTTGAACGAGCTCTGGCCGAGCAGCACCTGCGACGGCACCATGTTCCGCAGCACCGGGACGTCCTGATACTTCTTCTTGCTGTCGAGCGTGTGCGAGGAGACCGCCAGCGCGATCATCACGGTGGCGATGCTGCTGTTGGCGTCGGCCGGGTTCGGCTGCACCACGGCGATCAGCTTGCCGAAGCGCATCACCTGGTTGACGTAGAACATGTTCTGCTCGAGCACGCCGGCGACCGGCGTGTTCACGCCGGTGAGCTTCTGCAGGGCGGCCTCGTCGATGTCCGAGGCCTTGAGCAGCCGCAGCTCGCTTTCGAACTCGACGGTGTCGGAGACCTTCTTGCTCGCTTTCGCGCAGCTTGTTGGCGAGCGCGATGCCGATCGGCAGCTTGCCTTCGAGCTTGTAGGTCGAGCGCGTGCAGAGGCTCACGCCGGCGCCTTCGCACCACGGCCGGTCCGGGTTCTTGTTGTCGGCGGACCGCTCGTCCTTCAGGACCGAGACTTCGGACGGCTTGATGACCTGATGCTTGATCGCCGGATCGATGCTTCTCGATGAAGGGCAGGGTCGCGAACTGCTTAAGGTCGATCGATGCGGCCGGCCGGGACAGCTTGAAGCGCGCCTCGGTGACGTACATCTGCAGCTCGTCCTTCATCTCCTTCTTGGAGCCATCGATGACGCGATGGATCGTTCCTTCGGAGAAGTTCGGGAACAGGCTGAGGAACTGCCGCTGCAGCGGCTTGGTGCGCGACCATTCGTCGAAGCGGATGAAGGCGCCCTTGTCGGACGTTTCATCGACCCGGTGATCGTTGAAGACGATCGTCTTCGGCTTGAGGCTGTCGATGGTGGAGCCGGCGACCGAAGCGACCTTCACGATCTGGAATTCCTGCGCGCTGGCGCCGGCGACTGAGGCCGCAAGCACGAACGCGAAGGCCGTCATGTGACGCATCAACATGGCAGTGATCCTACTCGAGTTGACGCTCTTTACACCCATAAGTCCATTCGACCGTGGCCGATTTGTGTACGCCGTCCGCGGTTCAGAAACGCTGCAGTCCAAACAGTTCGCGCAAGTGTGCGCGGCGGCCCGTGATAGGGCGGCGGCCATGCGCGGGTTCGCCCCGTAGACAGGCTCGTTCGTCCTCGGCAGGGCCGGCGCGGCGCCGCTGCACCACGTGACCGCGCCCCACCAGCGCGTGCTGGGTTTCGCGGATCTTGCCGCCGCTGACGCGGAAATACTCCATGAACGCCGTTTTAGAGGCTGATGCCTTCTGTCCGGTAAAGACGTCGATCGGCATCGCCTTGAGATTGCGGGCGATCTCGGCCGACGGCGGCGGCAGCGGCGTCTTCGGCGCGTGGTATTGCCAGGTCGCCTGGATGATCTGCTCGGCGATCGGCACGGCGTTCTTGCCGCCGGTCTCGCCGGTGCCAAGCGTCCGCTTGCCGCCGGCGTTGTCGTAGCCGACCCAGACCGCGACCGTGACGTCGCTGGTGAAGCCGACGAACCAGGCGTCGTTCTCGTTGTCGGTGGTGCCGGTCTTGCCGCCGATGAAGCCGGTGTGCTGCCGGATCGAGGCCGCGGTGCCGCGCGCCACCACGCCTTCCAGGATGGTGCGCAGCTGATAGAACGCGGCGCGGTCGCCCTCGGCGAGATAGACCGGCTTCGCTGACGCGATGGCGATAGACCGGCTTGCCGTCCTGCTCGATCGAATCGATGGCGTAAGGCGTGACGCGCTGGCCTTCGTTGGCGATGGCGGCGTAGAAGCCGGCGAGATTGATCATCCGGAGCGCCTGGGCGCCGAGCACGAACGGATAGTTCTTCATGCACTCGCTGTAGATCTTGGCTTCGACCGCCAGCTCGCAGACCAGCTCCAGGCTGCGCCGCGGATCCTTGTCGACGCCGCCGTCGAGCAGGCGCGCCGTGACCATGTTCTTGGATTGCTCCAGCGCGCGGCGCAGCGTCATCGTGCCGGAGCCGCCGCCGTCATAGTTCTTCGGCGACCAGTGAGTGGGTGGTGACGCCGGGGATCGGCGGCAGCGTCACGCCGGAGTCCTGCACCAGCGTGTTGGGCTGCAGGCCCTTGTGAAGCGCGGCGAGATAGACGATCGGCTTGATCGACGAGCCGGGCTGACGCAGCGCCTGCGTGGTGCGATTGAGCTGGCTGGCCGGATAGGAGAAGCCGCCGACCATCGCCAGGATGCGGCCGGTCTTGTTCTCCAGCACCACCGCCGCGCCCTGCACCTTGGGGCGCACGCGCAGCTCGGCCTTGCGCGTCGTTCTTTGCGTCTTGCCTTCGGTGACGCGGACATAGACCACGTCGTTGAGCTTCAGCTTGCCGGGCTCGACGCCCTCCGGCGTCGTCAGCGGCATGATGCGGCCGTCCTTGAGCCCGACGCGGACCGTCGAGCTGGCCTTTTTCGTTGGGCCGCTTCTCGATCACGATGGCCGGCGGGCCATTGCACGTCGTAGAGCGGCAGCCGCGCGTTCTGCAGCGCGATCTGCCACACCGGCTTGGCGCGGCCGCGCCGCTGCGCCTTGGTGCGCATGCTCGGTGTCGACGCGATGCGACGCTCTCGCCGAGGTTGACCTCCGGGCCGGTGAATTCGATGCGCTGCGCTCTTCGCCTCGTAGCGCGCGAGCCCTTCCTGCAAGCGCCGCTTCGGTGGCGCGCTGCAGCTTGAGATTGATGGTCGAGCGCACCGTGTAGGATTCCGACCGTCAGCGACTGCATGCCGACCAGCGTGCGCGCCTCGCGCATCAGGTGATCGAGGAAGTGGAAGCCGGATTCGCGCCGGGGCTTCTCGTAAGGAACGATGCGCGGCTGCCGCGCCGGCGCCTCGGTCGGCGCTGATCGACCTTGTCCTCCTGCATGCGCTTGAGCACGTAGGCGAAGCGCTGGCGCGCGCGCTCCGGATAGCGGTCGGGGCTGAAATAGGCCGGGCCCTTGGCCATCGCGGCCAGCATGGCGCCTTCGGTGAGGTTGAGCGCCGAGGCCGGCTTCTTGAAGTAGCTGCGCGCGGCCATGTCGATGCCCCAGGCGCCGCGGCCGAGATAGATGGAGTTGAGATAGACCTCGAGGATCTCGTCCTTGGTCAGCGCCGTGTCGAGGCGCGACGCGACGATCATCTCGCGCAGCTTGCGCTCGTAGCTGACGTCGTCGCCGACCAGCAGGTTCTTGGCGACCTGCTGCGTGATGGTCGAGCCGCCCTGCGGCCGGCCGGGCTCCGCGAGATTGGAGATGAAGGCGCGGATCAGGCCGCGCTCGTCGATGCCCTTGTGCTGATAGAAGCGCTTGTCCTCGGCGGCGATGAACGCCTGCTGGACGTATTCCGGGAATTTCCTTCAGCGGCACCCAGACGCGGCGGTGATCGGATTCGAACAGCTCGGCGAAGCGCTCGCCCTTGCCGTCGTACACGACGCTGGTGCCGGGCAGCTTGAGGCCCTTGAGCTTGTTGTGATCGGGCAAGTCGGCGACCGCCTGGTTGTAGAACTCGATCACCTGCCTCATGTCGAACGGCGAGTTCTCGACCTTCTCGTCGGTGCAGAACTGCTTGTAGGCGATGTGCAGCTCGTTGAAATCGATGCCGCGGAACGCCTTGATCTCGCCGGCGACGGCCTGCGGATCCTCCAGCGCGGTCTCGATCAGATCGTCGAGCTTGAGATCCTCGATGTCGAACGCCTTGCGCATGTGCGCGCAGCCGTCCTTGAGAATCTGCACGACCTCGGTCTGATCCGCCACCGGATCGAAATGCGTGCTGCACCGAATCGGGCCGCGTGGTGACCTGACCCAGCGCGAGCGCGGTGGCGAACATCTTGACGAGGATGAGATTCATCGCGTCCGCAATCGCTTCGTGATTTCTGGGCCTGCGCTAAATTTGTAATCGCTTTTTCGGCGATGCGCCAAGAACAACGGCCGCTGCGACGCCGGAATTGCTGACGTTAGGATTAACTACGCGATCGCCGATGCGCGCTCGCGCGCGCCGCAAATGTTTCGCGCGCGTTAACGGAAATTCCTTCGATCGCCACGCTTAACGGTTAAGCATGAAGGACGCGTGCTGATCGGCGCGAAACAACCGGCAAAAACGCCGAATACTCTGAGCAAATTTGCGCATTGAGAATTGCTTTGCGAGCGTTGCGCGCGCTCGATCGTCACGCGCGAAATCCAGATTGCGTCTGAAGAATCGCGCGCTCGCCGATTAATGTTACCCGGTGAAACGTCAACGTTCACCATTTGCTTCGCGCTATAGAACGCCGCGATGCAGGAACGATCACGCGATGAAAGCGGACGCGAGATCAAGAGGCGGGCAATGAAAGTTGGGAATGAGGCACGTGATCAACCGTGCGGCGCTGGCGGGAGCGTTCGCTCTCGCCGCGTCGTCGGCGTTTGCGCAGTTCTATCAGGATCGGCGCCAGCACGGCCCGCCGCAATATCAGCGCCAGCAGCGCTGCAGCGCCGGCGCCGCAGCGCCAAGCCGCGCCGCCGCGCGTCCGCTGCGCCGCAGATCGCAGCAGCCGCAGGCCAGGCCCGCGCCGCAGCCGCAGCGCAACGAGCCGTTCGTGATGCCGAAGGGCCCGTGCTTCAACAAGGAAGGTCAGCGCCGACGCGCTGATCGCCGCCTGCACGGCGGTGATCGAGGCCGCGCAAGGACAAGCCGCAGGCGATGGCGCGTCGCCTACGCCAATCGCGGCGAGGCCTATCGCGAGAAGGGCGATCTCGACAAGGCGATGGCCGATCTCGACGAGGCGCTCACGCTCGACCGAAGAACGCCGGCGCGCTCTACAGCCGCGGCCTCGCGCTATCGCTCCAAGGGCGAGCACGACAACGCGATCGCGGACTTCGACCAGGCGATCAAGCTCGATCCGCAAGAACGCCGCGACGATCTACAACAGCCGCAGCCACGCGCACTACGAGAAGCGCGACTACGAGCGCGCCATCCAGGATCTGAACCAGGCGATCAAGCTCAATCCGCGCTACACGCTGGCGATCTACAATCGCGGCATGGCCTATCGCGCCAAGGGCGAGCCGGAGCGCGCCGTTCCGGACTACGATCTGGTGCTCAAGATCAATCCGAACGACGCGCTACGCGTTCCACAACCGCGGTCTCGCCTATCGCGACCTGCGCGACTACGACCGCGCGATCAAGGATTTCGACCAGGCGGTCAAGATCAACCCGAACCTGATCGCGGCCTACAACGACCGCGGCCTGGCCTATGTCTCCAAGGGCGAGACCGACCGCGCCATCGAGGACTTCGACCACGCCATCACGCTCAACCCGCGCGATCCGGTCGCGTTCAACAACCGCGGCCTCGCCTATCGCAACAAGGGCGAGACCGAGGCGGCGATCAACAACTACGATCAGGCCATCGCGCTCAATCCGGAGTTCGCGCTGGCGTACTACAATCGCGGCAATGCCTACTACGACCGCCGCGACTACGACCGCGCGATCCAGGACTACAACCAGGCGCTCAAGATCAATCCGAACTACGCGCTGGCCTACTACGATCGCGGCGTCGTCTATTACGACCGCCACGACTACGACCGCGCGGTGCAGATCTGAGCAAGGCGATCGAGCTCGATCCGAAGGATTCGCTCGCCTACTACAATCGCGGCCTGACCTATCGCGCCAAGGGCGAGATGGACAAGGCGCTCGCCGACTTCGACCAGTCCATCAAGCTCGACCCGAAGAACCCGCTGCCGTTCTACAACCGCGGCCTGGCCGTATCGCGACAAGGGCGAGCTGGAGCGCGCCATCGCCGACTTCAGCCACGTCGATCCGGCTGGACGCGCGCAACGCGCTGGCGTTCTACAACCGCGGCCTGGCCTATTGGGACCGCCGCGAGACACGACCGCGCGGTGCAGGACTACGAGCAGGCGATCCGCATCAATCCCGGCTATGCGCCGGCCTACTACAGCCGCGGCCTCGCGCTACTACGAGAAGCGCGACTACGACCGCGCCATCCTGGACCTGAACCAGGCGATCAACGGCCGGCCCAACTATCCGCTCGCGTTCAACGTGCGCGGCATGGCCTACAACGCCAAGGGCGAGACCGACCGCGCCATCCAGGACTTCGATCAGGCGATCCGGCTCGATGCCAAGTTCGCGGTCGCGCTCAACAACCGCGGCGAAGCCTTCCTCGGCAAGCGCGACCTCGACCGCGCCATCGCCGACTTCGACCAGGCGATCAAGGCCAATCCGAACTTCGACGCCGCCTATTACAACCGCGGCCTCGCGCACCGGGACAAGCGCGACTTCGAGCGCGCGGCCGCGGATTTCGGCCAGGCCATCAAGCTCGATCCGAAGAACGCGGCCGCCTTCAACAACCGCGGCTTCGCCTATTGGAACAAGGGCGACAACGACGCCGCCATCGCCGACTTCGAGCAGGCGATCAAGCTCGATCCGAAGTTCGCGGCCGCCTACACCAACCGCGGCGCCGCGCACTTCGACAAGCGCGACTACGATCGCGCCATCGCCGACTTCGACCAGGCGATCAAGTTCAGCCCGAACACGGCGTCGGCCTGGCACGATCGCGGCCTTGCCTATCGCGACAAGGGCGACAGCGACCGCGCCATCCGCGGACTTCGATCAGGCGATCAAGCTCGATCCCAAGTTCGCGGTGGCGTTCGCCAGCCGCGGCCTCGCCCATCACAACAAGCGCGACTACACCCGCGCCATCGCCGATCTCGACAGCGCGATCCGGCTCGATGCCAAGTTCGCCGGCGCCTACAACGATCGCGGCCTGGTCAATGCCGCGACCGGCAAGTCCGATCGCGCGATCGCCGACTTCACCCAGGCGATCCGGATCAATCCGAACTACGACGTCGGCCTACAACAACCGCGGCCTGGCCTATCGGGCGCGCAACGAGATCGACCGCGCCATCGAGGACTTCGACCAGGCGGTCAAGGTCAACCCGAACTACGACGTCGCCTACAACAACCGCGGCCTGGCCTATCGCAGCAAGGGCGACACTCGACCGCGCGATCGCGGACTTCGAGCAGGCGATCAAGGCCAACCCGAACTACGACGCCGCCTACACCAACCGCGGCCTGGCGCTACCGCGGCAAGGGCGACATCGACCGCGCGATCGCGGACTTCGACGCCGCGATCAAGATCAACCCGAACGACGCGCAGAGCTACTACAGCCGCGGCAGCGCGCTTGCCGAGAAGCGCGAGTTCGAACGCGCGGTCGCCGATTTCGACGTGGCGATCAAGCTCGACCCGGGCAACGCCGTCGCGTTCAACGAGCGCGGCAGCGCGCACGCGGCGCTGGGCAACGGTCGACCGCGCCATCGCCGATTTCGATCAGGCGATCAAGCTCAACCCGAGCTACGACGTCGCCTACAACAACCGCGGCTCGGCCTGGCGCGCCAAGGGCGACCTCGACCGCGCCATCGCCGATTTCGACGCGCGCGATCCGGATCAATCCGAACTTCGCGCTGGCCTTCCACAACCGCGGCATCGCGCACTACGACCGCAACGACTTCGACCGCGCCATCGCCGACTTCAGCCAGACCGATCAAGCTCGAGCCCAACAACGTCGCGGCGGTCAACGATCGCGGCATCGCCTACGGCGCCAAGGGCGACCACGACCGGGCGATCAAGGACTTCGATCAGGTCATCAAGGCTCGGCGCAGCAACGCCATGGCGTTCAACAACCGCGGCATCGCCTACCGGAACAAGGGCAATCACGACCGCGCCATCGCAGGACTTCGACGAGGCGATCAAGGTCAATCCGAACTACGCCGCGGCGCACTACAACCGCGGCACCGCCTACTACGACAAGCAGGATCGCGACCGCGCCATCGAGAGCTTCGACCAGGCGATCAAGCTCGATCCGCCAGTTCGCCCTGGCGCTGCACGACCGCGGCGTGGCGTACTACGAAAAGCACGACTACGACCGCGCCATCGCGGACTTCGAGCAGCTCGTCGGCATCGAACGTCAACCTGGTGGTCGCGGCGAACCCGAAGGAACGACGCGACCGTCAGCTCGGCTACGACCGCGCGGGCGATCAAGCGGGCAGCCAGCCGATCAAGCTCAACCCGAGCTTCGCGCGCGCGTTCAACGATCGCGGCCTCGCCTTCGGCGCCAAGGGCGATCTCGACCGCGCCATCGCCGACTACGATCAGGCGCTGAAGATCAACGCCGGCTACGGCGCGGCCTACTACAACCGCGGCAACGCCTACTACAACAAGCGCGAGCTCGACCGCGCGCTGGCCGACTTCGACCAGGCGATCAAGCTCGATCCCAAGGACAAGCTCGCGCACTTCGACCGCGGCCTGACCTATTACGACAAGCGCGACTTCGACCGCGCCGTCGCCGAATTTCGACCAGGCCATCAAGCTCGACCCGAAGGATGCGCTCGCCTACTACAACCGCGGCATGGCGCACTACGGCCGGCTCGATTTCGACCGCGCGATCGCCGACTTCGATCAGGCCATCAAGCTCGACGGCAAGATCGCGCTGGCGTTCCACAATCGCGGCAACGCGCTGCGCGCGCAAGCGCGACTACGACCGCGCGATCGCCGATCTCGACCAGGCGATCAAGCTCAACGGCAACTACGCCGTCGCTTACAACGACCGCGGCCTGGCGCTACGGCGCCAAGGGCGATCTCGACCGCGCCATCAAGGATTTCGACCGCGCCATCGCGCTCGATGCCAAGTACGCGCCGGCTTACACCAACCGCGGCGTCGCCTATGGCGTGAAGGGCGAAGCCGACCGCGCGCTCGCCGACTTCGATCAGGCGATCAAGCTCAACCCGACCTATGCGTTCGCGTTCTACAACCGCGGCAACGCCCTCTACGACAAGCGCGACTACGACCGCGCCATCGAGAGCTACGACCAGGCGATCAAGCTCAATCCGGCCGATCCGGTGGTCTATCACAACCGCGGCAACGCCTATGCCAACAAGCGCGACTTCGACCGCGCCATCGCCGACCAGAACCAGGCGATCAAGCTCAACGCGTCCTACGCGCTGGCCTTCAACGACCGCGGCCTGGCGTACGGCGCCAAGGGCGACATCGAGCGGCGCTCGCCGACTTCGATCAGGCGATCAAGCTCAATCCGACGAAACATGCTGGCCTACTACAACCGCGGCCTGACGCTGCGCAACCGCGGCGACCTCGACCGCGCCATCGCCGACTTCGACCAGGCGATCAAGCTCAACCCGAACCAGATCGCCGCGCTCTACGCGCGCGGCAACGCGCACCTGACCAAGCGCGCCTACGACCGCGCCATCGCCGACTTCGACCAGGTGATCAAGCTCAACCCGTCCTACGCGGTCGCCTATCACGACCGCGGCGTCGCCTATGGCGCCAAGGGCGACACCGACCGCGCGATCGCCGATTTCGACCAGGCGATCAAGCTCGATCCGAACGACGCGGTGGCGTTCAACAACCGCGGCCACGCCTACCGCAACAAGGGCGACATCGTCCGCGCGCTCGCGGATTTCGATCAGGCGATCAAGCTCGAGCCGGGCTATGCGCTCGCCCTCTACAACCGCGGCAGCGCGCACTACGAGAAGCGCGACTCACGACCGCGCCATCGCGGACTTCGACCAGTCGATCAAGCTGCATCCCGAACTACGATCTCGCGTACTACAGCCGCGGTCTGGCGTTCCGCGACAAGGGCGACAACGATCGCGCGATCGCCGACTTCAGCCAGGCGATCAAGCTCGATCCGAAAAATGCGCTCGGCCTTACAACAATCGCGGCCTGGCGCTACGCGCCAAGGGCGAGCTCGACCGCGCCATCGCGGACTTCGACCAGGCGATCAAGCTCGACGGCAAGCTGGCGCATGGCGTTCCACAACCGCGGCGTGTCGCTCGGCATCAAGGGCGACACCGACCGCGCCATCGCCGACTTCGATCAGGCGATCGAAGCTCGATCCGAAGGATGCGCGGACGCTTCAACAACCGCGGCTTCGCCTGGCGCAACAAGGGCGATGCCGACCGCGCCGTGCAGGATTTCGAGCAGGCGATCAAGCTCGATGCCAACTACGCGCTGGCGCTCTACAACCGCGGCAACGCGCTTCTATGAGAAGAAGGAGCACGACCGCGCGATCGCCGACTACGACCAGGCGATCAAGCTCAGCCCGAACTTTCGCCGCCGCCTACAACAACCGCGGCCTGGTCTGGGACGACAAGCGCGACTACGACCGCGCCATCAAGGACTTCGATCAGGCGATCAAGCTCAATCCCGAACGATGCGCTGGCCTACAACAACCGCGGCTTCTCGTATCGCAACAAGGGCGAGAGCGACCGCGCGCTTGCAGGACTACATGCAGTCGATCAAGCTCAACCCGAACTACGCGCTGGCGTACTACAACCGCGGCATCGTCTATTACGACAAGCGCGAGTTCGACCGCGCCAGCCAGGACCTGAACAACGCGATCAAGATCAACCCGAACTACGGCGCGGCGCTTCCACGATCGCGGCATCACCAACTACGACAAGCGCGCGTTCGACGCGTCGATCCCGAACGGCGATGCGGTGATTGCTGCTGGCCGCGAACTATGCGATCGCGGCGAGCAATCGCACCAGCGCCTACGAGAACAAGCGCGACGACGACCGCGTGATCCAGGAGGTCAACCAGACCATCAAGAGCAACAACGCGCCGGCGATGGCCAGCCTCAACCACGCCAACCTGCTGTACGGCACGCGCAACTACGATCGCGCCATCCCGCTACTACGACCAGGCGCTCAAGCTGCAGCCGGGCAACGCCGAGGCGCTGAACGACCGCTGCGGCGCGCTGGCGATGGTCGGCGAGCTCAAGGCCGCGCTGGAGGATTGCAACGAGGCGCTCCGCCTCAAGCCCAACAGCCCCAGCGCGCTCGACCATCGCGGCCTGGCCTATCTCAAGCTCGGCCAGCCCGATGAGGCGATCGTCGACTATGACGAGGCGCTCAAGCTCAACCCGGATTCGCCGGAGGCGCTGTTCGGGCGGGGCGTCGCCAAGCTGATGAAGGGCGACATCTTCGCCAGCACCGCCGACCTCGCGGCGGCGCAGCGAAAAGAAGCCGAGCATCGCGGAGGAGTTCGCGAAGGCCGGCGTTCGCGCCCAGCAGAAGCAGCAGTACTGACACCAGCCAAGAGCAGGCGTTGGAGAGAGGGCCGGCCCGGCAGCGCCGGGCCGCTTCCGTTTCGACCTGAGGCGCCCTTGCGGACCGCCGCCGAGTGCGGTCAGCTTCCCTGACAAAATGGAACTGTCGGGGAGGCACTCGCCATGAACGAACTGGAACGCGCGATCCGGGACCTGGTGATCGCCAACCGGATTCTGGCCCGGGAGGACGTGGTCGACGCCTACGGCCACGTCAGCGTCCGGCATCCCACCAAGCCGGACCATTATCTGCTGTCGCGCTCGCTCAGCCCGGAGCACGTGACCAAGGACGACATCATCGAATTCATGCTCGACGGCACGCCGGTCAACGACAAGCGGCCGCCTTACCTTGAGCGCTTCATCCACGGCGCGATCTACGAGGCCCGGCCCGAAGATCCGCGCGGTGGTCCATTCGCACGCTGAGGACACGCTGCCGTTCAGCATCTCGAAAACGACGCCGCTGTGCTGCGTGGCGCACGTGGCGAGCGATATGGGCACGCAGGTGCCGGTCTGGGATATCGCCGACAAATTCGGCGATGCGACCAATCTGCTGGTGACCAACATGGCGCAGGGCCGCGATATGGCGCGGAAACTGGAGGATAACTCGGTTGTTCTGATGCGCGGACATGGCTTCTCGGCTGCCGCGGATTCGCTGCTCAAGGTGGTGCGGCTGTGCGTTTATCTGCCGCGCAACGCACGAATCCTGCTGCACGCGATGCGGCTCGGCGAGTTCAAGCGCATGTCGGAGGGCGAGATCAATTCGCGGCACGGCTACAGGTCGGAGGAGCCGGCCATGCAGCGCGGTTGGGAGTACTGGGCGAAGCGGGCCGGCTGCGCCGACATGCTGGGTTCCGATCCTGGCGGCGTTTGAGCGCTCCCGCAATTCATCCAGTTGTTTTTGAGCATGGTACCAGCCGAAAAGCGGGTACCGCCGTTGCGGATCATGCTCTAACCGTCTCGTCATGGAATCCACGCCAAGCCCTCCGGGCCGGCTTTTTGCGCTCGCGCTCGGCCTTACGGCACTGATCACGCCGTTGGCTGTTCACCTGTTCTTTCCGGTGATTCCCGCGGTGAAGTCGACGCTCGGCCTGTCCGACGCCTACGCCTACCTGACGTTCAGCATCGCGCTGTTCGGCATGGCGATCTCCACGTTGTTCTATGGCTCGCTGTCCGATCGCTACGGGCGGCGTCCGGTCCTGCTGTCCGGTCTGGTGCTTTTTCTGGTCGGCAGCGCCGTCTCGGCGGTGGCGCCGACCCCGGCCATGCTGGTGTTGGGCCGTCTGGTCCAGGCGATCGGCGCAGGTTGCGGCCTGGCCCTGGTGCGCGCTATCGCGCGGGACGCCTACAGCGCTGACAAGCTGGTCAAGGCGATCGCATACCTGACCATGTTCGGCACCATGGGACCGATGGTCTCGCCGTTCGTCGGCGGCGTGCTCACCGACATGTTCGGCTGGCGCAGCGTGTTCGGCTTTGCGCTACTGGCGGGCGGTGCGATCACGCTGACCGCCTATCTCGTGCTGCACGAGACGCATCCGCCAGACAAGCGGGCCAAAGGCAGCGATAGCGTGTCGCAGAGTTATGCGGCGCTGTTCAGCCGGCCGCGATTCGTCGCGTTTGTCCTGCAAAGCGGCTTTACCACCGGTGCGTTCATGGTGATGGCGAGCGCGTCCGCATCGCTGATGACGGAGTTGCTGCATCGCCCGGCGACCGAGTTCGGGCTTTACTTCATCCTGTTTCCGATCGGCTTCTTCACCGGCAATTTCATTTCGACGCGCATCGGCCACCGCATCGCGGGCGAGACCATGGTGCTGGCCGGTTCACTGCTGGCTCTGCTCACCGTAACGATGCAGGCCGTCGTGCTGTCATACGGCGTGCTCAACCCGCTGGCGTTCTTCATTCCGGGCTTCTTCATCACCATCTCGCAGGGCATTGCGATGCCCTACGCGCAGGCCGGCGCCATGAATGAGATTCCGCGTTTCGCCGGCACCGCGGCCGGCGTCGGCGTGTTCATGCAAAATTTCGGCGCGGCGGTGTTTTCGCAGCTCTACGGCTTGCTCGCCGACGGCACGCCGATGCCGATGAGCATGATTGCGGTGATGTGCTCAATACTGGGGTTGGTCGCAGGCGCGGTGCCGTTCCTGCTGGCGCGCCGCCGCGTCATGCCTTGATGACGGCCATCACCTCGACCTCGACCAGAAAGTCAGGATGCGAGAGGCGGCGAACCTCGACCGCCGTGCTGGTCGAAAGGTCGTCGCCGCAGAACTCCATCCGCGCGTCAATGTTCTCGAAGTACGTGTCGATGTCGGTGGTAAACGTCTGCCGCTTCACCACGTCGGCCCAGGTCGCGCCGGCAGCGGCGAGCGCAGTCGAGATGTTCGAGAACACCTGCCGGATCTGCACCCGCATGTCGCCTTTGCCGACGATCTCCCCGTTGCTGTTGCGCGACAGGATGCCAGACAGGAACACCAGCTTGCCGGGCACCACGGTGACGACCGGTGCATAGAGCAACCGGCCTTTCACCACCCGCTTTGAGAGACCGTCCGGGAAGATGCGTTGCAACTCGGCCATCGTGGTTCCTCCATGTTCTATGCCTGTGGGATTGTAGGAGCGGCGCGGACGCCTCTGGAAGCCTCATTTGCAGGAGCCTAAGATCGTCGGGCCGGTGAAAATGCATGGAGACGGCAATGGTGGCGCGCGCGTTGGCGATGGCGATGTTGGGTCTGGTGTTTGGCGCGGCGGCCGCGCAGGCGCAGAGCTTCCCGAATAGAGCAGTCCGCATCATCATCCCGTATCCGGCCGGCGGTTCGGTGGACAATATTTCGCGCGCGGTTGCGCCGCGGTTGAGCGCGATCTGGGGCCAGCCGATTGTGATCGAGAACCGGGCGGGCGGCGCCACGCAGATCGCGGCCGACATGGTCGCGAAGTCGCCGCCGGATGGCTACACGCTGTTCGCCACCGGGATGGAGACCTTCGCCATCAACCCGTACATGCTGTCCAAGCTGTCCTACGACGTGAACGATTTCACGCCGGTCAGCGGTTACGGCTTGTCGAACCAGATTCTGGTCGTGCCGTCGGCCTCGCCGTTCAAGTCGATCGCCGAGTTGATGGCGCATGCACGGGCGAAGCCCGGCGAGCTGAACTACGCCACGATCGGGCTCGGCGGCTCCAGCCATATCAACATGGTGCTGTTCGAGAGCATGACCGGGCTGAAGCTGACGCCGGTGCATTACAAGGGCGGCGCACCGGCGGTGACCGATCTACTGGGCGGACACGTACCGTCGGCTTTCCTGAGCTCGCAACTGGTGGATCAGGGCATCAAGTCCGGTCACATCCGCGCGCTGGCTGTCGCCAGCAAGGCGCGGCTGCGCCAGCACCCGGATGTGCCGACGGTGGCCGAGAGCGGCGTGCCGGGCTTCGAGGCGGTGAGCTGGTTCGGCGTCTGGGCGCCGGCGGGGACGCCGCGTGAGGTCGTGCTCAAGATCAACGCGGACCTTCAGAAGGTGTTCGCCGACGCCGACTTCCGCGAAAAATTCCTGGACCGCGCCATGCTGGAGGCAAACACCGGCTCGCCGGAGCAGTTCGCCGAGTTCATCAAGGCCGAAGCGGCGAAATGGAGCAAGGTGGTCAAGGACGCGAACCTGAAGGTCGACTGAGGCGTCTCACTCCACCTTGATCCCAGCGCGCCGGATCACTTCGCCGAACCGCGCCGTGTTGTCGGCGATGTGCCGGGTGAAGTCCTCGGGCGTGCCGAGCGGCATGGCGGCGCCCTGGGCGACGAACTGCTTGCGCGTATCCGGGGTTGTGAACACGCGGTTGGCCTCGCGGTTGAGCCAGCCGATCACCGCCGGCGGCGTGCTGCGGGGGCGAGCAGCCCGAACCATGCGCCGATCTCGCCGGGGAAGCCTTGCTCGCCCAGCGTCGGTACGTCCGGCAGCACGCCGACGCGCTGCTTTCGATGCCACGCCGATCGCCCGCACGGTGCCCGACTGGATCGGCCCGAGCGCCAGCGACACCACGTCGAACATCATGTGGACATGCCCGGCGGCCAGCGCCTGCGCGGCGGGCGCGGCGCCGCGGAACGGCACATGGGTGATGTCGACTCCGGCGGAGAGCTTGAGCAGTTCGCGCGGCGATATGGCCGGAGGCGCCGATGCCCTGTGACGAATAGGTCAGCTTGCCGGGGTTCGCCCTGGCATAGGCGAGCAGCTCCTGGAGCGATTGCGCAGGCACCGATGGATGCACCACGAGGATATTCGGCACCGAAACCAGCAGCACGATCGGCGCGAAATCCTTCACGGGATCGTAGGGCACCTTGGTGAGCTGCGGCCGGATAGAGAGCAGGCCTTGATTGCCAACCAGCAGCGTGTAGCCGTCCGGCGGCGCTTTGGAGGTGGCTTCGGCCGCGACCACGCCCGCGCCCGCGGTGCGGTTCTCGACAACAACGGTGTGGCTGCCACTCTCGGCAAGCTTCTGGCCGAAGATGCGCGGCAGGATGTCGCCGATCCCGCCCGGCGCCGCCGGCACAAGCATCTTGATCGGCCGCGTCGGATAGTCCTGCGCGTGCGCTGCAGCCGCAACTGTCGCGGCCAGCATCGCACCAACGAGAACGCGCGTCGCGCCCTGCATGATTGTCCCGATGCTCCGCGCTATTCCATCTTGATCCCGGCCTTGCGGATCACGTCGCCGTAACGGTCGGACTTCGCCCTGCATGAATTTGGCGAATGCATCGGTGGATAGGAGCGGCACTGCCGCGCCCTGCTTGACGAAGCGATCGCGGCCTTCCGCCGTCGAGAACACCTTGTTTGCCTCACGGTTCAGGAAGGCGATTGCAACCGGCGGCGTGCCGGCTGGAGCAAGAAAGCCGAACCAGGCGCCGACTTCGACCGGCGAGCCTTGCTCGATCATGGTCGGCACGTCCGGCAGCACGTTGACGCGCTGCTTGGTCGCCACGCGCGAGCGGCCGCACCCGCCCGGCGTGGATCGGCCCCAGCGCCAACGACACCACGTCGAACATCATGCTGACATGACCGGCGGCCAGGTCCTGGGCCGCCGGCGCCGCGCCCTTGTACGGCACGTGCGTGATGTCGACGCCGGCGTGCAGCTTGAACAGCTCCCCGGCGATGTGTCCCGACGCTCCGACGCCCTGCGATGCGTAAGTGAGCTTACCCGGATTGGCCTTGGCGTAGGCGATCAGCTCCTTTACGTCCTTGGCCGGCACCGAAGGGTGCACCACGAGGATGTTCGGCACCGTGACCGCCAGGAAGACAGGCGTGAAGCTCTTGACCGGGTCGTACGGAATTTTCTGCAGGTGCGGCAGCATCGACAGCACGGCGTGGTTGCCGACCAGGAACGTGTAGCCGTCGGCCGGCGCCTTGGCGACTTCGTTGACGCCGATCACGCCGGCCGCGCCAGGCCGGTTCTCGACCACGATGGTGACGCCGGATTCGCTGAGCTTGTGCTGCATCTGGCGCGCAATGATGTCGCCGATGCCGGCCGGCGCGGTCGGCACGATCAGTTTGATCGGTTTGTTCGGGTAGTCCTGCGCTTGCGCTGGGCCATGCGCGGCGGCGAGCAAAGCCGCAGCAATGAACAGGCGAATGCCGATCATCTGGAAGCCTCCCTCAATCGTCTTATTCATTGAAGCGAGTATCGCGCGTCGAGTGAGCCGCGTCACCCCCGCCGACCGTGTGAGCAGCGCCGCTAACTAGCGGTGCTGCGTGATGGTGTCGACCAGCGCGACAGCGGCCCTTCTTGACCTCGGCGATGGCGCGCAGCAGAGCCGGCTTGATGTCGCCGGGCTTGTCGATCGGTCCTTCGCCGTAGCAGCCCATGGAACGGGCCAACGCGCCAAAGTCCGGTTCGGGTCCGAACAGGTCCATGCCGATGTGCGCCTTGGCTTCGTCGGTGCCGCGGAGCTGAGCCATGCGGATCTGGTGCGCCCAGTCGTTGTAGTAGGCGCGGTTGTTGTGCATCACGATCAGCATCGGGAATTTGGTACTTGGCGGCGACCCACAGCGCGCCGGCGTCGAACATCAGGTCGCCGTCGGGCTGGATGTCGACCACCAGCCGGCCGGTGCCCTTGTGCGCAAGCGCCACGCCGATCGAAATGCCGATCTGGGTCGCGGTGCCGAGCTCGACGCCAGGATGGCGGTACGGCTTGTCGAAGTCCCAAAGCTTGCGGACCTGATGCTTGAGTTCGTTGGCAGTGAGCACCCAGTCCTCGTCCTTGATGACGTCCCAGACTTCCAGCGCGAGCCGCGAGAATGTGATCGGCGAGGCGTCCCAGTCCTTCTTTGCCTCATCCTGCCATTTGGCCCAGACCTCGTCGTGCCGCTTGCCGATCGCGTTCTTGCGGTTGGCGATCTTGGCTTGAAGGCCGGCGTCCTTCGAAATGCGCTCTTTGCAGATGCGCGTCAGCTCCGGAATGCCGAGCGCGGTGTCGCCGATGCGCGCGGATCGAGCACGGCTGCATCCGGCAATAATCCATCGACCACTTGCTGATGCCGAGTTCGGCGAAGCCGATCTCGACCGTGTCGCAGTGCTCGGGGCAGCAGCGGCGTCATGATGCGCTTGGCGTTGTTGAGTTCGACGAACTGCTTCTCCCAGTCCTTGACGTCGAGGCCGACCACCAGATCGGTGTGCTTGAGCGACTCCTTGTCCATCGACAGGCACAGCGGGTGCTTGTTGGGGAAGTTGAGCGCGTTGTTGACGTCCCACACCGCGGCGCCGGTGGTCTCGGCCAGTTCGACGATGTTTTCGAAGCCGCCCGGCCGCCGCCCGGCGTATTCCGCCAGCAGCATCGGATGCTCGGCCTTGAGCAGCTTGTCGGCGATGCTGGCGATGGCTGTCGGGTCCGGCATCATCGGCGACGGCGTCGCGACGGCATGCGCGGGCGGCAGTTCGACCGTGCTGGTCAGCGGCGTCTCCTGCAGTGCGGCGTCGTAGCACATGTAGATCGGGCCTTGCGGCTCGGTGGTCATGATCGAATAGGCGCGGGCGAAGGATTCCGGCACGCCCTCGATCGCGGTCGGCTGGTAGTCCCACTTCACGTAGTCGCGCACGGCGTTGCCCTGCACCAGCGCGGAATGCGTCCAGTCGATGTGCGGCCGGCGCTTGCCCTCGTCCATCGGGCCGGTCGCGCCCATGATGAAGATCGGCACGCGGTCGATGTAGGCGTAGTAGATCGCCATGGTGGCGTGCAGCAGCCCGACCAGGTTGTGCAGGATCACCGCCATCGGCTTGCCGCTCGCCTTGGCGTAGCCGTGCGCGATCTGCACGGCGATCTCCTCGTGCTGGCACAGCAGCATCGGCGGATCGTTGTTGCCGTAGTTGACGAGAGAATCGTGCAGGCCGCGGAAGCTCGCGCCTGGATTCATCGTGATGTAGGGAAACTTGTAGCGCTTGATCAGGTCGACGATGACGTCGGACTGCCAGCCTGGTGTAGTTGGTGGCTCTTCGCGTCCATGCTGATTTCCTCGGTGTTACCGCAGCAGCGCCGCCGCCTTCTTCGCGATCTCCGGCGACGCGGAGAAAATATCCTTCACCAGCTTCTCGATCTGGTCGCCCGGCACCGGCGTGATCTCCAGCTGCGCCTTCTCGGCGTCGGCCAGGAAGTCCTTGTCGTTCATGGTGTCCATGAACGCCTTGCGCAGCGCCTCGGCGCGCTCGCGCGGCACGTTCGGCGGCGCGACGAACGGCCGGCCCATCACCTGCCGCGCGAAGATCAGCTCCAGGATCTGGCGCTGCTCGTCGGTCTTGGCGAGATCGACGATCAGCGGGATGTCCGGCAGGTCGGGATGCTTCTTCAGCGCAAGCTGGACCAGGATGGTGAATTTCTTTTCGTCCAGCCACTTCTGGTGCGTCGACTTCACGCTCGACCACGACCAGCCGCAGCGGCCCTGCACCTCGCCGCGCTCCATCGCGAGCCCGACTTCGTTGCCGCCCGGATAGCCGGTGATGACGCGCATCTTGGTGCCGAGCACGCCGTTGGTGATCTTCGGGAACTGGTCGGTGTCGGCGGAGGAGCTGGTGCCGCCGACGATCAGCGGCTTGGCCAGCATGTCCTCGAACTTGGTGATGCCGCTGGTGTGCCAGGCGACGCAGATGCTGACCTCGTTGTTGGCGCTGCCGATCCAGGTGAACTTGGTGGCGTCGAATTGCGCCTTCGGATTGCCGAGCAGCGTGTCGAAGCCGGTGCCGCGGCCGATGATGCCGAACGTGGTGCCGTCCTTCGGCCCGACGTTGTAGAGCCAGTTGGCGAGCCGCAGCGAGCCGGCGCCCTCCATGTTCTTCGGCACCACGGTCGGATTGCCGGGAATGTGCTTGCCCATGTGCCGCGCGAGCATAGCGCGCGTAGAGGTCGTAGGCGCCGCCGACGCTGTAGCCGATGTAAAGGTCGACGCTCTTGCCCTTGTAGAAATCGGCGACGCTCTGTGCCGGCGCGGTCGGCGTGAACGCCAGCAACCACACTGGCGGCCGCAGCGACCCGCGCGCAGGCTCGAAACGCCATGGTTCCTCCCATGCCGCGCATTATCCGCGCTGCCGGATTGATTTGACAAGGACGCGCGATATGGTGCTGCCAACATTGTCTCCTTCAAGGAGCAGTCGAATGACAGGCCTGATCGAAGGCATTCCGGGGCAGGGGCACAACAACCCGCCGGAAGAAGGGGCCGAAAAGGACAACCAGCACTGGGACCGCTGGGCCAAGAAGCGCACCTTCGTGCGCGCGCTGGAAGGCACCTACAGCCATCTCTACAAGTCGCTGGTCGATCAGCCGCGGGTGTTTTCCTCGAAGGACGTGCCGTGGAAGGGCGGGCCCGGCCATTACGGCAAGAGCGTGATCTCGCCCGCAGGCGGTCAACGTCACCCAATCGATCGAGAGCCACATCGAGGCCTACGCGCCGAGCGCCGCCGGCCAGAAGCACGGCCACCTCAACAGCGCGGTGTTCTACGTGCTGAAGGGCCGCGGCCATGACGTGCACGACGGCCGCCACATTCCTTGGAAGGCGGGCGACGTGATGATCGTCGAGAATGGCTGCGTGCATCAGCACTTCAACGACGATCACGAAGGAAGAGGCGGTGCTGCTGGTGTTCAAGGCGAAGCCGCTGTTCCTGTTCATGCACCTGCTGTTCCAGAAGATCGTGGAGTGGCCGCCGAAGGTGCCGCCCAAGGGCGCCGAGAACTACAAGCCGCCGACCGACATTTGAGCGAGGAGCGACCATGCCATCTATCGAAGATCGCGATCCCGTCGCTGTCCGGCAACAAGACCGCGACGTTCCGCGCCGACGACGTGAAGGCGTCGGCCGAGTTCCGCAAGGCCTACGAGTTCAAGCTCAACGTGGTGCTGCCGAGGACATGCCGTGGGAGCACTGCGCCGACGGGCTGATCAAGCATCTGGTGCATCATAAGATGAACACGCGCGAGATGTGCGTCGAGGCCTACATGCAATTCCTCAAGCCGGGCGAGAAGTCCGGCAATCACCGGCACATGTGGGAGGAGATCATCTTCGTCGCCGAAGGCTCCGGCTACGACCTGCACTGGGATCTGAAGTTCGATTGCCTCGACGCGTTCGAATGGGAATGGGCGGCCGAGCCGAAGGCCTATAGCTGGAAGCGCGGCGACTACATCTACATCCCGCCGTTCACCAACCACCAGCACGTCGCCAGCGATCACGAGGAGTGCCGGCTGATCGTGATGTCGAACCGCATCACCAAGGACATGGGCTTCGACTGGTTCGACCAGATCGAGAACGCGCCGAGCTTCGAGGCGCTGAAGAACGGCGGCACTCGCTAGGCAGCGGCGGAGCGACGTCCCGCCTTCGACAGATGCAGCACCGCCTCGATCATCGCCGTCGGGCTGGCGACGCCCTTGCCGGCGATGTCATGGGCGCTGCCGTGCGCAACCGACGAGAACAGGATCGGCGTGCCGATGGTCAGCGCGATGGTGGCGTTCGGCGCGACCAGCTTGGCCGGCACGTGGCCCTGGTCGTGCAGCATGACGATGAAAGCGTCGATGCCCTTCATGTGAAACATCGTGTCGGCGCCGAACGGGCCGGACACGGCGATGCCCTGCGCCGCGGCCGCATCGATCGCCGGCTTGATGATCTCGATCTCCTCGCGAGCCGAACAGTCCGCCTTCGCCGGCGTGCGGATTGAGCCCGCTCACCGCGATTTTCGGCGCGGCGATGCCCATCTGCCGGAGCGTTTTGTTGGCCGCGTCGATGACGCGCGCGACTTTCTCCCGCGTGATCGACTCGATCGCCTTGCGCACGCTCTGATGCAGCGTGGCATGCGCGACCTTGATGCCGCCGAAGCACAGCATCATGAACACGTCGTTCTCGTCGGTGCCGGTCTGGCGCGCCACGAACGACGGATGGCCGTCGAACTCGATGCCGGCCTGCGCGATCGAGGTTTCGTTCTGCGGCGCGGCGACCACCGCGTCGACCTCGCCGGCAAGCGCCGCCTTCACCGCGGCGCCGACGAAGGCGATCGAAGCGCGGCCCGCAATCGGGTTGGTTGCGCCGAAATCAAGCTTGGCCGCCTCCGGCTGCTTGCAGTCGAGCACGTTGAGCTTGCCGCCGGAGAAGTCCGCGCCGCCGATGCGGCCGATCGTTCGGATATCGGCGGCAATTCCGCACGCCTTGGCATGACGCGCGATCACGCCCGGATCGCTCACCAAAATCGGATCGCAGGCCGCGCGCACCGCGGGATCGAGCGCGGCCTTGAGGCTGATCTCCGGCCCGATGCCGGCGGGGTCGCCGGTCGCGATGGCGATCTGTCTTGCCTTCATTTCACTCCCACGGCATCAGCGAGGCGTGGATCACGTCCGGCACGCCGCCCGTTGATTGCCGACCGAGCGGATCGCGAGGTCGACGTCCTTCAACCCGAACCGGTGCGTGGTGATCTTCTCCAGCGGGAAGCGCTTCGACGCGATCTGCTCCAGCGCGAGCTCGCAGGCGCGGTAGCTGTGGCCGCGCGCGCTCTTCATGGTGATGAACTTGACGGTGAATTTCTCCAGCGGGAAATTCGGGAACGCCGCCATCTCGCCCTGCGCGACGATGATGCCGGCCTTGCGCTTGAGCGCCTCGATGCCGAGCAGGATCGGGATGGTGCCGGCGCCGGCGGTGCAGTCGAGCGAGACGTCGACGCCCTTGCCGCCGGTGATCTCCTTGATGCGCGCCAGCGGGTCTTCCTTCTTGACGTCGATCACGTAGTCGGCGCCGAGCTCCTTGGCGACCTTCAAGCGCGCAGCGTCCTTCGAGCGTGCCGGTGACGATGATCAGCGACGCGCCGGCCTGCTTGCAGATCACGGTCTGCGACAGGCCCTGCTGGCCGGGGCCCTGGATCAGCACCGTCGAGTTGTAGCCGACGCCGCCGTCGAACAGCGACCACTCGACGCCGTTCGCCATCGGCGTGACCAGCCCGGCCAGCTCCGGCGTCACGCCCTTGGGCACGTGGTGCACCACCGCGTTCCACGGCAGGTAGACGTATTGCGCAAAGCCGCCCCACAGGTGCGGCGGCTTTTCGTCCGAGGTGTAGCCGTAGCGGATCGCGTCGGGATTGGTGCGCCAGTTGGTGTTCTCGCAATGCCGGTACTGGCCGGCGTGGCACCATTCGCACTTGCCGCAGCTCACGTAGTGCTCGACGAAGACGAGATCGCCTTCCTTGAAGCCCTTGCGGTTGGTGAACTCGCGGCCGGCCTTGGCGATGTAGCCGATGTTCTCGTGGCCCATGATGGTGGGCTTGTCGTTCGGCGGGTGCGCGTAGAGCTTGACGTCGGTGCCGCAGATGCCGGCCGACCTCCATCTTCATCAGCGCGCGTCGGCCGGCATGTCCGGCATCGGGTATTCGCGGATCTCGGTCTTGCTCGGCCCGGTTCTGACCGCCGCCAGCACTTTTTCAGCCACGGACACGTCCTTCCTCGATGGTGACGGGCCGTCCGTCGCGAGTGCATTCTAGTCGGCACCATGCTTGGCTTCATCAACAAAAGCCCGCAGCACCGCGAGGCGCTGGACCGCGTGCGGGACTGGACGCGCGAGCGCTTTGCGTTGGGCGAAGAAGCCGCGATCCTGGTGGCCGAGGTTGCCTGCGCTCTGCCCGGCTGTCCGCCGCTCGAGACCGTCATCGCGTTCTGGAGCGGCGAACGGCGGCACCACACCAAGGTGTTCAAGCCGGTCGGCGAGGTGACGGAGGACGATCTTCCGCCGCGCTGGATGAAGGACGCGATTGCGGTGCCCGACGACTTCGAGTGCGATTGCTGTTGATCGGTCAAGGTCTCTCCGCTCACTGCCCTTCCGGCTTGATGTTGGCCGCCTTCACCACCTTGCCCCACTTCGCGACCTCGTCGTCGTAGAACTTGGTGAATTCAGCGACGCTCATCGGCACCGCCACCGCGCCCTGCTCGTCGAAAATCTTCTTCACCTCATCAGAGCTGAGAACCGCGTTGATCTCCTTGTTGAGCCGCTCGACGATCGGCTTCGGCGTAGCGGCCGGCACCGCGATGCCCCACCAGTTGGCCGCCTGGTAGCCGGGCACGCCGGCCTCGTCGATGGTGGGTACGTCGGGAAGCAGGTGCGAGCGCCGTGTGTCGCTGACGCCGAGCGCGCGGAGCTTGCCGGCGCGCACGTGCGACAGCGAGGCGAGATATGAATTCATCAGAAGCTGGCTGTGGCCGCCCAGCACATCGATCATCGCCGGGCCGCCGCCCTTGAACGGCACCATCACCGTGTCGATGCCAGCCATCATGGAGAACAGCACCGACGCGGTGTGGGTGAAGCTGCCGACGCCGGCGTGGGCGAAATGCAGCGTGCCGGGCTTGGCCTTGGCGAGCGCGATCAGCTCCTTCACCGTCGTCGCCGGCACCGAGGGATGCACCGTGAACACGCTCGGGCCGTTGCCGAGCGAGGCGGCAAACGACAGCACCTTGGCGGTGTCGTAGTTGAGCTTGTTGATATGCGGATTGACCGCGTGCGCCAGCGAGACGAGCACCAGGGTGTGGCCGTCCGGCGGCGCTGCGATTGCCAGTTCCAGCCCGATCATGCCGCCGGCGCCGGCGCGGTTCTCCGCCACCACCTGCTTGCCGAGACGGTCGCCGAGCTTCTGCGCGGCGAGCCGCGCGACAATGTCGACGCTGCCGCCCGGCGCGAACGGAATGATCAGGCGCAGCGGCTTTGAGGGATAATCCTGCGCCACCGCGGGCGCTGAGAAAACGAGGAGAAGGGCAAAGGCCTTCAGCAGAATTGCGCGCATGTTTCCTCCATTGTTGCCTCGCTCTCTGTTGTCATCCCCGCGAAAGCGGGGATCCATCCCACTACGAAATTCGCTGATCCATGGGTGCCCGCTCTCGCGGGGACGACTGTCGGAGGCATTCGTCAAGCAGTGTACGAAGCATCGCGCCAGCCATCCATCCTTTCAGCCATGCGAATTGCGCCCGGTTTTTTGGAAGGCGCGGGCTCGCCTTCAGTTCCGTGCCCCCCGGCAAGTCCGAGGGGATGGAGCGCCAAGCGGCGCCACATCTCTGTTCCCGCCGTTGCCTGTGAGGGCTCTTCGGCGGGGGCGCCTCGAATTCGCGAGGCGCGCGCCTCTCGGCGCTCCATCGCGGCGATTTTTGGTTCCTCGGGACCGTAACTTTCAGCGACGGATGGGTGGGCCTTCCACCCCGGGATCGGGAGGCTTTCGCCGCCCTTCCTCCGTCACCCACCAGCCCAATCAAGGGCAGTCCCGCGTAGTCGGGACGGACGGTGACCCGGGCCTCCCGGGGCCGGATTTGCGAGATCCAACCGCAGGCGCCGCACCCATCCCGCTACCCAAACGCCTCATGAAAGCGCCCTCGGCTGGATGAGATTTCATGAATATAATCCTATTCCAGACGATGTCAAGCGGCTGAGGGCGTCAATTTGCCTGGATTTTGCTCAGGGGACGTGCGCGGTAAGCTTGATGGCAATAATTCGGGGCTAGAAACGGAATTACCCGGCCCGCTGGATTATCTTTGGAGCATCTCGCTGCTGGGATATTTCCACGGAGCGAGCGAAGATGTGCGAGGGGATGCCTGAGTGATTGCGCGCCTGATCGCCATTGCGATGCTCTCTGTCATGAACGCGCCCGCGAGCGCGCGAGACCAGGAGGTATCGCCCCAACTCATCGCATGTCATGACTATGCGACGAGACGATACATCGCCAACTTCCGTCAAATCGGCCTGCCCGAAAAAAATCACGACGAAGCTTCGATTGTCGTCACGGTGTTTCAAAACGAAAATCCGAAATTCGAAGAGTATCTTGCCGAGTGCATGAAGCGCTGGGACAAGAAGGATCGCTAGGCCGCTTCTGCCGGGGTATTGCAGCGCCATCGCCGATCTCGCAGAGCTGGTCCCGATCACCATTCCCGATTAAATCGGAATCACACCGGACGCTGTCGTCGCTTCGCCAGCGAGATTTTGCTGAACCGGACACTTTTGCCATCAGGAAGCCGCTTCGCGTCGTAGCCGGCGTCACGCACGGCGATGCGCTGCAGGCGTGGATGCTCCGGCGTGTCGTCGAACCACCATTCGGCGCGTTGCGCGGCCCGCGGCAGGCCGAAGCCGAGGATCTCCTCGATCTCGTCGAACGTCATGACAAGCTCGTCCTTGCCATGGCTCTTCAGGTGGTCGCGCAGCGGATCGAATTTGTTGTCCGTCATCCTGCCCTGCTCGCCTTATCCAGGAACTCCATCACGCGCTTCGCCGAATTGTCTTCGCGCTGCTCCGCGACCGGCACGTCCCAGTATTCCGATTTCGGCAGGCATTCCTCCAGATAGCGCGCCGCCGAGGTGGCATGCGAGGCGTCCTGGCCGGGGATCACCAGCGCGGGGATATCGAGCTTGAGCATGTCCTCGGGCTCGGCGCCGGGCGCGGTATCGCGATCGAACAGGTTGCGCATCATGGCAAGCGTCGTGCGCTGATAGGTGTCGACGTCCTGCTTCGCGTAGTCTTTCGCGAATTCGCGGTCACGCTTTATCACCGAGGCCCACGGCCCGCCGCGCGGCTCCGCGCCGAACGGCTTGCCGTCCTGCTCCACCAGCGCGACCACGGCGGCGAGGCCTTCCTGCTGCACGAATGCCAGATGCTCGGCGAAACGCTTGTGGCTGGCGATGCGGTACTTTGCGCCGCCGACCGGCCACCACAGCACCATGGCCCGCACCATGTTGGGCATCGCCGTCGCGAACGCCGTGACCGGACAGCAGCCCATGCAGCCGCCGAACAGATGCGCGCGCTCGATGCCGAGATGATCGAGCAGGCCCTTGCCCTGCGCCACGTAGTGCGCCCAGGTCAGCGCCTCGACCCGGCCGCCGGACTGGCCGCACTCGCGGCGGTCGAACACGATGCAGGTGTATCGTTTCGGCAGGTGATCGAGCAGCTTGATCTTGGCGTAGATGCCTTGCGTCGACCACATCTCGATCACGGCGTTGAAGCCGCCCGGCGCGTACATCAGCAGCGGCGGGCCTTGCCCGATCGTCTCGTAGCGCGTCGCGATGCCGTCGATGGTGGCGAAGGGCATGGGATTTCTCCGCCGTCATTCCGGACGCCGCGAAGCGGCGATCCGGAATCGAGAACCATGTTCCGAGCTTGCCTCTGGATTCCGGGTTCGCGCGCCATAGCGCGTCGAAAGACGCGCGTAAACGCGCTTATGGCGCGCGCGCCCCGGCATGACGGCAACTGCTATCATCCACTCTACCCCTTGATCTGCCGGCCCGCCCGCGCGTCCGCGATCAGCGCGGTGAAGGCCTCGAGCGCGGCTTTGGATGTGTTGGTGTAGGTGTCGATCTTGGAGTCGAGCCACTTCTCGCCATAGCCGATCGCAGTGATGGCGAGCCGCACGCGGCCGTCGAGCCACGGCCCGCCGCCGAACCCGCCGATCACCGGGATGGACACCGCCTTCACCACCGCGGCGCCCACCACCGGCCCGGAGTTGGTGAAATCGAGCGCGCAGGCGCCGCAGTTCTCCAGCAGTTTCGCCTCCTCGACCAGCTTGGCCGTCATCTCCGGCGTCGCCTGTGCGCCGGGCGCGTTCTGCGCGCTGTAGGGGATGCCGTGCTTCGCCGCGGTCTGCGGCGTCAGGCCGAACTGCGCGAACACCGGAATGCCGGCCTTGACCACCGCGCGCACCGCTTCGGGATGGTCGGCGGCGGCATCGAGCTTCACCATGTCGGCACCGCCTTCTTCGACGAGGCGCTCCGCCGCGCGGACGGCGGCCTCTGGGCGATTGCTGCACCGGGCCGTAGGGCACGTCACAGCTCACCAGCGCGCGCGTTGCGCCGCGGCGCACCGCTTTGCAGCAGATCAGCATCTCATCCATCGTGACCTGGAGCGGATCGTCATGGCCCCACAGGTTCACGCCGACGGAATTGCCGACCGAAATGAAATCGACGCCGGCGCGGTCGGCCAGCGCGCGCGATCTGCGCGTCCCATGCGACCACGCCGACGCTTTTCTGGCCGTCGCGCTTCATCTGCTGAAGCGCGGCGATGGTGACTTTGGTTGTCATGGGGGAAGCATAAGAGAGGAAACCACCGCCGTCATGCCCGGCCATAGCCGTCCAAAGGACGGCGTCGCTTCGCTCGCCTATGGTGCCGGGCATCCACGCCTTGCTTGCCGCCAAGGCGTGGATGGCCGGGACAAGCCCGGCCATGACGACGGATGGAGATTTGACTGCTGCTGCTATCGCGTCACTTCTGCTGCGCGCCGTAGACCGCCTTCACCTTTTCCAGCAGCGCAGGCGTGATCCCGGCTGACGTCGCCGACCAGCTTCTGCAACTCCTCGCCGGTGACCGGGCCGAGCGTGAGCTTCAGCTTGTTGGCGTCCTCGATGTATTCGGGGTCCTTGGTCATGGCGTCGAACGCGCGGCGCAGCGCGGTGACGCGGTCGGCCGGCGCGCCGGGCGTGGTCATGAAGGCGGTGCCGACCTCGGTCGCGTTCATCACCGCGGCGAGGATGGCGCGCTCCTCGTCGTTGCGCGCCAGCTCGACGGCGGTCGGCACCTCGGACAATTCGGGGTGCCGCTTGAGCGCGTATTGCACGACGATCGAAATTTTCTTGCTCGGGTACCAGTCGGGATGCCCGACCTTCACCGCGGTCCACGACGTCGAATGCCCGTCGACCTCGCCGCGCTCGACCGCGAGCTGCGCCTCGGCGGAGCCCTTGTAGCCCATGATCAGCTTGAACTTGGTGCCGAGCACGTTGTTGGTGACCAGCGGATAGACCGAGACGGTGGAGCCGACGCCGGTGCCGGACAGCTTGGATTCCATCTGCTGCGCGTCGGCGAAGGTCTTCACCGGCGAGGTGTGCCAGAGGAACACCATGTTCACGAGCGAATCGACGCGGCCGATCCAGTTCAGCTCGGCGGTCTTGAAGCGCACGCCCTGGGTGCCGAGCTTCTCGTCGAGCGCTGCGGTCGGCGCGCCGATGCCGATCGAAAGTCCGTCCTTCGCCGCGATGTTGTACATGTGCGCCAGCGCCAGGAAGCTGCCGGCGCCAGGCATGTTCTTCGGCACGATCGAAGGATTGCCGGGGATGTGCTTGCCGAGATGGCGCGCGACCAGCCGCGCATAGACGTCGTTCGACCCGGCCGGCGGATAGCCGATGATCATGTCGATCGACTTGCCCTTGTAGAATTGCTCGGGGGTTTGCGCGAGGGCGGGTACGGCTGCGATGGTCAGTGCAGCGGCAAGGCCCGCGCGTCGAAACACATGCATGGCAATGGTCCTCACAATGTCCGCAGCGATGTTAGGGGAGTTGCAAGGTCGGTGCCAACGCGGCAGGCGGTCACGCCCTCAGCGCCCGAAGCATGTCCTCGATGTATTCCTCGGCGCTGGCGACCACCAGCATCAGCGCCCAGGGCCGCAGCTGCGACAGCGTCTTGCGACAGCGCCTCGTCGGACTTGTCGGCGCCGCCGAGGATCAGCGCCGGTGGTCATCACGCGCTTCAGGCTGCACGCCTCGCCGATGATCGAGGCGGCGCCGCGCGCTCTCGCCGGCGGCCGCCACCATCACCACCAGGTCGGCGCTGTTGACCTCTTCGACGAGATTCTTGGTGCGGCCGGCGAGATCGCGACAGCCAGCCGGCGAAGCTCTCGCCGGCCTTCGGCGCGCTGCCGAACGCCGACGCGGTGAAGAACGTCGCGCGGCTCCATTGACGCTGCGCCAGCGTCTTCACCACGCGCTCGCTGGGCGGGTCGAGCGCGATCACCTTCACCGCGCGCGGCAGCGAGTTCGGCGCGTCGATGCGGAACCGCGCCTCGGCGGCGCTGGACATGCGGGCGGATTCGGATTGCATCGGTCAAACCGTCGCGTGCTCCTTGCCGGTCTGCACCACCAGCGCTTCCTTCGCCGCCTCCTTGAACGGCTGGTCCGGCGGCAGCACCACGGCGGCGGAGCGGCAGCGCTGATGCTCGCAGCGCGATGCCGGGCGGCGTCTCGCCCTTCTCCATCGCCTTGAGCGCGCGCAGCAGACGATGGCGCGCCATGATGATGCCGTTGTCGGTCGAGACCAGGTTCTCCTTGGTGCGGTCGACGATCGGACCCATGCTCTCCTGCAGCGAGGCGTCCTGCATCGCGATGCCTTCGACGCCGCTGAAGGTGTCGCCGCGCTTCTGCGCGGCGCGGTCGATCAGGTAGTCGTTGTCCTTGTTGGCGAGCGGACGGAAGGTGCCGGGCACGTAGGTGTTGTGGATGCCCTTGCCCTCGCGCATCGACTGCAGCTCGTGCTCGCGACAGCGGGCGCGTCACCTTGTAGTCGAAGCTCCAGGCCCAGCAGTTCTCGTCGTCGATCGGCACCCAGAAATGGCCGTGCACCGGATGGTCGGCGCGGGGCGGGATCATGGTGAAGGCCGGCATCACGTATTGCGTGACGCGCCAGTAGTAGTTGCCGTTCTCGGCGTTGCGGCGCGCGCCGATGTAGAGGCCGCCGGGGCTCTCGACCACTTCGAACACCGGCTTCATGTCGCCCATGTTGTACTGGTTGCCCTTCGAGCCCTTGAACAGCGGATCCTTGTCGAGCTCGCCCGAGTGCAGGAACGAGACGTGGCTGGAATTGATGCCGCCTTCCATCGCCTGCAGCCAGTTCGATTCCTGCAGCCGCTTGGACATGAAGCTGCGGTCGGCCGGCACCATGGCGAATTCCCACTCCGGCAGCGGCGGCTGTTGCTCCGGCGGGCCCATGTAGGTCCACAGCACGCCGCCGCGCTCGACCAGCGGATAGGACTTCAGCTTGATCTTCTTGCAGAAGCCGCTCTCGGTCGGCTCGGACGGCACCTCGATGCACTGGCCGGTGTGGTCGTATTTCCAGCCGTGGTACGGGCAGCGCAGCCCGTTCTGCTCGTTGCGGCCGAACCACAGCGACACGCCGCGGTGCGCGCAGAACTCATCGGTCAGCGCATAGCGGCCCTGCGTGTCGCGCCAGGCGAGCAGCCGCTCGGACAGCAGCTTGACCCGCACCGGCGGGCACTCGTTCTCCGGCAGTTCCGAGGCCAGCAGCGCGGGCTGCCAGTTCAGACGGAACATCCGGCCCATCGGCGTGCCGGGGCCGGTCTGGGTGAGGAGGTCGTTCTGTTCTTTCCGAAGCATCGAAGGCTCCCGGATCGTTCTGCCGCCTTGGTGCGCCTAAAACGCCAATTCTTCAAGCCATATCAGGCGGCTAGCGTTGACCGGGCGGCAAAACCCATGGTCTAAGACTGGCGCTCACCCTACCGCGAAATGCCCTCCAAGAGAACCTTCGCCGTGTCCACGAGAGTTCGAACTCTGCAAAGCCGATGATGTTGCAGCCGGAACGGCGCTACGGGTGGAGGCAGGGGGCGTCGTCGTCGCGGTCTTCAACCTCGAGGGCCAGTTCTACGTCATCGACGACGCCTGCACCCACGGCCCCGGCTCGCTGTCGGAAGGCTACATCGACGGCGACGTGATCGAGTGCAACTTCCACAACGGCCAGTTCGACATCAAGACCGGCGAGGTGGTGTCGCCACCCTGCATGATCCCGGTGAAGACCTATCCCACCAAGGTCGAGGGCGGCACGGTGGTCATCGAGGTGGATTGAAAGGCCGCGGCCGGTAGGCGATAACAAACCCGTCATTGCCGCTGGAAGGACCATCATGCTTCGCTCGCTCGCCGTGACGTTTGTCCTGACCGCGCTGGTTCTCGTGACGGCCACTGGCTTCGGGTCGGTGGCGTTTGCGCATGGCGGTGACCATTCACACATGAGCGTCGTCGAGCTGGTGACGCACCTATCCTCCAACTGGGGTCACCGGTCGACGATTGTGGCCATCGGCGGCGCGTTCGCGCTCGGTGCGGCCCTGGTTCTGCTGACTGGCAAGAAACGAGCCCGCTGACTATCGCGGCGCGGCCTTGGCCGCGGCGCTGCCCGGAAAGATCAGCGACTTGATCACCACCGGCACGGCGCCGGATGCGTCGAGCATCGCGCCGATGTCGATGTAGTCGAACTCCTTCAGCTCCAGCCCGTCGATCGACACGATCGCGTTGGCGATCTTCATCTCTTCGCGCAGATGAATGCCGATCAGCCCGCCGACGTCGCCGTCGCCGGCAAGAATCAGCGGATGACTTCGCGAGAGGCCGCCGCGCAATCCCTCGACCACGCCGCGGCAGAACGCGTCGAGCCGCTGGAATGTCGCCGAGCCTTGCCACGGCACGAACAGCGCCACCGGCGTTTCGCCGCCGGCGAGATCGAGCCGCTTGAGCATGGTCTGTATCGCGCGCGTCACCGCAGAGGGGTCGATGACTTCGCCGTCGAGCGGCAGCGCCGGCGCGATCACCGGCACGTTGCGCAGCGGCAACGCGTCGAGCGGCGACACGTAGATCGTGCTGCCGCTGAGCTGGATGGTGTATTGCGACGCGCCGACCACGGTGGCGCGGATGCCTTCGAGCGATTGCTCGAGATTGGGGCAGAATGTCTCGACCCGGGCGCGGATTTCTGCCGCCAGCAGCGGACCGAGGTCGCCGAATTTTTTGGCTTCGTTGCCGTAGATGAACTCGGACACTCCGCCGGAAAACGTCAGCTCTTTGACCTTGCCGCTGTAACCGAGCGGATCGGTGCGCAGCAGGCTTCTGCCCTGCGCGGTAGGCGTGCCGCCTTCCATCGCCTCGAACAGGCGGTCGGCCATCGCGCTGGCGATCGCGTGCCCCTGATCGAGCGTCAGCATCGCGCCGACCGTCACGTCGATGCCAAGCTCGGCGGCAAAGCGCTTGCCTGCCTCCTCGACGCGCAAAATTTTGCCGTCCGGCGCGAGGCAAAGCAGCCGCGCGCCGACATCGAGCGCCGCGACGTCGGTGACCTTGCCTTCGGCGCACACGGCGATCTTCGAAGTGCCGCCGCCGACGTCGACGTTCATCACCACGCACTCGTCGCGGATCGAGCGCGCCACCGCGCCGGAGCCGTAGGCCGCCATGATGGTTTCGAGGCTGTCGCCGGCGCTAACCGCCACCATTTTGCCGGCCTGCCGCGCGAACAATTCGCCGATCGCGCGCGCGTTGCTCCGCCGCACCGCGACGCCGGTGAGGATCAGCGCGCCGGTGTCGATCTCGTCCGGATCGACCTTGGCGTCGGCGTATTCCTTCTTGATGAAGGCGCCGAGCGCCTCGGCGTCGATGGTTTCGCCCTCGGAGTAGGGCGTCAGCAGGATGTCCGAGCCGTAGAACGTCTCGCGCTCGCTGACCACGTAGCGGCTGTCGAGCCGCTCCAGCACGATGCGCGAGAACACCAGATGCGAGGTCGACGAGCCGATGTCGACGCCGACGGTGAGCAGGCAGATTTCGTCCTCGCCCTCCAGCGTGCGGCCGGTCGAGGAGAAGAAAACGCGCCCGCCCTGGTCGTCGTCGGTCATTGATCGGCTGCTCGCAAGCGGCAACAATGCGCGCTCATAACCCATCACGGCTCGGCTGCGGTCAAGGCTCATTTCATGAGACGTCGCGTCATCCTGATTTCCGCGCTGCTGGCGGTCTGGCCAGGCGCGGCCCTGTGCCAACAATCGGTCGAAGATTTCTACCGCGGCAAGAAGATCGATCTGATCATCGGCTACTCATCCGGCGGCACCTACGATCTCTATGCGCGGCTCGTGGCGCGCCATCTCGGCCAGTACATTCCCGGCAAGCCGCTGATCGTGGCGCGCAACATGCCGGGCGCCGGCAGCCGCGCTGCCGCGACCTGGGTCTACAACGTCGCGCCGCGCGACGGCACGGTGCTGGCGGCGGTCGATCAGTCGCTGTCGCTGCAGCAGGCGGCGGGCGACAAGCGCATCCAGTTCGACACCACCAAGTTCATCTACATCGGCAACCCGGCGAGCGAGAACAACACCACTGCGGCGTGGCACGCCTCGGGCATCAAGACCATCGAGGACGCCAAGCGCCGGGAGGTGACGGTGGGCGCGACCGGCGGCTCGACATCGTCGCAATATCCCAAGGCGATGAATGCGCTGCTCGGCACCAGGTTCAAGATCATCCTCGGCTATCCCGGCGGCAACGATATCAACATCGCGATGGAGCGCGGCGAGGTGGACGTGCGCGGCTCGAACTCGTGGCAATCATGGAAGAAGACGCGGGCGCACTGGCTCGCCGAGAACAAGATCAATATCCTGGTGCAGATCGGATTGAAGAAGGTGCCCGAGCTGCCCGACGTGCCGCTGCTGATGGACCTCGGCGCCAATGACGACGATCGCACGCTGCTGCGGCTCTTGTCGGCATCGACCTACATCGGGCGGCCGATCTTCACCACGCCGGAGGCACCACCCGAGCGCGTCAAGGCGCTGCGCGACGCATTCGACGCGATGGTGCGCGATCCGGCGTTCCTGGAGCAGGCCAAGAAGGAAAATTTCGATATCGACGCGGTGTCGGGCGAGGCGCTGCAGAAGCTGATCGGGGAAGTCGTCGCGATGCCGGCGTCGCAGGGCGAGCGGCTGAAGAAGATTTTGGAGTGATGCCCCCGTTTGAGTGCAAAATGTAAGACCGGGGTCCCGGATCTGCGGCGCAGCGTTGCACGCTGCACCGCGTCCGGGACACAGAGGTCACGCCTTCAGCTTCAGCAGCGCATCCGCGTTGCCGTGGCACAGCTTTGCCATGTCGGCGGGCGCAAGGCAGACCTCGTCGAGGAACTTCCGGCCCTGCGAGTCGAGCGCGTATGGATAGTCGACCGAGAACATGATGCGGTCGATGCCGAACGTCTGCAGCGCGGCGAGGAACGGCGGCTGGCTGAAGATGCCGCTGGTGGTGATCCAGACCTGCTCGAGGATCTGCTGGCTCGGCGGCCGCGAAAGGTGGCCGATGTCGGCGACCGACGTCTCGTCGACACGCACCAGCATCACCGGCAGCATCTCGCCCATGTGGCCGATGATCACCTTGAGCTTGCGATGCTTGTCGAGGGTGCCGGCATACACCAGGCGCAGCGTGTGAATGGCGACTTCCGAGTGCCAGCCCCAGCCGGCGCTTTCGAGCACGCGGCCGGCGCCCGGCTCCAGCCCGGAGTAGTACGCCTGCCGGACCGATTCGGGCGGCAGGTGCGGATGGATGTAGACCGGCACGTCGAGCTCGACCGACGCCGCCAGCAGGTCGTCGTAGCTGGGATGGTCGAGGAAGCGGCCCTCGCAGGTACCGTTGATCATGGCGCCGACAAAGCCGAGGTCCTTGACCGCGCGCTTGAGTTCGGCGGCGCAGTCCTTCGGGCTCGCCATCGGCAGCACGGCCCAGCCCGCGAAGCGCTTGGGATTCTTGGCGCACATCGTGGCGAGCTGATCGTTCAGCGCGCGGGCGAGGGTGACGCCGTCCGGACCGGGCACCAGGTCGGGGCCGGGGCCGGTGTTGGAGATCACGTGCACCGTGACGCCGGCATCGTCCATCGATTTCAGCCGCCGTTCGCCGATCTCCGGCGCCAGCTCCAGCGGATTGACGCGGCCCGGCGCCAGCTTGCGAGGCTTGAAGCCGCGGGCGCTGATCGCGTCCGGATTGACGTATTTCTTGACCAGGTCTGGAGCGGTGAAATGCTCTTCGAGCGCAACAACACGCATGGACTAATCCTCCCGAATTTTCCCGGGAGGTTTGTCGCATTGATTGTTGCGATTGAGCAAGCGGCGCTACGCGATGTCCCGCATGCGCCAGGCGAGGCTCACTCCTTCGGCAGCTCGCCCTTGTAGTTCTTGTCGTAATATTCGGGCTTCATGCGGTTCTCGACGCCCTCGCGGACGAGGCGCTCGTCGTATTCCTCCTTGATGAAGGGATCTTCCATCCAATAGGGGATGGCGCTGCCGCCTTCGGGAATGTCCATCGCGGTGTAGTCGATGTGCTGCTCGCCGGGCGGGCCGGGCTCGCGGCCGGGATTGTGCGGGCCGAACCAGGCGGTGAGCCGCAGCGGCTCCTTCGAGGCGCCGAAATGCTGGTGGTACCAGCGCGCGCCGCCGGGCGCCGCCGACACCATGCCGACCGGCTCGTAGTCGACGCGCTTGATCTCGCTCTCCTTGCCGTCCTTCCACGGCGTGACGCCGTTCCGCTCCGGCCAGGTGTAGGTGTAGCCCTTGCCCTTGATGCAGATCAGCACGGCGGCGGAGGTGTGCGCGTGCGCCTTGGAGTAGCGGCCGTTCTCGTGCTGGCCGATCCAGAGATAGAACGTGTTGCCGGTCATGAACGGCTCGACGCGGCGGAAGCCGGGCGAGCGGCGGTTGTCGAGCGGCAGGTCGCAGTTGACGATGTCGGGCACGAAGTTGGTGCGCCGCATGGCGAGGCCGCGCACCGGATCGGGCTCGATGTCGTCCTTGTACTTGTAGAAGTCGTCGGCGCCGGAGAAGCGGTCGCGGAACTGGTACGGGCAATCGAAGATCGCGCCGACGTTGTTCATCAGGTTCATCAGGTTCGGCGCGGTGGTGCCGGCGAGCAGCAGCGCCGGCGCCGACGAGGCGTTGACGATGCGGTGCATCGCGTTCACCGGAATCGAGAACAGCGAGCCCTTCTGCCATTCGAACACGTGGCGCTTGCTGTCGTTGTCGAGCCAGACCTCGGTGGTGCCGCGGCCTTCGACCACGAAATAGATTTCCTCGTAGAGGTGCTTCTCCGGATTGAGCGCGCCGGCGCCCGGCACCTCGACGACGTAGCAGCCCCATTTGCCTTCGGTGCCGTGGAGCTGGATGTAGGTGCCGCGCCCGCCGGTGCGCTTCCAGGGCGCGAGCGGCAGGTTCTGCACCTTGCTGACGCCGATGTCGCGGAACACCGGGATGCCTTCCGACTCCATGAAATTGTCGTAGGGCGTCTTCGGCCGGCCGAACTTGCCGAAGCCCGCGCGCTTGCCGCCGGTCGGCTCGTGCCAGTGCACCTGGCCTGGGACGTCATGCATGTTCTTTCTCCTCGGCCGCCGTGTTGGCCGATGCGTCCGCAACCTCCGCAGCATACGCCTTGTCCATCTGCGAGGTCAGGCCGTGCTTGGCGAGCTCCTGCGCGAATTGCTTGCGCGTCTCCGGATTCTCGTCGCGGTAATCGATCTGGTCGCCGCCCTGGCGCTTGCTGATCCACGCCTTCGGCACGCCCTGCGCGTTGCGGATCGCGACGCCCTCATGCTTGAAGGCGAGATAGCGCGCCGGCGTGGTGCCGGTGTTGAAGTGCTGATGCAGCCACATGTTGGGCGGCACGATCATGGTGCCGACCTCCCACTTGTAGTAGCGCGGCTCGTCGCCCTCCGGCCACATCAGCGAATAGCCTTCGCCGGACAGTATGATTACATGCGCGCCCGGCCCGTGGGCGTGCGCCTTCTTGTAGGTGCCGATCGGGAACTGGGAGATGTGGCTGTTGAGCGACGACTTGGCGAAGTTGAAGCGGATGTGTCCGCCGCCGGCGCCGCGCTCCTTCGCGGTGATGAGCGGCAGGTTGACCGCGTCGGGCACGAAGTTGGTGGCGAGCAGGAAGCCCTTGGTTTCGTTCTTGGCGGAGAAGTAGTCCGGCTCGCCGTTGAAGCGGCCCTTGAAGTCGTAGCTGGTGCCGAAGATGAAATCCAAGTCCTCATAGAGATTGATCACGATCGGCGCGTTGGTGACGGAAACGAAACGCGCCGGCTCGCGGCCCGAGCCGTTGAAGTGCTGGTGCCAGCAGTTGAGCGGGATGGCGAACAGCGCGCCCGCCTTCCACTCGAATGTCATGCGCTGGCCGGCGTCGTTCCACACCGTGGTGGAGCCGCGGCCGGACAGGATCATGATGGTCTCTTCGAACAGTTGCCGCTGCGGTGCCAGCGTCTTGCCGGGCGGGATCTCGCAGACGTAGCAGTCGTTCGAGGTGCGCGACGCCTCGTGGTTCATGAACACGCCGGCGCCGCCGCGCCGCGCCCATGGCTTCAGCTCGACGGTGTGCAGGTTTGGCACGTAGGTCGACGAGATGATGTCGAGCCCTTCGCTCTTCACCCAGCGGGTGTAGGGCGTCTCTTTCTCGGTCGCGAACTTCTTCGCGAACTCGTCAGACACGATGGCTTGCTTGGCCATGGCTCGCTCTCCGCGCTTTCGATCATGGCTTGTACTCCTTGCGGAGCCGCCATCCAAGACGCGGTTTGCCAGGTCAGTTTGCGCCGTGGCTGCCGAATGATGACGGCGACGACGACCATGACGAAGAGGAGGATGACGACGGCGATGGCGCGCCCACGGTCGGCATTCTCAGCGACAGTCCGAAATACGACGAGTCGTTGCGCTGGATGTTGTCGAAGCCCGGCACGCGGCGGCCGTCGGACATGTCGTAGGTCTGCATCTGGGTCTTGCTTTCGTAGCCCAGCGAGCCTTGCGGCAGCGAGAGCCGGCCCAGGTTCGGCTGTTCGCGCGGAACCGGCCGATCGGCGGAACGCGTCTGCGTGGCGGTGGCGTCGTTGATGACCCGCTCAGTCGGCGCCGCGCGGCGTACCGGAGCTGGCTTCACGGCGCCGGTAGAGGCCGCTCGCGCGGCCGGTTTCGGAGCCGGCGGCGCCGCTTGCGGCTGGGGCGCGATGACTTGCCTGCTGGCGGGCTGCTGCTGCGCGCTTTGGCCTGTCGTCGTCGTGGCGGCGGGCGGTGTCAGCGGCTGCGGCTTGTTGCCTGGGGTGCCCACGCTGTTGGGATCGAACATCAGCCGGCTGTTCGACACCGAACCCTGCTGCGCGTGCGCCGCAACCGAAACTGCGACGAGCGCTGACGCAACGGCAATGACGATACGCGAACGCATTGCAAATCCTGCGTTAGAGAGCCGAATCCATCATGAGCGGATCCGGTTAAGTTTAGGCTAGCAGCCTAGCAATCCAGTGGCCCATTGTCGCGGAAACGGGGTCCCGTGAATGCGCCCATGATATCAGCATTCGTGCGGGTTTGGGGAGGGCCGGCGCGGCGTGACAATGCGTTGCCCAACGTGCCAAAATCGCCGGTGGGACGGCATAAAAAGAAGCGCGAGGAGGCGGAAATGCGACTTCGTCGGATGTTCTTCGCGGTTATTCCGGCCCTGTTCCTGAGTTCCGGCTCTTCCTCCGCGCAGACCTACCCGTCGCGGACCATCACCGCGATCATCCCGTTCGCCGCCGGCAACGCCAACGACATCACCGCCCGCATCGTGTTCGAGCAGCTCTCCAAGCAGCTCGGCCAGACCATCGTGATCGAAAGCCGGCCCGGCGCCGGCGGCACCATCGGCGTCGGCCAGGCGGCGCGCGCGACGCCGGACGGCTACACCATCCTGTTCCACTCGGCGACGTTCAGCGCGTCCTACGTGACGCACAAGACGCTGCCCTACGACACGCTGAACGATTTCATCCCGGTCAGCGCGGTCGGCATCTCGCCGAGCGTGCTGGTCGCCGCGCCGTCGAAGGGCTTCAAGACCGCCGCCGACCTGATCGCCGCCGCCAAGGCGAAGCCGGGCGAGCTGAACTACGCCTCGGCCGGGATCGGCGCCGCCTCGCATCTCGCCGCCGAGAAATTCCGCGTCGCCGCCGGCATCAAGGCGCAGCACGTTCCCTTCAAGGGCCCGGTCGAGGCGCTGACCGAGGTGATGGCCGGCCGCATCGACTACTACTTCCTGCCGATCGCCCCGGCGCTCAACAACATCAAGAGCGGCACGGTGACGGCGCTGGCGGTTTCCTCCGACAAGCGCGCGCCGCAGCTTCCGGATGTTCCCACCACCGCCGAGATCGGGCTGCCGGCCGCGGCCTACGCGTTCTGGAACGGCGTGTTCGTGCCGGCCAAGACGCCGCGCGACATGGTCGACCGGCTCTACCAGGAAACCCAGAAGGCGATCGCCGATCCGGGCGTGAAGGAGCGGCTGGCGAAGCTCGGCATCGAGCCGCTGCCGATGTCGCAGCCGGAGTTCGAGCGCTACTTCAAGGCCGACGTGCTGGACACCGAAAAGCTCGCCAAGGAAGCGGGAATCGAAAAGCAGTAAGACGCGCCGCACGAGCCGCCTGGCTCATGCGCAAACACGTAGAGCGTTCATGAAGCGGCAGGCGTTCGCGTTGTTGTCGTGTCTCGCGGTGCTCGCGAGCGGAAGCGCATGGGCCGAATCCGCCGCGCAGTGGCCGACGCGGCCGATCCGCGCGATCCTGCCGTTCGCGCCGGGCACCGGCGCCGACGTGGTGTCGCGCATGGTCTTTCACCAGCTCTCGATCCAGCTCGGCCAGCAGATCGTGGTGGAGAACCGCGGCGGCGCGGGCGGCACGATCGGCTCGGCCGCGGTCGCCAAGGCCGATCCCGACGGCTACACGATTCTCGGACAGTCGACGTCGCACGCCATCGCGCCGGCGATCTATCCGAACATGACCTACGACGTGGCGCGCGATTTCGCGGCGGTCGCGTCCTTCGGCATGATGCCGACCGCGCTGGTGATCGCGCCGTCGAAGGGCATCAAGACGATCCAGCAGTTCGTCGCAGCCGCCAAGGCGAAGCCGATGACCTTTGCTTCGGCCGGCGTCGGCTCGACCACGCATCTGACCGCCGAGCGGTTCCGGCTGAGCGCCGGCTTCGAGGCGATCCATGTGCCGTTCAAGGGCGGCGGCTTCCGCCCCGAGGTCGGCGTCGGGGCGCGTCGATTTCGCGTTCTCGCCGATCGCGGTGGCGGTTCCGGACATCCGCGACGGCCGGCTGCTGGCGCTCGCGGTGAGCGGCCGCGAGCGGGTCTCGGCGCTGCCCGACGTGCCGACCACGCTCGAGGCGGGCTATCCAAATTCCGATTACGTGCTCTGGTTCGGCATGTTCGTGCCGGCGAAGACGCCGCGCGCGATCGTCGACCGGCTGCACGCGGAAACCATGAAGGCGCTGGAAACACCGGCGCTGCGCGACAAGCTGGCCGGTTTCGACGTCGTGCCGATGCCGACTCAAGCCGGCGGAATTCGATGCTTTCATCAAGGAAGAGATCGTCGACACAAGGCGCCCTGGCCAAGGCGGCGGGGCTCAAGCCAAATTGAGCACGAACGACAACGAAAAATCACGCAAGGGAGCATGCAATGAAGCGACTGATCGTTACGGTGCTTTCGTCCCTCTGTCTTGCGCTCGGCGGCGCGGCCGTCGCGCAGGACAAGTATCCGTCGAAGCCGGTGAAGATCGTGGTGCCTTACGCGCCGGGCGGCGCGACCGACATCACCTCGCGGCTGTTCGGCGAGCACATGAAGAACAGCCTCGGCCAGCCGTTCGTGGTCGAGAACAAGCCGGGCGCGTTCGGCATTCTCGGCATCGAGGAAATGGCGCGCTCGAAGCCGGACGGCTACACGCTGTTCGTCGGCAACGTCTCGACCAATGCCATCACGCCGGTGCTGTTCCAGAAGAAGTTCAACATCAACTTCGAGAAGGACGTGGTGTCGGTGACGCGGCTGGCGATCTATCCGTCGTTCATCATCACCACGACGGCGGGCTTCGACGTGAAGAACGTCAAGGAGCTGCAGGATTTCGCCAAGAAGAATCCCGGCAAGGTCCGCTACACCAGCGCCGGCGTCGGCAGCTTCCCGCACTACGACATGGAGGTGTTCTCGCGGCGCATGGGAACGGACATGGTCCACATCCCGAACAAGACCGGCGCGGCCGGCATGATCAACGACCTGGTGGTCGGCGACGCGCAGGTTGCGGTGCTCAATTCGGCGAGCTCGGCGGCGATGATCAAGGCCGGCAAGCTGCGGCCGATCGCGGTGATCGCCGAGCAGCGGCTGAAGGAATATCCGGACGTGCCGACCTTGGCCGAGGCCGGCTATCCCGAACGTCGGCACGCTGCACTGGCAGAGCATGTTCGCGCCGGCGCAGACGCCGAAGCCGGTGCTGGAGACGATCTTCAAGGCGGTCCAGGACGCGGCCAAGGTCCCGGCGCTGCAGGAGGCGTTCGCCAAGCAGCTCGTCAGCGTGCGGCCGAACGACTTCGCTCGAGGAGGCGCAGACCTGGCACAAGAACGAGCTCAACACCTGGCGCAAGACCACGTCCGAGGTGAAGATCGATCTGACGGATTAGACGTCGTGTCTCCGCGCGCGCATCCTGAGTGAGCGCGCAGACGGGACCGCGTCTCGAAGGACTGGGACGGCCTCGCCATCGAGCGGTGCATCGCTGACGCGCTGCACCGCGATGCCGGGGACACGAGTAGGAGGAGTCGCCAATGAGTACGATTCGGTTTGCTGCTTGCTTCGCTCGCCTGTCTCGTGCTCAGCAGCCCAGCTCACGCCCAGGACAAGTATCCCTCGAAGCCGATCCGCGTCCTGGTGCCGTTCGGCGCCGGCAGCGCCACCGACATCACCATCCGCATCGTCGGCGAGCAGATGCGGCAGCTGACCGGCCAGCGGCTTCGCTGGTCGAGAACAAGCCGGGCGCGGGCGGCGTGCTGGCGATCGAGGAAATGGTCAAGGCGCCGCCCGACGGCTACACGCTGCAGGTCGGCAATGCCGGCACCAACGCGCTGTCGCCGGTCATCTACAAGAGCCGAGTTCAAGTTCGACTACGACAAGGAAGTCACCATGGTGACGCGGCTCGGCGAGATTCCGCTGATCCTTGCCGCCACCACGGTGGATTTCGAGCCGCAAGACCTACGCCGAGTTCCTCGCCTACGCCAAGGCCAACCCCGGCAAGGTGCGCTACGCCAGCGTCGGCACCGGCAGCAACAACCACTACGAGACCGAAGCGTTCGCGCAGTGGGCCGGCATCCAGCTCCATCACATCCCGAACAAGGGCGGCGGCGGCGCGATCACCAACGACGTGCTGCGCGGCGACGTCCATGTCGTGCTCGTCAACGCCGCGAGCTCGGCCGGGCTGGCGCAAGGCCGGCAAGCTCCGCGTGCTGGCGGTGATGGCCGACGAGCGGCTGCCGGAATATCCCGACGCGCCGACGCTCAAGGAGCTCGGCTACGCGGCCGGCAAGGGCCTGTGGTCGGCGCTCTACGCGCCGGCCAAGACGCCGCGCGACGTGCTCGAGACGCTGCACCGGCTGACCGTGCAGGCGCTCAACGCCGAGCCGGTGCAGACCACGTTCAAGAAGCAGATGATCAAGGCCGATCCCGAATGCCTCGATCGCGGACGCGCAGGCCTGGGACAAGCAGGAGACCGCGCACTGGAGGAAGCTCACCGAGACAGGTGAAGATCGAGTTGCCGGAGTAGAGCTGCCATCTCCGCCTCATGCCCGAGCGAGCGCGGCGCAGCGCGCGTCTCGAACGCATGGAAGCGCGCCCCATGCCTTCGAGACGCGCGGCTTCGCCGCCTCCTCGGCATGACGGCCGAGAGAAGATCGAGTTCGGGAGAGTTGTATGCATGAACATCGAAGTCAAACCCGCCGCCACCGCCTACAAACTCAAGATCGAAAAAGACGTCGACGTGCCGATGCGCGACGGCGCGCGGCTCAAGGCCGACGTGTTCCGCCCCGACGACGGCGGCAAGTTCCCGGCGATCCTCAATCTCGGGCCGTACCAGAAGGACAAGCTCTGGGTGCCGCCGGCCAATCTGGAGGAAAAGGCCACGCCCAACATGAACTGGGAGACGGTGACGCCGGAGTGGTGGGTGCCGAAGGGCTACGCCGCGGTGCGCGTCGACGGCCGCGGCAGCGGCAAGTCGCCGGGCCAGTGCGAGCCGTGGTCGCTCGCCGAGGCGGTCGATTTCTACGACGCGATCGAATGGGCGGCGGCGCAGCCGTGGTGCAACGGCAAGGTCGGGCTGTCCGGCATCTCCTATTACGCGATCAACCAGTGGTTCGTCGCCAACCTGCAGCCGCCGTCGCTGAAGGCGATCATGCCGTGGGAGGGCTTCGCCGACATCTACCGCGACGCGCTGTTCCACGGCGGCATCCTCAGCGTGTTCATGACCAACTGGATCACCGCGCACACCATGCATCACGTGATGGGCCGCGCGTCGCAGACTCTGCCGGACGGCTGGCAGACCAACACGATGTGGCACTGGATGCACCACAATCTCGACAGCGGCGTGCTGGCCGGCGCGCAGGCGCAGTGGGACAAGATCACCGTGCCGATGTACACGGTCGGCAACTGGACCGGCTTCGGGCTGCACCTGCGCGGCAACACCGAAGCGTTCATGCGCGCGGCCTCGAAGCACAAGAAGCTGCGCATCCACAACGGCTCGCACGTGCATCCGTTCTACACCGAGGAGGGCAAGCGCGATCAGCTTCGCTGGTTCGATTACTGGCTCAAGGGCATCGACAACGGCATCATGGCCGAGCCGCCGGTCAAGCTCGCGATCCGCAAGGGCAGGGACGAGATCGAATGGCGCGACGAGCACGAATGGCCGCTCAAGCGCACGCAGTGGACCAAGTACTATTTCGACATCTCCAAGGCGGCGGACGGCAAGGAGCCGCGCGTCGGCGCGCTGGTGAAGGAGAAGCCGGCGAAGTCGCAGCGCCTGCACCTATCCGTCGTTCAATCTCGGCACCATGGGCTCGACCTCGGCGGCGTCGTCGCAGGTGATGGGCGGCGGCATCAAGCCGGGCATGGGGATCGCGCTGGAGACGCCGCCGCTCGCCGAGGACGTCGAGGTGACCGGGCCGCTGATGGCGAGCTTCTGGGTGTCGTCGTCGAGCGAGGACACCGACCTGTTCCTGACGCTGCGCAACTTCGACGCCGACGGCAACGAGATGCTGGAGACCGGCCAGCAGGGCACGCCGGTGCCGGTGGCGAAGGGCTGGCTGCGCGCCTCGCACCGCGAGCTCGATCCGGAAGCTGTCGCTGCCGTACCGGCCGTATCACAAGCACACGCGGCGGCATTATCTGAAGCCCGGCGAGATCGTGAAGGTCGACGTCGAGATCTGGCCGACCTCGATGGTGTTCAAGAAGGGCCACCGCATCCGGCTCGACGTGCAGCCGCGCGACGGCGCCGGCAGCCAGGGCTACTGCACTATCACGCCGACTACAACACCGGCACGAACACGATCTACGCCGGCGGCGAGCACGAGTCGTATCTGCTGCTGCCGGTGATTCCGAAGAAGTGATGATTCCGTGACGCGGCGCCAGCTCTACGCACCTCCCCGCTGTCAGGTCGCCCGCGAAAGGCGGGTGATCCAGTACTCCGCAGCAGAGACAATCGTCGAACAGGCTTCGCGCTCACCTGGATGCTCCGCTCTCGCGGGGCGAGGAGCGGAGCCGTGGTGAGCGGCTCATGAGCGCGAATGACGTCCCAACGTCCCGCATCGCCGCTGTTCACCTCCTCCGCCGCGAGGACGTGCTCGCGGGCCTGCTGTTCATCGCCGTCGCCGCGATCGGGCTGTGGGCGTCGCGCAACTATCCGATCGGCACCACGCACGCGGATGGGCACCGGCTACGTGCCGCGGCTGCTGTGCTGGATCCTGCTCGGGCTCGGCGCGCTGGTGTTCGTGCAGGGGCTGCGCGCGCGACGGCGTCGATCGAGCGCGGGCGGCCGATCTGGCGCGCCATCGTGTTCGCGCCGCTGTCGCTCCTGGTGTTCGCGCTCCTGATCGGGCCGTTCGGCGTGGTCGCTGGCGACCGTGGCGCTGGTCGCTGGTCGGCGCGCTGGCCGAGCCGCGAGAGCCGGCCGCTGGAGGTGGCGGCGGCAGCGGTGTTCCTGGTGGTGCTGACGCTTGCGATCTTCGTCTGGGGCGTCGGCCTGCCGATCCCGGTCTGGCCGGAGTGGTGAGATGGATTTCTTCGCCAACCTCGCGCTCGGCTTTGGCGTCGCGCTGACGCCGGCGAACCTCGGCTTTGCGCTGGTCGGCTGCCTGGTCGGCACGCTGGTCGGCGTGCTGCCCGGCATCGGACCGGTCGCGACGGTGGCGATGCTGCTGCCGCTGACCTTCCATCTCGAGCCGGTGTCCGGGCTGATCATGCTGGCCGGCATCTTCTACGGCGCGCAGTACGGCGGCTCGACCACCGCGATCCTGGTCAACATGCCGGGCGAGACGTCGTCGGTCGTCACCTGCATCGACGGCCACCAGATGGCGCGCAACGGCCGCGCCGGCGCGGCGCTCACCGTCGCGGCGCTCGGCTCGTTCTTCGCCGGCACGCGTGGCGACCGTCGATGATCGCGCTGTTCTCGCCGCCGCTTGCATTGGTCGGGCAATCTTTCGGCGCGCCGGAGTATTTCTCGCTGATGGTGCTCGGGCTGATCGCCGCGGTGGTGCTGGCGCACGGCTCGATCGTCAAGGCGGTCGCGATGGTGCTGCTCGGCCTGCTGCTCGGGCTGGTCGGCACCGACGGCCAGACCGGCGGGCAGCGCTTCACCTTCGGCATCACGATCCTGTCCGACGGCATCGGCTTCGTGCCGCTGGCGATCGGCATGTTCGGCTCGGCGAGGTGATCGCCAACCTGGTGCATCCGCAGCAGCGCCGCGACCTGGTCAGCAGCAAGATCTCCAACCTCTGGCTCACCAAGCAGGAATTCAAGCAGGCCTGGCCGGCGTCGGTGCGCGGCACGCTGGTCGGCTCGATCCTCGGCGTGCTGCCGGGCGGCGGCGCCACGCTCTCCGCGTTCGCCGGCTACGTGGTGGAGAAGAAGCTGGCGCGCGACCCGTCGCGGTTCGGCAAGGGCGCGATCGAGGGCGTGGCCGGCCCGGAATCCGCCAACAACGCCGGCGCGCAGGCCTCGTTCATCCCGATGCTGACGCTGGGCATCCCCGGCAACGCGGTGATGGCGCTGATGATCGGCGCGCTCACCATCCACGGCATCCAGCCCGGCCCGCAGGTGATGACCGAGCGGCCCGGCTTGTTCTGGGGCATGATCGCGTCGATGTGGATCGGCAACCTGATGCTGGTCGTCATCAACCTGCCGATGATCGGCTTGTGGGTGCAACTGCTGAAGGTGCCGTACCGCCAGCTCTATCTCGCGATCCTGCTGTTCTCCGCGATCGGCGTGTACACCGTGAACAACAACTCGTTCGAGGTGATCCTCACCGCGCTGTTCGGCGTGCTGGGCTACGTCTTCATCCGGCTGGAGTGCGAGCCGGCGCCGCTGCTGCTCGGCTTCATCCTCGGGCCGCTGATGGAGGAGAACCTGCGCCGCGCCATGCGCATCTCCGGCGGCGACCCGATGATCTTCCTCAACCGGCCGATCAGCCTCGGCCTGCTGATCGCCGCGGCGCTGCTGCTGCTGGTGGTCGCGCTGCCGTTCATCCGCGGCAAGCGCGACGAGGTGTTCCAGGAGGTGAGGTGTTGCGCCTGCGGCGTCCGGCCGATACCAAAGGATCAAACGAACGCCGGAAATAGGGAGAACTCGCCATGCCCATCGCCAGTCTCGCGCGCCGTCATTTCATCTGCGCCGCTGTGCATCGCCGCCACGGCGTCCGTCGCCGCTCCCGCCCTCGCGCAATCGACCTGGCCCGACCGCCCGGTGCGGCTGGTGGTGCCGGTCGGCGCGGGCGGCGCCGCCGACACGCTGGCGCGCAACCTCTCGAACGGCTTCCAGCAGTTCGCCAACGGACAGCCGCTGATCGTCGAGAACCGGCCGGGCGGCGGCGGCACGACGGCGCGACGGCCGTCGCGCGTGAGAAGCCGGACGGCTACACGCTGTTCCTTGCCGAGGTCGGCGCCAACGCGGTCGCGCATGTGCTGCAATCGAAGCTGCTGTACGACCCGCACACCGCGTTCACGCCGATCATCCACGCCGCCAATCTGCCGGTCGCTCTGGTTATGAAACCGACGCTGCCCTACAAGAATCTCGGCGAATTGATCGCCGATGCGCGAGAAGCAGCCGGGCAAGTTCAACTACGCGTCGGCCGGCATCGGCAACTGGACGCACCTTTTCATGGCCTATCTGAACGCGCAGGCCAAGCGTCGACATCGTCAACGTGGTCTATCGCTCCGGCGCCGAGATGATGACGTCGGTGGTCCGCGGCGATGCCGACGTCTCGCCGATCACCGTCTCGACCGCCTCGGCCAGATCAAGGAAGGCAAGTTGAACGGGCCTTGCCGGCTTCCCCGCAAAGCAAATTCCGCAATTGCCGGACATGCCGCCGGCGGCGCAACGCTGCCGCGGCTTCTCGATCGAGCTATGGCACGGCATCGTCGCGCCGGCTGGAATGGATCCGGCGCTGGTGACGCGCATCAACGGCGTCTTCAATCAGGTGCTGGAGACGCCGGCGGTGCGCAACGCCATCAACGTGTCGCAGGCCGCCGAGGCGGTCGGCGGTCCGGCGGCGCAGTTCGACACGCTGATCAAGGCCGAGCTCAAGCGCTGGCCGCAGGTCGTGAAAGAGGCCGGCATCAAGGTGGAGTAAGGCGTGCCGATCGGCGGCAATCGACGCACCTATTCGATCACCTCGTCGGCGCGACCCAGCAGCGGCTATCGCGATTCCCTCCCCCCAAGGGGAGAGGGAATGCACGGGCCGCTGACGCTCCGGCATCAGATCAGACGACCGCGCCCTAGCCCCGCTGCGTCTGCGCCGCCGCCATCGCCGCCTTCACCCGCGCGGGCGTCAGCGGCACGGTGCGCACACGCGCGCCGGTTGCGTCGAACACGGCGTTGGCGATGGCCGCCGGGATCGCGCACGCCATCGGCTCGCCGGCGCCCCACGCCACCTGGCCGGGACGGTCGATCAGCGCGACCTCGACCTTCGGCGCCTGGGTGTGACGCATGATCGGATAGCTCGCCCAGTCGACGCTCTTCACCTTGTTGCGGTCCCAGTCGACCTCTTCCATCAGCGTGCGGCTGACGGTTTGCAGCACGCCGCCTTCGACCTGGTTGGCGACGCCGTCGGGGTTGACCATCTCGCCGCAGTCGTGGCTGGCGCAGACGCGGGTGACTTTGACTTCGCCCGTGTCCTTGTTGACCTCGACCTCCGCCACCGCGGCCACATAGGTGATGGCGTTGTTGTAGCGCAGGTACGAAATGCCGCGTCCCTTCACCACGGAGCCGCTGCCGGCTTGCGGATTGGGTCCGGGCCGCGCCTGCCAGTTCGGCGAGCTTCATCACGGCTTGCAGGCAGTCGATGGCGCGCTGATCCTTGAGATACCGCAGGCGGTATTCCGCCGGATCGGCCTTCGCCGCCGTGGCGAGCTCGTCCATGAACGCCTCGTTGGCGAAGCTGTTCTCGATCCGGCCCGGGACTGCGCAGATGGGACGAGCGGAAGAACGCCTCGGCGACGTGCTTGGTGTTCACCCGGATGTTGGCGAACTGGTAGGGCTGCCCCGAGTTCTGGAACAGGAAGCCGACCCAGTTGCCCGGCCGCGGGATGCCGGTCTCCATCGCCGCCAGCAGCGGGAAGTCGAGCGGCTTGAAGGCGGCGATGTGGTTGAGCGCGATGTAGAAGTCGCCCGACCACGCCACCACGTTGCCTTGCGCGTCGAGGCCCGCCTCCATGTCCATGGTGCGCGGCGGGCTTTTCGGCGAGCGCGCGGTCTCGTCCGCGCGCGACCATTGCAGGCGCACCGGCTGGCCGACCGCCATCGAGATCACCGACGCGTCGGCGGCCGCGTCCTCGGTGCCGTTGCGGCCGTAGCAGCCGGCGCCTTCGATGAACACCAGCCGGATCGCCTCGCGCGACAGGCCGGTGACCACCGACAGCTCGTGCACCATCGAGTGCGTCGCCTGCGATGACGTCCACACCGTCAGCTTGCCGTCCTTGAAGTCGGCCACGGCGCAGGACGGGCCGATGGTGGCGTGGGTCTGCACCGCGAAGTCGTAGGTCGCCTTCAGCTTCCGCGCCGCGCCGTCGAGCGCCGTCTTGGCGTCGCCGACGTTCTGCGTGACCTCTTCCTTGGCGATCGGACGCTTGCGCCATTCCTCGAACACCGCTGCCTTGTCCGGCAGGCCGGTGCCGGCGGTCCAGTTCACACGCATGGCTCGCGCCGCCTTGATTGCCGCCCATTCGTTGCGGGCGACGACGGCGAGGAAATCGCCCTTGCGCACCGTCTGCACGAAGCCGCTGACCTGCTTCGCCGCCGTATCGTCGACCGAGGCGATCTTCGCGCCGTGATCGTCGGGACGGATCACACGGGCGTGCAGCATGCCGGGCACGCGGACGTCGTGGACGTAGGTGAACTCACCGGTCACCTTGCCGGGAATGTCCACGCGCGGGATCGACTTGCCGATCAGCTTGTAGTCCGGATGCTTCTTCAGCTCGATCTTGGTGTCGACGTTGAGCTTGATGCCGTCGCCGATCAGCTCGCCGTAGCGCACCGAACGATCGGGGCTCGCCTTCACCTTCACGACAGCGTCCTCGACGATCAGGTCGGCGGCCGGCACGCCGAGCCGCTGCGCCGCGCGCTCGACCAGCGCGCGCTTGGCGCTGGCGGCCGCCCGGCGCAGCTCTCCGCCGCCCTGGAAGATGGTGAGATTGGCCGCGGTGAGCCATTGGTCTGGCGTCGTCGCGGTGTCGCCCATCACCATCTCGATGCGGTCGAACGACACGTCGAGCTCTTCGGCCGCCATCTGCATCAATGCGGTGCGCGCGCCGGTGCCGAGATCGACCTTGCCGACGAAAATCGTGATGCGGTTATCGGGTGTGATGGTGAGCCAGGAGTTGACCGCGTCCTTGGCGACGCCGCGGGGCGCCATCAGCGACTGCGCTGTTGCGGTGCCGGACATCGAGAAGCCGACGGCGAGAATGCCCGTGGCCTTCAGGAACGTGCGGCGATCGAATGATTTGTGAATTGTCATGGCCGCCTCCCTCAAGCCGCCGCCGCGCGCTTCACGGCGGCGACGATGCGTTTGTGAGTGCCGCAGCGGCAGAGATTGTCGGCCAGCGCGGCGCGGATGTCGTCTTCACTCGGGCTCTTGTTCTTCGCCAGCAGCGCGGCGGACGTCATGATCATGCCGTTGATGCAGTAGCCGCACTGCGCGGCCTGCTCGTCGATGAAGGCCTGCTGAAGCTTCGACGGCTTCGCGCTGGTGCCGAGCCCTTCGAGCGTCGTGATCGCGCCCTTGACCTGCTCGACCGGCAGCACGCAGGAGCGCACCGCCTCGCCGTTGACGTGGATGGTGCAGGAGCCGCATTGCGCGAGACCGCAGCCGAACTTCGGGCCTTTCAGCGCGAGATCGTCGCGCAGCACATAGAGCACCGGCGTATCGGGCTCGACGTCGACGACCCGCGCCGCGCCGTTCACATTGAGATTGAAACGAGCCATGACATCCTCCCTTGGTGCGGCCGGCTCATGTCCGACATCAGCACTGCCGCACAGCTTGTCACTGGCGCTGCCGTTGCGCAAAGGGGTGACGGCGCTTGCCGGGTGATGCCGAGCGGTCTGACGCACTGCAGCAAGAGGGGAGATGGGACCGGCACGCACGCAGGAATCGGGTGGGCGTCAATGGCCCCGGTCGCCATCATGCCGACAATTGGCAGAGAATTCGCAAAGAAAGACCGCCGCATGAACGCGCATTCCAAGATGGCCCGTGTCGAGCCTCATTCCGCCGAAGCCCGTGTGTCTCGATACGACTGGGACGCGCTGTCGGCGGAACTGAGCGGCTACGGCTGCGCGGTGATGGATGAGCTGCTGTCGCCCGATGAATCCCGGCAGGTCGCCGCGCTCTATCCGGACGAAAGCCATTTCCGCAGCCACATTCACATGGCGCGGCACGGCTTCGGCAAAGGTGAATACCGCTACTTCAAGTATCCGCTGCCCGGTCTGATCGGATCGTTACGCACCGCGCTCTATCCGCGTCTGGCCGGAATCGCCAACGGCTGGAACGAGCGCATGGCCATTGATCGGCGATATCCGGCGCAGCACGCCGACTTTCTCAAGCAATGCCACGGCGCAGGCCAGACGCGGCCGACGCCGCTGCTGCTGCAGTACGTTCCGGGCGATTTCAATTGCCTGCATCAGGACCTCTATGGCGATCTCGCATTCCCGCTCCAGGTCGCGATCCTGCTGTCGGAGCCCGGACGTGATTTCACCGGCGGCGAGTTCGTCCTCACCGAGCAGCGCCCGCGCATGCAGAGCCGCGCCGAGGTGGTGCCGCTGCGGCAGGGCGATGCGGTGGTGTTCGCAGTTCACAACCGGCCGGTGAAGGGAACCAAGGGCACGTATCGCGTCAATCTGCGGCACGGCGTCAGCCGCATCCGCAGCGGCATGCGTCATACCGTCGGAATCATTTTTCACGACGCGAAATAGCGGAGCGATACCGTCGCGAGACTAGCTCAAATATTGGCGGATTTTCGCCAGCAGCACACGCGGGCTGTAGGGCTTGGCGACGAAGTCGTCGCAGCCCGCCGCCCGCGCTCTCACTTCATCTTCGCCCATCGCATAGGACGTGATCGCGATGATCGGGATCGAGCGCAGCGCCGGGTCGGCCTTCAAGCGGCGGGTCGCCTCGTAGCCGTCCATGATCGGAAGCTGGATGTCCATCAGGATGAGGTCCGGTTGCTTCGCCGCCGCGGCCGCCAGTGCCTCCTCGCCGTTCCCGGCCTCGACAAGGTCGTAGTCGGCAACGAGCAGATCGCGGAGGATCTGCATGTTGTCCTCCTCGTCCTCGACCAGCAGGATGCGCTTGCTCATGACGGCCTCGCAGGTTCGACGGCGGCGGGAATCTCAAATGTGAACACCGAGCCGTTCCCCGGGCTGGAGTTCCACCCAGAGGCGGCCGCCGTGCAATTCGACGATGCGGCGCGCGATGGCGAGCCCCAGCCCGGTGCCGCCCTTGACTTTGGTGATCGAATTGTCGGCCTGCTGGAATTCCTCGAACAGCTTGTCCTGATCGGCCTTGGGAATGCCCGGGCCGGTGTCGTGCACGGCCACGCTGAACGCGCCGTTGGCCGGTGCGACCTTGATCGCCACCTCGCCGGCGTCGGTGAACTTGATCGCGTTGCCGACCAGGTTGAGCAGCACCTGGGTGAGCTTGCGCTCGTCGCCGTGGCCGGCCGGCATGTCGGGCGGCACATCGACCTTGAACTTGAGGTTCTTCTTCGCCGCCAGCGGCTCGACCGCGCTGAACACGTTGTAGACCACGTCCTTCATCGAGTACTCGGCGATCGCGAGCTTGAGCTGGCCCGCCTCCATCTTGGAGAAATCGAGCACGTCGTTGATCAGGCCGAGCAGGTGGCGGCCGTTGCTTTCGACACGCTTCAGCACGGTCAGCGCCTTGTCCGGCGTTTCGCCGTAGATGCCGTCGATGATCAGCTCGGTGTAGCCGATGATGGCGTTGAGCGGGGTGCGCAGCTCGTGGCTCATGTTGGCGAGGAACTGCGACTTGTGCTGGCTGGCCTCCTCGAGCTGGCGGCTCTTGTCCTGGATTTCGTCGAACAGCCGCACGTTCTCGATCGCGATGGCGGCCTGGTCGGCGAAGGTGGTGACCAGCTCGATCTGCTTGTCGGTGAAAGGGCGCACTTCGGAGCGGGCCAATGTCAGAACGCCGATCGGGACGCCTTCGCGCAGCATCGGAACGCCGAGCCCCGTGCGAACACGGCCCAGTTCATGCGCCTCGGTAAAAGTGAATTCCCCGTCTGCGAGCACATCAGGAATATGGACGCTGCGGCCTTCCAGCAGCGCCCGGGCGCTGACATTGCCGCGCCCTGGCTTGATCGGCATCGACCTGACGCGGTCCATGAACTCGGCGGAAAAGCCGTAGATTTCGGAGCGATAGAACACGCCGTCAATCTGACGGGTGATGTTCGCCATGTCCGCCTCGGTCAGCCGCGCCGCCGATTCGACCAGCGTTTGCAACACGGTCTTGAGATCGAACGTCGAGCGGCTGATCACCTTGAGCACGTCGGCGGTGGCGGTCTGCTGCTGCAGCGACTCCGTCAGATCGTCGGTGCGCGCCTGCACCTCGTCGAACAGCCGCACGTTCTCGATCGCGATCACCGCCTGGTCGGCGAAGGTTTGGACCAGTTCGATCTGCTTATCGAGTGAAGGGTCTGACTGTCTTGCGCTGCAAAGTGATGACGCCGATCGGCATTCCTTCGCGAAGCAGCGGAACGCCAAGTATGGTGCGAATCCCGCCGATCTTCGCAGCCGCACCGAAGGCAAATTCCGGGTCCGTCCTGACGTCTTCGATTTGAACGATTTTGCCTTCTTGCACAGAGCGGCCGACCACCGACCCCCGACCCGATGGAATTGGATGGCGGTCCATGAATTCGATAAATTCAGGCGAGTAGCCAAAGCTCGCAACTTGACGATAATGATTTCCGGCTTGGCGATTAATCGACGCCATATCAGCCTCGCACAGTCGCGTCGCAGAGGCGACCAGCGTATCGAGCACGGTCTGCAGATCGAACGTCGAACGACTGATGACCTTGAGCACGTCGGAGGTGGCGGTCTGCTGCTGCAGCGATTCCCGCAGTTCGCTGAGCAGCCGTGTGTTCTCGATGGCGATGACCGCCTGCGCGGCGAAGTTCTTGACCAGCTCGATCTGCTTGTCGGTGAAGGGACGCACCTCCTGCCGATAAATGATGATGGCGCCAACCAGTTCGTTGTCCCTTCGCATGGGAACGGCGACGAGCGAACGCGCCCCGCCGATATCGGGCTGCAATGCCAGGCCGCGGCTCCGACAGTTCGTCGGCGGTGTGCACAGGTCCTTTGGCATTCATGACGCGACGAAGCGGCGATCCCTCGCCCGCTTCAATCGGACCACGCTCGGTCAAGACATCAGCAAAGGCTTTTGGCACGCCGATGCATGGCGCCGACGCGGAACAACGGGCCGTCACACAGCCACAGAACACCGAATTTAGCCTCGCAAATGCGCGTCGCATTCGCCAGCATTGCGTCAAACACTGGCTCCAACATTGCCGGGTGAACTCGAGATGACCTTCAGCACCTCCGACGTCGCGGTCTGCTGCTCCAGCGATTCGGAGAGATCGTCGGTGCGCTGGCGCAATTCGCTGAGCAGCCGCGCGTTCTCGATGGCGATCACCGCCTGGGCGGCGAAGTCCTTGAGCAGTTCGATCTGCTTGTCGGTGAAGGGACCCGCTTCCTGGCGAAATATCACCATCGAGCCGATCAGCTCGCCATTCTTCAACAGCGGCACGGTCACAAGCGCTTTGTGCGCCACCGAACTTGGCCAGAATCGGCGCCGATTTCGGATCGGCCAAAATGTCCGGAACGTGAACGGGCTGCTTCGTGCGCAACATGCGCTCCAGATTATGTCCTGGCGTTGGCCGTACGATCGGCTCGCGCTGCCGTTGCTCTTCCAAAGCCCGCGGTGCGCCATGCGTGGCGATCACGCGGAATGCGTCGCCTTCGCGAAGCGACGTGATACCGAACTTGGCTCCGCAAATCCGAGCCGCATTCTCAGCATCGCCTCGAACACCGGCGTCAACTCGCCCGGCGAGCTGGAGATGACCTTGAGCACCTCTGAGGTCGCGGTCTGCTGCTCCAGCGACTCGAGAGATCGTCGGTGCGCTGGCGCAATTCGCCGAGCAAGCCGCGTGTTCTCGATGGCGATCACGCCTGCGCGGCGAAGTTCTGAGACCAGCTCGATCTGCTTGTCGGTAAACGGACGGACCTCCTGCCGATAGATCACGAATCGCGCCGATGAACTCATCGTCCTTGAGCATCGGAACGCGCAGAGATGGCTTCTGGCGTCCGCTAATTTTGTCGGGGGCGACGGAACGGGTTCGGCTGCATCGTCCGGTGTATGAAGCAGCAGCTTTGGACTTCCAAACGCGGCGAAGAGCATTGCCGTCAGCCGGCACGAAAGGACCGCGCCGTTCGTAGGAAGTCCAGGATTGGCTGCGGCGAGTTGACGTTAGCGACCGCGTGGAAAAACTTGCCGTCGAACCGAAACATGGTGCCGAATTTGGCGTCGCAGATTCGCATAGCGTTCTCCAGCATGGCCTGAAACACCGGCTCGAGATCGCCCGGCGATCTGGAGATGACCCTGCAGCACCTCACTGGTCGCGGTCTGCTGCTCCAGCGACTCGGATGAGTCGCCGGTGCGCTGGCGCAGTTCGTTGAGCAGCCGCGTTTCTCGATGGCGATGACGGCCTGCGCGGCGAAGTTCTGCACCAGCTCGATCTGCTTGTCGGTGAAGGGCCGCACCTCGTGACGGTAGATGGTGAGAACGCCGATCAGCTCGTTGTCCTTGAGCATCGGCGACGAACATGACGGAGCGCGCGCCGCCAAGTTCGACGAGTTCGACAGCGCGGGGGGTGCGGGCCAGATAGGCAGGATCCTGGGACATGTCGTGCGACATGCACCACCCGCTTCGTTGTCACGACACGCCCCACTCCGGTCCCTGGAAGCGAATTCGAGCGTCTGGTTGGGCTCACGAGACCTTGCGAGCGCAGAGGGCAAGTCGTGGCCCGCAGCCCCTCTGAAGCGGTTCCTGCCGCCGTCCCTTAGCCACAACGTGCCGAACTTGGCAGCGCAAAGGCGAACGGCATTCGCGAGCATGGCTTGAAACACCGGCTCCAGCTCGCCCGGGGAGCTGGCGATGACCTTGAGCACCTCCGACGTCGCGGTCTGCGCTCCTGCGCCTCGCTCAGTTGACGAGTGAGACTGCGGACCTGCGCTTGCAGGTCGTCGACAGAAGGCGCGGAGCCGCGCTTGGGCTTCGGCGCGCGGCGGAGCCTTGCGCTTTTGCGCGGACGTTTCTTCGCTGCGTTTTTCTTCGCCATAACAATTCAAATTACCGCCGGCCCGGCTCCAGCCCCTTTGCCTTGATCACCGCGATGGCTTCAGGCGTCGACAGATATGCGATGAACGCCTTCACCGTTTCAGGCTCCTTGCCGGTTGCGCCGATGCCCGCCGACAGAATGGTGACGAGTTGCAACTCGTCCGGCAGCGGACCCGACCACGTCGACGCCGGAATAGGGCTTCAGCGCGCTGATCTGCTGGATCGCCATCTCGGCTTCGCCGCGCGCCACGATCGGCCCGGTCGAGTTGCCGTCGCCGAGCACGTACTTCGGCGTCATCTCGATCGGCGATGCCGAGCCGCTCGAACATCTTGGCGGTGTGCACGCCGCTGGTGGCGCCGGTCTTCGGATCGGAGAAGGTCACCGACTTCGCCGCGAGCAGCGTCTTGCGCAACGCGTCCGGCGTGCCGATGTCGGGCCTCGGTGCGCCGCGCTTCACCGCGATGCCGACCAGCGAACGGGCGATCTCGACCTGCGTGCCCGGCGCAACCTTGCCCTGCTTGGTCAGCTGCTCGATCGCCTCCGGCGTGATCACCACCAGGTCGGCGGTCTCGCCCGCATCCATCCGCTTGGCGACCTGCTGCGAGGTGCCGAACCCTAGCGTAACCTTGTGGCCGCTGGCGCGCTCGAACATCGGCCCGATCTCCTCCAGCAGGGTCTTGGTGGCGTTCGAGCTCAGCACCTTGATCTCGGCCGCCGCCGCAGCGGCCTGCCCAAAACAGCGCCAGGGCCAGCGCGCCAAGAAATGCCTTGATTGGCATGGTCCTTCCTCCCGTCGAGCGGCCGTTTACCCGGTGTTCGGCCTTATTCCGTTGCGAACGATGGTATATCCCCGCCGGGCCGGGGCGCGAGGCTGGTGTCCGTCACAATCCATTGGCATAAAATCCGGCCCATGGCCTCGACCCAGACCGATTCAAAACCGCTGCTGCTGTCCCGGCGTTTCGCGCCGCTGTTCTGGTGCCAGTTCTTCTCGGCGTTCAGCGACAATTTTCTCAAGAACGCGCTGGTGTTCCTGATCCTGTTCAAGATCGGCGGCGGCGCGGCGGAGACGCTGATCACGCTGGCGGCGGCGGTGTTCATCGCGCCGTACTTCTTCCTGTCCGGGCTCGGCGGAGAACTGGCCGACCGCTACGACAAAGCGCTGGTCGCGCAACGGCTTAAGCTCGCCGAGATCGGCGTCGCGCTGATCGCGATCGCGGGCTTCGTCACGCATTCGGTGCCGGTACTGTTCGTTGCTCTGTTCTTGTTCGGCGTGATCGGCTCGCTGTTCGGCCCGATCAAGTACGGCATTCTGCCGGACCATCTGGCTCGCTCGGAGCTGCCGGCCGGCAACGCGCTGGTCGAGGGCGCCACCTTCATGGCGATCCTGCTCGGCACCATCGTCGGCGGGCTCGCGGCGAAGGACGGCGGCGACCCGGCCTCGTTCGCCGGCATGATGATCGTGTTCGCGCTGCTGTGCTGGGGATCGAGCCTGTTCATCCCGCGCACCGGCGAGGGCGCGCCCGATCTCGTGGTGTCGCGCAACATCGCCGCATCCACCATCCGGCTGCTGCAGCATCTGCGCACCGACGAGCGGCTGCTGTGGGGCGCGCTGGTGACGAGCTGGTTCTGGCTGGTCGGCGCGGTGGTGCTGTCACTGCTGCCGCCGCTGGTGAAGTCGGTGCTCGGCGGCACCGAAGAGGTGATCACCGTCTATCTCGCCGTGTTCTCGGTCGCGGTCGCGATCGGCTCCGGCCTGGCGGCCTGGATGGCGGCCGGCCGCATCGTGATCCTGCCGACGCTGGTCGGCGCGGTGCTGCTGGCGATCTTCGCCATCGATCTCGGCTGGACCACCTATGGCGCGCCGCTGGCGCTGACGCCTGCCGGCGTCAGCGAGGTGTTCACCTCGGCGCGCGGCATCCACGTGATGGTCGATCTGGCCGGCCTCGCGATCGCCGGCGGCCTCTACATCGTGCCGACCTTCGCGGCGGTGCAGGCCTGGGCCGGCGCCGACAGCCGCGCCCGCGTCATCGCCGCGGTCAACGTCAGCAACGCCGCCTTCATGGTCGGCGGCACCGTCGTGGTGGCGGTGCTGCAGGCGTTCGGCGTCACCACGCCGATGCTGTTCGTCCTCGTCGGGCTCGCCACGCTCGCCGTCGCGGTCGTGATCGCGCGCACCATGCCGGCGAACCCGCTGGCCGATTTCCTCTCCATCCTGTTCCGTGCGTTCTATCGCGTCGAGGTCAAGGGACTGGAGAACCTGCAGCACGCCGGTCCCAATCCGATCATCGCGCTCAATCACGTCAGCTTCCTCGATCCGCCGCTGGCGATGTCGCTGCTCGGCAAGGACCCGGTGTTCGCGATCGACGTCGGCATCTCCCAGCAATGGTGGGTGAAGCCGTTCCTGCGCTTCACCCGCGCGATGGCGCTCGATCCGACCAAGCCGATGGCGATCCGCACGCTGATCAACCTGGTGAAGGACGGCGACGCGCTGGTGATCTTCCCGGAAGGCCGCATCACCGTGACCGGCAGCCTGATGAAGGTGTACGACGGCGTCGGCCTGATCGCCGACAAGGCCGACGCCATGGTGGTGCCGGTGCGGCTCGAAGGCCCGGAGCAGACGCCGTTCAGCCGGCTGTCGCGCAGCCAGGTGCGCCGCAAGTGGTTCCCCAAGTTCAAGGTCACCGTGCTGGAGCCGGTGAAGCTCGCGGTCGACCCCAACGCTGAAGGGCAAGGCGCGCCGCCAGGCGGCGGGCGCCGCGCTCTACGAGATCATGTCGAACCTGGTGTTCCGCACCACCTCGACCGACCGCACCGTGTTCGAGGCCTTGCTCGAGGCGGCGACATCAGCACGGCATGAGGCGCGTCGCGGTCGAAGACCCGGTATCCGGCACGCTGACCTACAAGAAGCTGCTGCTCGGCGCGGCGGTGCTCGGCCGCAAGCTGATGCCGATGGCGGCCGAGGGCGCGGCGATCGGCGTGATGCTGCCCAACGCCAACGGCGCGGCGGTGACGCTGATGGCGCTGATGTCGGCGGGCCGCGTGCCGGCGATGATCAACTTCACCGCGGGGCGCGGCGAACATCCTCGCCGCCTGCAAGGCCGCCAAGCTCGACACCATCCTGACGTCGCGCGCCTTTATCGAAAAGGGCAAGCTCGACGCGCTGGTCGCCGTGCTCGAGCGCGAGATCAAGATCGTCTATCTCGACGACATCCGGACGACCATCACGCTGCTCGACAAGCTGCGCGGCCTGGTCGATTACCAAAAACCGCTGGTGCAGCGCAAGCCCCGACGACTGGGCGGTGATCCTGTTCACCTCCGGCTCCGAGGGCACGCCGAAGGGCGTGGTGCTGTCCCACCGCAACATGCTGGCGAACGCCGCGCAGGCGGCGGCGCGCATCGACTTCGGCCGCGAGGACAAGGTGTTCAACGTGCTGCCGGTGTTCCATTCGTTCGGCTTGACGGTCGGCTTGATCCTGCCGCTCGTCTCCGGCGTTCGCATCTACCTCTATCCGTCGCCGCTGCATTACCGCAACGTGCCGGAGCTGGTGTACGGCGTGAACGCGACCATCCTGTTCGGCACCGACACGTTCCTCAACGGCTACGCCCGCGCGGCGCATCCGTACGACTTCCGCTCGCTGCGCTACATCCTGGCCGGCGCCGAACCGGTGAAGGAGACCACGCGGCGCACTTATCTGGAAAAGTTCGGCCTGCGCATCCTGGAAGGCTACGGCGTCACCGAGACGGCGCCGGCGCTGGCGCTCAACACGCCGATGTTCAACAAGTTCGGCACGGTGGGGCGGCTGCTGCCCGGCATGGAGGCGCGGCTCGACAAGGTCGAGGGCGTCGACGAGGGCGGCCGGCTTTACGTGAGCGGGCCGAACGTGATGCTCGGCTATCTGCGCGTCGAGAATCCCGGCGTGCTGGAGCCGCCGGCCGAAGGCTGGCACGACACCGGCGACATCGTCACCATCGACAGCGCAAGGCTTCATCGCGATCAAGGGCCGCGCCAAGCGTTTCGCCAAGATCGGCGGCGAGATGATCTCGTTCGCCGCGGTCGAGGCGCTGGCGTCCGAGCTGTGGCCGAACGCGATTTCGGCGGTCGCCTCGGTGCCGGATGCGCGCAAGGGCGAGCGGCTGATCATGCTGACGCAGCAGAAGGGCGGCACGCGCGCCGAGTTGCAGGCGTTTGCCCGAAGCAAGGGTGCGTCCGAGCTGATGACGCCGTCCGAGGTGGTCTACATGGAGAAGCTGCCGATGCTCGGCACCGGCAAGATCGATAACATGGCGGTGACCAAGCTGATCAAGGAGATGGCGGCGGCGAAGCCGGCGCCAGTGCCACAAGCTGCGGCCGGCGCCTAGCGCGCTCTGCGATTACTGCGCGGCCTTTACGAGATCGATCATCATCTCGGCGGTTTGCTCGTTCGTCAGACCCTGCCGCCGGAGCGAGCGCCACGCGAAGAAATCGGCTGCATGGCCGAGCGCGGCACGCAGCTTCTTGTCCTTGGCATCGGGCCAGGCGCTGGCCAGCACGTCCAGCATTCGCAGGTGATGCTGGATGTCCTCCTCGGCGACACGCCGCACCGCCGGCATGTCTTCGATGTCGCGGAAAATCTTCCAAAGCTCAGACTCGCGCGCGCCGTAGTAGGCGTAGATCTCACCGAGCGCGCGGCGCAGTCGCGCCTCGGGCTCGCGGATTTGCAGCCATGGCTTCGGATCCGGTTGCGGATTTTGTTCGCGGTAGTGCGTCGAGCACGCCGTAAACAGATCGTCCATGTTCGGGAAATGCCGGTACACGGTCGGGCGCTCGACGCCGGCCCGCTCGGCGATGGCGAGGATGCTGGTGCGCGCCGGGCCGAGTGTGGTGTGCAATTCGACCGCAGCCTCTACGATCCGTTGCCGGGTCTCGCTCTGCCGTGCGGCGCGCCGCTTGAGTTTGTAAGTTCTCGCCATCGTCTTCCCGGCTCCCTATCTAAATTATTGAAATTAAAAGGCAATATAATTTTCACGTTCATCACTGTTTTGTGATTGCAAAAGCGCCTTCAATATCGTTATACATATATGTATCGCTGAATAAAAGCCAACGAGGAATGCCCATGTTTGCCAAGTTCGACGAGATCGGTGATCGCTTTTCCCGCCTGTCGGTGTTCGTCCCGGACATCGCCGGCCCCAGGGCTTTGCCCTCCACCCTTGCCCCGTCCTCGACCGGCCGGTGCTCCTGTTTCAGCGCAGCCGGCGCAAGATGCTTCCGCTGCGATCCACCGCGGTGGCTGAGGTAGACGCCATGACGGCAAGGATCGATGAGATCGGCGACCGCATCTTCCGGCTGTCCGTATTCGTCCCGGAGATCGCGCCGCCAGCGGGCTTCACCTTCAATCACTTCCTGGTGCTCGGCGATGAGCCGCTGCTGTTCCACTGCGGTCTGCGCAAGATGTTTCCGCTGCTGTCCGAGGCGGTCGCCAAGGTCATGCCGCTGGAGCGGCTGCGCTGGCTGAGCTTCGGTCACTACGAGGCCGACGAATGCGGCTCGATGAACGAGTGGATGGCGGCCGCCCCGAACGCCCAGGTGGCGCACGGCATGACCGGCTGCATGGTATCGATCAACGACATGGCGGCACGGGCGCAGCGCGTGCTGGCGGATGGCGAGACGATCGATCTCGGCGGCAAGCGGCTGCGCTACATCGACACGCCGCACGTGCCGCACGGCTGGGATGCCGGCGTCCTGTTCGAGGAGACGAGCGGGACGCTGTTCTGCGGCGATCTGTTCACCCATACCGGCAACGGCGTTGCGGTCACCGGAAACGACATCGTCAGTCCCGCGCTCGCGGCGGAGGATCTCTTCCAGTACACCTCGCTCTGCCCGTCGACAGCGCCGGCGATCCGCAAGCTCGCCGGTCTCGCGCCGCGCAAGCTGGCGGTCATGCACGGTTCGTCGTTTACGGGCGATGCCGCGACGGCGCTGCACAGCCTGGCCGGTGAATACGATCGGCGGCTGAGGCGCGCGCTGGGCGAGCGGATGATTGCGGCCTAGCCCGGAATGACAGCGGTTGGGCTGCTTGCTACCCTCCTCCAAACGCAAGGAGGAAGCCATGAACGTCGCCGCCAAGCCGCCATCGACCTTCAAGCTCGAAGCCGTCCATCCCGATCCGTCGCAGGCGCACAAGATGCCCTACGCGCCGGCGATCAAGATTGTCGGCGCCTGCGACCTGATGTTCCTGTCGGGTGCGACGTCGTCGCCGCTCTATCACAACCATCCGCATCAGGATCACGAGCACGTCCATCCGCATTCGATCGAGGAGCAGACCAGGAATGCGATGAACGCGATCCAGTCGATCCTGGAGAGCGTGGGCGCGAGCTGGAAGGACGTCATCAAGGTGACGAAGTATCTCACCGATTTCCGCGAGGCCGACGCCATGCACAAGACGATGCATGCCTATTTCGGCGACTGGCTGCCGGCCAGCACCACGGTGTGCATCAACCAGTTGAGCTCGCCCGGCGCGCGGATCGAATTGGATATGATCGTGGCGCTGCCGAAGAGCGCGGGGAAGTGACGGCCGAAGGCCGTCATGGCCGCGGCATGGTCGTCCGAAGCGACGGCGTCGCTTCGCTCGCCTATGTCCCGGCCCATCTACGCCTTCCTTCGTAGCCAAGGCGTGGATGCCCGGCACAAGGCGCGGGCATGAGCGCGACAGAGTTGTGCTTTACTCCGCCGCTTCGGTGCGCGCCTTCGGCGCCTGCTTGGCCCAGTAGTCGGCCTGCGCCTTCGACTTTTGCAGCGCGTCCATCGTCTCGAAGCCCGGCGCCATCGAGCCGTCCTCGCCCGCCAGGATCTGGTGGTGCTCGATGTTGAGCGTGCGCAGCCATCGCTGCTGGCCCATGGTCAGCGCGATGAAGTAGCCGATCTCGACCAGCTCCGGCTCGCTGAAGTGCTTGTGCAGCCGCGCCCAGAATTTCTCGTCGACCGGCAAGTCCCAGGTGATCGCCTCGGCGTAGGAGAGGGCGGCCTTCTGCTTGTCGCTGTACTGCGTGGACGACTCGAAATTGATCAGGTCCTTGGTGTGGTCCTCGATCACCGCCCCGGCGGTGGCGGCCTTGATCGAGCGCTGGTTGCCGCAGAATTCGCACAGCACCGAGCGCGACACATAGAGCCGGCACAGCTCCTTGATGCCGTGATCGGCGATCCCGGTGTGGAACACGTCGCGCCACGAGTTGGCGAACGACCAGAACACCGCGGGGACGTGGGCGCGGATCGCCTGGCTCTCCGGCCGCGGCGTGCCGTAGCTCTTGCAGCGTTCCAGCTCGGCGAGCATGGCCGCGTCCTTCATGGTCTTCGGATCGATGTAGCTGATGTAGGGCTTGCTCATGCGGTGCACCTTTATTGTCTTGCCCGGCGGGGCAGGCTTAACGGCTGTTAGCTATAGTGCCGCAACCGTAACGTTCGATCAACGATGGGCCGCGAGGGCGCTGGCCCACGCCGAGCGATGACCAGCTCAAGCGCTTCGATCTGGCCGACCGCGCCTACGCCCACGCGATCCGTCTGGCCGGCGCGACGCCGGAGATCATGAACAACCAGGGCTTCTCGTACATTCTGCGCGGCGACTACGGCCGCGCCCGCAAGACGCTGCTTGCCGCCCAGGCACGGGATCCGGCCAATCCATACATCCTGAACAATCTTCAGATGCTGGACCAGGCCGTGCGCAAGAAGAAGATGGTGAACTAGGGCTCGCGCTTTTGTGCTAATGCGCTGCCATGACGCCGGTTGCCATCATCACCGGAGCCTCATCGGGCATCGGAGCCGAGCTGGCTCGTGTGTTCGCCGGCAACGGCCATGCGCTCGTTCTGGTGGCGCGGCGCGAGGCAAGGCTCAAGACGCTTGCCGCCGAGCTTGAAGCGGCCGGCGCGACAACACCGCTGATCCTTCCAATCGACCTTTCGAAGCACGACGCCGTGGCGCGGATCGCGCTGGCGCTCGAGGTGCGCGACCTGGAGCCGCAGTTTGTCGTGAACAACGCCGGCTTCGGCATGCACGGCTATGCCGCCGAGCGCGACCGCGACGAACTGCTGAGCATGATCGATCTCAACATGCGCGCGCTCACCGATCTCTCGCTCGCTTTCGTTGCAAGCCTGACACGCCATCGCGGCGGCATTCTCAACGTCGCGTCGGTCGCGGGCTTTCTGCCGGCCCCGGCGTCGGCGGTCTATTACGCCAGCAAGGCCTATGTGATCTCGTTCAGCGAGGCGCTGTATCGTGAGCTCAAGCCAATGGGCGTTCGCGTCACCACGCTCTGCCCCGGCCCGGTGCACACCGAATTCCAGGCGCGCGCCGGCGTGACAAGCAAAAAGACGACGATGTTTCACGTGCCGGCGATGCGCGTCGCCGAACAAGGCTACCAGGGCCTGATGCGCGGCAAGCGCATGGTCATTCCCGGCGTTGCCAACAAGGCGCTGAGCCTGCTGCCGCGCGTTGTGCCGCGCTCCTGGCTGCTTGCGGCGGCGGGGAAGCGGCAACGCTCGCGCCTGACAAGCTCCGCACCGCGTCCTTAGACGCGTTGCGCGGCAGACAGCGAAACGAAGCCCCGTTCAGCGCCGCTCATCCTTCTGTTGCGCATGACCTTTTTCGAGAACCGGTCCCCACTTTTCGGGATCATGCGCTAGCGTGTCGACCCGGTAGAGCTCGGAAAAGGCCTTCCGCCCGACCAGCACCACCAGCAGGGCGCCGATCCCGCCGATCAGCACCGCGGGAATGGCGCCGAGCCACGACGCCATCAAGCCGGCGCGGAATTCGCCGAGCTGGTTCGACGCCGTGACGAACAGCGAATTCACCGCGCTGATGCGGCCGCGCGTCTCATCCGGGGTGTGGAGCTGGATCAGCGTCATGCGGATCACCACGCTCACCATGTCGGCCATGCCGAGCGTCGCGAGCGCTGCCATCGAGAGCACGAAGGATTTCGAAAGCGCGAACACCACGACGGCCGCGCCATAGACCGCCACCGCGCCGAAGATGATCTTGCCGACCCGCTGGCGCGGCTGCCAGTGCGTCAGCACGATCGCGGCGATCAGCGCTCCGATGCCTGGAGAAGCCCGCAACAGGCCGAGTCCCCAGGGGCCGGTGTCGAACACGTCGCGCGCGAACACCGGAAGCAACGCGAACACGCCGCCGAGAATGACAGCGAGCAGATCGAGCGAGATCGCGCCGAGGATGATCGGCGCGCGCCGGATGTAGGAGAACCCGGCGAACAGCACGGCCATCGTCACAGGCTCTCGCGACGTCGCGGTGCGCACCGCCGTCACCATGCCGATCAGCAGTCCGGCGCAGATGTAGAGCATGCAGCACAGCGCGTAGACCAGCACCGGATTGACCGCATAGAGCAGCCCGCCGACCGCGGGTCCGCAGATGATCGCCAGCTGCGTGGCCGATGCCGCCGCCGCGGTGGCGCGCGGCAGCAGCGCCACCGTCACGATACCGGGCAACAATGTGGTCAGCGTGGTCTGCTCGAACGCGCGGCAGGCCCCGATCACGAACACGACCGCGAGCAACGTCTCGCGCGTCATCACGCCGAACGCGGTACCGATCGCGAGCGTCGCGGTTGCGAGACCGCAGACCAGGTTGCAGATCCGCACGATCATGCGCCGGTCGTAGCGGTCGGCGACGTGGCCGGCGACCAGCACGAGCAGGGCGGCGGGAAGGAACTGCACCAGCCCGACCAGCCCGAGGTCCAGCGGGTTCCGTGTCAAATCATACATCTGCCAGCTCACCGCCACCGCCTGCATCTGCAGCGCGACGGTGCTGGACACCCGGGCGATCCAATAAAGGGCAAACGGCCGGTGCTGGCGTAGCGACGCGGCTGGCGCGTCTGGCGTGGTCATGGTGGCAATCTGGTTGCGACAGTCTTGTTGCAGGTCTTGTTACAGGGTCTGGCGATGGTTTCGAAGCGGTCGCAGCGCCGCCACGGGCGCTGCGCGGCGCGGTTGTATTGTAGGCATATCAGGGCTTTGGATGCCGCGTCTGGCGCGACCTTGACCTAAAATTGGCCTAATCCGCGGGATGATGATTCAGCCTGCAATGCTATCGTTGCGGACAGGCGGCCGGGACACCGGCCCGGGGGCGGCTGATGCGCGACGTAGGGCCCGAACGGCGGATACCGGCATACAGCCTGTCGCAGGTGCTGCATGCCTCCGACGACATTCTGGAACTGCTTCCGGTCGCCGTCTGCGTCTGCGACCTTGAAGGCCGGATCGTCCAGTACAACAGCCGCGCAGCCCAAATCTGGGGGCGTACCCCCAAGCCCGGCGAGACCCACGAGCACTTCACCGGCGAGACCAAATTCTACAGCGCCGAGGGCAAGCGGCTGCCCGGGTCAAAGGTCAGCGAGGTGCTCAAGTCGGGACAACCGGTGCGCAACGAAGAGCTATTGATTGACAAGGTGGACGGCTCGCGCATCGCGGTGATGATCGACGTCGATCCGCTGGTCGACGCGCGCGGCCAGATGGTCGGCATTGTCACGTGCTTCCAGGACGTCACCGAGCGCAACCGCGTCCATGAGGCCCTGGAGAAGAGCAGACAAGAGCTGCGCGAGCAGGAGGAACGCTGGAACGCGACGTACGAGCACGCCGCCATCGGCATTGTCGAGATCGACGCCGACGGTTGCTTTCTGCGCGTCAACGAATCGATCTGCGACATCACGGGTCTGACGCGCGCCGAATTGCTGGGTTGGAAGCTGTTCGCGCGCACGCATCCCGACGACCGCGACGTCGATGAGGATCTGTACCGCCGCCAGGTGAAGGGCGAGATCGGCTTCTATTCGATCGAGAAGCGGTTCGTCCGCAAGGACGGCCGCGTGATCTGGTGCTCGATCCGCTCCTCGACGGTGCGCGACGCCGGGGGACATTTTCTCTATGGCGTCCGCGTGGTGCAGGACATCACGGCGCGCAAGGAAGCGGAGGACCGCCAGAAGCTGCTGATGGATGAGTTGAACCATCGGGTGAAGAACACGCTCGCGACGGTGCAATCGCTTGCCACCCAGACCGCGCGCGGCACCGCTTCGCCCGAAGCGTTCCGGCAGTCGTTTGAAGGCCGGCTGATCGCGCTCAGCCAGGCGCACGACCAGCTCACCCGCCGGCATTGGACCAGCGCTGACCTGCGCGCCATCGTCACCGCCGCCGTTGCGCCCTATCTCACGCAGGGGCAGGAGCGGGTCACGATCTCTGGCGATGACGTCACGGTCACGCCGCGCGTCGCGCTCACGCTCGCGATGGTGCTGCATGAGCTGACGACCAATGCGGTCAAATACGGCTCGCTGTCGGCGCCTGCGGGGCGGGTCGAGGTGACCTGGCGCATCGTGCGGGCGCCGTCGCAGCCGCCGCTGTTGTGGCTCGAATGGCGCGAAAGCAACGGACCGCCGGTGGCGGAGCCCAAGCGCCGCGGCTTCGGCTCGCGCTTCATCGAAGGCAGCGTTGCCGCCGAGCTGCAGGGCGTTGCGCGGCTGCATTTCGATGCGTCCGGACTGCGTTGCACCATGGAGGTGCCGCACGAGGTCGCGGTCGCGGTGCCGGACGAGGAGTAACCTTCGCGAAGCGGGCTGATTCAGACCAGGCGTTTCTTGGCGAACGCCCGGCCGGAACCGGTTTTCATGTATCGCTCAAAGGCGACAGCTTTCGGTTCGTCTGCAAACGCGACGTAAACCACGCGGGCGCTAGCTGCGCTCAGATCGCCGCGCACTCAGTGACAGAAGGAGCAGCATCGCCCCGATCCCAGTAAACACGAGGGCGGTTATCAGACCCGCCTCGGTATGGAAGAAGTCCGCGATCATGGAAACCGTCCCTACGCCGCGAGATTTGCGGATTGGTTAAAAACGCATGGTACGATTGCGACATATTGCAGCAGTTAGACCACTACATACGATGCGCGGGGTTTCGCGAGAGAAGTTGTCAAATATGTGGAAGCGCGGAAGAAGAAGCGTGGCTTCCTACGAATTCGAGGGCCTAGCCGTCGACTGGATGGAGCGATGCCCCAGGTGCGCCTGCATCGCGTTTCGTCGGTCAGCAGGCCAAGCAGTCCCGTCAACGCATCGTCGCCATATTGAAACGTTTCTGAACGCCATGCTTCGCGCTGATGGAGGCGCGCTTACATTCTGACGACATCACCATACCGGGGGCTGCGATGAACTCTGCATCCCAGTTCGCCAGCCCAGTGCCGTCTTCCAGCGGCGTCAGCTTGGCTACAGAAACGCCTTGGCACTCGGGGTGAGCCCGTAACGCCTTGACGAGAGCTGCCTCAAGCTCCTCCGGTGTCTTGCTGATCTTGGGTGAGATCGGGGCGCGTGTGGCCGTCATCGGATCACCAACGACGAGCGTCCTTAGTTAGTTCCTCGCGCGCAGTTGGTTGAAGCATGCGCGCCGCCGTCATTACCCGACAATCTTTTTGAATGAGGCGTGCCGCAGGTGGCCGTCGTTCGTCGGAGCCGGACGAGGCGTAACCTTCGCGAAGCGGGCTGATTAGACCAGGCGTTTCTTGGCGAACGCCCGGCCAGAACCCGTTTTCATGTATCGCTCAAAGGAGACAGCTTTGGCTTCGTCTGCAAACGCGACGTAAGTTACGAGCCGCCATGGCTTGAATTTCTTGGTATGCGGCGACTGGCCGGCGTTGTGTGCAGTGAGTCGAGCGCGAAGATCGTCCGCCAAGCCGACGTATGTCTGCTTGGGTGGTCAATGCTCTGCAGGAAATAAACGTATTTCATGGACCGATAGCTTAATCGATCCAGCCCGCCTTCGCCCTGCGGGCTTCGGCGCGCAACCTTCGCCGCTTCGCGCGCATCGAATACGTTAACCCGCTTGCGAGGCTGCCGGCGAAGCGGCGAAGGTTGGTGGAGCCAGGCGGGATCGAACCGCCGACCTCCTCATTGCGAACGAGGCGCTCTCCCAGCTGAGCTATGGCCCCTACCGAGGGCGGAAAATACGCCCAACAGCGAGTGGGCGCCATTTACGGCTCAGGGTGCGCGGAGTCAAGAACGCCCGCCAAAAGCGGCCTGAAGTCGGCTTGTTTGGCGGCGAGCGACCCGGTACACCTTTCGCGCCATTCTGGAACCGCGGCCATCATGCGCTCGATCCTCTACGTCATCCTGCTGCTGCTCGACATCTACATCTGGCTGCTGATCGCCGCCGCCATCCTGTCGTGGCTGGTCGCCTTCAACGTGGTCAATGCGCGCAACCAGTTCGTCCATATGGTGGGCGACTTTCTCTATCGGATCACCGAGCCGGTGCTGCGCCCGATCCGCAACGTCATGCCCAACCTGGGCGGCATCGACCTCTCGCCGGTGATCCTGATTCTGCTGATCATCCTGATCAAGGACATCATCGTCCGTTACATCTATCCGTCGGTGTTCTGAAGCCTCGCGCTCACCGGGCCGGTCGCCCGTGCTCGATGTTCCACGGCGCGACGTGGCGCTTGTCGCGGGCGATGACAGGGGTGGAGATGACCGCACGCATCATCGACGGCAAGGCTATCGCGGCTGACCTGCGCGCCAAGGTGGCCGGCGAGGTGCGGCGGCTGTCGTCCGAACACGGCTTGACGCCCGGACTGGCAGTCGTGCTGGCCGGCAACAATCCGGCGAGCGAAACCTACGTGCGCAGCAAGGCCAAGCAGACGGTCGAGACCGGCATGCGCTCGTTCGACCATCGGCTGCCGGACACGGTGAGCCAGGACGAACTGCTGGCGCTGGTCGTCAAGCTCAACGCCGATCCGGCGGTGCACGGCATTCTGGTGCAACTCCCGCTGCCGCCGCAGGTCGATGCGCAGCTCGTGCTCAACACCATCGATCCCGCCAAGGACGTCGACGGCTTTCACCCGGTGAATGCCGGGCGGCTGGCGACCGGATTGGATGCGCTCACTCCGTGCACGCCGCTCGGCTGCATCCTGCTGGCGAAGACGGTGCATCCTTCGCTGGCCGGCCTTGAAGCGGTGGTGGTGGGGCGCTCCAACATCGTCGGCAAGCCGGTCGCGCAGCTTCTGCTGGCCGAGAACGCGACGGTGACGGTGACGCATTCCAAGACGCGCGACCTGCCGGCGGTGTGCCGCCGCGCCGACCTGCTGATCGCGGCGATCGGGCGTCCCGAGATGGTTGCGCGGCGGCTGGATCAAGCCGGGCGCGACCGTGATCGATGTCGGCATCAACCGGGTCGAGGGTGCGGGCGGCAAGAGCCGTCTGGTCGGCGACGTCGCTTTTGGCGAAGCTTCGGCGGTGGCGGGCGCGATCACGCCGGTGCCGGGCGGCGTCGGGCCGATGACGATTGCCTGCCTGATGGTGAACACGGTGCGCGCCGCCTGCGCCATCGCGCGGCTGCCGAAGCCGGCGGTTTGAACTGGATGTCGCTCGCGCGCGATACAGACGAGTGCAGGCACGCATGAAGAAGCCGCTTGGCGCGGTTCTCATTGCCGTCGGTCTGGCGGCCGCCGGCAACACGCCTGCCGCGAGCCAGGCCGTCAGCGCGTGTCTATACGCAATTGGATTCCGACAAGTGCCGGCACACCAAAGGCCAGGGCGTCGAGGACTATGGCTCGTGGCTCTGCCCCGGCCACGGCGGCATCGCTGTGCGCCTGAGCGCCGGCCACCAGCGCATGCAGGTCAGCTTCGGCCGCAATGCGGGGCGTGAGCCGGCGGCGCGCGAAACCTTCCCGCGCTTCAACAGCGCCTACAAAGGCACCATCGAATGGCGGATCGAGACGCCGGCCGACGGCAAGCCGCGCGCCTTCGCCACCATCCTGCGCTGGAACGTGAAGCTGGAGGACGACGAGCGCGACACCACGGGCCGCGTGCTGGTCGTGACCAGGCTCGGTCCCGGCGGCGTCTGCCATGTCGGCTATGTCGATGCCCGCGCCAATCCGAATGCCAACGAGCTGGCGCAGCAGTTCGCCGACGAGAAGGCGCGCGGCTTCAGGTGCGGCGCGGACAAGCCGATCGTCGCCGGCAAGGTGATGCCCGGCCTCTCCATGCCGCAAGGCGGGTAGGCGCTGGCGGACCTCATATAAAAAGAATGCCCGCAACGAGTGCGGGCATCCAAGGTATCAAGCCTGATCGGCTGAATTCAGGTCAGCCGTTCCAGGCGTAGGCAACTTTGTCGAGGCTGCGCTCGCCGAACCGCTCGGAGGAGCGGGCGACGGCCTTGCCGCCAAGAGCGCGGTAGAATTCCACCGCCGGATCGTTGTCGGACAGCGCCCACACCACCAGGCTCTTCAGCCCGGTCTGGCACAGGTCGCGGCGCGCCGAGGTGAACAGGCGCCGGCCGAAGCCGAGGCCCTGGTACTCGGGGCGCAGATAAAGCTCGTAGATCTCGCCGTCGTAGAACAGGCTGCGCGCCCGGTTGCGGCCGTAGTTCGCGTAGCCCGCGACCTTATCGCCGAACGCGAGCAGGGCGATGCGGCTGCCCTTGCGGATTGCGCTGTCCCACCAGTCGGGGCCGCGGCGCGTGATCAGCTTATCGAGTTCGAGGCCGGGAATGATGCCCTGATACGCAGCCCGCCACGCCTCGTCGTGTGTCTCCGCGATTGCCATCGCATCGGATGCTTTGGCACGTCGGATTTCGATCAGGACTGTGCTCATGCGGCGGAGTATGAGCAAGCGAGTCGCGGCGCTTCAAGTCCTACGTTCAACGCGATGCAAACCGTGTGGATTACTGGAGCGAAATCGCGGCGGAAATTGCGTTCGTCCCTCCGCGAGAAGCGGCAACAGTTCTGGCATTTCGCGGCGTGTGGCGGCGGCGACACGTGATGAATCGAAACGCATCTTAACCTTTGAGTCGGCGACTGATTCGCGAGCCGAATCAGTGCTTAGGAGAAAAAATTCGCGCGCTTCGGCGAATCACCGGGCGATTTTGATTCGCCTGTCGCGGCGTCATTTATCCCCGCCGATTCACATGCCCGGCTCGCGACATGCGGCGGGTGACGAGAAACCTGTTCAAAGATTGAGACGCTGGCGCCGCCCGCCTCAGGCGTCGACGGCTTCCCGGCTGCGCTCGTCGCGCTTGCGATCATTCGCATCGAGCAGGCGCTTGCGCAGCCGGATCGATTTCGGTGTGATTTCGACCAGTTCGTCGTCCTCGATGTAGGCGAGTGCCTTTTCCAGCGTCATCCGGATCGGCGGGGTCAGGCGCACTGCCTCATCCTTGGACGTGGTGCGGATGTTGGTGAGCTGCTTGCCCTTGAGAACGTTGATTTCCAGGTCATTGTCGCGGGTGTGCTCGCCGACGATCATGCCGCGATACACTTTCCAGCCCGGCTCGATCATCATCGGGCCGCGGTCTTCCAGCTTCCACATGGCGTAGGCGACGGAATCGCCCTGCTCGTTGGAGATCAGCACGCCATTGCGGCGGCCGGCGATTTCGCCTTTGTGCGGCCCGTAGGCATGGAACAGGCGGTTCATGATCGCGGTGCCGCGAGTGTCGGTGAGCAGCTCGCTCTGGTAGCCGATCAGGCCGCGGGTCGGGGCGTAGAACACCAGCCGGACCCGGCCGCCGCCGGACGGCTTCATCTCGATCAGCTCGGCCTTGCGCTCGGACATCTTCTGGACGACGACGCCGGAATGGCCTTCATCGACGTCGATCACGACCTCCTCGATCGGCTCCTCCAGCTCGTCCTTGCCGTTACGGCGCAGCAACACCTTGGGACGGGACACTGAAAGCTCGAAGCCTTCGCGCCGCATGGTTTCGATCAGAATGCCAAGCTGCAACTCGCCGCGCCCGGCAACCTCCATCGAATCGTTCTCTTCGGATTCCTGTACCCGCAGTGCGACGTTGCCCTCGGCCTCGCGCAGCAGCCGGTCGCGGATCATGCGGCCGGTCACCTTGTCGCCCTCGGTCCCCGCCAGCGGCGAATCGTTGACGCGGAACATCATGGCCAGCGTCGGCGGGTCGATCGGCTGGGCCGGAATCGGGGTTTCCACTTCGGGGGCGCAGATGGTGTGGGCGACCGTAGCGTTCGGCAGCCCGGCGACGGCGACGATGTCGCCGGCTTCAGCCTCGTCGACTGGAACGCGCTCGAGGCCACGGAATGCGAGAACCTTGGTGACACGCCCGGTTTCGACCAGCGTGCCGTCGTGGTCGAGCACCTTCACCGGCTGGTTTGGCTTGATCGTGCCGGAGGTGATGCGCCCGGTCACGATGCGTCCGAGATAGGGGTTGGCTTCGAGGATGGTGCCGAGCAGGCGGAACGGTCCGGTGTCCACCTTCGGCGGCGCGACATGACGCAGCACCAGTTCGAACAGCGGCTTCATGCCCTGGTCGGTCGGGCCTTCCAGCTTCTCCGCCATCCATCCAAGCTTGGCCGAGCCGTACAGGATCGGGAAATCGAGCTGCTCGTCGGTGGCGTCCAGCGCGGCGAACAGGTCGAACACCTCATTGACGACTTCCACCGGACGCGCGTCCTGGCGATCGACCTTGTTGATCACCACGATCGGCTTGAGACCCATCTTGAGTGCCTTGGACACCACGAACTTGGTCTGCGGCAGCGGGCCCTCGGCGGCGTCGACCAGCACCAGCGCGCCATCCACCATATTGAGGATGCGCTCGACCTCGCCGCCGAAGTCGGCGTGGCCCGGTGTGTCGACGATGTTGATCCGGGTGTCCTGCCACTGGATTGACGTTGCCTTGGCCAGGATGGTGATGCCGCGCTCGCGCTCCAGGTCGTTGGAATCCATCGCCCGCTCGACTTGGCGCTGGTTGTCGCGATAGGTGCCCGACTGCTGGAGCAGCCGGTCGACCAGGGTGGTCTTGCCGTGGTCGACGTGGGCGATGATGGCGACGTTGCGAAGGTCCATAAGGGTTCCGGAAATCGGTTTTCGAGCCAGCTTCTAAACGAAAACGGATGGCCTGGACGGCCATCCGAAGGGCCCAGTGTTGTTGCAGCGCAATATAGTGATCGGCTAGGCGGACGCAACCGCCGCGCGCGGCCTTGGCGGGCTGCTCAAAAGAATGGCCCGCCGGTCGGCAAGCGCAGCCCGGGTCTGCTCGAACGACACCTGGAAGGCGGCCAATGTCGCCTGGTCGAGCGCGTTGCTTTCGACCTCGCTGACCATTTCGTCGTGCACCGCGTCCATTGCGGCCTGCAACTCGTCGAGCGCCTGACTCGATTCTGCTTTGCGCGCCGACGCGATGATGTCGACCAGCTTCTCCAGGGACTTGGTCCGCCGTTCGCGCTCGTCGCTCTTGCTGTAGCTCGCCAGCCCCACCAGCCCCGACCCGAAGAACGACACGAGCATCAAACCGAGGTAGAGGAGGTCGCTGTAACGGTCGAAGAAGGTCTTGAGATCGCCGTCGATGTAGGCCGCCGCGCCCGGGTGAACCGGCACCGGCCCGTCCTTTGACGTGTCGGGTGTTTCGATCTTCGCTGAGGACGGGATTTCGGTGGCAAGCGCCTGACGCATCGCGAACAGACGCTTCGTCAAATCCGCCACCACATCTTCGCTCAACGTGTTGCGCGCGACCAGGTAGTGATTGACTCCGATCGTCTCGATCGTTTCCTCGGGTTGCGGCGGCGCGCCGCCAAACGCGCCGGCCTTGATCTCGGTCGACTCATACACTGGGTTTCGTTCCGCGATAGCCTCGGCGGCGGTGATCTCGAGGAAGGACGGCGGCTCCTTGTTGCGTATCGACGCGGCAATCGCGTCTGCGGTGATCGTGCTGCCAACCGGACCGACCGACAGGATCGCGTCAGGCTTGATCTTGCTTTCGCGAATGGCGGCACCGACGTTGTTCGGATCGAATTGCACCACGGTGATCTTGCCGGGCGTATTGGGCTTTGCCTCTTCGTCTGCATTCAGGAAGATCATGCCGTCGGACGGAATGCTGAACTGCAGCATAATAGTCTTGAGCAGGTTGATGTTGGTGGGCGAGCGGCCGACCACGCCGAGCCGCTTACCGACCAGATCGCCGATCTTTTCGATTTTGGCGGGCTTCTCGACTGTGGCGGGCTTCACCGCCGTGGCGCGTCGGCCCTTGCGGGCTGCTGGAGCTGCTGGAGCTGGGGGCTGCTCGGGCGCCGGTACGATGAACACGGCGACATTCTTGCGCCAGATCGCGATGGCGGAGCCGTCTCTGGGCATGCCGATGTCGTGGCGCACGACGGCAAAGTCAGCCGTGCCCTTGTCGATCGCCGCCGTGGCGTCTCGCGTGCCGCCTTGCAGGATCATAGGACGCAGCCGCACGCTTGCGCGGTCGCGGGCCAGATGTTGCGTCATGGCCTGGACGACGCGGGCGTCCTCGCTGTTCGGCGGTCCGACCGCGATGGTGTATGTTGTAGGCCGGTTGAGGATATACGACACCACGGCGACGAGGCCGGCGCATAGAAGCAGGCCCGCCATGACGAGGAGTGATGTGTGCCGCACCACCATCTTGAGGCGGTGCTTCCATCCTCTCTTGATCGGCTTGGTCGCCATGGGCCTACGTTCGGGAAACCGGAACAGCGAAAGAAAGGACGCTGCGAGACGAGAGATATCACGGCTCGACGGGTCGGTTCCACGCTTCAAAGCGGTTGCTCCATCCGCATCGCGTCATTAACCATAACGCTGCGACAGCCCGACGTAGGCAACGTCTAGAATGCTGCTGTACCGGCAATGACGAAGGTCGGCTGCTGGTTCCGGGACCGATTCTGCCGGTGGTCTCGCCGGACCGGTGAGCGAAAGCAGGAGGTTCTCATGGCTCAGAAATTGACCGGTCCAGCACGCAGCGATGCGCTGAAGTCGCTCAACGGCTGGAGCGAGGTTTCGGGCCGCGACGCCATCAGCCAAAAAGTTCGTGTTCAAGGACTTCAACGAGGCGTTCGGCTTCATGAGCCGCGCCGCCTTGACCGCCGAGAAGATGGATCACCACCCCGAGTGGTTCAACGTCTACAAGACCGTCGAGGTGACGCTGTCGACGCACGACGCCGGCGGCCTCACCGAGCTCGACGTCAAGCTTGCCGCCGCCATGGACAAGATTGCGGGGTTGTAAGTGCCTTGCCGCCGCCCGATTCCGTTCCCATCTGTGCCACGGCGGCGCTTCAAGGGATCGGTGGGATGAGCAGCACGGCCGAATGGAATGATGACGAGCGCACGCGCGAGAAGCTCAAGCGCGACGAGGCCTCGGTCCGCGAGGGCTTCTGGAGGAAGCTCCAGCAGTTCGCGGCGAAGCTGCCGTTCGCCGAGGACCTGCTCACCGCCTATTACTGCGCGTTCGACCGCAACACGCCGAACCATGTGCGCGCGGCGTTGGTTGGCGCGCTCGCCTATTTCGTGCTGCCGTTCGACGTGATGCCCGACCTGCTGCCGATCATCGGGTTCACCGACGATGCCGCGGTGCTGGCCGGTGCGATCCGGCTGGTCTGGGTGCACATCCAGCCGGCGCACCGCGATGCCGCGCGCGAAGCGCTGGCGCGGATAAACGACTAGGTCCGCAGCATCGCTTTGCCCATGACCTTGCGGGCGGCGATGTCGTTGAGCGCGCGCGCCGCGTCCGCCAGCGGATAGGTCGCGTGGACGTGCGCGCTGAGCTTGCCCTCGGCGCACCAGCGCACCAGATCGGCCATGTTGGCGCGGTGCTCGTCCGGCTCGCGCTCGGTCCATGAGCCCCAGAACACGCCGCGGATGTCGCAGCTCTTGAGCAGCGCGAGATTGAGCGGCAGCTTCGGAATTTCGCCGGCGGCGAAACCGACCACCAGGAAGCGGCCCTCCCAGGCGATGGCGCGCAGCGCGGCCTCCGCATAAGAGCCGCCGACCGGATCGTAGATCACGTCGATGCCATGCTCGCCGCCAAGCGTCTTGAGTGCGTCGCGCAGGTCCGAAGTGGCGTAGTTCACCGTCTCGTCGGCGCCGTGCTGGCGGGCGAAGGCGAGCTTGTCGTCGGACGACGCGCAGGCGATCACGCGCGCGCCCATCAGCTTGCCGAGCTCGACCGCGGCAAGGCCGACGCCGCCGGACGCGCCGAGCACCGCCAGCGTCTCGCCGCGCTTGAGGCCGGCGCGGTTCTTCAGCGCGTAGTAGGAGGTGCCATAGGTCACGCTCAGCCCGGCCGCGCGGTCGAAGTCGAGATTGTCCGGCAGCTTGGTAAGCCGGTTGGCGGCGATGGCGAGCTTTTCGCGGGCCGCGCCGTAGCGGGCATAGCCGGTGACCCGGTCGCCCACGGCAAAGCCGGTCACGCCCGGCCCGAGGCTCTCGATCGTGCCGGCGAACTCGGCGCCCGGCGAAAACGGGAAGGCCGGCTTGTACTGGTACTTTCCGGCGATGATCAGCGTATCGAAGAAGTTGAGCGCGGCGGCGGCGACCCGGACCACGGCCTCGCCGGGTCCGGCGACCGGGTCCGGCAGGTCGCCCATCTCGAGTTCGTCCGGCGTGCCGGCGCGGGTGCAAAGGATGGCTTTCATAGCGCAATAATCCAGGATTGACGCTGCGTTCGCGGGACAAAAGCCGGGTCGAGCCGTGCCCCGCGACCTTTCAGCCTTCACATTCCTGATTTTGCCCATTATTTCGCTATACTTGGACTGATTTGATGCGCCGCTTCGCGGCGTCGCGGGCGAGGGCCAATGAACTTGAAACCACATCTCAAGCTGGTTCTGCCGTTGCTGTTCGTCGCGGTGCTGGCCGTTCCGGCTGCCGCTCAGGCGCCGCAACCGGCCGCCAAGCCTGCGCCGGCCAAGCCAGCCGCAACCGCGCCGGCCAAGCCTGCCGCGGCGGCTCCCGCAAAGCCCGCCGCTGCGCCGGCCGCCGCCAGCCCGACCGCGCAGGCGACGCTGCTCGGCCAGTTCGGCGACTGGGGCGCCTACACCGCGACGCCCGGCGGCCGCAAGGTTTGCTTCGCGCTCTCCAAGCCGACCGCCTCGGTCGACAATCCGCCGAACCGGCGCACCTCAGCCAACGCCGTCTACATGTTCATCTCGTCGCGCCCGACGGAGAAGGTGAAGGACGAGGTGTCGATGCTGGTGACCGGCTATCAGTTCAAGCCGAACACCGATGCCAGCCTCGCGGTCGGGCCGACGCAATTCGCCATGTACACCCAGAACGACGGCGCCTGGGTGAAGAACGCCGCCGACGAGACGCGGCTGGTCGACACCATGCGCAAGGGCTCCGACGTGGTGATCAAGGCGCAGACCTCGCGCGGCACGCAGACCACCGACACGTTCTCGCTCAAGGGCGTCGCGCAGGCGCTCGATCGCGTCGCGCAGGAATGCAAGTAATAGACGCGCGGCACAAGTCCGCGACGATTGATGACTGCCATGCTCGACACCGATATCGCGCTCGAGAAGACGCCGCTTGAGCGCTATGTGCCGCCGGCCAAGCCCTCGCTGGTCGGCCTGACGCGCGCGGCGCTCGCCGAGGCGCTGGGCGCGATCGGCGTGAAGCCGGCGCAGCAGAAGATGCGCGTGCAGCAGATCTGGCACTGGATCTACGTGCGCGGCGCGCAAAGTTTCGAGCAGATGACCAGCGTGTCGAAGGAGCTGCGCGCCGAGCTCGACGCGCACTACACGCTGGCGCGGCCCGAGGTGGTGGCCGAGCAGGTCTCGGTCGACGGCACGCGCAAGTGGCTGCTGCGGCTGCCCGGCGAAACGCCGGGCGAGCGGCCGCACGAGGTCGAGTGCGTCTATATCCCGGAAACCGACCGCGGCACGCTCTGCCTGTCGAGCCAGGTCGGCTGCACGCTCAACTGCTCGTTCTGCCACACCGGCACGCAGCGCCTGGTGCGCAACCTGACGCCCGGCGAGATCGTCGGGCAGGTCATGGTGGCGCGCGACCGGCTCGGCGACTTCCTCGGCGCGGAGCGCGCCACGGGCCCGGGCCTGCCGACCGAGGGCGAGCGCTTCGTCTCCAACATCGTGATGATGGGAATGGGCGAGCCGCTCTACAATTTCGAGGCGGTGCGCGACGCGATCCAGGTCATCTCCGACGGCGATGGCCTGAGCATCTCCAAGCGCCGCATCACGCTGTCGACCTCCGGCGTGGTGCCGATGATCGAGCGCGCCGGCGCCGAGATCGGCAGCATGCTGGCGATTTCGCTGCATGCGGTGCGCGACGAATTGCGCAACGAGCTGGTGCCGCTCAATCGCAAATATCCGATCAAGCAACTGCTCGACGCCTGCCGCAACTATCCCGGCGTGTCGAACGCCAAGCGGATCACCTTCGAATACGTGATGCTCAAGGGCGTCAACGACTCGCTCGCCGACGCCAAGGCGCTGGTGCGGCTGCTGCAAGGCATCCCGGCCAAGATCAACCTGATCCCGTTCAATCCCTGGCCCGGCACGAAATACGAGTGCTCGGACTGGGACCAGATCGAGAAGTTCTCCGAGGTCGTGTTCAACGCCGGCTACGCCTCGCCGGTGCGCACGCCGCGCGGCCGCGACATTCTGGCCGCCTGCGGCCAGCTCAAGAGCGCGACGGAGAAGCTGTCCGCGCGCGAGCGCATGGCGCTGCGCGCCATGGCGATGACGGATTAAGCATGATCTCGTCATGGTCCGGGCATGACGTGGATCCGATGATCGTCGTCCGCTTCATCTTGCGGTTTCTGCTGGTGCCGTTCGCGGCCAGCGTCGCGATCTGCGTCGCCATGCTGTTCGTCATCGCGGCGCACTGGAACCGGTTCGTCGCGCTGGCGGGCAACAATCCGGCGCCGCCCGACGACGCCGCGTGTTTTCTGCTGCTGTTGGCGCCGGCGCTGGTGATGTCGGCGGCGGTGGTGGCCATGCTGGCGCCGGCCGCGATCGGCGCGCTGATCGCCGAGGCCTTCGCGATCCGCTCCTGGATGTTCCACGTCGCCAACGGCGGCCTCTCGGCCTGGCTCGGCTGGCTCGCGTTGGAAGACGTGCGCAAGCCCTACGAGATTTTCGACCAGCCGCTGATCGTGGCCGGCGCCGGCATCGCGGCCGGCTTCGCCTATTGGGCGATCGCCGGCTGGAGCGCGGGCTTCTGGAAGCCGGTGTTCGGATCGCAGCCCGCAAAAGAAAATCGCCTCTCCGAAGAGAGGCGATGAAGTCGCTCACAGTGGCAGTTACAGACGTTGGCAGAGAAACTCAGCGGCGCGGCTGCTCGGCGCGGGCCGAGCTGCGCTTCCAGCTTCTCGGCGAACGCGGCGACGGTCTTGGCGTAGACCAGCGCCTTGTTCCACTTGCGGATCACTTCGAAGTTGGCGGTGCCTTCGCCGTAAGGCTGCCGCGGCTGCCAGCCGTAGCCCTTGAAGTAGTTGGCGATCGAGGCGAGCGTGTCCGGCACGCTGCGGATCAGGTCGCGCTTGCCGTTGCCGTCGAAGTCGATGGCGTACTTGTTGTAGGACGACGGCAGGAAGTGCGCCTGGCCGAGCTCGCCGGCCCAGTCGCCGCGCAGGTCGGCGCGGCTGAAGGTCGCCCTTCTGCACCAGCGTCAGCGCCTCGAACAGTTCGTTCTGGAAGAACTCGCTGCGGCGGCAATCGAAGCCGAGCGTCGCGGTGGCGCGCAGCACCTCGTGCTTGCCGGTGTGGGTGCCGAAGTCGGTCTCGAGGCCCCACAGCACGATGGTCATCGCGCCGGGCACGCCGAATTCCTTCTCGATCGCGGCGCAGCGTCGGCGCCTGCTCGTTCATGTGCGCGACGCCCTGGCCAAGCGCTGATTGATGCGCGGCGTGGCGAACTCCTCGAAGCTCTGCTTGAACACGCCCTGGCGCTTGTCGGCGGCGAGCACCGACGGATCGAGCGTGACGGTGTCGAGCAGCGACAGCGTGCGCGGCGTGAGGCCCTTGGCGGCGGCTTCCTTGCTGAACTCCTTGAGGAAGGCGTCGAACCCGCCGGGCGGATTGCACTGCGCGGCGAAGGCCGGCGCGGCAAGCGCGAAGGAAAGAACGGCGGCTGCGGTGAGGGCCTTGACCGGACGCATGATGTGCCTCGCGAGTGAAATGTCGTTCGCCGCATTTAGCGCGAGGTTGCCGCGCGCGAGTAGCGCGATCCATGTGCGAGGTTAAGCGGCGCGGTTAAGGCGTGCGGTTAAGAGGGGCGGTTAACGTGCGCGTGGGGCTTCTGCGCCACGTTGCGCAGCACGTCATAGATCACCGCCGTCGACCAGCCGAACAGCAACACGCCGTTCATTGCGGCGATCGGTCCGAGCAGCCGCCAGCGCGGCTCCGGCAGAATGTCGCCGTAGCCGAGCGTCGTGTAGTTGACGAACGCGAAGTAGAACGCATCGACCTGCTTGGGCACCGCGTCCAACGCCGCGTAGGCAAAGCCCCAGATCGTCACCTCGATGACGTGGGCGCAAAGCAGCGCCGTGACCGTCGCGCCCATGATGAGAACCACGCGGATGCGCGCGGATGTGCCTGCCAGCAGCCGGGAGGTGCCGTCGGCGGCCCAGCTAACGACCGCCATGAATACGGAATGGACGGCGATACACGCGAAGCAGATCAGAAGTCCGGTGACCAATTGGCCTTCGAAAAGATCGGCGCTGGAAAACAAGGGTGTCTCCGTCGTCCAGGTGGACAGGTACCCGGAGATTCGCAGCGATCCGCGCCCGAGGGAAGCGCCATTCGGGCCGCTTGCGCGGCCTGCCATTCGCCCTATAGTCCGCGCGTTTTCAGGCCGTTCATGGCCGATAACTCGGGGAGTCGCGTGTGGCCAAGGGCGACATCAAGAAAGTGGTGCTCGCCTATTCCGGCGGGCTCGACACCTCGATCATCCTGAAGTGGCTGCAGACCACCTACGGCTGCGAGGTGGTGACCTTCACCGCCGATCTCGGCCAGGGCGAGGAGTTGGGGCCCGCGCGCGAGAAGGCGCTGCGCGCCGGCATCAAGCAGGAGAACATTTTCATCGAGGACCTGCGCGAGGAGTTCGTGCGCGACTACGTGTTCCCGATGTTCCGCGCCAACACGGTCTACGAAGGGCAGTACCTGCTCGGCACGTCGATCGCGCGGCCGCTGATCGCCAAGAAGCAGATCGAGATCGCCGCCAAGGTCGGCGCCGATGCGGTTTGTCATGGCGCCACGGGAAAAGGCAACGATCAGGTTCGCTTCGAGCTGACCTATTACGCGCTCGAGCCGTCGATCAAGATCATCGCGCCGTGGCGCGAATGGAGCTTCAAGGGCCGCGAGGAACTGCTCGAGTTCGCGCGCGACCACCAGATCCCGATCGCCAAGGACAAGGAGGGCGAGGCGCCGTTCTCGGTCGACGCCAACCTTCTGCACTCGTCGTCCGAGGGCAAGGTGCTGGAAGACCCGGCCAAGGAAGCGCCGCCGATCGTCTATCAGCGCACCATCTCGCCGATGGAGGCGCCCGACAAGCCGACCGAGATCCGGATCGGCTTCGAGCGCGGCGATGCGGTCAGCGTCGACGGCAAGAAGCTGTCGCCCGCGACGCTGCTCGCCAAGCTCAACGATCTCGGCAAGGCCAACGGCATCGGCCGGCTCGATCTGGTCGAGAACCGCTTCGTCGGCATGAAGTCGCGCGGCGTCTACGAGACGCCCGGCGGCACCATCCTGCTGGCGGCGCACCGCGCCATCGAGTCGATCACGCTCGACCGCGGCGCGGCGCATCTCAAGGACGAGCTGATGCCGCGCTACGCCGAGCTGATCTACAACGGCTTCTGGTTCGCGCCGGAGCGCGAGATGCTTCAGGCCCTGATCGACAAGAGCCAGGAGCACGTCGCCGGCGAGGTGCGGCTCAAGCTCTACAAGGGCAACGTGATGGTGACGGGCCGCGACAGCCCGAACTCGCTCTATTCCTCGACGCTGGTCACCTTCGAGGACGATCGCGGCGCCTACGACCAGAAGGACGCGGCGGGCTTCATCCGGCTCAACGCGCTGCGGCTGCGCACGCTCGGCCAGCGCAACAAGAAGCCGAAGACGTAGGCGGCTAAACGACGAGATAACGAGGTGGGGGAATGACGGGTCACGACGTCTATCTCGTCGGCAGCGTGCCGATGGCGAATTCCGAGCAGGTGTTCGAAACCGTGAGCGGCGCGCTCGGCGGGCGCATCAAGCGCATTCCCGACGGTGAGACCGGCGAGCGCGGCGACTGGATCACCTGGCTCGAGCCGGTGTTTGCGGCAAGCCCGGCGCTGCAGAAGTCAGGCGAATTCTTTCGCGTCCATGCCACCGGCACCGGCCGCGAGCGCTACACGCTCAAGCCCGGCCGCAAGCCGGAGGACGTGCATTTCGAGAATCTGCACTACGCCGACTTCGCCAAAGAATCGTTCGCCGTGTTCAAGCGTCTGAAGGACTGCCGGCAAGATCGCGGCCGGAAACCAAGTTCCAGATCGACCTGGTGCCGGCGCATTCCGTGATCTGGCTTTATCTGGTCGATGCGCTGCATGCGCCGGTCGATCCGATCTACAACGAGGCGGTGAAGCGCGAGATCGACAAGATCGCGGCAGCTTTGCCGCATGACGAGATCGCGATCCAGTTCGACGTCGCGTCCGCGGTGTTCGCGCGGCTGGAGCGCAACCAGGCGAGCAGCTACGGCCGCACCAAGGAAGAGACGCAAGAGACCTTCAGCAACATCCTGATCGATCTCGGCAACCACGTGCCGGCCGACATCGATCTGCTGTTCCACCTCTGCTACGGCGATTCCAACCACAAGCACGTGGTCGAGCCGACCGACATGGGCGACATGGTCGAGTTTGCCAATCGTGTCTGCGCGACAGATCGAGCGGCCGATCCAGCTCATCCACATGCCGGTGCCGCGCAACCGCGCCGACGACGCCTACTTCGAGCCGCTGCGGAATTTGAAGCTGCGGCCGGAGACGCAGCTCTGCCTCGGTCTGGTGCACTACACCGACGGCATCGAGGGCACGAAGAAGCGCGTCGCCACGGCAAAGAAATATGTCTCGGATTTTGCGGTCGGGACCGAGTGCGGTTTCGGGCGGCGCGATCCCAAGACGATACCGGAGTTGCTGCGCATCCACGCGCAGATTGCCGATCTGGCGTAAGATCAGGTCGCGTAAAGGGGAGGAAGTCATGCAGGCCGGACGCCGCGCCGCACTGGCACTTGCCGTAGCCGTGGCGCTTTGCGCCAGCCGCAGGCACTGCTTCGAGTCAGGATTATCCCAATCGTCCGGTCCGCATCATCGTGCCGACCGCGCCGGGCGGCATGTCCGATATCCTCAGCCGCACCTTCGCCGCCAAGGTGCAGGAGCGGACCGGAAAGGTGATCGTGGTCGAGAACCGCACCGGCGCCAACGGCGTGCTGGCGGCCGACTATGTCGCCAAGTCGGCGCCCGACGGCTACACGATCTATCTCGGCTTCCACGGCACCAATTCGGTGCTGCAGCATCTCGACGCCAAGCTGCCCTATGACCCGGCCAAGGACTTCGCGCCGGTGGTGTTCCTCGCCACGGGGCCGACCGTGCTGGTGGTGCATCCCTCCGTGCCGGCCAAGACCGTGCAGGAGCTGATCGCGCTTGCCAAGACCAAGCCGGGCGGGCTGAGCTACGCCTCGGCCGGCATCGGGACGACGCCGCATCTGGTGGCGGAGCAGTTCAAGCTCTACACCGGCACCGACATCACCGGCGTGCAGTACCGCGGCGCGGCGCCGGCCAACCAGGACGTGCTGGCGGGCCATGTGCCGATGACCTTCGACCTGATCGGCAACGCTATGAACAACATCAAGGAAGGCAAATTCCGCGCGCTTGGCCTCACCGCGCGGCAACGCTCGCCGCTGCTGCCCGACGTGCCGACCATGCAGGAAGCGGGATTGCCTGAAATGGAAGCCGGCGCGTGGTTTGCGTTCTTCGCGCCGGCGGGAACGCCGCGTGCCGGCGATCGACTGGCTCAACCGCGAAGCCAACGCGATCTTCGCCGCGCCGGATGTCAGCGGCCGCTTCACCGGCGCCGGCATGACGCTGCCGCTCGGCTCGCCGGAGAACCTGGGCACGTCACGTCGAGGCGGACAGCAAGCGCTGGAGCGAGGTGATCCGCAAGGCGGGGATCAAGCTGCAGTAATTGAGTTCAGCAAAAAAGAGGCCGAGCCGTCTTGCGACAGCCCGGCCTTGATGTCTTTGTTGTTGTCTACTGCTTTCCCGCCAGCAGCGGCGTGATGCGGCGCACCGTGACGCGGCGGTTCTGCTTCGTCCGGGCCCTGCACCGGCACCTTGAGTTGCTGCTCGCCGTAGCCTTGCGTGGTCAGGTTCTCCGGCGGAATCTGGAACTGCTCGGTCAGCGCAACCGCGACCGCTTCGGCGCGGCGGTCCGACAGCGACAGGTTGTCCTCCTCGGTGCCGACCGCGTCGGTGTGCCCCTCGATCAGGAACACCTCGTCGGCGTTGGCCTGTCCGTCACCTGCCGGATGGCGTTGGCGATCGCCTCGAGCTGGCCGTACTGGTCCTGCCGCAGCTCGAACGAGCCGGTGTCGAAGGTGAGGGTGTTGATGTCGACGCTGCGCATCCGCTGACGCAGCGCCGGCGTGTAGCGGATTTCATCGAGCGTGTAGGGCCGTTCGATCACGTCGACCGGCGGCGCGGCCAGCGTGTCGTAGAGCATGGCGGGCGGCGCGTCGCGCGTGTCGACGATGTACTGCTCGGGCGGAATGCTGACGACCGGCGGCGGCACGTTGGCGAGGTAGGCAACGCCCAATCCGGCGGCGATGCCCGCCGCGACGCCGATGCCGATCGCGGTGCCGGTGCCCATGCCTGACCGCCTGTTCTCGAACATGACATACTCGCGGCCGAACTGGTCGCGGCGCGAGCGCCGCATCAGGCGGCCGCTGTCGTCGGTGACGGTGATGATGCGCGTGCCGTCCGGCCGCACCGCGATGGTGCGGAGCTCGCTGCCGCGCCGCTCGGCGATCATGTTGCGCGCGCCATAGCGGAAGCGGTCGCTTTCGTCGCGCCGGATGACGGTGACGTTGCCTTCCTTGATGATGGTGCGGCCGGGCTCGCGGATGATCGTGCGGTCGCCTTCGCGGATCTCGCGGCGTTGTGCGCGGACATCATCCACGCGCCGCACGTTGGCGGGTGTCGCGACCGGAGCGATTGCGGCGGCCGCCGGTGCAGCAGCCGCGCCGGCAGCCGGCCGGCCGCCCGGGCCGCGAGCCGCGGCTGGCGGCGGCGGCACCACGGCAGGCTTTGCCACCGGCACCGGCTGGCCTGGATGCACGAACGGTCGCGCCGGCGGTGCGGCGACGTCGGCGGGAGCAGGCGCCGGTGCACGCCGGCGCGGCGCGGCGGTTGCCGGCGCGGCCGGAGCTGTGGACCGCGCTGGTCCGCCGGGGCCGTCAGGCCGCCGGCCATCCCAGCGTTGCGCGAGCCGGGCGGCGGTGCTGCGGGCGCGGCAGCGGCCGGTGGCGGCGGCGGTCGGCGCAGCCGCGGGCGGCTGCGGCCGGCGCCGGTCTTGCGGCGGGTGGCCGGCGCAGGAGCAGCGGCTGGCGCCGGCGCAGCTGGCGCGGGCTTGCGGCGGCGCTGCAGTCGGGCGCTGGCGCCGCGGGCGCAGGTTTCGGCGGTACGGCGACGGGCTTGGGTGCGGCGCGGCGGCGCGGCAATTGGCTTCGGCGCAACCGGTGGCGCAGCTGCGGGCGCGGCGGCGGTGGCGCAGCAGGCTCGGGGCGGCGGCGGCGCACTGCCGGTCGAGGTGGCGGTGGCGCAGCAGGGCGGCGGCGGCGGTGGCGCAACTGCCGGCCGGGGCGCCGGCGGCGCGGCAGGCTTCGGCGGTGCAGCGGCCGGCGGCTTCGGCGGCGCGGCACGGCTTTGTCGCCGGCGGCTTCTTCTTGGGGTCCTCGGGCGGCGCCGTCTGGGCCTGCGCAACGGCGGCCGACATCGGCAGCGTGATCGAAACTGGCGGCAACAGCGCGAGCGCTGGGACGAAAGTCCCGGCGAGCAGAAAGCTTCGAAGCTTCATGGTGATCCTCGGTGAGCGCGAATCCGCGCCGTCACTATTCATAAGCTGCAAATGCGGCGGCGCCAGCATCACAGGCGCAATCCAACGGCGAATTTGTGAAACGCAAACTGAGCAAACGTTCATGTTGCGGTGCGATCAGGTCACTGCGCAGCCGTGTCGATCTGGCGGTTTTCGCTCGAGCTGCATGGCCGATATTCAGCTCGCGCGTGCCAGCTGGCCTACAGGAAACCAACTCGGACCGACGGCGGTTACGACTGAATGTTGCGCTCGATCGGCGTACAGGCTCTACCGTTGCCGACCGGAGCTTCCTACATAGCAAGCGGTTGTGCTGGGAGGTTTGCCGATGATCTACATCCTGGCGTTTTTCGTGCCGCCGCTGGCGCTGCTGCTCAACGGGCAGCCGTTCTCGGCGGTGCTCAACCTCGTGCTGATCGTGCCGTGCATCCTGTTCGGCCTGGTGTTTCCGGTGCTGTTCCTGGTGCCGTCGGCGCACGCCATCATCGCGATCTACATGAAGCGCGAGGACCGCAAGCATCGCGAGATCGTGGACAGCATCGAGCGTCACGGCCCGCCGCCCCGGCTGGCGGCCGCCGGCTTGAGTCAGGGCCGGGACATGCGCCGTCAAGCTCGCGCTAACCCGGCGCGTGGCAGACCGCCTCGATGTTGTGGCCGTCGGGATCGAGCACGAACGCGCCGTAGTAGTTCGGATGATATTGCGGGCGCAGGCCCGGCGCGCCGTTGTCCTTGCCGCCGGCCGCGAGCGCGGCGCGGTGGAACGCATCGACGCTGGCGCGATCCTTCGCCACGATCGCGACGTGCAGCGGCTTCTCCAGCTTGCCTTCGCCGCCGATCCAGAAATCCGGCTTGCCGCCGGTGCCGAATCCCGCGGCCGGATAGCCGCTTCGTCTGTTCTGCGCCGACTTCCATGATCAGCGTGTAGCCGAGCGGCGCCAGCGCCTTCGCGTAGAACGCCTTGGCGCGCTCGTAGTCGGATACCGCAAAGCCGACGTGGTCGATCATGATCCCTCCGTCATTATGGATTGGCGGGTTTGCGAGCCATAGCGCGTCCTTCAGGACGTTTACGCCCGTCTTCGAAGGGCTATGGACGCGCGTGATCGCGCTTTAGGCTCGCGCCCCGAATGACAACGGTTGGATTTGTCGAAACGCGCCTTACGTCTGCCGCTCCACCATCTTCAGCTTGATCTCGGCGATCGCCTTCGCCGGATTGAGGCCCTTCGGGCAGGCCTTGGCGCAGTTCATGATGGTGTGGCAGCGGTACAGCCGGAACGGATCCTCGAGATTGTCGAGCCGCTCGCCGGTCGCCTCGTCGCGGCTGTCGACTGAGCCAGCGGTTGGCCTGCAGCAGCGCGGCGGGACCGAGATAGCGTTCGCTGTTCCACCAGTAGCTCGGGCACGATGTCGAGCAGCACGCGCAGAGGATGCACTCGTAATGGCCGTCGAGCTTCTGGCGGTCGTCGTGGCTCTGCCGCCATTCCTTCTCGGGCGTCGGCGTGACGGTCTGCAGCCACGGCTGGATCGAAGCGTACTGCGCGTAGAAGTTCGTCATGTCCGGCACCAGGTCCTTGACCACGGACATGTGCGGCAGCGGATAGATGCGCATCGGGCCGCTGATCTCGTCCATGCCCTTGGTGCAGGCGAGCGTGTTGGTGCCGTCGATGTTCATGGCGCAGGAGCCGCACACGCCCTTCGCGGCAGGAGCGGCGGAAGGTCAGCGTCGGATCGACCTTGTTCTTGATCCAGATCAGCGCGTCCAGAACCATCGGCGCGCAATCGTCGCGGTCGACGAAATACGTATCGATGCGCGGATTGGCGCCGTCCTCCGGGTTCCAGCGGTAGATGCGGAACGGCGTGACATTGCGCGCGCCGGCCGGGCGCTTCCAGGTCTTGCCTTCGGCGATCTTGGAGTTCTTCGGCAGGGTGAGTTGGACCATGGCAGCCTCGTTTCGCGCCTTAGGCGTCAGGGAGTTCGAAAATGGTGTTCATGCCGTGCTCTTCCATCCGCACGCGATAGCCGCGAGCAATGCACAGATCGCGGATCGCTCCGGTCCATGCCTCCAGGATCAGGAGGCGGGGCCACAGCGCGCGCGGCGCGCTTTCGAAGAACGGCGGCAGCACGCGGTTCTCGAAGCCTTCGATGTCCATCTTCATGGCGTCGATGCGGCCGAAGCCTGCTGCAACCACCATGTCGTAGAGCGGCTTGATTGGCACATCGAAAGACGAGCCCTGCGCATTGGCCATACTCTCGCCTTCCGGGTAATAGGCGCCGGTGCCGAAGGCTGCGCCGGCAGCGGCGTTCTCGACCGTCACGTTGCGCATGCTGTTGGCTGCAACGTTGAACTTGAGCCGGTTGGCGTAGATCGGGTTTGCCTCGACCGCCAGGATTTTCGCGTCCGGTGCCCAGGATTTCACCGCATAAACATAGATGCCGGCGTTGGCGCCGACGTCGACGAAATGGAAGCCCGGGCGCACCGAGCCACGAAGCTGCTCCAGCTCGCGATGATCGTAGTCATGGATGTGCAGCAGCATCTTCTTTTCGACGAAGTAGGGGCCGTAGTGATGCAGCCGCTGCTTGATGCCGAAGCGCTCGACGTCGACCGGGCCGGGCCGGATGCCCGCGATCATCTGACTGATCATCCAGCGCGCGCTGCCACGGCCCAGCGCGGTGTTCTCGGCAAGGCCGATCAACAGCGATTGCAGCGCGGTCGGCGCGTAGGCGCCGAACGGCGGCTGCTTCGCGGCCGGGGCGTCGTAGCCCTGGCCCGCCGGAATGCGCGCGGCTGCGTTCACATCGGCCTCAATAGACACGAGCCTCAATACACACGGGCTTTAGGCTCGACATAAGCGACATCGTTGGTGAGCGTGTAGGTGTGGACCGGACGATAGTCGATCTTCACGTGGCCCTTGTCGTCGATCCACGTCAGCGTGTGCTTCATCCAGTTCTTGTCGTCGCGCTCCGGGATATCCTCGCGCGCATGCGCGCCGCGGCTCTCGGTGCGGTTGACCGCAGCATCCATCGTGACCACGGCCTGGGCGATCAGGTTGTCGAACTCGAGCGTCTCGATCAGGTCGGAATTCCAGATCAGCGAGCGGTCGGTGACGCGCACGTCGGACGCTGCCGCGAATGTGTCGTGGATCAGCTTCTTGCCTTCCTCCAGCACCTCGCCGGTGCGGAACACCGCGCAGTTGCTCTGCATCACCTTCTGCATGTTGAGGCGCAGCTCGGCGGTCGGCGTGCCGCCGTTGGCGTTGCGCAGGCGGTCGAGCCGCGCCAGCGCCAGGTCCGCCGAATCCTTCGGCAGCTCTGGCTGCTTGTCGCCCGGCGTGAGCATTTCGGCGCAGCGCAGCGCCGCGGCGCGGCCGAACACCACGAGATCGATCAGCGAGTTCGAGCCGAGGCGGTTGGCGCCATGCACGGAAACGCAGCCCGCCTCGCCCAGCGCCATCAGGCCCGGCACGATGGTGTCGGGGTCGCCACCCTTCTTGGTCAGCGCCTCGCCGTGATAGTTCGTGGCGATGCCACCCATGTTGTAGTGCACGGTCGGCAGCACCGGCACCGGCTCGCGCGAGAGATCGACGCCGGCGAAGATGCGCGCGCTCTCGGAGATGCCGGGCAGCCGCTCGTGCAGCACCGCCGGATCGAGATGGTCGAGGTGCAGGAAGATGTGATCCTTGTTCTTGCCGACGCCGCGGCCCTCGCGGATTTCGATCGTCATCGAGCGGGAGACGACGTCGCGCGAGGCGAGGTCCTTGGCGGACGGCGCGTAGCGCTCCATGAAGCGCTCGCCCTCGGCGTTGACGAGATAGGCGCCTTCGCCGCGCGCGCCCTCGGTGATCAGGCAGCCGGCGCCGTAGATGCCGGTCGGATGGAACTGGACGAACTCCATGTCCTGTAGCGGCAAGCCGGCGCGCAGCACCATGGCGTTGCCGTCGCCGGTGCAGGTGTGCGCCGAGGTGCAGGAGAAGTAGGCGCGGCCATAGCCGCCGGTGGCGAGGATCGTGGTCTGGGCGCGGAAGCGATGGATCGTGCCGTCGTCCATGCACAGCGCGACCACGCCACGGCAGCGGCCCTCGTCGTCCATGATCAGGTCGATGGCGAAATACTCGACGAAGAACTCCGCTGAGTGACGCAGTGCCTGGCCATACATGGTGTGCAGCATGGCGTGCCCGGTGCGGTCGGCGGCCGCGCAGGTGCGCTGGGCCGTGCCCTTGCCGAAGTGCGTGGTCATGCCGCCGAACGGGCGCTGATAAATCTTGCCGTCTTCCTCGCGGCGGGAGAACGGCAGGCCCCAGTGCTCGAGCTCATAAACCGCGGCCGGGGCTTCGCGAACCATGTATTCGATCGCGTCCTGGTCGCCGAGCCAGTCGGCGCCCTTGACGGTGTCGTACATGTGCCAGCGCCAGTCGTCCTCGCCCATGTTGCCGAGCGCAGCCGCGATGCCGCCTTGCGCCGCGACGGTGTGCGAGCGGGTCGGGAACACCTTGGTGACGCAAGCGGTGCGCAGCCCCGCCTCGCTGCAACCGACCACCGCGCGCAGGCCGGCGCCGCCGGCGCCGACCACCACCACGTCGTAGGTATGGTCTTCGATCGGATAGGCGCGGCCGTTGACCTTGGGTGCGCCGTCTGCGCCGTTGCCTGCCATCGCTAGAGCCCGAATGAGAGTTTGAGAACGGCGAACACCGCGGTGAGCCCGACGGCGCACGAGAAGAACGTGTTGCTCATCAGTGCCGCGTATTTCGGCAACTCGTCATGCACATAGTCCTCGATGATGACCTGCATGCCGAGCCACATGTGATAGATGCTGACCAGCACGAACAGCAGCATGCCGATCGCCACCGGCGACGAGCCGAGGATCTGCACCACCGCCGCGTGATTGCGTCCCAGCAGACCGATCACCACGAAGACCGCGCCGATGGTCAGTGGAATAAGCGCCACCGAGGTGAGACGCTGGTGCCAGAAGTGCTTGGTGCCGGAGCGCGCCGCGCCGAGATAGCGGACCCGCGACAGGGGCGTGCGGATGGAAGGCTTGTGGTCGCTCACCGGATGCCTCCCATGGTGAGATAGCCGACGAACCAGAGAATGACGGTCAGCCCGATCGATCCGATCAACGTGGCGACCGTGAGCCATTCGCGCTCGACCGGGCCGAGACCGTGGCCGGTGTCCCAGACCAGATGCCGAATTCCGCCGAGCATGTGGTGAATGAGCGCCCAGGTGTAGCCGAACAGAACCAGGCGGCCGATCACCGTCCCCATAACCCACTGCACATTGGCGTAAGCATTCGGTCCCGCGGCGGCGGCGGTGAGCCACCACACCAGCAGCAGCGTGCCGAAGTAGAGTGCGGCGCCGGTGATGCGATGCACGATCGACATCATCATGGTCAGCGTCGGGCGATAGATCTGCAGATGCGGCGAGAGCGGCCGGTTCTTGGCGGTGGACGTTTTTGCCTCGGCCATGATCATTCTCCGGCAGACACAAGCGGTCCTACAGGTTGGTAGTCGAGGCCCGCCGGTGCCGCAACGCCGCAGGTTCCGGGGCTTGGCTGTGGCGCGATACGGTGCCCGGCCCACGAACGAGAAGAAGAAAGTCTTGCAAACTTCGTTTAAAGCGAAGAATGATCCGTTAGTGCATGGCTTTCAATCCATTTTTTCCGTAGTCTCCCTTCGTTATAGGAGAAGGCTGGCATGCGGTTCGATCTCGCCGACCTCAGCCTGTTCCGCCACGTGGTCGAGGCGGGCAGCATCACCCACGGCGCCGAACGGGCGCATCTGGCGCTCGCTGCGGCCAGCACCCGCATCCGCAACATGGAGCAGACGCTGGGCGCTCCTCTTCTGGTGCGCGGGCGGCATGGGGTGGCGACGACCCAGGCCGGCCGCACGTTGCTCCAGCATGCCCGCATCATGCTGGCGCAGGCCGAGCGGCTGCGCGAGGACCTGGGTGGCTATGCCGGCGGGCTCGCCGGTCAGGTCCGAGTGCTCTCCAACACCAACGCGCTGACCGAATTCCTGCCGGAGACGCTGAGCTCGTTCCTGGCGAGCCATCCCAATGTCAGCGTCGATCTCGAAGAGAGGCTCTCCGACGAGATTGTCGGCCTGATCGCCGAGGGGGTGGGGGACATCGGCATCGTGGCCGGAACCGTGGATACCAGCCGCTTGACGACCTATCCGTTCCGCACCGACCGTTTCGTTCTTGTGGTGCCGCAGAATCATGCGTTCGCCCGCCGCCCGAGCGTGGATTTCGCCGATGTGCTGGATCACGAGTTCGTCGGGCTGGAGCGCTCCAGCGCGGCGCAGCGGTTCTTCGCCGACAAGGCGAGCCGCATCGGGCGCACGTTGCGGCTGCGCGTACAGTTGCGCAGCTTCGACATGGTGTGCCGGCTGGTCGAGCACGGCGTCGGCGTCGGCATCGTGCCGGCCACCACGGCGCGGCGCGCCGTGAAGGCGATGGCCGTCAAGGTCATCGACCTGAACGACGCCTGGGCGCTGCGGGAGCTCACCATCTGCGTCCGCAATTTCGAGGCCCTGCCGCCGTACGCCCGGCAACTCGTCGAGCACATGCGGGCGCGGCCGAATTAGCGGCTTCTGGCTGGCGCGGGCTGGAACCGGTTTCGCCCGGTGGCCGTTGTCTCGGGTGCGGGGGTGAGATGGAGCCAATCATGCGTATTTTCAAACATTTCCTACTGGCCGGACTTGCCGCCAGCCTGGTGGCTGCGGTTTCGATGCCCGCATCCGCCGAAATCGCCATCGCCGCGCTCAAAGATAAGAGCGGCAAAGCGGTGGGCGACGTCGATCTGAGCCAGACCCCGAACGGCGTGCTGCTGAAGCTTTCGATCAAGGGCCTGCCGCCCGGCGAGCATGCCTTCCACATTCACGCCGTCGGCAAATGCGAAGCGCCGTTCGAATCGGCAGGTCCGCATTTCAATCCGGGCAATCACAAGCACGGCATGATGTCCGGCCCGGGCCATGCCGGCGACATGCCCAATCTTCATGTCCTGCAAAGCGGCGAGCTGACGGTCGAAGTGCTCAACACGGCGGTCACGCTGGAGAAGGGCAAGCCGAATTCGCTGTTCGATGGCGACGGCTCGTCAATCGTCATTCACGACAAGCCGGACGACTACAAGAGCGACCCGGCCGGCAACGCCGGCGACCGCATCGCCTGCGGGGTGATCCAGGCGAGCGGCACGGCTCCAACCGGCGGCGGTTCGCCCAAAAATTAGCGCAGGATCAGCGCCCAATAATCCAGGTCGAGGATGACGGCGGGATCGTACTCGTCGCCATCCTTCAGCGGAAAATCCGGGCACGGCCGGTCTTTCGTCGCAATGGTGCGCAGCCGCAGCGCACCGACGTCGTCGCGCCCCGGCAGCTCGCTGGTCGCAATCACCTCAGTCCAGGCGAACACGGTCAATCCGGCGAACAGCGGCGCAACGTGGCGGCCGCCGTTGATCGCCGTGATGTGGAATGCGTTCTCCAGTCCGTTGAAGGACAGCGCACGGGCCAGCGAAATGGCGTGCCCGCCATAGACCAAGCGCCGATTGAACCGGCTCTGTGCCGCAGCGAACTGGTCGAAGTGAATGCGCGCGGTGTTCTGGTAGAGCCGCGTCGCGGTCTGGTGCTCAGCCTCCTCTACGGTGACGCCGGCGACGTGGTCGATCTTCTCGCCCGGCTGGTAGTCCGCAAAACGATGCGGGCTGCCGGCGAGCTCGAAGTCGTAGTTCTTCACGTCCAGCGGCGGGCAGGCTGCGCCGAGCAGTTTGGGCTCGACCGCGGTCAGCAGCCGCGGAACGTGATCGCCGGGCGCCGCCGCCTTGGCGTCGCGTTTGCTGATCATCACCCAGCGCACGTACTCCAGCACCGCGGTGCCGTCCTGCTTGAAACCGCGGGTGCGGACATAAACCACGCCGGTCTTGCCGCTGGAGTTTTCCTTCAGCCCGATCACCTCCGACGCCGCGGTCAGCGTATCGCCCGGATAGACCGGGTTGAGAAATAAGCAGCTTGCATAGCCCAGGTTTGCGACCGCGTTGCGCGAGATGTCCGGCACCGACTTGCCGAACACAACATGAAACACCAGGAGATCGTCGATCGGCGCCTCGCGATAGCCGATCGCCTTTGCGAACACGCTGGAGGATTGAACGGCGAAGCGGCCACCGAACAGGCCGGTGTAGAGGGCGACGTCGCCCACGGTCATCGTGCGCGGCGTGGCGTGCCGGATGGTTTGGCCAAGACGGAAGTCTTCGAAAAAATTGCCGGCGCTGGTCTTGGTCATAGCTTCCTCAGACGATATCCGGCCACGCGTTATAGCGCATTTTCGAGTGTCACGAAGCCGTGAGAACGCGGCGACGTTCGGCTTGCTTTCGCCCCGGAGGCGATGGCGTAAGCCACCAACACCGAAAAGCCGGCCATGAAGGACGACAAGATGACGATGGACAAGAAGCCCGACGGCATGGCGAAGCCGGCCACCACCGGCATGCAGAAGCCGGATGCCATGATGGACAAAAAGAACACCATGTCGTCCGACAAGATGAAGAAGTAATCCTCCGGCATTGGGCCCCAAGGCTCCCCCAGCCTTGCGGGCCCGGTGCTTTTCGGCAAACTGGAGCGCATGGCAGGCATCGACGCAGCCGCGGTCACTCCAGAACCGGCTATTATCCATCCGCGCTGGGTGCGGATCACGCATTGGCTCAACGCGCTCGCCGTTGTCGTGATGGTCGGTTCGGGCTGGGAAATCTATAACGCGTCGCCGCTGTTTCCTTTCACCTTCCCGAAATCGATCACGCTCGGCGGCTGGCTTGCCGGCGCGTTGCTGTGGCACTTCGCGGCGATGTGGCTGCTGGCGATCAATGGCTTGATCTATCTGACGCTGGGATTTGTCACGGGCCGGTTCCGCCGCAAGCTGTGGCCGATCCGCCCGTCGGAGGTGATCGCTGACACCAAGGCGGCGTTTACGTTCAGGCTCTCGCACGACGATCTCTCGGTCTACAACGCGGTGCAGCGGCTGCTCTACGCGGGCGTCATCGTCGCCGGGGTCGTAATCGTGCTATCGGGGCTGGCGATGTGGAAGCCGGTGCAGTTGCAGGAGCTCACCGCGCTGTTCGGCGGATACGAGGCATCGCGCTACGTGCATTTCTTCGCCATGGCTGCGATCGTCGGGTTTCTCGTCATCCATGTCGTTCTGGCGATCGTGGTGCCGCGCAGCCTGCGCGCGATGATCGCGGGGCGCTGACCGATGAAGCGCATTCGTAGATTCATTCCAGGCGTCGATCGCCAGCTTCTCATCAAGGACGCGGCCAAGCTGATGCCCGAGCCTTCGCGGCGCGCGTTCCTGCGGGGCGGCGCGAGCCTTGGGGCGCTCACCTTCCTCACCGGCTGCGACATCATCGACGGCGTTTCGGCCGAGAAGGTGCTGCGCAAGATTTCGCATTTCAACGATGGCGCGCAGGCCTGGCTGTTCAACCCGAACAAGCTCGCCCCGGTCTATCCGGAGAGCGCGATCACCAAGCCGTTTCCGTTCAACGCGTATTACCCGGAGGACGAGGCGCCGGAAGTTGACCCGGCCACGTTCCAGCTCGAGGTCGGCGGCCTGATCGACAACAAGGAGCCTTGGTCGTTGGAGCGGCTCTATGCGCTGCCGCAAGAATCGCAGGTCACGCGATTGATCTGCGTCGAGGGCTGGAGCGCGGTCGGCAAATGGACCGGCGTGCGGCTCAGCGAATTTCTTCGCCGGCTCGGCGCCGACACGCGCGCCAAATACGTCTGGTTCCAGTGCGCCGAGGGCTATTCCAACACCATCGATATGGCGACGGCGCTGCATCCACAGACACAGCTCTCGTTCAAATTTGCCGACGAGATCCTGCCGCGCAAGTACGGCTTCCCGATGAAGTGCCGAATGCCGACCAAACTCGGCTTCAAGAATCCCAAGCATGTGATCGGCATGCACGTCACCAACAAGGACCTGGGCGGCTACTGGGAGGACCAGGGCTACAACTGGTTCAGCGGGCTGTAGGAAGAGCCGTCCCGCAATGACGGAAAGCTACCCCACCAAAATCAGCACCACGCCGGCCACCGTAATGGCCGCGCCGGCGGCGAGCCGCATCGCGCCCTGGGTGCGGCCGAACACCAGCATGTTCAGCCCGACCGTGACCATCGGGTAGGCCGCGATGATCGGCACCACCACCGAAATACGTCCGGCGCCGATCGCGGCATACATCAAAAGCGTGCCGATGCCGTTGCAGATTCCCGTGAGTGCGAACCACACCCGTCCGGCCAACGGCCCCTGCACGATGAAGCGGCCGTTGCGCACGCGCTCCACCGTAAGCACGGTCACCGTTGAGAGGATGTAGCCGGTGAGGCCCGCCGCCAGCGGGTTTGGCCAGATATCGAGCCCGACCTTGATGACCGGTGGGATGATGCCGCGCAACACCGCCGCGCCGAGCGGCAGCAGCAGCACCCAGGTGCGCCAGTTGCGGATGTCCTGTGTGCGCGTGACCGTGATGACCAGGACACCGGCGACGATGGTCAGCAGCCCGGCGAACTGCCAGAGCCGAAGCGGCTCGCCAAGCAGGACAACCGCCAGCAACACGGAGAACAGCGGTGCGATGTTGCCGAGCGATGCGGTGACCACGGGTCCAAGCGCGCGGTTGCTGGAAAACGTGATCAAGGTCAGCAGCGCCGGGAACACCAGCCCCACGGCGGCGAAGATCGGCACGGCGCTCCACACGATGGTTTCGCCGTGCAGCAGGAACGGCGAAGCCAGCAGGAAGCACAGCGTGAACGACGGTATGCTGATCGCCGCGCCGGACAGGGGATGAATGTGCCGCAGCCCGAACTGCGTCAGCACCAGGCCGCCGCCCAGGAAGATCGTGGCGGTCATGGCGAGCAGGATGGCGGTCATGGGCTTCGAGCGCTTGCGGGGAGTTTGAGGCTACACCAAAGTCCGGACTGCGCATCGCGCCTTGCCAACCCCGGCGCCGTTCTTTAGCAATCCTGACTCCGTCATTCCGGGTTCGCTCGCAAGTGCTCGCGCCGGGGATGACGACTGCGTTTGTGTCAACAAGGCGTAACCTCATGGCGACCCACAAGCTCCTTCTCCTTCCTGGCGACGGCATCGGCCCCGAGGTGATGGCCGAGGTCAAAAAGCTGGTCGCTTGGATGAACAGCCACGGCATGGGGACGTTCGAGCACGACGAAGGGCTGGTCGGCGGAAGCTGCTACGACGCGCACAAGGTTTCGATCACCGACGAGACCATGTCGAAGGCGCACGCCGCTGACGCGGTGATCTTCGGCGCGGTCGGCGGGCCGAAATGGGACAGCGTGCCCTACGATATGCGCCCGGAAGCCGGTCTGCTCAGGTTGCGGAAAGATCTCGCGCTCTACGCCAATCTGCGTCCCGCGGTGACCTATCCTGCGCTGGCCGACGCGTCGGCGCTCAAGCGCGAGCTGGTGGCGGGGCTCGACATCATCATCCTGCGCGAGCTGACCGGCGGCGTTTATTTCGGCGAACCCAAGACGATCACCGACCTGGGCAACGGGCAGAAGCGCGCGGTCGACACCCAGGTGTACGACACCTATGAGATCGAGCGGATCGGCCGCGTTGCCTTCGAGCTGGCGCGCAAGCGCCGCAACAAGGTCACGTCGATGGAAAAGCGCAACGTGATGAAGACCGGCGTGCTGTGGAACGAGGTCATCACGCAGCTTCATCAGCGCGAGTTCAAGGACGTGCAGCTCGAGCACCAGCTTGCCGACTCCGGCGGCATGCAGCTCGTGAAGAACCCCAAGCAATTCGACGTCATCGTCACCGACAACCTGTTCGGCGACATGCTGTCGGACATCGCGGCTATGTTGACCGGCTCGCTCGGCATGCTGGCGTCCGCTTCCCTCGGCGACACCGATCCCAAGACCAAGAAGCGCAAGGCGATGTACGAACCGGTGCATGGCTCGGCGCCCGACATCGCCGGCAAGGGCATCGCCAATCCGATCGCGATGATCGCGTCGTTCGGAATGGCGCTACGCTATTCGTTCGGCATGGGCCAGGAAGCCGACCTGATCGACAAGGCGATCGCAGCCACGCTCGACAAGGGCCTGCGCACCGCGGACATCAAGTCGGATGGCACGACGTTGATCGGTACGTCGCAGATGGGCGATGCGATCATCGCCGAGATGGAGAAGCTGGCGTCCTAAAGAAAAACGCGCCGCCCAAGGCCGCGCGTTTTTCGATTCAGAAGCTCGGCCGGCTCAGTACTCCATCCGGGTCCAGCCCTGCTCCCAGCGCGGGTTGAGCGGCTGGCGGTCATAATTCCTGCCGGGGCCGAGCACGTCGATGGGCGACCAGTACGGCTGCGCGTCCGAGAAGTTGAACTTGCGCTGGCCGGGCAGCACTTCGGTGCCGCCATCAAGGTAGGAGCGGGGCGTCACGATGATGCGCCGGCGCACCCGGCCGTCCTCTTCCCGGCTGACGAACACGGTGCCCTGATTGGCGCTGACGTCCCGGTTGCGCGGCGCGGCTTCGGCCGGAATGGCCAGGGCAGTCGCGGTGACGGCGGCAGCGGCAAATAGCGCGATCAGTCCGGTTGTACGCATGGTGTTCCTCACGTCGGTAACGCACTGTATCGGGCTTTTGTTCAAGGCAACAGGCACGATGGGGGCGGTGGGCGGCGCCCTTAACCATATTTTGACATGAGTTCCATGGCGGCGTTTACAATCGTTAACGCCGGCTGCAAGAGTTGGAACATTGTGGTGCGGGAGGAGGCATTGGTGGTTCTGCGCGGGGAGAATTGCAATGCTGCTCAAGCGCGTGTTTTTTGCATCGAGCGCGGCGTTTTCGCTGATCGCTCCCGTTACCCAAGCCTGGGCGCAATATCGCTATGACGACCGCCCGGCGCTGAATCGGCCAACACAGCAGCGTCCGGTCCACGTCACGCAGCCCAAGCAAGCCGTGCGGCCGCAACCAGCCATGCCACAGCCGAAGCCGGCGGAGCCGGCTAGGCAATCTGTCGAACATCGAGCCAAGCCGGCGCCGGCAGTGCCACTCACCGACGAGCAGATCGCGGCGAAAGCGGCGGTCGACGCGTTGCTGGCGCGCGAGCCTGCGCTCAATGCGGCCAAGGCCATTCCCGATCCGGCGCTCGCCCGGGCAGCCGCCGCAAGGCACGATGCGCAAGAGCGGAAGCTGGCGGCGCTCAGGGCCCAGCAGGACGCCGAGGCCGCCAGGCGGCGCGAGCTGGAAGCAAAGAACAAGGCGCGCGAGGAGGCCAAGACGGCGGCGCCTCAAGCGAAACACGACGCACAAGCCAGGAACGTCAAGCTGAAGGTGGAGCCGAGGGTCGAGCCGACAAAGAGCAAGCAGGTGCCTGCGATCGTTTCCGTCCCGCATGCGCCCCGCGTGCCGGTCCAGCCCGTGCTTCGCATGCCGGCGCCGGAAGGGCCACCTTTGGCGCGCAACCTGTAGCGATCCGCGAACTGCGACAAAGGTGCTAGCCGCTGCTGGAGAACGTCCGTTGCGGGATGTTTGCTCCGGCAGTAGCTTTTCTCAACGTTGCGTCGTGATACGCAGTCCCAAAAAAATCTGCCGGGAGGATATGCCTATGGCTGGCGAAACCGAACGCTCCATTGAAGAGCTCTATCGTGACGATCCCGAACGCGCCGATGCCGTCGTGTTCGGTCGCAAGGGCGGCATCGGCCGCCGCGGGTTTTTGGGCGGTGGCGCAGCCGCCGTGGGCGCCGCAGTCGGTGGCGCGATTCCGTTCGCCGCCAACATGCCGGGCGGCATGATCCCGGCCGCGCTCGCGCAGCCTGCGGCGGCGCCTGCCGCGGCGAAAGGCCCGCAGTACCTGAAATTCCCCGGCAAAAGCGACAAGCTCGTCGTGCTCGGCGAGAAACCGCTGGTCGCCGAGACGCCGGAGCATCTGCTCGACGACGACACCACGCCGATCGACAAGTTCTTCATCCGTAACAACGGGCTGAACACCGAGCCGGCCAAGGATCCGGATAAGTGGGCGATCAAGATCGACGGCGAGGTCAACAAGCCGCTGGACATCACGCTCGGCGAGCTGAAGTCCAAGTACAAGGCGCAGACGCGCCGCATGGTGCTGGAATGCGGCGGCAACGGCCGCAGCTTCTTTTCGCCAACCGCGCGCGGCAACCAGTGGACCAACGGTGGCGTCGGCTGCGCCGAATGGACCGGCGTTCGACTGTCCGACGTTCTCAAGGCTGCGCAGCCGAAATCGTCGGCGATTTACACCGCGCACTATGGCGCCGACGTTCATCTCTCCGGCGATGCGAAGCGTGACGTGCTGTCGCGCGGCGTGCGGCTGGAGAAGGCGATGGAAGCCAACAGCATGATCGTCTGGGCGATGAACGGCGAGGCCTTGCCGAATATCCACGGCGGGCCGGTGCGGCTGATCATTCCCGGCTGGCCCGGTTCGGCCTCGCACAAGTGGCTGACCCGCATCTGGATCCGCGACAAGGAGCACGATGGCGCGGGCATGACGGAGTTCTCCTATCGCGTGCCGATCAATCCGATGATCCCGGGCGACAAGGGCGATCCGAAGAATATGCGCATCATGGAGTCGATGCCGGTGCGCTCGATCATCACCAGCCCGGCCAACGGCGGCAAGCTGCCAGCCGGCACCCGAGAGGTGAAGTTGCGCGGCGCCGCATGGGCCGGCGATAACCGCGTGAGCCGCGTCGATGTCTCGATCGACTTCGGTGCGAGCTGGCAGCGCGTCAATCTGGAAAAGCCGAAGAACAAATACGACTGGCAGCGCTGGACCTGGACCCTGAAGCTTCCCTCGGACGGCTATTTCGAAATCTGGACGCGCGGCACCGACACCAAGCGCAACATGCAGCCGCACCAGGCGGGGTTCTGGAATCCGCAGGGTTACGGCGGCAACGCCATGCACCGCGTCGCGGTGCTGGTTGCCTGATCGTATGCGCTGGAAACTCACGGCGGCTGGCACGGTCCTGGCCACCGCATTGCTCCTGACGAGCGTTTCTGGGCAGCAATTCGTGCCGCGCGACGAGAACCCGGAGGACTTCCCCGCCGGCGCCGGGCGCGACGATACGTTCTACGCCTGCACCGCGTGCCACGGCTTCAAGCTGATCGCGCAGCAGGGCATGAGCCGCCGGCAGTGGGAGGAATTGATCGAGCTGATGGTGCGCAGGCACAACATGCCGCCGCTGGCGGACAAGGATCAGACGATCGTGCTCGATTATCTGGAGGCGACGTACCCGCCGCGAGCGCCGGCGGCAGGGCGCGGCTGGCAGAATCCGTTTTCGCCGCGCTGAATCAATAGCGGGGGCGCTGCTGGGCGGTGGGTTGCGACCACCGTTGCGGCGACGACATGCGCCGGCTGTTGGTGTCGGTGGTCTGTGTCACCTGCTCCGCCATGCAGTACGGCGGCTTTGCCAGTTTGGCGCGCAGGAAGCTGTCGGCTTCCTTGGAGACCAGCGAGTTCTCGAGGACGAGCTTGTCCAATAGGCAAGCGAGCGTGTGCGCCGAAGGCTTGGCGCCGCTGCCGTCGCAGTACCAGCCGGTGAAATACACCGACGCCGTGTCGAGTCGGCTGCGAAAGCCGAGACACTGCTTCCAGCGTCCGTCGCTATCGACCCGCATTTCGGTGACGCGGAACTCGCCAATGCGCGTTTCCATGTCATGATAAGCCTGCGTTGCGATCGCCCGCTTCAGGCCCAGCGGATTGATGTTGCGCAGATCCTGCACCAGCTCGTTGCCCATGCCGAGGCCCTTCGGCGGCAGCACCAGCGCAACTGCAAGATCGGTACTGCGATTGGACAGCCGGCCGTATTGGCGCACCTCGGCGCGGCCTATCAAGGAGCTGGTGGTGACGCTCCCGGTCACCGGGAGTTGCTCCAGGCTCGGCGCAGCGATGCGGAACGCCGGCGGCGCGTTGACGGCTTTGGGCGGGATTTTCCAGAGCGCCATAACGCCCAGGCCGATCAGGCCCAGCACCAGCATGCCGACCAGATAGAACCCGTAGCGGATCACGGACCCCGCAACGGCCAGAGGAGCTGCAATATTGCCGGCAGTTACTGTTTCATATTCATAGCCGCGGACGCGCACTGACACTCTCCCATGAGGTCTCGTTTTGTGGCGTTCTCCCACGAAAGCCGTTGGTTTTTTGTCTCCTTGGACATCGTTGCCGGCCAATTTGGCTTCGACAGTAAATGGCCGGTTACGGCAATGCCCAATTGGTCGCCGGGACGTGCTCCCTCATCGTCCCTGGCAATAGCTGCCTGCAAGTAAAGTCATGGATTGGGCTAGGGCGTCGGCGTTGAATTGTAAGGCTTTCTCGCTTAGAAGCTGCTCGCTGACGTTCGGCCCGGAGCCAATGAGGCTCGCCGAACCAGGGTTCCGGAGAATGGCCATGGGTTTCAAGGTCGCGGTGGTTGGCGCCACCGGCAACGTGGGCCGCGAGATGCTCAACATCCTCGCCGAGCGGGTGTTTCCCGCCGATGAGGTGGTCGCGCTCGCTTCGCGCAGGAGCATGGGCTCCGAGGTGTCCTATGGCGACAAGACCCTGAAGTGCAAAACCCTGGAGCACTATGATTTCGGCGACGTCGACATCTGCCTGATGTCGGCGGGCGGCGCGGTTTCCAAGGAATGGTCGCCGAAGATCGCCGCGCAGGGCGCGGTGGTCATCGATAATTCGTCCACTTGGCGCATGGACCCGGACGTGCCGCTGGTGGTGCCAGAGGTGAATGCCGACGCGGTTGCCGGCTTCCGCAAGAAGGGCATCATCGCCAACCCGAACTGCTCGACCGCGCAGCTCGTCGTCGCGCTCAAGCCGTTGCACGATCACGCCAAGATCAAGCGCGTCGTGGTCGCGACCTATCAGTCGGTGTCCGGCGCGGGCAAGGACGGAATGGACGAGCTCGATCGCCAAACCAAGGGGCTTTACTCGCTGCAGGAGATCGAGACCAAGAAGTTTCCGAAGCGCATCGCTTTCAACGTCATCCCGCATATCGACGTGTTCATGGAAGACGGGTTCACCAAGGAAGAATGGAAGATGGTGGTCGAGACCAAAAAAATTCTCGATCCCAAGATCATGCTGGTCGCCACCTGCGTGCGCGTGCCGGTGTTCATCGGCCATTCCGAGGCGGTCAACGTCGAGTTCGAAAATCCGATCAGCGTCGACGAGGCGCGTCAGATTTTACGTGCGGCGCCGGGCGTGATCGTGATCGACAAGCACGAGGACGGCGGCTACGTCACACCACACGAATGCGCGGGCGAGGACGCGACTTACGTCAGCCGCATCCGCACCGACCCGACGGTCGACAACGGGCTGGTGCTGTGGTGCGTGTCCGACAACCTGCGCAAGGGCGCGGCGCTCAACGCGGTGCAGATCGCAGAGTGCCTGATCAACCGCAAGCTGATCCAGGCGAAGCAGAAGGCGGCTTGACCGCTACGCCTTCTTGACCGGCCGGAATTCTCCGGAGTCCGGATCGAGCACCGAAAGCTCGCCGGTCGCGACGCCGAAATATGCGCCATGCAACGAAAGCCTGCCGCGCTCGACCAGAATGCGGACGCACGGGAACGTCATCAGGTTGTCGAGCGTCTTGGCGATCGAGACTTGCTCCAGGCGCGACAAATAGTTCTCGTGCGATGAGAAGCGTGACGCCGCGCCGACGGCTGCCGCGGCGGGTGCAATCAGCTCCATCCACCTGCCGATGAAGTCGCCCGGCGACAACGGGCTGCCTGGCTCGGTGTAGGCGCGGATGCCGCCGCAACTCGCATGGCCAAGCACGACGATATGCTTCACCTTCAACGCCTGCACGGCGAACTCCAGCGCCGCCGATACCGCGCGTTGCGCGCCGTCCGGCGTATAGGGCGGCACGAGGTTGGCGACGTTGCGGACGACGAACAGCTCGCCCGGCCGCGCGTTGAAGATCACCTCCGGGGAGACGCGGGAGTCGCAGCAGCCGATCACCATCACTTCGGGTGATTGGCCGACCTCGGCAAGATCGCGGTAGCGGTCCTGCTCGATGTGCAGCCGCCCGGCGCGGAATGCGGTGTAGCCTTCGAGGAGATGCGACGGGAATGACATCACGCCAGTGGTTGCCCGTGGCGGCTTGAAATTTCAAGCCCAGATTGCCATCGCCAAGCCGAACGCATCGCGCGGCGGCGGATCGGGGAGCGGCTGCGCCTCCCCGCGATGCAATCGGCGCGCCACGGCGGCGCAGGCGAGGGCGTCGAGCAGGTCGTCGGGTCCGGCGCCTTTCGGTGGCGACGCATTGACGGTTTCGTGCGGCAAACCGGCGGCGATCAGCAAGCCGCGGCGCAGTGCCAGCCCTGGTTCATAAGGCCGGCTTTTGACCTTTTTCGGCTCGTCGAGCGCGCGTCCGCCGTTCAACCGCCAGAACGCGACCTCGGGATGCACTTCGAACACGCGGCTGGCTGCGGCTGGGAAGGCGCGCAGTAACATGTCAATCTCGCGGATGCGCGGCGCAATGTTGAAGAGCTGCTTCGATATCTTGCGCGGCGGGTGGGACGTCTCCGAGGCGCGGGCGCAGGCTTCGGCGTAACCGCCGGCATAGATCGCCGTTCGCGACGGCACCGAGAACACCGACGATTGCCGCGCGCCAAGCAGCGGCCGCACCGCGTTCTCTGCGGCCCGTCCGCCGAGGCCGGTGCGCTCCGGCAGGCCGACCGGCATATCGACCGCAATCACCGCTGGCGATTCCGGCGCCGCCACCACATCGGCAAAGCGCGGCACGATCCGAATCTGTGTCTCGCCACCGTCAGGATGCACGAACGCGGCGATCCAGCCGCCCGTGCAGCCATCCACCCCGGCCAGCCACGGTTCTGCGCCTTTGGACTGCATAACCGTCACGCTGGCACGGCTTCCGCTTGATCGCTAGGGTTGACGCCAAGAGGTATCGCATGACCGTCACCATCCGCCCCCGCCGCAGCGTGCTCTACATGCCGGGCTCGAATGCCCGCGCGATCGAGAAGGCGCGCACATTGCCGGCCGATGGCGTGATCCTCGATCTTGAGGACTCGGTGGCACCCGATACCAAGCCGGATGCGCGCACCCAGGTCGCGGCGGCGGTGAAGGCGGGCGGCTTCGGCTCCCGCGAGGTGTTCATCCGCACCAACGGCTTCGACACGCCGTGGTTTTCCGACGATCTGACGGCGGCGGCGCAGGCCGCGCCTGACGGCATCGTGGTGCCGAAAATTTCTCTGCCCAGTCAGCTGGAGCAGATCGGACAGCGGCTGCTCGACCTGCGAACCGATCAGAAGACACGTATCTGGGCGATGATCGAGTTCGCCGCTTGCGGTTCTCAATGTGCAGTCGATCGCGGCCTGCGCCAGGGATTTCGAGACGCGGCTGGCCGGCTTCGTGATGGGAACGAACGACATCGCAAAGGACACGCGCGCGCGCCTGGTGCCGGGGCGCTGGCCGATGATCGGCTGGCTGATGGACTGCATCGCCGCGGCGCGCATCTACGGCATCGACGTGCTTGACGGCGTCTACAACAACATCGGCGACGCCGACGGCTTCATGAAGGAATGCGAGCAGGCCCGCGACATGGGCTTCGACGGCAAGACGCTCATTCACCCGAGCCAGATCGCGTCATGCAATGCGGCGTTCACGCCGGCCGCGGACGAGGTGGCCCGGGCGCGCGAGGTCAGCGCGGCATTCGACCTGCCGGAGAACAAGGACAAGGGCGTGGTGCAGATTGACGGCCGCATGGTGGAGCGCCTGCACGCCGAGATGGCGAAGCGCACCGTGGCGATCGCCGAGGCCATCGAGAAGGCGCAGGCCCGAGACACCGGGCCGTGAGCAACGCCGCCTAGCTTCTATCAGGCCCAGGGCCGCGCTGACTTCGACTTTTCCTCGAAGCTGTCGATCTTGTCTTTCTGGAGGTTGGTGCGGCCGATATCGTCGAGACCGTTGAGCATCAGGTGCTTGCGGTGCTGGTCGATCTCGAACTTCACCACGCCACCGTCAGGGCCGCGGATCTCCTGCTTCTCCAGGTCGATCGACAGCGTGGCGTTGGCACCGCGATCGGCGTCATCGAACAGCTTGGCGAGATCTTCCTTGCTGACCTTGATCGGCAGCACGCCGTTCTTGAAGCAGTTGTTGTAGAAGATGTCGCCGAACTGCGTGGAGATCACGCAGCGGATGCCGTAGTCCATCAGCGCCCACGGCGCGTGCTCGCGCGAGGACCCGCATCCGAAGTTGTCCTCGGCCACGATGATCTTGGCGTTCTTGTAGGCCGGCTTGTTGAGCACGAAGTCCGGATTGTCGCTGCCGTCGTCCTTGTAGCGCAGCTCCGAGAACAGACCCTTGGCCAGGCCGGTGCGCTTGAGCGTCTTGAGATACTGCTTGGGGATGATCATGTCGGTGTCGACATTGACGATCTTCAGCGGCGCGGCGACGCCTTCGAGCTTGGTGAACTTTTCCATTTCGGCGGCTCCTTGAGGCCCCTGGTATTGGCGGCTCGAAAGCCGCCGGTCAAGTCCATCCTGGTCCAGCCAAGTTTGGACTGCGCCGCTATCGCGGCGGCGGCGCGCCCTTTTCGTTCTTGGGCAGCGAGGTGATGCCGGTCACCCAATTTTGCGCGGAGCGATGCCAGTTCTGCACCTTGGGGGCCAACTGGTCGCGCTGCTTCAGGATGCCGATCCGCACCATGTAGGACTCCTTCGGCCCATCGCCGGGCTGGGTCGAATAGATCGGCGATCCGCATTTTGGGCAGAAGGCTTGCGCGCGCTTGTTGCCGCTCTCCGCCGTCTTCACGTAGATCGCCGGCTCTCCCGAGAGCATTTTGAAATCCTTCGCGGGGACCGGGATGTTGGTGCGGAAGGCCGAGCCCGTCGAACTCTGGCAATCGGTGCAATGGCAGATCGATGCCTTTGCGGGATCGGCTTCGGCCTCGAATTTGATATTGCCGCAGTGACAGCTTCCTTCGATCTTCATCGCATCGTTCCCTTTGTGGATCGGCTAACCCGCCGCCTCTTCGATCGCCATCATATCATCATCGGACAATCCGAAATGGTGTCCGATCTCATGCACCAGCACGTGGGTGATGATCTGCCCGAGCGTCTCGTCGTGCTCGGCCCAGTAGAGCAGGATCGGCACCCGGTAGAGCCAGACCATGTTGGGCATCTGCACCGGCGCGCTGTCGGACTGGAACGGCAGGCCGACGCCCTGGAATAAGCCGAGCAGATCGAGCTCGCTCTGCATGTTCATTGTCTTGAGGACTTCATCGGTCGGATAGTCCTCGACATGGACCACAACGCCTTCGCATTTTTCGCGAAAGCGCGCCGGCAGGCGGCGGAACGCTTCCGTGGCGATCACCTCGAACTCAGTGAGCGAGGGCGCCTTGAGCGGCCGCCAGCCGAGTGGATCGGCAATGACACTGTCGGTCATCGGCGCAGCATAAGCGGTCGCCGTTGCCGGTTCCATTGCGCGGTTGACGCCGCGGCGGCAATGGGTGAGCGTGGCGCCATGCAGACGATTGTGGCGTTCGCCATCGCGGCAATCCTGAGTGCGCTGATGTTCGGTGGCATGCCGGCCCATGCCGCGCCGGCCGGCCGCGATGCCAACGCGGCCATCGAAATTTCGTCGCAGGCCACCACCGTTCGCACCCGCCCTCGCATCCGGATTAATCCGCGCTATCCGCGGCGGCCGTACCCGACGCTCTATCCGCTAACCTACGGGGTGGATTATCCGGGGCCCAATGCGGTGCGCCAATGCGCGTCCCGGCTGGTCCCGGAGTATCGGCCAAGCGGAACCGTGATCGTGCCGAGGACGTGGTGCCGGTGGGCGTGGCGTTAAGCACGCCAGAAATTGCGTAAAATCGATGCAACCAATCCGCTCATCGCGCGTTATCCCCACCGAGGAAATAGTCGATAGTGGAGGTGTACCATGAGAAGTCTTTTCGCCATCGGTGCGGCTGTCGCTGTGACGGCTGTGTTTGCGTTGCCGGCCCCTGCCGTCTCGGCCGAGAAGAGCGCCGACGGCGTGCGCAATGTCGAGCCAGACGGACGTGTCCTCGCAGCGTCGATACCGCCGCTACGGGTATAGGGCCTACGGCCCGCGTTATTACCGGTATGGTTATTACCGGCCGTATCGCTCGTACTACCGTGCGCCGTACTACGCCTATGGCCCGAGCTACTACAACCCGTATTACGGCCCGCGAGTGGGCGTCGGCGTCGGCCCCTTAGGTTTCGGCCTCCGTTTCTAGTGCTTGTTGCGAAGTAGCGTCTGAATAAAAAAGGCCCGCCTTAAGGCGGGCCTTTTTGTTGTTGTGCACACCTCGGCAGCGAGCTGCGCCGTCTAATCCGCTATTTTGTGACGTGGGTCACAGCAATGGCTGAAGGAATACGAGATGGTGGGAATACGAGATAGGAGGTCGCCATGCTCTACACGCAAGGTAACACCCAAGTTTACTCCCCCTTCGGTTCGTTCGTGGTCGAGCAACACAATTCTGGCTTCCTCCAGCGCCATATCGATGATCTGCCTCGCCCCGATCTGAAGTTGGGAAAGGACCACCCACTAGCACGGGATTTCGGCGGCGAGCGCCGCGCGGCCTGACACACCACTTCCCGCAACTCCCATGTCACGATCTGCCCCGGCGTCAGGGCCGGGGCTTTTGTTTATTGGCTCCTCTCCGCTTGGCCCATTTAGAACACGTGACGGCATAAATTTCTGATGCCGCTTATCTTCAGAAAAGCGGACATACGCATCAAAAACGGCGCGTGAGGAAATCGCGAGTGGTCTCTTGTGCCTTACCGCCACTCTCGTATGTCGACGAAATGCCCGGCGATCGCCGCCGCCGCCGCCATCGCCGGCGACACCAGATGGGTGCGGCCGCGGTAGCCCTGACGGCCTTCGAAGTTGCGGTTCGAGGTCGAGGCGCAGCGCTCCTGTGGCTGCAGCTTGTCAGGGTTCATCGCCAGGCACATCGAGCAGCCCGGCTCGCGCCAGTCGAAGCCCGCAGCCTTGAAGATCTTGTCGAGACCTTCCGCCTCGGCCTGCTGCTTGACCAGGCCGGAGCCCGGCACGATCATCGCAGACACGCCACTGCTGACCTGCTTGCCCGCGGCGACGCGCGCGACCTCGCGCAGGTCTTCGATGCGCGAGTTCGTGCACGAGCCGATGAACACGCGGTCGAGCTTGATGTCGGTGATCTTCTCGCCGCCCTGCAGGCCCATGTAGTCGAGCGAGCGCTCGGCGGCGCGGCGCTTGTTCTCGTCGGCGATGTCGGCGGGCACCGGCACGCGGCCTGTGATCGAGGTCACCTGCTCGGGGCTGGTGCCCCAGCTCACGATCGGCGGCAGCTTGGCGGCGTCGAGCTTGATCTCGCGATCGAAGTGCGCGCCGTCTTCGGTCGGCAGCGAGTCCCAGTAGCGGATCGCATCGTCCCACAGCTTGCCCTTCGGCGCCTTCGGGCGGCCCTTGAGATATTCGTAGGCTTTTGCGTCGGGCGCGATGAAGCCGGCCTTGGCGCCAGCCTCGACCGACATGTTGCAGACCGTCATGCGGCCTTCCATCGACAGCCCGCGGATCGCCTCGCCGGCGTACTCCAGCGAATAGCCGGTGCCGCCCGCGGTGCCGATCTCGCCGATGATGGCGAGGATGATGTCCTTGGCGGTCACGTTCGGCGGCAGCTTGCCGTCGACGACGGCGCGCATGTTCTTCGACTTCTTCTGCACCAGCGTTTGCGTGGCGAGCACGTGCTCCACTTCCGACGTGCCGATGCCATAGGCCAGCGCGCCGAACGCGCCGTGCGTTGCGGTGTGGCTGTCGCCGCAAACCAGCGTGGTGCCGGGGAGGGTGAAGCCCTGCTCCGGGCCGATGACGTGGCAGATGCCCTGGCGGATGTCGAACTCGTCGTAATATTCCAGTCCGAACAGCTTGGCGTTTTCGGCGAGATAGGCGATCTGCGCGGCGCTCTCCGGATCGGGATTGGGCACATTGCGGTCCGAGGTCGGCACGTTGTGATCAACCACCACCAGGGTCTTCTCCGGCGCGCGCACCTTGCGGCCGGACAGCCGCAGCCCTTCGAATGCCTGCGGCGACGTCACCTCATGGACGATGTGGCGGTCGATGTAGAGCAGCGCGGTGCCATCCGGCTCCTCGTGCACCACGTGGTCCGCCCAGATCTTGTCGTAGAAGGTACGCGGATTGGCCATGTGTCAGTCCTGCTGAAGCTTGTGCGCCATTTTGTAATCATTCTGAGGCGCCGCGAAAAGGTCCGCGCGCCGGAAGCCCTGCCGTTCGCAGCAAAAAGGCCGGACAAGCCGGCCTTTCGTCCCGTCTGCAGGCAGCGTCAGGACTTCTTGTCCTCGCCAGCCACGTCCGCGGATTGGCCGCCATGGTGCGCGCCTTCGGCGATGCGCGCGGACTTGCCGCGCAGGCCGCGCAGATAATACAGCTTGGCGCGGCGGACCTTGCCGCGGCGCACCAGCTTGATCGAGTTCAACCATCGGCGAGTGGAGCGGGAACACGCGCTCGACACCCTCGCCATAGGAAATCTTCCGGACCGTGAAGTTCTCCTGAATGCCGCGGCCGGAACGGCCGATGCAGACGCCTTCATAAGCCTGGATGCGGGTGCGCTCGCCTTCGATCACCTTGACGTTCACGATCACCGTGTCGCCCGGCTCGAAGTCCGGAATTGTCTTGTTGGCGGATAGCTTATCGAGCTGTTCCTGCTCGAGCTGCTGAATGATGTTCATGAATATCTCCGTCGGCAATATGCGCAGGCTGGGCAGCGCAAAAAGGCTGGTTTTCCGGGTTCGGGCGAGCTTCTACGCCATGGGGGCGTATTTGTCACCCCTTGAGAGCTGAGCGGTCTATTTGGGCTTTTCGGTCCTGTTTTGGTAGGTCCGCCAAAGGTCTGGACGGCGCTCGCGGGTCAGATTTTCGGCCTGGGCGCGGCGCCAGGCCTCGACCTTGGCGTGGTCGCCGCCGGTCAGAACATCCGGAATAGGGCGATCCTCGAACATGGTCGGCCGCGTGTACTGGGGGTATTCCAGCAGTCCTCCGCTGTAGCTCTCGTCTATTCCGGATTGTTCCTTCCCCATCACCCCGGGGATAAGCCGGACGCAGGCGTCGATCAGCACCATCGCGGCCATCTCGCCGCCGGACAGCACATAGTCGCCGATCGACACCTCCTCGAGTGACCGCGCCGCGATCAGCCGCTCGTCCACCCCCTCGAACCGGCCGCACAGGATCACCGCGCCTTCGCCTTTGGCCAACGCCGTGACACGCTCTTGCGTGAGCGGCACCCCGCGCGGGCTCATCAGCAGGCGAGGGCGGCCGTCGGCCGGTACCGCGTCGATCGCGCGCGCCAGCACATCGGCCTTCATCACCATGCCGGGACCGCCGCCGGCCGGCGTGTCGTCGACCGTGCGGTGCTTGTCGGTGGCATGCGCCCGGATGTCGAGCGCATCGAGCGCCCACAATCCGGCGCCGAGCGCCTTGCCGGCGAGGCTGACACCGAGCGGCCCTGGAAACATCCCGGGAAAAATCGTGAGCACGGTGGCGCGCCACATCACCGTCACTCGACCAGCGGCGGCGGCACCACGACGATGCGCCTAGCCTTGATGTCCACCCTCGGCACTGCTGCTGAGGTAAAAGGCACCATCAGCGGCAGGCTGCCGTCGGCGGTTGCGATCTCGATGATGTCGCCCGCGCCGTAGTTGAGCACCGCCTTCACGGTGCCGAGCATTGTGCCGTCCTGCGTCACCGCCGCAAGCCCGATCAGGTCGGAGTGATAGTACGTGTTGTCGTCCTCGACCGGCGGCAGCCGGTCGCGCGATACATAGAGCTTGAGGTTGGTCAGCTTGGCCGCCGCGTCGCGGTCGGCGACGCCGGCAATGCGCGCGACGAAGTGGTCGTTCGCCGGCCGCAGCGTCTCGATCTCGAAACGCCGCTTGCCATCCTCGCTCTCCAGCGGCCCGTAAGAGGTGAAGGCCGCCGGATCCTCGGTGAACGAGCGCAGCTTCACCTCGCCGCGAACGCCGTGCGCGGCGCCGATCTGGGCAACGCAGATGCGCTCGCTCACGGCGCCCTACACGGCGGCGGGCGTTAGCCCGCTGCCTTGGCGGCGGCGGCGTCTTCCCGGACCTTGGTGTCGGCCTTGGTCTTCGCTTCGGCCTTGGCGGCCTCCTGCGCCTTGGTCTTTTCTTCCCTGGCCGCCTTGCGCTCCTTGCGCGGGAGCGCCTTCTCCGGATTGTTGCGCTTCTCGCGCTTGGCGACGCCCGCCGCATCGAGGAAGCGCATCACGCGGTCGGACGGCTGCGCGCCCTTGGCGATCCAGGATTTCACCTTGTCCATGTCGAGCTTGAGACGCTCGGTCTTTTCCTTCGGCAGCAGCGGATTGAAGTAGCCGAGCCGCTCGATGAAGCGGCCGTCGCGCGGCGAGCGGCTGTCGGCGGCCACAATGTGATAGACCGGACGCTTCTTGGTGCCGGCACGAGCCATACGAATAACAACAGGCATTGGTATTCCTTTCTACAGGTCGCTTGTCATTCCGGATCGCGCCTTCGGGCGCCCCGGAATGGCGGTGAGGTAAAACGCGAGATCATTTCTTCTTTCCCAATCCCGGAAAGTTCGGCGGCAGGCCGCCAAGTCCCGGCAGTTTCGGTCCGAGCCCGGGCAGGCCCGGAAATTTCGGCGACAGGCCGGGCATCGCCGGCGGCAATCCGGACGGCGCGCCGGGCCCGCCCGCGCCAGGCATTCCGGGGATGCCGCCCGGCATCTGCTCGGCGAGCTTCGCCATCTCTTCCGGCGACGGCATCCCGCCGCCCATGCCGAGCATCCGGCCGAGGCCGGCGAGCGGCCCCTTCGCCTTGCCGCCGCCCATCATCTTCATGATGTCGGCCATCCCGCGGTGCATCTTGAGGAGCTTGTTGACCTCCTCGACCTTGGTGCCGGCGCCGGCCGCGATGCGCTTCTTGCGGCTGGCCTTGAGGATGTCGGGAGACTTGCGCTCCTTCGGCGTCATCGAGTCGATGATCGCCATCTGCCGCTTGAGCACGCTGTCGTCGATGTTGCGCTCGGCGATCTGGCTCTTGATCTTGGCGACGCCGGGCATCATGCCCATCAGCCCGCTCATGCCGCCCATCTTCTGCATCTGGGCAAGCTGCTCGCGCATGTCGCCGAGGTCGAACTGACCCTTGCGCATCTTTTCGGCGGCGCGCATCGCCTGTTCGCGGTCGATGTTCGCCGCGGCCTTCTCGACCAGCGAGACGATGTCGCCCATGCCGAGGATGCGGCCGGCGATGCGGGACGGGTCGAAGTCCTCCAGCGCGTCCATGCGCTCGCCGACGCCGATCAGCTTGATCGGCTTGCCGGTGACGGCGCGCATCGACAGCGCGGCGCCGCCGCGGCCGTCGCCGTCGACGCGGGTGAGCACGATGCCGGTGAGGCCGAGCTTGTCGTCGAACGCGCGGGCGAGATTGACGGCGTCCTGCCCGGTCAGGCTGTCGGCGACCAGCAGGATCTCGTGCGGATTGGCGGCGCGCTTGACCTCGGCCGCTTCGTTCATCAGCTCCTCGTCGAGCGTGATGCGGCCGGCGGTGTCGAGCAGCACCACGTCGTAGCCGCCGAGCTTGGCCGCCTGGATGGCGCGCGCGGCGATCTGCTGCGGCGTCTGGCCTTGGACGATCGGCAGCGTCTCGACGTTGACCTGCTGGCCGAGCACGGCGAGCTGCTCCATCGCCGCCGGGCGGCGAGTGTCGAGCGAGGCCATCAAGACCTTGCGGTTGTCGCGCTCGGTGAGGCGCTTCGCGACCTTGGCGGTTGTGGTGGTTTTGCCGGAGCCCTGCAGGCCGACCATCATGATCGGAACGGGCGCGGCGGCATTGAGGTCGACCGGCTTGGCGTCCGAGCCGAGCGTGTTGACCAGCTCGTCGTGGACGATCTTCACCACCATCTGGCCGGGCGTCACCGACTTGATGACGTCGATGCCGACCGCGCGTTGCTTGACCTGATCGACGAAGGCGCGCGCCACCTCGAGCGACACGTCGGCTTCGAGCAGCGCGCGGCGCACCTCGCGCATCGCTTCGTCGACGTCGGCCTCCGACAGCGCGCCGCGCCGCGTCAGGCGATCGAGCACTCCACCAAGGCGTTCCGACAGGCTGTCGAACAACGCGACAACTCCCAAGTTTTGGCCACGATCGGCCGGTGCAAAACACGTTCACGCCCGAGGGCGCATCGCGCTGTCGGGCGGTTACCTCCGGCCTCACGGGACCGGTCGGCGTATTCCAAAAGTCACGTCTCTATCGAGAACGGCCGGAACATAGGGGTGGGGACCTATCCCGTCAATTGGCTGGCAGGGCGGGAACCCTTAATATGCGGGCAAAATGACCCTCGCCGACACCATCCGCACCCGCCCGCTGACGTTCCTGATTGGCCTCGCCGCGATCTCGCTGCTGGGACTATTCCTGTTCGTGCCGCCGATCCCGCAGACCGCAGATCGTATCACCGGTTTGCCGACCAGCGGACGATGCTTGGCATACCGAACTTCTGGAACGTGGTGTCGAACCTGCCGTTCATTCTCGTCGGCGCGATGGGACTCACTCGCGTGCGCGGCAACCTCTCGGCCAGCACGTTCTTTCTCGGCGTGTTCCTGACCGGCTTCGGCTCGTCCTATTATCATTGGGCCCCCAGCGATATCGGCCTGTTCTGGGATCGCCTGCCGATGTCGATCGCGTTCATGGCGGCGCTCGCCTATGTGATCGAGGAGCGGATCGACGAGCGCATCGGCCGGATGCTGCTGTGGCCGCTGATCCTGCTCGGCATCGTCAGCCTGCTGATCTGGCTCAAGACCGACGACCTGCGGCTCTACGCCTGGGTGCAGTTCTTTCCCTGCGTGGCGCTGCCGCTGATGTTCTGGCTGCTCGCGCCGAAACACACCGGGGCGGCGTATTGGTTCGCTGCCGCCGGCCTTTACATCCTCGCCAAGCTGCTGGAGCATTTCGACGCGGCGATTTTTGCCGCGACCGGCCATTTGATGAGCGGCCATGCGCTCAAGCACGTCGTTGCGGCGGGCGCCTGTTATGCGGTGTATCTGGCGTTTACGAGAAGGCAGCCGGTGAGCTGAAATCGGTGCGGCGCACTCCGTTTACAGTCTGGCTGCCGATGCCGCGCCGCCGCCTTGTTCAAGTCACCGCAGCGGGCCGTAGACCTCGACCTTGGTGTCCTTGTCGTCCATGTCGCCGTAGAAAATCTCGATGGTCTCGACGCCCTTGAGGCGTTTGACGCCGGGCTTCTCGAGCTCGTCGAGCACCTTGCGCCGGATCGGTATGACCGCCGCCGCGCCGCCGACACCGGAAGCGACATAGGCGGCGCCTTTGAGATGGCGCAGCTCGATGTTCTTGCCGAACCGGCCCGGCTTCGTTTTGGTCTCCGGCTCGAGCACGTAACCGATCCGGGCGCGGAAGTTCTTCAGGCCGGACATCTCATAGATCACGACCACGGTCGTGCTGATTGTGAGGTCGCGTTCGTCGGCCATCTCTTCGGCTTCGTCCAGCGCCTCGCCGATCAGGTCGCCCAGATCGTCCCAATCGCCGGACTTCAGCGCGGTCAGCACATGGACCTCGGGCAGCTTGCCGAGTGTTGCCTTCTCGATTGCCGCTTTTTCCTGCGCGCTGGCGGGCGCGATGACGGCGAGCAGGCCGAACAGGCAAAGCCAGCGCAGCATCACTTCACCGGGACGTAGACGGTCACCACCAGCTTGTCTTCGGGAGTCGTCACCGGGTCGGTCTCATACTCCTCGACGAAAATGTCCTGGGCTTCGAGCCGCTTCTCGTCGAGATAATTGGTGATCGCTTCGTAGGTGCCGTCCATCGAATCGTACGAGCCGCGGTGCACGAACTTCAGCGCGCGGCCGGACGGCGACTTGCCGACCTCGATGTCGCCCTTCGGCGGGTCCTTCAGCTCTTCTGCGATCGGCACCGCAGCCTGAAACTGGAAGCCGGTGTCGTCGGCGGACGTGTAGATCGTCATCGACGGGCCGGCGTGCTTGATGCCCTGCTTGTCGAGGAACGCATAGACCGATTTGAAGGCGTCGATCAGCGTGTCGTACGCGTTGTCCCAGGTGCCGTTGCCCTTGAGATAGACGATGGTCTTCGCGGTCAGCATCGCCTCCTCGCCGAACGGGTCGGTGCTGGGACGGGCCGCTGGTGGCTGCGGCGGGGCGAAAGGCGGCGGCGGAGGGTCGGCCTGCACCGGCGGCATCGGCTGGGCCGGCGCCGGGCTTTGCGCCTGCGCCGGCGACGCGAGACCGAACGCCAGAACGGCGGCGGCGGCAATGGCCCGCAGGCACCTCATCGATGGCTCCTTGGCAAAGCTGCCGAACTCGGGGCAGCGGGGAATATCTAGCACTTCCGGCTCGTCGCGATATGCCTGAAATGGTTGCGCCGTGCACGCTCCGCAAGCGCCTAGGGACCAAGCGCCACTGGCTAACAGCCGGCATTTCCCCATATAAACCGGCGCAATCGGATAACGTCATGAGCGCGCTGGCCAACCGTCCGTTCGTCAAGATGAACGGTCTCGGTAACGAGATCGTGGTCGTCGACATGCGCGCCCAGCCTTCGGCGATCGAGGCGGCCGCGGCGCGCGCCGCCGCGTCGCCGAACGGCGGCGCGCCCTACGACCAGATGATGGCGCTCTATCCGCCGCGCACGGCGGGCACGGAATCCCTGATCCGCATCTTCAACAGCGACGGCTCGGAAGCCGGCGCCTGCGGCAACGGCATGCGCTGCGTCGCCTCGCTGGTTGCCAAGGAAACCGGCAAGGACAAGCTGGCCTTCGAGGTGGACGGCCGCGTGCTGCAGACCTGGAAAAATCCCAACGGGCTTTTCACGGTCGACATGGGCGAGCCGCGCTTCGCCTGGAACGAGATTCCGCTCGCGGAAGAGTTCAGCGACACCCGCGCGATCGAGCTGCAGATCGGGCCGATCGACAAGCCGATCCTGCACACGCCTTCGGCGGTCAGCATGGGCAATCCGCATGCGGTGTTCTGGGTCGATGACGTGAATGGCTACGACCTCGGCCGAGTTCGGGCCGATGCTGGAGCACCATCCGATCTTCCCGGAGCGTGCCAACATCACGCTGGCGCACATACGATCGCGCGATGAGATCGCGATCCGCACCTGGGAGCGCGGCGCCGGCCTGACCAAGGCATGCGGTTCGGCGGCCTGCGCGGCGGCGGTCGCGGCGGCGCGGCTCAAGCGCACCGGACGCAAGGTCAAGATCGTGCTGCCGGGCGGGACGCTCGATATCGAATGGCGTGAGAGCGACAACCACGTGCTGATGACCGGGCCGGTGCAGTTCGAGTACGAGGGCCGGTTTCCGGCGGCGCTGTTCGCCCCCTCCCATCACTCCCCCGCAAGCGGGGGAGTGGGGGCATGAGCGTCGATGTCATCACGTTCGGTTGCCGGCTGAATGCCTACGAGTCGGAGATCATCCGCCGCAACGCCGCGGGACTTGGCGATGCGGTGGTCGTCAACACCTGCGCCGTGACCGCGGAGGCCGTCCGCCAGGCGCGCCAGGCGATCCGCAAGGCGCGCCGCGAGCGGCCCGATGCGCGTATCGTGGTGACAGGATGCGCCGCGCAGGCCGCGCCGCAGGATTTCGCCGGCATGCCCGAGGTCGATCACGTGCTCGGCAACGAGGAGAAGCTCGACGCGGCGGTGTGGGCCGGACTCGAGGACGCGCCGCGCGTGACGGTCGGCGACATCATGGCGGCGCGGGCGCTGGCGCCGCATCCGGTCGATGCGCTGGCAGGACACACCCGCGGCTTCGTGCAGGTGCAGACCGGCTGCGATCACCGCTGCACGTTCTGCATCATCCCGTTCGGCCGCGGCAATTCGCGCTCGCTGCCGGTGGCGGACGTGGTGGCGCAGGTGCGCCGTCTCGCCGACAACGGCTACCGCGAGGTGGTGCTGACCGGCGTCGACATCACGAGCTATGGCGCGGATTTGGCTCGCGCGCCGCGGCTCGGCGCGCTGGTCAAGCAGGTGTTGCGGCAGGCGCCGGAGATCGAGCGGCTGCGGCTGTCGTCGATCAATTCCATCGAGGCCGATGCCGACCTGTTCGACGCGCTCGGCAACGAGCCGCGGCTGATGCCGCATCTGCATCTGTCGTTGCAGGCGGGCGACGACTTGATCCTCAAGCGCATGAAGCGGCGGCACTCGCGCGCCGATGCGATAGCGTTCTGTGATCAGGTGCGGCGGCTGCGGCCGGACGTGGTGTTCGGCGGGGATATCATCGCCGGCTTCCCGACCGAGACCGAGGATATGTTCGCGCGCTCGCTCGATCTGGTCGACGCGTGCGGGCTGACGCACCTGCACGTGTTCCCGTTCTCGCCGCGGCCCGGCACGCCGGCCGCGCGCATGCCGCAGCTCGCGGGCGAAATCGTCAAGGATCGTGCTGCTCGGCTGCGCGAGAAGGGCGCGGCGGCGCTGGCGCGGCATCTTGAGGGCGAAGTCGGCGCAAGCCGCCGCGTGCTCACCGAGGCCGGCGGCCTAGGGCGCACCGAGCAGTTCACCCCGGTGCGGCTCAATGCGTCGGTCCTGCGCGGCCTGATGCTCGATGTCGCGATCGCCGGCCATGATGGCCGGCATTTGCTGGCGGCGTGACGGTGGCTCGGCTAAGATCGCCCCACGGAATCGGGAGACCCTCATGACGGCTTCGAAGGGCAACGGCCACGCCATCACCACCATGGCGCAGCTCGAGGCGCTCTACGACGAGGGCGTTTATCCGCCGGCCAAGTTCAAGGAGGTCGACCGCATCACGGCGGCTTATCGCAAGCTGGTGGAGGCGTCGCCGTTCTGCGCGCTGGCGACGATCGGACCCGACGGCCTCGACTGCTCGCCGCGCGGCGATCCCTCCGGCTTCGTGCGCGTGGTCGACGACAGAACCGTGATCGTGCCGGACCGCCGCGGCAACAACCGCATCGACAGCCTGCGCAACCTGATCACCGATCCGCGCGTCGCGCTGCTGTTCCTCATTCCCGGCGTCAGCGAAACGCTGCGCATCATGGGCCGCGCCACGATCTCGACCGATCCCGATCTGTGCAGCGGCTTCATCATGCAGGGCAAGGCGCCGCGCAGCGTGCTGGTGATCAAAGTCGACAAGGTGTTCTTCCAGTGCGCCAAGGCGATCGTGCGCTCCAAGCTGTGGGATCCCAAGACCCAGGTCGAGCGCTCGTCGCTGCCGACGCCCGGCGCGATCCTCGCCGAGATCACCGACGGCAAGCTCGGCGGCCCCGAGCACGACAAGCTGGCGCCGGAGCGCATGAAAGTGACGATGTATTAGTTCGATCTTCCGGCACGTGTCCCGGGAGCCAATGTCACTGGTCGATCAGCCGAAGGTGAACGCGAAGGCTTCCACGCCCGGACCGAAAAATTCAATTTCGAATTGCCGATCAGCGATGGGCCCTGGCTGCCGGATCAGCGTGTACATCCGCTGTTCGGTCACCATGCCGTTGCCCTGCTCGTCGACATCGACGCCATGGGCGGTGCCCGGCGGCTGACCATCGATCAGCACCCGGAATTTCACCGACGACCCCGGCGTCGCCGGGCCCATGACCAGATGAAGATCGCGGGCGTGGAAGCGGTAGGTGATGCTACCACCTGTCTTGTTCACGACCGAGGCATCCTTCCTCACCGTCCAATCGCCGGACAGCGCCCATTCGTTCAGGCCCAGCCGCGCAGGTCGCGCATACGTGCGAGGCATGTTTCGTGCAACTCCACCAGGCGAGGCGAAGTTCTCGGTGCGCGCAAACCCGGTGTAGTTTTCCGGAGACCTGAGATTGGCCCAATCGGGGGCGGCGTCGTGGCCGCGGGCATTCACCTTCACCGGCTCGCGGCTGACGCCAGTGGTGCCGGCCTCGCGCAGCAGCGATTGGATGACCATTTCCGACTGTTCGTATGAGCCCTCGCCAAAAAATTGATGGCGAAGACGTCCCTGCGCATCGATGAAATACAGCGCCGGCCAAGCCTGGTTCCTGAACGCGCGCCAGATGGCGTGGTTGTTGTCGACCGCGATCGGGTAATCGATCTTCATGTCGTTCACGGCCCAGCGAACGTTGTCGATATTTTTTTCGAACTCGAATTCCGGCGCATGGACACCGATCACCACCAATCCCTGGTCCTTGTATTTTTCTTGCCAGGCGCGGACGTAAGGAAGCTGGCGCCGCCAGTTGATGCAGGTGTAGGTCCAGAAGTTCACCAAAACGACCTTGCCGCGCAGATCCGCCGGCGTCAGCGGTTGCGAATTCAGCCATTCGTTGGCGAGCGTGAGCGAGCCCAGCTCCGCCTGACTGGCGGAAGGACCGATCGGCAATCCGTGAAGGAAAGGAACCTGCACGCTGGACGTCAGCGACTGCCCCTTCAAATCTCCGAGAAAACCGGCGACCGGTGCCGCGATCGAGGCCGCGAGCACCGCGGCGTACATGAGCTTGGTCGTCTTGTTCATGGAAACCTCCTCGCAATGAATTGCTTCGCCTTGCGTTCAATACGGCGGCGCCTTGCGCGCGCGTTGCGTTTTGGCCGCTTCGACCCACCACATCAGATCGTCAGCAAAGCGCGGGAACGCGCGATCAAGCGCCTGGCCGCCCTCACCGGTGGGTTCGCCTTCGGCCGATAGCGTCTGCCCAATCGGACCGACACCGATCGTGCTGGAGACCACAACCATCCCCATCTCGGAGAGCGTGCCGTGCCAGGCGGTTGCCGCCCGCGCGCCGGACAGACGTCCGGCCGAATAGCTCACGATCGCGGCCGGCCGCCAGAACCACTCCTCCAGAAAATGGTCCGTGAGGTTCTTCAATCCCGGCTGGACGCCCCAGTTGTATTCGCCGGTGACGAACACGAACCCGTCGGCGTTGCGGATCTTGTCGGCGAGCTCCTCCAGCGCCACGGGCGCCTGGCCCTTCGGATACTCCTTGTACATGCGGTCGAGGATCGGAAGGTTGATCGCCTTGGCGTCGATCAGATCGGCGTCGTCGCCGCGGCGGCGCATCCGTTCGATCACATATTGTGCGAGCCGGATGCCCATCCGGTCGGAGCGATAGGAGCCGTAGAAAACGAGAATTCTTGCTCATGGCGAAACCTCCATTGCCGGTGGCGGAGCTGCCGCTACTGCGGCAGCTCCTTGCCGGACTGTTCCGCCACGAGGTACTCGGCGTACCAGTCCGCCCAGTTCGCATCGCGCACGCCAGTCCGCTTCTCGTGCTCGCCGTGCGCAGCTTCCGCGCGCCGGAAAGCGCTCGCCAGATCGGCCACTGAGGCGAACGTCGTTTCGTTCGAGTCGATGCGTCCGGGCAGCCGCGCGGTGACCTCCTGCAACAGCCAGCCGTTGCCGTCCGGATCGCTGAACGAGGCGTAGGATTGGTAGGTGCGACGCTCGGGATCCAGACCGCTAACGCGGACGCTGCCGAACAGATAAGGCTCGTCCGGACCGGTGTGCGCGCCGCCCGCGTGGTGGAACACCTCGCTGACCTTGATGCCGCGATCGAGCAGCTGCTTGCGGGCGGCTTCGATGTCGGAGACGACCAGGTAGAGGCCCTGGGCGGAGCCGGGCGCCGCCGCCGTGACGCCCTTGCCGAAGATCACCGACGCGCCGGAGCCCGGCGGCGTGAACTGGAGGATGCGGAAGTCGTCACCCTCGACGAACTCGGCGTCATGCCGCCAGCCAAGCTGGCTGTAGAACTGCTTGGCGCGATCGATATCCGAAACGGGGATGACGATAACTTCAAGCTTCATGTCGACCGGCCGCGCCTGCGGGATGATTGCAGCTTCGCTGCGAACTTGAGTGACGGCGTTCATGTCAGTCTCCTTTGGGTTGAAAGTTCAGTTTGGGATGCGATGGGTGGTTGGGCTGCGACGGCGCTAAGCCGCCATGACGTTCATTTTTCGAGTACGAAGAGTGGCTTCCCTTTGTCCGCGAAGTAGGTGGCGAGCTCGACCGCTTTGCCGCTGCCGACGTTCTTCACCGCGTGGGGTACGCCGTACGGGATGAAGAGCGCCTCGCCGGCGTTGACGATCACCGGCGGCCTGCCGTCGAGGGCGTACTCAAGTGAGCCTTCGACGACGTAGGCGAGTTCTTCGCCCGGATGGGAGTGACGGGGCGCGGCTTCTCCCTGCGGGAATCGTAACGAGCGCCTGAACGGCCTCGCGTCCGGGGATGCTGAGATCGTCCTGAATGAGATCGGTCCGCGTGATCCCCGCCAGTTGCGGGGCCGCGGCACCCTGCGCGGCAGGCGCGGCGATCAATTGCGACGGGAGCAGGCTTGTCGAACCAGCAGCAGCGATGCCGAGGCCGAGCACAGCCTTCCACATAATCTGGCGGCGGTTCTGGTTGATGACGTTTCCGATGGTGTTCACGACTGGTCTCCGGTTGGTCGGTGGCGTTAACTGTTAAGCGATTAGATCGTGCGATAAGTAATCGTATGTCTGACCTTGAATGTCAACCGCTTGCTATTATATCGTGCATCAACTATTTGTGAGTTAGCTATCGGGCGGGCAATTCGCCCGCATTTGGAGGGACTTATGGCCGTGGCCAAGCAAACGCCGCCCGTCGACGCGGAGCTGCCCAAGCTCGACGACTTCCTGTGCTTCGCGACCTATTCGGCGAACCTGGCTTTCAACCGGGTCTACAAGCCGGTGCTCGACCAGCTGGGGCTGACCTATCCGCAGTACATCGTGCTGGTCGCGCTGTACGAGCAGGACGAACAGACCGTCAGCGGTCTCGGCGACAAGCTGTTCCTCAACTCGAGCACGCTCACCCCGCTGCTCAAGCGGATGGAGGCCATGGGGCACCTGACCCGGCAGCGCAATCCGGAGGACGAACGGGAGGTCCGGTTGCGTCTGACGCCGCAGGGCCGAAAGGCGCGCGAGAAGGTCGCGCTCGCTCGCGGCGAGCTTCTCAAGGCGACGGGGCTCGGCGTGGCGGACTTCCGGGGGCTCCGAGACGAGATGGTCAAATTGCGAGCCAACCTGTCGAACGCAGTGCGCGCGAAGCCGTAACTCGCGCTCGCTACGCTCGCTTGGCCGGGACACGAGGTTCTGCCACCACAACATCCTCGCCATTCCACCCGCATGCCTTCAGCCGCTCGTGCATATGGGCGGGCACCGGCGCGGTCACCTTGATCGGCTCGCGGTTCTTGTAGAGCGGCACCGTCACCTCGCGCGCGTGCAGGTGCAGGCGCGGGCCGCCGGTGCGGGGCGCCGTTCCGTAGATATTGTCGCCGAGGATCGGCCAGCCCATCGCCGCGCAATGCACGCGCAGTTGATGCGTCCGGCCGGTGAGCGGCTCCAGAGCGAGCCAGGTCAGGCCCTCGCTGCGGCCCATGACCGTCCACGTCGTCGATGACGGCAGGCCGTCCGGATCGGGCTTCATCCACCAGCCGCGGTTGTCGTCGAGCTTGCCGAGCGCGATGTCGATGCGGCCTTCCGGTTCGGCAGGGCCGCCTTCGACCACCGCCCAATAGGTCTTGCCGACCTTGCCGTGGCGGAACAGGTCGCTGAGGTTCGCCAGCGCCTTGCGGTGGCGGCCGAGCACCAGGCAGCCGGAGGTTTCCCGGTCGAGCCGGTGCGCCAGCGCGGGCGGCTTGCGGCAGGCCGAATTGCAGCGCCGGAAAATCGTCCTCCAGGCAGGGGCCGCCCTTCGGCCCCTTGTGCACGGCGACGCCCGCGGGCTTGTCGATGATCAACATCAGCCCGTCGCGATAGAGCAGGCGGCTCACCATCTCTTCCGGTGTCATCGGGAAACGCGTATCACGGCAGCCGGCATGAGCGACAGCACCAACGAGAGCGCGGAAGAAGCCGGCGACAAGAAGGGCTGGCTGGGCCGCCTGGCGGGCGGCCTCAAGCGCACGTCGTCGGCGCTCGGCACCGCGATCACCGACATCGTGATGAAGGGTCCGATGGACCCCGCCAAGCTCGATGAGATCGAGGAGGCGCTGATCCGCGTCCGACCTGGGCCTTGAGTCCGCGGCAAGCGTCACTGAAATCATCAACGGCGGCTGCTACAAGCAGAACATCTCGCCGGACGAGGTGAAAGGCATCATCGCCGACGATGTCGCGAAAGTGCTCGGGCCGGTTGCCAAGCCGCTGGTCGTCGGCGAAGCAAAGCCGTTCGTGATCCTGGTGGTCGGCGTCAACGGCTCCGGCAAGACCACGATGATCGGCAAGCTCGCGGCGAAGCTCTCCGCTGAAGGACGCAAGGTCATGCTCGCCGCCGGCGACACATTCCGCGCCGCGGCGATCGATCAGCTCAAGATCTGGGGCACGCGCACCGGCGCGCAAGGTGGTTGCCCGCGCGCCGGGCGCCGATGCCGGCGGGGCTGGCATTCGACGCGCTGTCGCAGGCGCAGGCGCGACAACGCCGACGTCGCTGATCGTCGATACCGCGGGCCGGCTGCAGAACCGCACCGAGCTGATGGAGCGAGCTGGAAAAGATCGTGCGGGTGATGAAGAAGGTCGATGCGCAGGCGCCGCACGCCGTGCTGCTGGTGCTCGATGCCACCGTCGGCCAAAACGCGCTGTCGCAGGTCGAAGTGTTCCGGAAGACCGCCGGCGTCACCGGCCTGGCCATGACCAAGCTCGACGGCACCGCGCGCGGCGGCATCCTCGTCGCCATCGCGCAGAAATTCGGGCTGCCGATCCATTTCATCGGCGTCGGCGAAGGCGTGGACGATCTGGCGCCGTTCTCGGCCAAGGATTTCGGCAGGGCCGTCGCGGGGATTGAGTGAATCGGATGGTGCGATATCGCACGATGTGGCCGCGAACTCGGTTCACCTCTCCCCGCTTGCGGGAGAGGTCGGCGCACGCAGTGCGCCGGGGGAGGGGATACAGCTCTCGATGGAATTGTACCCCCTCACCCCAACCCTCTCCCCAGCGCAAGGGCGTTCACGCCCGTCTTCGACGGGCTATGCGGGGAGAGGGGGCGCTTCACCAATGCGGTGCCATCTGAGAAATTCTCTCTGGACCCGCGCACCAGCACGCTGCTCGAAGCTCCGATCCTGCCGACGCTGCTGCGGCTGGCGATGCCCAACGTCGTCACCACGCTCGTCCAGGGCTCGATCGGGCTGATCGACATCTACTTCATGGCGAAGCTCGGCACCGACGCGGTGGCGGGCGTGTCGCTGGTGTTCCCGGCCTGATGCTGATGCAGATGATGTCGGGCGGCGCGATGGGCGGCGGCATCTCGTCGGCGGTGGCGCGCGCGCTCGGCGCCGGCCGCCGCGATGACGCCGACGCCATCGTGCTGCATGCGCTGGTGATCGGCGCGATCTTCGCGGTGTTCTTCTGCGTCGCGGTGATCGCGGGCGGACCCTGGCTCTACGCGCGCGCTCGGCGGCAGCGGCGCGGCGCTCGACGTCGCGCTGACCTACTCGAACATCGTGTTCGGCGGCGTGATCCTGATCTGGATGTTCAACGTGCTCGCGAACATCCTGCGCGGCACCGGCAACACGGCGTTCCCGCCGTGGTGACCATCGGCGGCGCGGCGCTGCTCGTGCCGCTGTCGCCCTGCCTGATCTTCGGCTTCGGCCCGTTCCCGCCGCTCGGCGTGGCCGGCGGCGCGATCGCGCTGCTGATCTATTACGGGCTCGGCACCGCGATCTACGCCTTCTATCTCTGGTCGGGGCGCAGCGTGGTGCGGCCGAACCTGCTCGGCACGCGGCTGCGCTGGCCGCTGTTCTACGACATCTTCCGGGTCGGCGCGGTCGCCTCGGTGATCTCGCTGATGACCAACGCCACGATCGCGCTCACCACCGGCGCTGGTCGCGGCGTTCGGCGCGGCCGCGATCGCCGGCTACGGCGTCGGCACGCGGCTGGAATACATGCTGGTGCCGCTGTCGTTCGGGTTCGGCGGCGCACTGGTCGCGCTGGTCGGCACCAACATCGGCGCAGGCCAGCGCGACAGCGCGCTGCGCGCCGCCTGGATCGGCGGCTGGGTTTCGTTCGCGCTCACCGAAGCGATCGGCGTCTCGGCCGCGCTGTTTCCGGCGGCGTGGCTGTCGCTGTTCGTGCAGCGATCCCGCGATGATCGAGGCGGGCAGCGCGTACCTGCGCACGGTCGGCCCGTTCTACGGCTTCTTCGGGCTCGGCATGGCGCTTTACTTCGCCTCGCAGGGCGCAGGAGCGCTGAGCTGGCCGCTGCTTGCCGGCATCTCTGCGCATGGTCGATCGCGGTCGGCGGCGGCTGGCTGGTGCTGAAGTGGACGGGCAGCCTGACCGCGGTGTTCCTGACGCTCGGACTGGCGCTGGCTGTGTTCGGCACGATGATCGCGCCGGCGGTCGGCGCGCGGCGTGTGGTTTCCGCTGACAGGAGATGGATTAGACAGCAGGCCATGACCGCCGAAAAGACCCCAACCCAATCCGCTCGCTGAAGCTCGCGCTCGATCTCGGGCCGCTGCTGCTGTTCTTCTTCGCCAACTCGCGGCCGGCGCTGTTCGAGCCGCTGCTTCGCCCGATCATCCCGGCGGCGGTCGCGACCGGCGAGCGCGCCGGCATCTTCGTCGCCACCGCCGTGTTCATGGTCGCGATCCTCGCGGCGCTCGCGGTCTCCTACGCGATGACGCGGCGGCTGCCGGTGATGGCGCTGGTCTCGGCCGTCGTCGTGGTGGTGTTCGGCGGGCTGACGCTGTTCCTGCAGGACGAGCTGTTCATCAAGCTCAAGCCGACCATCATCTACCTGCTGTTCGCGGCCGTGCTGTTCGGCGGCATGATCTTCAGCAAGCCGTTGCTGGCGATGGTGTTCGACCAGGTGTTCCATCTGACCGATGAGGGCTGGCGCAAGCTCACCATGCGCTGGGCGCTGTTCTTTCTGGTGCTTGCCGTGCTGAACGAGATCGTCTGGCGCACGCAGTCGACCGACACCTGGGTCGACGTTCAAGGTGTTCGGCGTGATGCCGCTGACCTTCGTGTTCGCGATGCTGCAATATCCGCTGCTGATGAAATACGACACGAGCCCGAAGAATTAACCTTTGCGCATGACCTTTCCCGAAAACCGGTATCCACTTTTCGGGGTCATGCGCTAGCTGCAGTTCTGCAGCACGCGGTGCGGTGTAGCAGAAATAGCCCTGCCGCGCGATCGCCTCTTGGCCGCTTCGAAATCCATAACGCCGAACACCGCGGCGTGCAGCGCGTTCTGCAATTCGGCGCGGTAGAGCCAGCGCGACGGCGCAAGGCTGGCAGCCGGTGCCCGAGCGCGTGCCGGTCGCGCAGTATTCGACCAGATTGTCGCCGTTGCGGAACAGGAAGATTGCCATCGGCCCGCGTCCCCGCCGGAGTGATTCGCTCCAGCGAAATCAGCCTATGCGATGCGTTTTTGACGGGACGGCCGGCGGCGTCTTATCACCAGTTTTATTGCGCGGCGAGCGCCTTTTCGATCGCCGGCTTGAGCGCGGTGTCGAGATTGCGCGGCGTGATCGGGCCGACCAGCTTGTAGGCGATGCGGCCGTCGCGGCCGACCACGAAGGTCTCCGGCACGCCGTAGACGCCCCAGTCGATCGAAGCGCGGCCGTTGGCGTCGGCGCCGACCGCGACGAACGGATTGCCGTGGCGGCCGATGAAGCGCCGCGCGTTGTCCGGCTGGTCCTTGTAGTTGATGCCGACGATGCGGATGCGCTTGTCGTCGGCGAGCTTCATCAGCAGCGGCGCCTCGTCGTGGCAGGGCACGCACCATGACGCCCAGACGTTGACCAGCGTCACCGCGCCCTTGAAGTCGGCGTTGGCGATGCCCGGCACCGGCGCGCCGTCGCGGACGAGGCCTGCGACCGGCGGCAGGTTCGTGTCGGGCACCGGCCGTCCGATCAGCGCCGACGGGATGCGCGACGGATCGCCGCTGCCGAGCCGGTACAGGAACAGCGCCGCCAGCGCCAGGAACACCAGCAAGCGGCAGCAGCACGAGCAGCCGGCGGCGGCCGCGGCGATGCCGGGTCGTCGGAAGTGAGCGTCATGCCGGCCTCACTGCGGTCGGAGCGCCGCGTCACGCCGCGCGCTTCCAGTTCGCCGAGCGCGCGCCGCTGCGCGCGATGGTCGAGCACGATCCAGGCGACCAGCGCAGCAAGGATGACTGCCGCCGACGCCATAGGCGGTCAGGATGAAGCCGGCGTGCGGGCCGAGATTCATGCCGCCGCTGCCTGGCGCGGCCTGCGCCTGCATCAGCATCAGCGTGCGCACGCGCCGCCGCAGGATCTCGTTGCGCATGGCGGCGAGATGCAGCGTCACGAACAGCAGCAGCGAACGCCGAGCGCCATCACCAGCAGCGGCATGAGGATGGTCGGATGGATCGCCGGGCCCGCCGAGCCGCAGCACCGACGCCGGCTGGTGCAGCGTGTTCCACCAATCGACCGAGAACTTGATGATCGGCAGGTTGATCGCGCCGACCAGCGTCAGGATCGCGGCGGCGCGGCCGGCGCGCGAGGGATCGTCGACGGTGCGCCACAGCGCGATCACGCCGAGATACATCAGGAACAGGACCAGCACCGAGGTGAGCCGCGCGTCCCACACCCAATAGGCGCCCCACATCGGCCGGCCCCACAGCATGCCGGTGACGAGGCAGAGCAGCGTGAAGGCGGCGCCGATCGGCGCCGCCGCCTTGGCGGCGACGTCGGCGAGCGGATGGCGCCACACCAGCGTGCCGAGCGCGGCGATGCTCATCAGCGTCCAGATGCCCATGGCGAGCCAGGCCGACGGCACGTGGATGAACATGATCTTCACCGTCGCGCCCTGCTGGTAGTCGTCCGGCGCGCCGGCGGCGAGATAAAGCCCGACGGCGAACGCGAGCGCGGTCGCGCCGATCAGCCACGGCAGCAGCGCGCTCGGCGAGCGCGAGAAAGCGCGTCGGATTGGCGAGGTCGATGAGGGCATGGCGTCATGCATCGGGCACAGTGTGGCGAATGTCGGCGTCACTCCATTCCATGCCGCAGCGCGGCGGCGGCGGCAAACGTGCCGACCACGAGGCTCACCAGCGTCAGCGCGCACAGGATCGTGAACGGCGTGCCGAACGGCAGCGGGCCGACGATCGCGGCGTTCGAGGCCGCGACGCCGAAGATCAGCACCGGCACGGTCAGCGGCAGCACCAGCACGGCGAGCAGCAGCCCGCCGCGCCGCAGCGTCACCGACAGCGCGGCGCCGATCAGCCCGATGAAGGTCAGCGCCGGCGTGCCGGCGAGCAGCGTCAGCGCGACCGCGACGCTGGCCTGCGCGTCGAGATTCATCAGCAGGCCGAGCAGCGGCGTCGCGATCACGAGCGGCAGGCCGGTGGTGAGCCAGTGCGCCAGCGCCTTCGCCGCGACCGCGAGCTCGAGCGGCGTCGTCGCCCGGTCAGGATCAGGTCGAGCGAGCCGTCCTCGGCGTCGGCGGCGATCAGACGGTCGAGCGTGAGCAGGCTTGCGAGCAGCGCGCCGAGCCACAGGATCGCCGGCCCGATGCGCGCCGAGCAGCGCGAGGTCCGGGCCGATGGCGAACGGCGTGAGCACGATCACGATCAGGAAGAACAGCACGCCGATGCCGGCGCCGCCGCCGACGCGCACGGCGAGCTTGAGGTCGCGCATGAACAAGTGCGGCGAGCGCAGTCATGGCGCGCTCATCCCGCGGTGCCTGCCTCCCGAAGCTGCAGTCTCGCGGCGCGCGCTTCCGAGCGCCGATCGGCCCGTGCGCCGCGGCGACGATCAGCCCGCCGCCGGCGAGATGCTCGCGCATCAGCTCGGCGAGCGCGTCCTGCGCCGCGCGGTCGAGCGCGGAGGTCGGCTCGTCGAGCAGCCAGATCGGCCGCTTGACCGCGAGCAGCCGCGCGATCGACAGCCGCCGCCGCTGGCCGGCGGAGAGATAGCCGGCGGGCAGCTCGGCCAGCGCTGTCGAGGCCGACGGCGGCGAGCGCCGCGCGGCAGCCGGCTTCGCCGCCGCCGAGATAGCGCGCCCAGAACTCGAGATTTTCCGCCGACGCGTCAGCGACGGCTTCAGCGCGTCCTGGTGGCCGAGGTAGTGCGCCTGCTCGGGGAGCGGCAGCTCGGGGTCGCCGCCGGTCAGCTCCAGCCGTCCGCCGGCCGACCCGGACCAGCCCGGCGATCATCCGCAGCAGCGAGGACTTGCCGGCCCCGTTGCGGCCGGTGACCAGCAGGGCCTCGCCCGCCGCCGACGGCAAAACCGCAAGCCCGGCGAAGACCTCCCGGCCGCCCCGGACGCAGGCCAGATCGCTGGCCTCAAGCCTCATGCAGGCCGCCGCGATTGGGCCGGCAGGCGGCGCCGAATGGCCGCGATAGCCCCGAAAATCCTGCAACGCAGCCCCCATCTCTTGGCGATTCTCGTTTGTCTAGCAGAGCGCCAAAAAAGACCCTATAAACCCCTTGGCCGCGCGGCGCTGATGCACCCGGCCCGGTTCGCGGCCGGGGGCGAAAGACCAGTTCTGGCAATAGCTTAGCCTGGAACCGCTCGGCTCGCTCCCGCGCCCTGGGATGGAACATTCGTCATGACCTCGCTCGACAGTTTCAAATGCTGCAGGACCCTCAAGGTCGGCAGCAAGACCTACGCCTATTACAGCCTGCCGGCGGCCGAGAAGAACGGCCTCAAGGGAATCTCCCGGCTGCCGTTCTCGCTGAAGGTGCTGCTGGAAAACCTGCTGCGCAACGAGGACGGCAAGCTCGGTCACCAAGGACGACATCCTAGGCCTTCGCGCACTGGCTCAAGAACAAGACGTCCGACCGCGACGTCGCGTTCCGTCCGGCGCGCGTGCTGATGCAGGACTTCACCGGCGTGCCGGCGGTGGTCGATCTCGCCGCGATGCGCGACGCGATGGAGCACCTCGGCGGCGATGCCGAAGAAGATCAATCCGCTGGTGCCGGTCGATCTCGTCATCGACCACTCGGTGGCGGTGAATTTCTTCGGCCACAAGGACTCGTTCAAGAAGAACGTCGAGGAAGAGTACAAGCAGAATCAGGAGCGCTACAAATTCCTGAAGTGGGCGCAGCGCTCGTTCGAGAATTTCCGCGTCGTGCCGCCCGGCACCGGCATCTGCCACCAGGTCAATCTCGAATATCTGTCGCAGACGGTCTGGACCGCGCCCGGCAAGATCAAGGTGGACGGCAAGGAGGCGACGCTCGAGATCGCCTATCCCGACACCGTGGTCGGCACCGACTCGCACACCACGATGGTGAACGGCCTGTCGGTGCTCGGCTGGGGCGTCGGCGGCATCGAGGCGGAAGCCGCGATGCTCGGCCAGCCCTATTCGATGGTTCTGCCCGAGGTGATCGGCGTCAAGCTCACCGGCAAGCTCAAGGAAGGCATGACCGCGACCGACCTCGTGCTCACCGTCACGCAGATGCTGCGCAAGCGCGGCGTGGTCGGCAAGTTCGTCGAGTTCTTCGGCCCCGGCCTCGCGCGGCCTGACCATCGCGGACCGCGCCACGCTCGGCAACATGGCGCCGGAATACGGCGCGACCTGCGGCTTCTTCCCGATCGACGACGATACGATGCACTATCTCGACCGACACCAACCGCGCCAAGGCGCGGATCGATCTGGTCGAGGCCTATGCCAAGGCGCAGGGCATGTACCGCACCAAGACCACGCCGGATCCGATCTTCACCGACGTGCTCAAGCTCGAGCTCGGCAGCATCGAGCCGTCGCTGGCCGGCCCGAAGCGGCCGCAGGACCGCGTGGCGCTGAAGGAGGTGAAGTCGAGCTTCGCCGGCTCGATGGACAAGGAGTTCAACAAGGCCGGCGCGGAAGGACTGCGACATGCAAACGCTGACAAGGATTCGCCGGTCGGCGCGGCCGTGCCGGTAACGCAACGATCTCGGCCACGGCGACGTGGTGATCGCCGCGATCACCTCCTGCACCAACACCTCGAACCCGAGCGTGATGGTCGCGGCCGGCCTGCTCGCCAGCAAGGCGGTCGCCAAGGGCCTCAAGGTGAAGCCGTGGGTGAAGACCTCGCTGGCGCCGGGCTCGCAGGTGGTCGCCGACTATTACGAGAAGTCGGGCCTGCAGAAGGATCTCGACGCGCTCGGCTTCAACCTGGTCGGCTTCGGCTGCACCACCTGCATCGGCAACTCCGGGCCGCTGCCGGAGGAAATCTCCGAAGCGATCAACAAGAACGATCTGGTCGCCGCCGCGGTGCTGTCCGGCAACCGCAACTTCGAAGGCCGCGTCAACGCCGACGTGCGCGCGAACTATCTCGCCTCGCCGCCGCTGGTCGTCGCCTACGCGATCGCCGGCTCGATGAACGTCGACGTCGCCAAGCAGCCGCTCGGCGTCGACAAGAAGGGCAAGAAGGTCTTCCTCAAGGACATCTGGCCGACCAGCCGCGAGATCAACGCGGTGATCCGCAAGTGCATCACCAAGCAGGTGTTCAAGCGCAAGTACGCCAACGTGTTCAAGGGCGACGCCGCAGTGGGGCAAGATCGCCGTCAAGGGCGGCCTCACCTTCGACTGGGACGACCGCTCGACCTACGTGCAGAACCCGCCGTACTTCGACGGCATGGAAAAGCGCCAGCGGCCGATCGAGGACATCGTCGATGCGCGCATCCTCGGCCTGTTCCTCGACTCGATCACCACCGACCACATCTCGCCGGCCGGCTCGATCAAGGAAGCAAGCCCGGCGGGCGAATACCTGCGCGACCACCAGGTCCGGCCGAAGGACTTCAACCAGTACGGCACGCGGCGCGGCAATCATCAGGTGATGATGCGCGGCACCTTCGCCAACATCCGCATCAAGAACCAGATGGTGCCGGGCGTCGAAGGCGGCGTGACCATCCACTATCCGTCGAAGCAGCGCATGCCGATGTACGACGCGGCGATGAAGTACAAGGCCGAGGGCGTGCCGCTGGTGATCTTCGCCGGCAAGGAATACGGCACCGGCTCGTCGCGCGACTGGGCCGCCAAGGGCACCACGCTGCTCAGCGTCCGCGCGGTGATCACCCAGTCGTTCGAGCGCATCCACCGCTCCAACCTGATCGGCATGGGCGTCATCCCGCTCTGCTTCGAGGACGGCACCTCCTGGCAGATCGCTCGGGCCTCAAGGGCAACGAGACAGGTCACGATCCGCGGCCTGCACGGCGACCTCAAGCCGCGCCAGCGGCTGATGTGCGAGATCGTCGGCGCCGACGGCACGCTCAAGCGCGTGCCGCTGCTCTGCCGCATCGATACCTACGACGAGCTGGACTACTTCAAGAACGGCGGCATCCTGCAGTACGTGCTGCGCCATCTCGCCGCCTGAGTCAGCGCCGTGCCGCCGTGACCTGCCGCTCACCGCGAAGTGAGTGGCGGGTGAACGCCCGCCCCGGTATGACTGCAGCGATCGGCTGCGCGGGCATAAGGTGGCAGGGATGATCGCCATGATCCGTCTCCGCATCGCGTCCTCGCTCGCGCTCGGCTGTCTCGTCGTTGCTTGCAGTCGCCTCGCCGGCCAGCGCGCGAGCCGCGCGCGGTGCTCGAGCTGTTCACCAGCCAGGGCTGCTCGTCCTGCCCGGCCGCCGACAAGCTGCTCGGCGAGCTCGCGCAAGGATCCGTCGCTGGTGCCGCTGACGCCTCGCGGTCGACTACTGGGACTATCTCGGCTGGAAGGACACGCTGGCGCTCAAGCGGCCACACCAACCGGCAGCGCGCCTATGCCAAGGCGCGCGGCGACCGCGAGGTCTACACGCCGCAGATGGTGGTCAACGGCGTCGCGCATGTGCTCGGCAGCGACAAGGCGGCGATCGAGCGCGCCATCGCAGCAGACCCGCCAGCAAGCCGCGCCGCTTGCGCTTGCCGGTGCAGGCGTCGGTCGCCGGCGACAAGCTGACCGTGAACGTGCCGGCGCAAGGACGAGCAGCACCGCGGGCGAGATCTGGCTCTGCCCGATCACCAAGGCGGTGCCGGTCACGATCGGCACGCGGCGAGAACCGCGGCCACACCATCACCTACACCAACGTGGTGCGGCGCTGGATCAAGCTCGGCGAATGGACCGGCAAGGCGCGAGACGCTTCAGCGTGCCGCTCGAGCGATTTGCAGACCGGCGAGATCGACTCGGTCGCCGTGCGTGGTGCAGAGCGGCGCCGCCAGCGCGCCCAAGCTGATGCTCGGCGCCGCGCAAGTCGCGCTGCGCTGACGTCCAATCCGTCATCCGAGTGCCCGCGCGCAGCGTGGTACGTGCGCGCGCGCCCCGACATAAAAAAAAGGGGCCGGCGGTGAAGCCGGCCCGAGAGCGTTGGGGGATTGAACCGTACGCGGAAACAAACGGGCCCGGTCCGTCGAGCCCCGGGGGGCTGGGGGGCTGAGGAATCCGGAGCGCTGAGCGGACCGGGCCTGAGGCAACTGTCGCCATCTATGATCGGGCGGTTAGGCCGCCGCTTGGCCGAAATTGGGCAGCTTTATGATTTGCCTAACGAATCCGTGAGCGCGGCGGGCTGTCGCAGGTCGATCGAGCATCGCTAAGCCCTTGCCGTCGTTCGCTTCTGGCGCGATCATGACGGCCGGCACGACAAAAGGAGGCGCCGCATGACCTTCGGCGAAACCGAACCAAGCCAGATTTCCGGGGGCGGCAGCGCCATCCGCCGCCCCCGGCAAACCGAGTGACCTTCGACCGGCGCGAGCTCGACCGCATTCTCGAGCCTCTACGGCCGCATGGTCGCCGCCGGCGAATGGCGCGACTACGCGATCGACTTCCTCAAGGACCGCGCGGTGTTCTCGGTGTTCCGCCGCTCCTCCGAAGTGCCGATCTACCGCATCGAGAAAAATCCGCGCGCTGGCGCGCCGCCAGGGCGCCTACAGCGTGGTCTCCGCGACCGGGCTGATCGTGCGCCGCGGCCACGAGCTCGACCGCGTGCTGCGCGCGATCGACAAGTCGGTGAGCTGGTCGCGGTGTAAGCGTCTCGCGTAACGCAGACTGCGGGCGTCTACGGCTTGTCGTCGCGCCCGGTCCGAGCGCGCGCTGCATCAGCACGCTGTCGAGCCAGCGGCCGAACTTGAAGCCGACGTTCTCGAACGTGCCGACCATGCGGAAGCCCGGCGGCGCGGTGCAGCTCGATCGACGGCGCTCTGCGCCGAATCGCCGATCACCGCGATCATCTGGCGGAAGCCGCGGCTGTTCGCGACTCCACGATCAGCGCGTCGAGCAGCGCGCGGCCGACGCCGCGGCGCTGCGCCTGCGGTGCGACGTAGATCGAATCCTCGACGGTGAAGCGATAGGCCGGCCGCGTCCGGTAGGGCCCGGCATAGGCGTAGCCGAGCAGCTGCGCCGCCGTTCTCGGCCACCAGGTAGGGAAAGCCGCCGTCGAGCAGCGCGCGCATCCGCGCGCGCCATTTCGGCCTCGTCCGGCGGCTCGAGCTCGAACGACGCGGTGCCGTGCCGCACGGCGTGGGCGTAGATGCGGGTGATGGCGGGGATGTCGGCGGGCGTGGCGGGGCGGATCGAATGTGCGTCATGGCACTGCCAATTTACGTCAAAAGAAAACGCCCCGGCGAGCGGCCGGGGCGTTTCCGCATTCGTTGGCCTGTCTGTTAGCGGCGGTCGCCGACCAGGCGCAGCAGCATCAGGAACAGGTTGATGAAGTCGAGGTAGAGCGACAGCGCGCCCATCACGGCCTTGCGGCCGCCGGCGTTGCGCGTCGTCCGTCGAGCTCGTACATCTCCTTGATCCGCTGGGTGTCCCAGGCGGTGAGGCCCGCGAAGATCAGCACGCCGGCGGCCGAGATCACGAAATCGAGGCCGCTCGACTTCAGGAAGATGTTGACCATCATCGCGATGATCATGCCGAACAGGCCCATGATCAGGAACGAGCCCATGCCGGTGAGATCGCGCTGCGTGGTGTAGCCCCACAGGCTCAGCGCGCCGAACGAGGCGGCCGAGATGAAGAACACCCGCGTGATCGACGCGCCGGTGTAGACCAGGAAGATCGACGACAGCGTCACGCCGAGCAGCGCCGCATAGACCATGAACAGCGTCAGCGCGGTGGTGTACTGCAGCCTGTGGATCCGGAAGCTGAGGAAGAACACCAGCCCCAGCGTGCCGAGCAGCAGCACGATCATCGCCGGGCCGCTGAAGATCGCCTGGCCGAACGCGGTCAGCGACGCCGGTGCGACGGTCACCGCCGCGTTGTAGGTGAACCAGGCCACGACGCCGGTCAGCGCCACGGCTGCCGCCATGTAGTTGTAGACGCGGATCATGTGGGCGCGCAGGCCCGCATCGACCGCTGACCGCACGGTCGGAGAAGCCGCCGCGGGCCGCTACGTTCCGATCGAAGTCCGACATTGGAAGTTCCTCTCTCGATCCCGGACTGAGCCGGGCCTCTTGCGGCGCCGCGGCCAGCTTGGCCGAAGGCGCCTCGTCGCGCAGAATCTATGGTGCCTCGGGGGTTTGCGCCAGATGGCCGCCGGCCAGGTCGAGCCAAGGTTACCGATTTTTCACGCGGATCGGCGGCTGGCGAAGGCCAAGAAAAAGGCCCCGGCGGGAGCCGGGGCCTCGGTTTCCGTCGTGCGGACCTGCTTACTCGTCGCGAGTGCCGAGCAGTTGCATCAGCAGCGTGAACAGGTTGATGAAGTTGAGGTAGAGCGACAGCGCGCCCGAGATCGCCGAGCGTTCCATCGTCTCGCCGTCCATCGCGCCGTAGAGATACTCGCTCTTCAGCCGCTGGGTGTCGTAGGCGGTGAGGCCCGCGAACACCAGCACGCCGACGATCGAGATCACGAACTGCAGCATCGGCGCCTGCAGGAACAGGTTGACCAGGCTCGCCAGGATCACGCCGAACAGGCCCATGATCAGGAACGAGCCCATGCCGGACAGGTCGCGCTGCGTGGTGTAGCCCCACAGGCTCAGCGCACCGAACGACGCCGCGGTGATGAAGAACACCCGCATGATCGAGGTGTGCGTGTACACCATGAAGATCGAGCCGAGCGACAGGCCGATCAGCGCCGCGAAGATCCAGAACATGATATGCGCCGTGGCCGGGCGCATGCGCTCCATGCCGAAGCTCAGCACGAACACCATGCGCGAGCGGCGCCAGGATGACGACCCACTTCAGCGGGCTGACGAACAGCGTGTAGCCGAGCTGGGTCAGATACATGCCGCCGCCGATGCGAGCCGCGACCTCGCTGCCGCCGCGCATCACCTTCGCGGCCTGCGCCGGATCGTTGGTGATCGACAGCATGTAGATGCCGAGCGCGGCGAACCCGGTGATCGCAAGCCCGATCACCATGTAGTTGTAGACGCGCAGCATGTAGGCGCGCAGGCCCTCATCGACCTCAACCGAGCTGGCCGACGGTCGTGCCGTACTGCGTGGTGGTCACGTTGCGATTAAAGTCCGACATCGTCGAAACCCCCGTGGTTGTCGAACCCAGATTGGCCTCTCGGGCCGCGCACGTTGCGCGGCTTGGCTGCAGCTATGATAGCACAACCTGTGACGCAACAATGACCTCGGCTAAGTTATTGTTATATTGATCAAATACGCGACGGTTTGTCGCGCAGCCCTACAAATTCCTGAGCACCGTCGCGGGCTTATGGCCGAGCGCGCTGAACGTGCCGATCAGTCCGAACGCAATCGTGACGGTGAGCGCGCCAAATGCCGCGGCCGGCCGCCGGTCCCGGCAGCCAGACGAACGGCAGGTTCATCACCTCGGTGACCACCATCCACGCCGCGGCCGAACCGGCCGCGACGCCGAACAGCGCCGTGGCGGCGCCGAGCAGCAGATATTCGAGCGCGTAGGCGCCGATCAGCCGGCCGCGCGTCGCGCCGAGCGTCTTGAGCACGACCGCGTCGTACACCCTGTGGCGATGGCCGGCGGCGAGCGCGCCGCCGAGCACCAGCACCGCGGCGACCAGCGCGAGCAGGCTGGCGCCGCGCACCGCCATGCGCGAGATTGCGCACGATGCCGCCGACCGCGTCGAGCGCATCCTTGACGCGCACCGTCGTGACGTTCGGGAAATGCGTCGGCGACCGCCTTGATCAGCGCGGTTTCCTGCTCGAGCGTGCCGCCGCCGCCCGGCCAGGTCAGCGTCGCGATGTGGGTGTGCGGCGCGCCGGCGAACGTGCCCGGCGAGAACACCAGCACGAAATTGATGCCGAGGCTCTGCCAGTCGACGCTGCGCAGGTTGGCGACCTTGGCAGTGATGTTGCGGCCCAGCACGTTGACGGTGATCGGGTCGCCGATCTTGAGGTTGAGCCCGTCGGCGATCTTGCGCTCCATCGAGACCAGCGGCGGCCCCTGGTAGTCCGCGCCCCACCAGTCGCCTGCGCGCGAGCCGCGAGCCTTGCGGCAGTTCGCTCGCGTAGGTGATGCCGCGGTCGCTTTGCAGCACCCAGGCGGCACTGGCCGGCACCTTGAGATCCTCGGCCTTGATGTCGTTCGCCGCGACGATGCGGCCGCGCAGCATCGGCACGCGCTCGAGCTTCGCCTGGGGCACGCGCTCGCGGATGAAGGCATCGAAGCGGTCGGCGTCGGCCGACTGGATGTCGACGAAATAGAACGACGGCGCCCGCTCCGGCAGCGCCGCCATGAACTGCCGGCGCAGGTTGCCGTCGATCTGGATCACGGTGACGAGCAGCGCGAGGCCCAGCCCCAGCGACAGCACGATGGTCGGCGTCAGCGCGCCGGGCCGGTGGATGTTGGCGACCGCAAGCCGCACCGCGGTGATGCGCGAGTGCGGCACCCGGCGTGCGATCGCCATCACCAGCAGGCCCGACCAGTTGCAGCGTGACGAACACGGCGGCGGCCGCGGCGATGAAGATCGCGGCGATGCGCCGGTCATAGGCGTCGAACACCGCGAACCCGGCAAGCAGCGCGATCACCAGCGCGGCGGCCAAAGATATAGCGGCGGCGCGGCCAGCGGCGCTCCGGCGAGACGGCGTCGCGGAACAGCGCCGAGACCGGCACGTCCTGCGCGCGGCCGAGCGGCCAGACCGCGAAGGCGAGCGCGGTGAGCAGCCCGTAGAGCAGCGCCAGCGCGAGTTCGACGCGGATGCAGCGCCGGCGCGATCGGCAGCGGGATGACGGCGCCGAACGAGGCCGAGATGGCGAACGGCAGCGCGGCGCCGAGCGCGAGCCCGATCAGCGCGCCGATCAGCGACAGCACCAGCACCTGCAGCAGATAGATCGCGAACACCCGGCCGCCGCTCGCGCCGAGCGACTTCAGCGTCGCGATCACGTCGCGCTTGCGGTCGAGATGGCTCTTCACCGCGTTGGCGACGCCGACGCCGCCGACCAGCAGCGCGGTCAGCCCGACCAGCGTGAGGAATTGCGTGAAGCGCTCGACGTTGCGCTCCAGTGCGGGCGATGCGTTGTTGCGGCTGCGCACCTCCCAGCCGGCATCCGGCAGTTGCTTCGCGGCGTCGGCCGCCACCGCGTCCGCGGCGCGGTCGCTGCCGCCCGGCACCGCCACCCGGTAGAGGTCGGCGCACCAGGCTGCCGGGCTGGAGCAATCCGGTGGCCTTGAGCGCCGCTTCGCTCAGGATGACGCGCGGCCCGAACGCGATGCCGCTGGCGAGCTTGTCCGGCTCGTTCACGAGAACGGCGGTGATTTCGATCGGCGCCGCGCCGATGGTCAGCCGCGCGCCGGGCTTGCATTCCGAGCCGCGCCAGCAGCGTCGCGATCGACCACGGCGCCGAACGTGCCGTTGCGCTGCGCCAGTGCGGCGCTCAGCGGCATGTCGTTGTCGAGCTTCACCGCGCCGTACAGCGGATAGGCGCCATCCACCGCCTTCAGCTCGACCAGCGCCAGTTGGCCGTCGGCAGCGCGCGCCATCGCGCGCATGGTGGCAGCGGCCGAAACCTTGCCGCGGCCGTCGAGGAAGGCGCGCTCCGCCGTACTCGCTTCACGATGGATCAGCGAGAACGACAGGTCGCCGCCCAGGATGACGCGGCCTTCGCGGGCGAGCCCGTCGGTGAGGCTGCGTGCGAACGAGCCGACGCCGGCGATCGCCATGACGCCGAGCGCGACGCAGGCGATGAACACATAGAAGCCGCGCAAGCCGCCGCGCATCTCGCGCAATGCGAAGCGCAGCGGTCCCCATCCTAGCCCTCCACCACCCTTGGGCGAGGGCGCCGCGCGTTGCGACATTGCGCTCATGGTTTACCTCGGGCTTTGGAGCGAACCGCATCAAAATCAAATGTGTCGGCAGGAACAGCAGCAGCGGCATGCCGATCATCAGGCCGAGCACCCAGACATAAGGATGCACCCAGCGTCTGCGCGACGTTGTCGCTCGGTCCCCACACGTAGTTGATGTTGACCGGCGTGAGGCCGGGACTCGGATGCGGCGGCGGCATGAAGAAGAAGCAGATCAGGATCAGCGCCCAAGCCAGCACGGTCCACGACAGCAGCGCGCGGCGGTCGTAGCCGAGCTTGCCAGACAAGATAGAGCAGCAGAAACGGGATCCAGCCGTGAAACAGCGACAGCCCGCGCAGGAACAGCGAGTTCTCATGCTTGAACATGTAGTCGGTCATGCCGAGCAGCGGCATGCCGAACATGTTGGATAGGAAGTCGATGCACCACAGGATTTGCGGCGCGACGATGCCGACTGCGCACATCGAAACCAGCAGCGGGCTTTCCAGCCAGATGCCGGCCAGCGTCAGGAACAGCGCGACGTCGCAGAAATAGAGGAAGTTGGTCGGGCCGTAATAATACCAGTAGACCGGCACCAGCACCGCCATGAAAGCCGTGTAGGCAAGCTTGAACGGCAGCGGCAAACGCTGCGTCACGCGGGAACCCTCGCGTTCTCCACGCTGTCGATGCGGCCCGACCGCAACCGCACGATGCGGTCGCAGCGCTGCGCCAGCGCGCTGTCGTGCGTCACCAGGATGAGCGTGGTGCCGCGCTCGACGTGGCCCTTGAACAGCAGTTCGATGATCTGCTTGCCGGTCGCCTCGTCGAGATTGCCGGTGGGCTCGTCCGCCACCAGGATCGCAGGATTGGGCGCGAGCGCGCGGGCCAGTGCGACGCGCTGCTGCTCGCCGCCGGAAAGCTGCGCCGGATAGTGGTTGAGCCGTTCGGCGAGGCCGACAGCGGTGAGCTCCTCGCGGGCGCGATCGAACGCGGCGGGGTTGCCGGCAAGCTCCAGCGGCACCGCGACGTTCTCCAGCGCCGTCATGGTCGGGATGAGATGAAAAGATTGGAATACGATGCCGACGTTGCGGCCGCGAAACCGGGCGAGCGAGTCCTCGTCGAGACCGGTGAGGTCCTCGCCGGCCACCACGATCGAGCCGGTGTCGGTGCGCTCCAGCCCGGCCAAAACCATCAGCAGCGTGGTCTTTCCGGAGCCGGACGGGCCGACCAGGCCAATCGCCTCGCCGCTTCCTATATGCAGGTCGACGTCTTTGAGGATATGAACCCGGGCCGCGCCCCGGCCGAGCGAAAGGTTGATGCCGGAGAGCGCGATGGCCGGCCGTACCGTCCGTGAGGAATCGTTCATGAGGTCCCGAACCGTTGCCCCCCGCTCATATGGGAACTGGGCCCGTTTGGTCCAGCACTTCGCGGCGGCGGCGTTTGCCGTATTGTTGAGCGGACCGGCCGCGGCGGCCGAGCGGCCGGTCAAGATCGTGGCGTTCGGCGATTCCCTGATGGCTGGCTATCAGCTCGCGATGAAAGACGCCTTCCCGGCAAAGCTCGAGCGGGCGATGCGGGCCAAAGGGGTCAACGTGCAGGTGGCCAATGCCGGCGTGTCCGGCGACACCGCATCCGGCGGGCTCGCGCGGCTCGACTGGTCGGTGCCGGACGGCACCGACGCCGTGATGGTCGAGCTTGGCGCCAACGACATGCTGCGCGGCATCGATCCCAAGGTCACGCGAGCCGCGCTGGAGCAGATCGTCAGCCGGCTGAAGCAGCGCGGCATCGAGGTCATGCTGTGCGGGATGCTGGCGGCGCCGAACTATGGGGAAGACTATGCCAAGGCGTTCAACGCGATCTTCCCCGAGCTTGCCTCGGCGAACAACCTCGTCTTCTATCCGTTCTTCCTGGAAGGCATCGCGGCCGATGCGAAGCTCAATCAGCGCGACGGCCTGCACCCGACCGAAGCCGGCGTCGATACGATTGTCACACGAATCACACCAAAAGTTGAGGAGTTGATCGCCCGCGTCCGCGCCAAGCGCGGCTCCTAGCGCATGATTCCGAACAAGATATACGAGAAACTTGAATGCCCCGTCTTTTCACCGGCCTTGAGATCCCCGACGACATTCGCGAGTCGCTGTCGATGCTGCGCGGCGGCCTGCCGGGCGCGCGCTGGATCGATCCGGAAAACTATCACATCACGCTGCGCTTCGTCGGTGACGTCGATGACGTGGTCGCGCGCGAAATCGTCTTCATGCTGGCCCAGGTGCAGCGCCGCGGCTTCGAGTTGCGGATCGACGGCGTGTCGTCGTTCGGCGGCCGCAAGCCGCGCGCCGTCGTCGCCACGGTGGCGTCGCCGCCCGCGGTGATGGAATTGCAGGCCGAGCACGAGCGGCTGATGCAGCGGATCGGCATCGAGCCGGAAGGTCGCAAGTTTACGCCACACGTCACGCTGGCGCGCTTGCGCGACACGTCGAGCCAGGACGTTGCGGAATACTTGTCGGCGCGCGGCGGTTTCCGCTCCGCGCCGTTCGAGGTGTCGAATTTCGTGCTGTTCTCGTCGCGCAACTCGGTCGGCGGCGGGCCTTACGTGGTCGAGGCGGATTATCCGCTCACCCGCGATCAGGAATGGCGGGAGCCGGCTTCGCGTCCGGCCGCGCGCTAAATATCAGGCGCTGGCGGCGTAGACCTGAAGCTGGAACACCGGCACGCGGTAAGAGCGCGTCGCGCTCTGCTCCTGGATGCGCAACTGATTGAGATGATGGCGCTGAGCTTCATCGACGATGCGCGCGGTGAGCTCGCGCTCCAGGCCGCGGTCGTGGAATCCGTTCTCGATGGTGATCGCCGCTTCGGCGCGCCGTGCCGTGCGGTCCGGCACGATCTCGGCGCCGCCGCGCAACACGCCATCGACAAACGCGCCGATCACGATGGCGCCCGCCGACATGAGGCCGAGACAATGGATGTCGATCGCGCGGTCGTCCTCGCCGGGGAAGCGGCTGGAGCGGTCGAGCCGCACCAGGTGGGCGTGGAAATCCTCGATGGAGCCGGGGCTCAAGACGCGGATTTCGGCATTGCGGATCGATCGGCCCATGATCCTCACTCCTGGCGGACCCGGAGCAGGATAGGGACCAATCCCAGCCAACTCGTTAACGCGCCGTTTTCCTTGATTTTGCGTGGGAAACTTCCTTCAAACCGGACGGAACAGCCGGGACTGCACGTCCAGCACGGCGGTCGCGAAACCATGACCGTCGGCCACGAATTCGCGCAGCACCGACAGCGGCGTCGGGCGGGGCGCTGCGACCTCGCCCACCACGCTGCCGAAGTCGAAGCTCAATTCTGCCGTGAACTTCCGCGCCAGTTCCTGCATGCGGCGGTTGTCGGCGAGACAGGCCATATGCAGGCTCTTGATGCCGCGGTTGCGCGCGGCGAGCAGCGTGCGGTCGAGCAACTCCGAGCCGACCCCGTGGCTCTGCCAGGGCGTTTCGATCGACAGCGCGGCCTCCGCTTCGCGGCTGAGCGTCGCGCCGAGCGGCCGCAGCTCGGCGGCGCCGCGCAAGCTGCCATCGACGAAAAAGCCGTGCACCACGGCGTTGAGCCGATAGGTGGCATCGACGTAATCGCGGATGAAGTCGTCCGACACCGCGCCGCCGAACCGGCTGTGCCGGCTGTCGCGGTCGAGACGGAGCAGGTGGTCGCGATAGATGGCGGCTTCGGCGATCCACAATTTGCGGATCAGGCCGTCGACAAGGGCATTGTGCATTGAGGGTCTCCTGACATTGGCGTCGGGTTACCTGCCCTGAGCTATTTCTTCCCCGCAGCCGCAAGGGCCGCGAATCAGACTGTAATGTTGCGCCGCAACAAAAATATGGCAAGCGAGATTGAAAAAATGCTGCGCGGTAAGTCACTGATAATACAGGATAAAATACATGATTGCCATTCTGCCCGTGCGGCGGGTTGGCGATCCGCCATATTCGGGTGAATTTGCCGAATGTCCGCCCGCGAACTCTACGAAGCCCTGATCGTCACCAAGAAGGTGGAGCGCGACCGGGCTCAGGAAGAACTGCTGGCCCGGTTTGCCGATCTCGAAAAGCGCATCGTCACCCACCGCTCGGCGCGCCGCGCCAACCCGGTCGGCTGGCTGTTCGGCTCCCGGGACAGCGATGGGGCCGCCAAGGGCCTCTACATCTACGGCGACGTCGGCCGCGGCAAGACCATGCTGATGGACCTGTTCTTCGAGGCGTCGCCGGTGGTGCGCAAGCGCCGCGCGCATTTCCACGAGTTCATGGCGGACGTCCACGAGCGGGTGCGCGCGTTCCGCCAGCAGATCAAAGATGGCGCGATCGAGGACGACGACCCGATCCGGCTCACCGGCGCGGAGATCGCCGAGGAAAGCTGGCTGCTCTGCTTCGACGAATTTCACGTCACCGACATCGCCGATGCGATGATTCTCGGCCGGCTGTTCACCCGGATGTTCGAGCTCGGCGTCGTGGTGGTGGTGACCTCGAACGTCGCGCCTGACGACCTCTACAAGGGCGGGCTCAACCGCTCGCTGTTCCTGCCGTTCATCGCCACGCTGCAGCGGCAGATGGACGTCGTGCAGCTCCGCGCGCGCACCGACTTCCGGCTGGAGAAGCTCGAAGGACAGAAGGTCTGGCACGTGCCGGCGGACGACGATGCGGCCGCGGCGCTGGACGAGGCCTGGCGGCGGCTGGTCGGCAGCGCCAGCGGCATGCCGCAGGAACTGGCCGTCAAAGGCCGCCGGCTGCGGGTGCCGCGCGCCGCGATGGGCGTGGCGCGCTTCTTCTTCCACGATCTCTGCGAGCAGCCGCTCGGCGCTTCCGACTACCTCCGCATCTGCCACGAATTCCATACCCTGATTGTCGATCGCATTCCCGTGATGGGTTTCGATCATCGCAACGCCGCCAAGCGCTTCATCATCCTGGTGGACACGCTTTACGATCACTCGGTGAAGCTGATCGCATCGGCAGCGGCCGAGCCGGATGCGCTCTATCAGGCGAGCGACGGTTACGAGGCGAGCGAGTTCAAGCGGACCGCGTCGCGCCTGATCGAAATGCGCTCGCGATCCTACCTCGCCCTGCCGCACGGCCGGCGCGATTCCACGGCCGGCGAGTCGAGCGAGGGGATCGTGGAGACTTGATCGTTATCGTTCATTTGGAGTTCAGCGATATGGGGCCGGCGTGGGATCGATTTGCCGACGTCGCATCGATCACTGCGCGTCAACCCTAAGCCATCGCTTGTCGCGCACCCGTTTGGCCCGTGCTTGATCGATATAGGGCCCAATGAGCTTGGTCATCGCCCGAGCCACTTGCTCGTACTCTCCGTCGCAGCCCTCGGCCCGTTCCTTGGGCAGATATCCCTTGTCCACCAAACCCGCGAACAGCTTGGAATCCGCCCCGTAGGCCATGCACAGGACATTGTAGAATCGCTGGGCGGGAAGGCCGTGCTCGTCGGCGAACGGATTCTTGTGCGTGCTCGGTTTTGAGGCGTCCAGTTGATAACGTATAGGCGACGCCGGCGATCAGTCTCCGCGCATCGCTTTTGGCGAACTGCAGGAGAAGGAAGCATGAACAATAACTTCATCGGACCCCCAATAGACCGAGCGGAGATGCGATAGGCCCCGCTGTCGCAAATCCTCAGTGGCCGCTGAATACGAGAGTTTTGATGGGCAGCAGCAGCGCCTGAATGCGGAGCAGCATGGCGTGCACGATCCCGACCGCGTCGATAGCGTGAAGGCCGAGACGCTTGAAAAAGCCGGCATCTTTCATCCGGTCGTGGTTGCTCGTGTAGGCGTTTGCGATGCAGCTGCTGCCCGGCGTTACGTTCTCGATTCCGCCTTCGTAGAGAGGCTCCAGAATGGTGAGGATCGTTCCAGGGCGCGTGACACTCTGGGCGTCGATCAGCACCTCGCCGCCGCGAAACTGGCCCGCAGCGATATAGTCCTGCACTCCGGTCACGACCATCGGAATGACCGTCCACGGCGTGGAAACGCAAGTCACCTCCGCGACCATGCCGACCCGCATGACCTGGGCTTCGATCTGCCCGAAGCCTGCGACCAGAGCACGCCGTCCAGCATGCTCTGGGATGAGGACGCCACCCGACCGGATCATTGGATTGACGACATCGCCAACCTGAAGGAGGAACTGCTCGATCCGCCCGGTCACGCCGGCGCGGATCACAGTCTTGTTCAGGTCGACCTGCGCCTGAGCGAGGGCGGCCTCGGCGCTGGCCTTCTGGGCCGGCAGCAGTGTGGAGAGTTTGGCCTCGACGGCCTGCTTTGCCGCGACGGCCGCGTCGATCCCGGCTTTGCGGCCATCCACGACGTTTTGCAGCCGCTCGATCTCGCGGCGCGCGACGATGTCCGCGCCGCGCCGGTTCAGCTCCTCCTTGGTCTGCAGCTCATCGAGCGCCTGCTTGTGGGCCGATATGGCCTGCTGGCTCTGGGCCTCGGCCGCTAGCAGGTCAGCCTGCGCGCCCACCATCGCCGCATCGATCTCGGCGATACGGCGACGCGCGGTTTCGACCGCGGCCTCCTGCTGCGAACTGTCCAGCCGGAAGATCGGTGCGCCTTTTTCGACACGCTCACTGCCGGCGCGCTGGTCGAGACGGACATAGATCTCGGCCACACGACCGCTCGTCTCCGGCAAAACCGGCACGGTTCTGAAGAAGGACGTCACACTGCTCGTGGACGGATGGAAGTAGAAAATAGTGGTGATCAGGGCCACGGTCAGCATGACGCAACTGACGATGCCCCACCGCAGCTCGAACCACACTGAGAACAGCGTGATCTCGTGGCCGATCCGCCTCCCCTGCCGGTAACGGCGAAACAGATAATCCGGAAGGATCGTCAGCATCGAGCAGAGGAGAAGTTCAAGCACTGTTCAGCTCCCGTGATGGCCTTGGGCGGCCGCCGGCTTGTCGGACTGGGTATCGCCTTCTCCGGGCGGGAGCCCCGCGATCTTCTCGGCGGAGCCCGCGATCCGCCGCAGCGGCGTGCCAAAATCCGGGACGTCGATCAGCGCGAGGATCAGGCCCGCCACCCAGAACAGGTGGACGTGCGTGAACAGGGCGAGCAGTCCCAGCACGGCCACGATTTCGAACTGCAGTTTCTGCGAACCGTGCGCCATGCGTTCGGGCAGGGTGTGAATTCTTAGGAACAGGAGGCCGACGGCCATCACGACGGCGATCAGGAAGATCGCCATGACAATCATGAACGTGTCGGTCTCGCCGGGCGCCGTGATGAAGCCCGGAAGGTGATGCGGCGCGGCTGGGTTGATTGTTGCGGTCAAGTTTGATTCCCCTTGGTCGGGCGCCGAGAACCGGTGTCGCCGATTGTTAGGCGTCTTGGAGAAGTCATACCGTAGCAGATCAAGGCTGCCCATGGCTCGGCATTTGCGCCGTGCGCCGGTGGCCGAGGTATGCAATCTGCCCTACGATATTGCGCGCAGCTTTGGGGAAGTCGGCTGCTGTTGGTATCAGAGGACCTTCTCATGCATTGTATTTCGGCGTATGGGCGCAGTTTCGCGCTATTCGGGCTCGCAGTCGCACTGGCCGGATGCGGCGACGGCAAGCAGGCGGCGCAGCCCCCGGCCGGCCCGCCGCCGGCCGTTACCGTGGTCAAGTCCGTCGAGGAGGACATCCGCCCGCAATATCGCTTCACCGGTCGCGTCGAAGCGATCTTCAAGGTCGATCTGCGCGCCCGCGTCGATGGCTTCCTCGAGAAGCGGCTTTTCACCGAAGGCGCCGACGTCAAAGAAGGCGACCTGCTGTTCACGATCGAGAAAGGCCAGTATCAGGCCACGGTCGATGAGGCCAAGGCGGCCATCGTGACGGGCGAGGCCTCGCTCAAGCTCGCCGACATCGAGTTCAGCCGTCAGTCCGAGTTGGTGCAGAAGAACGTCGGCGCGCAGGCGCGGCTCGACGAAGCCACCGCGAAGCAGGGCGAGGCGCGCGGCACGCTGTTGCAGCAGAAGGCGGCGCTGGAGAGGGCGCAGCTCAATCTCAGCTACACCGACATCCGCTCGCCGATCGCCGGCCGCATCGGCCGCGCCAGCGTTTCAGTCGGAAATTTCGTTGGCCCGCAAAGCGGGTCGTTGGCGACGATCGTCAGCCAGGATCCGATCTACGTCGGCTTCCCGGTCACGCAGCGCGAGATTCTCGCCTACCGCGCCGAGCAAACCAGTCCTGGCAGCCCTGCCGAAGTTGTCGTTTATCTGCAACTCGCCGACGGCAGCCGTTATGCGCATTCGGGGAAGATCAATTTCCTCGACGTGACCGTCAGCCAAGGCACCGACACAGTGCTGGTGCGCGCCAGCTTCCCCAACCTCGAGCGCACTCTGGTCGACGGCCAGCTTGTTGCGGTCGTGCTCGAAAGCGGCAACCCGCAGAATGTGGTGGTGGTGCCGGGCCAGGCCTTGCAGCTCGATCAGTCCGGCGCCTTCGTGCTGGTCGTCGACAACGAAAACAAGGTGCAGATCCGCCGCGTCGAGATCGGCGGTCCGCGCGGCACCAACATGGTGCTGCGCAAAGGGCTCAACGCCGGCGAGCGTGTCGTCACCGAAGGCATTCAGCGCATTCGTCCCGGGCTGGTCGTCAACGCGACCGAAGCCAAGCCGGGGGCATAGCGCATGATCCGGACAAGCGGATGCAGCCTCGATCCGGCGAGCGCTAGCCGATGATCTCCGACGTTTTCATCGCGCGGCCGCGGCTCGCTTCCGTCATCTCGATTGTGATCACGCTGGCCGGCGCGATCGCGCTCAGCCAGATTCCGATCGCGCAGTTTCCCGACATCGTGCCGCCGCAGATCGAGGTGAAGGGCACCTACGCCGGCGCCGGGGCCGAAGTGGTCGAGGCCACTGTCGCGCAGCCGATCGAGGCGCAGGTGATCGGCGTCGACAAAGCGCTCTACATGAAGTCGACCAGCGGCAGCGACGGCAGCTATACGCTCACGGTGACGTTCGCGGTCGGCACCGATCCCGACATCAATACCGTCAAGGTGCAGAATCGCGTCAGCCTGGCCGAACCGCGGCTGCCCAACGAGGTCAAAGCCCAGGGCCTCAGCATCAAGAAGAAGTCGTCGGCGCTGCTGCAGGTCGTCGCGCTGTCTTCGCCGGACGGGCGGTTCGACCAGCTCTATCTGTCGAACTACGCCACCATCAGCATCATCGATCAACTCAAGCGTATTCCCGGCATCGGCGACGTCGTGCTGTTCACACCCTCGGACTACAGCATGACGATGTGGCTGCAGACCGACCGGCTGACCAGCTTCGGGCTGACCCCAGCCGACATCGGCGCGGCGATCAGGGGCCAGAACATCCAGGCGGCGGTGGGCCGGATCGGTGCGCAGCCCGCGCTGCCGGATCAGCAGTTCCAGCTCAACATCCAGACCCAGGGCCGGCTCACCACCACCGAGGAGTTCGGCAACATCGTGGTGCGCGCCAATCCGGATGGCTCGTTCGTGCGGGTGCGCGACGTCGCGCGCGTGGAGCTTGCCGCGCGGCTGTCGGAATCGCGCGGCCGCCAGGACGGCAATCCGGCGGTGGTGCTCGGCTTGTTTCAGTCGCCCGGCAGCAATGCGCTCAACAGCGCGGACACGGTGAAGGCGACGCTCGCTCAGCTCAAAACGTCGTTCCCGGAAGGCGTCGACTACAAGATCACCTACGACACCACGGTCTTTGTCAGCGAGAGCATCAAGAGCGTGGTGCACACGCTGGTCGAGGCTTTCGTGCTGGTCGTTATCGTGGTGTTTCTGTTCCTCGGCAACGTCCGCGCGACCATCATTCCGCTGATCGCGGTGCCGGTGTCGCTGATCGGCACCTTCGCCGCGATGCTCGCGTTTGGCTATTCCGCCAACACCGTGTCGCTGCTCGCGCTGGTGCTGGCGATCGGCATCGTGGTCGACGACGCCATCGTGGTGGTGGAAGCGGTCGAGGCGGAGCTCGAGAAGGATCCGTCGATCTCGCCGGCCGAGGCGGCGCATCGCGCCATGAAGCTGATCACCGCGCCGATCATCGCCATTACCCTGGTGCTGCTGTCGGTGTTCGTGCCGGTTGCCTTCATCCCCGGCATTTCCGGCGATCTGTTCCGGCAATTCGCGGTGGCGGTGTCGGTGTCGATGGTCATTTCGGCGCTGAACGCGCTGACGCTCTCGCCGGCGCTCTGCGCGGTGTTCCTGCGTGCGCACCACGGGCCAAGGCGCGGAATCATCGGGTTGATCCTGCGCGGCATCGACAAGGCGCGCGACGGCTACACGCTGGTCGTGCGCAAGACCGTGCGGCTCGCCGTGCTCAGCTTGCTGCTGCTGGTCGCGGTCATGGCCGGCGCCGGCTGGCTGTTCAAGGTGACGCCGACCGGATTCCTTCCATCGGAAGACCAGGGCGCGGTGTTCGCCGAAGTCCAGTTGCCCGAGGGCGCTTCGGTCAACCGCACCGAGGCGGTTGTGAAGCGCGTCGAAGAAATCGCCCGCAACACGCCGGGCGTCGCAAGCGTGACCTCGGTGGTCGGCTTCAGCCTGCTCGATTCGTTGAACAAGTCGAACAGCGCGCTGATCATCCTGCTGCTCAAGCCGTTCGACGAGCGCAAGGAGCCCGCGCTGGGCGTCAACGGCATCATCGCCAGGCTGACGCAGCAGTTCCAGGCGATCCAGGAAGCGATCGTCTTCGCCTACAATCTTCCGCCGATCATCGGGCTCGGCACCGGCAGCGGCTTCGAATACCAGTTGCAAAGCCTGGCGGGCGCGTCAGCCGCCGATATCGCGGCGGTCGCGCGTGGCATGGTGTTCGCTGCGAACCAGAATCCGGCGCTCGCCCGCGTCTTCACCACCTACAGTGCGAGCACGCCGCAACTCTATCTCGACATCGACCGCGACAAGGTCGCAGACGCTCGGCATGAGCCTCGCCGACGTGTTCAACACGCTGCAATCCGTGCTGGGCAGCAGCTACGTCAACGACTTCAATCTGTTCGGCCGCACCTGGCAGGTCATCATCCAGGGCGAAGCGGCCGAGCGAACCCGCATCGCGGACATCTACCGCATCAACGTGCGCAACAAGAACGGCGAGATGGTGCAGGTGCGCGCGTTCGCGGAAGCGCGGCTGGTGCTCGGGCCGCAGTCGGTGGTTCGCTACAACAACTTCCGCAGCGTGACGCTCAACGGCGGTCCGGCGCCCGGCTATTCGTCGGGCGATGCGCTCGCGGCGATGGAGCGCATGTCGGCGACGACGCTGCCGCGAGGCTTCGGCTTCGAATGGACCGGCACGGCGCTGCAGGAAAAGGAAGCGGCCGGCAAGACCACCGTCATTCTCGTGCTCGCCGTGGTGTTCGCCTATCTCTTCCTGGTCGGGCTCTATGAGAGCTCGGCGATCCCGGTGCCGGTGCTGCTCTCGGTGTCGGTCGGCGTGTTGGGCGCGATGATCGCGCTGCTGGTGTTCGGCCTGCCGAACGATGTCTACGCCCAGATCGGCCTGGTGGTGCTGATCGCGCTCGCCGCCAAGAACGGCATCCTGATCGTCGAATACGCCAAGGAGCGGCGTGAGCAAGGCCTGTCGATCGAGGAGGCCGCGATCGAAGGCGCGCGCGAGCGTTTCCGCGCCGTGATGATGACGAGCTTCGCCTTCATCGCCGGCCTCATCCCGCTGGTGATCGCGACCGGCGCCGGCATGCTGAGCCGGCGCGGCGTCGGCACCGCGGTGTTCGGCGGCATGCTGGCGGCATCGCTGCTCGGAATTTTCCTGATCCCGGTGTTCTATGTCGTCTTCCAGCACATGCGCGAGTGGGTCAAATCGCGCCTCAGCAGCAAGCCTGGGGCCTCGGCTGCCGCGTCCCACCCCTGACCGTGCGGGAGCAAATTTTCGCATTGCAACAAATTGCTTCAGGTCTTGCGCTGTGGAATAATGTATTAATAATAGTAGAGAGTGAGACGACTCCTGAGTTTTTCCGGCCCTGACTTGAACGCCTAGACCGAACCCGATAACCACCGCGCGACCCGCCGTTGTGGCGGCAATTTCTCAAAGGGCATTTCCCCACATGGCGCGCAGCAAGATTGCGTTGATCGGCGCCGGCCAGATCGGCGGCACGCTCGCCCACCTCGTCGGCCTCAAGGAACTCGGCGATGTCGTGATGTTCGACATCGCGGAAGGCATCCCGCAGGGCAAGTCGCTCGACCTCGCCGAGTCCTCGCCGGTCGAAGGTTTCGACGCCAAGACTCGCCGGCACCAACTCATACGAGGCGCTCGCTGGCGCCGACGTCTGCATCGTCACCGCCGGCGTGCCGCGCAAGCCCGGCATGAGCCGCGACGACCTGCTCGGCATCAACCTCAAGGTGATGGATCAGGTCGGCGCCGGCATCAAGAAATACGCGCCCAACGCGTTCGTCATCTGCATCACCAATCCGCTCGACGCCATGGTGTGGGCGCTGCAAAAGGCCTGCGGCCTGCCGAAGACCATGGTGATCGGCATGGCGGGCGTGCTCGACTCGGCGCGCTTCCGCTACTTCCTCGCCGACGAGTTCAACGTTTCGGTTGAGGACGTCAGCGCCTTGAGCTCGGCGGTCACGGCGACGACATGGTGCCGATGGTGCGCTATTCGACCGTCGCCGGCATTCCGCTGCCCGACCTGATCAAGATGGGCTGGACCACGCAGGCGCGGCTCGACGAGATCGTCGACCGCACCCGCAAGGGCGGCGGCGAGATCGTCAACCTGCTCAAGACCGGCTCGGCGTTCTACGCGCCGGCGTCGTCGGCCATTGCGATGGCCGAGAGCTATCTGCGCGACAAGAAGCGCGTGCTGCCGTGCGCCGCCTGGCTCAACGGCGAGTACGGCGTCAAGAATCTCTACGTCGGCGTTCCGGTCGTGATCGGCGCGAAGGGCGTCGAGCGCATCGTCGAGCTGGAACTCAACAGCGCCGAGCGCGAGATGTTCGAGAAGTCGGTCGGCGCCGTGAAGGGCCTGGTCGACGCCTGTCAGAAGATCGCGCCGGATCTCGGCAAGAAATAGCGGCGTTCGTCCCCGGCAAACCGGGCGGCGCTTGAGGGGGGCGGCATGAACATCCACGAGTACCAGGGCAAAGAGGTGCTGCGGGGGTTCGGCGTGCCCACGGCCAAGGGCATTGCGGCGTTCTCGGTCGATGAGGCGGTGAAGGCCGCGCAGACGCTCGGCGGCCCGGTCTGGGTGGTCAAGGCGCAGATCCACGCCGGCGGCCGCGGCAAGGCCGGCGGCGTCAAGGTCGTGAAGTCGATCGACGACGTGAAGAAGGAAGCGACCCGCATCCTCGGCTCGACGCTGGTCACGCATCAGACCGGCCCGAAGGGCAAGCAGGTCAACCGCCTCTACATCGAGGAAGGCTCCGCCATCGAGAAGGAGTTCTATCTCTCGATGCTGGTCGACCGCGCCACCTCGCGCGTCGCCATCGTGGTGTCGACCGAAGGCGGCATGGACATCGAGAAGGTCGCGCACGACACGCCGGACAAGATCGTCACCATCTCGGTCGACCCGGCCGCCAACATCTGCCCGCACCACGTGCGCCGCGTCTCGCAGGCGCTCGGCCTCGACGCCGACCTGCAGAAGCAGATGAGCGCGCATGCTCACCGGGCTCTACAAGGCGTTCACCGAGACGGACATGAGCCTGCTCGAGATCAATCCGCTGGTCGATCACCAAGGACAAGAAGCTGCTCTGCCTCGACGCCAAGGTCGGCTTCGACGACAACGCGCTGTTCCGTCATCCCGACATCGCCAAGCTGCGCGACGAGACCGAGGAGGACGAGAAGGAGATCGAGGCGTCGAAGTACGATCTCAACTACGTCGCGCTCGACGGCTCGATCGGCTGCATGGTCAACGGCGCCGGGCTCGCCATGGCGACCATGGACATCATCAAGCTCTACGGCATGGAGCCGGCGAACTTCCTCGACGTCGGCGGCAGCGCCAGCAAGGAGAAGGTCGCGGCGGCGTTCAAGATCATCACCTCCGACCCGAAGGTGAAGGGCATTCTGGTCAACATCTTCGGCGGCATCATGAAGTGCGACGTGATCGCCGAGGGCGTGGTCGCCGCGGTGAAGGAAGTCGGGATTGCAGGTGCCGCTGGTGGTGCGGCTGGAAGGCACCAACGTCGAGCTCGGCAAGAAGATCATCGCCGAGTCGAAGCTCAACGTCGTGTCGGCCGACGATCTCGACGACGCCGCGCAGAAGATCGTCGCTGCAGTGAAGAAGGCGGCGTGACATGGCAATCCTGGTCGACAAGAACACCAAGGTCATCTGCCAGGGCTTCACCGGCAAGAACGGCACCTTCCATTCCGAGCAGGCGATCGCCTACGGCACCAAGATGGTCGGCGGCACCTCGCCGGGCAAAGGCGGCTCGACCCATCTCGGCCTGCCGGTGTTCGACACCGTCGCCGAGGCCAAGGAGAAGACCGGCGCCGACGCATCGGTGATCTACGTGCCGCCGGCGGGCGCGGCCGACGCCATCGCCGAAGCGATCGAGGCGGAGATTTCGCTGATCGTCTGCATCACCGAAGGCATTCCGGTCGCCGACATGGTGAAGGTGAAGCGCTCGCTGTGCGGATCGAAGTCGCGGCTGATCGGGCCGAACTGCCCCGGCGTGATGACCGCGGGCGCCTGCAAGATCGGCATCATGCCGGCCTCGATCTTCAAGCCCGGCAAGGTCGGCATCGTGTCGCGCTCCGGCACGCTGACCTACGAGGCGGTGTTCCAGACCTCCGCGGAGGGGCTCGGCCAGACCACGGCGCTCGGCATCGGCGGCGATCCGGTCAAGGGCATGGATTTCATCGACGGACTGGAATTGTTCCTGGCCGACAAGCAGACCGAGGCGATCGTCATGATCGGCGAGATCGGCGGCTCGTCGGAGGAGGATGCGGCGCAATTCCTCAAGGACGAGGCCAAGAGGGGCCGCAAGAAGCCGATGGTCGGCTTCATCGCCGGGCGCACCGCGCCGCCGGGCCGCCGCATGGGCCATGCCGGCGCGATCATCGCGGGCGGCAAGGGCGACGCCGAGTCCAAAATTGCGGCAATGGAATCGGCGGGAATCAAGGTATCACCGTCGCCGGCCCGGATCGGCAAGACGCTGATGGAAGTGCTGAAGGGCTAACCTGGCGGCACAATCTCCGATTGGACATTCTGCCCCCGTCCTCTCTAGGATCGCCAAAAAACGAATCAGTCTATCTGTGCACGCGGGAACGTGGTCGGTGCTCGAGTTGATGCGAGCGGCATTCCCGATGTCGCAGCAGTTGCTTGTGCCGATCGTCGCAATTCTGAGGCTGTGATTCCCTGCACGAGCGCCGCCCGCTTGACGGCTGACGCTCGGCACGGCCGACGCTCGGCGGCTACGCGGCTCGCCGCGCGCCGCGGTGCGCGAATTTCAGCGGCTTCTATGCTCGGCGGACACGCTCGGCTGGGGCTACTACGACACGACGTTCAGCGACCGCGATGGGCTTGGCCAGTCGATCGACAACGGCTTGCCCAACAGCGTCAATGCGACCACCAATCGGGTGAACTTCGGCCCGCATGCCGGCTACACCTTCCAGAGCGGCTGCACGGTGTACGGCTTCGAAGCGGACTGGAGCTGGACCAGCCTGCGAGCGTCCGAGCACAGCCTCGACGGCGGTCAAGGCGTCGCGGGCGTCGCGGACTCGGTGACCGTCACCAGCAAGCTGCAATGGTTCGGCACGCTGCGGGCCCGAACCGGGATCGTGGTGGACAATCTGCTGCTCTACGCGACCGGCGGGATCGCCTACGCGAACTTCGACCGCACCTGGGTCGTTCTTCGAGGATGCCTCGGCGATCGACGACGTCTTTCACGGCGCAGAAGACATTGTTCGGCTGGACTGGCGGCGTCGGCACCGAATGGGCCTGGACGCCCAACTGGAGCATCAAGAGCGAAGTCCTCTACATGCGGTTCGCGTCCGACGACACGATGGTGACCGGGTCTGCGCCGGCCGGCGTGACACGGGGTTCGACCTATCGTCTGGGCAGCCAGGATTCGGTCTGGATCACCCGCTTCGGCCTGAATCGTGACCGCGTGGCGGCGGCCGCTAGATCGCGTATGCGCCGCTTTTGCGGCAGGCTGCTGAGTGCTTCAAAACGGCGATTCAGTTCTTAGACCTTTTCTGTAGCACTTTCGGACGACATAGAATCTAAGTCATAGATTCCGCTCGCCGGTGGTCGCGGGCTCACTTGCCTATGCGCCGCCGGACCGAGGTCAGTGCCTCGCCGAAGGATTCAACATGTCTCGCCAAGACGCGAACGCCGCGTTCGCACACACGTCGTTTCTTTACGGCGGCAACGCCGCCTACATCGAAAACCTCCACGCCCGCTACGCCGCCGATCCCAGCTCGGTCGATGCCGAGTGGCAGGCGTTCTTCCAGAGCCTCAAGGACTCGAGCGCGCGACGCCGCGCGCAACGCGCAGGGTCCGTCGTGGCAGCCGCCGAACCTTCCGCACGCCGACGGCGATCTGATCGCCGCGCTGACCGGCGACTGGGGCGCGGTCGAGAAGAAGGTCGGCGACACGATCAAGGCCAAGGCGCAGGCCAAGGGCGTCGAGCTCACCTCGGCCGACGTGCTGCAGGCGACGCGCGATTCCATCCACGCGCTGATGCTGATCCGCGCCTACCGCGTGCGCGGCCATTTCCACGCCAAGCTCGATCCGCTCGGCGATCGAGCCGGAGAAGAACGAGGAGGAGCTCGATCCGCGCTCCTACGGCTTCACCGACGCCGACCTGGACCGCAAGATCTTCCTCGACAAGGTGCTGGGGCTCGAGTTCGCCTCGATCCGCGAGATCGTCGCCATCCTGCGCCGCACCTACTGCCAGACGCTCGGCGTCGAGTTCATGCACATCTCCGATCCGGCGCAGAAGGCCTGGATGCAGGAGCGCATCGAGGGCCGCGACAAGGAGATCAACTTCACCCGCGAGGGCAAGCGCGCCATCCTCAACAAGCTGGTCGAGGCCGAGGGCTTCGAGAAGTTCTGCGACCTGAAGTTCACCGGCACCAAGCGGTTCGGCCTCGACGGCGGCGAGTCGATGATCCCGGCGCTGGAGCAGATCATCAAGCGCGGCGGCGCGCTCGGCGTCAAAGAGATCGTCATCGGCATGGCGCACCGCGGCCGGCTCAACGTGCTGGCGCAGGTGATGAGCAAGCCGCACCGCGCGATCTTCCACGAGTTCAAGGGCGGCTCGTCGTCGCCCGACGAGATCGAAGGCTCCGGCGACGTGAAGTATCACCTCGGCGCGTCGTCCGACCGCGAGTTCGACGGCAACCAGGTGCATCTGTCGCTCACCGCCAACCCGTCGCATCTCGAGATCGTCAATCCGGTGGTGCTCGGCAAGGTGCGCGCCAAGCAGGACCAGCACGGCGCGACCCGCGAAGACCGCACCATGGTGATGCCGCTGCTGATTTCCGGCGACGCGGCGTTCGCCGGCCAGGGCGTCATCGCGGAGTGCTTCGGCCTGTCCGACCTGCGCGGCCACCGCACCGGCGGCTCGGTGCATTTCATCGTCAACAACCAGATCGGCTTCACCACCTATCCGCGCTACTCGCGCTCGTCGCCGTATCCGACCGACATCGCCAAGATGATCGAGGCGCCGATCTTCCACGCCAACGGCGACGATCCCGAGGCGGTGGTGTACGCCGCGAAGGTCGCGACCGAGTTCCGGCAGAAATTCCAGAAGCCGGTCGTGATCGACATGTTCTGCTACCGCCGGTTCGGCCACAACGAAGGCGACGAGCCGGCGTTCACCCAGCCGCTGATGTACAAGACGATCCGCTCGCATCCGTCGACGCTGGAAATCTACTCCAAGCGGCTGGTCGGCGAGGGCGTCGTCACCGAAGGCGAGGTCGAGAAGATGCGCGCCGACTGGCGCGCGCGGCTCGACGCCGAGCAGGAGGCGAGCAACGGCTACAAGGCCAACAGCGCCGACTGGCTCGACGGCCGCTGGGCCGGCATGAAGAGCGCCGGCGCGGTGGACGATCCGCGCCGCGGCAACACCGGCGTCGCGATCGAGACGCTCAAGGAGATCGGCAAGAAGATCACCGCGGTGCCGCAGGACTTCCACGTCCACCGCACCATCCAGCGCTTCCTCGACGCGCGCGCCAAGGCGATCGAGACCGGCGAGGGCATCGACTGGTCGACCGCCGAGGCGCTGGCGTTCGGCTCGCTGCTGCTCGAAGGCCATCCGGTGCGGTTCTCCGGCCAGGACGTCGAGCGCGGCACGTTCTCGCAGCGCCATTCGGTGCTGATCGACCAGGAGAACGAGGCGCGCCACACGCCGCTCAATCACATCGCCGACAAGCAGGCGCGCTTCGAGGTCATCAACTCGATGCTCTCGGAGGAGGCCGTGCTCGGCTTCGAGTACGGCTACTCGCTCGCCGAGCCGAACGCGCTGACGCTGTGGGAGGCGCAGTTCGGCGACTTCGCCAACGGCGCGCAGGTGCTGTTCGACCAGTTCATCTCGTCGGGCGAGCGCAAGTGGCTGCGCATGTCGGGCCTCGTCTGCCTGCTGCCGCACGGCTACGAAGGGCAGGGGCCGGAGCATTCCTCGGCGCGGCTCGAGCGCTTCCTGCAGATGTGCGCCGAGGACAACATGCAGGTCGCCAACTGCTCGACGCCGGCGAACTACTTCCACATCCTGCGCCGCCAGCTGCAAGCGCGAGATCCGCAAGCCGCTGATCCTGATGACGCCGAAGTCGCTGCTGCGCCACAAGCGCGCGGTGTCGCGGCTCGACGAGCTGGCGGGCCAGCACCTCGTTCCACCGCGTGCTGTGGGACGACGCGCAGCTGCTGCCCGACGAGAAGATCAAGCTCGTCCCCGACGACAAGATCCGCCGCGTCGTCCTGTGCAGCGGCAAGGTCTATTACGATCTGTACGAAGAGCGCGAGAAGCGCGGCATCGACAACATCTACATCCTGCGCGTCGAGCAGCTCTATCCGTTCCCGACCAAGGCGCTGGTCACCGAGCTGTCGCGCTTCAAGCAGGCCGAGATCGTCTGGTGCCAGGAGGAGCCGCGCAACATGGGCGCGTGGCACTTCGTCGAGCATTATCTCGAATGGGTGCTCAACCAGATCGAGGCGAAGAACCGGCGGCCGCGCTACGCGACGCGCCCGGCCTCGGCCTCGACCGCGGTCGGGCAGATGTCGAAGCATCTGTCGCAGCTCAAGCAGTTGCTCGACGAGGCGTTGGGGTAGGAACTGCCGCCGTCATGGCCGGAGCGTGGACCCGGTCATCCACGTGCTTGTGCTGCAAAGCGAGGCGTGGATGCCCGCTTCGAGGCCGGTGCACGACGACGGAGACGATTAGAGCGATTGCCATGGCTGAAATCCGCGTTCCCACGCTCGGCGAATCCGTCACCGAGGCCACCATCGGCAAGTGGTTCAAGAAGCCGGGCGAGGCCGTCGCGGTGGACGAGCCGCTGGTCGAGCTCGAGACCGACAAGGTGACCATCGAGGTGCCGGCGCCCGCCGCCGGCGTGCTCGCCGAGATCGCGGCGAAGGACGGCGACACCGTCGCGGTCGGCGCGCTGCTCGGCCAGATCAAGGAAGGCGCCGGCGCGCCGCGCCGCAGCAAGAGCACGCCCGCGCCGACCGGCCGGCCCGACCAGAAGACCTCGACCACCGCGCCGATCAACGCCGCCGACGAGGAGCCCAAGCCGCGCGTGCCGCCGAAGGCCGACGCGCAGCCCGCCACAAGGGCGACATGCCGCTCGCGCCGTCGGTGCGCCGGATCGCCGCCGAATCCGGCGTCGACCCCGCCGCGGTCGCGGGCTCCGGCAAGGACGGCCGCGTCACCAAGGGCGACATGATGGCGGCGATCGAGCGCGCCGCCGCCGCGCCGACGCCGGTCGCCGCGCCCGCCGCCGCGGTGCAGGTGCGCGCGCCGTCGCCGGCCGACGACGCCTCGCGCGAAGAGCGCGTCAAGATGAGCCGGCTGCGCCAGACCATCGCGCGCCGCCTCAAGGACGCGCAGAACACCGCCGCCATGCTCACGACCTTCAACGAGGTCGACATGAGCGCGGTGATGGCGCTGCGCAATCAGTACAAGGACATGTTCGAGAAGAAGCACGGCAACAAGCTCGGCTTCATGGGCTTCTTCGTGCGCGCCTGCGTCCAGGCGCTGAAGGACATCCCCGCCGTCAACGCCGAGATCGACGGCGCCGACATCATCTACAAGAACTACTATCACATCGGCATCGCGGTCGGCACCGAGAAGGGCCTGGTGGTGCCGGTGGTGCGCGACGCCGACCAGCTCTCGCTCGCCGCAGATCGAGAAGACCATCGCCGACTTCGGCCGCCGCGCCCGCGACGGCGCGCTCAAGATCGAGGAGATGCAGGGCGGCACCTTCACCATCACCAACGGCGGCGTCTACGGCTCGCTGATGTCGACGCCGATCCTCAACGCGCCGCAGTCCGGCATCCTCGGCATGCACAAGATCCAGGAGCGGCCGGTGGTGCACGCCGGCAAGATCGAAGTCGCGGCCGATGATGTATCTCGCGCTGTCCTACGACCACCGCATCGTCGACGGCCGCGAGGCGGTGACGTTCCTGGTGCGGGTGAAGGAATTGCTGGAGGACCCGGCGCGGATCGTGCTGGATCTTTGATCGTTCTCTCCGTCATGGCCGGGCTTGTCGCCGGCCAATCCACGTCTTGGCTGTGAGGATGTAAGGCGTGGATGCCCGGCACAAGGCCGGGCATGACGAATACGAGAGTTCGGAGTATTCTCATGTCCTACGACCTCATCGTCATCGGCACCGGCCCCGGCGGCTACGTCTGCGCGATCCGCGCGGCGCAGCTCGGCATGAAGGTCGCGGTGGTGGAGAAGCGCGGCACCCACGGCGGCACCTGCCTCAACGTCGGCTGCATCCCGTCGAAGGCGCTGCTGCACGCCTCCGAGATGTTCGAGGAGGCCGGCCACTCGTTCGCCAAGATGGGCATCGGCGTCGGCACGCCGAAGCTCGATCTCGCCGACCATGATGAAGTTCAAGGACGAGGCGGTCGACGGCAACGTCAAGGGCGTCGATTTCCTGCTCAAGAAGAACAAGATCGACTCGGTGTTCGGCACCGGGCCGCATCGCGGCGCCCGGCAAGGTCGAGGTGAAGTCGGCCGACGGCAAGACGCAGACGCTGGAGACCAAGAACATCGTCATCGCCACCGGCTCGGCGGTCGCGCCGCTCAAGGGCATCGAGATCGACGGCAAGCGCATCGTCACGTCGGACCAGGCCATCGCGCTCGCCGCGGTGCCGGGTCATCTGCTGGTGGTCGGCGCCGGCGTGATCGGGCTCGAGCTCGGCTCGGTGTGGCGGCGGCTCGGCGCCAAGGTGACGGTGGTCGAGTTCCTCGACCGCATCCTGCCCGGCATCGACAGCGAGGTCGGCCGGCAGTCGCAGCGCCTGCTGGAGAAGCAGGGCCTCGCGTTCAAGCTCGGCTCGCAAGGTCACCGGCGTCGATTCATCCGGCAAGACGCTGAAGGCCAAGGTCGAGCCGGCCAAGGGCGGCGCGGCGGAGACCATCGAGGCCGACGTGGTGCTGGTCGCGATCGGCCGCGTGCCGTTCACCGAAGGGCTCGGGCTCGAAGACGTCGGCGTGAAGAAGGACAACCGCGGCCGCGTCATCGTCGACGCGCATTACGCCACCAACGTGCCGGGCATCTACGCGATCGGCGACGTGATCGCCGGGCCGATGCTGGCGCACAAGGCCGAGGACGAGGGCATGGCGGCGGCCGAAATCATCGCCGGCCAGGCCGGCCACGTGAACTACGACGTGATCCCGAACGTGGTCTACACGTTCCCGGAGATCGCCTCGGTCGGCAAGTCCGAGGACGAGCTGAAGGAGGCCGGCGTCGCCTACAACGCGGGGAAATTCCCGTTCACCGCCAACGGCCGCGCCAAGGCCAACCAGCAGACCGACGGCTTCGTCAAAATCCTGGCCGACGCCAAGACCGACCGCGTGCTCGGCGTCCACATCGTCGGCTCCGACGCCGGCAACATGATCGCCGAGGCCGCGGTGGCGATGGAGTTCGGCGCGTCGGCGGAGGACATCGCGCGCACCTGCCATGCGCACCCGACGCTGCCCGAGGCGGTCAAGGAAGCGGCGCTCGCGGTGGCGCAAGCGCGCGATTCATATGTAGCCCGCTCGCCCCGTCGGGAGCGGGCGACCCACGGCCGCAATCGGAGCTGCCGGACTGCATTCCGCTCGCGGTATGAAGCCGATCGCAGTTCGCGGCGTGAAGCGGGAAATGACATGGCCAAGGGACACAAAGACAAGATTCGCCGTCATCACCGGCGCGGCGGGCGGCATCGGGCAGGCGTTCGCGAAGCGGCTCGCCGAGGACGGCGTGCACGTCGCCATCGCCGACCTCGGCGACGGCGCGGCAACCGTGAAGATGGTCGAGGCGGCGGGCCGCAAGGCGCATCGCCATCAAGTGCGACGTGTCCGAGCCGCAGTCGGTCACCACCATGGCCGACGAAGTGAAGAAGCAGTTCGGCCGCGCCGACATCGTGGTCAACTGCGCCGGCATCTTCCCGCAGAAGACTTTCACCGACATGAGCTACGACGACTGGCGCAAGGTGATGTCGATCAACCTCGACAGCGCGTTCCTGGTATCGTCGGCGTTCGCGCCGGGCATGATCGAGCGCAAGTGGGGCCGCATCGTCAACATGGCGTCGTCGACGCTCGGCTCGGTGGTGACCGGCTTCGCGCACTATGTCGCGAGCAAGGGCGGCATCGTCGGCTTCACGCGCGCGCTCGCGACCGATCTCGCGCCGCACGGCATCACCGTCAACGCCATCGCGCCGGGCCTGACGCGCTCGCCCGGCACGCTGGCGCGCGCGCCGCGCGCCGGCCTCAAGAGCATGGACGAGGAGTTCGAAAGCGTCGCGCAGATGCAGGCGATCAAGCGCGTCGAGGTGCCGGACGATCTGGTCGGCACGGTGTCGTTCCTGACCAGCGACGACGCCGCGTTCATCACCGGGCAGACGCATGAGCGTCGATGGAGGGCGGGTCGCGGCGATTGATCTGAACCGCGCGACATCGGCAGTGCGCTCCCTCTCCCGCTTGCGGGGAGAGGGTTGGGGTGAGGGGGTTGCAGCTGCTCTCGATAGATCGCATCCGCCTCACTCGCCCGTCTGACGCGCTATACGCGCTAACGGCGCGCGACCTCTCCCGCAGGGAGAGGTGACGGAGAATGCGCCGACGATAGGCTTATGCATGCGCCGCCTGCTTCGCCCGCTCTGGATCCTGCTCGCGCTCGTCTTCCTGTTCGAGGCGTGGCTGTGGGAGCGCCTCAAGCCGATCGTCGGCTGGTTCGTCGGCTGGATTCCCTGGGATGCGTTCAAGGCGCGCCTCGCCGCCGGCATCGAGCGCCTGCCGCCGCTCGCGACGCTGCTGGTCTTCCTCGTGCCGGTCGTGCTGCTGTTGCCGATCAAGCTGCTCGGCCTGTGGCTGCTTGGCGCGCGGCATCTGGCTCGGCGCCATGGCGACGCTCGGGCTCGCCAAGGTGGTGAGCATGGGCGTCACCGCCTTCATCTTCGAGCTGACGCGGCCGAAGCTGTTGCAGCTTGCCTGGTTCCGCTGGCTCTACGAGCACATGCTGGTCTGGCTCGCCTGGGCGCACGGCATGGTCGATCCGATCAAGGAGCGGATGCGGCAATGGCTGCGGATGTTCGCGCCGCAGCGCGCCGGCCGGACGATGCGGTTGCTGCGGCGGATCCGCCGGCGGATGCGAGCCGGACCGCAAGCTGCTGGCTCGATGCCGGGATCGATCAGAACAAATGCACGGCGTGCGGCGCGAACAGCCCGATCGCCATGAAGGCGATGCCGAGCACGCCAAGCCCGCCGGCGAGATAGCTCAGCACCACCATGCCGGTGATGACGGTCGCCGACGCCAGCACGATGCCGATCTGGAACGCCGCGGACGCCACCTCGTAGTGGTGATACTTGGCGAGCGCGTCGTCGCGCTTTTTCTGCTCCTCGATGGCGCGCCGCGCCAGCTCGACGGTGCCTTCGCCCTTGCCGCCGGCGGCCTCGGGCTCGGAGCGGTAGCGCGCCGCGGTCTTGGTCCATTCGTCGATCTGCTTGGTCATCGCGGCCTTGCGCGGCTCCTCGACGGTGCCGGCAAGATTGACCTTCATCTCCTCGCCCGCGACCAGGTCAGGGTGCGGCGGATGTTCTTGGCCTGGAAGAAGTTCCAGAGGTTGGATGCCTCGATCTGATGGTTCAGCGCGTTGGTCTGCGCGCTCTTGCCCAGCGTCTCCGAGAACGCGAGGAACAGCGCGATCACCGCGATCAGCAGCGCGACCCTCTTGTTGAGGCTCGAGGTTGACGTCGACGTGATCGCTGCCGCCGTGGCCATGCTCGTCGTGCTTGATCTTGTGCTCGACCTCGTGCTGCACCGCATGCACGCCGTGACTCATGATCGATCCCTCCGTGAATTCACCCGAATGACGAATTCAACGGCGGATCGTTGCAAAAGAATGACAGTGCCGCCGTCGCCCCGGCGGGACTCTATCACGCCCTGCGGGTGCGCGCTGCGGTAGACCTCGAGCAGGCGCTCGGTATCCACCGCCGTGTAGATCTGGGTGGTGGACAGCGAGGCGTGGCCGAGCAGTTCCTGGATGGCGCGCAGGTCGCCGCCGCGCGCCAGCAGATGCGTGGCGAACGAATGCCGCAGCGCGTGCGGCGTCGCCGAGTCGGGCAGGCCGAGCGCGCCGCGCAGCCGCTCCATGCAGCTGCACGATGCGCGGCGACAGCGGGCCGCCCCGGGCGCCGACGAACAGCGGCCCGTCGGCCGGCAGGTCGTAGGGGCAGAGCGCGACATAGTCGGCGATGAGCTGCGCGACCTGCGGCAGCACCGGCACCATGCGCTGCTTGTTGCCCTTGCCGGTGACGGTGATGGCGTCGCCCTTGCCGGGCGCCGGCATGTCGCCGCGCTTGAGGCCGAGCGCCTCGGAGATGCGCAGGCCCGATGCCGTACAGCAGCGCCAGCACGGCGGCGTCGCGCGCCAGCACCCAGGCTCGCGCGTCTTCGCCGGCGCGCAGATCGGCGTCGGCGATGCGCTGCGCCGCGGCGATCGCGAGCGGCTTCGGCAGGGTCTTCGGCACCTTCGGCGCGCGCACGGCGGCGAGCGCGCCGACCTTGCCCTTGCCGTTGCGCTCCAGGAAGCGCGCGAACGAGCGCACGCCGGCGAGCGCCGCGCATCAGCGAGCGGCCGCTGGTGCCCTCGGCGCGCCGCGCCGCCATGAAGGCGCGCACGTCCTGCGGCGTCGAGCTTGGCGAGCTCGCGCAGCGACGGCGCGCCGCCGAGATGCTCCGGCCAGGAAGCTGCAGGAACTGCCGGACGTCGCGTTCGTAGGCCTCGACCGTCTTGCCCGACATGCGCCGCTCGGCGCCGAGGTGCGCGAGCCAGCGCGCGACCTCGGCCGCGACGTCGCGCGCGGCGTAAGGCAAGCTGTTCGATGCATCGTTCGCCTTGGAGCCGCATTCGCTCGCACGCGCCGGCCTATCGTGACTTGGTCAGCATCGCGCGGATGACGACGAGGGCTTTCTTCACCCTTCCTTAAGCCGCGCGGAATCGGCCAGACCATTTGCCGATGGCGCAACGCATCGTCGATGTCCTGGTGCCGGTCGCGCTCGACCAGGCCTATTCCTACCGGGTCCCGGCGGGGATGGAGCTTGCGCCGGGCGACCTCGTCAGCGTGCCGCTCGGCGCGCGCACGGCGACCGGCGTGGTCTGGGCGGACGACGTCACGGTGCGGCCCGGCCTGCACAACCGGCTCAAGGACGTCGAGGACAAGCTCGACATTCCGCCGCTCAAGGCCGAGCTGCGCAAGTTCGTCGACTGGGTGTCGGGCTACACGCTGTGCGCCGCGCGGCATGGTGCTGCGCATGGCGCTGCGGATGGGCGAGCACCTCGGGCCGGCGCGCGAAAAGGTCGGCGTGCGGCTCGCCGGACCCGCAGCCCAAGCGCATGACCGCGGCGCGCAACCGCGTGCTGGCAGTGCTGGCCGACGGCATGGTGCGCTCGAAAAGCGAAGCCGCGCACGAGGCCGGCGTGTCGGCCGGCGTGGTCAACGGGCTGATCGACGAAGGCGCGCTGGAGACCGTGGTGCTGCCGCCGGAGCCGGTGGCGGTGCCGCCCGATCCCGACCACGCCGTGCCGGAGTTCACCGACGCGCAGCGCGCGCGCCGCCGACACGTTGCGCGCCAGCGTCGCCAAGGGCGGCTTCGGCGTCACGCTGATCGACGGCGTCACCGGCTCGGGCAAGACCGAAGTCTATTTCGAGGCGGTGGCCGAGACGGTGCGGCGGGGCCGGCAGGTGCTGATCCTGATGCCGGAGATCGCGCTCACCGCGCAGTTCCTCGACCGCTTCGCGGAGCGCTTCGGCGTGCCGCCGGCGGAATGGCATTCGCAGCTTGCGCCGCGCAAGCGCGCGCGCACCTGGACGGCGGTTGCGGCGGGCGAGGTGCCGGTGGTGGTCGGCGCGCGCTCGGCGCTGTTCCTGCCGTACGCCGATCTCGGGCTGATCGTCGTCGATGAGGAGCACGACCCCGCCTACAAGCAGGAGGACGGCGTGCGCTATCACGCCCGCGACATGGCGGTGGTGCGCGCGCGCGAGCAGAACATCCCGATCGTGCTCGCCTCGGCGACGCCGTCGGTCGAGAGCGAAGTGAACGCGCGGCGCGGCCGCTACGCGCATCTGCACCTGCCGGAGCGGTTCGGCGGCGCAGCATCTGCCGTGCGGTCGAGGCGATCGACCTGCGCCGCGAAGGCCCGCCGCGCGGCCGCTTCATCTCGCCGCGGCTCGCCGAGGCGGTGAAGGTCGCGCTGGAGCGCGGCGAGCAGGCGCTGCTGTTCCTCAACCGCCGCGGCTTCGCGCCGCTGACGCTGTGCAACAACTGCGGCCATCGGCTGGCCTGCCAGAACTGCGACGCCTGGCTGGTCGATCACCGCTTCAAGCGGCGGCTGGTCTGCCACCATTGCGGCTTCTCGATGCCGCCGCCCGAGAAGTGCCCGAAGTGCGAGGCGGAGCACAGCTTCGTGCCGGTCGGGCCGGGCGTCGAGCGGCTGGAGCAGGAGGCCGCCGAGCTGTTTCCCGGACAAGCGCATCCTGGTGCTGTCCAGCGATCTCGTGGAATCGATGGAGCGGCTGCGCCAGGAGCTCGACGACGTGGCGCAGGGCCGCTTCGACATCGTGATCGGCACGCAGCTCGTGGCGAAGGGCCATCATTTCCCCAAGCTCAATCTGGTCGGCATCGTCGACGCCGATCTCGGCCTCGTCGAACGGCGATCCGCGCGCCGCCGAGCGCACCTTCCAGCTGCTGCATCAGGTGGTCGGCCGCGCCGGCCGCGAGGCGGGCCGCGGCTACGGCTTCCTGCAGACGCACAATCCGGAGCATCCGGTGATGCGCGCGCTGATCGCGCAGGACCGCGAGGCGTTCTACTCCGCCGAGATCGAGGTGCGCGAGAAGACCGGCTATCCGCCGTTCGGGCGGCTGGCGAGCCTGCTCATTTCAGGCGGCGACAAGCACGCCACCGAGCAGTACGCGCGCAAGCTCGCCGCGATCTCGCCGCTCGACGACGAGCGTGCGCGTGCTCGGCCCCGCCGAGGCGCCGCTCGCGGTGGTGCGCGGCCGCTATCGGTTCCGGCTGCTGGTGAAGGCGCCGCGCAACTACGACCTGTCGGCGTATCTGCGCGAATGGCTGGCCGAAGCGCCCAAGACCAAGGGCACGCTCAAGCTCGAGGTCGACGTCGATCCGCAGAGCTTTTTTTGAAGTTCATCCGGGTTCCCGCCCGGTCTGCAATTGCCTACCATCGGCCGCGGCTCGGCTTCATCAGGCGCGGAAGGTCGCCGCCGGGTCATCGCCGACAGGGAGGACATTCGATGCCGGTCTTTTCGCGTATCGCCGCGCTGGCCTTTGCTCGGGCTTAGCTCCGCTCTTTCGGCCGCGCCCGCGGCGGCGCAACCCATCGTGTCGAAGCCGCTCAAGTTTGTCGTGCCGTTCGGCCCCGGCGGATCGGGCGACACCATTGCGCGCCTGATCGGCCAACACCTGTCGGAGCGGACCGGCCAGCCGGTGGTGGTGGAGAACCGCATGGGCGCCGGCGGCAACATCGGCGCGGATGCGGTGGCGAAGTCCGAGCCCGACGGCACCACGTTGCTGATGGCGGCGAACTATCTCGCGATGGCGCCGAACCTCTACACCAAGATGAGCTACGACCCGATGAAGGATCTGGCGCCGGTCACGATGGTCGGCAACGTGCCGATGGTCGTTGTTGTCAATCTGGCGGTGCCGGCGCAGTCCATTGCCGAGCTCATCGCACTGGCGAAGGCCAAGCCCGGCGAGCTGGCCTATGCGACGCCGGGTCACGGCACCTCCACGCATCTCGCCAGCGAGTTGTTCAAGCAGCAGGCGGGCATCGACATCCGCCACGTGCCCTACCGTGCCAATCCGCTGGCGATGAACGATGTGATCGGCGGGCAGGTCCCGGTGTTCATGGACCTGGTGACGACCGGCGCGCCGCATGTGCGCGGCGGGAAAGTGCGCGGGCTGGCGACCACGGGACCGAAGCGTTCGCCGGTGTTGCCCGAGCTGCCCACCATGATCGAGGCCGGCGTGCCGGACTTCGACGTCACCACATGGATTGCGGTGTTCGCCGCCGGCGGCACGCCCCGCGACACGACCGCCCGGCTGCACAAGGAGATCGCCGCCATCCTCGCCATGCCGGCGGTCAAGGAGCGGCTCGCCACGTTCGGCGTCGATATCGCTGGCGATGGGCCGGATCAGCTTGGCGCGATGCTGAAGTCGGACACCGAGAAATGGGGCGCGGTGGTCCGCAAGGCGGGCATCGCGCGGCTGGATTAGAGCATGATCCGCGCCGCTCGCTGCGGCGCCTGCAACGGGTTCCGTCAGCGGAACTTAATCCGCCGCTGCTTGTTGAGATGTGTCCGCTCAACGGAGACAACCCATGCGCATCGTCCTCGCCGCTATTTGTTGCATGGCGCTCTCCGCCGGCATCGCGACGGCGCAAAGCCAATCGGAAGATCCAAAAGCCGCCACGGATAGCCAGGGGCGCCCGCTTAAGCTCGATGCCCGAGGCATGCAGGATACGACCGCCCCTACGAACACGCCCGGCGGCGGCGCTCCTGCCTCAAGCCCACAAGGACAAACCGCGCCCGGACATCAGGCCGCGCCCGACGGATCATCGCAGGTTGTTGTCGAACCGAAAAAGTGACGCTCAACAGCTAGGAATCATGGGAGACGCACATGGATACCACCACGCTTCTCATTATCGTTCTTATCGTCCTGCTCCTCGGTGGCGGCGGCTGGTACGGCCGCGGCCGGTGGTACTAGACCACGCTCCATAGGCGATTGTTGAGCGATTGGGACGGCGGGGTCGCGGGCTGACGCTCGCGAGGAAGAATGCCGCTACTGCGGCTTCAATCCCGACAGGCGCACGACCTCCTGCCACCACTTGGCTTCCTTGGCGGCGAAGGCCTTGGCGTCCTCCGGCGTGCTGAACAGCAGCCGCGCGCCGGCGTCGAGGAATCGCTTCTGCAGCTCCTTGTCGGCGGCGAGCTCCTTTTGGATGGCCGAGAGCTTGTCGACGATCGCGCGCGGCGCCGCGGCCGGCAGCACATAAGCGGACCACGACGTCACGACGAAATCCTTGATGCCTGCCTCGGCCATGGTCGGCACGTTCGGCATGGTCGGCCAGCGCTGTCCGGAAGTGACCGCCAGCGCGCGCATAGTTGCCGGATTCGATCTGCGATATGTACGAGGCGAGATTGTCGACCGCGAAGTCGACGTCCCCCGCCAGCATCGCCGGAATGGTCTGCGCCGCGCCCTTGAACGGAACGTGCACCGCATCGACGCCGGTGCGCGCTTCGAACAGCACGCCGGACAGGTGCGGCGAGGTGCCGGGACCGGGGCTGCCGATCGAGATTCCGTTCGGCCGCGCCTTCGCCCATGCGATGAACTCGGCAATCGTCGTTGCCGGACAGTGCTTCGCCGCGACCACTGCGACGTTGGGCAGTTCGTAGGTCAGCGACGGCGCGACCAGATCCCTTTCGGCGTTGTAAGGCATGTTGGCGATCAAATACTGGTTGATCGCAAAGTGTCCGATCGTTGCGCAGCCGATCGTGTAGCCGTCCGGCGCGCCCTTCACGACCTGGTCGATGCCGATGTTGCCCGACGCGCCCGGCCGGTTCTCGACCGTGAACGGCTGGCCGAGCTTGTCCTTGAGCTTTTCCGCCAGGATGCGGAACAGCACGTCGGTCGAGCCGCCGGCGGGATAAGGCACGATCATGCGCACGCCGCGTTCCGGCCAGTTGCTCTGCCCGAAGGCTGGCGCTGCGGAGAACGCGGCGCCGGCGGCAGCGGTGCGGAGCAGGGTGCGGCGGGTGAGCATGGGCATCGAGTCCTCCCGGTACTTTGCGGCAAGCCTAACAAGAGTTTCGCGGCGGAGCCATCGGCCCGGCGCTCGCCGTGCGGGTTCATTGCGGCCGGATGAACGGCACGAAACGCACCGCCGTGACGGCGCGCATCGTCGTCTTGTCGGGCGCGACCTTGTCGATCACCATGAGAAGCTGCACTTGCGCCGGGCGAGCCGGCCGGCATGACGAGCTTGCCGCCGACCTTGAGCTGCTCGAGCAGCGGCGGCGGGATTTCGCCGATTGCGGCGGTGATCACGATGGCATCGTACGGCCCGCACTCCGGCCAGCCCTGATAGCCGTCGCCGATCCGCACGTCGACGTTGTCATAGCCGAGCTCGCGCAGCACCAGCGCCGACGTGACGGCGAGCGGCTGCACGATCTCGACGGTGCATACCTTGCGGGTGAGCTGCGCGAGGATCGCGGCCTGGTAGCCGGAGCCGGTGCCGATTTCGAGCGCGACGCCATCCGCGCGGCACGGCGGCAAGCTCGGTCATCAGCGCGACGATGTAAGGCTGCGAGATGGTCTGAGCGGTGCCCGATCGGGAGCGGCCGGTCCATGTAGCCGACCGCGCAAGTTGCCATCGGGAATGAAACTGGTGGCGCAGCGTCCGGCCCATCGCCTCCAGCACCTTGTCCGACATGCCGGACGGCAGCGCCTTGGGATCGGATCGCGCATGGGCGCGGACGATATCGACCATGGCGGCGCGTTCGCGCGCGCAGTCCGCCTCCTGCGCGGCGGCGATGTCCGCGACGGCAAACATTACAACCGCAAGCAGCAAGGTCCTCATACCGCGCGGCCTCAAACAATCTCTAGTCTATGACCTCATCGGCTCGCACGATCAATGGCTGCGGAAGCTCAAGTCCGAGGGACTTTGCGGTTTTCAGGTTGACGACGAGCTCGAACCGAACTGGCTGTTGCATCGGCAGATCACCGGGTTTCTCTCCCTTTATGATGCGGTCGACATAACTTGCGGCGGCGCGAACCATGGTCTGCACGTTCGGACCATAGGACATGAGGCCGCCCTGACCACGTAATCGCGCCAACCGTACATAGTCGGCATGCGATGCCGTGCTGCTACTTCAATAATGTTTCTCCGATAAAATTCCGCGAATCCATGAGTAAACACGATGACGCCGCCAGCGCGTTCGTTGCGCGGCCGTCGCGAAGGCCTGCTCCAGCTCGGCGGGTTGGCTTACTGCCAGACGCTGCAGCTTCACGCCCAAGCGTGCGTGCAGCGCCGTCTGTCTTCTCCATCTCAAGTCTCGTTGCGGGCTCACCCGGATTGTACAGCGCCGCAAATTGGAATGACCGGAATAGATTTGATGCAGGAGCTCAAGACGTTTCGCGGCCAAATCGGTCGACATGTAGGAAAAGCCGGTGATGTTGCCGCCGGGCCGCGCCAGATTCGGAACCACGCCGTCGCCAACGGGATCGCCGCTGAATGTTGTCACGATAGGGACCGTCGTGCTCGTGCGCTTCGCCGCCCACGTTGCCGGTCCGAGAGCGATCATCACATCGATCTTGCTGGCTACCAGTTCGGCAGCCAGGTCCGGCAAGCGATCGAGCTGGCCGTCGGCCCAACGATGAATGGTGATCGAGGTTTTGGCCTTCGACGTAGCCCAGTTCGCGAAGCGCCTCGGTAAACTCGGTCACTCGTGAATAGCTGGCTTCGAAGTAATTCAGAATGCCAACTCTTGCCGTCCGGCGCGACTGTTGGGCGTGTGCCGCGAGCGGACACGCGACGACCGCACCACCGACAAGAGCAAAGAACTCGCGGCGCCTCATGCGCTGCTCCTTCTGCGGGATAAGTCTAGCAAGCTGCGTAGCGCCAGACCATCGTCTGAGCGTGAGGCGAAAGAAATCTTAGATCAACAATTCGATCAAAAACGGCCCCGGCCGCTTGAACGACTGCGCCATCAGGTCGGCGCAGCCTTCCAGCGTGTCGGCCTGCGCGGCCTCGACGCCGAGGCTTTGCGCGAGCTTGACCCAGCCGATGTCGGGGTTGCCGAGGTCGAGCATGTTCATCGCGGTGGGGCCGGGATTGGCGCCGACCGCGAAATACTCGCCGATCAGGATTTGATATTTGCGGTTGGAGAGAATGACGGTGGTCACCGGCAGCTTCTCGCGCGCCTGCGTCCACAAGCCTTGCAACGGTGTACATCGCCGAGCCGTCGGCTTGCAGCGCCAGCACGCGGCGGTCGTTGGCGCCCATCGCCCGCAGTCCGATTGCACTTCCCACCGCTAAAGGAATGCCGGCGCCGATCGCGCCGCCCATGATCTGCATCCAGTCGTGCGGCGCGGCGGCGTGGGTGTTGCGGAAGAAGCCGCGGCCGTAGCTCACCGATTCGTCGACGATCACCGCGCCCTTCCGGCAGCACGGCGGCGATGTAGGTGGCGAGATTTTCCGGCGTCGGCTTGCCCTTCACGATTGCAGGCTTGGGCCCGTTGCCGGGAATGTCGGCCGCCGGCGCGCCGAGCTCATCGACCAGCGCCTGCAGCGCGGCTTCCGCGATTCTGCTCGAAGCGGCTGAGCACGTGGAGTTCGGCGCCGTCCTTGTATTGCCGGCTCGGCTTGCCCGGATAGGCGAAGAAGCCGACCGGCGGCACGGCGTTGACCAGGATGAGGTGATCGAACGGCGCCAGCGCCTTCAGCGCGGCGTCGTTGGGATAGGGCACGCGCTCCAGCGGCAGGCGGCCCTGGCCGCGCTCGATGCGCGCGTTCGAGAGCTCGGTCATCAGCTTGGCGCCGGTCATCGCGGCGATGCGCCAGGCGAGCTGCTGCGAGCGCAGATGCACCGCTTCGCCACCGAGCAGCAGCAGCACGTTCTTCTTTTCGCGCAACACGCGCGCGGCATGTTGCACCGCATGCGGATCGACGGCCGGCGCAACGGAAACCGGAAGCGGCGTGCCGACCATGCCGCCGTCGTCCCACGACGCGTCGCTCGGCAGGATCAGCGTGGCGATGCCGCCCGGCGGCACGCGCGCCGCCTGCACCGCGGCGGCGGCGTCCTCGCCGACGCGGTTGGACGACAGCACGGTGCGCACGAAGGTCGAGACCGGCCGCGCCCAGCCTTCGGCGTCGGCGGTGAGCGGCGCGTCGAGCGGACGGTGATAGGTCGCCTGGTCGCCGACCACGTTGACGATGCCGGAGCGGGCGCGCCGCGCGTTGTGCAGGTTCGGCAAGGCCGTTGGCCAGGCCAGGTCCGCAATGCAGCAGCGTCGCGGCGGGCTTGCCGGTGATGCGGTAATAGCCGTCGGCCGCGCCGGTGACGACGTTCTCCTGCAGGCACAGCACGCAGCGCATGCCGGCGATGCGGTCGAGCGCCGCGACGAAATGCATCTCGCTGGTGCCGGGATTGGCGAAGCAGGTGTCGACGCCGCACTTGAGCAGCGTGTGGACCAGGCTTTCGGCTCCGTTCATCGGCGGGCTTCCGGTTCAGCGGGCGGCAGCTGCCGCGGCCACGCGGGCGGCGCGGCTGAAGGATGACACTCATCGCGGCGGCAAAGATCAAGCCGAATCCGATCGACGTCCACGGTGGTTGGAACTTCGCCGAGAACGCAGCGCCGAAGCGACCACGCCGATCGCGGGCGATGACAGCGAGCCGAGCGACGCAGTCGTCGCCGGCAGCTTGCCGACGATGTTGTACCAGAGCATGTAGCAGAGCGCCGAGCCGATCAGGCCGTTGATGATCACGGCCAGCAAGCGCCTTCGGCGGCGCCGGCTCGAACGTCGGCCAGCCCTGGAAATCAGCGTAAGAAGCAGACGATGAGAATGCCGGCAGCGATGATCATCTGCCATGTCGTGTTGACAAGCAGGTCGCCGGGAATGCGGACCAGCTTCAGATAGATCGTGCCGACCGCCCAGGTCATCGCGGAGGCAAGCGATAGCGCGAGCCCGATCGATGGCGATCGAGTCGATCACCGGATAGACCAGCACAGCCAGTCCGGCGATGCAGAGCGCCAGCCCGACCACGGCGGTGCCGCGCAGCTTTTCGCCGAGGACCAGCCAGGCCAGCAGGCACGCCCAGACCGGAAACGAATAGCTCACGACCGCGACGCGTCCGGTCGAGGCGGTCAGCATCGCAAAGGCGCTGAACACGCCGAACGCGACGACGTTCAGCACGCTCGAAATGAAGAGCTGCACGCCAGTCTTGCGGTCGCGGCAGCGCCAGCCGCCGTCCGGTCAGCTTGCAGCTACGACCAGCAGCGTGATCGAGCCGACGGTGAAGCCGATCAGCGCGGAAGCTCCAGGGCGACAGTCCCGACAGGCCGATCTTGATTATCGGCCACATGAAGCCCCAGCAGATGCCGCACAGCACCAGCAGCAGCTTGGCGCGGGTCGCGTCGTCCAGGCGTGCGGATCGGTCACGCGCGCATCCTTACGAGCGGCGCCGCCGTATGGCTGCGCGGCTGCAGCAGCACGCAGGCCGACGCGGCGAAGATCAGGGCGAATCCGACGATGTCGGCGACGGTCAGCCGCTCGCCCAGCAGGATCATCGAGCCGATCACGCCGACCACCGGATTGGCCAGCGTGCCGAGCGAGGCGGTCGCGGTCGAGACCTTGCCGATGATGTTGTACCAGATGAAGTACGCGAACGCGGTGCCGAACAAGCCGGAGTAGGCGACGCCGAGCCAGGTGCGCCAGCTGCAGCGCCTCGAACGCCGGCGGCCCGCGGAAGATCAGGAAGCCGATACCGAACACCACGACGCCGACCACGATCTGCCACATGGTGACGGCGAGCAGATCGCCCTCGATGCGGATCGCCTTCATGTAGATGGTGCCGGCCGCCCAGCTCAGCGCGCAGAAGAACGCGAGGATCAGTCCGGTCGGCTCCTGCAGCGACGTTGCCGCGACCGGATAGACCAGCACGGTCGAGTCCCGCGATGCAGAGCGCCAGTCCGGCGGCGACCCAGGCGTTCGGCCGCTCGCGCAGGATCAGCCACGCCAGGATGCTGGCCCAGATCGGCATCGAATAGTTGATGATGATCACGCGCGTGGTGGCGGTGCTCAGCTGCGCGAAGGTGCCGAACAGGCCGAACGCCACCACGTTGAGCATTCCGGCGATGAAGAGGTGGATCCAGTTGCGGCCGAACGGCGATGGTATGAAAGCTGCGGCCCTGCAGCTTGAGCAGCACGATCAGGGTCGCCGCGCCGATGCAATAGCCGAGGAAACGCGTGGTCCACGGCGTCAGATTCGTCGAGCGCGATGCGCAGCGCCGGCCAGCTCAGGCCCCAGCAGAACGCCAGCAGGACAAGCAGCAGCTTGCCCTTGGTGGCTTCGTCCAGAACTGGCGCGGGATTCACCTGCGAGCCCTTCATCCGCCCCATCCTCCTTTCTCGGCTGTCATGCCCGCGAAGAGCGGGCATCCAGTGCACGAGAATCTTCCGTGTTTACTGCGTCGTCCGCTTGACACCGCGAATGTCTGATGGATTGGCCGCGATCAATTGGCTACCCGTACGCTCACATGCCTGGCATGCGCACTTCAGGTCACGATCTTCAAGCCGACGATGCCGGCGACGATCAGCCCGATCGAGGCGAGGCGCGCCGCGGTGGCCGGCTCGCCGAACAGATAGATGCCGAGCGCCGCGGTGCCGACCGCGCCGATCCCGGTCCACACCGCATAGGCGGTGCCGACCGGCAGCGTCTTCAGCGCGATGCCCAGCAGCACGAGGCTGACCACCATCGCGGCGACGGTCAGCAGGGACGGAATCGAGGCGGGAGAAGCCCTCGGTGTATTTCAGTCCGATCGCCCAGCCGATCTCGAACAGGCCTGCGAAGAAAAGAATGAGCCATGCCATGACAATCTCCTTCAACTGTGCCGGGCTGCGCCGCGTCAGCACGATGCCCAGCGTGGTCAATGTGAGCGCGCACGCGCCGACCGGCAAGAACACGGTCCACGGCACGCCGGTCAAATCCCACAGCGCGCCGCAGATCACCGGGATGATGACGGCGATGGCATAGCTGATGGCGAACATGCCGCCCGCCATGCGATGCACGTCGTCCGGCGGGCTCAGCACCGGCGGCAGCGCGAATGTCACCACGAACGTGACGGCGAGCGAAAACCCGGTGACGCTCGCCGCCAGCACGATCCAGATGCCGTCCAGCAGCACGATGCCCAGCACGCCCGCCGCCGGCATCAGGCCGAACACCAGATAGGACCAGGCCCGGCGATGCAGCCGTTGCGCGGCCGCCATCAGCACGAACGACGCGATGAGCTGCGAAACGTTCATCCAGCCGAGCGCCGGGCCGATCAGGTCGGCGCGGCCGGCGCTGTTGAGATAGTCCGGCAGGAATGCGTTGACCGCGTAGTAGAAGGCATTGTTGCTGCCGAAGGTCAGGCCGAGCAGCCAGATCAGCGGGTTCTTCCAGTCCGGCCACCACTGCCGGGGCGCGGCGATGTCGCTGGCTTCCGATTGCGGCGCGCGAGCGCATCACCACCGCGAGAAACAGCAGCGCGGCGATCAGCCCGGGCACCGACCACACCAGGAGGTCCAGCCGCCAGCTTTGCCCGACCAGCGGCAGCACCAGCGGAATGGTCAGCGCGGGACCGGCGGCGACGCCGACCAGCAGGCCGTTGCTCGACACCGCGGTGCCGAGCGCGACGCGGTCCGGCACCCACTGCCGCACCAGCGTCGGCAGCGCGGGCTGCATGATGGCGACGCCGAAGCCCATCACGATGGTCATGGCGTAGAGCGTCCACAGGTCGAACGCGGCAGCGCGCCCGGCGGCGGCCAGCGACGTGATGAACAGGCCGCCGACCGCGATGAGGCCCGCGCCGGCCCGCGCGATCAGCAGCGAGCCGGGAACGGCGGCGAGCGCGAACATCAACAGCGGCATGCCGATCAGCAGGCCGACCTGGGTTTCGGTCATGTGCAGGTCGTCGTGGATCAGGCGGATCACCGGCGGCACCGCCAGCAGCGGCAGGCGCATGGCGGCGCCGGCGAGCCACAGCAGGGCAAGCGCGGTCAGCAGGCTCGGCGCGGAGGGGCCGGCGGAATGGGAGGGCTGCATTGGATTGAGACCCGGCCGACGCGCAGCTTAGCAGAGGCTGCGCCATTGCGCGGCTCGCCGCCTAGTTCAATCGCGCGGAACAGACAGGAGAGCAGCACCGTGAGCTCAGGACATCCGACCGCCAACCGCATGCTGCCGACCGACCGCATCGCCTATTCGGCGATCACGGAACGGCCTCCGCTGAAACTGCCCGGCGGCGCGCGCATGGCGATATGGGTGATCGTCAACGTCGAGGAATGGGACCCGAAGGACACCATGCCGCGCACGGTGCTGACGCCGCCGGCCGGCGGCGCGCCGACGCCCGACATTCCGAACTGGTGCTGGCACGAATACGGCAACCGCGTCGGCTTCTGGCGCTTGCTGAAGGTGTTCGATGAATTCCAGATTCCCGGCGTGCTGGCGATCAACGGCTGCGCCATCGAGGCGTTTCCGCCGATCGTCAAGGCTGCGCTGGACCGCAAGTGGGAGTTCATCGGCCACGGCTTCACCCAGCGCAACATGCAGAAGGTGCCGGACGAGAAGGCCGACATCCAGCATGACCACGGCGGCGATCAAGAAGGCGACCGGCAAGCCGCCGCGCGGCTGGCTCGGGCCCGGCCTCACCGAGACCTGGGAGACGCCGGACCTGCTCAAGGAGGACGGCTACGACTACGTCGCCGACTGGGTGCTCGACGACCAGCCGGTGTGGCTGAAGACCCGCACCAAGCCGATCGTCAACATTCCCTACACGCAGGAGTGCAACGACGTGGCGATGATGCTGATCCAGCATCACAAGGCGTCGGAATACTACGACCGCGCCATGGATCAGTTCGAGCAGATCTACGCCGATGCCGAGGACAGCGCGCGCGTCATGGCGATCGTGGTGCACCCGTACATCATGGGCGCGCCGCACCGGCTGAAATACTTCCGCAAGATTTTCGAGAACATCCGGAAGAAGCCGGACGTGCTGTTCTTGACCGGGGAGCAGATTCTCGACTGGTACACGAAGGTCGGGCCGAAGGCGCCGTAGCTCTAGGTTGTCATTTCGAGCGTGGACGAAGCGGACTTTTCCAGCGTCTGTACTCTCTCCATCGTCATGCCCGGGCTTGACCCGGGCATCCATGAGGCGATGCGGCAATCGCATCTCTTACGATTGTGATTGTGTTCGCTGAGAGCGCTCATGGATCGCCGGGTCAAGCCCAGCGATGACGGCAGAGGGGTGCCTTGAACGCGCCCCAGCGGAGGCGCATGCTTTCTGTGTTCTCCGGCAATGTCCGGGAGAACGAGGAAACGTCACGGGGGTGACAATGATGAAACGTATCGCATTTGCCGTGGTGTCCGCGCTGTTGGCGGCCACGGCGGCGCAGGCTCAAGCTCCGGCTCAAACACCGTCCTGGACAGTGCCGACCGAAAAGGAGCGCTGCCCGTCGAAATGGGGCGCGACCGACGAGCGCGGCTCGGCCAACCATCAGAAGCCGGCCGCGGTTCTCAACGCCGCCAAGCTGATCAAGAGCGGCGAGGTGATCGAGCTTGCGCACGTGCTCGGTCCCAGCATGGCGTTCTTCGGGACGCGGCGCTTCGACGTGCACCCGAAACGCACGTTCATGAACCAGTTCTCCAACATGCGCGGCAGCAACGAGGAGATCATCATCACGGAGCTCGGGCAGGTCGGCACGCAGTTCGACGGCTTCGCGCATCAGACCCACCTGAACTCCTGGTACAATTGCTTCAAGGTCGACGAGAACGTGACCCGCAGCGGCTTCACCAAGCTCGGCGTCCACAACGTCGGCGCGCTGATGACGCGCGGCGTGATGATCGACGTCGCCGGCTTCAAGGGCGTCGAGATGCTCGGCGACAACTACGAGATCACGGTCGCGGACCTCGAAGGCGCGCTGAAGAAGCAGAACATGACGCTGCAGCCGGGCGACGCGGTCATCATCAACACCGGCTGGGGCAAGCTCTACGGCAAGGACAACGCGCGCTACGTCAAGTCCTGCCCCGGCATCGGCGTTGCGGCCGCGCTCTGGCTCGCCGGCAAGGACCCGATGCTGCTCGGCGCCGACAACTGGCCGGTCGAGGTCGCGCCCAATCCGGACAAGCAGCTCTCGCTGCCGGTCCACCAGATCGCGCTGGTGGTGAACGGCATCCATCTGCTGGAGAACATGAAGCTCGACGAACTCGCGGCGAAGAACGTGCTACGAGTTCGCCTTCATCATGCAGCCGCTGAAGATCCAGGGCGGCAGCGGCTCGACCGTCTCGCCGATCGCGGTGCGCTAGGCTCGTCTTGCACCAGGCCGCGCTCTCGCCCGCTGACGCACGGCGAGCGGGAAGAGCGCGCGCGAACGCCAGAACCCGCAATTTTGCTGGGTTTTCGCGACGTCGCGCCGTGTTGCACCGCAAGGATCGATATGTTACGCAACCGCGCGATTTTGGCGGGTTTCGCTGTTACTGTACGGCGGGCCGCCGGATCGAAAGAATCCCTTGAAATCCAAGGGTTTGCGCCGGCCTCGCGGCCGGCCGAGCCTGCGGGTTGACCTCTCAAAGAGCAAGCTCCACGTGGCACGCGCAGAATCAATCGTATCCGGCATGGCGGGCCGCTACGCGACGGCGCTGTTCGAGCTCGCGCGCGACGAGCAAGTCCGTCGATGCGGTGAAGGCCGATCTCGACACACTTCGATGCGATGCTCGCCGAGAGCCCCGACCTGCGCCGGCTGGTGCGCAGCCCGGTGTTCGGCGCGGAAGAGCAGGGCAAGGCGCTGGCCGCCGTGCTCGACAAGGCCGGCATCAAGGGCCTGGCCGCGAACTTCCTGCTGTTCGTGGCGTCGAACCGGCGGCTGTTCGCGGTGCGCGACATGATCCGCGGCTTCCGCGCGCTGGTCGCCAAGCACAAGGGCGAGGTGACCGCCGAGGTCACGGTCGCCGAGAAGCTCTCCGACGCGCATCTCGACGCGCTCAAGAGCGCGCTCAAGTCGGTCACCGGCGGCAAGGCGGTCGATCTCAACGTCAAGGTCGATCCGGCGATCATCGGCGGGCTCACCGTCAAGCTCGGCTCCCGCATGGTCGACAGCTCGCTCCGCACCAAGCTCAATTCGATCAAGCACGCGATGAAAGAGGCACGCTGATGGATATCCGCGCCGCAGAAATCTCCGCGATCCTGAAGGGTCAGATCAAGAATTTCGGCCAGGAGGCCGAAGTCTCGGAAGTCGGCCAGGTGCTCTCGGTCGGCGACGGCATCGCCCGCGTCTATGGGCTCGACAACGTCCAGGCCGGCGAGATGGTCGAGTTCGAGAACGGCGTGCGCGGCATGGCGCTCAACCTCGAAACCGACAACGTCGGCATCGTGATCTTCGGCAACGACCGCGAGATCAAGGAAGGCCAGACCGTCAAGCGCACCCGCGCCATCGTGGACGTGCCGGTCGGCAAGGGCCTGCTCGGCCGCGTGGTCGACGCGCTCGGCAATCCGATCGACGGCAAGGGCCCGATCAAGGCCGACAAGCGCGCGCGCGTGGACGTCAAGGCGCCCGGCATCATTCCGCGCAAGTCGGTGCACGAGCCGATGGCGACCGGCCTCAAGGCGATCGACGCGCTGATCCCGATCGGCCGCGGCCAGCGCGAGCTGATCATCGGCGACCGCCAGACCGGCAAGACCGCGATCGCGCTCGACACCATCCTCAACCAGAAGCCGCTCAACGCGCAGACCGACGAGAAGATCAAGCTCTACTGCGTCTATGTCGCGGTCGGCCAGAAGCGCTCCACCGTCGCGCAGTTCGTCAAGGTGCTCGAGGAGCAGGGCGCGCTCGAATATTCGATCGTGGTTGCCGCCACCGCCTCCGATCCGGCGCCGATGCAGTATCCTGGCGCCGTTCGCCGGCTGCACCATGGGCGAGTTCTTCCGCGACAACGGCATGCACGCGGTGATCTTCTACGACGACCTGTCGAAGCAGGCCGTCGCCTACCGCCAGATGTCGCTGCTGCTGCGCCGCCCGCCGGGCCGCGAAGCCTATCCCGGCGACGTGTTCTATCTGCACTCGCGCCTGCTCGAGCGCGCCGCCAAGATGGGCGACGGCGCCGGCGCCGGCTCGCTGACCGCGCTGCCGGTGATCGAGACGCAGGCCAACGACGTGTCGGCCTACATCCCGACCAACGTGATTTCGATCACCGACGGCCAGATCTTCCTGGAGACCGACCTGTTCTACCAGGGCATCCGCCCGGCGGTGAACGTCGGCCTTTCGGTGTCGCGCGTCGGATCCGCCGCGCAGACCAAGGCGATGAAGAAGGTCGCCGGCCGCATCAAGGGCGAGCTGGCGCAGTATCGCGAGATGGCCGCCTTCGCGCAGTTCGGCTCCGACCTCGACGCCACCACGCAGCGCCTGCTCAACCGCGGCGCGCGGCTCACCGAGCTGCTCAAGCAGCCGCAGTTCTCGCCGCTGAAGATGGAAGAGCAGGTCGTCGTGATCTACGCCGGCGTCAACGGCTATCTCGATCCGATCGCGGTCAACCGGGTGCGCGCCTTCGAGGACGGCCTGCTGACGCTGGTGCGCACCAAGAACGCCGACATCCTCGAGGACGTCCGCAAGACCAGCGACCTTTCGACGCCACCGAGGCGAAGCTGAAGTGCGGTGGTCGACGGCTTACGCCAAGACGTTTGCCTGATCGCCATCATGGCCGGGCTTGTTCCGGCCATCCCGACAAGGCGGGCACTGTGCCCTCCTAAGCGAGACGCCCGGGACGAGCCCGGGCATGACAAACGAGAGAACTGAGAGCGACTGAGCCGAAATGGCCTCTCTCAAAGACATGCGCGTCCGCATCGCCTCGACCAAGGCGACGCAGAAGATCACCAAGGCCATGCAGATGGTCGCGGCGTCGAAGCTGCGCCGCGCGCAGGCCGCGGCCGAGGCCGCGCGGCCCTATGCGGAGCGCATGGAGAAGGTGCTGGGCAACATCGCGAGCTCGGTGACCGACATCAGTTCCGCGCCGCCGCTGCTGGCCGGCACCGGCAAGGATCAGGTCCATCTGATGGTCGTCTGCACCGCGGAGCGCGGCCTGTGCGGCGCGTTCAACTCGTCGATCGTCCGTCTGGCGCGCGAAAAGATCAACGCGCTGATCGGCCAGGGCAAGACCGTCAAGATTCTCTGCGTCGGCCGCAAGGGCGCCGACCAGCTCCGCCGCCAGTATTCGCAGCAGATCATCGAAGTGATCGAGCTGCGCGTGAAGACGCTCGGCTTCGAGCACGCCGAGAAGGTCGGCGAGAAAATCCTTGAGCTGTACGAGAAGGGCGAGTTCGACGTCGCGACGCTGTTCTTCTCGCGCTTCAGGTCGGTGATCTCGCAGATCCCGACCGCGCTGCAGATCATCCCGCCGGTGTTCGACACCAAGCCTGCCGACGACGGCGCGCCGGCGGCCTACGAATACGAGCCCGACGAGCTCGACATTCTCACCGAGCTGCTGCCGCGCAACATTTCGGTGCAGGTGTTCCGCGCGCTTCTGGAAAACGCGGCGTCCGAGCAGGGCGCGCGCATGTCGGCGATGGACAATGCAACCCGCAACGCCGGCGAAATGATCCGCAAGCAGACCATCACGTACAACCGCACGCGTCAGGCGATGATCACCAAGGAACTGATCGAGATCATCTCCGGCGCCGAAGCGCTCTAATTCAAGTAACGAGGACACTATGGCAACGCCCAACGCAGTCGGAAAAATCACCCAGGTCATCGGCGCCGTCGTCGACGTGCAGTTCGAGGACCATCTGCCGGCGATCCTGAATGCGCTCGAGACCAAGAACGGCGGCAACCGCCTCGTGCTCGAGGTGGCGCAGCATCTCGGCGAGAACACGGTGCGCACCGTCGCGATGGACATCTCCGAAGGCCTGGTGCGCGGCCAGGAGTGCACCGACACCGGCGAGCCGATCTCGGTGCCGGTCGGCGACGAGTGCCTCGGCCGCATCATCAACGTGGTCGGCGATCCGGTCGATGAGGCCGGCCCGGTCAAGACCCAGACCAGGCGCGCCATCCACCAAGAGGCGCCGCTCCTACACCGATCAATCGACCGAGGCCGAAATCCTGGTCACCGGCATCAAGGTTGTCGATCTTCTTGCTCCGTATGCGAAAGGCGGAAAGATCGGCCTGTTCGGCGGCGCCGGCGTCGGCAAGACCGTGCTGATCATGGAGCTGATCAACAACGTCGCCAAGGCGCACGGCGGCTATTCGGTGTTCGCCGGCGTCGGCGAGCGCACCCGCGAGGGCAACGACCTCTATCACGAGATGATCGAGTCCGGCGTCAACAAGGACCCGAAGAAGAACAACGGCTCGACCGCCGGCTCCAAGTGCGCGCTGGTGTACGGCCAGATGAACGAGCCGCCGGGCGCGCGCGCCCGCGTCGGCCTCTCCGGCCTCACCGTCGCCGAGCACTTCCGCGACCAGGGCCAGGACGTGCTGTTCTTCGTCGACAACATCTTCCGCTTCACCCAGGCCGGCTCGGAAGTGTCGGCGCTGCTCGGCCGCATTCCCTCGGCGGTGGGCTATCAGCCGACGCTCGCGACCGACATGGGCGCGCTGCAGGAGCGCATCACCACCACGCACAAGGGCTCGGTCACCTCGGTGCAGGCGATCTACGTGCCGGCCGACGACTTGACCGATCCGGCGCCGGCGACCTCGTTCGCGCACTTGGACGCCACCACGGTGCTGTCGCGCGACATCGCGGCCAAGGGCATCTATCCGGCGGTGGACCCGCTCGAACTCCACCTCGCGCATGCTGTCGCCGCTGATCGTCGGCGAGGAGCACTACGGCGATCGCGCGTCAGGTGCAGCAGGTGCTGCAGCGCTACAAGGCTCTGCAGGACATCATCGCCATCCTGGGCATGGACGAGCTTTCCGAAGAGGACAAGATGGCGGTGTCGCGCGCCCGCAAGATCGAGCGCTTCCTGTCGCAGCCGTTCTTCGTCGCCGAGGTGTTCACCGGCTCGCCCGGCAAGCTGGTCGACCTCGCCGACACCATCAAGGGTTTCAAGGGCCTGGTCGACGGCAAGTACGACCACCTGCCGGAGGCCGCCTTCTACATGGTCGGAACGATCGAAGAAGCGGTCGAGAAGGGCAAGAAGCTCGCGGCGGAAGCGGCGTAAGCGAACGTCGCGCGAGGATCAGCTATGGCCAAATTTCACTTTGACCTCGTCGGCCCGGAAAAGCTGCTGTTCTCGGGCGAGGTCGAGCAGGTCGACGTGCCGGGCTCCGAAGGCGACTTCGGCGTGCTCGCCGGCCATGCGCCGCTGATCGCCATGCTGCGCCCCGGCATTCTGACGATCTACACCGGCAGCGAGCAAATTCGCGCGGTGGTGACCGGCGGCTTCGCCGAAGCGAATCCCACCGGCCTGACGGTGCTCGCCGACTTGGCGACGGCGGTCGACGATCTCGACCGCGGCGTGCTGGCCGGCCAGATCAAGGACCTCGAGGAGGACGTCGCCGACGCCACCGAAGGTCCGGCGCGCGACCGCGCCGCGCACCGGCTCGACCAGCTCAAGGCCGTGCAGGCCGCGCTGGGTTAGCAGTCTCTCTCTGTTTCGCTGCGCCCAGATTGTCGTCCCCGCGACCCACCTACGCACAAGGCTACGGCGGGCTAGGTCTTAGTCCGCCGAAGCTTTAGCGAAGGCGGAAAGCGAGGACCCAGTAATCGCTGACAAGATCGGTCTGTACTGGATCGCCCGGTCAAGCCGGGCGATGACACCGGATATGCCGCTCGCGAAGCAAAAATCTGCACTTTCCGGCCCAAAACGCACTTATCCCCGGTCTCCGAAACGGCCTTATCATGCGCGCGTCCCGTTCAATCGAGGGCGTCGTCGATCGCGATGCTGGATGACGGAGCGGGGCCGGCGTCCCTCATATTGGAGGCCGAATGGAGCGCCGGGAGGCGCAGGGCTCTCCGCCAGCCAGCGGGCCCGCGCGCTCCCGAGGACCCCCACCCCCTCAAGTACACTTGGGTCCCGGAAACTTGGCGCGTTCACACCGGCCGATCGCAAGGCCGGTGAAGGGAGCCTCGCAAGCTCCCTGGCGCCTCCCGGCGCTCCATCCCCTCACGGGGAAACGGAAAAAGGGAAACGACGCGCCGGACGTCGATAAACAACCGGCGGGCGTAGCGTTGGCTAACGCGCTTAAGGGCGTTCGGAATGACTGAGTTCTTTCGGCGTCAGCGCTTCTTCAGCGGCGTTGTGAACTTGGAAAATTCCTTCACCACGCGCTCGTACGTCTTGCGCTTGAACGGCACCACGAGGCCGGGAAGTTCCTGCATCGGCTCCCAGCGCCATTCGCCGAACTCCGGCTTGTGGCCGCCGCGCGGGCGTCTCGATGTCGATCTCGCTGTCGTCGCCGGTGAACAGCAGCGCGAACCACTTCTGCTTCTGGCCGCGATATTTGCCGCTCCACGCCTTGCCGGCGATCTGAGGCGGGATGTCGTAGGTCAGCCACTCCTTGATCTCGCCGAGCTTCTTCACCGACTTGATGTTGGTTTCCTCGTGCAGCTCGCGCAGCGCGGCGGGATAGGGCTTCTCGCCCTCGTCGATGCCGCCCTGCGGCATCTGCCAGACATGCGTCGCGTCGATGTGCTCGGGGCCGTCGAGCCGGCGGCCGATGAAGACATGGCCTTGCCGGTTGATCACGCACAGCCCGGCGCACGGGCGATAGGGCAGGTCTTCGAAGCGGGGCTTTTTGGACATGGCGGCTTACGAAAGCAAGCCGTGGATGGTCGGGTCAAGAGGCGAACGAAGTACCGCGCGTCAGCTTGCTTCGGCTTCGCCGCGACCGCGCTGATCGGCACCAGCACGAAGCCGCGGCTTTCCACGGCTTTTGCCCAAGCCGCGATGCGGTCGATCGAAGCCGGCAGCGCCGAGGCGACGCCGACCGCGATGCCGCGTTCTTTCGCCAGCGCTCCAGCTTGGCCAGCGCCCGGTCGATATGGGGCGGCGTCGGAGTTGCGTCGATGACGATCTCGGCCTTGGCGAACGGCAGGTTGTTGGCGCTGGCGATCTGTCCGGCGAGGCTGCGGTGCGAAGTCCCGTCGTCGACGTAGATCAGGCCGCGCTGCGAGACTTCTTTCAGCACCGGCGCCAGCGCCGGCTCGGACGCGGTGAAGCGCGCGCCCATGAAATTGGAGATGCCGACATAGCCCTGGAACCGGCTCATCAGCCAGTGCAGGCGGTCGACGTTCTGCTCGGGCGTCAGCGAGACCAGCAGGGTCTGCGGGCCCGGATCGTTGTCGGGATAGTCGAACGGCTCCATCGGGATCTGCAGCAGCACCTCGTGGCCGTCGTTGCGCGCCTTCGCCACCGTGCGGTCGATCTCGAAGCCGTACGGGCCGAACGCGAACGTTACCGGCCCTGGCAGCTTGCTCATGGCCGATTGGGTTGCGGTGCCGCTGACGCCGAGACCGTTGATCACGATCGCGATGCGCGGGCTGTTGGGCTTGCCGGCCAGCTTGGCGACGCGGGCATAGACCTCGGACGGCCGCTTGCCGTCCGGTCCGATCTTCGGGATCGCGCCGTGGCGCGTCGCTTCGAGCAGGCGCTGCTCGGGCGGCGTGCGGCCGCCTTGCGGCGCCGCGATCGGCACCTCCTGGCGCTTGCCGGTGCTGCCGTCGATGATGGTGATGGTGTTGCTGGGCGCGGCGGGCGGCGGCGGAGCGAGCGCCTGAGCGGGGCCCGGGCCGTCGTATTTGTTCGGCCCTTGTGCCGGCGCCGACATGACGACCGGCAGCGCGGCCTTGGTCGGGATGCTCGAGGCGACGATCATCGGCTCGCCGCCGAGCGGGTCGTTGGCGACCAGCGCCCAGCCGGCGAAGGTCACGATGCACAGGCCGAGCAGCCCGGCGATCACCTGCGGAATGGCGACCGGGATCTGGAAACGTCGGCGCTTCTTGGCATCTTGGCCGAGCGGTGTGTCGAGCTCATCGCGCCACAGCGCAAATCCTCGCGAATCATGGGGGCGAGGGTAGAAGCTCGATCGTTAACTCTTCGTTTACCGAGCAATGCCCGCGGGCCTGAAGGCGCCGGGACCGCAAAAAAATCGGGGCGGCCGTTGGGCCGCCCCGAGCATGTCCAATACAGCCGGGCCTATCAGTTCGGCACGCCAGCCTTCGGATTCGGCGGATAGGCGGCGTTGGTGATGGTGCCGCGGATCAGGTCCAGCGCCATCTTCAGCGCCTTGTCGTTCTTCGGGTCCGGCGGGATGTACGACTGCGAGCCGGTCTGCTCGTCGCCGTCGGCCTTGAGATGGCCGCGCAGCGAGGACTCGCCCTTGGTGTCGGTCCGCGCCTTGAGTTCGTCCGGCACGTCCTGCAGCACCTCGATGTCCGGCGAGATGCCCTTGGCCTGGATCGACTTGCCCGACGGCGTGAAGTAGCGCGCCGTGGTCAGCCGCAGCGCGCCGTTCGAGGCGCCGAGCGGGATGATGGTCTGCACCGAGCCCTTGCCGAACGAGCGCGTGCCGATGACGGTCGCGCGCTTGTGGTCCTGCAGGGCGCCGGCGACGATCTCGGAGGCCGAGGCCGAGCCGCCGTTGATCATGACGATGATCGGCTTGTTCCTGGTCAGGTCGCCGGCGCGGGCGTTGAAGCGCTGGGTTTCCTCGGCGTTGCGGCCGCGGGTCGAGACGATCTCACCCTTCTCCAGGAATGCGTCCGACACCGAGATCGCCTGGTCGAGCAGGCCGCCCGGATTGTTGCGCAGATCGAGCACGAAGCCCTTGAGCTTGTCCGCCGGGATCTGCGAGGCGAGGTCGCTGATCGCCTTCTTCAGGTTCTCGGTGGTCTGCTCGTTGAACTGGCTGATGCGGATGTAGCCGATGTCGTCCTCGACGCGCGAGCGCACCGCGCGGACGCGAATGACGTCGCGGGTGATCGCTGACCTCGACCGGCTTGTCCTGGCCCTTGCGCATGATGGTGAGCTTGATCTTGGTGTTCACCGGGCCGCGCATCTTCTCGACCGCCTGGTTGAGGGTGAGGCCCTGCACCTGCTCCTCGTCGAGCTTGGTGATGATGTCGTTCGCCATCACGCCGGCCTTGGCGGCGGGCGTGTCGTCGATCGGCGCCACGACCTTGATCAGGCCGTCCTCCATCGTGACCTCGATGCCGAGGCCGCCGAACTCGCCGCGGGTCTGCACCTGCATGTCGCGGAAGCTCTTGGGGTCCATGTAGCTCGAGTGCGGATCGAGACCGGCCAGCATGCCGTTGATCGCCGATTCGACCAGCTTGCTGTCATTCGGCTTCTCGACGTAGTCGGAGCGCACGCGCTCGAACACGTCGCCGAACAGGTTGAGCTGCCGGTAGGTGTCGGCGGCCGCAGCCTTGGCGCTGGATGAAGAGCGTCGGCTGGGTGGCCAATAACGTCAGGACCGCGCCTGAAGCTGCACTGAGGAGAATGAGGACTGTCTTGCGCATTATCCGCGAACCTTCTCGCCTTCGCTTGCTGCCCACCATGGGCTGGGATCGACGGGTGTCCCGTCCTTACGGAACTCGACGTACAAAACCGGTTGGTTGGAGCCTGACGCCAGGGTGGCGGCCACTTGCGAACCGGACCCCATGATCGCCACAGGTTCCCCGGTCAGCACGAATTGGCCGACATCGACTGAAATCCGTTCCATCCCGGCAAGCACCACATGATACCCGCCGCCGGCATTGAGGATCAAGACTTGGCCGTAATTGCGGAAGGCGCCAGCGTAAACGACCCATCCGTCACACGGCACGGTAACCTGTGCACTGGCCCGCGTGGCGATAGTAAGGCCTTTTTCGGTGCCTCCGAGGGTGTCGGGAGCGCCAAATTCACGAATCCGGACCCCGTTAACCGGAAGCTGCAAATTTCCGCGCGCCGATGCAAAAGCGACTGCCGGGGCGAGGCGTCCGGGGTCCTTGAGGGCCGCCAAATCGATTCGGCTGTTAAGCGTTTTTTCCTCCGTGGCGCGGGCGGAGGCACGTTCTGAGCGGGCTTTGGCGTCGAGGCCCTGTTCGATTTTTCCGATCAAATCCTTGAGATTGTCGACCTGGCGGGCCAAAGAACTGGTCTTCCGACGCTCTTCCTCGATGGCCTTCTCGGTATCTGCCTGCTTTTTCTGACGTTCCTCCATCAGCAGGGTGACGCGCTGGCGCTCCTCGGTGAGCGCCGCCACGTCGCGCTGCAGCCGCTCCTTTTCCTCGGCGATCTCCTGCCGGATCCGGACCAGGTCGGAAAGATCGGCGGCGAGCGACTCGGCCTGGATTCGCATGTCCGGCAGCACCGCGCCCAGCATGATGGCGGTGCGGATCGAGGCCAGCGCATCCTCCGGGCGCACCATCATCGCCGGCGGCGGGTTGCGGCCGATCCTCTGCAGCGACGCCAGCACTTCGGCGATGGCCGCTCGGCGGCCACCGAGCGACTGGCGTATGCCGCGCTCGCTGTCGTCGAGCGGCTTGAGGCGAGCCTCGGTGTCGGCGACCCGTCCTTCGACGGTCCGCAGGCGCGAGGCGGCCTCGATCAGCGTCTGATTGAGCTTGCGGCGATCGTCGCCAATGTTGCCGATCTCGCGCTTGAGCCGCGCTTCGGTGTCGGCAGCTTGCCGCTGCTGCGAGCGGACCGTCTCCAATTCCTTGTCGTGCTGGCGCAGCTTGTCGAGCGTCGATTGGGCGAGGCCGTTGGTGGTGATAGCCAGCAGCAGCATCGGCGCCAGCGCAATGCTCAGCGCAAAATGCGAATCGGTTTGCCGTGCGGATGCAGCCATTGGCCGTTGAAGTAACGCGAGGTTTGCGCCGAGTCCAGGCGGGCCGGCGGTGATTTTCTAGGCGCGGTGATAGGGATGGCCCGCCAGAATTGTGATCGCGCGGTAAATCTGCTCGAGCAGCATGCCCCGCACCAACTGGTGCGGCCAGGTTGCGGCGCCGAACGCAATTCGCAGCGTGGCCCGCTCGCGCAATGCCGGCGCCAGGCCGTCGTCGCCGCCAATGATGAAGACAGCGGCGGGCCGCCCGTTGTCGCACCACTGGCCGAGCTGCTTCGCGAGCGCCACGCTGTCGAGATTTTCACCGCGTTCGTCGAGGATGACGATCGCCGACTTTTCCGGGATCACGTTGGCGATCGCGATCGATTCCTCAAGCATGCGCTTGCCGATCTCCTGGGCCCGGCTTTCGCGCACCTCGACCATCTCAACTTCACGTAGCCCGATGCGCCGGCCGAGCTGCTCGGCTCGCTTGCGGTATCGCTCGGCAAGCTCGCGTTCGGGGCCATCCTTCAGCCGGCCGACAGCGGCGACGGTGAGCCGCATGGCTGGCCGTCGATTTGCTTTCCGGCTGTGCGTACCCGCCCACATTTTTTCGAGGTCGTAGAAGGCGCGCACTTCGGGCCGGAAGACATGCACGATGACATCGCCCGCGTCGATCAGGACCCAGTCGCCGTTGCGCTTGCCCTCGACGCGGATGCCTTTCACGCCGGCCTTCTCCAGGCTTTCGATGGCGCTGTCGGCGATCGAGGTGACATGACGGTTCGAGCGGCCGCTGGTCACCACCATGGTGTCAGCGATCGAGGTCTTGCCGGCGAGATCGATGGTGATGGTGTCCTCGGCCTTCATGTCATCGAGGCTCCTGAGGACGTGGCGGAGTGTCTCCTTGGCGTCGATACGGGTGCGCTTGGAGACGGCATCGGGCGCAACGCGGCGGACGCGGGCCCGAGGGGCTGCTGTGGTCGGCAGGGGTTCTTGTCCTTTCAACTGGCCTTGCGCCCCGGAATCGCCGGGGCCCACTCACTAAGATAGGCACGAGGGTAGAGGGGTTTCAACCTCTCGCCTTTCCGGCCCGCTGCGCCCGTAGCGCAGTGGAGGACAGCGGGCTGGAAAGGCGGGAGGGTTGAAACCCCTCCCACCCCCGTGCCTATCTTAGTGTCGTGGGCCCCGGCGATTCCGGGGCGTAAGGCAAATTGAAAGGACAAGAACCCCTGCCGACCACAGCAGCCCCTCGGGCCCGCGCCCGTCGCATTGCGCCCGACCCCGTCTCCAAGCGCCCCGACGCCAGGGAGACCCTTCGCCATTCCTCGCGCAGCCTCGACGACATGAAGGCCGAGGACACCATCACCATCGATCTCACCGGCAAGACTTCGATCGCCGACGCCATGGTCGTCACCAGCGGCCGCTCGAATCGTCATGTCGCGCTCGATCGCCGACAGCGCGATCGAAGGCCTGGAGAAGGCCGGCGTGAAAGGCCTTCGCGTCGAAGGCAAGCGCAACGGCGACTGGGTGCTGATCGATGCCGGCGATGTCATCGTGCATGTCTTCCGGCCGGAAGTGCGCGCCTTCTACGATCTTGAAAAAATGTGGGCGGGCGCGACGCGCGCCGGAAAGCGCAAACGTTGACGGACCATGCCGATGCGGCTCACGGTCGCCGCAATCGGCCGGCTGAGGGACGGCCCGGAACGGGAGCTGGCCGAGCGCTATCGCAAGCGCGCCGAGCAGCTCGGCCGGCGCATCGGATTGCGCGACGTCGAGATCGTCGAGGTGCGCGAAAGCCGCGCCCAGGAGGTCGGCAAGCGCATGATCGAGGAATCGATCGCGATCGCCAATGTGATCCCCGACAAGGCCGCGATCGTCATTCTCGACGAGCGCGGCGAAAGCCTCGACAGCGCGGCGCTCGCGCACAGCTCGGCAAATGGCGCGACGCCGGGCCGGCCGGCGGCGGTGTTCATCATTGGCGGCGATGATGGCCTTGCGCCCGGCGCTGCGCGAACGGGCGACGCTGCGGCTTGCTTTCGGCGCCGCGACCTGGCCGCATCAGCTGGTGCGGGGCATGCTGCTCGAACAGATCTACCGCGCGATCACCATCCTGGCCGGGCATCCCTACCACCGCGCCTAGAAAATGACCGAAGCGTCGCCTGGACTCGGCGCGTCCGGCGCGTTACCTCAAGCGCCGATGGCGCGGCATGGGACGGCACGCCGATTCGTATCGCGCGCTGGCCTCTTGCTGGCGCCGCTCCTGCTGTCTCGACCCTCGCCCACCGCGCCCCTCGCCCAATCGACGCTCGACAAGCTGCGCCAGCACGACAAGGAGCTGGAGGCGGTCCGCACGCAGCAGCGGCAGACCGCCGAGACCGAGGCACGGCTCAAGCGCGAGATCGGCGCGCATCGGCGACGACCGCCGCAAGCTCAACCAGGCGCTGATCGACGCCGCCGCGCGCCTGCGCGCCGGCGAAGACGCGCATCGCCGAGACCGAGGCCCGCCTCAAGCCGCTCGACGATAGCGAACGCGGCATCCGCCAGTCGCTCGACGGCCGCCGCGCCGCCATCGCCGAGGTGCTGGCGTCGCTGCAGCGGATCGGCCGCAATCCGCCGCCGGCGATGATGGTACGGCCCGGAGGATGCGCTGGCCGTCGATCCGCACCGCCATCATGCTCGGCGCCGTGCTGCCGGATATGCGCGTGCAGGCCGAGTCGCTCGCCGCCGACCTCGTCCGACCTGGTGCGGATCCGCCGGGAGATCGCCGAGGAGAAGGAGCGGCTGCAGCGCGACGCGGCGGCGCTCGCCGAGGAGCGGCAGCGCATCGCGCCTGCTGATCGACGAGCGGCAGAAAAAGCAGGCCGATACCGAAAAGGCGATCGAGGACGAGAAGCAGAAGGCCGGCCGCGCTGGCCCGCCAGGTCGACAATCTCAAAGATTTGATCGGAAAAGTCGAGCAGGGCCTCGACAGCGCAACCCGCGCCGGCCGCGCCGCAGCCCGCGCCGCCGAGGAAAAAGCCCGCGACAGCCGAATCGATCTGGCCGCCCTCAAGGACCCCGGACGGCTCGCCCCGGCGGTTGCTTTTGCCTCGGCGCGGGGACATTTACCGCTTCCGGTTAACGGGGTCCGGATTCGCGAATTCGGGGCTCCGGACAGCCTCGGAGGCACCGAAAAGGGCCTAACCATCGCCACGCGGGCCAGGTGCCCAGGTCACCGCGCCGTGCGACGGCTGGGTCGTTTACGCTGGTTCCTTCCGCAATTACGGCCAAGTCTTGATCCTCAATGCCGGCGGCGGATATCATGTGGTGCTTGCCGGGATGGAACAGATTTCAGTCGATGTCGGCCAGTTCGTGCTGACCGGGGAACCTGTGGCAATCATGGGGTCCGGTCCGCAAGTGGCCGCCACCCTGGCGTCAGGCTCCAATCAGCCGGTTCTGTACGTCGAGTTTCGAAAAGACGGGACACCCGTCGATCCCAGCCCATGGTGGGCAGCAAGCGAAGGCGAGAAGGTTCGCGGATAATGCGCAAGACAGTCCTCATTCTCCTCAGTGCAGCTTCAGGCGCGGCTCTGACGTTGCTGGCCACCCAGCCGCAGCTCTTCATCCAGCGCCAAGGCCGCGGCGGCCGACACCTACCGGCAGCTCAACCTGTTCGGCGACGTGTTCGAGCGGGTGCGCTCCGACTACGTCGAGAAGCCGAACGACGCCAAGCTGGTCGAATCGGCGATCAACGGCATGCTGGCCGGGCTCGACCCGCATTCGAGCTACATGGACGCCAAGAGCTTCCGCGACATGCAGGTGCAGACCCGCGGCGAGTTCGGCGGTCTCGGCATCGAGGTCACGATGGAGGACGGCCTGATCAAGGTGGTCGCGCCGATCGACGACACGCCCGCCGCCAAGGCCGGCGTGCTGGCCAACGACATCATCACCCAGCTCGACGACGAGCAGGTGCAGGGCCTGACCCTGAACCAGGCGGTCGAGAAGATGCGCGGCCCGGTCAACACCAAGATCAAGCTCACCATCCATGCGCAAGGGCCAGGACAAGCCGGTCGAGGTCACGCATCACCCGCGACGTCATCCGCGTGCGCGCGGTGCGCTCGCGCGTCGAGGACGACATCGGCTACATCCGCGTCAGCCAGTTCAACGAGCAGACCACCGAGAACCTGAAGAAGGCGATCAGCGACCTCGCCACGCAGATCCCGGCGGACAAGCTCAAGGGCTTCGTTCTCGACCTGCGCAACAATCCGGGCGGCCTGCTCGACCAGGCGATCTCGGTGTCGGACGCGTTCCTCGAGAAGGGCGAGATCGTCTCCACCCGCGGCCGCAACGCCGAGGAGACGCAGCGCTTCAACGCCCGCGCCGGCGACCTGACCAAGAACAAGCCGGTGATCGTGCTGATCAACGGCGGCTCGGCCTCGGCGTCGGAAATCGTCGCCGGCGCCCTGCAGGACCACAAGCGCGCGACCGTCATCGGCACGCGCTCGTTCGGCAAGGGCTCGGTGCAGACCATCATCCCGCTCGGCGCCGCGAACGGCGCGCTGCGGCTGACCACGGCGCGCTACTACACGCCGTCGGGCAAGTCGATCCAGGCCAAGGGCATCAGCGCCGGACATCGAGGTGCTGCAGGACGTGCCGGACGAGCTCAAGGCGCGCACCGACACCAAGGGCGAGTCCTCGCTGCGCGGCCATCTCAAGGCCGACGGCGACGAGCAGACCGGCTCGCAGTCCTACATTCCGCCGGATCCGAAGAACGACAAGGCGCTGAAGATGGCGCTCGACCTGATCCGCGGCATCGACGACCAACGCCGCCTATCCGCCGAACCCGAAGGGCGGCGTGCCGAACTGACGGCCGGATACGACGATTTCTGCGCGGGGCGGCCGCAACGGCCGCCCCGATCGTTTTTGCGCGCCGCACTTGAAGTACCACGGTAAACGAAGAGTTAACGATCCGCCTTCTACCTTCCCCTCCATGATTTGCGAGGGTTTGCGCCGTGGCCGAGATGATCTCGAGCACACCGCTCGGCCAAGAACCCCAAGCAAGCGGCGACGCTTCGGGCATCCCGCTCGCCGTTCCGCAGGTGATTGCCGGACTGCTCGGCCTGTTCATCGCGACTTTCGCCGGCTGGGCGCTGGTGGTCAACGATCCGCTCGGCGGCGAGCCGATGGTGGTCGCTCCAAGCGTCCGCGAAGGCCAGAAATTGCCGGTCGTGGTGCGGCGCCGCCGACGCAGGCGCCAAGCAAACCCGACAGCCCGGCAGTCCTCACGACGCCACCGCGCCGGCGCCGACAACACCATCACCATCATCGACGGCAGCACCGGCAAGCGCCAGGAGGTGCCGATCGCGGCGCCGCAGGACAGCCGCGCGCCGGCCGAGCAGCGCCTGCTCGAAGCCTCGCGCCATGGCGCCATTCCGAAGATCGCCCCGGACGGCAAGCGGCCGTCGGAAGCCTATGCCCGCGCCGCGCCCGCGCAGACGGCAAGCCGAACGCGCCGCGCATCGCCATCGTCGTCGCCGGGCCTCGGCGTCAGCGGCAACTGTCACCCAATCGGCGATGAGCAAGCTGCCGGGCCCGGTGACGTTCGCGTTCGGGCCGTACGGCACCGAGATCGAGCGCACGGTTTCGAAGGCGCGCAGCGAGGGCCACGAGGTGCTGCTGCAAATCCCGATGGAGCCGTTCGATTATCCGGACAACGATCCGGGTCCGCAAACGCTGCTGGTCTCGCTCGTCGCCCGAGCAAAATATCGACCGGCTGCACTGGCTGATGAGCCGGTTCCAGGGCTATGTCGGCATCATCCAGCTTCATGGGCGCGCGCTTCACCGCGTCGGAGCCGGCGCTGGCGCCGGTGCTGCAAGGAAGCCGCGCAGCGCGGCCTGATCTACGTCGACGACGGCTCCTCGCACCGCAGCCTGGCCGGCGCAGATCGCCAGCGCCAACAATCTGCCATTTGCCAAGGCCGAGATCGTGCTCGACGCCATGCCGACGCCGCCCAATATCGACCGCGCGCTGGCGCGGCTGGAAGCGCTGGCGAAGGAGCGCGGCATCGCGGTCGGCTTCGCCTCGGCGCTGCCCGCCTCGATCGACCGCATCGCGCTTGGGCGAAGACGGTGGAATGCCGCGGCATTACCTGCTGGTGCCGATCACCGCGGTCGCGGCCAAGCCGAGCGTCGAGCTGACGGCCCCACCGCGACAAATTGCTTCAATTTGAAGCCTGCGGTAATCCGACTTTTTGTGACCCCCGACACAGTCCTCCCGCCGTGATGCGAGTTTGCTACGGCGAAACCTGTGGGAGGTCATCATGCAGCCCACCAAACCCGGTAGCACCCAGGTGTACTCACCGTTTGGGAGTTTTGTCGTCGAGCAGCACGGCGAGACACGGCATGATTCCCGTGTCGATTCGATCAAAAAGCGCTACGAGGGCAGTGCCTTCGGTTCCGAGCGCGGCATCGCCATTGTCTGGACGGTGGCAATCGCACTCTTTCTGATCGGGTCGATCTACAACCGGCTCGGAAAACCCGACATCGGGGCCACCTCGACGGCCAACGCGTCGGTCAAGGACACAATCGGTGCGGCAAAGCGATCGAGCGACTGACCTCTCACGAGCCGAAAGATAGTCGGCCAGGTTGCAGTCGCCGCCAAGCCCACTCTGGCAATCGAGATATTCAGCACAACTGTCGCGCCCATCTTGAACACTCAGGCAACTACAGGCTGTAACAACCTTTGGCTGTGATTGCTACGATTTGCCCGGCGCTGCCCAGGAGGCAGGCCGAGTGTAAACGCGTTTGGGGGCTACGGGTACTAGGCGGAAGTGCCGTCAATCGGCACGACAATTCGTCACACAACACAGCGCTGTCGCTGCGGAGTTGGCCCGCAGCGGAGGTGCTGATGTGTGTGCCAGCGACGATCTCCGCGCCGTGCTCGGCAGGGGCAATGGCGACGATCAGAATTTCCGGAGCGTTCAGCTTCAAGGTGACCAGTCCGAGCGGCGTTACGATCGGCAGCGCCGGAAACGATACAATCAATGCGAACAACACCGTCCCCGGGCAGCCGCTGCCGACCGACGACGGCGATCTCATTTACGGCCATGGCGGCTCGACGTCATCAACGCATTGGGTGGCGATGATGTTGTTACGGGTGGGCCCGGTGGCGACGCCATGGAGGGTGGCGCCGGAATCGATACGGCGAGCTACGAAGGCGCCATGGCGTCACTCGCGGTCAACCTGGCCACTGGCACTGGAATGGGTGGCGATGCCGCTGGCGACAAGCTTTCCAACTTCGAAAATATCATCAGCGGCGATGCGGGTGACGCGCTCACCGGAAACAGTGGCGCCAATGAGTTGTACGGCGGCGGCGGCGATGACATCCTGGCTGGCGGCGCGGGTGCGGACAAGCTTGACGGTGGCGCAGCTAACGACACCGCATCGTATGCCAGCGATACCGCGGGCGTGACGATCAGCCTTGCGACCGGCGCGGCCAGCGGCGGCCATGCGCAAGACGACAGTCTGATCTCGATTGAAAATGTGACCGGCGGAGCGGGTAACGATACGATCGAAGGCGACGACGGCGCGAACAAGCTCTCGGGAGGCGCCAACGGCGCGGTGGGCGACACGCTCACTTATGCGAACGCCAACAACGCAGTGATCGTCAGTCTTGCCGTCGCGGGTCCGCAGATGACCGGGGCGGGCACGGACACAATATCCGGCTTCGAGAAGCTGACCGGATCGGCATTCGATGACAAGCTTACCGGCAGCGTGGCCGTTAACACGCTGATCGGCCTGGATGGCGACGACTGGCTGGACGGCGGCGCCGGCGCGGACAAGCTGCTCGGTGGTGCCGGCAACGATACTTATGTCGTTGATGCTGCAACCGACCTGGCGACGGAGGCCGCTAACGAAGGCGACGACTTCGTACTGTCGCGGGTGAGTTACACGCTGGGCGCCAATCTGGAAAATCTGACGCTGACGGGAGTGGCGGCGATCAGCGGGAAAGGCAACGAGGACGACAACCTTATCACTGGCAATGGGGCGGCCAACACGCTGACCGGCGGGGCCGGCCAGGATAGGTTGCTTGGCGGCGGCGGGGTCGACACCGCGAGCTATGCGTTGGGTACCGCTGGCGTCGCGGTCAGTCTGATGACCGGCGTTGGCGTGGGCGGTGATGCGGAAGGCGATAGCCTGTCTGAGATCGAGAACCTGACCGGCGGCAGCGGCGACGATGTGCTGGAAGGCAGCGCCGGAGCGAATGTTCTGATCGGTGGCGCAAGCGGTGCAGGTGGCGACACGCTATCGTACCGCAATGCGATGGGACCGAATGGTGTGACGGTGAAACTCATGGTCGCCACCGCACAGGTGACCGGAGGCGCTGGGAGCGACACCATCTCCGGGTTTGAGCACCTCGTTGGCTCAAATTTCTCGGACAATCTGACCGGAACGGCCGGCGCCAACGTGCTGACCGGCCTGGACGGCGATGATCTGCTCAATGGCGGTGTCGGCATCGACACTTTGCTGGGTGGTGCGGGCAACGACACCTATGTGGTCAATGTCACGGGCGATTTGGTGACGGAAGCCAGCGACGAGGGCGATGCCGACCTGGTTCAATCATCTGCAACCTTCACACTCGGCGACAACATCGAGCGCCTGAAGTTGATCGGTGCTGCCACGATCAATGGCACCGGCAACGAACTCAACAACGACATGACAGGTAACGCAGCAGCCAACACGCTGTCTGGTCTTGATGGCGACGATTGGCTGGACGGAGGCGCGGGCGACGACAAACTCTTCGGCGGCGAGGGTAACGATACCTATGTGGTCGATCTTGCAGCAGACCAGGTGACGGAAAATGCGGGCGAGGGGGACGCCGATACGGTGCTGTCGGCGGTGAGTTTCACCCTGGGCGCCCACCTGGAAAACCTGACGCTGACAGGCGCTGCGGCGATTAATGGTACCGGCAATGCGCTGGACAATATCGTCAATGGCAATTCGGCGGCAAACATCCTGATTGGCGGGGCGGGTCAAGATACATTGATTGGCGGCGGAGGGGTCGACACTGCGAGCTACGCGTCGGACGGAGAAGGCGTGACCGTCAGTCTGATGACCGGCGAAGGCGCGGGCGGTCATGCGGAGGGCGATAGCCTGTCCGAAATCGAGAACCTGACCGGCGGCTCCGGCGATGACACGTTGGAAGGCAACGCCGGAAACAACAAGCTGACCGGCGGCACAGGCAACGACACAGTGAGTTATGAAAATGCCGACAATGGCGTGACCGTGAGTTTGGCGGTTGGCGCTATTCAAATTACCGGAGCCGGCAGCGACACCCTGTCGGGCTTTGAGCGGCTCATAGGATCAAAGTTCAACGACAAGCTCATTGGGGCCTCAACGGCCAACGTACTCATCGGGCTTGGTGGCGATGACCGATTGGAGGGCGGGGGTGGTGTCGACAAACTGTTCGGCGGGGCCGGCAACGACACTTATGTGCTCGACGTCACGGGTGACGAGGTGACGGAAAACGCGGACGAAGGCGACGCCGATCTCGTACTGTCGGCGGCGAGCTACACGTTGGGTGTCAATCTGGAAAACCTGGCGCTGACAGGTGCTGCTGCGGTGAACGGCACCGGCAATGAGCTAGCCAACAGCCTTACGGGCAACGCGGCGGTCAACACGCTGGTCGGCCTTGCTGGCGACGACCGGCTGGATGGCGGCGGCGGTGGCGACAATCTGATTGGCGGCGAGGACAACGATACCTACGTTGTGGACGCAGCGACAGATCAAGTCACGGAAAATCCGGACGAGGGCGACGCCGATCTCGTGCTGTCCGTCGTTAATTACACACTCGGCGCCAATCTGGAGAACCTGACGCTGACCGGTGTGTCGGCCGTCAACGGCACCGGCAACGAGTTCGATAACGTGATCACCGGTAACGCCATGGCCAACGTGGTGAGCGGTGGAGCCGGCAATGATACGCTGGTGGGCGGCGGCGGAATCGACACGGCGAGCTATGCATTTGATACGGCGGGGGTGACGGTCAGCCTGTTCACCGGAACAGGCTCACATGGCGAGGCGGAAGGCGACATCCTGTCCGAGATTGAAAATCTGACCGGTGGATCCGGTGACGACGTGCTGGAGGGCAATGAGCAGAACAACGTGCTGATCGGCGGCCCGGGCGTCGACACCGTAACCTATGCGAACGCAGACCAACGCGTCGTTGTCAGCTTGATCGTCGTGGGAATGCAGGCCACCGGGTTCGGTAATGACACGATCTCAAGCGTCGAGAATCTGATCGGCAGCATTTTCAACGACGAACTGGTCGGATCTGCGGGATCGAACTCACTCTCGGGGGGTATAGGCCGCGACGAACTTACGGGCGGTCTCGGCGCCGATACGTTGCGCGGCGACAGCGGCAACGACTATTTCCGCTACACAGGCCCGGCTGACGGCTCAGATACGATCCTCGATTTCAGTGCGATGGACGCCGACAAAATCGCGATCATCAAGGCGGGATTCGGAATAGCATCTGGCGTGGCGCTCGATGCGGGCGACGGCAATGACTTTGGCCTGCACTACTTCGTCTCGGGCGCAGCGGCAGCAGGATCCGCCCCATCTGCCACCGAAGCCGGACACGGACAGTTCCTGTTTAATACGACATCTCGTCAGTTATTCTGGGACAGCAATGGCACCGGTGCAGGCGGATTAAGCTTGATCGCATCGCTTAATGCGTTGCTGAGCGCCACCGATTTCGATCTGCGATAAATTTCAGAGATTTCAGTCGAGCCGCCGGCGGCCGACTTGCTCTCGGTGCTGTTATCCCACCGCTCTGCGACGGTCGGCCGAATCGGCACCGGCTTCCGCAAACATATTCGCAACCATGTCGCGCTTGATCGGCTTCTGCAGGACTCTGACGTTGGCATAACGACGGTCGATGCTTTCGCTGCCGTAGCCGGTCACAAACACGAACGGCACCTTTTCCGCGATCAGCCGATCAGCCAGTGGATAGACCAATTCGCCGGCCAGATTGATGTCGAGCAGCGCAGCACTGATCGAATTATCCTTTAGCGCGGCGATAGCCTGACCGACTTTGCCGAACGGGCCGACCACTGTCAGGCCCAGCTCGGTGATAAGGTCGCTCATCGCCATCGCCACCAGCGGCTCGTCCTCTACGATCATCACGCGATTGCCGGAGATCGCTACTTCGGCATCCGCCGACGTTTCGCGCGAGTTGCGGTTCTGAGGAGTGTGCGGTTCGGCATGCGCGATCTTGTCGCTGAGCGGTATCGAGAGGATGCACTTCAGGCCTTCGGGGCGCCAATCGAACAGCGCCTGCCCGCCCAATTGCCCCTCCATACTGGCGAGGATGAGCTTGGTGCCGAAGCCCTGCGAGGCCGGCTTGCTGGTGGCGGGTCCGCCAGCCTCGGTCCAGTAGATGATGAGTGCACCGGCCTGTGCCTCCCAGGACAGCTTCACGGTGCCGGTCGCACTCGACAGTGCGCCGTATTTCGCGGCGTTGGTGACAAGCTCATGCAGCGCCAGCGCCAGCGTCTGGGCGGGCGCCGGCTGCAGCAGCATGCGGGGCCCTTGCAGCGAGATCTGGCGGCTGTCGCCGGTGCGGATACGGCGCGAGCTCCTCGTCGACCAGGCCGCCGAGATCGGCGCCCTGCCAGCGCGATTGCGACGAGCACCGTGTGCGCGCGCGACAGCGCCTTGATGCGGCCCTCGACCGCGGCGACGTAGGCCGTCGACGCTGCCGGCGCGTGGTCAGCCGCATGATCGATTGCACCAGCGCCAGCGCGTTCTTGGCGCGATGGTCGACCTCGCGCGCCAGCAGGGCCTGGCGCTCTTCGGCTTCCTTGCGGTCGGTGATGTCGACGGTCACGCCGCTGACGCGCACGACGTTGCCGGCGTCATCGACGCTCGGCGCCGCCGTGCCGAAGCACCAGCGCATCTCGCCGTTCGGCCGGCGGACGCGGAATTCGGCCTGATAGGCCTGCCGTCTTCCAAGAGCTTGATCGATGGCGGTCTGCAGGTGCCCCCAGTCGTCCGGATGCACCAGCGCGCGGACATTCTCCGGCGTTACCGCGAAATGTCGCCGGGTCGACGCCGAAAATCCGGCACTGGCCCTCGTCCCACATGCAGTCGCCGTTGACCGATGTCCCAGTCCCAGGAGCCCATGTTGCCGGCGGCCAGCGCGAGGTTGCGGCGCTGCTCGCTCTGCCAGCAGTCGCGCGGTGGAGGCCTCCAGCTCGGCTGTGCGCGCCGCCACGCGCTGCTTCAAGCTCGGCGTTGAGCCGCTCGAGTTGCCGGGTCTTGCGGTAAAGCTCGGCGAAGACCCTGACCTTGGCGCGCAGCACCTCGGGGATGACCGGCACCGGCACGTAGTCCACCGCGCCCATCTCGTAGCCGCGCAGGCGATCCATATCGGACAGATGGATGGCGGAGATGAAGATCATCGCCGTCTTCTGGAAGCGCGGATGCTCGCGGATCATCGCCGCGAGCTGGAAGCCGTCGAGATCGGGCATGCAGACGTCGACCAGAACGACGGCGATTTCCGTCTTGAGCAGGTGCTCGAGCGCCTCGCGGCCGGACGATGCCTTGATCAGATTTTCGCCGAGCTCCCGCAGGATCACCTCATAGCTCAGCAGCTTCGCCGGCTGATCGTCGACCAGCAGGATATTGACCTTGTCGTGCTGCGGTCATTTCGCCTATCCCGCTCTAGCGGTGCAGCCACATGCGCAGCGCCGACAGCAATTGCTCGGTGTTGACGGGCTTGGCGAGATAATCGGAGGCGCCGGCCTCCAGGCATTTCTCGCGGTCGCCCTTCATCGCCTTGGCGGTCAGCGCGATGATCGGCAGGCGGCGGAATGCCGGCTTCTCGCGGATCACCTCCATCGTCTGATAGCCGTCCATCTCCGGCATCATGATGTCCATCAGCACGATCGCGAGGTCCGGCGTCGAATTCCACCAGCTCGATCGCCTCGCTGCCGGTCGTCGCGGTCAGCACGTGCATGCCGCGCCGCTCCAGCACGCTCGAAAGCGCGAAGATGTTGCGCGCGTCGTCGTCGACCAGCAGCGCGGTGCGCCCGACCAGGTCCTCGTCGGAGCTGGTCAGCCGCTCCAGCATGCGCTGCTTCTCGGCCGGCAGATCGGTCACCACGCGGTGCAGGAACAGCGCGGTTTCGTCGAGCAGCCGCTCGGGCGATTCCACGCCCTTGACCACGATGCTGCGCGCCATGGTGTGCAGCTGGGCGTCCTCCTCCGCCGACAGCTCGCGGCCGGTGAACACCACCACCGGAACGTCCGACAAGCGAAGCGTCGTCGCGGATCTTCTCCAGCACCTCGAAGCCGGTCATGTCGGGCAGCCGGAGGTCGAGCACCACGCAATCGCAGGGCTTGTCGCGCAGCGTCGTCAGCGCGTCGCGTGCCGGTGCCGACGGTGACGATCTCGATGTCGTCATGGCCGAGCAGCTCGGTGATGCTCATCTGCTCGGCGGCGTTGTCCTCGACCACCAGCAGGCGCTTGCGCCGCGGCTGGGCGTATTCCTTGATGCGCGACAGCGCGGCTTCGACGCCTTCGGTCGTGGTCGGCTTGGTGACGAAGGAGAAGGCGCCGCTGCGCCAGCGCGTGCTGGCGGTCCTCGTCGAGCGTGATGATCTGCACCGGAATGTGCCGGGTCAGCGCGTTCTGCTTGAGCTGGCTGAGCACCGTCCAGCCCAGCATGTCCGGCAGGAACACGTCGAGCGAGACCGCGGTCGGCTGGAACTGCTTGGCAAGATCGAGCGCGTCGGCGCCGCGCGGCGACAACCAGCACCTTGAAGCCCTTGTCGCGGGCGAGATCCATGACGATGCGGGCATAGTGCGGATCGTCCTCGACGATCAGCAGGATGCTGTCGCCGGGCTCGATCTCCAGCCGGTCGTCCGGGATTTGCTCGATCGGCGCGGTCCGGCGCGTGGCGCGCTGAGCGCCGGGATGGTCGGCGGCTTGAACTGCGGCGCCTCGGATTGCGCCCGCAGCGCGGTCGTCGAGCCGACATATTTCAGCGGCAGATAGAGGATGAAGGTGCTGCCGGAGCCGGGCGTGCTGCGCAGCTGGATTTCGCCGCCGAGCAGGTTGCGACAGCTCGCGGCTGATGGCGAGACCGAGGCCGGTGCCGCCGTATTTGCGGCTGGTGCTGGCGTCGGCCTGCTGGAACGCCTCGAAGATGATCTTCTGCTTCTCCGGCGGAATGCCGATGCCGGTATCGGACACCTCGAAGGCGACCACCGCCGGCGATTGGTTGAGCACCGGATGGTCGGCACTCCAGCCGCCGACCGCGGCCGGACACCTTGAGCCGCACGCCGCCATGCTCGGTGAACTTGAAGGCGTTGGACAGCAGGTTCTTCAGCACCTGCTGCAGCCGCTTGGAATCGGTGACGATGCTGCGGCCGAGATGCGGATCGATCTCGACGTCGAATGACAGCTGCCGGTTTTCCGCCTCGTGGCGGAACGGCCGCGCGATCGCGTCGAGCAGGTTGGTGACGAAGATTTCCTGCGCATCGACGGTGACGGTGCCGGACTCGATCTTCGACAGGTCGAGAATGTCGCTGATCAGGTTGAGCAGGTCGGTGCCGGCGCCGTGGATGGTGCGGGCGAATTCCACCTGCTTGGCCGTCAGATTGCCGTCCGGATTTTCGGTGAGCTGCTGGCCCAGGATCAGGATCGAGTTGAGCGGCGTGCGCAGCTCGTGCGACATGTTGGCCAGGAACTCGGACTTGTACTTCGAGGTGAGCGCCAGCTCGGTCGCCTTTTCCTCCAGCGCGCGGCGGGCCTGCTCGATTTCCTGGTTCTTGCGCTCCACTTCGACGTTGCGCTCGGCGAGCTGCTGCGCCTTCTGCTCGAGCTGCTCGTTGGTCTGCTGCAGCTCCTTCTGCTGCGTCTGCAGCTCGGCGGCGAGCTGCTGCGACTGCTTGAGCAGGCCTTCGGTCTGCATCGTCGCTTCGATCGAGTTGAGCACGATGCCGATGCTAGTCGGTGAGCTGCTCCAGGAACGTCATCTGCAAGGTGGTGAACGCGCGTGATCGAGGCGAGCTCGATCACCGCCTTGACCTGGTTCTCGAACAGCACCGGCAGCACGATGACGTTCTGCGGCACGACCTTGAACAGCGCCGAGCCGATCGGCACCGCATGCGTCGGCATTTCGGTGATCAGCAGGCGCCGCTTGTCGGCGGCGCACTGGCCGATCAGGCCCTCGCCGATCCGCAGCCGCATGCGGATGGCCGTTGTCGCCGTCGTCGGCATAGGCCGACAGCAGCCGCAGCGCCTGGGTTCGTCGTTTTCGACCTGGTAGATCACGCCGAGCTGCGCGTTGACCAGCGGCGTCAGCTCGGTCAGCAGCAGCCGGCCGACGGTGCTCGAGGTCGCGCTGGCCCTGCAGCATGTTGGTGAACTTGGCGAGGTTGGTCTTCAGCCAGTCCTGCTCGGTGTTGCGGTCGGTGGTGAGCCGCAGATTGCCGATCATCGTGTTGATGTTGTCTTTGAGCTCGGCCACTTCGCCGCGCGCGTCCACCTGAATCGACCGCGTCAGGTCGCCCTTGGTCACGGCGGTCGCCACTTCGGCGATGGCGCGCACCTGCGTGGTGAGGTTGGCGGCCAGCAGGTTCACGTTGCCGGTCAGGTCCTTCCAGGTGCCGGCGGCGCCGGGCACGTTGGCCTGGCCGCCGAGGCGGCCTTCCACGCCCACCTCGCGCGCCACCGTCGTCACCTGATCGGCGAAGGTCGCCAGCGTATCGGTCATGTTGTTGATGGTCTCGGCGAGCGCCGCGACCTCGCCCTTCGATTTCACGGTCAGGTTCTGCTTGAGGTCGCCGTTGGCGACCGCGGTCACGACCTTGACGATGCCGCGCACCTGTTCGGTGAGGTTGGCGGCCATGACGTTCACGGTGTCGGTCAGGTCCTTCCAGGTGCCGGCGACGCCGGGCACCGCGGCCTGGCCGCCGAGCTTGCCTTCGGTGCCGACTTCGCGCGCCACGCGCGTCACTTCCGAGGCGAAGGCGTTGAGCTGGTCCACCATGGTGTTGATGGTGTTCTTCAGTTCGAGAATTTCGCCCTTCACGTCGACGGTGATCTTGCGCGACAAGTCGCCGCGCGCCACGGCGGTGGTCACTTCGGCGATGTTGCGGACCTGGGTGGTCAGGTTCGCCGCCAGCAGGTTGACGTTGTCGGTCAAGTCCTTCCAGGTGCCGGCCGACGCCGGGCACGACCGCCTGACCGCCGAGCCGGCCTTCGGTGCCGACTTCGCGCGCCACGCGCGTCACTTCGGCGGCGAACGAGCGCAGCTGCTCGACCATGGTGTTGAGCGTTTCCTTCAGCAGCAGAATCTCGCCGCGCACGTCGACGGTGATCTTCTTCGACAGGTCGCCGCCGGCGATGGCGGTCGCCACCTCGGCGATGTTGCGGACCTGCGCGGTCAGGTTCGACGCCATGAAGTTGACGTTGTCGGTCAGGTCCTTCCAGGTGCCGGCGACTTCCGGCACCTGCGCCTGGCCGCCGAGCTTGCCTTCGGTGCCGACCTCGCGCGCCACGCGCGTCACTTCCGAGGCGAAGGCGTTGAGCTGGTCCACCATGGTGTTGATGGTGTTCTTCAGCTCGAGAATTTCGCCCTTCACGTCGACGGTGATCTTGCGCGACAAGTCGCCGCGCGCCACGGCGGTGGTCACTTCGGCGATGTTGCGGACCTGAGCGGTCAGGTTGCCGGCCATCGAGTTCACGCTGTCGGTCAAGTCCTTCCAGGTGCCGGCGACGCCCGGCACGTTGGCCTGACCGCCGAGCCGGCCTTCGGTGCCGACCTCGCGCGCCACGCGCGTCACTTCGCCGGCGAAGCGGTTGAGCTGGTCCACCATGGTGTTGAGCGTTTCCTTCAGCTGAAGGATTTCGCCGCGCACGTCGACGGTGATCTTGCGCGACAAGTCGCCGTCGGCGATGGCGGTCGCCACCTCGGCGATGTTGCGGACCTGGCCGGTCAGGTTGCCGGCCATCGAGTTCACGGTGTCGGTCAAGTCCTTCCAGGTGCCGGCGACGCCCGGCACCGCGGCCTGGCCGCCGAGCTTGCCTTCGGTGCCGACCTCGCGCGCCACGCGCGTCACTTCGCCGGCGAAGGCGTTGAGCTGGTCCACCATGGTGTTGAGCGTTTCCTTCAGCTGAAGGATTTCGCCCGACACGTTCACGGTGATCTTCTTCGACAGGTCGCCCTGCGCCACCGCGGTCGCCACCTCGGCGATGTTGCGGACCTGGCCGGTCAGGTTGGAGGCCATCGAGTTGACCGTGTCGGTCAGGTCCTTCCAGGTGCCGGCGACGCCGCGCACCAGCGCCTGACCGCCGAGCTTGCCTTCGGTGCCGACTTCGCGCGCCACGCGCGTCACTTCGCCGGCGAAGGCGTTGAGCTGGTCCACCATGGTGTTGATGGTGTCCTTCAGTTCGAGAATTTCGCCGCGCACGTCCACGGTGATCTTCTTCGACAAGTCGCCGTTGGCGATGGCGGTGGTCACTTCGGCGATGTTGCGGACCTGGGCGGTCAGGTTCGACGCCATCGAGTTCACGGAGTCGGTCAAGTCCTTCCAGGTGCCGGCGACGCCGAGCACGTTGGCCTGGCCGCCGAGCCGGCCTTCGGTGCCGACCTCGCGCGCCACGCGCGTCACTTCGCCGGCGAAGGCGTTGAGCTGGTCCACCATCGTGTTGATGGTTTCCTTCAGCTGAAGGATTTCGCCCGACACGTTCACGGTGATCTTCTTCGACAGGTCGCCGCCGGCGATGGCGGTCGCCACCTCGGCGATGTTGCGGACCTGCGAGGTCAGGTTGCCGGCCATGAAGTTGACGCTGTCGGTCAGGTCCTTCCAGGTGCCGGCGACGCCGGGCACCGCGGCCTGGCCGCCGAGCTTGCCTTCGGTGCCGACCTCGCGCGCCACGCGCGTCACTTCGCGAGGCGAAGGCGTTGAGCTGGTCCACCATCGTGTTGATGGTGTCCTTGAGCTCGAGAATCTCGCCCCTCACGTCCACGGTGATCTTGCGCGACAGGTCGCCGCGCGCCACGGCGGTGGTCACCTGCGCGATGTTGCGGACCTGCGTGGTCAGGTTGCCGGACAGCAGTTCACGGTGTCGGTCAGGTCCTTCCAGGTGCCGGCGACGCCCGGCACGATCGCCTGGCCGCCGAGCTTGCCGTCGGTGCCGACTTCGCGCGCCACGCGCGTCACTTCCGAGGCGAACGAGCGCAGCTGGTCCACCATCGTGTTGATGGCTTCCTTGAGCTGAAGGATTTCGCCGCGCACGTCGACGGTGATCTTCTTCGACAAGTCGCCGTTCGCCACCGCGATGGTCACGTCGGCGATGTTGCGGACCTGCGCGGTCAGGTTGGAGGCCATCGAGTTCACGCTCTCGGTCAGGTCCTTCCACACGCCGGTCACTTCCGGCACCTGCGCCTGGCCGCCGAGCTTGCCTTCGGTGCCGACCTCGCGCGCCACGCGCGTCACTTCCGAGGTGAACACGCCGAGCTGCTTGATCATCGTGTTGACGATGGTGGCCGATTGCAGGAACTCGCCCTTCAGCGGGCGGCCGTCGACGTCCAGCCGCACGGTCTGCAGCAGGTCGCCCTGCGCCACGGCGGCGACCGCGCGGGTCACTTCGCGGGTCGGCCAGAGCAGGTCGTCGATCAGGGTGTTGACCGAGCCTTCCATCTCGCCCCAGGCG